>JAFVQD010000034.1 GCA_017504965.1 Bacteroidales bacterium | reverse complement strand
CGGGGTCATTTTGCCGAGTTCCTTAACAATGGTTCTCTCGCTCACCTTAGGATTCTCTCCTCATCTACCTGTGTCGGTTTGCGGTACGGGCACCTCGGGTCTCGCTAGCGGCTTTTCTTGACAGCGTGAAATCGACTGCTACCGGCTATTGCCACCCCATCACAGCCCAGCCTTAAAGTATGCGGATTTGCCTACATACAAGCCTCACTGCTTGGACACGCTCAACCAACGGCGTGCTCAGTCTATCCTTCTGTGTCCCCACTTCACTCAAACGACCTCCGGTGGTACAGGAATATCAACCTGTTATCCATCGCCTACGGCTCTCGCCCTCGGCTTAGGCCCCGACTAACCCTGAGTGGACGAACCTTCCTCAGGAAACCTTAGATTTTCGGCGGGCAGGATTCTCACCTGCCTTGCGCTACTCATGCCAACATTCTCTCTCCTATACAGTCCACCTGGCCTTACGGCGCGGCTTCAGCCCGTATACGATGCTCCTCTACCATACATAAATGTATCCAAAGCTTCGGTAGTAAGTTTTAGCCCCGTTTATCTTCGGCGCAGAGCCACTCGACTAGTGAGCTATTACGCACTCTTTGAATGTATGGCTGCTTCTAAGCCAACATCCTAGCTGTTTATGCAGCTCCACATCCTTTTCCACTTAACTTACATTTTGGGACCTTAGCTGTTGGTCTGGGCTGTTTCCCTTTCGACTATGAAACTTATCTCACATAGTCTGACTCCCGAGTTTGATATTCCGGCATTCGGAGTTTGATAGTCTTCGGTAAGCGGTGAAGCCCCCTAGGACATTCAGTGCTCTACCTCCGGATATCACCACTCGAGGCTAGCCCTAAAGCTATTTCGAGGAGAACCAGCTATCTCCGGGTTCGATTGGAATTTCACCGCTATCCACAAGTCATCCCAACCTTTTTCAACAGATATGGGTTCGGTCCTCCATAACCTATTACAGTTACTTCAACCTGCTCATGGATAGGTCACCCGGTTTCGGGTCTACAGCATGCAACTCTGGCCCTGTTCAGACTCGGTTTCCCTGCGGCTCCGGTGCTCCAGCACCTTAACCTCGCTGCATACCATAACTCGTTGGCCCGTTCTACAAAAAGTACGAGGTCACTTGCGCTCCCTCTGCTTGTAGGCATAAGGTTTCAGGTTCTGTTTCACTCCCCTCCCGGGGTTCTTGTCACCTTTCCCTCTCGGTACTATACGCTATCGGTCACTGGGTAGTATTTAGGCTTGGGGGGTGGGCCCCCCGGCTTCAGACCGGGTTACACGTGTCCGGTCCTACTCTGGATCCACTCTGCATACTCTCAATTTCGCCTACGGGGCCTTTACCCTCTGTGGCAGGACTTTCCAATCCTTTTCGGCTATCGATCTGTATACGTGATGAGTGTCCGCAACCCCGAAGACAAGTCTTCGGTTTGGCCTCTTCCCCGTTCGCTCGCCGCTACTAGGGGAATCGATGTTTCTTTCTCTTCCTCCGGGTACTTAGATGTTTCAGTTCCCCGGGTTGCCTTCTCATGACCTATGGATTCAGTCATGGATACGCAGGCATTACCCTGCGTGAGTTCCCTCATTCGGAAATCTGCGGATGAACGGATATTTGCTCCTGCCCGCAGCTTATCGCAGCTTGTCACGTCCTTCTTCGGCTCCCAGTGCCAAGGCATCCGCCTTATGCCCTTCTTTACTTGACCTGTAAAGTGCACACGCGCTGTGTGCTTTCATTGTTAATTTTCTCAATGAAAAGTTCTGGTTTTCTCGGTTGAAATCATAGATATCACCCTTCGCAAATCTCTAAAGACTCACTTAGTATTGAAGCCCTAACCCAGTTTACATCGTAAACTGTGGTAGGTCTCATGCGACGTTTTCCCAAATCTTGATTTGGTTGAAAACGACCGCTATATCTCGATTTCGTTTTTCTTCTGTGTTTGTTTGATACACTCTATTCGGTTTTCTAGGTTCTCATAAATCAAACCCATAAAAATGGGTTTGTGGTGGGCCTGGGAGGACTCGAACCTCCGACCTCACGCTTATCAGGCGTGCGCTCTAACCACCTGAGCTACAGGCCCATGAAAAAGTTCACAGTATGAAGATCCATGTCTCCTTAGAAAGGAGGTGATCCAGCCGCACCTTCCGATACGGCT
>JAFVQD010000001.1 GCA_017504965.1 Bacteroidales bacterium | reverse complement strand
CGGCTGAAGTCTTGCCGGGCGTTTTATGTGTGCGTGGGGTTCAGCGAGAGTTTGAGGATCTGCTTGCAGTCCTCATATTCTCGCCTGTGCGGTGGGTATAGAAGGTTGCCGACTGACCGGCAGGGAAGTGGGCAAGTGCCGATTATAAATAGAAAAAGGTTGTATCTCTACAACCTTTATGGGGATTTCGTCGGGTCAGCTAATCATTTCGACGGTTTTAATTTTGAATATGATTACGGAACGCGGAGGGTGTTGAGCCCTCCGCAGTGTTTTATAGGAACCACAATGAATCTTTACCAATGCCTTCAAGTACATTGCTGTCTTGAAAGTGAGGCGCAATCTGTGCTACCATTTCTGGATATTTGATAGTTACAGGCAGATTCTGCTGTGCAACAGATTTCCAGTATATGCGACTAAACTGATATACTTGGTCAATAAGACCGGTAATCACAGTTTGATTAAGGGTCTCAGGTGCATTCGGACATCGTATTTTCAGCTTAACTGGGAATGGGTAACTATCTGGCTTGCCCTGATAGTTTTCATATCTCGTGTTATTGCATAATAAGAATGTACCATTTCCCAAATTGACGAATCTTCCACTGTACGGCATCATGTCAGGTGAGGCTTCGTCGAATATGATGATGTCCTCAGACTCCGTTTTGTTAATGGTGACGACATAGATTGGGATGTCGCCAAGATCCAGTTCGTACAAGGAGTTTTCAATAGCTTCTACCTCATCTTCACGCATGTCCTTATAATAATGAATTATTACCCTAGAAGGAATTTCGATAGTGTTTTTGAAGTTCCTTATTGCCTCTTGGATGGAACCGGCTAACTCTAGGAGTTCATCCTTGTGGAAATACTCAAAGGAGTTAAAGCATCCTGTATTATCAAAAGAGAATGCTGAGCCAATATACTGCACTTTATCATCTTTAAACGCACCAACACCGACCACAAGTTCATGTTTAGGGCTAACATTAAGTTTCCAAGGTATGCCGCCTAATTTCGCATTGATTGCTATCGACATGTTCTGGAGAGTAAACCCAAAGTTATATGTGCCTTTTGATTTATCCTTGTTAAGCTGTTCTATCATCTTTTCTACTTCTATACATTGTAAAGCAATGTCATATTGAAGCAGAAGTTCTTTCAATGCATAATATACCCGCTTTTGCTTTACATCACCTGCGGACTTACTAATAGGGGTGAGATATATCGCAATATACTTTACGTTTGGGTCGAACTGTTTGTTTTTCAATTGCTCTTTAATCTCCATAGTTGGATCTGGAGAATTGAATAGCAGACCCTTTTCATAAGTAAACTTTAGGCCAAGGTATGTTTCTAAACCAGTATAGTACCCATATTTGCCATTTTTGCATTTCAGTATATCGCCTAAGTTCATTGCAATTTCTTTATGGTCTACATGAGCAATAAGCATAACCTTGATATCTTTAAAAATAGGCTTTGCAAACGGACCATCATTAGTGCCGCGACGTGGTATGAAACCAGTTATGTGCTCGCCATTCCCTTTTTTTCCAAAGATTAGATCCTTACTTTTAGGGCTCACTTGACCTGTATCAACCTTTGTGAAGGAGTTTACAACGGGGATTATTCTTCTGAAATTATCAGTCAAAAGATGTTTATCTTTAAACTCTTTGATTTTTGGGATATAGGTTTTATATCGATTCTTTGCAAATGGACTATCTTCAGAGTCGTCGTCATCGTAGCCAAGGTATGAGGCTAGCTTATTGTTGACAATGGGGTATACTATGCTAAAATTAATATCTTCGCCATCCTCATAACGAGTTTGTAGCTTATCATATCGGGTGATATAGAAACGCTTTTTACTTACGTCGTTATCTATTATACGATAGGCTAAAACCTTGTTAATTAAGGAAACCGGATTAACTTTCATCTCACCAAATGGATCAGAGTTCTGAGCGTTGTATTCATCTATGAATTTAGATATGCTTTTAGGTAGCACTTTTGCTGGCCTGTCATATGATATAACCAATTCCGGTTTACGATAGCCATAGTTATAGTTTACCTTAATTGTAAACCTATCATAGTATAAGCATCCTGCTATCTTGTTCTTCTTAGGAGGTGATGTCCTTATCCATACTTGAGTGTCCCCAACGAACGTAGTGTCTGCGACCATATTTAATCTTTGAAAATACAACCTTATTTCACGATTATAATATCGTTTGATAAGTGAGAAATTAAGTCGGTCACTGAAATCAATGTCCAGAGCATCAAATCCATCTATCTCACGAGTAAAAGATGTGTAAATCTTCTCACCATTACTAATGTCAGGGTAAATCTCGCAAATATTAGCAGGGAATAGCTGATGGCTCAGTGGAGTCAGTGCAATATCCCTTCTATCTTTACGAGTGAAATAAAACCTTACAGGTCTCTCAGGAAAATCAAACATTAGGGTGTTAAGAAGAATGTCTTCTATGGATGAAAGCTGGATGTAATTGTTCTTTTGACTATAAGCCATAAGCAAAATTGAGTTTAAAGGATTAAGTAATAGATTGATTAGAGGCTCTGGACTACCTCGCTAACAAATTTACTTAATATTTTGCGACCCTATTTCAGATTGTTGGAAAAAGTTATTAACAGTATTTTAGACAAAGCCCCCAGACTGATGTCTGAGGGCGATGAGGTTATACTTTGGTGTATTTACCATGTGCAGGATTCTCCAGCTTTCCATCGTCACACCATTTGCGGATGACTCTGTCCATGGACTTAGGATTCAGTCCCATTTGAGTGGCGATGTCAGCGTAAGTCTTTCTGTCGAACTCGTCTGGTAGAGCCTCAAAGAACTTCATATGTGCAGACTGGCGTTGCGCTGCTGAAGCTGTTCTTGGAGCGGCAGTTGTGTTCGCTAATGTGTGGAATACTCGTGCGTCGTGCTGGATTAAGACATCAGCTATGGTCTTGGCTGTGCGGTAGTCTACATCCATGCAGCAGAGTGTGTCTTCAAAGTTGCCGTCTTCCATTATCCTGAGTGCAGAGAGGCACATTGCGATTCGGTACATTATGACTCCTAAACGGCGCACTGTAGCAACAAATTCTTCTCCGCAGGTCTCTACGTAGGTTTGTTGCCATTCGTCAAATGTAGCGTTGAAATCTGCCTCCTGTTCTGCAGTGAAGTAGAAGGTGATGTCAGTGGTAGCCTTTAGGATGTTGAAGAAGTCTTGGTATTCTTTGCCGAGGGTTTGGAAGTAGTCCTCAAGGGTCTCATTGCCGGAGTTCGCAAAGACGTTGTTCCATACGAGTTTTGTGTCCAAGTAGTAGAACGCAAATCTTGAGAAGAGACCGTTCTCGGCATCTGATATCAGGTTTAGGATCTGACGTGGTGTACCGGTGAGTAGGGTAGAGAGCTTTGGCTGTTTGATGTTCACATACTCACGGTCCTTACGTCTGATATAGGAGATGGTCTCGTGGTGGAATGCCTTGCGGAAGCCGTCTGAGTAGTTGCCGTAGTCTGACCCAAATGTGTTTGCGAGGGTGTCTCCTTCGGTCTCGAACATCAATCCTTCTCCGTCGTTGTCGTTGAGAACCTGGTAGACAGCAGTTGCCGAAGAGTTTGCAGGGATGAAGAGCATTCGCATTGGCGGTTCTTCAGGTTTTTCCATATCTACTTTCTTCTTTCCTGCTGCGTTGTACTCTGCCAGCTTGTGTTTGTATTCCATTACTTCGGCCTCGTTGATTTCACGGAGGCGGTCATGAATGGGTTCTACAAGATGTCTGCAAAGATTGAGTCGACCTTTACCTGATGATGCTCTTGCAGTGACGAAGAGGAATAGGTTAGGGTAGACTGTTCTTCTATCATATACTCCTTTGATGTGTGGCATACAGGCTGAGAGAACTGTGAGTGTTCCTAGGAGGAGGATGTCAGAATCGGCTTCAGAGTTACTGATACTTACTATCTTCTTGAGAAAGTCGGGGAGTGAATCTGCCACTTCCTGTGAAAAGGTCGGTAACTCGATTTCTTGGTCCATTTCCGCAGTTTCCGCAATATCTGCAATTTCCGCAGTAAGTGATTCTGCGGATTTACTCTTTATTTCCGCATTTCTATGGGGTGCGGATTTTGCGGATTCTGCGGATATTGCGGATTTGGAGCCTGTGGAGATTGATATTCCTGCATCTTTTGCTTTCTGGAAGAAGGTTTTGATAGTCACTCCAGATCCACCGGATTTGAGGCAGTTGTTGAACTGCTTGTCGGTTTCAGCATGATTGTAGTCAGGATTGAAACGGCTGATGCGGTGAAAGTAATCTCTACCTGCTTCGCCGAGTTCTTCTGAGAGTGCAAAGCCAAGGTCTAGCCAGTTGCTGTAACCAGCTGTGATGTCGGTGTGGGCAGCTTCAATGCGCTGAATGATAATCTCAATATCTTCTT
Source organism: Bacteroidales bacterium (assembly GCA_017504965.1). GTDB lineage: Bacteria > Bacteroidota > Bacteroidia > Bacteroidales > UBA932 > CAAGNP01. The sequence continues at coordinate 45,407 of JAFVQD010000001.1, read as the reverse complement.
GTACAGAAGTTTGAGGAATGTGAGCTGAAGTAGCTCTTTTGGTTGTTTCTGGTGCAGGAGCTGGCTGGTTCAGCCAGTCCTCTACTATAAATTGTTTCTTTGGCATATCTACAAATAGTTTTCGTTAATGAAAGCGTTGGGGTCGTAACAGAGGAAGCAAGCACGTGAGATGTCTTTGCCTGTACCATCTATATTAACTCCGTATGTTTTGAATATGTAGTTCTCTACTGCTTTGAAGAAGAATGGGTGAGGGAGTTCCTGCGGCGGAATTTCTATGACCCATTTCAGTCCGTCCCCAGATGGACTTCTGAATAGAAGTACGGTGTTGAAATACTCATCGTTCAATAACTTAGTGAATAGTACTTCAGGTTCTTCTATATGGTCAAAGTCGATACAGAGCAGACCAGAGACCTTCTTGACAGAGTTATTGGATCTTACGTCAAATTCTCCGCAGAAGGTTACATAGTCAAAGTTGGCGGCTTTGTATAAGCGTGCTCTGCTTTTGTCTGCAAGGATACTTCTGAGTTTTTCAGTACGTTCCTTGGCGTATGGACCGACAATGTAGTTATAAGCGTCACGGATGGTTATACTCTTGTGAGACTTGATATTCTTGATTGGGGCCTTGAAGAATGAGAATTTAGGGCCTTTGTCAATGTCTGAACGAGGAGTGTTTCCGTACTGCGTTCGTTCTCTGTCTAAGTTCAAGTTCATCTCTCGATTAAGCGTATTAAGTAATTCTTGACCAGACTGTTTGTAGTAGAGTTCCGCAAAGTCTAATGCGGTTCCATCTGGTATGGCTCCGAATTGGTCTTTGTGGTAGGCTGTCTCATCTGAAAGTCTTCCGACAGGACTGTTGCGCTCGAACCATATGTGAAGTGTTCTTGCACCCCCAGCAAATGGATTTTTGCAAATTCCGCAATCTCTGCCAACTACTTTGATGACTGTTTCGTCAGGGTAAAACTTCCTTAAGATGTGGGCGTAGATATCCACGCCCCACATCGTTCTTTTAAGGAGAGTTTCTTTATCAATAGTCTTCTCCATAGCGCTTGCGAATGTTAAACATTACGTAGTTGTTGCGGAGAATCCTTTCGATGTCCTGCTTGAGGTAGTACAGCTTGTGTCCTATCCTTGTGAAAGGGATTGTGCCGTTGGATCTCAAGGTCTGAAGCGTGCGTGGGCTGATTCTGAGCTTTATCATCACTTCCTGACCGTCAATCCAGTCTTCCAGGTTCGCGTCCTTGGAAAAGTTCTGGATACTCTCTGGCTCTTTGCCTGCGAATTCCTCCTGGTATACTTCCTCCATGAGAACTTCAATCTGCTCATTAGTAAGGTCTTCAAGGGTGATGATCTCTCGCTTAAGCAGTTCTTTCTGAATAGATGGAAGCTGACGGAGTACCTTTCCGAGGTCGTCGTTCTTGTCGGCTGCAATTGCTATGATTACATTACCGATAGTAGTGATCTTACTCATTTGCCGGTCCTCCTTCTGTTAATGTAATCAATAGCCTCAGCTTCAATCTCTGCGTCTGTCATCTGACGTCCGTCATTAATCCAAGCTTCTATTTCCGACCTTTTGAAGATGAGTTTCTTACCGGTCTTGTAGTAAGGAATCTGTCCGATGCGTACCCATTTGTAGATGGTAGCTGCAGCAGGATGTTCTGGATGAAAGTCCTGGAGTCCTTTAAGGTCCATCATTTCATCTTGTTTGGCTTTGGGAGCCTGAGTCTTGGTTTCAAGAAGGTATTCGAGTCTTGTTACCTTCTCGAGGAGTAACGATAGTGCCTGGGGCACGTCGTTAAACGATAGAGTCTTTAAAACGTCTGCCATATTGCATTGTTTTAAGGCGGTTCGACTTTCTCGGAGCCTACCCTAAATGAGAAAGCCGCAAATCCGACTATCGGACTGCGGCTACAAATCAATATGGGTCATTTTAGGCGATTCTTACGCCCATTTCAGGTTTTATACGCCCAAAATATGGGCGTATCTGAATATCAGTAAGTTAGCTTAATGTTTTTGTAATCTTCGATAACAATATCTTTAAATTGATGAGAAGTATATCGCGTTGGATCTTCTTTCGATCCTTCGTTTAGTACAAGGAAATTGCCTTTTATCTGGCGTGGACCTACATTGTTAAGAGCAATTGATATATGCTTATATATGTTCTCTTTGTTAACATTATACCTGTTCTTCAACATTTTGTCATATTCTAAAAATGACAGCATAGCAACGGCATATGGCGCCTGTTTTTCTACCATTTTAGTTATGAGTATCTGGACTTGTCTTGGTGTTAGCTCCTGTAACTTAGGTAATTCAGTGAAAGAATATTTTTGAACTTCAGTAAGGAAAATTTGAGCGTTAGTCGGTAATGTCTCTACTGGAGTTGCCTCAATTTGTGCTTGTTTAATTTCTATCTTCTTTATCTCCTTCAAGTGTGTGTCTTGTGGAACTTGCATTAGCAGGTATTCATTATATATCTTACTAATGCTTATGTACTTATTCTCCGGGATGTAATCTGCAAATTGCGCTTGAAATTCCATTACGAAGTATATGATGGCAACTTGAAGATAGTGACATATGTAAATATTTGAATAGTACAATCTATCAGTAAAGCGGGTATCAGGCCGTGACAACAATGATAGATCATATTGATTTTCATCAATAACCGACTGCAGTGTAGCTAATAATGGCTTAATAGCCCTGTCTATTTTCATTAATTTATAGGCAACTCGCTCCCTTGTTGGCATTGGGTCGCACGTCTCATATATAATTTTATTCAACTCTGATATTATACCAGCATTGATTATATCCTGGGCGTATCTTACCTTGAGAGAGGGTTGCGGATAGTTAAAATCAATCCTTAAATAAGGGTTAAAAGATTGAGTAACGACTGCAGAGTCATAGATAAGATTTCTGTACATATCTTCTCCTTGCTGTTGGGTAAGGAGTGAATGTTGGCTGCCCTTCAAAATCTCAGTTGCAATCTTTATCATATTCTATTCTCCAATTTTGATTATCTCCGCAGCCTGTTTCTTCTTCTCATTGACAAGGTCTGCATATATCTGTGTTGTACTTACGTTCTTGTGGGTAAGCATTTTGCTGACTGTGTAGATGTCTGCTCCTCCGGCTATCATAAGGGTTGCGTATGTGTGACGGAAACAGTGGAATGTTATGTATTTGTCAATTCCTGCAGATTTTACCCATGCTTTGAGTCTTCCGTTTACGAGCTGGCGTGTGAGTCCTTTGAATACTATACCTTCAGATGGCTCTCCACAAAGTTTCAGTGCCTGGTCGCTGATTGGAATGCTTGCTTCGGTTTCTGTCTTTTCGGTTTTGATGCGGATGCATTTACCACCGGAAGGGTAGTCCTGGATATGTTTCCATTCAAGTTGCAGGATGTCGCTCAAACGGAGCCCTGTGAGGCAGGAGAATATGGAAGCGTTCTTGAGAACAGGGTAGTCGCAGTGGGATTTTGCGAGTGTGTTGAGTTCTTCCAGGGTTAGATATTCTCGTTTTGTTTCCTGTGTCTCCAGCTTGTCTAGGAAGTCATTGATGTTTTCTTTCAGGTAGCCTTCTTTGTAGGCAATGGCAAGGAATGCTCTGAATGTGCTCCAATATCCGGCTGCGGAGTTTTGGGAGAGTTTGAGTTTTTCGCTCTTGATGCGGTTGGCTGTACTCAAGTATTCTCTGAATTTGTTGCAGAAGTCTACTGTGAGTTCGTCAAATACGCATTTGCCTTTGGTGAAGATGTTGAAATGTTCATATACTATTCTCCATTTCTTGTCTTTGCCAAGTAGGATGGAGTAGAAGTAGTCGAGAACGCTCATACGGCCTTTGGTTTTGTCAAGGAAGCCGTATTGTTCGTTGATAAGAGCTATTTCGCGTTCAGCTCTGATAGCTTCTGCCTGCTTTAGTTTCATAGCGTTGGCTTTGCGGTCAGAGGCTGTGCGTGGGCTTTTCATGAGATAGATGCCAAGGTATTCTCTACGGGTCATCTGCATTGTGCGTGGGTTCCTGATGGCAGGGTAGAAGTCCAGGTACAATGCGATTTTGCCGCTTGGGTATTCTCTTTTACGTAGTGTTACTTTTACTGCTTTCATGGCTACTTCATTTTGTCTAATCTATACTTCAATACTTTGGCTACCTCTTCTCTTATGAAGTACACAAAGTTACCTTTTTTTATTTTCTCAAGTCCATTATCTCGCAAAATAGTGAATAGGTGAGTGCGGGATAATTTATAGGTGTCCATTATTTCCTTTATGGTTATGTGCTTCACTGGATCAAGTGAAACTCCTCTTTCTGAGTCCCAATGAAGCTTGGATACATAAGTGAGTCCGCCTTTCCGTTTGCGGGGGATTTTGTGGCTCGTGCAGTATTCGCATATAGACTCCAGCTGCATACCGGTTGTTTCCATCAATTCTTTGAAGGTGTACCATTCTTTTATACCTGGGTGCTGGTTCACAAAGAAGAGTTTTTCCATTTCTTGCTTGTCATAGAAGGCTTTCCCGTGGATCATTTTTACTTTGGGATTATGCTTCTTTATGTTGGCATAGAATGTTACGTACTTGACGTCAAATTCTTCCAGTACCTGTTCACGTGTCATCCAGTTGGTGAGGATGTCTTCTTTAATGGCAATTGTGGTGTTCACGAGTGAGGCATTGGAATGTCCTACCTTTTCGAGATCTGCACGTGAGATCCTGATTGTGCGGTCTGTGAAGCGGTGGAGTTGAACGCTGTGCATCTCGATAATCTTGTAGAGTGTGTTCCTTGAGATCTGCAGTAGTTTAGCACCATCTGAGATTGTAAGGAAGTTCTTGTCAAGCAGAGCGAGGCGTTGAGTCTCTCTGACTTCAATACTGGTCTTTTTGAGTCTCTCGTCACGATTCTGATGTTTGAGGAGAAGCTTGGCGCATCGGTCAGAACAACAAGCTGTCCTGGACTGATAGGCTAGAAATTCTCTGCCGCATTGCTGACAGATTTTTCTGTAAGTTTTTCGTTCGGGCTGCATAGTGAGTTACTTAAGCAGCATTTACACTTTTACATGTTCATCTTTGTTCAAGGTTGTTCACTGTTGTTCAAAGTGTTCGGAACCTTGGCAGGATGTTCAGTATATGCAAAAATTTGTACCACAGATGTTACAAATGCGGTACAAATAATGGCAAATAAGTGTAGAAATGCATTAAAATATCATAAATGGTTAAACTTCGTTCCGAAGCCTAAAGCATTGGTAGTTATGATATTCTAATACTTTACGATATATGCTGATATCGGGCTATTTTCCAATACAAAACCTCCCAAATATCACACCCAGTACTTCGTCGGTGCTGACTTCGCCGGTGATGGTGCCGATGTGGTAGATCGCTTCACGGATGTCCTGTGCGACGAGGTCGGTAGGGATGGAGTCCGACAGACCATCCCATACCCGGGTGAGGGCTTCGCGGGCTGAACGGAGGGCCTCCAGGTGACGGAGATTGGTCACGAGTGTGCTGTTCTGGTCTGTCTTCATACTTTTTCGTGAGAGGGCCAGATAGCTTACCACCTCATCCACACCAAGACGTACTTTCGCCGAGATAGGGAAGATACGGGCAGGGGAGAGGTCATATTTGCGACCATACTCTGCTATCTGTGACAGATACCCGTCACGCTCCTCATCCGATACAAGGTCGGCTTTGTTCAGCAGCACGACCACCTGTTTCTCTATACCATTTTCGGCCACAGCAGCCGATACCCTTTCAGATAGATTGGCGATGTTCTGCTCGAATGTATCAGGTCTCTGGGCATCGAGCATCAGCATCACTACCGATGCCTGTGCCATCTTCCACCAGGTCCTCTCGATACCGATCATCTCGATGGTCTCTGTGGTGTTCCTGATTCCGGCAGTATCTATAAATCTGAATGTTACGCCGTTTATATTGATAGTGTCCTCGATGACATCACGGGTGGTCCCGGCGATGTCCGACACGATAGCTTTCTCCTCCCCAAGCAGGGCATTAAGCAATGTACTCTTGCCTGTATTGGTCGCCCCGACAATAGCGACAGGGACTCCATTTTTTATCACGTTGCCCAGGGCAAATGACTCTATCAGCTTGTCCAGATGGGCACATACCGCCTCCAGAAGCTCTTTCAGGCGCACTCTGTCTGCAAATTCCACATCCTCTTCACTGAAGTCGAGTTCGAGTTCCATCAGCGAGACGATCTCCACAAGATCCCCCCTCATCTTCGATAGCTCCTGCGAGAATCCACCTTTCATCTGGGCCATCGCCACATCGTGCGCCGCTTTGGTCTGCGAAGCGATAAGGTCTGCCACCGCCTCAGCCTGAGCCAGGTCGAGCTTACCATTCAAAAATGCCCTCTTGGTAAATTCGCCCCCTTCTGCCAGACGCGCACCTCTCTCCATCAGGAGTTTGAGTATCTCCTGGGCAATATATTCGCTGCCGTGGCAATATATCTCTGCCGATTCCTCCCCTGTATAGGAGTGGGGGGCCCTGAAGACCACCGCCATCACCTCATCGATCACCTCTTCCCCTCTGCGGATCACCCCGAACCTCATTTTATAGTTTTCGCTCTCGCGCAATGTTTTTTTCCCCGCAGGGGTGAAGACTCCGTCCAATATCTCTATCGATCTCGGACCCGACAGCCTCAAAACTGTCACCGCACCCGCTCCGGAACCGCTCGCCTGGGCGCAAATGGTGCTTTCGTCGTAGTAGTTTCCCATACTCTATTTCCTCTCTAATGCCACCACATTTTCGATATGGACCGTATGAGGGAACATATCCACAGGGCGGACTCTGGTTATTCTGTATTTCTGAGACAATATCGACAAATCCCGTGCCTGAGTGGCAGGGTTGCAGCTTACATAGACGATTTTTTCAGGATTTGCATCCAATATCACCTGCGCCACATCGGGGTGGATTCCCGCCCTCGGTGGATCCAGGATTATTACATCAGGTGCCCCTCCGTGCTGCGCAATGAAATCGGCAGTGAGGATATCTTTCATATCACCGGCATAGAAGGTGCAATTGGTAATGCCGTTGTTCGCTGCATTGATCTTAGCATCTTCTATCGCCTCCGGCACATACTCGATTCCTATCACGCTAGAAGCCTTTTTGGATACGAACTGCGCGATGGTCCCTGTGCCGGTATACAGGTCGTACACCTTCTCATCTCCTTTCAAATCAGCAAATTCCCTCACCACGCTGTAGAGGCGGTAGGCCTGCTCGGAGTTGGTCTGGTAGAACGATTTTGGGCCTATTTTGAAGCTCAGATCCTCCATCTGCTCATAGATGGCATCCTCCCCAGCATAGTTGATCACCGGCAGATCTCCGAATGAGTCATTGCCCTTGGTATTGATCACATAGTGCAATGATTTGATCTGCGGGAAGCGCTCCAGCATGGCATCCAGGAGCAATAGGATAGGGGCCTTTTCCCCCTCTGCAGCCTCTCCAAGCGAGGTGCAGGCAAGGGTCACCATCACATCCCCTCGGGTATTGGTCCTTACGACCAAAGTGCGGAGCAGCCCCACTTGCTCCCTGAGGTTAAAGAAGCTCAGGCCGTGCTCCACTGCATATTCTCTGACGAAATTGCGGATCTCATTTGACGGCTCGGGCTGCAGGTAGCACTTTTTGATATCGAGCACCTTGTCAAATGCTCCACCGATATGGAATCCGAGGCCGAATCCCTCAGGCTTGCTGTTCACACTCGAGTAGCCAAGGCGAAGATGACGGGGGAACCCGTTGGGATAGTCTGCAGGGTCGAGCTGGGTAGGGGGTGAGAATATATCCTCAGCCTTCTCACCTTCGAAGAGCCAGCGGCGGTCGGAGAAGGTAAATTCGAGTTTATTGCGATACTCGCGTGTCTTCTCTGAGCCGAGAATAGGCTCAATCTCAGGCAGTTCCAGATGCCCGATGCGGGTTAGCTGATCCACCACCTGCTGCTGCTTGAACTTCAGCTGTTGCTCATAGGGGAGGGACTGCCATTTGCACCCGCCGCAAGTCCCGTAATGGTCGCAAAACGGCGCTACGCGCAATGGGGAAGGCTTCACCATATTTATCGCCACACCCTCCATATAGCCGCTTTTCTTCCTGTGCACACGGACATCCACCACATCTCCGGGGATGCAGAGCGGGACGAAAAGGACCTTGCCATCCACCCTGGCCAGAGAATTTCCCTCAGCCGCTACAGACTCAATCTCAACATTGTACAGCACCAATTTATCTTTTTTACTCATATTCTAACCGTTTAAGGAGCAAAATTAACAAAATAATCAGTATTTTTGAGGTAGAATAAAATTTCTGTGTGATATGAAAAAACTATTTTTGAGTATTGTTATTATGATGTTGGGGGCGACATTTGCGTTTGCCGGCCAATGGATCAGAATCAATCAGCTGGGATACCTCCCCGAATCTGTAAAAGTAGCTGTTCTGATCAGTGAAGAGCCGATAGACCTATCGGCATTTGATATCGTGAATGCGGCTACAGGAAAGAGGGTAAAGAGCTTCAAAAGTGTAGAATTCACCGGCAAGTTCGGTACTATGCAGAGTACCTATCGTCTCGATTTCTCTGAGTTCGAAGTCAGTGGGGAGTATTACCTGAGAGTGGGGGAGACCACCTCACCTGTATTCCCCATCAACACATCCGTATATGACGGCACCGCAGACTTCCTCCTTAACTATATGCGCCAGCAGCGCTGCGGATATAACCCACATATTCAGGACAGCTGCCATACCCACGACGGATACATCCTTTATCACCCGACCAAGACAGGTCAGCATATAGATGTGACAGGTGGATGGCACGACGCGACTGACTACCTTCAGTACACCACTACATCAGCCAACGCCATCTATCAGATGATGTTCGCATATCAGGAGAACCCTGAAGTGTTCGGTGATGAGTACGATGCACGCGGCCATAAAGGTGCCAACGGCATCCCTGACATCGTGGATGAGATCAAATGGGGTCTTGACTGGCTCAATAAGATGAATCCGGAACCGGGTGAACTCTACAATCAGATAGCCGATGACCGCGACCACGCCGGGATGCGCCTTCCAAATGAGTGTAAGGTGGACTACGGTTATGGTCCCGGACAGGGAAGACCGGTATACTTCTGCAGCGGTGAGCCACAGATCAGAGGCACCTTTATGAACTCCACCACAGGTGTAGCCAGCACAGCAGGAAAATTCGCCTCTTGCTTTGCACTTGGTGCGAGAGTTCTCGAACCTTTTTACCCCGAATTTGCGAAGCTTATCGGCTCCAAAGCAGATGCAGCATATCAGGAAGGTGTGAAGAAACCTGGCAACTGCCAGACCGCATCTGTCCTGGCACCATATATCTACGAGGAGGACAACTGGGTAGATGATATGGAGCTTGGAGCTATGGAACTATACCTATTCACAGGGGAGAGAAGCTACTACGAACAAGCCATCGAATATGCTCGCAGAGAGCCTGTTACCCCTTGGATGGGTGCAGACAGTGCCAGACACTACCAGTGGTATCCTTTTATGAATATGGGGCACTATCATCTGGCCAAAAACGGCAATGAGCGTGTATCCAAAGAGTTCATCAGAAACCTCCGCACAGGTATCCACAGAACCTATGAAAAGGCCCTTGAAAGCCCTTACAGACACGGTATTCCATATATATGGTGCTCTAACAACCTCACTACAGCTATGCTTACCCAGTGCAGACTTTATAGGGAGCTTACCGGAGACAACACCTATGCGGAGATGGAGGCGAGCCTTCGTGACTGGCTATTCGGATGTAACCCTTGGGGAACCAGTATGATCGTAGAGCTTCCTGCACACGGAGACTATCCGTCGCAGCCGCACTCATCATACCTGAATGCAGGCAAAGGTAACACTGTCGGTGGTCTTGTGGACGGCCCTGTATATTTCAACATTTTCAAACATCTCGAAGGTGTGAATATGGAAGGTATCCCTAACAGACCTGGCGAAGACTATGCACGATTCCAGCCCGATTTGATGGTATATCACGACGCTATCGGAGATTACTCTACAAACGAGCCTACAATGGATGGTACAGCTTGTCTGACATATTATCTGTCATCGCTGCAGGCTGACGGTGCCAAACAGGCCGCTGCAAAGAAATAGATAAAAATTATACAATTTATATTATGTTAAATAGTAATAATATCCCTCTCCCCGAGAGGATGCGTCCTAAGAATCTTGACCAATATGTGGGTCAGGAACATCTTGTCGGGGAAAAAGCGATTCTCAGAAGGATGCTCGAGACTGGAAATATCTCCTCTTTCATCCTTTGGGGCCCTCCCGGCGTCGGCAAGACTACATTGGCCCAGATTATCGCCACCAAACTGGACCGTGAGTTCTATACACTTTCGGCCATCAGTTCTGGTGTTAAGGATATGCGGGAGATATTTGATAAAGCCAAGAGCAATTCACTTTTTGCCAAAGGCTCTCCCATACTATTTATCGACGAGATCCACCGCTTCTCCAAGGCTCAGCAGGACGCCCTGCTGGGTGCTGTGGAGACCGGTACAGTGACCCTTATCGGTGCCACTACTGAAAACCCCTCATTTGAGGTGATCACACCTCTGCTTTCACGCTGCCAGGTATATGTCCTCAAAAGCCTGGGAATCAAGGACCTCGACCGTCTTCTGACCAGAGCATTGGCAGAGGACCCTCTCCTGCGGGAGAAAAATATCGAGGTGGTCGAAAAGGATGCCCTCTTCCGCTACTCGTCGGGAGATGCACGAAAGCTCCTTAATATCCTGGAGATCATCACCTCAGATATCTCTGAAGGGGAAAAACTGGTCATCACAGACAAACTTGTGGCAGAGCGTCTCCAGGAAAACATTGCCATATATGACAAGAACGGTGAGCAGCACTACGATATAATATCTGCATTCATCAAGAGTATGCGGGGCTCCGACCCCAATGGGGCCATCTACTGGATGGCAAGGATGCTTGACGGTGGCGAGGATCCCCTCTTCATCGCCCGCAGGATGCTGATTCTCGCCTCTGAGGATGTCGGCCTTGCCAATCCCAACGCCCTTTTATTGGCCCAGGCCACCTTTGAGACAGTGCATAAGATCGGTATGCCAGAAGCACGGATTCCCCTTGCGGAGTGCGCCATCTATCTTGCTACATCCCCTAAGTCAAACTCAGCCTATATGGCTATAAATGAGGCTATGGAGATGGTCCATAAAGGGGATAACTCCCCTGTCCCACTCCACCTTCGCAACGCCCCTACCTCACTTATGGAGGAGCTGGGATATGCCAAGGATTATAAATATGCCCACTCATACGAAGGGAATTTCGTGGATCAGGAGTTCCTCCCTGAAGGGAAATCGGGGACCAAATTCTACGAGCCCGGAGACAATGCCAAAGAGCGTGAGATCCGTGCCCGTCTCCAGAAGAATTGGAAGAAGTACGGATACTAGCCTATTTTTACTAACTTTGCCACCCTATGAAAGCATTGGAATTACCCCTTTTGAAAAGTTACGATCAGGACAATTTCTTTATCCTGGCCGGCCCTTGTGTGGTCGAAAGTAAAGATATTTGCCGTCAGATAGCATCTACAGTGGCTGAGATAGCCGATAAATATGCCATCCCTTATGTATTCAAGGCATCTTACAGAAAAGCTAACCGCTCACGTGTAGATTCGTTTACCGGTATCGGTGATCAGGCCGGACTGGAGATTCTCCAGGGGATAAAAGAGGAGTTCCACCTCCCTATCATCACAGATATACATAATCCCGAGGAGGCAGCCCTTGCCGCCTCTTATGGTGTGGATATCCTTCAGATTCCTGCATTTCTGTGCCGTCAGACAGAGCTGCTGGAGGCCGCTGCCAAGACCGGCAAATATGTGAATATCAAGAAAGGGCAGTTTCTTGCACCCGACTCTATGAAGTTTGCAGCCCAGAAGGTGGAGCACTTCGGCAATTCAAATATCATCCTCACTGATCGTGGCACACAGTTCGGCTATTCCGATCTGATTATCGATTTCCGTGGCATACCTACTATGAAGTCATTCGGATATCCCGTAGTAGTGGACATCACCCACTCGCTTCAGGAACCAAATCAGAGTTCAGGGGTCACCGGTGGCCGTCCCGATATGATATCCACTATAGCCAAAGCCTCCATCGCTGTAGGAGCCGATGGCCTCTTCCTCGAGACACATCCCGATCCTTCTCAGGCCAAATCGGACGGTGCCAATATGCTCCGTCTTGACCTGCTGGAGAATCTGATCAAGACCCTCCTCCCCATCCGTCAGGCGATACTGTAACGGGAAAACGACAAGTTGCACTATCACCATTGCAAATTGTAAAGAAATTTATATATTTGCACCCGCAATGGGGTATTAGCTCATCTGGTAGAGCGTTTGACTGGCAGTCAAAAGGTGATCGGTTCGAGTCCGATATACTCCACCAAAACACATTCCCCTCCCCGACTACCCCGACCCCCATCGGGGTATTTTCATATCCCCCCGTCACACCAGACCACCCGTTCGGGTGTCTGTTTCTCAGACTCCGGCTCGGAAATTAGGTTCTTCAGGCGTTCGCTACGCTCACTCAGTGCGGAGGCAACAAGGCGTCATCAGACGCCCCGCGGAGGCCGTGTATTTGCGCAGCTAATACGGCAAGGCCGGGAGCGCTAGTCCGGCGAGAGCCGATATCAAAAGTGCTAAGGCCTTCAGAACCTGATTCTCTGCAGCCTTGATATCTATTTATTTGATTCCTCTGCCAGGCGCAGTAAAGATTCGACCTCTGTTTTCAGTTGGTCTTGCGTTGGCAGATACAATTGATATTGACTTGCCAAGATTGATGAATTATCCTCTGGCATGGTCATCTTGACCACCGTATCATTCTTTGCAGTGCACAAGAGAATTCCGATAGTAGGATTCTCATCTGGGGTCTTTTCCATACGGTCATAGTAGTTCACGTACATCTGTAATTGACCTAAATCCTGATGGGTCAATTTATCTGTTTTCAACTCTATGACGACGAAGCATCGCAAGAGACGATTGTAGAAAACAAGATCCGCAAAGAATTCATCATCTTCTATAAGTATGCGTTTCTGACGAGCCACAAAGGTAAACCCATTACCTAATTCCAGCAGAAACTTCTGCAAGTGGGTTATCAGAGCCTGTTCCAAGTCTTTTTCATAATAGGAAGCCTTCTGTTCCAGACCGAGAAATTCCAGAAACATCGGATCCTTTATAATCTCTTGAGGCTGCTGAGGAATTCTTTCTTTACGGGCGACAGCCAATACACTTTCCTTATCATTACTTAACAGAAGCCGCTCATACAACTGACTGTTAATCTGGCGTTCCATCTCACGAGCCGTCCAAGCATTATTAATGGCCTCATGCTCATAATATTCTCTTTTATAAGCATCTGGAATCGCAATTAGCAACCTGTACTGTGTCCAATTGAATTGTGAACGCAGTGCGTTCGCAATTGGATACATACGATAAAACTGCCTGCAAAACTGCAGCTGACGGTACGAAAAACCTGTTCCATACTCCGGTTCTAATCTCTTCGCCAAATTCTTCAGAAGGTAAGATCCATATTCAGCTCTATCCTTACCATCCTGCTCCGTTTCCAAAATGCGTTTACCAATATTCCAATACATCTGCACTCGACAGAAGTCCACACTCCTAACCGCATTCTGCCTTGCAGAAGCGATAATCTCCCTCACCTCATTATAGAGGTTCTGTATATCTTGTATCTCGTTCATACAACGAAGATACTGATATTCTTCTTAGATTCAGTATGCTAAAGAATTATTTTATCGTTCATCCGATCTGAGCATCCATTATCTCGCGAGGAAGTGATACAAATATTCAAATTTACCCCACTTTCCAGTCCCTTCGATGCTTCATCTATCTTTTCTGAAACTTTAACAAAAGTTAACAGAAAAGATTTCCTCTTCTGCATTCAGTTATTGACCTTTGCAGGGCTATGATTACACATTTTGAGACTAATAAAGTATTTATTTCTAAAGGGCTCGTTTCATCCTACAAATACGACAGAGTAGCGTACAGTCTTTTGGCTGCATTTGATAATTGTGAAGTCTGCTGGGAATATATACCTCACACCGAATCAGATCTTCATATCTGGGCCAGGGATTTTATGCCTATTCAAGTAAATAAGGATAAGTTTATTTGCTTCCGCTATAGCCCTGACTATTTGAAGGACTTCCCTGAATACATCCCTCAAATGGATAAAGTATTGGAGTCCATCGGGGGGATTTACATTGAATTTTCAAAGATTATTCTTGATGGAGGCAATGTCATTAGCTGTGGAGATAAAGTATTGATGACAGACAAGATCCTAAGAGAAAACCCGACATACCATAAAAGTGAACTTATGGATGAACTATCCCGCTTACTTGAAGCTGAAATCGTATTAATACCTTGGGACAGATATGAAGAATATGGTCACTCAGACGGAATGGTAAGGTATCTGGGCCACAATCGTGTACTAATCAATAACTATTGTGATTTTGACAGACATTTACGGAAAAGATTAATGGATATACTGGAGCATCATTTTGAAATAGAGGAGCTTCATTACAGCAAATATACCGGAAACAGCTGGGCGTATATCAATTTTCTACATCTTGGAGAACACATTTTCATCCCTTCTCTGAATGAAGAGAATGATTACGAAGCTATGTCACAGATCCAGGCTCTTTTCCCTCTGTGCAAATGTCACCCCATTCCTTATAGTTCGGAACTCGTTAGAGATGGTGGTGCACTGAATTGCGCCACCTGGAATATTCAGTCTAACTCAGCTCGCCCCAACAATAACGATATAATTTGCCCTTAAAATCCTTAAGTTCTTCTTTCAATTTACTCTTCAAGACCGGATCCACCTCAGTAAAACACTGGCTGATATTATATTCCACTTTTTTGCTGATTATCTCTTCTTCATCAACACCTTTATGACTGCCGAGAAGATTGTGCCTTGTACACTGCTTAAAACCGATGGACTCCAATGGACTCTCACTAATTTCGAGTACCGGGAGGTGGTGGTGCTGATCAGCGGCACTGAATACTCTGAAAAGTTCAGATACTTTCAGTGGGCCGTCGAATATATATTTATCATCGATCCTTTGAATCCTCCGTATGAGAATTCCACCAAAAAAAGAACGATCAGTAAGGGTATATTTATATGAAACGTATGTATTATTCTTCTTTTCTGTCCGGACTTCAACCTTCTCTATATCACTTTTAAAGTTCAAATCTATCCCACCAAAATCGTTTATATACCAAGTTAAAGCTTCAGCATTTCTTGGGTGGACGGTTATATCCCTATGATTCGTATTGTAATAATAGAATTCAAAATCCAGAATACGGTACCCCTTACCCTCAAACCTTATGACACACTTCTCTTTTAAGCACTGTGCAATTTGATCAAAAGCATTATTGATTTTATCCGAATCTGCATCGGCCGGAATACACATCCAATTTTTGAGATTTTCTATAGTCATATTCAGTATTGTAATCTTAGCGAACAAAGATACTAATAACTCCGATAACACCCAGCCCCACCACCCTTTCATTTGCTTTTCCTTCCCCGAATCACTAACTTAGCACTCGATAGGTCACACAAATAACGCTACAAAATGACAGAAAAAGAAAAGATGCTTGCCGGGATGGTCTATTCGGCGACAGACAGAGAACTACTTGAGGATTTGAATGGAGTCAAGGAGGTGATACACAGATATAATGCTTTGTCACCTGCAGATTATGAAGGGAGACTTGGTATTCTTAAAGAGTTGCTTGGCTATATTGGCGACGATGACATTATCATAAACCAGCCTTTCTACTGCGATTACGGGAAGCAGATAAGTGTAGGGAAGCGTTTCTTTGCCAATTTTCATTTCACAGTGCTGGATGAGGCTAAGGTGACCATTGGAGACGATTGTTTTATCGGCCCGAATGTCAGCATATATACAGCTTGTCACAGTACCGACCCTATCGCAAGGAATACCCGACAGGAGTGGGCCGAGCCTGTCACTATCGGAGATAATGTATGGATAGGTGGAAGCACTACAATATTGCCGGGTGTCACTATTGGTGACAATGTCACTATCGGAGCCGGCTCTGTAGTGACTAAAGACATCCCATCTGATGTCGTAGCGGTCGGAAATCCATGCAAAGTGATCAAAAAGCTATAAAATCCCCCAAATTCCCACACGTAGCTTTCTTCATTTGATATAAAACTGATATTCTGCAATTAAAACATTTTAGTTATACACAATAACAAAAATGTTAACCATTATTTTAAAGGGAAAAACAGCTCAGGTTCGCGTCTTGGAGAGGTAAATTTCTCCTCAAGGAGTGCCAGATGGCTGAGGTACTGTGGATCGTCAAAATACTTGGCCCCACGGGGACATCTTTTGATGCAGGCACCGCATTTGATACACTTCCCTACCACCTGAGAACAGTCCGTAAAGTCGATGGCACCCATAGCACACATCTTGGCACATAGACCGCAGCCATCACATTTGGTCAGGTCGGTTTGAGGTACCACTTTTCGAATATCGACACTCTTTTTAGATTTATCGGTCGCTTTGTAGAAACCTGAATATGGATATGGTGTACCGGGAACCTCTACCCTTCCGGCTGCATCGACCCCGGATAAGAGCACTTTTTGGGCGATTTCACAAGCAAATCTCTCTGCGACATCCAAATCTTCACCATCGGGCCTTCCACCTCCCAAAATGCGGGAAAATGTATGTTCTCCGACAAATGCAGCTGCACCCACCAGTCGGAAGCCATCCTCTTCCATAATGTCACGCAGTTCAATCAGCCCGTCATCGTATGCCCTATTGCCATAAACGGCTACAGGGACACCCAGTGCCCCGCCACCTGTGATGGTTTTGAAATAGGGTGAGATAAGGTTGGGCATCCTCCCGATATATACCGGTGCACCGAATACTACGAGATCACCCTCGTCAAATACCAGTTTACCCTCTCTCTGAGCGGGAGTGGTGATATCCACCTCAGAATAAGAAACGTGCAGCCTCTCGGCAATACCTTTGGCAATAGTCGTCACTACCTTCTTAGTGGTAAGAGTCGGACTGAAATACAATGCTGTAACGTGATTGGTCATATATTTTTAAAACAAGGGGTGACCCGAAAGCCACCCCTATTTTATAAATAAATTATTCTCTATAATCTATTTCTTAAGCTCTTGTGCAAGACGCTCGGTAAGCATAGGAACGATCTTATTTACATCACCTACGATACCCATATCTGCTACATTGAAGATAGGAGCAAATTTGTCTTTGTTAACGGCGATGATAAGATCAGACTCTTCCATACCTGCAAGGTGCTGGATAGCACCAGAGATACCCATAGCGAAGTATAGGTTAGGACGAACAGTCTTACCGGTCTGACCTACCTGACGGTCGTGAGGCATAATGCCTGCATCCACCATTGCTCTTGAAGATGATACTTCAGCGTCAAGAACTTTAGCAAGTGCGCCAAGTTTTTCGAAACCTTCTTTGCAGCCAACACCTCGACCACCAGATACCAGGATCTTAGCCTCAGTGATGTCTATAAGACCTTTGTTAGCTTTAACAGTCTCAAGAAGTTTTACAGCGAATTTAGAAGAATCGAAGTTAACGGTAAAGTTGATAACAGTACCTTTTCTTGACTCATCTTTAGCTTTCTTCTGCATAACACCTGGACGAACTGTAGCCATCTGAACACCCTCTTTAGCAGCCACGATAGTAGCCATAAGGTTACCACCGAAAGCAGGACGGGTCATCATAAGCTTGTTAGCAGGAAGCTTAGGATCTGAACCGTCAGAGATCTCAAGTTTGGTACAGTCAGCTGTAAGACCTTTCTCAAGTCTTGCTGATAGTCTTGGAGCCAAGTCTCTACCGATAGTAGAAGCACCGAACAATACGATGTTAGGAAGCATCTCGCTGATCACTTTGTAAACAGCTTGAGTATACTGCTCAGTTACATAATCTTTAAGTTCTGGAGCATCAACAACTACTACGTCATCTGCACCATAAGCGATAAGCTCATTGGCTTTATCTGCGATCTGATAACCAGCTAGAATAGCTACTACTTTCTCGCCAAGAACATCAGCCAAATCTCTTGCTTTGCCCAAAAGCTCTAGAGCAACAGGCTGGATTACGCCCTCTCTTTGCTCTGCAAAAACATATACATTTTTATTCATTTCTTTCTCAGTTTTGGCGATTAGATAATAAATTTCTCTTTAAGTTTGCTTACGATCAAGTCAACTGCTTGCTCAGGATCCACTTCGTAAACTTCACCGGCAGCTTTAACACCTTTAGTGAATGATTTGTAAACTTTTGTACCTGAACCTTTAAGACCTAGCATCTCTACAGGGAGGTCAACTTTCTCCACACCCCATACTTCTACGTCTTTCTTGTAAGCCTCTACGATACCGCCTACTGACATATATCTGGCTTTGAAACCGCTTGCCAATACAGTCAAAAGAGCAGGACCAGCTACTTCCAGCATCTGGTAACCCTCTTCAGTCTCTTTCTTAACGATGTATTTGCCATCTTTCATCTCAAGACCGGCTACATAAGAGATCTGAGGAAGACCAAGGTGCTCAGCGATCTGAGGACCTACCTGAGCAGTATCACCGTCGATAGCCTGACGACCTGCGATGATCAAGTCATACTCAAGGTTTTTAAGAGCAGCAGCGATAGTGTGTGATGTAGCAAGTGTATCTGCACCACCAAACTCTCTACCTGTCAAAAGGATAGCTTTGTCAGCACCCATTGCATAAGCCTCTCTTAGGATAAGGTCTGCTTGAGGAGGACCCATAGTGATAACTGTGACGTGAGCACCATATTTGTCTTTTAGTTGAAGAGCTACCTCCAAACCACCTTTATCATCAGGGTTCATGATGCTAGGAACACCGTCACGGATAAGGGTACCGGTTACAGGATTGATTTTAATAACTGTAGTATCTGGTACCTGTTTAATACAAACTACGATTTTCATATATTATACCTCCTATTTATACAAGTTAGCAGAAATAACCATTCTTTGAACTTCTGAAGTACCTTCGTAGATTTCGGTGATCTTAGCGTCACGCATCATTCTCTCTACTGGATACTCACGAGTGTAACCATAACCACCGTGGAACTGAACAGCTTTAGTAGTTACTTCCATAGCAGTTTCAGCTGCGAACAATTTAGCCATAGCTGCATCAGCTGAATAAGGAACACCGCTATCTTTCTTGAATGCTGCAGAGCGAACAAGAAGACGGGCAGCTTCCACTCTGGTCTTAAGGTCTGCCATCTGGAACTGGGTATTCTGGAACTGACCGATAGCTTTACCGAACTGTTTTCTCTCTTTAGTATATTTAACTGTCTCATCCAAAGCAGCTTGAGCGATACCAAGTGCCTGAGAAGCGATACCGATACGACCACCATCAAGAGTCTTCATAGCGATAGGGAAACCGCCACCGATTTTACCAAGAAGGTTGTCTTTAGGGATACGGCAGTTATTGAAGATAAGCTCTGCTGTAGCTGAACCACGGATACCCATCTTCAACTCTTTCTTACCAATCTCGAAACCAGGAGTACCTTTTTCTACGATGAAAGCAGAGATACCTTTGGTTTTCATAGATTTGTCAGTCATAGCGATCACGATGTAAACGTGAGCAGGACCGGCGTTGGTGATGAAAATTTTGTTACCGTTCAAAACCCACTCGTCACCGTCAAGGACAGCTGTAGTCTGCTGACCTGCAGCGTCAGTACCGGCGTTAGGCTCAGTAAGACCGAATGCTCCGATCCACTCACCTGAAGCAAGCTTAGGAAGATATTTCATTTTCTGCTCCTCAGTACCGTGCTCCATAATAGGTGCCATACATAGAGAAGTGTGTGCAGAAACTACTACACCGGTAGTAGCACAAGCTCTTGAAAGCTCTTCTACAGCGATTGAGTACATTAGGTTGTCTCCACCGGCTCCACCATATTGAGTTGGAACAGGGATACCGAAAATGCCAAGTTTGGCCATTTTCTCAACTGTTTCTGCAGGGAATCTCTCTTGCTCGTCGATTTCAGCAGCAAGGGGTTTTACCTCTTTCTCGGCAAATTCACGAATCATTTGCCTGAACAGCTCTTGAGTTTTAGTTAGATTAAAATTCATGTTGTATTGGTATTATACTATTAGTATTTATAAAATCCTTCTCCGGTTTTTCTACCAAGCAAGTTGGCTCTTACCATCTTCTTAAGTAGAGGGTGTGGTCTGTATTTGTCATCACCGTATTCAGAGTGAAGAACCTCCATAATGGCAAGACATACATCCAGACCGATAAGGTCTCCCAATGCCAAAGGTCCCATAGGGTGGTTTGCACCAAGTTTCATAGCCTCGTCGATCTCATCGCGGGTAGCCACCCCGTCAGCCAGGATACCGATACCTTCGTTTACAAGTGGGATAAGAATTCTGTTAACAACGAAACCAGGAGCTTCGTTAACCATTACAGGCACTTTGCCGATAGATTTGGCAAGATCAGAGATCATAGTGCAAACCTCTTCAGAAGTTTTCTGACCTTTGATAAGCTCTACAAGCTTCATCACAGGTGCAGGGTTGAAGAAGTGCATACCGATCACCTTATCAGGTCTGTTGGTGGCAGCAGCGATCTCAGTGATAGAGAGTGATGAGGTGTTTGAAGCAAGAACTGCTTCAGGTTTGCAGATCTCGTCAAGCATTTTGAAAAGCTCTTTCTTAAGATCCATAGTCTCTACAGCAGCTTCGATCACAAGATCTACATCAGCGCAGCAAGCATAGTCAGTAGCAGGGGTAATGTTAGCGATAGTAGCATCTGCATACTCTTGGGTAACTTTACCTTTCTCTACAAGTCTTGCAAGTGATTTTGCGATACGGGCAATAGCTTTCTGAGCACTTGCCTCGCTTCTACTTTTCATCACTACAGATACACCTGCCTGTGCGAAAGCCTGAACGATTCCGGAACCCATTGTACCGGTTCCAATAACGCAAATTTTCATATTGTTAAGTATATATAGATTAGTTAATTATTCGTTTTTAAAAGTAGCTTTACGCTTCTCCAGGAATGCAGCCATACCCTCTTTCTGGTCAGCAGTGGCAAAGCATTTTGAGAAATATTTGTTCTCAAGCTCGATAGAGTCCGCTGCAGAAAGGTCGTAATTCTCGTTGATGCACTTCTTGGCATACTTCACTGCGATAGGTGCGCTGGTCAGGATGCTCTCTGCCATAGCGATGACTGTCTCCATAAGGGCCTCTGGTTCCACTACTTTGTTTACAAGACCGATACGGAGTGCCTCATCTGCACCGATCATACCTCCGGTATAGATAAGCTCTTTGGCAATCCCTTGTCCTACAAGCTTCGCAAGACGGTAAGTACCTGAGAATCCAGGGATAATGCCCAGATTCACCTCGGGCTGGCCAAATTTTGCCTTTGCTGACGCAATGCGGATGTCGCAAGCCATAGCCAGCTCACATCCTCCACCCAGAGCAAAACCGTTGATGGCAGCTATCACAGGAATCTCAAGATCCTCGATCTTTTTGAACACCATAGCACCGAACTGACCGAACTTGTAACCCTCTTCAGGGTAAAGTCCGCTCATCTGTGAGATATCTGCACCGGCTACAAAGGCCTTACCCTCACCGGTGATGATAAGAACTCGGGTATTCTGAACATCAAGTTCATCCACGAAAGAGTTCAGCTCACCAAGAATGGTAGAGTTAAGAGCATTGAGAGTAGCAGGGGAAGAGATGGTGAGAACACCTATCCCCTCTCTGCTATTGTCATATTTCAAAAATTGATACTCCATAATCCTTATTGTTTCATTGGCTGAAGATCAGGAGAGATGATAAGTGTAGCACCTGTAGCTTCCTGTACCTGCTCTACTGTAAATTCAGGATGGATCTCTTTAAGAACAATACCCTCAGGAGTGATATCCATAACACCCATTTCGGTAATGATCATATTTACCTGACCTGCAGCTGTTAGAGGCAAGTTACATTTTTTGAGGATCTTATGGTTACCTTTTGCAGTGTGCTCCATAGTAAGGATCACCTTTCTTGCACCTACGAGAAGGTCCATAGCACCACCCATACCGGGAGCTTTCTTGCCAGGGATAATCCAGTTTGCCAAGTCACCATTCTCATCGACCTCAAGTGCACCCAGGAATGTAACGTCCACGTGACCACCTCTGATAAGTGCAAATGAATCACAAGAACTCATAGACCATGCACCTGGGATAGCTGTGATATATCCGCCACCTGAGTTTACCAGGTTCTTATCCTCTTCACCCTCTTTTGGTGTAGGACCCATACCTACAAGACCATTTTCAGACTGAAGAATAACTGACACACCTTCAGGAAGGAAGTCGGGAATCATGGTTGGAAGACCAATACCAAGATTGACAACGTCACCGTCTCTTAGTTCGAGAGCTGCTCTTCTTGCAATGACTTCTCTAATTTGATTTTTATCCATAATAAGTCTCTTTATAATATTTTACTATTTGTTTCTCTTGACAAATTCCTGAGCGACGAATGAAGCCACATCGTCAGCGTATGTATTGGCACCGAAACCGGCATCGAAACCAAGCTCTTTAGCCAACTCGTGAGAGATACGGGGACCACCGCAGACTACGATCATCTTGTCACGCAGACCCTCTGCTTCCATAAGCTCGATAAGCTCTGTAAGGTTCTGGATATGAACATCTTTCTGAGTCACTGTCTGAGATACCAGGATAGCGTCTGCCTTAAGTTCGATAGCTTTGGCGAGGAACTCCTCGTTAGGAACCTGGCTACCAAGGTTGTAAGCCTCTACCATATCGTATCTCTCAAGACCGTAGTGACCTGCATAACCTTTCATATTCATAATGGCATCGATACCTACGGTGTGGGCATCAGTACCTGTACTTGCACCTACAAGGACAAGTTTTCTGCCGATATTCTCTTTAATGTACTCATCACACTCGTGCATATCCATAGTGTTGCTCTCCACTTTTGGCACATAGATGTTAGAGTAGTCTACTGTATGGGTAAGGTTACCATAGCAGTTGAAGAATGTGAAACCCGGGGTCAATTCTTTGGCAAATGCCACAAGAGGATTTTCAAAGCCCATTTTCTTCATAAGAAGCTTGGCTGCCTCTTCTGCTTCTGCGCCATTTGGCACAGGTAGTGTAAAGCTCACCTGAACTTTACCGTCGTTCATGGTATCACCGTAAGGTTTTACTTTTGTTAGATCTAGTGTCTGGTCAAAATCCTTTGCAGACATTGAATATAGTCCACCTGCCATGATTATTTTCTCCCTTTCATTAAGTTAATAAATGGATTCATATAGTTGGCACCCTTCTCTACTACGCCGTCAAGACCTTTACCGCCAACTCTGCTTCTCTTCACATCACCGAAGATACCTTTTTCAAGAGCGTTGAAAAGACCGATAGATGTCATCTGCTCGAGAAGGTTGATCGCGTTGTCAAGAACCTCCTGAGCCCTCTTTCTGATGATACCGCCCTCTTTGAACTCCATCTCGTCACCGATGCTCTTCATATTGTTGAAGATATATTTGGCATTTTCGATAGACAAGAAACGGTCAGACATAAATGGTGTGTGGATAGCCTCGGTAGGCATACCAAGAAGCTGCAGACCCTGATTTGTCCAGATACCGATCATATTGAACAGACAGTCCTGAAGGTGACCTCTGAAGATATTACCTGTCATGAATTTTGTAGGAGGCATATATTTGAGAGGTGCTTTAGGGAAGATCTCGCGAGCCATCTGTGCCTGCGCAAGCTCATATAGGAAACCGTTCTCAAGCATAGGATCCATCTCGAATGCGTGACCGAGACCCATCTGCTCCTCAGGAAGACCGGCCAATAGAGCAAGCTGCTCATTGATAAGGTCTGAAGCCAA
The DNA here is from genome assembly GCA_017504965.1 of Bacteroidales bacterium. GTDB lineage: Bacteria > Bacteroidota > Bacteroidia > Bacteroidales > UBA932 > CAAGNP01. Next base: position 21,518 of record JAFVQD010000001.1, on the reverse strand, counting down.
TACTGTGTGGGCTGCCTCTACTGCATCAGCAGTGGTCAAATAGTTATCCTCACCGGTATTGATGATCACACCTGCAAAACCGTTGATGATTCTCGACATATACTGGTCGATAAGGGTTCTCTGCATATTGATATCTCTGAAGAGGATACCATAAAGTGCGTCATTAAGCATCACGTCAAGGCCCTCGAAAGCACCCATAATAGCGATTTCAGGCATACATAGACCTGAGCAGTAGTTACATACTCTGATGTATCTGCCAAGCTCTTCACCCACTTTATCCATAGCCTCACGCATGATCTTAAAGTTAGCCTGGGTAGCATAAGTACCTCCGAAGCCCTCAGTAGTCACACCATAAGGAACATAGTCAAGTAGAGACTGGCCGGTAGTTCTGATCACAGCGATGATATCAGCACCCTGTCTTGCAGCTGCCTCAGCCTGAACTGTATCTTCATAGATATTACCGGTAGCCACAATCACATACAGGTAAGGTTTTGGACCTTCACCGATGGTATTGAGATAATTCTCTCTTCTCTCTCTTCTGGCTCTGATCTTAGCGATGCTGCCGTCGATTACAGGCTGAAGAACTTTATCGATCTCAGCTTTAGGGGCAACCTCTATTTTTGTCAGATCCAAAGTGCCGGCAGCGACCTTTTCAGCCACCTCTTGTGGATTAAGGCCTGTACTTACCATAGCATTTGCCAAGTAGAACAATACACCTTCACCAAGTACACCTTTAGATTGAAGATCGTCTACGATAACGTTTGGAAGTGGTACCTGATTTTCATCGACACCATCAATTCCCATAAGTCTGCACAATGTACGCTCTACAGCGACAGTGGTTTTAGACTCAACAAAAGCCTGAACCTCATTTGCAATATCCTTAGCCAGGGATTTTGCATGCTCAACCTTTTTAAAATCTAGTCCTAGTTTACTCTGCATATAATTGTTTGTTAGTTATTTAAATTTCTTTTTGTGTATTCTATCCATTGAGGATCTATCCCCAGACTCTGCGCTATCGCAATAGCCTCGTGAGGTACATCCCCGCACTGTGTCACCTCCAAAGTATAGTCCATCACACCACCTCTGAGCCCTTTCACCCTATACCTTTTTACGGTATTGTTCTTTATATTGTAGTGAGTGGTCAGGACAAATCCCCCATTCACCTCTCCTATCACCTCAAGCAGACCCTCGACTAAAGCAGTCCCCTCTACCGGGTTAGTGGTCCTTGCCGGCTCATCCACCAGAGCAAGCAGCCTCTGTCCCCCTTTAATCTTTCTGATCACACCGTCGATCGCCAGTATCTCACCTGCAAAAGAGGATACCCCCTTCACGATGCTCTGCTCATCTCCGATGCAAAGTGCCACCTCATCTACCAGATTCACGCAGCAATCGTGCGCCGCCACACCAAATCCGAATTGCACCAGCAGCTGGTTCAGTGCCAGAGACTTGAGCACTACGCTCTTGCCACCCATATTGGCACCGATGATAGTTACCGGCTCCCTCTCGAAAGAGATATCTACCGGCATATACTCGCGTCCCTGCTGCAGAACCACATCCCTCACCGCAGGATTGAACATTCCGTTATAGAATGTCTCTCCATCCTCCACCACTGCAGGGAAACAAAGCCCCATTTTCTTCGCCTGCCCCGCTTTCGCAATCAGGATATCGAGGAACGAAAGGTTTCTCAATACCAACTGCAAATCTGCTGCAAAGCCTCTCAACTGGGCAGAAAGCTTCATCCTCACCTCCAGCTCCAGATCTGCATTGCGCTGCAGCAGCGCTGCAAGCTCCATCCTCTGCTCCTCAGAAAGAGCCTCACCCTCACCTTGAAGGGCCCTCATCTGCTTCCTGATCACCCTAAGCTCATCGCAATAGGAATCGTAAACATAGAACGAGGGGATATTCAGACCATCAGGGTCCAGAATCTTCACCACTTCGCCCACATCCGGAAGCCTTACTGCCTTAATTCTCAGCTCTTCGAGCAATTTCAGCACCTCCTGTGACACGATGGCCAAATACTTCACTTCAAAGAGCTCTATATCGTCCAGGACAGCCCCCTCATCCAGTCTCGTAAGGGTAGTCTGAATATCCTTCAGACACATCAGCTTATTCGCTATCCGGGAACAATCCTTATAATAAATCTCATTAAGTTTGCTGTAATAGTAATCTACCTCCCTTTTGGCAGTCATCATCTCCGACCCTAGTAGCATCTTTCTCCCACAAGGAGATATAATCTCCAGAGACTCGAACATATACCGTATCCCACAATCTATTTCCAGAGCAGACTTAAATGTCATAATTATTTTTAACTATATCATATACAGGAAGTTTCAACGCTTCCTCCAGTTTTCTACACAAAATATCGCTATCCAGAACATATCCGTTCGGTGCGGTAGGGTTTACACAGACAGCTATCAGTTTGCTCTTCTGTAAAACCATAATTTTTCCCCCTCTGTTACAAAACACCCTGTAAGCGGTCTCACTCACAAAGATCTTCGTAAAATCCTTCACCACCAGGGTCACATTCCTGATATTTTTCGAATCTGAAACCAGTTTCAAAAGCTTATCGGTCAGCGCACCCACTGTATAGATTATCCTCATACCCTTGGTAATATCCACTTTTAGTGAACTTATTGCCAGTGCAGAGGTCAATCCGAAATCGATAATATTGTCATCATTATCGACACCCCATACGCCACTCTCTATATCGCACAAGGCATCTCTGGTACTGTCCACCAGCTTAGGGAGACCTATCATCTCCACCACAAACTTGGTTTTCTGTACAAGTGTCTGAATATTGGAAGAGAAAGCGGCCCCCGTAGAGAGGATCATCGCTTTACTTATCGCCGGTGATGCAGAACTCAATCTGGATATCGCACCATCAATGATAGTGAGATCTATCCCGAATTTCTCCATCCCTGCGACCCATCTTCTGAGAGACACCCCCGATGATGGCCCCGAAATAAGGGCTTTACCACCGACAGATACCTTCGCAGTAACTATTCTTCCCAAAGAACTTCTCTCATTTGTAATCTCCACCAGTTCACTGACCAGCCTCCTCTCTTTATAATGGGACTCAGCTGTGGAGAAATACATCCCTTCCCTCAAAAAGATCTCTGGCTTCTTGGTAGAAGTCACCTGATCTTTATTTTCACCATCTATACCTATAGAGGTTACCGCTACTTTTATCTTTTCAAGCGGTAACCTGTACAGGATATAGTTCAGACACTCTGTCTTGCCCACATTTTTCTCCAAACCTACGATAGATAGACTCTCATAGTTCAGGATCTCTTTAATGAAAGGCATAGACAGAATGAATTATGCTATTTCTTAGATCTCTCTTTTCTGCTAAGAACAGCTGGCTCAATTGCCATACCTCTACCTTCAAGAAGTGATGATACACCCTCGATAGATTTGGATTTAACCTCCTGGCAATATTTGCAGTTGCACTCTTTACGCTCGTAATCAGATGGCTCGGTATAAGTGGTGATAACACCTTCGAAGTTTCTGAGAACCACTTTACCAGGAGCTTGAGAGATTACATACTGAGGCATAACAGGGGTCTTACCACCACCACCTGGAGCATCCACTACGAAAGTAGGAACAGCATAACCTGAAGTGTGACCTCTCAGACCCTCGATAATCTCAATACCTTTAGATACAGGAGTTCTGAAGTGTTCGATACCCATAGACAAGTCGCACTGGTAGATGTAGTAAGGTCTTACTCTCATCTTAACTAGCTCGTGAACAAGCTTCTTCATAGTGTTTACGCAGTCGTTTACACCTCTTAGAAGCACTGTCTGGTTACCAAGGGGAATACCTGCATCAGCAAGTTTGGCACAAGCAGCCATAGACTCTTTAGTCACCTCTTGAGGGTGGTTAAAGTGGGTGTTAAGCCATACTGGGTGATATTTCTTAAGCATATTCACCAAGTTGTCGGTAATTCTCTGAGGGCAAACAACAGGAGTTCTTGAACCAAGTCTGATGATCTCTACGTGAGGGATAGCCCTTACTCTCGAGATGATATATTCAAGTCTCTCGTCACTTACACACAATGAGTCACCACCTGATAGTAGAACGTCTCTAACTTGTGGAGTCTTAGCGATATACTCGATAGCTTTGTCGATTCTCTCGATAGCGCTCTCACCATCTTTCTGACCGGCAAAACGTCTTCTGGTACAGTGACGGCAATACATTGAGCACATATCGGTGATAAGAAGCAACACTCTGTCAGGATATCTGTGGGTAAGACCAGGTACTGGAGAGTCCTCATCTTCGTGAAGAGGATCCAGAAGGTCAGCAGGTGACTGATAAGTCTCTTTACCTGTAGGGACAGCCTGTTTTCTTACAGGGCAGTCTGGGTTATTAGGATCGATCAAGCTTATATAATAAGGTGTGATCGCCATTCTAAGGGTTTGAAGAGTTTTTTTAACACCCTCTTCCTCCTCAGGAGTAAGAGTTACATATTTCTTCAAGTCCTCAAGTGTCTCGATTCTATTTTTTACTTGCCACTCCCAGCTGTTCCACTGCTCGTCAGTAACATTTGGAAATAACTCGTAACGTCTTGATTCTGTCATAGTTATTAATAAGTTTATTTATACATACAATTTTTCAAAGAGTTCTCTAATATCCTTAGATTCCCTTATAATATCGAGTGTAAGATCAGCATGCCCTTTAGCAAAGCCATTACCTACGATAAGATTTATATCTTTACCTACACCCTCTGCACCCAATGCAGCTTTTGTAAAACTTGTCGCCATAGAGAAGAAATATACACATCCTCTACCTTTGGTGACAAGTATTGAGGTCATCTCGGTCGAAGGTACATTCACATTGTTGATGGTCACATCACATCCTCTGCCGCCGGTGATAGCCATAACCTTATGGTACACATCCATCACATTGGTAGCATCAGCTACGATGACATCTGTCGCCAGCCCCATATCTTTGATTCTCTGGGCATTGACAGGTGAATATTCCACCACGATTACCTTACCGTACTGACCCACATTTTTCATTGCCTGATAGCAGCACAGAATACCAGATTTTCCACCGCCACCTATAATACACACTATCTCACCTTCAGTAACCAGACGATCCACCTGTGCAGGTGCACCGGCCACATCCAGAGCAGCCAAAGCCAGCTTCTCAGGTATGTCTTCCGGTAAAACAGCAAACAAGCCACTCTCAAAGAGTATAGCTTGCGCATCCACATCGACTTGTTCCGAATCAGGAGTGAGATTCTTGATCTCTTTTATATCAAGAGGAGTAAGGGATAGTGACACCAAAGTCGCTATCTTGTCCCCGACCTTGATTCTCTGGGTATTAGGAAATTTTGGACCGATTTCCTTAACTGTCCCTATAAGCATACCGCCCGAACCTGTGACAGGATTCTGCATTTTCCCCCTCTCCTTAACTATAGAGAGGATCATATCCTTCATCTTGTCAGCATCGGCACCGCACGCCTGCCTGATCTGTGTATAGCTTGCAGAATCTATATTAAGGGTCTTAACATCTATAAGTATCTCGTTATCGTAGATCTCCATAGTGTTATCGAGCTTCAAAGCCGGCTGGGGAAGGGTCCCCGCCGGATTTAAAACTCTGTGTGTTCCGTATCTGCAACCGCTTTTAGACATATTTATAATTAAGCGTACAATTCAGTAAAGATTTTTCTTAGCTCTTCACACTCTCTTAGCTCCTGAAGAGTAAACTCAGCGTGACCTTTAGTATAACCGTTACCGATGATCATATTAACGTCTGAGCCGATACCTTCTGCGCCAAGAGCAGCTTTTGTAAAGCTTGTAGCCATAGAGAAGAAGTAAACTACACCGTCATCTTTAGTACAAAGAACAGCTGTCATCTCCTGATCTGGAACATTTACACAGTTGATGGTAACATCAGCCATCTTACCGCCTGTAAGGTTTGATACAAGTTCGTTAACCTGAACAGGAGTCATACCGCCGATACTTTCCACTACATCGCAGAAACCAAGATCTTTGATACGCTGTGTACTTCTCTGTGAGTTTGTCAAACCGATAACTTTACCAGTTACACCAACACGTTTTTTAGCCTCATAGCAGCAAAGCATACCTGATTTACCACCGGCACCCAGGATAACTACATTCTGGCCATATTGGCAAAGTTTTGCAGTCTGTGCAGGAGCACCAGCTACGTCAAGAGCAGAAAGTGCAAGTTTCTCTGGAAGGTCAGCAGGAATCTTCGCATAGATACCGCTTTCGAAAAGGATAGCTTTACCTTTGATGTCTACCTGGTCTACATCAGGACGGATCTCAAGGATCTCATCGATTCTGAGTGGAGTAAGTGACAAAGATACCAAAGTAGCGATGCGGTCACCTTCCTGAAGATCGATTTTACCTTTAAGGGCATCACCGATTTTCTCCACTTTACCAAGAAGCATACCACCTGAACCGGTACGACGGTTGCGGTGTTTACCCTGCAATTCCACGTTAAGAAGCATCTCTTTCTTAACCTCTTCCAGGATTTGCTCTTCAGTAGCACCCTCACCTGCCTGCTGTTTTGCATAGTTGTGGATATCAGTGAAAGATGCTGAGTCGATATTAAGTGTCTGAACGTCGATCAAGATCTCGTTGTCATAGATCTCGTCCATATTGTTATCGATTTTGTTAGCTGGTTGTGGAAGAACGCCAACTGGTTCAATTACGCGGTGAACACCGTATTTATTACCTTTCTTCATCGTAATAGATTATTGATTGTTATTAAATTATATTCGTTTATTTTTTTCTTGGAGGGAGAGAGAGGATCTCGCGTGCTTCAGCAGAAGTGGCGATTTCACGACCCAACTCTTTAGCAATTCTCACTACTTTGGCTACCAATTCGCCATTTGATTTGGCAGGAACGCCTTTCTCAAGGTTCAAGTTGTCCTCGAAACCTACGCGAACGTTACCACCCATTGCGATAGCGTGTGCAGCCAGAGTGAAAGCGTGGCGACCGATACCGGTAGCAGTCCAGGTAGAACCTGCAGGGATGGCATTTACAAGCCAAGCAAGATTCTGAACGGTAGCTGGGGTACAGCCTTGTACGCCAAGAACGAAGTTGAACTGCATAGGAGCACCGGGAACCTGGCCTTTTTTAGCCATTTTCAGGATGGTGTCAAGGTGACCCATCTCGAAGCACTCATACTCAGGTTTGATATTGTTTTCGATCATTCTCTTGCCGAAGTCACGCATCATAGGCATAGTGTTCTCAAACACCTCGTCGCCGAAGTTGCAAGTACCGCAGTCAAGGGTAGCCATCTCAGGATAAAGCTCGGTAGGCTGAAGACGCTCCTCAGCAGACATACCTACAGCACCACCTGTAGAAGGGATAATGATTACATCAGGGCAAGCTTCATAGATGGCATCGATACACTCTTTGAAGCGTGCTTTGCTCTGGGTAGGGGTACCATCATCCTCACGAACGTGAAGGTGAACGATAGCTGCACCTGCATCTACTGCAGATTTTGCCTCTCTTACGATCTCCTCTACGGTGTAAGGTACAGCAGCATTCTGCTCTTTGGTTACCTCTGCTCCGCAAATAGCGGCTGTGATAATTAGTTTTTCCATATAGTCGCTATTCTAAAAATTATTTTCTCTGGCAGTTTTTAGGGGTAACGCAAGTACCGCTTGCTCTACATACTACGATAGGCTCTTCCAATACGTCACAAGCAGAAGCAGAAATATCAGGACGGGGTACGATCACTTTACGTGCTTCGAATACCATCTTGCGTGAAGTATTGCCTTCAGATACGATCTCACCTTCAGCCTCAATATAATCACCGGCAAATACAGGAGCCATAAATTCTACATTGTCGTAAGCTTTGAAAAGACCTTCGTCACCATCGCGCTGGATAAGAAGTTCAGTAGCTACGTCACCGAAAAGTTGAAGCATTCTAGCGCCGTCAACAAGGTTTCCACCATAGTGAGCATCGTGGCTGCTCATACGAAGTCTGATAATAGATTTGTTTGCCATAGTAGTATAAATTATTGTTTTTTGTAAATATAATCAACATAAACACCTGATGTGTGGATAACTTCAGGAGCCAATTCACCGGTTTTAACCACCTCTTCAGCCTCTACAATTACAAGATCGGCAGCTGTAGCCATAGTCGGGTTAAAGTTTTGAGTGGTGCCTTTATAGATCAAGTTGCCTGATTCATCTGCGATAGATGCACCAAGAAGAGCAACATCAGCACCAAGAGGTTTCTCAAGAAGATACTCTTTACCATCGACAGTAACTTTTTCTTTGCCTTTCTCAATAATTGTACCAAGACCGGTAGCGGTAAGAACACCACCTAGACCGGCACCTTTAGCTCTGATTCTCTCAGCCAAAGTACCTTGTGGGCAGAATTCAATTTCCAATTCACCTGCATTCATTTGGTTTGCAGTCTCAGGGTTTGTACCGATATGGGATACATAAAGTTTCTTAACCTGATGATTTACGATAAGCTTACCGATAGATTTATCAGGGAAAGCAGTATCATTACAGATGATTGTAAGATCTTTAACTCCCTTCTCGACAAGAGCATCAATGATTTGAGTAGGTGCGCCAACGGCCAAAAAACCGCCCACCATAAGAGTCATACCGTCCTTAATCTTAGCAACGGCCTCTTCAAGAGTGATTTCCTTTTTCATCGAAAAAATTTATATAGTTTGATTTTATTTCGTTTATTCGGCAAATATAATAAATAAAAACCACATTTTAAGCAAATTTTATAAAAAAAAGAATCACCGTAAGGGGCGCTGTATTAGCCCTTACGGTGACCATTTGTTATGAAAGTGAAAAACCTCCTATATTTTCGCCGCCACAGGATTAGCATAGATGGAGAGAAATATCTCTCTCAACTCATCTTTACAGATATGATTTTCCCTCTCCACAATCTTCGAAATTCCCCCCTCCATATAAGCTTCAAACTCCACTTTTTCCTGCTGCGAATAGTACTCTGAATAATTTGAAGTACCATCTAAAATATCCTTAGCTATATAATTGGTATTCCATAATCTATATGATGATATAATTTCGCTGTCTATCACCCCTGCGATAGCTTTATAGCGCTCGTTTTTATCGAGCTCTGCACACTTGGAAATAGCTTCTACAGAGAGCGTAGGAGCGAAGTAAAAATGGACATTCCCCTTATACTGGGTAAGACCTGTAAGCATACTCTGAAGATCCTCCCCGGGCTGCTTTACATACTGCTCCCTCTTCGATATATAAAGCTCCCTGGCCTTCAAGAAATCGCAAGGCTCATATTGATATGATATCGAGATAGGGACTATATTCAGTGCAGCATAATCCTCCACGAAATTACCGGATCCACTCATCTGAAGCATTTTCACAAGACCTTGACTGGTCTGATCCTTCCCATCCTTGGTTCGGCCGTTACGCTGAGCGATCCAGGCAGAACACTCTCCCGCAGCTATTTTGGATCTCAAATACTCTGACAGATGATTTGAGTTCGAATAAATCTCTCTGGGTGTACCACCCCTCATCACCTTGATCATACCGTTTGAACGGGTAATATCCTCTATAAATTGGCTGGTTATCAAATTGTCACCGACTGCTATTTCTGTGGTATGAACTTTATTTTCATAAAGAAGGACCTGTATAATGGCAGGGTCGAGAATGATATCTCTATGATTAGATATCAGAAGATGAGTTCTGCCATCCTTCAAGTTCTCCAGTCCTGAATAGGTAACCCCGGCAGTGGTCTGTCTGATAATACTGGTCACCACATCGTACATCACCTTGTGCTGAAAATCCCACACACTGGTAAGGGAACTCAGAAGTCCCCTCATCGCCTCGACAGGCAGTCCCGGTTTGATATAGTTCGTAATAGGTTCGATATGGGGATCATCTGCCATCCTTTTGAACGCATCCCTGGCTTCAGCATCGGTATAGGGTCTAATATCTCCAAATTTGTCCATATAAACGGTTTTTAAGAGGTTTTACAATCGTTTCTGACTCATATAGCACCCAAACAACCCCACTATGAGGATCAGGTAGAAAAATGCTATAAACATTATTACACCCAAAGCACCGATGGTCAATGCCACAGAGAGTGCATACAGGAACGAGCACCCCAGCAGGGCTATCAGGAGCAATAATGGTAAAGACAAGATGTTCAGGAAGACAAAAATGTTGAATATCAACGCCAATGATGCCAGCATCAGAGGTACTGCGAAGAAGAAGTTTTCACCGATAGCGAAAAACAGAACCACAGATAGCACCAGAAGGACCAGAGAGCACCCCAGAAGGGTCTCAATGTTGAAAAGATTCGATTTTTTCCTCCTTTTGAGATATATAGCCAAATATATAATAATCAATGCAAACAGAGAGACATTAACCACCACCGGACTGCACATCACATAGCGGGTGTCGGTAATGTTGAATGGAGTACCGGCCACCTTGGCAGTAAGAAATGCGATACCCTCACCCATAGCGAGCACCAGCAGAGATGAAAGGAAGATCACCAGAGCCTTTTTGAGAACCCCCTTCACAGTAGCATTTCTGGCTGAAATATTGAGCACCAGCGCCAGACAGAACAGGGCAAAAACCACTGAGCAGAAAAGGGTAAACTGAGGCTTTGTAAAAGAGAAAATTCCAAGTATCGGAACAGTGAAGAAAACCAGATCATCGTCCCCTTTCAGCGCATCAGGATCGCGGTACTCACCAGAGGTCAGAAACTCCTCAAGTATAGGTTCTATTTGAGCACCGTAATGCTGTATGGTAGCGAGATTTATATTTTCAAAATTATCATCATCCACGTGATAATAATTTATATTGTCGATAGTAGAAAAATTGATCCCCGGAATAGAGTCTTTCACTATGGTGAAATCTGTATTGTTAGGGAGAAAACGATACACCACAGTGGTCAGAGAATAGCCATACGGAGCCTTGGCTTCAGAGTACAGATCGAGGACATTTTCATTATTCGCTGAGGTCTCAAAAAGGAGTACCGGTCCATCCATACCCCTCGATTCCAGATTCACTACATAACCCACATTCTCGAAGAGTTCGGGATTATATTTGGCAGCACATTTCATCCCATCCAGAGCATTCTCCTCAGAATCGGTAAAAAGGATCCTCACACCCTGATGCCACTCATCTCGATACTTAAGTGCCTGAGACAGAAGCTCCAGTATAGATCCTACGCCATAAGCGTCATCACCGGCACCATACGAATACACCGTCTTCTGAAGCTTGGTCTGACGGAAACGCGAATCAAAGTGGGCCACCATCATAATATACGAATCTGCAGGTCCAGAAAGGGGATCGAACTGACAGTAAACATTACCTATATCGAAATATCCACCATATCTGAATTTGACGGAATCATACTCGTGAATCTCAGGCTCACCACCCATATCTTCCAGAATATCATACAGATATCTTCTTACTTGAGCCCTCTCCACCGGATGCTCCACTGAGTGTGGCACCTTCGACATCACCTCTATATGCTTAGAAGCCCTCTCTGCAGAAAATCTGTCACTGTCCCCCTTCTCCACTCTCGGTAGGGAAAAAGTCCCAAAAGAGGCCAACGCGGTCAAAACCAGCAAAATAAAACCGATAAGAAACTTCAGATGTTTCATCATAAAAAAGGTTTGGTTTTTTGAATACCTACAAAAGTACGAAAAAAAATCTACCTTACCAACATAGAACTGTCACCATAGCTCAAAAAACGGAATCCGTTCTCCATCGCAAACTTATAAATATCCCTCCAGCTCTCGCCACCGACAAATGCAGATATCAGCAAAAGGAGTGTACTCTGGGGCTGATGGAAGTTAGTCACCAAGATGTCCACCACCCTGAACCTGTATGATGGAACTATAATAATCTGAGTTCTTAAATTTAAGATTTCCAAGTTATTATACTCCATATAATCAAGTAGTGATTTAATAGATTCCTTAGTGCTTATATCGGGATTCTCCTGATATGGATCCCACTGTCCCACACACCTCGGAACCCACTCCTCTACGCCATCTTTGTAGCACTGGAGACCTGCATAATAGAGGGACTCCAGAGACCTGGTAGAGGTAGTTCCCACCGATATCACTTTAGCCCCCTCGGGGAGAGCATATAACTTCTTTAAAAAGGACTTCGTCACCGAAAAAGGCTCAGAATGCATAATATGATCCTCTATAAACTCACTTTTTACAGGTAAAAACGTTCCCGCACCTACGTGCAGGCAAAGTTCCTCACAATCAACACCTTTGGCCCTGATTTTACCCAAAACATCCTCTGTAAAATGGAGTCCGGCTGTGGGTGCGGCTACCGACCCGCGAAATTTTGCATACAAAGTTTGATATCGCTCCAGATCCACAGCCTCGGTCTCCCTATTCAGATAAGGGGGGATAGGGACCTGTCCACACAATTCCAAAACTTTTGAAAATGGATGCCCACCTTCCCAGAAAAACCGTACTATATAGCTATTATCTTGTTTTTCAATAAGTTCCGCTTTTAAATTCAAGCCTGCCACATCGGAATCCGCCCCTTCAGGCACGAAAAATGATAGGTAACCACCTTTCCATTTCTTCACATTACCTATTATAGTTTTCCACGAACACTCTGATATACAGGCAAATGAGACTGAATAATCAGACGGGGTGACCGGCTCAAGACAAAATATCTCTATCAGAGCACCTGTATCCTTCTTAAAGAAGAGACGGGCAGGGACCACCTTTGTATTATTGAACACCATCATCGACCCTTCCGGGATAAAAGAGGGGATAGATGAAAACTGCTCCTGCGAGATGATACCTTTATTATATATAAGAAGCTTCGACTTGTCCCTCTGGTCAAGCGGATACTTCGCGATCCTCTCATCAGGAAGTTCGTAAGTGTAATCTTCAATTCTGATTTTTGGTTGATTCATTAAAACGCATTTTTAAGCCCTACAATCGATTATCACGTGCAAAAGTACCGAATATATATCTGAAGTCAAAATCGACGAAATTTGATTTTTTGTTTACAAATGTTAATCACAAAATTAAACCTTCAAAATTCAATCTTGTAACCATTATTTATTAGCACTGCGCTTGAAGCACAGGGTAAACTCTTTAGATGTATAAGATTTCCTTATGGTTATTTTTTAACATATATACTATACTAACACCCAGTGTTTTATACCATTTTATATAAAGAAAATTATTAGCGTTATTTTCAGATTCGGGAAGTTTTCTACATATCTCGGAAAAATATTTGGAATCAACCTCATTTAACTAAGTGACTTCCCAGATAGTTACAGGAATTATCTCAATTCTCACACACCCGGGATACGAACTGATCCCCCCTTCTGTTTACAGATGTTACTTGATTTTATGTATATGTTGTAAACAAAATTATGCTTACATTTGTAAAAATTAAAGTTTACATTTATGAATAGGCGTTTACAGCAATTTTTGGAGGTCGAAAAGCTCTCTCCTGCCCGACTGGCAGATTCTTTAGGTATACAGCGCTCCGGAATCTCCCATTTACTTTCCGGAAGAAACAAACCAAGCTACGAGTTCATAAATAACTTTCTTACCAGATACCCCCAGATCGATGCCACCTGGCTGATCACCGGTAAAGGGAAGATGTATAAGGAGGATTTCACCCCATATTCTCCTGATGAGATCGACTTTTCCCCTAAAAATGAATCAGAATCCCCTACTTTTTCACTTGATACCGGAGACATCAAACTGGCCAAAAGGATCACTGTATACTATTCGGACGGAAGTTTTCAAGATTTTTATCCATCTAAGTAAATATTAGTTATTATCTTTGTTACATATAAAGATAAGCTATGTACAAACTGATAAAACCCCTACTTTTCCTATTCTCACCGGAGACAGCGCACATGCTGGTGATGAAACTTTTAGCTACACTTAAATACATCCCATTTTCAGGGGTGATACTCAAATGGTTATATTCATATAAACATCCCCTTTTAGAGAGGGAAGTTTTCGGTATAAAATTTAAAAATCCTATCGGTTTCGCTGCCGGTTTTGACAAGAATGGCGACTACTACAATGAGATCGCCAAGTTCGGTTTCGGATTTGTGGAGGTAGGATCGGTAACCCCTGAAGCACAGCCTGGAAACCCCAAACCACGCCTGTTCAGGCTCGTTCAGGACAATGCCCTTATTAATCGTATGGGTATTAACAATCACGGTGTAAAATACACTGTAGACAGGCTTAACAAGGTGAAACCCAAGGTGGTAATAGGAGGAAATATCTCTAAAGGGAAGAAAACTGCCAATGAAGATGCAGGGAAAGACTACGAAAAATGCTTCTCCCTACTCTACGATTTCGTAGATTACTTCGTTCTGAATGTCTCTTGCCCAAATGTGAAAGATCTGGACAAACTTCAGGATGTCGAATCTCTGTCCGATATTATCGACAGACTCCTCACCCTTCGTCGCTATTCTGACGACTACCGTCCTATATTATTTAAGGTATCTCCGGATATCACCAAAGAGCAGCTGGACGAGATTATAGACCTCGTACTCATATCCGGCATCGATGGTATCGTTGCTACAAATACTACTCGAAGTAGAGAGGGCTTAAAGACTGATAAAGAAAGAATTGACTTTATAGGAGAAGGTGGTCTAAGTGGTGCTCCTCTATACCATAGAAGCCTCGAAATGGTAAAATATATCCACCAGCGCACCGAGGGGAATCTCCCTATTATCGCTGTAGGAGGTATCTCTACCCCCGAGCAGGCATACGAAATGCTGGAGGCCGGTGCATCCCTCATCCAGATCTACACCGGCTTTATCTATAATGGTCCGGCTACAGTCAAGAGAATGCTTAAATACATAGTAAAACAATATAAATCAAAATGTTGACAGCTGCAATATGTACTATCGGAGATGAGATTCTGATAGGCCAGATCGTAGACACAAACTCCTCTCACATCTCCAGGGCACTTAACTCTATCGGTGTGAAAGTGAGATATATGAACTCATTTGGAGACGAAAGATCCGAGATAATCTCGAATCTCGATCAGGCCCTCTCCCAGAACGACATAGTCATAGTGACAGGTGGCCTCGGCCCCACTAAAGATGATATCACCAAAAGTGCCCTTGCAGAGCTTTACGGCAGCACAGGGTTCTATCAGGATGAAGCTCAGTTTGAGATAGTAAAGAGAATCGTAACTCGCAGAGGGATAGAACTTTCAGACCTTAATAGAGCACAAGCGTCTGTTCCTCAGGGGAGCATTGTTATCCCTAACCAGCTGGGCACCGCCCCCTGCATAGTGTTCAGATTCCCCGAAGAGAGATACCCCCACCGCCCCACTCTATATTCCCTTCCAGGGGTACCGTTTGAGGCCATAGGGCTCCTTCCGGATGTCATCAGCGACATTAAATCACACTACCAACTGGCTGATATCCACCATAAAACACTGGTCACATTCGGCATACCCGAATCTACTCTGGCCAAGCAGATAGAGCCTTGGGAAGATGCACTCCCTGAAGATATCAAACTGGCATACCTCCCTAACCCTATAGTGGGTGTCAGACTGCGCCTCTCTACTTATGGCGGAGTCAAGGATGAGGAGATTCGCAGAATAGATACAGAGTTCGAAAAGCTCCGTGAGATGCTTGGAGACGCCATCTACGGAGAAGGAGAAGATACACTTCAAATAGTCATAGGTAAACACCTTAAAAACAAAGGGATGACACTTAGCGCAGCAGAGTCTTGCACAGGTGGGAAAATAGCCTCTCTCCTCACATCTGTAGCAGGGGCTTCCCAATATTTCTACGGCTCTGTCACCTCCTATGACAATTCCATCAAGGAGAATATCCTCGGAGTCCCACACGAGATCATTGCGCAGCACGGTGCTGTTAGCCGTGAGTGCGTGGAGGCGATGGCCAAAGGGGTAAACCGCATAATGAATACCAATTTTGCTGTAGCGACCTCAGGAATTGCCGGTCCCGGCGGAGGCAGCCCCGAAAAACCGGTGGGGACAGCATGGCTTGCAGTGGCATACCATGACAAAACCACAGGAAAAGACGAGGTAATCTCCAAAAAGGTGGCATTCAACAGCAGCAGAGAGGTAAATATAGACCGTTTTGCCTCAAATGCACTCAATCTGCTCAGATTGTACCTCGAATCACATTAAATACCTTAAAATATGAGAAAAATCGCTTTTTTAACCATCTTAACTGCTTTGATTATGACATCTTGCTGTAATCAGTCACAAAAAGAGAAAGCTGCGATCGCAAAACTGGATACTATGTTCCAGGAACTATACCCTGCAGACGAGCCGGGAGCAGCTGTCCTTATCCTTAAAGGGGACGAAATAGTATATGACAAAGGTTTCGGCATCGCCGACCTCGAGACTGGGGCTAAAATCGACGGAAACACCTTCTTCAATATCGCCTCTGTATCCAAACAGTTCACAGCTGTGGCTATGCTTCAGCTCGCTGAACAGGGGAAAATCTCCCTTCAGGACCCAGTAAAGAAATATTTCCCCGAATTCCAGGCAGATTTCTTCAACGATATCACCATAGCACACCTTCTTTCACACACTTCGGGTATCGGTGACTACCGTCCAAGAGAGGACCGCAATTTTGTCCTTTATGCTACCGACGAGCAGTGCTACAAATATATGGAGACCCTCGACAAACTCCAATTCACCCCAGGTACAGAGTACCAATACATGAACCCTACTTTCCAGCTTTGCTACATTATTATTCAGAGAGTTACAGGCCAGAGCTTCGAGCAATACATGAAGGAGAATATCTTCACCCCTGCTGGTATGGATCAGACTGTATACTTCTCCCCTGACAAGAACATCCCCAATATGTCGCACGCATACATCCCTGTAGAGGAGAAAGAGTCTGCTTCAAATACAGATTCAGACCGCACCCCTGAAGCTCAGGCTGCAGCTAAAAAACAGCAGGAGTCTGCACCTGTTATCGGCAACTGGAAAGAGTACGACTACGGACAGGAGACATTCTTCGCTACCAAAGCTGATGGTGGTATCTACACCTCAACTCACCAGTTCGTACAGTGGGAAAAAGCGCTTCGCAATGCTGTAGTGGCTTCTGCTGAGAGCATCAAGAACGCCCATACACCTAAGATACAGGTTTCTGGCTCTAAATTCAGCTCATACCAGAACCGTCCACACACCCACTACGGATACGGCTGGTTCATCGAGAATGACCCTGAATTCACAGAGAGAATCTACCACACAGGAGACAACGGCGGTTACCAGATTTACGCTGGCCGCTACCCTGCTTCAGATCTTCTTATCCTGATCTTCGCCAACCGTACAGACTACGACCGCTGGACCAATGTTCAGAAAGTTGACGCCATCGCCCAAGAGGCCGGCTGGCTGAAATAACGACAAAGATGCCCTACTCCGGTCGGGCATCTTTTTTCTAAAACTCAAAGCTATAACTCAATGATGGCATAAATGGGAAAAGACATAACTGCTTCATTACGTATGGACTTGTTTTCGTATATAGAAACAGAAGATATGGGTTTTGCTTATTGTATAAATTATAGATAGAAAAATTCAAGTGACTCTTTCCAAATTTATGAGGTATATAGTAATTCATCCCTAAATCCAGCCTATGATAATCCTCCAATTGGATTGAATTTCTTTTTGAATATGTCTGTAGATACCTCTCAGGTTCATATCCAAGACTACTATAGACCCTAATATCAGCCAATGTAACCCATTTACCGGTTTTATATACAAATGACAATGATATATCAAACCTGTCACCAAATTTTTTGGTCAGATATATACCAATATTATGTCTACAATCATTATCAGAGAAATAACTCTCCCCATCATTTATGCCATCAAACTGTCTGATAGACTTACTCCACGTATATGAAAACAAGCCTGTAATTTCACCAACATCTTTCCTCATATTGAATTCCACACCATAGGCTTGCCCGTTCCCAATCTCTACGATCTCATCATATTGGCCAACTATATCTTTATAATATCTCTCGGAGTACTCTACAAGTCCACACATCCGCTTATAATACGACTCTACAGAGAAAGCAACAGGTACTTCAAAAATCTTCGGTTTGTAAAATACACCTATTGAATAGATATCTGAAACTTGAGGAGAGAAAAAATCATCCATCGAGATCCATATATCAGAAGGTGCTGTGACATTATTGCTGCGCAATTGAAATACAGACTGACTCATTTTTGAGTAGGTGACCTTTATTGACAAATCTTTTATTGGTAAAACAGACAATCTTACTCTTGGTTCAAGGATAGGAGCCCTCTTGCAACCAACCGCATACAAATTAAATCTGAGTCCAGCTGATAAATCCAGCCAATTGGCAATATTCCACTCATCATCAAGATATAATGAAAAAGTTTGCAACTCCCTTTTCTCACCAATCGTACTGTATAAAGTATCACTATACACCACAGAAGTAGTCGGATTAATATATTGCAACATATATTTAGCACCATATTCTAAGGTAAAATTTCTCATAGGTCTTATCAGATGAGACCCTCCTACTGAAAATTCAGCAATATTGGAGTTCTTCTTTTCATAATCGCCCTGAACCAGATTTCCTACGATCTGATAGTCAATAAATTTACTTCCATTAATATAAAAAGAGATACTGTTTTTTGAATTAATCCTCCTATCCCACATCACATTACCAGCCAGATTCCCATACCTCTCGTATGGCATTGCGACATAGTCATAGCCATTATAAAACGTAAACGATATCTTATCTTTCTTTGATGGCTGATATGTAAGTTTAGCATTTATATCATAATAATTCGAACCTTCAAATTGATCAATATATCTGACAGCAAACCTGTCAGAGACCCTCTTATACAGAGGTAGAATTGCAAAGCCCAAATACGACACTCTACCTGATAGAACAAACGAGAGCTTATCATTAATTATCGGACCTTCCAGCATAAATTTTCCAGACTGAAGACCTAACGTAATATTACCGTGATAATCTTTAAAATCACCCTCTTTAGCAAACACACTTACCACGCCTGATAATCTGGAACCAAATTTTGCCGGAAATCCATCCTTATATATATTCATATACCCCACTATATCAGAATTCAATACCGATGTCAGTCCCTTTATGTGCACAGGGTTATATATTGGAATATTATCCAAGGTTATCAGATTTTGATCCACCTCACCCCCACGAATGGAGATATTTGCATCACCTTCGCTATTATTTTGTATACCTGGTGTTAAAAATGTCAGTTTAAGCGGATCTGATTCAGAAAACAGCGATGGAAAATTTACAATATCCATTTTTGTTAAGGTTAGATTTGTACTTGTTCTATCATACGCCCTATCAACTGATATTGCAGCAGCTTTAATATCCCCACCTAAAACAATAGTATCCTGTACTTGCGAATAGCCGTAAAGGATATTTCCGAGCAATAAGATATAGATGACACATACAATTCTCAGCATAACCGTTCTGTTAATATATATATCCGTTATATTGTGGTGCCCACCTTTCATATACTGTAGGTGCGTGAATACGCATCATTGAATAACTACCCAGGATTCCATATCCTCCTACACAATTTGAATACAAACTTAATGGCTCTGAAAATATATTGGATTCTGAAGCTATAACATCATAATAATTGATACAATAACTATAAGTATCTTCACTAATAGCACAATAGTAATCAGAAAATCTATGTAGCTCTCCAGGTTTAACCCATTTACATACCGTCAGCAAAAGATCCGAGTCTGCTTTAAAAACATACCTATTATCTTTAAAAATAGGATCTCTATAAAGATATCTGTCCCTTGTAACGTTGGATGCTTTATATGGCACCAGTTCTTGAAGTGGTTTTATCCCCCAAAAGCCGGTTCGGTCAAAAATATTTGTTACCCTTATTGTCATATACAATAGGCTATCTTTAACAAAAACCTCACCCCCTTTTTTCACTATATTCAGATCAACCCCATAATTGCTTTTCAAATACTTACTAACAGAATCAGCTTCTTCCGCATCTATCTTGAATAGTTCCTCGCCTCTTAACTCATACTCTACAAATTCAACCTCTGGGTATGATGGTATTATGGTTTCAGAATACACATCCCCAAAAGTTCCGCTTCGATCAGAGATTTTCAGTCTGACAGTATCCCCCACGTTGGGTTTCCTATGTAGAATATACGTTGGCCTGTTCGTCCTATAACGAATGCTGTCAACTTCCATTTGATTGTACACTTCTCCATTTACAGAAACTTCTGCCACCAATCCATCAAATCTATCATGTGTAAAAATGGAATATCCTTCCAATGTAGAGATAGTCTCAGATACAAACACCCTCATAAGACTATCCGGACACAAGAAAGAATTAACTACCAACTTTGTTTCAAACTCATGCTTTCCCTTCCACTGATAGTCCTTCACGCATGATATTGATAACAAAATTGAGACAAAACTTAGTAGATATTTTACATTTACATAGGACATATATCATATATATTCATTCTACCATAATCAAATCCTTGCATAGATTGGCCAGAAGTATACCATCCATTATTTACACCATATTCTCCCCAATTCATATGAAAATAATAATCACTAGAAAGTAGTAAAGGGCCATATTCTCCTGCTTGAACAAAAGAAAGCGGTTCATCATATGATAAGATCATCAATCGATATACTTTATAATTTTGCACTCTGTATGCACCATCACATACCCAAGCATGTCCCTGTAATGAATTATACAATCCGCCTTGCATGTATACAGGTCTGTTATTGTATATAGAATTAAATATACTATTTGAATTGTGATTATATAGATTATCGTATGAATAACAAATATTATTTAAATAATTAGCTATTTTTTCTATACTAGTTGCATTATAATTCACATCATTTAATCTAATTGCTGTATTTATATCATATAATAATTTGGCTGCATATTCTGTTGAAGCGACATTACTCATATTCCCCCATTTATATCTATTTTGATCCAATGGATAATTACTATGATACTTCATAATTTGACCTATAGCAACGGCTCCACATCCTATATAAGGGTTCCCTCCCATTTCTTCAATAAGATATTGATTATAGCCGTTTTGCTGTCCCCACACAGTTTGCAACAGATAAGATTGGCTACCTGATATTACTGAATAATACCCCTTAAGGATAAAACAACTTATTTGATAATCGTAATTATAATTTGAGCTTGTCTCAGCTATTAATTTAAAATTCGTAAGCACATTGTTAGGTATTCCCTCTATCTCATCTTCTGTTATAGGGTATACATCATATCCTTCATTTGACCATTGTGACATACTTCTACCTATTAAATCTGTCAAAGGATCACTATCTTTGGTCATATAATACCCAGGCATATTCTTCTCTTCGTACACCTTCCAGGCCTCTATCTCTGATTTAACGTCAGATACTGGTAGTTTATGTTTCCTGTTTATCTCTCTTTTATAGCTGTTTAAATATAGACTGACTCCATTTAATGTATCGGTGCAAAAGATACCTTTGTCTGAATATGCTAATATTGGGTAATGC
>JAFVQD010000033.1 GCA_017504965.1 Bacteroidales bacterium | reverse complement strand
GAGAGGATGTTGCGACCCTTGACATTGCGGGCGGTGACATCCTTCGCTGTGCCGGCGAAGTCATTGAAGGCTATTGAGGGTTTTACGATCATAAGGCTACGGTGCAGCCCCCTCAATTCCAAAGGCAAAGATAATGATTTATTTAATATGTTGTGCAATAATGCTTTAAGATTTTATAACTAAAGTTTCGCTTTATGTAAAACATAAAGAAATTTGACGAACTTTGCATATCCTAAACTTCAAGACTATGCCGAAATACAAACCAAGCCTCCTCTTTTCTGATTGCTATGCCTCCGTCGGAAACATCACATTTTTCCATATTGACGGAGAATGTTATTTCAAGACCAAAGCGAATCCGGTATTCCCCGGTACAGCTGGCCAGCAGGTGCAGCTCTCCATCCATCAAAGAGGTATCCATGAGTGGAAAAATCTTGATCACAATGAGCAGCTGGAATGGAATGCCTTAGCAAAGTCCGTGAAGTCCAGGAGACTTCCGGCAGATCCTTCGTGCCACATTTGCGGATACAATCTGTTCATGTCAGCATATCACGGACTGGCATGCATTGGAGACGAAAGAGTTCCCGAACCTCAACCGTTACCAAATTTTCCGGTCGTGTGCCTGGAACTGATATCTGCAGCAGTCCTCAACAGCACCGACCTGCAGATATCCTTCCTTATCAATGGCAATACAATCCGTGATCGTATCCGGATCATCGGCAAGATCCAGCTTACCGCACCAGGCTACAGTTGTCATCGAGGGAAACTCCGCAACCATATCGGCACAGTCAACAATGAAGACCAGGTCACATTTACGATCCAGAACTATAAAGTCACATCCGGACTCGATCTGCAGGAGTACCAGGTACACATGAGATACTTCCTCATCGATGCGGTTAGCGGACACCGTTCCAAAGAGCAGAGCCTATCAGTAAGGATAAGCATATAAGGGTATATATATATTATGTAAGTCTTATACACATAGGAAGCAGAGCAGTAAAATGACACGAGTACCGTCGTACACTTTCAATATAAATATATCCGTGATACACTGCCGTCGGGCGGGAGATGAGGGTGCACTTGTGATGAGGCCCAAGTGGGCGAATGTGTGTAGGCCTATGGTGTTTGGGGACGGTTTTCGCGTCTGCGTGAGCAGAGGCGAAAACTGGCCACAAATACCATAGGGGGCAAGCCCGTAGGGCGCGGCAGGAGCCGGACGCACTGAGGTTCGAGCGGGAGATAAGGGTCTTTCCGGCTCTGGCACAAACATCCACTAAGAACCACTGCGGCCATAACGCTGAAGCGAGTGTCAGGCGAGTCTGTGGCTGGAACGAAGTGGAAGACACAGTCTCGCCCTGCCCGCCCTCGGAAGATTTGGAAGACTTGGAGCGAAACGAAGGAACGACAGTGACGTAGGTGAAGCGGAAAGGCTTTCAAGTCTGGAGAGGAAGAAGCGGGCAGTATTAAACTCATCGGCAGAGCCGATACCTTGCCTACGGAAGGCTTTTATGACTGACTGAGCTTGCGAAGGAAGTGATAAAAGACTGGAGAAGGCCCGCAGCTGTGCTGCTAAGGAGACAGTTTGCTGAAGGACAGACACCCCTACAAGCGATTGATGTTTCTCAATAAACCACTGAGGTTCGCACG
>JAFVQD010000017.1 GCA_017504965.1 Bacteroidales bacterium | reverse complement strand
GAAAATGTTCCTCACTCGCAGAGTGAGGCAAAAGCGACCTTACGATACTTCCCACACGCCCCTTTTCCTTCTTCAACGCTTCCCCCTTGCACTCCTGCGTATGCTTGCGTATTTCCTCCACCGACGGCACTGCCAGTTTCTTTCCGGATATGCCCCCGGTACAACGCCTTCCGCTCTTCGGGTCAAGGCCATAGAATACGAGATACTCCTTTCCTCCGCGTTTCCTGTAGTCGAAGTCCACATTCAGCGTATTCATAAGCATCCGGAACTGCGGTTCCGTCGTGAAATGATACCTCATTGCGTGAGAGACAAGCATCTCGATCTGACGGGAGTAGTTGCCAGCCTTCGGAGTAAAGCCCTTATACACCCCGAACTCCTCCGCACGGCTGTCCTTCTTCTGCCCGTTTCCGACCTTATAACCGAACTCGGCTGCAAGGTCCTTCAATATCTGGTGACACCGTTTCCGCTCATTGAAGTCATTTATCTTCCGGCCTTCCTTGTCCACACGCACCGAGACGATATGATAATGCACACGATCAATATCCGAATGCTTGTAAACGATATAAGGCTGGTCGCCATAGCCCAACTTCTCCATCAGTTTCTTCGCAAACTCCTCAATATCCTTATCGGACATCTTGTCATCCTTTGACGGATCTATGGAAGCGTGGAAACTCATCTTCTCGCAACGGAGACTCCCCCTCTCATACTCCTCGAAAGTAGCCATCGGATTGCTCGGATCAGGGATATTCATCGTGAACAGAACACTCGCCTCCCCTGCCTCCACCTTTGACTCATTATACCTTATGCTGATACTGCAATGAGCCACAGGAGCATTTATCTTCACCACCATAACAACCCGGATCAGCCATCCTCATCAAACAGCAGCCCCTCCGTTGCAACGGCTGAACCGTCATCCTCACCATCTGCACCATTCAACTTGATATAGTCGGACACCTCCTTCTCGATAAGGCATACCTTCGAGACCATCGTATCCATCATACGCTTCATATCGGTCATATCGTGTTCAATATCGGTGGCTGATACGATCATACGACCCTGCCTGTCTCTGAACTTGGCAAGGGTATTCAATGTCTTCACACGCTGATTATAATTCACGCCGACACGCCTGATCTCCGCACGAAGAAGTTCGATCTGCTTTGATAGATTAGCCTCGTTACGGGATAGATTTCTACGTCTGCACCTCGTTGAAAGCAGACTTTCCCGAATGAATCTGGACCTGTTACGATACCCTGCAAGTCGCATCAGGGTAGCAAGATTTTCATACTCTGATTCCGAAAACCTCACATTTACATAGTGTTTTCTTACCTCTCTCACTTGTCAATCTCCTCTACACTTTGTGTCACAAATGATCTCCCGCACCAAACCCGACCGGAACTCTTACCAGGACTGCCGGAAACATAGGCGACTGCGGAGCCTATGCCCCACCGCAGGTGGCAAGATGGCTTCTGGGAAGCCAGTGTTCGTGACACGAACACACATCTTGCAATCTGGACTAACGCTCAGATGAGTTCGCCAACGGGAAACCTTTTGGCAAACTTAAGAAGGAGATGAAAGAATGACAAATTTTAGGAGTATTTCTATGGTAAAAAGCGGTAAAATTTGGCGAACATAATCACTGCAAATACATTTGCAACAATATAACATTATAAGGTCATAAGATTATATGTTCATAAACTCATAGAATTATAAGGATATAAGAACATATAGGCATAAGCATATAATAATATGCATTTATGTAGTTATAAGGCTATAAAGATATATTGTCATAATCTTATAAGTGCATAATGATATACAGTTATATATGCATAAAAATATATGTACATAAGGATATAAGAACATACGAACACAATTACATAAACATATAACCTTATAAAATCATAAGATTATAAACTTATAAATTCATATAGTATGGGACAATTGGAAGATTTCAGGGCATCTCTGAAAAAGAGACCAGAAGGCAACAACCAGAGCGGTGAGTCTTCATCACAACAGCCGGCACAGAAAACGGCAGAGAACAAGCAGAAAAGGAAGCCGATGAAAAGGACGAGTATCGGAATAACCGGGGAACTCCACTTTGAGTTGAAGGGCTTATGTATCTGGATGAAGAAACAGGATATGTGCAACAATCCATCTCTCAGCGACACGCTGCAAGAGATGCTGAAGGTGTATTACAAGAAGTATCCGGAGGCAAAGAAGTTTGTGGATGACTTTTGTGAGTGAGTCGGCGGGCCAAAGGATTTGGGCCGGCGTCTCACTATGACATCCAGGATAGTGATGTCGTCATCTTTGATGGCGACTTGACTATCCGTAATGCTGATGTACCTCTCAGGTATGAGTACACCAGCCGTGAAACGGTTCGTGAACGACTGCAAGGGAGCAGTCCGGTTTCCCGTGATAAAGGAGTCCTCCGACGATGCCGACACTACCGTCAGGATAACGCTGGACAAACTTGAATGAATAGGGTGCAAAATCGTAGTGGAGTTCTATTTCACAGGGGCATCGGGGATTGTTTTCCCAACTCTTCAGTTTCTCAAGACAGG
>JAFVQD010000016.1 GCA_017504965.1 Bacteroidales bacterium | reverse complement strand
TCCAGGAATACCCGTTATAATTGCACAACAAGGTGGAATAATCCACATATATAACATATATAGCATGTATTTATTACATACTGATATTGACGGTCTTGTTAACAAAGTTATCAGTAATGCAAAAATACCTATTATCTCTGGCATTTCATGTCCTACTATACGATATGGCGACATAAAGTACATGAAAACGCACAAAAATGCTATCAGCCCTTTCATTTGTAATAAATAGCGCGTTGTCTCAGTTAGGTCTAAATAAGTATTTTTCTAAAAGGATAATATAATGTATATTATTACTTATTGAACATCTGTATCTAAATTTACGATAATACGATTGTCCAACTTTTGCCATAACCGATATGTAACGATATCATAAATTTTCATGGCTACCCATGCAATGAATATAGAAGCTAATGAGAAAACTATATAATAAATATATAACATACACCATTGCAAATTGCAAATTTCTTCTATTGGAAAATACTTAATATAACAATTATGTATAATGAAAGTAGCAAAGACACATTTCGCGACAGAATTTATACTGCGACTACTAAAATGTATATTTTTGAATAGCAAAAACATTAAGCATCCTAATATAATTACCAGAGGATTATCATATACCCATGCAGAACGCATTCCATCAGTTAAAAACCAAAGTTGATTTATAACCGACCATAAAAATATTACACTAGTAGTTAGAGCTATCATGAAACATAAGAATCTAGGTTTGACAAGGATGCTTGGAAGTGTGATTCTCCTTAATGATGCTCCTACTATATAACACAACGAAAAATTTACGATATTGAATCCTTGTTCGCTTCCCCAAGCTCCTATAGTATTAATTCCCATATATGATTTATTGGTTACTTCCTCAAAAATCAAAGAAAAAACTGATGCAACTGAAAATATTGTAAACAAGACACAAACAAACCTCTTCAGTCCTTCTTCTGTCAATTTGGATAAAACGATATTTATGTATGGAGAAATAAAATACAAAACTACAAACAATGTCGCATAATAATTATCTGGAACGAAAGATCCTACTATATGTTTAATTGATAGTGGATATAATGATAAAACACACTCAAGTAAATATATTAATTCAGAGAAAATACATACTTGAAAGATTAGGTTCAGAGACTTTCCCAAAGTTCTTCTATTATTACAACACATGAAATAACCCGAGATTATCAAGAATATATCTACAGCCGACGATGATAGTGAACGAAAAAATAATAGGAGCAATAATCTCCCCCCCCCCCCACCAAGTTCTGAAAGGACTGGCAACGCCCTATCTGAAAAATGTATCATGATAACGCCAAGAATAGCGATTATTCTCAATAATTCTACTCCGGATTCTCTTGATTTCTTTATTGTCATAATGTCTAATATATTTTTACATACTTTTACGAATATAATAATCGCGTAAAACACTACGTACAACTGGAAGTCTAAGGAAATGGTATCGTGTCAATTCAAGAACATTATTGAACTTTATTGGAATAAATACCTTGTAATTTGGCTCATAGGGAAAATAAAGATTCAATTTTTTTTGATATTGATTTTGTAACCTTTTTTTTAGTTTCTCATCTAGATCAAATAAGTCCGCCATGCAAACCCTCATTTCAGCACATGATAAGTCAAATCGTACTCTATACTTCATCAAACTAGAGTTACATGCTGATCCTATATTAACTCTATAAACCGAAGTTATTTCTGGCATAAAACAAATATCTCCCAAAGACAATAATGCTAGCCACATCTGTGTATCTCCCATAAGAAATTTACCTTCATAAGGACATAAAATATCTCTTACCTTTGGATAGATAGACAAACGAATTAAAGTTGTCACAGTTTGAACTCTATATCGTGTTTCATCTAAAATATCCCCCATTATTTGTTTATTATTATCATATAATTTAGTATTTCGTCGAATAATTTCAGAACAATCAATAAACTCATTTTTTGAATCCTCAAAAATCTTAAATCCAGTATGGCATAAAACACATTTTGGATTTGCATCCATAAAATCAACTTGCTTCTGGAGTTTCAAAGGATCAATCCAATAATC
Source organism: Bacteroidales bacterium (assembly GCA_017504965.1). GTDB lineage: Bacteria > Bacteroidota > Bacteroidia > Bacteroidales > UBA932 > CAAGNP01. The sequence continues at coordinate 88,194 of JAFVQD010000016.1, read as the reverse complement.
ATCACCTTCACAAAGAGCTTCATACTGACATCTTTCTTGCCAAGGGTAAACATGCTTCATCTTCTTTTCTTCTTCTCGATAAAGATTCTGATTCAGAAAGTAATAAGCAAAAGTACAAGATATATTCGTCTTGTGAGGTACAATTGTAATAACAGATGTAGGACTGTCAACTGTTTCAGCTTTGTTCATGTCACACTCACGCTCCATCCAAGCCTTGATTACCTGCTGCTCACCATCTGTACTGGCGTCATCCATTACTAGACATACAAAGGGAAAGGTTGTTTGCTGCATAGCAAAACCGTTGAGAGCATCCTCAATGTATTTACTTTGGTTATATGTAAAACATCTAACCAAAACTTTATATTCCTCCCGAGGAAAAGGATATTTTATATTCATTCAAAGTATATTTATATTTCACTTAAGCCGATGGCATCGCACCACAACATTGAAGTCCTCCTGTGAGGCTTAAAATTAAACTTATGGTGACTAGATAGTTATAGGCCACCCATAAGATAGAAAAGTAATGTTCTTATTAATCCTTCGTCATATTAACTTCTCCAGTCCATTAATACTTCAATATTATCAACATCAAATACAGGAATGTGGTGTACGCTTTCAACATCCTTTCGCTCATTATAAGCATTGTCAATAAATATTGCTTTATGAGGTCTTATATAAGAAGATTTTGAGTCAGTAGGAGCTATGTGAATAATTTCAGAAAATATATTAGAATTGATCTTATACTTCTCCATACTCCTATACAACTCTTTATCATGTTTAGTGAGCAGAATAATCTTTTTACCACTATTTAAACATTGATATAAGAACCATATAGCTTTCAGATTCACTTTATTATCAATGATTAGTGTATCATCAAAATCAAAGTAAACCGTTTCATAATTATAATCGATCTCATATCTAGATATTAATGTCCTATCCATCTCTACATTGTAATTGTTGGGTATAACACTTATGTCATACCCCATAGCAACATATGCAGACAGTAATGGTAAATTAACCCCTTTTGCTCTTGTTAAACACATAGTTCCAGCACAACGGCTTGAAATTTCTAATAGTTTGTATTTCCTTTTTAAATTTGAAAATACCCATAAACCTATAAATCTCAGCCTAGAATTAGTTGTTTCCACTATTGATCTGATTTTTCAATACCTTGGTTTACTATTTACAACTTTTATTACTAAAAGACGCAAAGACGATAGAAACATTGGTATACATTGTACGATTTGCTGCAACTACTGGACGGTTAAAATGTTCATATATATGGTCCTATAAATTACTACATATCCCAGTAATGATTATTAGCAACAAGCTCACGATACTCACTTTCCAATATTCCAGAAATTACCAAATCACGATATTCTCCATTCTTATAAATACAAGAACGTTTAACTCCTTCTTCTCTCCATCCGCACTTTTTATACAACCCTATTGAAGGTGCATTAAATTCAAACCAACTACCTTCTAAGCGATGAAGTTGCAGCTCATCAAAAGCATATCTCATTATAGCCATAACTGTATCAGTACCTATACCCTTAGTACGATTTTGCATCTTAGACAACTTTATTCCATGTTCTGCAACTCTATTTTTCCAATCAATACCTGTAAGAGTAGCAATGCCCACAGCCCCATCTACTTCTGTTTCAATAACAAACCTATGGTTTTTCTGATCGGCGTAATTGTTATGCCACCACTGCTTCTGTGCCATAGATGAAACAGGGAATGCCCATCCTATTACCAAATTTTCTAATTCGCAATTGTTAAACATTTCACGAATCATTTCCAAATCGCATTCTTCGATTGCCCTTAGGGTTACAATTTTTCCTTTAATATTCATATGACAATTCTACTTTGATATTAATTCAATTATTTTCATCATATCAACCTCACCATATCTTTGATCGACAGGAAGAGGTATAATCTGTGCTGCCAATTTATACTCTAATTCATCTTCATCACACCACTCTAACACATTCGGCCAGTAACGAGCCACAAAAACCTTATTCTGGATTAGTCGGTCTCTTAAAGATTCATCATCTGTTATGAATGGATAAATCATAGGACAAGTAAAGGAGTCCATTAATGGCAGTTGTAGGAAATTCTTTTCTCCAAGAGCATTATTCAAATATTCATAATTCTGTCTTCTCTTCTTAATTACAGAATTATAATCTATCTGAGATAATATCGTCTTTGTCTGAGGAGACATTTTTCGAATAAGTTGATCATCTAGTTTGCACTCATTGGCTTGATAATCTTTAAAACCGGCCTCTGCTCCTCTCTCTTTTCTTATGTAAAGGTGAGAATCATGTTCTGATGAATTATCCTCTTCGTAATCAATAATACCGACAGCAGGCACTCCTACAGCAAATCCGCCATCTGCAACACCGACATACTTGCGTGTACTATATGCTGCTTTGATGTTTGGAAGTACTGGAGCAAAAAGAGCTTGAGCATTATCTACAATTAACCTGTCTCCATACTTCCCTGCCAGCCATTCAATATATGCATCCTTGATTCCGAAATAATTGTTGGCTATTAAATAATCTCCCTCTTCTAATTTTAGTTCCTCAGCAATCTCCAATTGCTCATTTATGTGGTAAAACTGATATTCGATTTGCAATCGCTTCAGAGGTTCAATAACAGCCTCACAAGTATAGTACGGAACGAAGATGCGTTTTGCATCAAGCAACTGAAGGATTATATATTCTAAGGCATTGCGACAAGTATTGAGAGCCACTCCATCAACTGGCATTCCTGCAAACTCACAATCCTTATCAGCTAATTCAAAATAGCCACCAATCGCCTTTATTTGGTCACAACCTTCAACCATTCTCCCTGATTAGTTATTGCTTTCTCCAAATCCTCTGCATTCTCAAATCTCAGAACCAAAGTACCGATAGCATCGTTTGCAGCCTCAAAGCCGTGAACAAAGTCACCTGGGTTAACCCATAAATCTTCTTCTACAACTTCTGCAGGAAGCGATGGATCAATCTGAAGTTCTACAAACTCGCCATCGTTATCTGCATGAAGGATGATTTCTGCCCAATTACCGTTGTATGGCTTTTGTTCAATAACATCAGGTTCATCACCAACCATGGCACGTGTAATAGCTGTAATCATATCTACTCCTGTTGCATAACGAAGCATCTCGCAAAGACGGTTACCACCACCTCTCGGAGTAAGTTCCATAATGTAAGGCTTATCGTTGGTAGCCACACGCACCTCAATATTGAATACAGAAGTCTTCATTCCAAGAAGCGTGATTAATCGCTGTATTTCGCGTGTTAAATACTCCTCTTCTTCCTTAGTAAAAGTAGATGGCCATGAGTATGCAGATGGAGTATACGGATTCACTGCATTAGCATCAAAACGCTGAGCAGAGAAGCTAACAAACTTCAACTGTCCATCCTGTGCATAGCTATCAGTATCCGACGAACAGCCTTTCTTCTCCAAAAACTCCTCAATAATGATGTGGCCACTGATTGTATATTTGAAAGCATACTGAATGGCAGTCATCAACTCTTCTTCACAATCAACGCGAGTACATCCCTTACTACCTGCAGAATCTGTTGGTTTTACAATCAAAGGATATGTGAACTTGTCACGTGATTCCCAAGCTTCAGTCTCAGAAGAGAAACCGAATGCCCAAGGCACATTGAATCCGTTTTCTGCCAAAAAGGCACGGAACTTATCCTTATGCTGAAGAATATCCACTGACTCAAATGGGCCAAACGATGGCAATCCCATCTGATTCTGCACATAAGATGCGGCAATCACACCTGGATCCACACCAAAGGACATGATACCATCTATATCCTTCTCACGGGCAACTTTAAGAACTGCCTCCTTGTCAATGATACTTACATTGACATACTCATCCGAATACTGATGTGCTATATTATCTGGTAGATAGTCTGCGGTAATTACATAATATCCCTGTTCATGAGCTGCTTTTATCACAGGAAGAAGGTAACGGATACCTCCCAAAAGCATCAATTTCTTTTGCTTCATATCCTTACTTTACAATCAGTTTAAGTATTCTTTCCATATCTCCCTCACTCAACTCATGGTGCATAGGCAAGCAAATTACTGTATCTGCCATCTTATGAGCATTAGAAAGATTCTCTCTGCGTGCAGACTCCAATCCTCTATAAGTAGAGAACTCAGAAATCAATGGGTAGAAATAACGTCTGCCAAGTACATTGGCTTCCTTCATCTTGTAATACAGCTCGTCACGAGTCATTCCGTATTTCTCAGCATCAATGAACAATGGGAAATAAGAATAGTTGTGCTTTACTCCTGGCATATCTTCGTAGAAGGTCAAACCATCAATACCTCTCAATGCATCACGATAAACAGTAGCAGTATTCTTACGAGCCTCTATAGCAGAGTCGACCTGCTTCAAGTTTAGGAGACCGTAGGCAGCACGCATTTCGTCTACTTTAGAATTGATACCAGGGCCAACTACAGTAACCTCATCTGCAAAACCGAAGTTTTTCAGATAGTCGATACGTTTCTTGGTCTCAGCATCATGCATAATCATAGCACCACCCTCGATGGTGTTGTACACCTTAGTTGCATGAAAACTTAAGGTAGACATATCCCCCCATTTGAGGATAGATTCAGTTTCAACCTCTACCTTCTTTGATGCTTTTGAAGGATTAAACACATTGTTTGCCTCATCGAACGCAACCTTATAGTCAGCCTCATTCTTAGGAATCTCCAATGCAAAGGCATGTGCTGCATCATAAATCACCTTCAAGCCGTACTTGTCTGAAATCTCCTTGATTCTGCGAACATCACAAGGCTTGCCATAACAGTGAACCGGCATAATAGCGGAGGTACGAGGAGTAATAGCAGACTCAATCTTATCAGGATCCATGTTACCTGTCTTTGGATCTATATCTACAAAGACAGGTTTACAACCATTCCACCAGATAGAGTGAGTGGTTGCAACAAAAGAGTATGGTGTAGTAATCACTTCACCTGTAATTCTCAATGCCTGAAGGGCTGTAAGAAGCGGAAGTGTACCATTAGTAAATAACGAGACGAATGGCACTTTTAGATACTCTGCAAGTGCTGTCTCTAACTGACGATGGAATGATCCATTGTTGGTAATCCACTTGGAGTCCCATATCTCTTTCAAGAATTCGTGGAATTCATCCAAATTGGGAAGTAACGGACTAGTTACTGTAATTTGTTTGTTGTCCATAAATTATGTTATTTTCTTCTTATTACCTTATTGATGATAGGCATGGCAATGCCTTTCAGTTCTATGTATTCTGGAAGTTTTGTGGCCTCACAGATTGAAATTGTTATGCTTGCTCCTGCCACTATCTGCAGTGGTAGCAAGATAAAAGAATTCAATGGGATGAAACTCATTACATAAATAGGAACTGCCATTGCCACAGATACTCCAAAACTTGGAAGAATGTCTTTTACCTGCTCTTTGATGCTGTAGTTTAAGAAAGGACCAGAGTAATAGGCATTGAGATAATATGCAAATAAGCCTGTTACAACACTACCCCAAAGCATCCAGTTTATATCTACGAAGATACCAAGGAGAAGTGGGCCAACAGCAATAATCTTCTTTATAATTTCTAGTTTTAGAAACAAATCACTTCTTCCTTGAACTTCAAGCATATTCAGATTTAATGCATGTAATGGATATAGCATTCCATAAATGCAGATTATCTGAAGCATCGGAACACATTCAAGCCACTGTTCTCCTAATAAAATAAAAATAATTGATTCTGCACAAGACGACATACCCAACATAAGCACAAATGTAAGAAGCATGGTCGTCTTAATAACTCTTTGATATGCACCCTTTAGTCTTGCTCTATCATCTTGAATACTACTTAAAACAGGATAACTCACTCTTTGAACAACTGTTGTTAGATTGGATGAGCAAAGGTCCGCAAATTGCTTAGCACGTGTATACAACCCAAGTGTAGCAGGACTATAACATTTACCAATAACTACTTGGTATATTTCATTCCAAGCCGTAGCAATCAGACTACTTACTAATAACTTTGATCCAAAAGACCACATTTCTTTGAATGAAGCCCAACTGAAAATAAACTTTGGTACCCATTTGTTATAAACCCAAAAGAACAGTGTTGTGAGTAGCTGATTTGAAATCTGCTGACCAACTAAAGACCAAACCCCATATCCCATATAGGCCATAGTTATACCAATAACACCACTACCTATAGAAGATATAAAGGTAATCTTTGTTTGAGTCTTAAAGTTAATCGCTTTAGTTGTTCTTACTCTCTGAACGATAGAAAGTGCATTAATAATCACTACACTGGACATCACCTTAGTTAGCAACTCCAATTCCGGACGTTCAAAGAAAACTGAAATAGACTTTGCACAAAAGAATAAAACAGCTGCCAGCATAACAGACAATACAAAGTTTGTGTAAAATACTGTACTATAATCAGTATCAGTAGCATTCTGCTTACGAATAAGTGCATTCGTAAAACCACTATCCACTATTGCATTGAAAATAGAAATAAAGATAGTTAGTATACCTATCATTCCATATTCTTCTGGCGAGAGCAATCGTGCAAGAATAATGCTGACCACAAAAGTTACCCCCAATCTAGTCACATTTTCTAAGGCACTCCATCCCATGCCGCTAACTGTTTTATTTTTAAGTGAATCGTCTTCTGCCATTTATTTTAATCATCACAATTTAAAGAGATAAGAGAACCTCTCTATAAGCCACTATAAGCTACTAAATCTTGCAATATATATATCATTTTCAATGAGTAATATACATTTTTTAGATAGATAAGGAATAATTCCTATAAAAAATACAACAATTATATTTCATACACATCTGATAAGTAACAATCAAATTTTTTCTTCAAATCCACGAAAATGGACGTTAAGATCATGAAGTGGTGCCAGAAGGGTTCCAAGAGAAGTCCCTTCAGTCATCTTTGCAAACGCATTTACATCCTTAGGAAAACACTTTCCGCCATAGCCATACATTCCATCCGGGCCTGGGACATAAGTATGTGTGTCATTAATATAACCAGAGAGAAGACAACCAGTATGAACTGTTCTCCAGTCTGCTCCCATTTTCTCACAATATTCACGACAAGCGTTAAAATAAGTCACCTTATATGCTCCAAAAACATTATGCATATACTTAGTGAGCTCTGCTTCCAGTGGTGTCATAACAGCAAATTTCTTACCTACAAAAATTTTAGTAAGTAGTTCTATTGCACCTGTAAATACCATGGTCTGCTTCTTGAAATCTTCAATATGAGTACGTTCAGTAAGGAACTCTGGCATATAACATACTTGATGTCCTGTTTCACGAGAAAGTATATCGCTAGTACCAGGGAGAATAGTAGTGCGCACAAATACAGGGACATCAGGAAGTTTATTAATTAGTTCTTTCATTAGGCTAAGATCTTGTGTTCCATCATCCTCTGTAGGGACATGAATCTGCAAGAAAGCTATATCAATGGAGTCCATATCATCATTGTATCCTTTAGCAGGATCACTGATAAATAATTTACACTCTGGATTATGATGCTCTAACCAATCTTTGAGCGCTCCGCCAACGAAGCCACATCCAATAATTCCAACGTTAATCATTGTATATTAATTAATTAATTAATTTATTTATTAAGTACATTATATATATAAACACCTATTTCAACGCATCCGCAATTCTACCGCAGGCCAAACCATCACCATAAGGATTAACTGCCTGAGACATCTTAGTATAAGCCTCAGCATCCTCAAGGAGTGTACTCACCTCATTCACAATCTTATCATAGTCAGTACCCACAAGGTGTACAGTACCACTTTCCAAAGCCTCTGGACGCTCAGTCGTATCACGCATCACTAGAACTGGTTTACCAAGACCCGGAGCCTCTTCCTGGATTCCTCCTGAGTCAGTGAGAACGATAGTAGCCTTAGACATCAAATGAACGAACTCAAGATACTGGAGCGGCTCAATAAAGAAGAAGTTAGGACGAGTAAGATCTTTACCAAATACTTCGTGAATAGGCTTACGTACATTGGGGTTCAAGTGCATTGGGTAAACGAAGTCAACATCAGGATATTTTTCTGAAAGATCCTTCATAGCAGTCACCATACGAATAAAGCCATCACCAAAGTTCTCACGTCTGTGGCCAGTGATAAGCACAAGTTTTTTTCCATCTTCCAAACGAGTAACATCATAACCTGCACTCAAAAGAACAGCATCCTGCTCCTTAGCAATAGCCTCGTCACTCTTCAGCTTGTTCACTACATAGTGAAGGGCATCAATCACGGTGTTACCTGTTACATAAATCTTACCCACTGCCTTTTCCTCTATGAGGTTTTTCTCTGAGAGTGGTGTTGGAGAAAAGTTGTATGTAGCAATACGCCCTGTCACCTGACGGTTCATCTCCTCCGGCCATGGACTATAGATATTGTGTGTGCGAAGACCTGCCTCAACGTGACCTACAGGAATCTGTGCATAGAAAGCTGCAAGAGCAGCTGCAGTTGAAGTAGTTGTATCACCATGTACCAAAACAACATCAGGGCGACACTCATTGAACACATCACGCATACCATTAAGGATACGTACTGTCACGTCCGTCAAGTCCTGTCCTTGCTTCATAATATTAAGATCAATATCCGGAGTAACTTCAAAGATCTTGAGCACTTGATCCAGCATCTCCCTATGTTGACCTGTCACACATACGATAGTTTCAAATTCATCAGCTCGCTTCTTGAATTCCTTCACAAGCGGGCACATTTTGATCGCTTCTGGTCTTGTGCCGAAGACTAGCATTATTTTTTTCATATCTGATATTAGCCTAGATTAACTTGAATATTATCTCTCTTTATACATATCAGCGTAATACTTCTCATACTCACCAGAAGTAATGCTATCCATCCACTCCTGATTATCAAGATACCATCTTACCGTCTTCTCAATACCTTCTTCAAATTGAAGCGATGGTTCCCATCCAAGATCTTTCTGAAGTTTGGTTGAATCAATTGCATAACGGGCATCATGACCAAGTCGATCAGTGACATAGGTGATAAGATCAAGACTATGATCTTCTGGATTTCCGAGAATCTTATCCACTGTCTTAATCATCACTTTGATGAGGTCAATGTTCTTCCACTCATTAAAACCACCAATATTATAGGTCTCCGCTACCTTGCCTTCATGAAAAATCACATCAATAGCTCTAGCATGGTCCTCAACATACAACCAGTCACGAACATTTTCGCCCTTACCATACACTGGAAGTGGCTTCCTGTTGCGGATATTATTAATGAAAAGAGGAATCAGTTTCTCTGGGAACTGATATGGGCCGTAGTTATTTGAGCAGTTTGTCACGATAGTCGGCATTCCATAAGTGTCATGGTATGCTCTTACAAAGTGGTCTGAGCTAGCCTTGGATGCTGAGTACGGACTGTGTGGATTGTACTTAGTTGTCTCATAGAAGAAATCATCACCATATGCCTTGTGACCTTCGCTTGATGCCACTGTCTTGAACGGAGGTTCAATACCTTCAGGATGGTTCATGCTCAATGCTCCGTATACCTCATCTGTTGAGATATGATAGAATCTCTTTCCTTCGTACTTCTCAGGAAGACTCTCCCAGTACAGCTTAGCAGCCTGAAGAAGAGCAAGTGTACCCATCACGTTAGTCTTAGCGAAAGTGAAAGGATCTTTGATACTTCTATCAACATGGCTTTCTGCAGCAAGATGGATAATACCATCTACTTTTTCATCCTGCATAAGCTTAAAGAAAGCATCAAAGTCACAGATGTCCATCTTAACGAACTTATAGTTTGGCTTATCCTCAACGTCTTTAAGATTAGCAAGATTACCAGCATAGGTAAGCTTGTCAAGATTGATAATATTATACCCTGGATACTTATTTACGAAAAGGCGTACAACATGGCTACCTATGAATCCTGCGCCTCCGGTTATGACTATATTGCGTTTCATATTTTGATTATCTTTTAGCGAGAGTATCTGAATTAATTTCACGTTTTTTCTCATCTACTACCTGCAGAAGGTATTGACCATACTGGTTTTTGATCATAGGCTGTGCAAGTTCTCGCATGCGCTCCTCAGTAATCCAGCCTCTACGATATGCTATAGCTTCAAGGCATGCGATTTTGAGACCTTGACGTTTTTCAATTACCTCTACGAAAGTTGAAGCTTCTGATAGAGAATCATGTGTACCTGTATCAAGCCATGCAAAACCGCGTCCGAGTGTCTGAACCTTAAGTTCCTTTGATTCAAGGAATACCTGATTTACAGTAGTGATTTCATATTCTCCGCGAGCTGATGGTTTGATAGTTCTTGCCACATCAACTACTTTATTGGGATAGAAGTATAATCCAGGAACAGCATAGTTGCTCTTTGGTTCCTTCGGCTTCTCCTCAATACTGAGACAATTACCATCCTTATCAAACTCTGCTACACCATAACGTTCAGGGTCGTTAACCCAATAACCGAAAATAGTTGCTTTTCCATCCTCATCTGCAGCACGTACAGCCTCTTTTAGCATTGGCGTGAAATAGCTGCCATAGAAGATATTATCCCCTAATACTAAACAAGCACTGTCATCACCAATGAATTCAGCGCCAATTGTAAATGCTTGAGCAAGTCCGTCTGGAGATGGCTGCTCTGCATATGTGAAGTTCACACCATAGTCGCTTCCGTCACCCAAAAGTCTTTTAAATCCGGGAAGGTCATGAGGTGTTGAGATGATAAGAATATCTCTGATACCAGCCAGCATTAATACGCTTATAGGATAATAAACCATCGGTTTATCATAGATAGGCATCAATTGCTTACTGATTCCCTTAGTGATAGGATATAGACGTGTTCCTGAACCACCAGCTAATACTATTCCTTTCATAACTTGATATTTAGATTTCGCTCCGCGCTGCTCGCTGTAAATGTCCACCGGACATTTACCAAGTCGCTCGCGAGGTCTGCCACAGACCTATTGCGGTGGTCAGGGCTGATATCGGAAGAAGATTGATGGGGTAGGAGAGGGGTATTATTTCTATACCAAATAGTTTTTTGAAGATTGTTTTGACTTTGCCAGAGTCTAAAAAAGGTGATTATATGAATAGGAAATAAAATAATATGTCTTCTCTAGCACACATGCAATGGAAAGAAGTTTAACATCTTGCAGCTTTGCTATGTGATGCGGAAGGAACATAAGATGAAAACCAAGTTACTGAATTTGGCGATACCCTTTCACAATTTCGTGAATAGACTGATGTATGTACCTCTACTATCAAGTACGACCTTGTTGGCGATATTGCCAAAGGGTCAAACCTCACTCGCCGTACTGTTATGAATATTCTACAAGGCGTTAAGCAAAGCAAGCTCTACTTGTTTAAGAACAATCCGGAAGAGTATATCTATCCGTCAGGTAATAAGCACCATCAAGGAGCAGAATCAACGATGATTGTAGAGGATATCCACTACAATATTACCGAGGAAAAATACGATAGCGACATTTTCACCGTGAAGAGTAAGATGGACTTTGACCGAGCCTACGAGCCAAGAAACATATAACCGATTATGTATTCAGCGACAGCAAAGGCAAGCGCAAATTTGCCCATGACCTTGACGAAGCCAGCTAAGTAGTGGTATATGCCAAGCTGCCACGCCCCTTCCAGATTCCTACACTCGTAGGCAATTACGCTCCCGACTGGGCGATCGCCATTAAGGAAAACGATGTGAAGCACATCTTTTTCGTGGCCGAAACCAAAGGTTCAATGTCGTTAATGGACTTGTCTGCCATCGAGCGAGCCAAGATTGATTATGCGGAAAGTTGTTCAATTCTATCCCTACAGCCGATGTGAAGTACCATAAAATGGCGACCTATCAGGATTTGATAGATGGGATGAATGCGGTAGGCTGATCAAAAAATAGGCGTTCACTTGTTGAGGGTGAACGCCTATTCTACAATTCTTTATGCTATAAATCTAATTCATATAATTCTTTAACATAGTTATTTATTTCCGCATCAGAACTTAATGATAGAATTTCTTTTTCTTCTTTATCAGAAAGTTCAATAAGTCCAAAGTTCTTTACATAATTTTTCGCAAGTGCAAAATAATCACTTCCATATGGCTTACTTGTATGTTTTATGTAATACCAAAAAACTTCTGAACGTAATATTTTTTGTAAAACTTTTAGTTTTTGTAAGTTGTCACAAACTATAGCATATCCATTATAAAATAGTAAATCTTCATCTTCTGATATAACAAAATATGGATATTCTGCGATATATGGAAATAACAATTTGTATCCTCTAATAGTTATTGCTTGTGTTCGTCCAAAAGCAAACCATTGCTCATATTCTCTTTTTCCTTTATCTCTTTGTGACAATACATATCTATTATGTAATAAATATTTATATGCGTATGGATATTTCTTTTGTAGGACATCTTCTTCCATTACTTTTGCCATCCCATTTGAAACAGAATAAGGGAACAACAATTTTTCAATCTTATTTGATATCTCTTTCTCCGATTTCAAAGTGTTTGGCTTTATAACATTTCTACAAATGTCCTTTTCAATTTTGAAAATCTCTCCTAATTTATTTTGAGAATAATAAAACTCAGTATCTTCGTTAATTACATTCAAAATAAACACATCATTTTTCAATGTTGCAAAACCATTCTTTATATCAAAAGTCTTTCCTAACGGCTTTCCTGTTGATTCTATCTTTCGTATATTCAATGCTATTGAATCATCTTGCAATAGCCACCCCTTTTCATTATCTAATTTTTTGTAATCAAGACAACAATAACTATTATTTATAATTCCAACCAAAGACCTGCTCGATGCTTTACAATAGGATACATTCCCTTTCTGTTTATTTATAAAGCAAATACATGTATATGTAGATCTGCCTCTAAAAACTTGTTCTGAAGCAAAATCTATTATTTTAAAGTTATATTCATTAGCAGACATGTATGAACGAAATGCTCTACCATTAACACTGCGATAGAAATTATTTACGGTAATGTATCCAAGCACACCACCTTTTTTCAAACATTCTATAGCAATCTGAAAAAATGGAATGTATAAGTCTGTTTTACCAGTTCTTGTCACAGACCATCTCGATAAATATTGGCGACTTTCATCTGTTATTTTAGAAGCTCCAACATATGGTGGGTTACCTATGACAATATCAAAACCATTATTCAAATTATATACCGGAATGGTAGTCCAATCGAAATTTAATGAATTCCCACAGAAAAGATTAAAAGTGAAATCTTCTATATCTTCTCCATTCTGAATAGCATATAAAGTTAATAGAATTTTTGTGCGTTCTATGCTATATTCTTCAATGTCAATACCATATAAATGATTATATATATCATAGTATGTCGTATCTATCTTATTTTTAAGATACTCAGCTATAGATATAAAAAAACCGCCACAACCACATGAAATATCAGCTATTCTCAAATTCCGCCAATCATCCAAAGGGAAATTATCAAAGCAACCTTGAACAATAAACTCACGAACATATCGAGGAGTATAAACAGCTCCATTTACCTCTTTTTCCGCAGGAGAAATAACAAATTCAAATAATTCGATGAGCAACTCAATGCTGAATTCTTGATATGTATCAATAACTAATTTTGATAGTGAACAAACATCGGCATCATTGCCATTGAGCAAAAGTTCTTTAATAAGATTGTTGTTTCTTACTTCTATTTTATTAGAATATATAAATGTTGAAACCAACAACCTATTAATTTCGTTAGTTTTATATGAAAAGTTTCGTAAGAAATTTGAAATTTTAAATGTCATACATACAATGGGAATAAATTTTCTTTTGTAAATACAGTGTGCCCATCTCCATTAATTGCATTGAAATACGGATCCAAAACACGTTTTTGAGCCCTTTCTATTACATCAATATAAGATTCATCTGATAACAAATATTCTTTTGCCGGATATTCTTTTGAATTCACAAAGTTTAGAATTATAAAATGGATTGCTAAAATAATATCCATAGGAGGATGAGGTATCCTAGGAGACCCTATCAATACTATTTTACTATCTTCATCAATATAATCCTTCATGTACACTCCTCCTGCATGGAAATGGTAATATGGATGAATAAATTTCCCATTAGTGTTAACTTCCTTATCTAAATGCCAACAAAAGAAATTATATTCATCTTCATAGCCTGTTGCATTGACATCTTTAAATCCTTTTATGAAAAGTTCAAATTGATAATTATCAAAAATATCAATCTTGGCATTTAAGTTTTCTTGTAAAGTATAGTCCATTTTAATGACTATCGCAAATTTAGAAACCTTGGGTGCTGGTTTTTGTCCTGATGATGTAATTCTTAGTACTATGTCATCAATATTATAATTATAAAAAACTTCAGTAGTTTTTCCTACAAGATTATCTAAAGAATATAGTTCCATAAATTCGTTAAATTGATGTTTCTTTAACAAACGGACTAATTCTTTTATATCTGTAATTATTTTATTATGCTTATACTCTGGCATTTTTCCCAATCTCAAAAATTTCTTTTCTATCCATAGGAGACAATTTCTCGAGTAATTCAGGATACTCCAGTGCGCTATATAAAGATATATATTCTGGTTCCTGCCATACATCTATAACTTTATTATTATAGATATAGCCCTCATTAGGATCTAATGGCTTTAATTCTTTTGAACATATTGTCCAAAATGTTGAACTTGAAGCAAATTTGATGGGTTTTGCAGGTTGTAAATGTAAACTCCAGAAATTATTTATAATATCCACTCTATCAGCAGCTTTCATTCTTCTTAAAGATTTTCCGCCAGATATTTCTTTCCACATAGCTAGAATTTGATCAAACCACCACCTATCATATGCTTTTGATAATATTCCACGATACTTACAACTTTCTAGTTTTTCTTTTAAGATGTTAAAGTCTTCACACGATTTTTCAATACCCAGTCTCGCTGCCAACACATCTTCTCCCACCAAAATGCCTATAGAGCGAATTAGTGAATAAAAAATAGTGCGACAATATCCATATGGATTCTTTTGTTTACTAAATGTATCAAGAATCTCAATTAATCTATAATCTAAATAATCTGTATTTTCAATATTAAGCAATTTTGTAGTATTGTATGACTCTAAAATAATACTACGATATGATTCTATCAAATCAATAATAATTTTACTATATTTCTGGCAACAAGTTCGAAATTTAGTTTTAGAAATAACCATATCAAATAGATCCTGACTTGTAAAATCATTATTAAATTCAGGTAAGTTCTCTTCACTAGAAATTAATATGATAGGACATTTTTTATGGTTACCCCCATTAGTCCTAATTGTAGAAGCAAAAGTTGGTGCATCTACTCTTCCTGTGTTAGCAGTTAGTCTAAAGTCCATAATAAATGCGTCATATTCATTATCAACAATATCTGACAATGTATCATTAAAATCATCTGCATTATTAACGGCGACTTCAAACCCACATCTTTCTAAATCGTTTTGAATACTACCTGTGGGTAGATCTTCAATATACAATATCTTATAACTCATATAATACTTTCTAAATCTTTATCATTTGCTTTAGGTATTTCAACTCTAATACAAGTTGAATAATGCTGTTTGGGAGATACAACCATTATATTACCTTTATAACTTAATACAATATCTTTCACAATTTTAAGTCCAAGACCTGTCCCTTCTATTTGATTTTTATAGTCTAAAGAGTCCAATGAATTTTGCGATGTTGTTGTATAAAACTCATCAAATATTCGATCTTCATCTTCGGGAGAAATCCCATCACCAGTATCAGAGAACTCTAAATAAATATATTTGTCAGTTGCACCACATTCGATGTGAATTTGTCCAAAACTACCAATTCTTTTTATTGCCTTCTTTGAATTAGTATAAAAATTAAACAAAATAGAAGACCATTCCGATGGATGCATAGGCTTTGTATATAAATTATAGCCAATAAATTCCGCAGGTAACAATTCTATTCCTACTTTTATGGCATCACTATACATTGACTCAATAAATGGCTTGACAACAGTTCTTAATTCGATAGGTCTCAGTTCTCTTACAATATTCAGAGAAATGACATTGTCAAAATAAGACATATAAGTACTAAATGACGCAAAATTATCATTGAGGATGCACAACCTCTCAAGAGCCTTGTAGTTATCCTGTAAATCTTGAATTAGCACATTAATATCGTCTTTAATATTATCAAAATGATACTTTATTTCATGAATAAATTGTCCAATTGTTAAGCCTACACTTCCTAAAACTCTTAACATAGAACGTTCCTTAAGAGTCTTAGAAATTTCTTGTTTTTGTAATCTATCAACTTCTTCCAAATCTTTTTTCAACTTGGCAATTTTTTTTCTACGTTGTTTTTTCGCAACAACTCCATCGCCAGTCTCTAGTGCTTTATCTAACTCATCTAGAGTGTGGGCTATATTTTTAACTCTTATATCTATTTTTTCCCAATTCCCTTTTTCATCTTTTTTCTGTCCTGAGACAACTTTGATATTCCTAACCTCTGCTATCTTTATAACAGAATTTAATATCGCACGATAAGTAAAGTTTTGTAATTGAATCATGGCATCATTATTCATCAAGCCTTCTCTACTTGATGTTTCCTCAAAATCACCACTACTATCATCTATTTCAACAAAGCCAAAAAATGAAATATTTGTATGAGTTGGCAAAATAGAACGCCTACGCGTAGACATGTCCAAAGACAACCAATCATCACCAGGTTCTCCGTATGGCAACACACGAAATCCATTTCTATATAAACGTATACCTCCTGCTACATTAGCTAGTTTTCGTATTGCATTCAAATGCATTTTAGGAATGAGGTTACCTTCATATATGTAATAATACGCTCTAAATTTAACGTTCTTAATTTTATCAAAAAGAGAATTTTTATTATCTGGATCTATACCTATATCATCAGAAAAATCGATACCTAATTTAGAACTAAAAACACTATAACCAGCTTTATGATGTGCATCTACATGACCATCAATCACAGCAACAGCATGATCATAAATCATGATTTTGTCATCAACTATTTTTCTTTTAGAGATACCATCTGAAATATAGAATGTAGCCTTAAATCCAGGATCTACACCTTCTTCATTATTGTTTTTACTTAGAGGAAATGGTTGCATAATATCAGAAACATATCTGTATATTCTTTTAATTGCAGCTTCAGTCCATTTGTCTCTAAGATTTTCAATTCTTAATGTTGTACCAAAGATTTTATCATAATTTATTTCTTCAATTGTATTTGTTATGTCGATTAGGTTCTTTTCGCCGACATACTCATCCCAATCAATAGATAATTTATATGCCCTGTCTTCATTAATACTTTTAGTAATTATAGACAAGTTTCGACCCAATCTTTGTACTGCAAATCTTCCGATTCCTTTTTTGCCAGCTCTCTTTCTATTGTATAAATCTGAATATGGATGACGCACTTTATCTGTTGAAGAGATACGCATAAATCCATTTATTAATTGTTCTTTCGTCATTCCAACACCAGAATCCTCTATAACAAGTGTTCCTCCTGTCTCATTGGAATTTATAAATGTCAACTTTACATAAGTAGCATCTGCATCATATGAATTCTTTACCAATTCAGAAACAGCAGTCTCCTGTCTTGACACAAGTTCATTACCGAGTCTGTCTATCACACCAGCATCAACGGAGAAACGAACATTGCCCTTATCAAATTGAGATAATCTATTAGATAAAGACAAAATTGCACTATAATCTAAGTTTTCTTGACTTAGAAGATGTGATAATTTTTCTTTTACTTCAGATTCAGTCATATCTTTGTTGTTTATTTTTCAACATCTTATTTATTATTTGTATTATCTTCGTCTAATCCAACCTATAATTTTACAATATTAACATTATTTTTGCAACCTATCTATTAACACTGAGCGAACAATTTCATAACCCTCTTGAGGATTAAAGTTTTCATCAGGGCGAAGTAATTGTTGAGTGTCCCCCAAAAACTCTTCATCATGCATTTTGTCTTCCATGTTAATAATAAATTCCTTATATGTAGGAATATGATCAACTACGAAATTCATATATTGATGATAGCATTTCAGCACATTATCAATATTAAGTTCTTTGGTTGTCAAAGCTTTATATAAATCATATAAGTCTCTTCCCTTTCTTCTTTGATATAATGCTCTAAGCTTTGTACCTACAAGTTCATCAAGTTGGTAAGTGAGAACATTACATTCTCCTTGATACCACTTGTTTGAAACAGAAAATGGAATTTCTTGCATAGGTAACACATTGAAGTGTTCCTTACAGTTTATTTCTACTTTCAAGTGAATAGGTACAACAGGAGGTATTTCGGACTCCATTCTAAAAATCAAAGTATTATTGTTTCTTTTCTGTTTAACCTTGGGATCTCCAAGAAAAGACAATGCCTCCCTAATGTGGTCATAAGTTTCTTTGATAGGCTCTGCCTTAATTTGGACCAAATCAATGTCCTCACTATAACGAGGTTGGGGTGAAAGAAATAGCTTATGCAAAGCTGTACCACCACGAAAAGCCAGATGAGATGCCAAATACTCATCTTTATAGATTTCTGTTAGGGCTCTACAAATAAGAAGATCTTGTTCTACCTGTTCTGATTCAGTCCAGGGAACGACTTCATTCCATTCTCTAATCGCAAATTCGGGTATCATTCGTCTATTTCTATTTCTTGATTAATAATTACTTTCCATTTTCTATCTATCTCACAATCTTTTATTGATTTACCTATTTTAAATGGAATATTTCTTGTTGTGGAAAAGGGCATTTTGCTCTTAATTTTATTAGCAAGTTCTTCTCTCCCTAAGACCGATTCCAATATGTATCCAAATCTTTGATATATGGGTGCTGGTGCAAGAGTAAAGAATTCATCATCCAATTTTTCAAAATCAATACTATCTACTAATTCATTTAAAACAGTGCATGCCCTGTTTAAGCCTCCAATATGTTTTTCATTCTCAATTAAATCTATAGCTGTCAGTTCTGGGGATGCCACATTTATATAACCAGATTGAGCCTTATGTTTTCGTATAAACTTTTCAGGAATATCCTTCTTGGAGAAGAAAAGAATGGAGGTACCAGTCTTGGTCGTATTTCTTAATTTGGGGGCCTCAGTCATTACAGAAAAGGTTTGCGCCCTTTGATGTGATGCGCCATAGAAAGATGCTGCATTAAGTAAACTAACATAATACTTCTTGTTCAAAAATGACATTAACGCATCAATGTAAAATACCGGTGGTACAACTGCTTTTAGGGCAAATTCAATCGGCATGATAACATAAAACCCTTTCCAAGGAGAAATAATTTTCTTCTTTACTGTTAAGCGATATAATGATGTTCTAATATAGGCATCACTAAATTGAGGAAAGTTATTTTTAACATCCTCAATCGTAAAAGTGTAATAGCCTCTTATTACCTTTTCTTCAATCCAATCTGATAAACTATAATCTTGCTGTCTCATATATTCTGCGATACGATTGCAAATATAATCATTTTATGATGATTATTGCAATTCTATTGCTAATTATTTTGTTTAATATCGTGATAATACTTGTTTTCACACTTTTCAACATTAAGAATAGGTTGATTCCTGCCTTTTGCGGGTGAGAAATACCCTCCAACACCTTCTGTCTTATCCTACACGACTCGTATGTATTCAGCCTAAATGCGAGGGCAATGACCACTTCGATATTGTAGAATGTTGTCCTACTTGTAGGCGTGGCTAAATCACATCGCAGAGTTGTGATAGCTGATAGTGCTCCACTTTTGTATATTGCTTTGATGGCGGCTCTGAGTGTCGGGACTATTACCCCGAACAACTCCACTAACTCCATTTCAGACATCCATACATTACCGCTAAGAATATTCACTCTGCCACTTTCGCTGATTGTTATAATAGTTCGTTCCATACCGATACATATTAAATAGCGAATCTTCCGCTAACCCTATTCTCAAACATAGATATATCGTGTTAGAGTTTAGTCTTGGTTACTTTGGCGTAAATCTGCGTTGTCGTAATGTTGGTATGTCCGAGAATCTTACTCACGCTCTCTATTAGCATACCATAGTTCAAGGCTAACACTGCAAATGTGTGCCTACTCAGATGGAAAGCAAGTAGCAAAGCAAACGATTTCGGAATTGAATAAGGCAAACGTAAATGGTTGGGAAACAGCAAAAAGCAATTTTCTCGCATAGTTGGTACTACGCAAGAAATAACGGTTTGGGGCAAGAGTTCAGTTACCAAATCGTTTGCTTGGCTGTTACCTAAAGCCAGTAGGTAACGAAATAATCTGCAATGGCATCACATTGCGTTGATTGTCATTGTTTTGCATAGTAAAGAACGCTTATATATAGGCTAAATTTGCCACTAAAAATATAAGCGTATGAAAGTAGAAAAATTCAAGGTGTTGCTCTACCTTAAAAGGAGCGGATTAGACAAGTTGGGTAAGGCTCCCATCATGGGACGAATTACCGTAAATCGAACGATAGCGCAGTTCAGCAGCAAACTGTCGTGTACTCCCGAACTATGGAATCCTCGCGAGAGCCGACTCAATGGCAAAAGCAAGGAGGCTGTTGAAATCAATACCAAGATTGACAAGTTGCTGCTTGCCATAAATTCGGCATTTGATTTTCTTTTGGATCGTAAGATTGATTTTGATGCAACTGCAGTCAAAGAAGCGTTTCAAGGAAGCGTTGAAACTCAAATGACACTGCTTAAGCGATTAGATATTCATATTGAGGATATGCGATCAAGAATCGGTGTTGATTTTGCCAAATCATCTATGTCAACCTATATCTATACTCGCAGGTATTTGGGCGAGTTTATCAAAAAGCATCTCAAGGTTGATGATTTGGCTTTCGGGCAGTTGAATGAGCATTTGACATATGAGTATCAGGAGTATGTCTTGAAGGATAAAGGTCATGCAGTTGATACGGCAAGGTATTATCTGGCCATACTCAAAAAGATTTGCAGATTGGCGTTCAAAGAGGGACATTCAGAGAAACGCTATTTCGTAAATTTCAAACTTCCAAAAGAGAATAGGAAAGCACCACGTGCATCGAGCCGAGAGGACTTTGAAAAGATACGGGATTTGAAAATTTCTGCATCCAGAGTAACGCATAATATTGCAAGGGATCTATTCTTATTTGCTTGCTATACAGGTGTTCCCTATGCCGATGCTGTTTCAATAACAGACGATAACATCTATACCGATGACAATGGTGCATTATGGCTGAAATATCTGCGTAAAAAGAATGAGCACTTGGGGCGAGTAAAACTATTGCCTGAAGCTATTGCTCTGATAGAGAAATATCGCAGTAATGAGCGCAAGGAGTTATTCCCGATGATACACCACCCTAATCTGCGAAGACATATGAAAGGACATCGAGACTTGGCAGGAATTAAGGCGGATTTGGCCTATCACATGGGGCGTCATACTTTCGGAAGTCTGATTACGCTTGAAGCAGGAGTCCCTATAGAAACAATCAGCAAAATGCTTGGGCATACAAACCTTACCACAACTCAACTATATGCTAAGGTAACACCTAAGAAGTTGTTCGATGATATGGATATATTCATCAAGGCTACAAGTGATATGACATTAGTTTTATAACACACAAACAGTTTGAATTATGAGAAGTACATATAAACAACTATACTATATCAATCGCAACAAGATTAAGGCTGATGGCACAACCGCCATTATGTGTCGAGTAACCATTGATGGCAGGGCTACTGTATTATCTACAGGACTCTATTGCCGTCCTGATGACTGGAACGGTAAGAAAGGCGAAACAAAGAATAGTAGAATCAATGGTATGCTCAATGACTATAAGAATCGTATTGATGATACTTACAATAGTCTGCAAAAAGCAAATGGTGTCATTACAGCCGAATTGCTAAGAATGCCATTACGGGTGTTTCAGATATTCCAAAATACATATTGCAAGCCGGTGAGGTTGAGAGGGAACATCTTAAAATCCGTTCCGTACAGATTGACTCCACATCTACATATCGCCAATCAAAGATGTACCAACACTATTTGAGTGAGTATATCAATTCGTTGGGCAAAGAGGATATGCTATATACGGATATAACTGAGGAGTTTGGTAACAACTTTGTACTCTATATGAAGATGAACTACCCACATAGCCATCATACAGGAACCATTGTTTGTGTTGGTTGAAGCGATTAGTCTATTTGGCTGTGGATAATGGCATCTTGCGTTTCAATCCAATAGAAGATGTCCAGTATGAGAAAAAGCCTCCAAAGAAATTGATGTACATAAGCAAAAGTCAATTGCAGGATATTATGAACCATCCAAAACTCGATCCATTGCAAGAATTGGCAAGACGAACATTTATACTCTCTTGCTTTTGTGGATTGGCATATGTGGATGTGCAGAGACTCTATCCTCATACTGCTGATGACTGAAAGTACATTAGAACATACCGTAAGAAAACAGATGTAGAGGCATTTATTCCCTTGCACCCGATAGCTGAGCAGATATTGTCACTATACAATACTACAGATGACAGCAAGCCAATCTTCCCATTGCCTTGCAGATATATGATTTGGTTTGAAATACACGAATTGGGGTTTGCACACCAATTCAAACATAACCTGTCCTACCATCAATCAAGGCATACTTTCGGAACGCTCCTTGTCTCGGCAGGAGTTCCGATGGAGAGTATTGCCAAGATGATGGGACATACTAATATTCGTACAACTCAAGAATATGCCAAAGTAACTGATGATAAGATTTCGGAGGATATGGATAAATTAATGGAGAAAAGAGAAGTCAACAAAACGGAACTAATAATGATGTAGTGTCTTAACAAGGATATATAATATTCGTTTATTATATTCGAAGAATTAATTGTTAGACAAGTCTATTTAGAAAAGAATGGCCAAAACAATCTATACGATATAATATCTTTATTATCTCTTACGCACTTTTTATATTAATTGAATACCTTTGTATTTGATATATAGAATATAAATAACATTTTTATTTTATGAAGAAGTTTATAACTTTAGAGATTGCTAATTCAGAAGTGAAATTAATAAATCTATTAGCAGTATTGAAGGAAAATCATAATCCAATTTTTAGTTATCAAAAAAAACTAACAGAAGATTATGCAAAAAATATATTTGTTAACATTGAAAATGTTGCATGTTTTAAAGCTAAAAGAAAATCTCTTTTTGAGAGTAATATATGGTTGTTAGTGAATAATGGTGTTTTAACAATAACAAATATAACATCGGCGGAAAAGCCTCAGTTAGGAATTGTTGATTATAATTTTGTATTAAATTCTTTTCTCAATGATTTTATAATTCCTAATATTGATGAAACATTTAGTGTAAACGTTTCTGTTGAAGAGCAATTATTGCAAAATATCCTTGATACTGAAACTTTTGAAAAACTTGATTTATGGGAGAGGTTGTGTAATAAAGATATGCCAATAGCACATCCTTTAGATTATAAAAGATGGATTGATTTTGTTATTACTGCACATAATAACAATTGCGAACTATCTTCACAAGATTTATGTCAATGGCTAATAGAAGATAGGCACTGGTCACACTTGTATAATGACAAAATAACAGAGCTATCTTACTTATACGAATATGGAATAGATATATTAAATGCAGTTAATAATGAAAACAGGTAAAAGAATATATCTATCACAAGTGAATATGGAAATTCCTAATGACAAACTGATTGTTTTTTGGGATACTTGTGCTTTACTGGATATTTTAAGGATTCCAGCAAGAGAAAATCTAAATATTAATGATTTGTTGTGTTATGAAAGGATTGCAGATTATATAGAAAATAATCAACTAGTATCAATCACATCTGGGCTAGTAATAAATGAATTCCTTGATCATTATGAAGAAGAACACAACAAATTACTGCATATCCAAACAAAACTCAAACAGAAAATCCATGATTATGCAGATTTTATGGTAAGTGATAAAAAAAGAGAACGTATAGTAAATGCTGTAGATTTATTAAATATCGAGCATCGATTGAATACGGTGTTAAATAGAATTTTGAAAAATACATTTATTCTTAAAGAACAAAATAAATATCGAGATTTTGCAGATTATAGACTTCGTAATAAAATGGCCCCCGCAGCCCGTAAAGCGGAATACAAGGATTGTTATATCTGGGGTACATTTATTTCATTAGTTCATGCTCTTAACCCAATAAGTCCTTATGTGGCATTTATTACCGTTAATTCTAAAGATTACACCGATGATACTGGACATTTACATAGTCATATAATGACAGACTGTCGTTTCATGCCTTCTATGCGTGTAAAATTGAAGGTGGGAGAACTTTATGGTGATTTACGTTCTATATTGGTAGTGTAATCATCTTATATATTCTATCACATCAGTCGCTTATTTCCGTTGCTGTCCATTAAGTTAGTACAGACTCTTCTGAAAGCGAAAAGGTCAAGCGGTAAGGCCGTTTCGGGCAAAATCTTCCTCCTACGGAGAGTATTCAGCCCTAAAACCTTTCCCCTTTCACGTCTGTACAATGGACGCTATCGGCAACGGAAACAAACGACTGACGGAAAAATAATAACAAAAAGAACAGAAGACATAATAATGAACAACTTAAGAGGCTAATAACGGAAATGATTACACCTCATAAACAAAGTTATCGTTATTTTAACATTGCCTCTTTTGCTGAAATATCAACTTCTCCGTATGGATATGTGACGAACACTGCTGCGTATACTATGATGCAAGCATTAAGAGAAATGGCGGAATCCAATCCTTTAGCCAAATCATATATTCATTGGCATAATGTTACTTATAAAACATCTATTGAAACATAAATTTGTAAAAGATTATTGTTATATAATTATTGGAATCTTTTTCTTTCTATTATTGCATTATTGATTTATTTGATTGTATTTGAGCTTGACGTTTCAAAAATTTCGCTTTATCTATCTGTATATTTCCAAATAATCCTTGTATGTACAAAATTTTGTACATATATTTGTGGTATAAAAAATAAGAAATTGAGATGACTACAACTACTATTTCTGAATTTAGAGCTAATGCTAAACTATATATAGACTCTGTTATCAGTGATAGCGGAGCACTCATTATAAATAGGGGGAATACGGCAGCAGTTTTGATTTCTCTGGATGAGTATAATTCTATAAAGGCCACTGAAAGTATTTTATCATCCCCCACTACGTCAAATGATTTGATAAGAGGGGTAGAACAACTGAATAGTGGCGAAAGTATTGAGGTTGACATTGATTTGCTATAGGTATGAAACTGGAGTTTACACCAAACGCATATAAAACCTTTCAAACGGTCAAATCAACAGATCCAGAGAAAGCAGAGAGGATAAAGGTAATCATTAAAGATGCTATGCTGCATCCCGATAGTGGAGTTGGTGAACCAATTCTTCTTGATGGCAAACTAAAAGGGATATGGCAGAGAAAGATCTCTTTCAATGAATTTATTTATTATATCTTCGATGAGCAAACTTTGACCATCGCAGCAATCAAAGCTGACCTGCTTGATAAAGTTAAAGAAAATGCTCCAGAGTTCAAGATATAGGTATGTCATGGAGGTAAACAATTAATATAAAATCATTAACATATGAAAATCGCAGTTGCAGGTACAGGTTATGTAGGTCTTTCGATGGCGGTTCTGCTGGCGCAGCGCAATAGCGTGGTGGCGGTGGATGTGGTTCCCGAGAAGGTGGAAAAGGTAAACAGGAGGGTGAGCCCCATCCAGGATGAGTATATCGAGATGTTTTTCGCCCAGAAGGAACTCGATTTGACTGCTACTCTTGATGCTGAGGGGGCATACAGGGAGGCAGATTTCGTGGTTATTGCGACCCCGACAAATTATGACCCGAGGCAGAATTTCTTCGACACATCGTCGGTAGAGGGTGTCATTCAGCAGGTTATGAAAGTCAATCCCGAGGCAATTATGGTGATCAAGTCGACCGTCCCGGTAGGATTCACCTCCTCTGTCCGCGAAAAATACGGCTCTGACAATATATTGTTCTCACCCGAATTTCTCCGCGAGAGCAAGGCCCTTTATGACAATCTTTACCCTTCCCGAATCATTGTGGGGACTGTGGTAGGGAATGCGCGCCTCGAGGATGCAGCCCGCACATTTGCAGAGCTATTGCACGATGGCGCTGAGAAAGAGGAGATTCCTGTGCTGTTTATGGGCTTGAAGGAGGCAGAGGCGGTGAAGCTGTTTGCAAATACATACCTAGCTTTGCGCGTGAGCTATTTCAATGAACTCGATACCTATGCAGAGATCAAAGGGCTAAGCACTCAGGATATAATCAACGGCATCGGTCTGGATCCCCGTATCGGCACACACTACAATAATCCTTCGTTCGGTTATGGAGGATACTGCTTGCCTAAGGATACCAAGCAGCTGCTGGCTAACTACAACGATGTGCCTCAAAATATGATGACTGCGATTGTGGAGAGTAACAGGACCAGAAAGGATTTCATCGCGGATCAGGTGCTGGCGAAGGCGGGGTATTACAATTATTCTTCGAACAATGAGTTTGGTGCAACTTCAGAGCGTGAAGTGGTCGTCGGTGTTTATCGTTTGACAATGAAAGCGAATTCGGATAATTTCCGACAGAGTGCGATCCAGGGTGTGATGAAGCGTATCAAGGCAAAAGGTGCTACTGTGGTTATTTATGAACCCACACTGGAGGACGGAAGTACATTCTTCGGCAGCAGGGTGGTGAATGACCTTGCTAAGTTCAAAGCTCAGTGTCACGCCATCATCGCGAACCGATACGACTCCTGTCTGGATGATGTCGCTGAAAAGGTCTACACCCGCGATGTTTTCAGAAGAGACTAAGCTAATTAAACTTTGGCTCAATCATTGCTTTTAAGCATTTGTAAACATTTAGATACATTTACAAACGTTTAAAAAGACAATGATTATGAAACGATATTTTTTGATTATAGCTGCTGCAGTGGCCCTTTGGGGGGTGTCGGCAGTGGATGCCAGCGGTTGTACAGGCATCAGTTTGAGTGCAAAGGATGGTTCAAGGGTAGTGGCCAGGACAGTGGACTGGGCTGCAGAGCCGATGGAGAGCGGGCTGGTAGTGGTCCCCCGCGGGCATTGGCACAGAGTATTTACTTCTTCAGGTGATTACGGCCTCGAGTTTAAATCTATCTATGGATATGTGGGGATTTATGCTGAATATGAGCCTTTTATTATTGAGGGTGTAAACGAGTCCGGTCTTTCTGCCGGGCTCTTTTTTTACCCTGGACACGAGGATCTCCTCTGTGAAGAGCCCCAGGACAGTCAGCATACCCTTACAGATATGCAGTTTGTCTCTTGGATTCTGGCTCGATTCTCCAGCATAGAGCAGGTGAAAAATGGATTGAAGGAGGTGGATCTGGTGAGTCTTGACCATAGGATAGGGTCGGTCCATTGGCGTATAGCCGAGCCCTCCGGGAGGATGGTGGTAGTGGAAGTCGTGGATGGAGTCCCTGTTTTCTATGAGAACCCTGTCGGCGTTCTGACCAATTCGCCGGAGTTTCCCTGGCACTTGAAAAATCTCAACAACTACATAAATATTGCCCCTGGCAATGCCCCTGATGCCACACTGAACGATAAATTAAGGCTCCGCTCTTTAGGGCAGGGGAGCGGGATGCTCGGGCTTCCCGGTGATTTCACCTCACCTTCGAGGTTTGTGCAGGCAGCATTTTTCAGCAGTACAGCCCCAATGGGCAATACAGGCTTTGATGCGGTCACTCAAGCATTTCACATCCTTAACCAGTTCGATATACCGATCGGAGCCCAGCATCAGAAAAGTATGGTTCCGGAGGGGCTTCCCAGCGCTACCCAGTTTACTGTGGCGATAGACCAGAAGGGGATGAAACTCTACTACAGGACAGCCTGGAATTCCAATATCCGCTGCGTCGAACTCAAGGGGATAGACTTTAAAAACTGCAAATATCAGATCCGACCTCTGGACCAGAGTCGTGTGCAGCCTGTAGAGATTCTAAAGTGGCACAATTCTTGATTTTGCTTAATCGTAAACAATTTAAAACGCAATAAAAATGAAAACTCATATAATAGGAATTATGGCTTTATGTGCTTTGCCTCTGATGTCTTGTGCATCGAGTGTGGATACAAGCACTGTAGATCGTTTCGATCTGAACAAATATTTGGGAATATGGTATGAAGTGGCAAGATATGACCACTCGTTCGAGAAAGGGATGGACAATACCATCGCACAGTATATCCTCCAGGATGACGGCACAGTAGCAGTTATCAATTCGGGATGGAAAAACGGCAAATATCAGGTAGCAGAAGGGAAGGCTAAATATCCCGATCCTGACGGCAAGCCCGGTGGACTGAAGGTCTCATTCTTCCTCTTCTTCTACTCGGAGTACAATATAATGATGGTGGATGAGAATTATCAGATGTCGCTCGTAGGGAGCAAGAAGGATAATTATCTTTGGATCCTCTCCCGTACACCTGAGCCAGATCCCGCTCTTCTGAGGATGATGCTGGATGAGGCTGCTGACAGGGGCTACGATATCGAAAAACTGATCTGGGTGGACCAGTCAAGAAACAAATAATCCCTCACCCTCTACTAAGAAGAGCCCGAAGGTGCAAATCAACCTGCCCTTCGGGCTTTTTTATTGGATTTATGGCACTTTTGTCCTATATTCGTGAGATTTTATTAAAGCGAAATTTATGAAAGGTATAGTATTGGCAGGTGGGAGCGGGACAAGGCTTTATCCTGTGACCAAAGGGGTGAGCAAACAGCTCCTTCCGATATATGACAAGCCGATGGTTTATTACCCTATATCGGTCCTTATGTTGGCTGGAATCAGGGAGATACTGATTATCTCCACCCCTGATGACCTACCGGCTTTCCGTCGGCTTCTCGGGGACGGCTCCGATTATGGCGTCCGCTTCGAATATGCAGAGCAGCCAAGCCCTGACGGTCTGGCACAGGCATTTATAATAGGGGAGAAGTTCATCGGGGACGACACCGCCTGTCTGGTACTGGGGGACAATATATTCTACGGGGCCCATTTCACAGGGAAATTGCGCGAAGCGGTCCGAGCAGCCGAGGAGGATTCGAAAGCTACAGTCTTCGGTTATTGGGTGAGCGACCCCGAGCGCTACGGAGTGGCTGAGTTCGATCCTCAGGGCAATTGCATTTCGATAGAGGAGAAGCCGGCCAGGCCAAAGTCAAATTATGCGGTGGTGGGGCTCTATTTCTACCCAAATAAGGTAGTGGATGTGGCCAAGACCATCAAGCCTTCTGCCCGCGGAGAGCTGGAGATAACCTCTGTAAACCAGCGCTTTCTGGAGGATGGAGAGCTTCGGGTCCAGCCCCTCGGAAGGGGATTTGCCTGGCTCGATACCGGCACCCACGACTCCCTCAGCGAGGCTTCGACCTTCGTGGAGGTGATAGAGAAGCGCCAGGGGCTCAAAATCGCCTGTCTGGAGGGTATTGCCTACCGCAACGGGTGGATCACTGAAGAGAAATTGCGCGAGGTGGCGCAGCCAATGCTTAAAAACCAATATGGGCAGTATCTGCTCAAAGTGATTGAGGATGTAAAAAATGGAAGTAATTAAGACAGAGATAGATGGGGTTCTGATCATCGAACCTAAGGTGTTTGGTGACCACAGGGGATACTTTTTCGAAAGTTTCAATGAGAGGGAGTTCGCCCTCAAAACGGGGCAGGAGCTCCATTTCGTCCAGGACAATGAGTCCAAATCGTGCTACGGAGTGGTCCGCGGGCTCCATTTCCAGAAAGGGGAGAAGGCCCAGGCCAAGCTGGTGCGGGTGATAAAGGGTAGGGTGCTCGATGTGGCGGTCGATATACGCCCCGATTCCCCCACCTTCGGCAAATATGTCTCTGCGGAGCTTACTGCCGAAAATCACCGTCAGTTTTTCATCCCGAAAGGGTTTGCCCACGGATTTGCCGTTCTAAGCCCCGAGGTGGTATTCCAATACAAGTGCGATGAGTTCTATTGCCCTGAGGCAGAGGGAGCTATCGCCTGGAATGACCCCGATCTGGCGATCGATTGGAAGCTCCCTGCTGAGGATGTGATTCTCAGCGACAAGGACCGCAGACACCCCAATTTAAAAGATGCGCAGCTATGAAAATACTGGTAACAGGTGCAAACGGGCAGCTCGGCCGCTGCATCAGACCCCTCGCCCCAGATAGTGGGCACAGTTTCGTTTTTACAGATGTGGTGGAGGCTGAAGGGCTTCAGACTCAGATGCTTGATATTACCGATCAGGAGGCTGTACGGGCTATGGTGGCTGCCGAGGGGATAGAGGCAGTGATCAATTGTGCAGCTTATACCAATGTCGATACTGCCGAGGAGAATTACGAGTTTGCCGATCTCCTTAATGCGAAGGCTCCGGAGAATCTCGCTATCGCAATGTGTGAGGTGGGTGGGCTTCTGATCCATATCTCCACTGACTATGTGTTCGGAGGGGATCCTTATAATACCCCGTGCCGTGAAGAGCAGACGGGCACCCCTACAGGTGTTTACGGCCTTACCAAACTCCGTGGGGAAGAGGCAATTGCAGCGACAGGATGTCGCCATATAATAATCCGCACAGCGTGGCTCTACTCAGAATTCGGGAAGAATTTCTGCAAGACAATGCTTCAGCTTACCGCTACCAAGCCTCAGCTGAAAGTTGTCTTCGACCAGATTGGTACCCCGACTTATGCGAGGGATCTGGCGGAGGCGATCATGATTATACTTTCCAATGCAAATGAGGCTGCAGACTTTTGCATTCAAAATGATTTGCCCTCCCACCGTAGCCAAACAGAACTGCTCGCTGTGCGCATCCACCGGATGCACACTCATCGCTCACGACCACTAGTGCCGAGGGCGGCAAATCATTCAGAACCCAATACCTCTCTGCAGAAAGATTATGACCATATCTATGGCATCTATCACTACAGCAATGAAGGGGTCTGCAGCTGGTATGACTTCGCGAGGATGATAGCAGAATACGCCGGGCATACCGAGTGCGACATCCAGCCGTGCCACAGCGACGAATTCCCCTCAAAAGTGATTCGCCCAGCTTACTCGGTTCTCGACAAAACCAAAATCAAAGAGACCTTCGGCCTCAAGATCCCTTACTGGACCGACTCTCTAAGGAAATGTATTAATAACCTTCAGGAAATTCAATGACAGAATATATGAAAAAGACCATATTGGTAACAGGAGGGGCCGGATATATAGGCTCTCACACACTGATAGAACTCGACAAAGCGGGCTACGACTTCGTAGTGGTAGATAACCTCGCAAATTCCCAGAGGGAGGCATTGAAGAGGGTAGAGTCCATCATCGGTCGCGAAGTCCCTTTCCATCAGGTAGATGTAAGGGATGCTAAGGCATTGGGCGAAGTGATGGACCAATATAAACTCTACGCCTGTATCCATTTTGCAGGGCTTAAGGCGGTAGGGGAGTCTGTAGCGAAACCTCTTGAGTACTATGAGAACAATATGAACAGCACATTTGTCCTTCTGGACCAGCTCAGAAAGCACGGCTGCAAAAATATCATCTTCTCATCTTCTGCCACAGTTTATGGCAATCCAGATGGCATAGTACAATATACAGAGGAGCTACCCAAACAGCGCTGCACCAGCCCATACGGACAGACCAAGAGTATGCTTGAAGAGGTGCTTATAGATGTACAGAAAGCCGATTCTGAATGGAATGTCGTTATTTTGAGATACTTTAACCCTATAGGGGCACATCCGAGCGGACTTATCGGAGAGGACCCCAATGGCATCCCAAATAACCTGATGCCTTATATAACACAAGTGGCTGTAGGGAAGCGACCTTTCTTAGGGGTATTCGGAAATGATTATAACACTCCTGATGGTACAGGTGTACGTGACTATATCCACGTGGTGGATCTGGCAAACGGTCACGTATGTGCACTGCAGGCTATCGACAGGAAATGCGGCCTGGCTATCTACAATCTCGGTACAGGTCACGGATACTCTGTGCTGGATGTGGTTAAATCTTTTGAAAAGGTGAACGGAGTCCCTGTTCCATACAAGATTCAGCCCAGAAGGGACGGAGATATCGATGAATATTACAGCGATCCTGCAAAAGTATACAAAGAACTGGGCTGGGAGGCCAAGAACACACTGGACGATATGTGCCGTGACTCCTGGAACTGGCAGAAAAACAACCCAAACGGCTACACAAAATAATTTGATTATGGCTGGAAGGAATATATTGATCACCGGCGGGGCCGGATTTATCGGGTCTCACGTGGTACGTCTGTTTGTAAACAAATATCCCGATTATAAGATCATCTGTCTGGACAAACTCACCTATGCCGGCAATCTGGCGAATCTGAAGGATCTGGAGGGGAGGGAGAACTACAAATTTGTCAAGATGGATATTTGTGATTTCGAAGGGGTGTATCAGTTGATGCAGGATGAGAGGATAGATGGTATAATCCATTTGGCTGCCGAGTCGCACGTAGACCGCAGTATCAAGGATCCTTTCACATTTGCTCGGACCAATGTGATGGGCACCCTCTCGCTCCTTCAGGCTGCCAAACTATACTGGGAGAGTCTTCCTGAAGGATACGAAGGTAAGAGATTTTACCACATCTCCACAGACGAAGTATACGGCGCCCTCAAGATGAACCATCCGGAGGGGATCGAGCCTCCATTCAAGACTGTGGCATCATCAGAAGGACATAAGGCCTATGGCGACGACTTCTTCTACGAGACCACCAAATACAACCCACACTCACCATATAGTGCATCTAAGGCTTCGAGTGACCACTTCGTAAGGGCATACCACGACACCTACGGAATGCCCACCATCGTGACCAACTGCTCAAACAACTACGGTCCATATCAGTTTCCGGAGAAGCTCATCCCACTGTTTATAAACAATATCCGTCACCGCAAACCACTTCCTGTCTACGGAAAAGGGGAAAATGTCCGTGACTGGCTCTATGTGGAGGACCACGCCAGGGCGATAGATCTTATCTTTCACGAAGGAAAGATCGCAGAGACCTACAATATCGGTGGCTTCAACGAGTGGAAAAATATTGACCTCATAAAAGTGATGATCAAAACTGTAGACCGCATCCTCGGCAACCCTGAGGGCCATAGCCTCGATCTCATCACATACGTCACAGACCGCCTGGGGCACGATGCCCGCTACGCCATCGACTCTACCAAACTTCAGAAAGAACTCGGCTGGGAACCCTCACTTCAGTTTGAAGAGGGTATCGAGAAGACAGTCCGCTGGTATCTTGAGAACCAGGAGTGGATGGACAATGTCACCAGTGGGGACTATCTGAAATATTACGACGAAATGTATAATTTGTAAAAAGGGGTCCTGAGATTCTATGAAAAAGAGTGATGAAATATTGTTCCAGCTATTGCACAGGGCGCTATGGGGAGATGGTGCAGAGAGGCTGCAGGAGATGCCCGAACAGGTCGGGAATGACGAAGAGTGGAAGGAGATCTACCGGCAGGCATCCTATCAGGGGGTATTGGCATTGGCCTGGGACGGAGTGAAGGATCTCCCGATGGATAAAGGGCTGAAACTCACCTGGGCACTCAATGTGGAAAAGATAGAGGGGAGATATGAGCGTCAGCGGATGGTCCTGGAGGAACTTGCAGAGCTATTTGCGCAGAATGGCCTCGATATGATGATAATAAAAGGGTACGGGCTGAGCCTGCTGTACCCCGAGCCCAAACACCGCCCCTGCGGAGATATCGATTTTTACCTCTATGGGGAGTATGCTAAAGGGGACAAGGTGCTGGAGGAGACCCACAATCTCACCACCGACCTGAACAAGCACCACCACACCGTCAATTATTATAAAGGTGTGATGCTTGAAAACCATTACGACTTCCTCAATATAGAATCCCACCGGTCGAACAGGATCATTGAGCGGAAGCTCATAAATGCAGTACAGGAGAACAAAGGGGAGGGGCATACACTCTCAAACGGAGCCAAAATCTACACCCCTTGCCCTGAGTTCAATGCGTTGTTCCTCCTAAGGCACGCAGCTGGCCACTTTGCAGCGGAGCGGATAGGGCTGAGACACGTGGTGGACTGGGCACTCTTTCTGCACCATTACGGCAGTCAGGTGGACTGGAAAGGGTTCTACCATTTCGCCAAGGAGATGAATATGGACAAATTCCTATTCTGCATAAACGCCATCTGCATCGATCATCTGGGGATCAGCCCCGAGATTGTCCCCCCTTATCCTCGGGACAAACGCCTCGAAAACAGGGTATTGGAGGAGATCCTGTCCCCCGAATTCCAGGTTCCTATGCCCAAGAAAGGGAATCCGCTGATATATGTATGGAAACTTCGCAGATGGAGCAGAAACAGCTGGAAGAATAAAATCGTATACAGAGAGAACCTGATTAACCAGTTTCTGGTCCTCTGGATGTGTCATATTTTTGGACCTAAGGTAGAAAATAGAGAAAAAAAGGTATAATTTTTGTATGGAGGAGAACATACTTCTAATGTATACACATATGAAAAACTACTTCAAAATCATCTTGTTAATGGCTATTCTCGCCATTTTCAACTCTTGTACCTATCACAGGTCAAAAGATGTAAAGAACGTTATCTACCTTATCGGTGACGGAATGGGTTTTGGAGCAGTCACGACCACACTACTTACTCACGAACAAGTTACCGGATTTGAGATGGCTCCTGTAGTGGGGCTCCAAGAGACATGCTCTGCAGACAATCACGTCACAGACTCTCCGGCAGGTGGTACAGCATTGGCCACAGGGACCAGGACCCGCAACGGCTATTTGGGTGTCGATCCTGAAGGAAAACAGCTCACAAGTATCCTGAAGAAGGCTCAGAAAATGGGTAAAAAGACAGGCATAGTGGTAAACACGACACTTACAGAGGCCACCCCGGCCGCATTCTACGCAGGGGTGAAGAGCCGAAATGAGGGATATAAAATAGCAGAACAGTTTGTCGAGAGCGGAGTCGATGTAGCCATAGGTGCCGGACAGTCTGTATTTATCGACAGACCCGACTCACTCGACCTTATATGGGAACTGAAAAAAAAGAACTATGATGTATATCTTGACTACAAATATATCCTCGGCACCGATTCAGAAAAATATGTGGCAATACTCCCTATGAGTCAGGTACACAGAAGAAACCAGCCACAAGGCTCCCGAAGTGCTCTGGATGGCTCTGTAATAGGGAAAGCCACAATGAGGGCGGCCAAAGGGGAGTGCATCAAAGAGGATACTATAGATATATCAAACCCAAGTGAATACCTCTCCATCGCAGCTACCAGAGCCATTAAAGCCCTGGAGAAAAATGGGAGAAAAGGGTTCTTCCTGATGATAGAGAGTGCCATAATCGACGGTTATGGACACAATAACGACTCGGAAGGGATGAAGCTCGAAATGTACGATTTCAACAACACCCTTATGCTTATGATCGACTATGTCAATAAGAATCCTGGGACACTGCTTGTCGTAACAGCTGACCACGAAACCGGTGGCACCGGGATCGCCTACAATCAGCACGAAGTAGGTAAGAAGAGCAAAGTTCAGCTCAACTTCAGTACCAAAGGTCATACCGGTACAGTAGTCCCTGTCTTCGCATACGGGACAGGTGCCGAATACTTCAGCGGAGTGATGAAGAATACCGATATCCCCAAAAGGATCGAACTTCTTATGAAAAATGACCGCCACACAAGGAAAAATAAGCTGTAACAAAATTGTTAACATGATTAACATATTTGTTATACTTACTAATATATAGATGTTTAGTTGTTTAAGGGCACTTTTTTGAAGGTGCCCTTAATTTTTTACCTGATTATGATAAAAATTTGTAAGAGTTTTACCCATTTTGTATTTTTGTCGGCCTAAACTAAATGTTTAAAGATATAAAAATATGAACAACTCATTTTTCAGTAGATTTGCTCCAAAGCAACCAAAATTTTTTCCGCTTCTCAATTCTCTTGCTGATGCCCTTGCAAAAGCAGCTGACACCCTGGCTGAGGGTCTGAACTATGATTCTCCGGAGAAACGTGCAGAATACTACAAACTGGTTAAAGATATCGAGCGAAATGCTGACCAGATAAATAACACTATACACGATGAGTTGGCATCGTCATTCATCACCCCATTTGACCGTGAAGATATAAACCACCTCGCTTCTGCTATCGATGACACTATCGACGGTATCAACTCTGTGGCAAAGCGTATCAGTATCTATAACCCTAAAGCACTCCCTGAAGAGGCTGCCAAACTGGCTAAGGTGATTCAGGAAGAGGCCGCTTTTGTAGTTAAAGCTATCTATGATCTGGTAGACGTTCATAAACACGGTGCAAACATCCGCAAATGTGCTGAAGAGCTCCACGATCTGGAGAATAAAGGTGATGATATCTACGAACTCTTCATTATCAGACTTTTCGAAGAAGAGAAAGACGGTATCGAACTTATGAAAGTCAAAGAGATTATGCACGAGATGGAGCAGACTACCGATGCAGCTGAGCACGTAGGCAAATGCTTGAAAAGTATCCTGGTTAAATACATCTAATCTCTCGAAGAGCATATATGGAATTACTGGTAACAATCATCGTATTGGCCCTACTGTTTGACTTTATCAATGGTTTTCACGATGCGGCCAACTCTATCGCGACTATCGTATCGACACGTGTCCTTACCCCATTCCAGGCAGTTATTTGGGCTGCATTCTTCAATTTCGTCGCTTTCTTTATCGCCAAATACATCATCGGCGGCTTCGGTATCGCCAACACAGTATCCAAGACTGTGATTGAAGAGTTTATCACACTTCCTATCATCCTGTCAGGTGTGATAGCAGCTATTATCTGGAACTTGTTTACCTGGTGGAGAGGTATCCCATCTTCATCATCACATACACTTATCGGAGGCTTTGCCGGTGCGGCCATTATGGCTGCAGGGTGGGGCGCTGTGCAGGGATCCATCATCCTTAAAATCGCCCTTTTCATCTTCCTTGCACCACTTATCGGTATGGTAATATCATTCTTCTTTACCCTTATCGTCCTGAATATTTGCAAAAACAAGAATCCCCACAAATGTGAAGTGTGGTTCAAAAGGCTACAGCTGGTATCATCAGCTCTGTTCAGTATCGGACACGGTCTTAATGACTCCCAGAAGGTGATGGGTATCATCGCTGCTGCACTTATAGCTGCCCACTCTGATGGTCTGGGTATGGGTATCAACAGCATTAACGATCTCCCTAACTGGGTAGCATTTGCCTGCTTTACAGCGATCTCTATAGGTACTATGTCCGGTGGGTGGAAGATCGTAAAGACTATGGGTTCCAAAATCACTAAAGTGACCCCTCTAGAGGGTGTTGTGGCTGAGACAGCCGGTGCATTTACCCTATATCTTACAGAGTGGCTCCATATCCCCGTAAGTACTACACACACCATTACAGGTGCTATCGTAGGTTGCGGTGCTACCAAGAGACTTTCAGCTGTACGCTGGGGTGTGACCAAAGACCTCCTTGTCGCCTGGATACTTACTATCCCAGTAAGTGCCCTTCTGGCCTGCGGAGTCTACTTTATCGTCAATCTGTTCTTGTAATTATACTTTTTCGGATAGCCACTTCCTTACCGGAGCATCGTAGAGTTTGAGGACGATGTAGGCGAGGACGATACAGCCGAAGAAGATACCGACCATAGCCGGCCAGGTCTGTGCTATGGTTTTGCCATCTTCCCAGCACCAGGCATAGAACAGATACATAAATGGATAGTGTATCACGTAGAGAGGATAGGAGATATCACCGAGAAATCTCCATACTTTAGAGAAGCGGCTACCAGCCTCTGAGCCGGCATTCACCTCTGTAGCACTGCCGCAGGCTGCAATATAAAGTATCAGAGGGAACAGGAACAGAACACACACCGAGTCATAAAGACCATTGAGCCAAAGTGTACCCTCCTTGCCGAGATGAGGCACAGCGAAGATGGCAATAAGGGCTGCAGAGCATATCCAGAATGCACCGCGAATCTTCACAGGTCTGAAGACTCTCGATACAAGCATACCTGCACTATATGAGAACATCATCCTAAGAAGGCCACCCCAAAGATTGTTGCCGGCCATAGTCCAGCCTACACCTATATGGCCATACTCTGAGCCGTTCAGGATAGCAAAGGAGGCAAGCCCCATCCCCAGAATCCACACCAGCACTGCAAGCTTCCTGGTGGAGAGTCTTCTGATACATAGTGCATAAGCAATATTCCCTATATATTCGAAAAACAGAGACCAATATGGCCCGTTGACAGGGAACATCTCACCATTGCCCCTGATCTCGGGGAGTGTACCGGGTATAGCGGGGAGCATCAGCATAGTGCAGACCATTGCCACTACTGCGTGCCAATAGGGAACTTGTGTCCCATCCCACTGGACACTTCCCTGTATAAAGAAGGTTACAAGCCCTATTACAGCACCCAGTATTACCATCGGGTGGAGCCTGATAAGACGTCTTCTGAAGAATTTGCCTAAAGAGAGATCACCCGATTTCCATTTGTCATCATAAGCATATCCTATCACGAAACCTGAGAGGATAAAGAAGAAATCGACCCCCATATAGCCGTGATTGAATCTCTGGTCAAATGGGGATGTGGCAAATGCTTCGAAGAAGTGGTAAAATACGACAGTCATCGCTACTACACCTCTAAGTGCATCCAATAGCAGATAATGGGGCTTGGTATCCTTAAACATATCTATTCAAAATAAAGTGTCCCGAAATATTCTGGCGCGTGAAATGCCGGGGTCTCCCTCCCGATAGGGTTCCACGACACATAGTGAGGGGTCTTCTGAAGATCACCGCATTTGTAGAAATTGGCACGAACCACAGCTCCCTCCATAGATTTGATATCGTGACGGAAATATGCCTTGAAGGGCAATATAATGGCGATTTCCCACTCTGTTTCACCCTCTCGCTCCTCAAAAGGCTCCCGTCCGAGGCTGCTCCAGCGGAGAATCTGGTCAGTGACAGATTTGTCACCACGAATGCGCCCTTTGCGCTCCGCACCGGAGCCGATAAGGAGTGTCCCGGCACAGTTACATTCGAAATTGTAGTATACACCATCACCGGCTGGGATCGAGAAAAACTCTACACAGGAGTCGGTCCACACATTGCCATTGTCTTCAGCGGTAACTGCCCTCACCGACTCCTCTTTCACTCTATAATGGAGGAGGATGGCATCGTCGGTATATGCGATTCTGAATTTCACTTCAGGTTTATAAGGATGGGACTCCCAGTTGATTACATTGATAGGATTGAATTCTATCCCCTTTTCGTCCATAAGATGGGGAACAGCTTCGGGATCAGAATAGCACCCCGCAATTTTCTTTACTTTAAGTTCCATATTTATATGAATCAGTTTTATCTATCCTCTTTCATAATTTTCATCTTCCATATACTCACCCATAATCTGAAGATCCTTAGTGAGGGGGAGAATGGCATCTATCGCCTGACGGTATCTCTTATAGTCCGGAAACTGCAAATTTACATAGAATTGGTATCTCCACTCCTCACCGATAATGGGCATAGACTGTATCATCGTCAGGTTCATATCGTAGAAAGAGAGGATAGTCAGGACTTTGGAGAGGCTGCCGCTGGTGTGGGGGAGTGTGAAGACTAAAGAGCTTTTGTTAATATAATCCCTCGATTCGCAAATCTCATCGAGAATCTCCTGCGCCACAGCTTTGTTGGCCAAAATGAGGAATCTGGTGAAGTTTCTTTTGTTGGTCTCTATTCCGTCGGCCAGGACGTTCATCCCGTAAAGTTCGGCAGCACCGGCTGGGCAGATGGCTGCGTGGTCGGTAAGGTGGTTCTCCTGTATCCATTTTGCACTGCCGGCTGTGTCATCCTTCTCTACCAGTTTGACGTGGGGTAGGGTGTCAAGATACTCCTGGCACTGTCTGAATGCCATAGGGTGGGTATTGATCTCCTTTATGTCGTGAATATTGACTCCGGGGAGGGCTACCAGAGCGTGCTTTATCCTGAGTTTGTATTCGCCCACTATCACCAGACCACTCTGTCTTAGGAGGTTAAAATTGTCCAGCAAACTCCCGGCGATGGTATTCTCTATCGCCATAATCCCCAGCTTGGAGGGGTCCTTTACCACTTGGTCCACCAGATTTCTGAATGTATCACAGTCGATGGTCTCTACATCATCACCCTTAAAGAATGATTTGGCAGCGATGTAGTGGTTGCAGCCGCCAATTCCCTGAATAACTACTTTACGTTTCATAACCAACTATTACAAATTTAGATATTTTACCATTTATTTCCTAATTTTGTTTGCTATAAAATATACTCAGAATGAACAGCTACGGCAAGAATTTCAGAATTTCGGTCTTCGGAGAGTCACACGGGGATCTTATAGGGGTGGTAATGGATGGTGTCCCTGCAGGGATTGAACTTGATACAGAGGACTTTACTGGTGATCTTCTCAGACGGAAAGCAGGAGCCAAGGGGACCACTCCCCGTATTGAGGGGGATATTCCCAGGATCGTGAGCGGATTGTTCGAAGGGTGCACTACAGGGGCACCACTGACTGTGGTATTTGAGAACCAGAATACAAGATCTGCCGATTATTCGCTCTTCAGGGATGTTCCCAGACCCGGACACGCCGATTTCGTGGCTCAGGTGAAGCACAACTTCTTCAATGATATTCGTGGCGGGGGACACTTTTCGGGGAGGATGACACTATGCCTGGTAGCAGCTG
The DNA here is from genome assembly GCA_017504965.1 of Bacteroidales bacterium. Taxonomy (GTDB): domain Bacteria; phylum Bacteroidota; class Bacteroidia; order Bacteroidales; family UBA932; genus CAAGNP01. The sequence goes on along the minus strand of JAFVQD010000016.1, from coordinate 47,304 downwards.
GCGTGGTGGCGAAGAAGATCCTTGGCGAGGAGATAAAGGTAGAGGCCCGCATAGTGGAGATCGGTGGTGAAAGAGATGAGAAAAAATGGGAGGGTGCTCTGGATCAGGCTATCGCTGAAGGGGATTCGCTCGGTGGTGTGATAGAGTGTGTATGCAATGGGGTGCCGATCGGTCTGGGAGAGCCAATGTTTGATTCGGCAGAGTCTCAGATAGCCCATCTGGCTTTCAGTGTACCGGGGGTTCGCGGAGTGGAGTTTGGAGATGGTTTCGGGGCTGCCCGTATGAAAGGAAGTGAGCACAATGACTGTTTCGTAGACAATATGGGGCATACTGCCACCAATGGAGCAGGTGGGATAAATGGTGGTATTACCAATGGCAATCCTCTCGTTTTCAGAGTGGCTGTGAAGCCTACATCGAGTATATCCAAAGTGCAGAAAACATTCAATTTCATAACAGAGGAGATGGTCGAGTTCAGCGTCCCAGGGAGGCACGATGCCTGCATTGCCCTCCGCTGCCCCGTCATCATAGAGGCTATCGCCGCCATCGTCCTGGTCGATAATCTATAAATTTGCTATATGATGAAGAAGTTTGTTATTGCGTTAGCGCTCAGTTTTGTGGCTGTGGTATTGGGGGCGCAGCCCCGTCAGGGGAAGGTGCAGGTGATACTGGTACCTGACCACGCAGATGCCCTGTACCAAGTGGGGCAGCAGGTAAATATGAAAGTGACCACTCTCCATTGCGGCTTGCCGCTGGAGGGGGTAAATGTAAAATATGAGGTATCGGAAGACCTTATGGAGCCCCATATTTCGGAGGAGGTGACCCTCAAAGGGTACGAAGGGAAGATCCAGGCCGGAACAATGAAAAAGCCCGGCTTTCTGAGGGTGAAAGCAACTGTGGAATACGAAGGGGAGAGGTACATTGTACGAAGTACTGTGGGATTTGAGCCAGAAAAACTCCGTCCGGTAAGTGTGATGCCAGATGACTTCGATGAATTCTGGAAAAAATCTGTTGCGAAGCTGGAAAAGGTCAAACTCGATCCGAAAATGGAATTGCTCGAAGAGCGATGCACAGATGATGTGGACGTATATCATATTTCATATGGAAATATCAAAGGATCAAGGATGTACGGGGTGCTGACAGTCCCTAAAGAGGAGGGGAAATATCCTGCGATCCTCCGCTTCCCCGGGGCAGGGGTCGGTCCTAAAGGGGGTGACATCGCTCACGCCAGAAAAGGGGTTATCGTCCTGGAGTTGGGGATACACGGCATCCCGGTAAACCTCGAAGGGAGCATCTATGAAGACTTGGGAAGCGGCATCTTGTCGTGGTATCCCGAAGACAATCTGAACGACCCCGAGAAATACTACTACCACAGGGTATTTTTGGGTGCAGTACAGGGGATAGATTTTCTTCAGTCACTCCCTCAGTGCAATGGTATCGTGGGGACTTTCGGAGGAAGCCAGGGTGGAACTCTGTCGATAGTGACATCACGTTTGGACCCCAGAATCAAAGCTACAGTAGCCTATTTCCCGGCGATGTGCGACCACGAAGGGTACATTCACGGGAGAGCCGGAGGATGGCCCCATATGTTTAAGAACCAGGCAAATCGCACCGATGAGTATATCCGTACAGCCCGCTACTACGATGTATCCAATTTCGCCAGGGGACTAAAGGCGCCGGTGTGCTATCTCTATGGATACAACGATATCACCTGTGCCCCGACTACCACTTGTGCCACATACAATGTAATCCCAGCCCCCAAACAGGTGATCATAGGGGAGAATATCGGTCACTGGACCTACCCGGAGCAGATGAATGCACTCTGGGAGTGGATTATCTCGACGCTGAAGTCTTCAGAACTGTGAACAGGGCAGCAAATGCAGCCACTACACCAGCGATGTGGCCGATGACCGGTGTCAGATGGAGACCACCATTTACCACAGGGGCCACAATAAAATAGCATACGCATACATATGTGAGGAAAGTCGCAGGGATGGAACACATCCAGTGCGGCTTTTTCATCTTCAGGAGATATCCTGTCGCGGTCCACATCACTATGGTAGCGAGAATCTGATTACCTATCCCTACATATTTCCATAGGGTAGAGAAATCTACCTGGCAGCAGAAATATGCGAGTGCAAAAATGGGGAGAGAGACCAATATTCTCTTCACTACAGCTTTCTGGTCGATATGGAAAAGATCTGCCAATGTGAGGCGGAGACTCCTGAAGGCTGTATCTCCTGAGGTGATAGGACAAGCTATGACACCTATGACTGCGAGGATGGCACCCACTTTTCCGAGCCAGCTGTTACAAATCTCATTTACAGCGACAGCGGGGGTCACTCCGGCAGCATTAAGCCCTTCGGGACCGCCGAAATATGCCATTGCCGCAGTAGCCCATATCATAGCCACTATACCTTCCGCGATCATAGCACCGTAGAAAACAGGGCGTGCGTGTTTCTCTGTCTTCAGGCATCTGGCCATAAGGGGAGACTGGGTGGAGTGAAATCCGGAGATCGCTCCGCACGATATCACTACAAACAGCATCGGTATGACTATATTGTTCGCAGGATCACGATGATAGTTCTGGAATGAATCGAGGGTCAGATTTGGGATAGTGACATTTCCTACCGCTCCGTTGTAGATAAGGGCGACCCCTACACCTACAGCCATAAAGAGGAGCGCTCCTCCGAAGATCGGGTATATATTTCCGATAATCTTGTCAATAGGGAGGAGTGTGGCCAGGATATAATAGGCAAATATTATATAGAGCCAGATATTCTTATTCATCCCTGAAAGGGACTGGAGAAGATCTGCAGGCCCTGTCACAAATGATACACCCACTGCCAGCAGAAGGAATGGGACCACTATACTCATAATGGTCTTGACCCCCTTGCCGAGATATTTGCCGATGATATCGGGCATATTCAGCCCACCATTTCTCACAGAGAGCATACCGGAGAAGTAGTCCTGCACAGCACCCATAAATACACACCCTATCGCTATCCAGAGATAGGCGATAGGACCGTATGCTGCCCCCATAATGGCTCCGAAGATGGGACCGAGGCCGGCGATATTGAGAAACTGTATCACAAATATCTTCCAGGTAGGGAGGACCTTAAAGTCCACACCATCGGCTTTCTCTATGGCCGGGGTAGTTTGTGCAGGGTCTGCTCCGAAAAATCGGTCCACAAATTTGCCATAGATGATATACCCACCTATCAGAAATGCTATAGAGAGTAAAAAAGTAATCATATCGATAGGACACTGAGGACGTTGATAAGTTCTTTGTCGATAGGTTTGTCGAGCTTGATAGCCTTATTGAATGGGACATAAACTATCTTGTCATTTGAGACACCTATCATCACATTTCTCTGGCCATCTTTGAGGGCTTCTATCGCTGCGACACCCAGACGGCTGGCGAGGATGCGGTCAGATGCAGTAGGCATACCGCCCCTTTGGAGATGTCCGAGGATAGTGACACGGACATCGTAGTCGGGATACTCCTCTTTCACTTTGTCGGCATAGTAGAGTGCCCCTTTCCCTTTTTTGCTCTCTGAGACGATCACGATAGAGCTGTTTTTGCTCTTTCTGACACCACGTCCCACAAACTTTTCAAGCTGCTGCTCATCGGTGATCTCTTCAGGGATGATAGCTGCTTCAGCACCGGCAGCGATAGCACTGTTCTGTGCCAGGAATCCGGCATCGCGTCCCATCACCTCAATGAAGAATATACGGTTATGGGAGTTCGCAGTGTCACGGATCTTGTCGATGCAGTCCATAATGGTATTGAGTGCAGTATCATATCCGATGGTGGTATCGGTGCCATAAAGGTCGTTGTCGATGGTACCGGGGAGACCGATGCAGGGGAGATCGTACTCCTGAGCCAGCTCTTGTGCTCCGGCGAGAGAGCCATTGCCACCGATAACTATGAGGGCATCTATCCCATTGGCACGGATGTTTTCATACGCTTTGGCACGACCTTCCGGGGTGAGGAAATCTTTGCTGCGGGCAGTCCTGAGGATGGTACCGCCACGCTGTATAGTGCCGCTGACACTCTCAGTGGTAAAATCCTCTATATCATTATGTATCAATCCTTCATAGCCTCTGTAAATCGCTTTTACTTTCCAGCCGCTGTAGATGGCTGCACGGGTCACCGCCCTGATGGCGGCATTCATACCGGGGGCATCACCACCCGATGTAAGGATACCTATAGTAGAAATCTTTGCCATAATATTTCATTTTACCATACAAAACTAATCAATTAATCAGTTTGCACTAACCCCTCGTGCAAGTTTTATGCAAAATTTGGTTATATTTGTGATAAGGATTGCCCTTGTGGCTGAATAATTTTACTATGAAGAGAACGATAATTTCCATTGCTATTGCAATATTGGCCTGGGGCAATGCCTGGGGCTGCACAAATCTGATAGTTACCCGCGGAGCATCGGCAGATGGGTCCAATATGGTGACATATGCGGCCGACTCCCATACAAGATACGGTTTCCTTAACCATTTGCCTGCGGCAAAATATCCCGCCGGTACCCTTAGGGCCATCTACGAATATGGGCCGGAGCGGTATCTGGGGCAGATCCCCGAGGCTGCAAGGACATTTAACGTAGTGGGCAATATCAATGAGCATCAGCTGATTATAGGGGAATCCACCTGGGGTGGTCTCACCGACCACATCGACCCGAAGGGAATTTTGGACTACGGGTCGCTGATGTACATTGCCCTTCAGCGCTGTACCACAGCCAGAGAGGCAATCACCCTCATTGCGAAGCTGGCCGATGAATACGGCTACGCCTCGAGCGGGGAGTCAATCTCCATTGCTGACAAGCAGGAGGCGTGGATCCTCGAAATCATTGCGAAGCGTCCCGAGTACAATGAGAAGGGTGAAAACCTGAATAAAGGTGTCGTGTGGGTGGCAGCCCGCATCCCTGACGGCTACATCTCGGCTCACGCCAATGCCGCCAGAATCACCACCATTGCCCTGAATGATCCTGATAATTATATGTATGCAGAGGATCTGTTTGAGTATGTGCGCCGTGCCGGGCTCTACGATGGGGCTCCGGAGGAGTTCAGCTTTGCAGACACCTTCTGCCCACTGGATTTCTCGCTGCTGAGAGGCTGCGAAGCGAGGGTATGGGCATTTTTCAATAAGTTCGGTGCGGAGGATATGGGCCGCTACCTCGACTTCGTCCGTGGCGACAACCCTGCAAACAGGATGCCCCTATATGTAAAGCCTGTCAGGAAGCTTTCGCTCAAGGATGTGGCAGATATGATGCGTGACCACTACGAAGGGACAGAGTTCGATATGACGCAGGATCCCGGGGCCGGTGGACACTCCCTCCCATATCGCTGGAGGCCAATGGGTTTCGAAGTGGATGGTGAGAAATATTCGCAGGAGAGGGCGATAGCTACGCAGCAGACAGGTTTCTGGTTTGTGGCGCAGTCACGCGGATGGCTTCCCGACCCTGTGGGTGGGGTGATCTGGTTTGGGGTGGATGACGCTGCTACATCGCCGCTCACACCTGTATATTGCTGTGCCACAGAGGTATCTGATCACTACGCCTTCGGCCAAGGGAATATGGTCCAATACTCACCGATCTCGATGTTCTGGCTGGTAAACAGGGTGGCACAGTTCTGCTATCTCCGCTATAATCAGGTGGGTGCAGAGGTCCGCTCGGTGGTCGATGCACACGAGATGGAGATGATGGAGCGTGTCGCTGCCGCTGACGCAATGGCTACCGCAATGTCACCCCGCAAGGCTGTGAAATATCTGACCCGTTTCTCTGTAGAGGCGGCAGATGAACTCTTCTACAAGTGGAAATCGCTCGATGAATACCTTCTGGTAAAATATATTGACGGCAATACGAAACAACAGAATCCGGACGGCTCATTCAAGACCAATGGTCACAACGATTTCGTCCCCGCCAAACCGATGTTCCCCGGCTACGACAAGCAGTTTCTGGATGCCATCGGCCGATCAGAGTGGGGGAAGAGACTTAAGGAGAGGTAAAGATGGAACTTTGGCAAAATATTTGAGAGTGGAAAACAAAACACTTTAATAAAGGAAATATATGTTAAAAATAGGTGATAAAGCTCCCCATTTCGAGGGGAAAGATCAGGATGGCAAAATGGTCAGCCTGAGTGACTATGCAGGGAAAAAACTGGTATTGTATTTCTATCCTAAGGACAGCACACCCGGATGTACAGCAGAGGCTTGCGACCTCAGGGACAATTATGAAAGATTCCTCGCTTCTGGGTACGCGGTACTGGGGGTGAGCAAAGATTCAGAGGCTTCGCACAGGAAGTTCATAGAGAAATATATGCTCCCATTTCCGCTGATTTCTGATAAGGAGACCGTGATACTTCAGGCATACGAAGCTTGGGGACCGAAGAAATTTATGGGTAAGGAGACCATCGGGACACTCCGCAAGACCTATGTGATAGATGAAAGCGGTATCATCACCGATATCATCACCAAAGTTGACACCAAAGCCCACACAGCACAGATTCTGAAGTAGAGCAGGGCGGTTAGTGTTGTGAGCGGCTATAGTTTACCAGAAGGACACCAGCGAAGACAGTTACAGCTGCGAGGACTTTCTGCCAGGTGAGGGTATCCATCCCGATGTAGATACTGATGACGATAGCGATTATGGGCTGTACATACGAGTACATACTCACGAGGGTGGGGCGGATGTTTTTCTGTGCGACAGGTATCAGGAAGTAGGTGATGAAAGTGGCACACAAAATCAGGAATACGAGCTCCCATACATAAGAGGATGATAGAGAGAGGTAGTCAAATGTGACTATCTCTTTCGCTGTAAATGGGAGGGACATCACTGTGGTGAAGAGGAAGATCCACTTCATAAATGTCACTACACTGTATTTCGAAATCAGAGGCTTGAACATCCCCAGGTAGAGGGAGAAACTCAGACTGTTGAATATCATAAGGACTATCCCCACAGGCTCTGTGGATGTGACACCGGAAGAGGAACTTACACTATTCACTATCAGGAATATGAATCCTGCCAGACTGACCATTACACCTGTAGCCTTTTTCCATGTGATAGGCTCTTTGATCGCTATAGCGGCGATGAACATCGTATAGATGGGGGAGAGTGATGTCACTATAGAGCAGTCCATCGGGGTGATATGTGGTATTGCATAGAGAAATGTCACCTGACAGATAAAAAATCCCAGTATTGCAGCCATAAAGATCTTTGGGAAATCCCCTCTGTCGACCTTCTCGGCAGGTCTGAATGCCGAAATGATCCAGAAAAGGATACCGGCTCCCAACGACCTGTATGTAAAAAGGGCAAGTGGAGAGATGCCGCTCCCCGACAGGTCCTTATTCACGATGATATTTATTCCAAATATAAGATAGGCTACAAATGCCGAAAAATGTCCCAGTGCTATACTCTCCTTTTTCATAATTACATCTTTTGACGTGGCAAAAGTAGTCAATATTACAAATTAGTGTTATCTTTGGGTAAATAAACTTAAAGAGGATGATTAAGATTTTCTGTGTAAATACACAAACGACCAAGACATTTAACGAAGGGGTCACTCTTCAGGATATTCTCCCTGAATTTGATTTTCCGAAACCATATCCCATTATAGCAGCAAAAGTCAATAATGTATGTCAGGGGCTCAAGTACCGCGCTTTCAATAGCCGTCAGGTGGAGTTTCTCGACTACACATCCTACGTAGGGAGAGGGGTTTACTGCCGTTCACTCTGTTTTCTGCTATGCAAAGCCACCAAGGACCTATTCCCCGGGAGCAAACTTATCGTCCGCAGACCCATCTCCAAAGGGTATTTCTGCTCATTGGACAAGGGGGACGGTACCACATTGACACCCGAAGATCTCGAGCTGATCAAGTCGAGAATGGTCCAAATGGTAGAGATGGATATCCCCTTCAGACGTTGGGAGGTGCAGGCAGATGAGGCGATAGAGACATTCCGTCAGGCAGGGTATGAGGACAAAGTGAAACTCCTCCAGAGTACCAGCGGTGTCTATGTGAACTACTACACCCTCGAAGATACTGTCGATTACTACTATGACGCACTCCTCCCGAGCACAGGTTATCTGAAAGTGTGGGAGCTGACACTATATAAGACCGGTATGCTTCTACGTGTCCCCAACAGGCACTGCCCAGATGCCCTCGCCCCATTCACAGAGCAGCCCAAGACATTCGAGGTCTTTTCGGAGAATCTGAAATGGAACAAAATTATGGGACTTGACAATGCCGGTGACGTGAACCTCGCTTGCCAGAGGGGTGAGGCTCCAGACCTGATAAAGGTGGCAGAGGCCCTTCAGGAGAAGAAAATCGTCCAGATAGCCGAGGAAATTCACGAGCGGATGAACTCCGAAAATCCCATCAGGTTGGTACTCATCACAGGCCCCAGCAGCAGCGGCAAATCCACCTTCTGCAAGAGGCTCAGCATCCAGCTTAAGGCCTGCGGTATCCGCCCCATTTCATTCTCTACCGACGATTACTTCGTGAACAGGGTGGAGACACCTCTTCTCCCTGACGGATCATACGACTTCGACAATTTCGACACAGTCGACCACAAATATCTCCAGAGCGACCTGCTCAGGCTTCTGAATGGAGAAGAGGTGGAGGTCCCTGAGTACAATTTTGTTACAGGTCTCAGAGAGTTCAATGGCAAGAGACTCAGAATAGAGCCGGGGACTCTGCTCCTCATCGAAGGGATACACGCCCTGAACCCCCGTCTGACCGACCAGGTCCCTGAGGAGATGAAATACCGCATCTTCATCAACACCATCACCAGCATCTCGCTCGATGACCATAACTGCATCCCCACCAGCGACAACAGACTCCTCCGGAGGATTGTCCGTGACTACTCAAAAGGGGCTTTCAGCGCCAAGGAGACCATCTCCAACTGGCCAAATGTCCGTCGCTCCGAAGTCCAATGGATCTACCCGTATCAGGAGAATGCAGATGCCCTTTTCAACTCATCATATATCGTGGAATTCCCGGTGATCAGGGCATATGCAGAGAGGGTGCTGATGACTGTCCCCAAGAATTGTCCTGAGTACAGCGAGGTGCACAGACTGCTCAAATTCCTGAGCTATTTCACCCCTGTCTCAGACAAGGATGTACCCGCCACTTCGCTCATCAGAAGCTTCATCGGAGGAAGCAGTTTTTAACCAGATAATTCATTTCAGATATGGCTCAATACAAAACATCAAAAACAGCAGGGCTGCTCATAATTGCAGCGATCTACCTGATTGCCATAGGCGTCGGTGTGCTGGCATTCAACCGTGCAGAGGGGCTTAACCCCCTGGTAAGGCTCTTCGAAGCAGATTTCTGGGCTACAGTGGTGGTCTGGTTTTTCGGGGTATTGCTCCGCAATTCTTCGGTATATGACCCTTACTGGAGCGTGGCACCGCCGGTCCTTCTGACCGGGTATGCCATCTATTGCTCTTCATTCAATCTGCCGGTGCTTCTGATGCTTGTCGCAGTGTGGTTCTGGGGGATGAGGCTTACAGCCAACTGGGTATACACCTTCAGGAACCTGGGTAGCGAAGACTGGAGATATATGATGTACAGGGAGCGCTGCCCGAGGAGTTGGCACCTGGTCAATTTCTTCGGTATAAATCTTATGCCTACCGTAGTGGTGTTTATGGCAATGCTTCCCGCCATACTCCTGGTGGAGCTGGACCCTATCCGTACAAATGCTCTATTTATGGTTGGCTTTGTCATATCGGTAGCGGCTGCCGCTCTCCAATGGGGGGCGGACCGTCAGGCTCACCGCTTCCGTAGAGAGAACCCCGGAAAAGTATGCAGAACAGGGCTCTGGAAGTGCTCACGCCACCCCAACTATCTCGGCGAGATCCTTATGTGGTGGGGTGTAGGGATAATGTATGTATCTCTGGTGCAGAGCCACTGGTTTACCCTCTTCGGCGCAGTGGCAGTGACATTGCTGTTTCTGCTTGTCAGTATCCCGATGATGGAGAAAAGGGAGCTTGCAAGAAAGCCCGAATATGCCGAATACAAGAAAGTGACCCGAATGCTGTAGAGATGCAACATCTTGCAAATCGGAAAAATAGTTGTATATTTGAAAAATAAACTAACTAAACCTAATTACTATGTCTAATAGAATTACGCTTATCGATTTCGTCGATAAATATACATCAAAATACGCTCAGGACACATTTCTACGTGAGAAATTGGATGGCAAATGGATCGAAACATCCTATGCCGATACCAGGAAAGAGGGGAGAATTATGGCCGCTGCCTTTATGAGCTTGGGGCTTCAAAAAGGTGAAAGGGTAGCACTTTTGTCTGAAGGGCGGAAACTTTGGGTGATCGCAGAACTTGGCGTTTTGTATGCAGGTGGTGTCGATGTGCCGCTTTCTATCAAGCTTGAGGAGTCAAATGACCTATACTTCCGAATTCACCACTCTGATTCGAGATTTGTCATAGTATCACAGCAGCAGCTTCCCAAGATCCGCAAGATCGTGGAGCAGCTTCCACTGGTGGAGAAGATCATCGTCCTCGATGACCTTAGCGAATATCAGGAGAAAGAGATAGGTATCTCCGAATTCATCAAGATGGGTGAAGCATACTTGGCCGAAAATGAAGCAAAACTGGATGAGAGAGCCAAATCTGTAGGTCCTGATGACTATGCGAATATCAGCTATACTTCAGGTACTACATCCGACCCTAAGGGTGTGATTCTTACCCACCGTAACTATACAGCTAACGTAGAGCAGGGATCATCTGTAATATCTATAGATAGGGGTGAGGTGATGCTTATCGTCCTCCCTCTCGACCACTGTTTCGCTCACGTGGCAGGTTTCTATACTATGATGATGTATGGCGGAAGCATCGCTACAGTCCCTGTAGGAAAGAATGCATTGGCTACCTTGAAGAATATCCCCGGGGCTATCAAAGATGTGCGTCCACACGTGATGCTCTCTGTACCTGCCATCGCCAGAAACTTCAAGAAAAATATCGAGGGTGGTATCGCCGCCAAAGGGCCTAAAGTTCAGAAACTTTACGATTTCGCACTGAAAAACGCTATCGCATACAATAAAGAGTATTACAATAGAGGCGGTATCCTTAACTGGTGGAGAAAGCCCCTTATGGCACTGTTTGATAAATTGATTTTCAGTCAGGTACGTCAGAACTTTGGTGGCAGGATGAAATTCTTCGTGGGTGGAGGCGCCCTTCTGGACATCGAACTTCAGAGATATTTCTGCGCTATCGGTATCCCTATGTTCCAGGGTTACGGTCTCTCTGAGGCGACACCTATCATCTGTGCCAACTCTACAGGACACGCCATCTTCGGCTCATCAGGTCGTGTGGTGAAACCTCTTGATATCAAGATATGCGATGATGAAGGTAAAGAGGTAGCTCCTGAGGTTCGCGGTGAGATCGTGATCCGTGGTGAAAATGTGATGGCCGGATACTGGAAAAATCCCGAATCTACCGCCAAGACCATCAAAGATGGATGGCTTCACACAGGTGATATGGGGTGGATGAAGAAAGACAAAGAGTATCTGTGGGTTACCGGCCGCTTCAAATCACTCCTCATCTCATCAGACGGAGAGAAATACAGTCCGGAAGGATTTGAAGATTCGCTTACTGACGGATCCAAATATATCGATCAGGATATTATCCACAATAACCAGGACCCTTATACTATCGCCCTTATCGTCCCTAACAAAGAGGCTCTCAAAGCTTATGTAAAAGAGGTCGATCCATCACTTGATCCGGCTTCAGAAGAGGCCCGCAGGATGATGCTCCAGAAGATTCAGGACGAAGTGAATGCATATAAGACAGGAGGACCTAAAGGTGGTATGTTCCCCGACAGATGGCTACCTGCTGCGTTGGCTGTCCTTCCTGAGGCCTGGACAGAGCAGAATGGTCTTGTAAACAGCACTATGAAGGTGGTTCGCGGAAAAGTGGAGAAATACTTCGAAGACCGCATCGAATACGCCTACACAGCTGAAGGCAAAGACCTTTTCAATCCTAAGAATATGGATGCACTGAAGTAAATCAGTGATATTGTTATAATAGAGAAGACCGGCCAGAATTCCTTCTGGCCGGTCTTGCTATATGAATGGCCCATCTCATCCTCTCATTCGGGGGTGAAAGTGCCTATTTTGCCCCCGGGACACCACCTCTTGTACCATTCGGAGGTAAAATGCCTGTTTTGCCCCATTTTTATTACCGTCAGTCTGGTTTTCATGTGATTTTCGTCACAGCTGCCAGCTATTTTTTCGATTAATGCGCTAATTTTTGGCGATTCTGTGTCTCGGAGATTAAGGTTCTGAAGGCCTAAGCACCCGCGCTTGATAGCGGGAGGGGCCCGCACCAGAGGTGTGGGAGGGAGTGAGCAACGCGAACGCCTGAAGAACCTTAACTCCAAGACAGCTTTTGGAGATTTTCAGACGCGGCAGGGTGTGATGGTTCTTCAGTGAGCTGCTACCCGCACTTCTAGGTCAATTTTTCTATTTTCCAGCTGGTGTGTATTGGGATATGGAATTGAAATACTCCTGTATTTGCTGCCAGTCGTGGGTGCGGGTGAGGGCAAGCATCAGAAGGACTCGTGATTTCTGGGGGTTAAGCCATTGGGAAGCGACGAACTGGTAGGCTTCGTCGTCCACCTCATTCTCCAGAGTGGTGGGACCGGTGGGGACCCTTGAAGAGCGGACTACCAATATTCCTTGTGCTCGGGCTTTTTTCAGCACAGGGAATATATTTTTATGGATGTTGCCATTACCGACTCCGGCGTGGATGATTCCCTGATAGCCGGAAGAGAGCATTGCGGTAGCGATATCGGAGGAGATACCGGCGTGTGAGTAGATGATTCCCACTTTGGGGAGTGTCTGGAGACCGGTGATATCGAAGTGGAGAGGGGTACGGGCCTGAGCGGAGTAGTAGGTGACATTGCCATTAAGGATAGTACCTGCCGGGCCGGTATTTGGTGAAACGAAAGACTCCACGGAGGTGGTGTGCATCTTGACCACCTGGGAGGCGGCGTGCACCTGAGCATTCATTGCGACAAGCACACCGCGGTCACGTGAATAGGGGGAAGCGGCCACTACCACTGCATTGAAAAGGTTAAGGGGACCATCTGCACTGAGGGCAGTCGAAGGGCGCATTGCACCTGTGAGGACTATAGGTTTAGGGGTATTGACCGTAAGGTCGAGGAAGAGGGCAGTCTCCTCCATAGTGTCGGTGCCGTGGGTCACGACGATGCCGTCGATGTCGGGATCCTGGACCAGTTCATTGATCCTCTCCGCAAGACGGAGCCACACCTCGTCAGACATATCCTGTGAGCCGATATTGACCACCTGCTCACCACGCACCTGAGCAATCTCCTGAATCTGAGGCACTGCATCTATCAGCGTCTGGATCGCCACCTGACCGGCAGAATAGGCTGTTCCGGTGCTCGATGCCCCTGTCCCGGCGATAGTCCCACCGGTAGCCAGAATGTAGACATTGGGCCTCTGCCCGAAGGCAATATGTGAAATGAGAATCAGCGCTACCGCTGCCAAAATCGATGCAAATCTCTTCATAATCGTATTGTTTTGGACAAAGATAGAAATTCGTAGGCGAAATGGAGCGACTTGGGTATGAAAACAGACAGAAAAGGGGTATGCCTCTGTCTCCGCGACAGAATAATACGAAAAATAGACGCTGGAAGCGAAAATCTGTCCCGCCACGTCTGAAAAACGCTGAAAGTTGACACGGAGATTAAGGTTCTGAAGGCCTAAGCACCCGCGCTTGATAGCGGGAGGGGCCCGCACCAGAGGTGTGGGAGGGAGTGAGCAACGCGAACGCCTGAAGAACCTTAACTCCGAGTCGAGACAAAAAATCGCTAAAAACAGACGCGCGAGCTGCGGTCGAGGGCGGTTAACACCGGATACCTACAGCAGGAAGAACATCGCGACGCCGGTCATACTGAGGATGACACCGAGGATCTCCTTGGCCTTGACTTTCTGTTTGTAGATGATGGCGTAGGGGGCGATGATGAGGACCGGGGTGAGGGCCATCAGGGTAGAGGCGATACCGGTATCGGTGTATTGGACAGCGGCCAGAGAGAGCGAGACACCTATCACAGGGCCGAAAAGGGTGGTGAGGGTGGCGAAGGTGATGCCACGACGGTCTTTCACTGCGGTGCGGAACTTCCCGAGATCCTTCTGCAGCCCCATCCACACTATAAACCCGAGACCGCCGATAATGGCGCGGATCATAGTCGAAGCGAAGGGGAGCATCGAAGCCATTGCCTCAGGGGCATCTGAAGGGATGGCTGCCGAATAATGTTCAAGACCGATCTTGCTGAGAACGAGCCCGACACCCTGGCCCAGGCCGGCACCTATCCCCAGAAGGACACCTTTCAGAGGGAGATTGAACTTGATCTTAGAATCATCCCCCTTGGAGAGGATCGACAGGGCGATACCACTGATAGTGACCATCATAGCGAGCCACGACTTCCACGACATCACCTCCCCGAGAAGGAGCCATCCGGTAATAGCCGAGATCGGAGGGGCGAGGGTCATAAACAATTGCCCGAAGCGGGCACCGATAACCACATAGGAGTTGAACAGGCAGAAGTCTCCGAAGACATACCCGACCAGTGCAGAGAGGGCCAGATAGAACCAGGCACGTCCATCTGCATAGATGGGGTAGGGGCTTCCGACTGTAATCCAGAGGATTATGGCGAGGAAGAGGGTAGCCAGGACCATACGTATCACATTGACCACCATAGCGCCGAGACGCCTGCTCGCTTCATTGGCGAAAAGGGCGGTAATGGTCCACGAAAATGCCACTACCAGGGAAATGATCTCACCTAAATGTTCCATAGGGCAAAAGTAGCAAAATTTCGGTACAAGAGTAGGGGATATTTCATATATTCGCATCGAAAACAGACACAGGACATGAACAGTAAACTGAAAGGGTACATCTACGGAATAATTGCATCGGCTACATATGGTATGCTGCCGTTGTTTACACTACCACTGTATGGAGCGGGGATGGACCCGTTTTCAGTCCTTTTCTTCAGGTATCTTATCGCGGTATGCATCTTCGTAGTGATGCTCAAGAGCAGAGGCGGAAACTTCAGTTTGGAGAGAGGTGATATCGGTGTACTTGCCCTGTTGGGAGTCATCTTTGCCACCACATCCATATCGCTGTTTTCCAGCTACAAGTATATGGATTCAGGGGTAGCATCCACCCTCCTTTTTGTATATCCCGTAATGGTCGCAGCGATAATGGCCATTTTCTTCAGAGAAAGGGTCGGGCTCGGCACATTGCTTTGTATGGCTGTATCCCTGGCAGGAATTGTCCTCCTGTATGACAAAGGGGAGAGCGATGCAGCACTTTCTGCAAAGGGGATTCTACTGGTAATGATATCAGCATTGGCTTACGCAATATACATTGTACTTATCAACAAGAGCAATGTCAACAGGCTCGGTTCGGTCAAGCTCAATTTCTATATGATCCTTTTCGGGGCAATAATTTTCGCTGTACTGCTATGTATCCGCGGCGAGATTACAGCACCTCCGGCAGACAAATGGTACCTTTGGGGTTGCCTCGTGGGGCTTGGGCTGCTCCCGACCGCATTTTCTCTCATCTGCACCACCAAAGCGGTCCAATATATAGGTTCCACCCCCACAGCCATACTCGGGGCTATGGAGCCCGTAACAGCAATATTTTTCGGCATCACCATATTCGGCGAGGAGATAAGCGGGCGTGAATGGCTCGGAATTATCCTCATTATAGCAGCGGTAAGCGTGGTGGTGGCCGCAGGCAGCAAAAACAAAAACAAATAAAAGACAATATGAAACGTATCCTAATCACTGGAGCCACTTCGGGCATCGGACGTGCCACAGCTCTCAAACTTGCCAAGCCACAGACACAAATCATCATCACAGGGCGACGCGCAGAGCGTCTTCAGGAGATTGCGCAGGAGATTCAGGCTCGCGGTGCAGAATGCCAGACCCTCTGCTTCGATGTCCGCTCTGAAGAGGAGTGCCGCCAGTATCTGGAGCCCCTTGGCAATGTGGATGTTCTGGTGAACAATGCAGGGCTCGCTGCCGGACTTGAGCATATCGACAAAGGTTCGACCGCAGACTGGGATGCGATGATTGATACCAATGTGAAGGGTCTGCTCTATGTCACCCGTATCATCAGCTCCGCAATGGTGGAGGCCGGTCGTGGTGGCCATATCATCAATATCGGATCTATCGCCGGTACAGAACCTTACGAGAATGGTGCAGTCTACTGTGCTTCGAAGCACGCCGTTCACGCCATTTCACAGTCTATGCGCGCAGATCTGCTGAGTGCCGGTATCAAAGTGGGAGAGGTTCGCCCGGGAATGGTGGAGACAGAGTTCTCCGAGGTACGCTTCCACGGTGACAAGGAGCGTGCTGCCAATGTCTACAAAGGTATCACACCACTTACCGGTGAGGATATCGCTAACGCAATAGATTGGATGCTCTCCGCCCCTGCACATATGAACGTGAATGAGGTAGTCCTGATGCCTACCCCACAAGCCGGATCGTACTACACCTATCGCGGATAATAACCGGGCCCGGTTCGGCTGTATGAAAAGAGATGCTATAGATTTTGAGAATGGGGAGGTGATATCCCTATTCTGGAAGCTGCTGGTGCCTACTGTTTTGGGGACACTTTCGATAGCCTTTGTAACTATGATCGACGGTATATTCATCGGTCAGGGTGTAGGGGCAGATGGTGTGGCTGCTGTAAATATTGTGGTACCTATTTTCCAAATCGTCTCTGGTGTGGGGCTTATGATAGGGGCGGGATGTTCTGTCGCAGCCTCTATCCAGTACTCCCAGCAAAATGTCAAAGTGGCGAGATATCACGTCACACAGGCGATAGTGCTGAGCACACTATTTATGGCACTGATATGCGGTACCATATATATGTCACTTGAGAAGTCGGCAAGGCTTCTCGGATCGTCAGAGACTCTTCTCCCTCAGGTGGTGGGGTATCTCAAATACATATTACCCTGCTTCATCTTCGAGATGTGGAGTATGATAGGGCTCTTCATAATTCGTCTGGATGGGGCTCCGAAGTTTGCGATGTGGTGTAACATTGTCCCAGGAATACTGAATGTACTGCTGGACTGGATATTCATCTTCCCTCTGGGGATGGGGGTGGAGGGTGCGGCTATCGCCACATCCATAAGTATAAGCATAGGTGGATTTATGGCACTGGGGTACCTACTGTGGAGAGCCAAAGATCTGAAACTGATTAGGCTGAAAATGAGTGCGAAGAGCATTGCGTTAGCATTCAGAAATGTAGGGTACCATTGCCGTATAGGCTCATCTACCCTCCTGGGCGAACTGGCCCTGGCAGTGATGTTCTATGTAGGGAACAGGGTCTTTATGCACTATCTGGGCGATACAGGTGTGGGTGCCTATGGAATAGCGTGCTACTATATGCCATTCTTCTTTATGGTGGGAAACTCGATTGCGCAGTCGGCGCAACCTATCATAAGTTATAACTATGGAATAGACAGATGGACCAGGATAGTGGAGGCGAGGAAAGTGCTGCTGATGACTTGTCTGGGGTTCGGTGTGGCGGTAAGTCTGATCTTCATACTTTTCCCCAAGGGGCTGGTGGGGCTGTTTATCCCTATAGAGAGTGAGGCCGCCATAATTGCGATCAATGGATTTCCTCTTCTGTCGATCGGGATACTATTCTTCATCCTCAATGTAGCCATTATAGGATATTACCAGAGTGTGGAGAGGATGGGGAAGGCTACACTTTATGTATTCCTCAGAGGATTCGTCTTCATAGTCCCCTGCTTTCTTATCCTCCCAAAGTTCCTCGGCACAGTAGGTATCTGGCTGGCTATGCCCGCTTCAGAATTTCTCACCTCCCTCTTCATAGCACTCTCTGTACTCCCTTCGAGGCTAAAATCACTCAGAAAGCGGTAGTCTATTTAAACACACTGAGGGTGGGAAAAACTCCCCACCCTCAGTAGTAGTAAAATATTAGGATTAGTATTTATGTTCTGACTGTGCGATTTCGTCTTCGGTTATCTTCTTCTTGTCCATTTGGCGCCAAGCGTAGACGATGTAGGCAAGTACAAATGGGATAAGGAGTGATACGATGGACATCACCTGGAGGGTGAACTTGCTTGATGAACTGTTGGCCAGTGTAAGCGAACTCTGGATGTCGGTATGTGAAGGGTAGTACGATGTGCCATTGAAGCCGGCGATGAAAAATACCGCCATAACTACCAGCACTGTACCTATGCCACCAAACCATATACCTTTGGTTGATTTGGTGAAGCCACCCATCCAGATAGAGGCGAGGACACCTACTACACCGATAAGCACCATAATCAATACTGCAGGCATCTGGATAAGGTTATGGAGATATTTGTATTTCTCCATAGCTACTGTACCGGATGCATCTACTGCAAATCCCTCTCTGGTGAGGAGGATTCCGAGCCATACGAGGAAGATGACGAGAAATGGAACAGCTGTGATCTTGATGGTGCGACGCATCTGTGTCTCGGTCTCAGTGTCATCGATATTGTTAAGAAGATAGAGACAGCCGAGTATCACGGTAAGACCTACCAGAGCGAGACCCAGAAGGACTGCGTGTGGCTGTGCCAGTGCTTCAAGTCCTCTCCAAGGGCTGTCCCAGGTGCTGATTACCGGGGATGACAGGTCCATAATGGCTGTTTTGTTTACTGTAAAAGGTGAGCCGGTGAAGAATGTTCCGACTGCTGTCCCTACGAGGAATGGAGCCAGAAAACCATTGGCTACAAGGGCAATACGGAAACCTTTTGCTCCGAGGATGTTGTCCCTTTTGTAGAGGAACTCATACGATACTGCCTGGAAGACAAATGTAAGAAGGAGTAGCATCCATACCCAATATGCACCTCCGAAGCTGGTGCTGTAGAAAAGGGGGAACGATGCGAAGAAGGCTCCTCCGAAGACTACCAATGTAGTAAATGCCAGTTCCCATTTGCGGCCGGTAGAGTTGGCCACCATTCGCTTCTGAAGTTCAGACAAGCGATTGTTTACGAGGTGGACATTGGCTCCCTGGACAAACATCAGGAAGACAAGGAGACCGCCCAAAAGTGCGATCAGACACCACCAATAATTTTGAAGAAATGTATATGTCATAGTTCTATAGTTTTTATAACGAAGAAATCACCACTTAAAATCATTCAACTGAGGGACCTTTTTTGATGGCGTTGATCATAATCCTGATCTCAATAGCCAAGAATAGAGCAAACACACCCAGGAAGACGAAGAATGTGGTCATCACTTCAGCTACTGAGGTGTCGGATATGGCGACATTGACAGGGAGGAGACCTTGGATAGTCCAGGGCTGACGGCCCACTTCCGCTACGATCCAGCCAGATTCTTCACAGATATATACGAATGGAAGACATATCATAGCGAGGATAAGGAGCCAATTCATTTTAGGAAGTTTGTCTTTATAGTTGAACCATAGTACAAGGACAAGGACAAGCGCTATAAGCATTCCGAATCCCACCATAAAGCGGAAGGCCCAGTATACCATTCCTACAGGGGGGATGACATCTTCGGGCGATTCGAGGTAGCCGTAACCCATATATTGGACATTGGCCTCAAGAACTTCACGTGCAGCAGCGGCTGCTACGGGGTCTGTATCTTTGAGGGTGCGGTATTGGGCGAGAGCCTCAAGAGCAGTGCGTCCCATCTCCATCTTTTCTGCTACAGAAGGGACGATATTGCCCTCATTGTCTGTGTAGCCGTTAATGATGTCGTTTATGCCGGGGACGTAGCCATTAAGGTCGTGGGTAGCGAGGATGGAGAGCATTCCGGGGATCTCCACACCGGGGACAATGCTGAATGGTGCACGGCGGCCACCATTTTCAAGTCCCTCCATAGCAGCCAGTTTCATAGGCTGATACTCAGCTGCCTGCACACCAGAGATATCACCTGAGAGCATCACTGCTACTGTACCCAGGAGCCCTACGAAGCCACCTACAAAGATGCTTCTCTTGGCAAACTGGACATTGCGCCCGCGCCATAGGTACCAGCAGCTGACTGCCACCACGAAGACGCCACCGGTCACCCAACCGCTGGTCACTGAGTGGAAGAATTTGCTGACTGCTACCGGATTAGAGATTACATCCCAGAAAGCCTCGGCAGAAGCCATCTCACTGCGTACTGTGTCAGGGTTGAATGTGGTCCCTACGGGGTTCTGCATCCAGCCGTTTGCCACGAGGATCCAGAATGCCGAGATGGAGGCTCCGATACCTGTCATCCAGGTGGAGATAAGGTGGAAACGTTTGCTCACCTTCTCCCATCCGAAGAACATCACCGCGAAGAAGGTGGCCTCCATAAAGAAAGCAAGGATACCTTCGATAGCCAGAGGTGCCCCGAAGATGTCACCTACGAACCAGGAGTAGTTGCTCCAGTTGGTACCGAATTCGAATTCGAGAATGATGCCTGTGGCAATGCCTACGGCAAAGTTGATGGCGAAGAGCTTCATCCAGAACTGGGCAGCTTTCTTCCAATACTCATCTTTTTTCACTACATAAAGTGTCTCCATAATAGCCATGGCCATCGCAAGTCCCAGGGTAAGGGGGACGAAGAGCCAGTGGTATGCTGCTGTCATAGCAAATTGGAGTCTTGACCAAATTACTGCATCCATAATGTTAATCTGCATTTAAGTTTAAAGTATCTTTATTGTTGAATTTTTCGGGGGAGGTGAGGTGAGAGCCTACCTGTTCGCTTTTCTGCTCGTCGGTCAGGCCTGCCATAGCGGGCTTGAAGAAGAAGACACGAAGTATCGCAAACATAATGAAGACTTTAAGTATTATGAGACCCCATAGTGGCTTGCCCCAAGTCATATTCTTGAAACCGTCTCTGTAGAGTTCCCAGACTGATATTAATGTATTCTTTAGTTTTCCCATTTGGTAAAGATAAGAAATATTTCCTGAGACACGACACTATATTGATATATTTTGGATGATTTTTTATTTTTGTAATACCAATAAACTTATTCACTATGATAGTATCCGAATTCCTCCTCGAAAAGTATTTTGCTCAATATGAGTTCACTGCCGACTATATGTTCTCCTGCTCCGACTGCGACGGATATTCTATGAAATATATCCTCGAGCAGGCATCTGACCGTGAGCGCGAAATGTGGGAAAATCTCCATTTGGGGTATACCGAGACCCCGGGAAGCCCATATCTCCGTGAGGCCATTGTCCAGTATTATGGTATGGTGGAGGCAGATGATATCGTGGTCGCTTCCCCCGGTGAGCTCAGTTTTATGACGATGAATATCCTGATGGAGGGGATCCGGAACAAACACGCCGTGGTGGTGTCTCCAGCATACCAGTCTCTGTATCAGGTGCTGAAGAGCCTAGGCTGCGAACTCTCATACTGGGCTGCAGAAGAGGGTGATGGGGAGTGGAAGTTTGATATTGCGAAGCTCCGCACTCTTGTCCGCCCCGATACCCGTCTGATAGTGATCAATTTCCCCCACAACCCCACAGGTGCATATCTGACCCGCGAGGAACTTGACGAGGTGGTGGCCATTGCACGTGAGTGCGGGGCATATATCTACTCGGATGAGATGTACCGGGATCTACTGGTGGGATGTTCCGAGTCCCTCCCTCCCGTCTGCGACCTCTACGAGAAGGGGATCTCCCTCTGGGGAATGGCCAAGTCCTTCGGCCTGGCAGGTGCCCGCATCGGCTGGACAGCGACTCAGGACAAATGGCTCACAGAGCAATTGCTCACCTTCAAACCGTACCTTTCAATGTGCAGCAGCGCCCCTTCGGAGATCCTCTCTGCCATTGTCCTAAATCACCCGGAGGCATTCCTGAGCCCCAATATAGGGAAGATTCAGCGCAATGTGGCCCTCTTCCGGGAATCCATTGCTGCAGGGCGACTCCCCTGGGTGGAGAAATTCATCCCGCCGGTAGCAGGGAGCGTGGCATTCGTGAAGATCAAGTGCTACGGCTCCGCAATGGAGTGGAGCGAGGCACTGGTGAAGAGCCGCAGCATCCTCACAGTCCCAGCCGAGATGTTCGAATACCCCGGCACCTACCTCCGCATCGGCTTCGGCCGCGAAAACTTCCCCGAAGTGCTGAAGATGATGGAGGAATTGTAACAACGGAATGATATTTATATTAATTTTGTAGGCGTCAAATCGCAGACGAGAATGAAAAAGATCATTACACACAAGGCACATCCCTGGCACGGTATCAAGCAGGGCGCCGATTTTCCTGAAGTGGTAAGGGCATTTATCGAGATAGTCCCTACCGACACAGTAAAGTATGAAGTGGATAAAGAGTCTGGATATCTGTCTCTTGACAGACCTCAGAAGTTCTCAAATATAGTACCTTCTCTGTATGGTTTTCTCCCCAAGACTTACTGTGGGACCAAGATGGCAGAGCTTACAAACAAGGCTCTGTGCAGGACAGATGTGGATGGAGACGGCGATCCCCTGGACATCTGTATTTTGACAGAGAAAGATGTGACCCACGGAGATATTATAGTGAATGCGAGACCTATCGGAGGTCTGAGGCTTCTGGATCACAATCAGGCTGATGACAAGATTATCGCTGTCCTGAGGAGTGACGCTGTCTATGGTATGATGACAGATATCGAACAGGTGCCGATAGATATCATCCGTCGTCTTATACACTACTTCAGCACATATAAGGATATCCCCGGTGAGCACACTTCCCGTATGCAGTTTATCTCCATCTATGGGGCAGATGTAGCCAAGGATGTCATCCTCAGATCTACTGAGGACTATGAAGATCTGTTTAAAGAGGAGTAGGGGTTAGGATATAAATGGGCAGGATAGAGCAGGAGAAAGAGACGGTGCAGTTTATGATAGAGCTGTACTGTCGTAAAGTGGAGAAGAATAGGGAGCTGTGTCCCGAGTGTCGGGAACTGATTGTATTCGCACACAAGAGACTTGACAGGTGCCGTTATGGAGAGGACAAGACCACCTGCCAGAAATGCCCGACACACTGTTATCCCCCTCACCAAAGGGAGAAAATACGTCTGATTATGAGGACTATAGGTCCGAGAATGCTATTCTACTCCCCACTGAAGGCCATCAGGCATATGTTAAAAAGATAACCTCTTTACCCTCTGTCGTAGTGGGGCATATCTTCTGGGAGGACTATAGAGATCTCCACCAGGCCGGCCACCTGACCTCCATTTTTCCAGACAGTCTGATAGATCATCTTGCGAAGCCCGTTTTTGGAGATGGTGTAGCAGTTTGTGCCTGAAATCTCCATCAGTTTTCTGATAATCTCTTTGGAGCGGTCAGAGTGACACCCCATAAGATTTTTCCCTACCAGATCCCCATACGAAGCGAATGTCTCTTTTGACTTGTCGTTCATATATATGATTA
This sequence comes from Bacteroidales bacterium, assembly GCA_017504965.1. Taxonomy (GTDB): domain Bacteria; phylum Bacteroidota; class Bacteroidia; order Bacteroidales; family UBA932; genus CAAGNP01. Next base: position 23,892 of record JAFVQD010000016.1, on the reverse strand, counting down.
CACCCTCTGTATCACAAACAGTCACAGCGCAGTTAATCTCTTTGGCCCAGTCGGGGATGTTTATCTGGTAATTCCTGGCAAATTCGAACAATGCCTCAGGCAAATGGCAATAGCCAGATGGGTTCTTATCCAGATAGTCCTGATGATACTCCTCTGCAGGATAGAAATTCCGGAGCGGCTCCAGCTCTACAGCCAGAGGGGCATCGTATTGCGAAGCTATACGGTCATAAACCTTCCGGATTACGGGCAAGTCCTCCTCATCTGAGAAATAGATCCCTGTGCGATAACGGGTCCCTGTATCTTCCCCCTGCTTATTTACAGATAGAGGATCGATGGATTTGAAATAGAGTTCCACCAGAAGTGACAGCGGAATCTGCACCGGATCATAAATCACTTTCACAGTCTCGGCATAGCCGGTGGTATCGGTGTAAACCTCCTGATAAGTGGGGGCAGGGATATTGCCATTGGCATAGCCTGCAGCTGTGTCCACAATTCCTCTGATCTGTTTGAAGTAGTGCTGGGTACCCCAAAAGCACCCTCCAGCGAAATATATCTCTTTTGTCATATCACAAAGTTAATAAGAAAAGAAAAAAATCATAATTGTATCTCACAGCAGCTTTTTGACCAGTGAGAAGAGTTTGTAGGGCATATATCTGAATGGGAGGTCTATCCAGGTGGCGGTGGAGATGATGGTCCGGGTGTGGGTGAATGCGTCGAAGCTCGCTTTCGAGTGGTAGTGACCCATACCGGAATTTCCGACACCTCCAAATGGGACAGATTCGTTGGCAATATGCATTATGACGTCATTTATGCACCCTCCTCCAGATGATGTTCTCCGAATGCACTCCCACCCGTCAGACTCCTTGCCGAAATAGTAGAACGCAAGTGGTTTCTCCCTCTCTTTCACGAACTTGATGACCTCTTCCATAAACTCCCCTTCCACTGTGATTACCGGAAAGATGGGACCGAATATCTCCTCTTTCATCACCGGCACATCGGCATCACTTATCTCCAGCAGGGTAGGCTCGATGAATTTCTCAGAGGGGTCCATCCTCCCACCATACAGCACCCGGCCATCTTTCAGATATCCTGCTACGCGGTCAAATGCCTTGTCACTCACCATCCTCACAAAATGCCGGCTCTCTCTGATCTCCTCGCCGTGAAGTTCCTTTATGGCATTGCCGAAGGCTTTGACAAATGGCTCTTTCACCTCGGGATGGATGAGAATGTAGTCGGGGGCAATGCAAGTCTGCCCCGAATTGAGGGTTTTGCCCCAGGCGACCCTTTTGGCAGCGACAGCGATATCTGCGCTGCGGTCGATGATGCAAGGGCTTTTGCCACCAAGCTCCAGCACCACAGGGGTAAGATTCTTAGCTGCTGCAGCCATCACCTTTTTCCCCAGGTCGGGGCTTCCGGTGAAAAAGATCAGGTCCCATCGCTCTTCGAGCAATGCTGCATTGACCTCTCTATTGCCCTGAGCTACCGCAATATACTTTTCATCAAAAGTCTCGCTTATCATCCTCCCCAGCACCTCAGAGACGTGGGGCACATATGGAGAGGGCTTCAGCACCGCGGTGCAACCTGCAGATATTGCCCCCACCAGAGGATTCAGCAGAAGCTGGACGGGGTAGTTCCAGGGGGAGAAGATAAGGGCATTGCCCAATGGCTCTTTCACCACATACGAACGGGAAGGGAAGAGCTTCAGAGGGGTAGGCCTCTTTTCACGGCGTGCCCATCTCTGCAAATGTCTCAGGTGGGTCCTGATCTCAGTATATACGATGCTGATCTCGGTGAGATAGGCCTCCTCGTAGGATTTGTGCAGGTCCGCCCAAAGGGCTTCACACAGCCGGTCTTCCCATTTGTGTAGTGCCACTTCAAGTCGTCGGAGCATCTGTTTTCTGAATTTGACATCCAGGGTCGCTTCAGATGCAAAAAAACTCTTCTGCCCCTTCACTATCTCCTTTATTCTATCTGTAGGTGTGTTCGCTATGGCCATAGTCAGATTTATTGTTTCCGTTATATTGCGAAATTACTAAATTTGTACCAAATGATAAGGTATGGAGGAAGTATTGATAAAAAAATGTGGTCCCGAAGATATGCAGACCATTCACGATATGGCACAGACAGTCTTCAGAGAGACATATAAGGAGATATTGTCACCTGAACAGATGGAGTATATGATGGAGTGGATGTACTCGATGGAGAGCCTTCACAGACAGCTGGAGGATGGGCACGTCTACTATATCGCTCATTATGACGGGGTCCCTGCGGGGTACTTGTCTGTGCAGAGGGAAGGTACAGACGGAGAGGGGAGAGAGGTGTTCCATCTCCAGAAGATATATGTCCTCCCCCTGTTTCAGGGGAAAAGGGTGGGGCAAGCCCTCTTCGACACCGCCATTAGGCACGTCAGAGGAGCCAAGATGGGTGAGAAGGCGCTGATGGAGCTGAATGTCAACAGGGCCAATAAAGCGGTGGAGTTCTATCGCCACCAGGGGATGACCATCCTCCGCCAGGGTGATTTCGATATAGGGGAGGGGTTCTATATGAATGACTACATTATGGGACTCACTATTGGATAAGAGGGATAAAAAAGTTAATTTTGTAGAGAGATAAAACTGAGAAGATATGATCAAGCATATTGTAATGTGGAAACTTAAGCCAGAAGCAGAGGGACTTACAGCGAAAGAGAATGCCCACTGGATGAAAGAGCATCTGGAGGGGCTGATGGGTGTCGTACCGGAGCTGTTGAGCTGCGAGGTGGGTATCAATGTAGTGGATGGTAATTATGATGCCTGTTTGGTATCTACATTCCGTTCACTGGAAGATCTGGCTGCATATAAAGTGCACCCCGAACACGTGAAAATATCCTCATACTGCAAGAAAGTGCGTGAATCGCGCGTGGCTTGCGACTGGGAGGTGTAATTATAAATCATTCATAAAATCTTACTACTATGACAAAGAAACTACAAGACTTGCAAGAGGTTAAAAAGCAACTTGACATCCTTGCCAATGATCCTATGGATGAAATGATCCCTTTTTTGCAAAAAGTGGAACCAGTGGAAATAGCGCTGAAAAAGGCTGCAAGATGTCCTAAGACAGATGAGGAGAAGGCTCTTGCCAAAGAGGTAAAAGCCCAATTCCAGCAGATTCAGATCGCTTTCGACAAAAAATACAATATTTAAAAGATGGATAAAGGTAAATTTTACAGTGGTCTGGCCATTATGGTCGGACTGATGGTCTTGGGTATAATGATACCTAAGGCAGTGAACAATTTCCGTTCATTTGACCGGATAGTGAATGTAAAGGGGCTTTGTGAGAGGGAGGTGAAGGCAGATAAAGTGATATGGCCTGTAGTGTATAAAGTGATGGCTAACGATATACAGTCTGTGTATGATCAGACCGACTACAGTAACGAAGCCATCATCAATTTTCTGAAAAAAGGTGGGATAGAGGATGCTGAGATATCTGTAGCTACCCCTGCCATCTCCGACAAATATGCCAATGAGTACGGAGGTAATGACAGAGCGTTCAGATATATCTCCACCAATATCATCACAGTATGCACCAAGAAGGTGGATGTGGTACTGGACCTTATGGCCAAACAGTCACAGCTACTGAAGAAAGGTATTGTGACCGGCGGGAACAAATGGGAGAACCCTGTGGAATTCCAGTATGACAGCCTTAATGAGATCAAACCTGAGATGATCGAAGAGGCCACCAAGAATGCCCGCGAGACAGCAGAGAAGTTTGCCAAAGACTCTGACAGCACTCTGGGTAAGATCAAGACTGCCAGTCAAGGTACATTCACCATTACCGACCGCGACTCGAATACTCCGCACATCAAGAAAGTGCGTGTGGTTACCTCTGTAACCTACTACTTGAAGAACTAACGGATACGGTCACGCATAAAGCGGCCACGGCCGTAGAGGAAGAAGAAAATGGTACCGAGGGTGTTGATTATCAGGGCTGCGACAAATGCCGAGATGTAGCCACCAAGGTGTTCGGAGATCGCCCCTCCGAGGATAATACCGAGCCCCATACCGATATCCCAGCTGGAGAGGATAGTCGATGTGGCTGTCCCACGCTGATTGTTAGGGGCGAGATTTATGAACATAGTCTGCATCGCAGGATAGGTGTTGCCATTGCCGAATCCTATCACAAATGCAGCCAGATAGTATCCGAAAACTGTAGGAACTGTTATAAAAATCAGATATCCTAAAAGAGCTATGACAAGTCCCATAGAGGCGTTACGGACCACGTGCCCCTCTCTCAGGGACTTGTTTCCTGTAAGTCTGGCCGTAATCAGACCGGCTGCCAGAAGCATAAAGAATCCACCTGTCCCCGATGTGATCCCCAGCACATCCTGACTGTATATCGCTATGTATGTCACCAATATACCGTAGGCAAATGAGACTCCCATAATGGTTATCCCTTCGCTCCACCCTTTAAGGAGGATAAAACGGTCCAGTGACAGTTTCTTTTTCTCATACACAGGCTGACGGTCACGACAGCGAATGGTGGTGTCGAGAATCAGACCTATGGCGGCAATCACTATCGACAGGGTAAAGATCAGAGGGTAGTTCGCTGTAGAGTGATATATGACAAGACCTATCGACGGACCTATAGCCATAGCGATATTGTTACTCAAACCATAGTACCCTATCCCTTCGGCACGCCTATCGGGGTGTAGGACATCGATGGCCACAGTATTGCTCGAAACGGTAGTGATCCCGAATGGGGCACCGTGAAGGGTCCTTATCACTGCGAAAAAGAGAAGAGATCCGGTGAAATAATATCCGAAGAAGAATGCCATAAATGTCGCATAACAGAGTATCAGCACCCTCTTTCTGGGAAAGCGGTCTACAATATATCCGCTCAGGAGACGGATCAGGAGTGCAGTGATGGTGTATCCGCTAAGCACCACACCTATTGTAGCTTTGTCAGCCGCAAAGACATCCCTCAAATAGAGGGGTAGGAGTGGGGTGACAAGATAAAAGGCAAAATACATCAGGAAGTTACCTATCCAGACCTTAAGGTAGTCACCGGTCCAGAGTTTTGGCTTGGATATATCGGTCATTTTCTCTTCATAAAAAATCGGCCCAAAGATAAGCAAATATGAGTGCACATATAGAACAAAATTTCTTAAATTTGTCCTGAACATACATACTAATCGATATGAAGAAAAATCTACTTCTAATTATGAGTGCTTTAGCATTATGTGGCTGCACAGGCGGCGACAAGACTCCCGCTCCAAGTGTTGAGTATTTCGACAGCGTAGTAAAAGAGCTTTCATCTGCCGAATATTACGGCCGCAGCAACTATATGAACGGCACTATAAAAGCTGCCGAATATATCATAGGTGAGATAGAGTCACTGGGTGTAGGACCTGTACCACAGGAGGTTATAGATGCCGCCTGGGAGGAGAAACAGAGGCCTGAACTTCACTCTCTCCAGCCCGAATTCAAAAGTCTCATCACCCCATCTGATGCAGCCCGATGGAGTCACGGCACACCCGGGCAGCTCGCTTATCTTCAGCACTTCAGCCACCCTCTTAATGCTCAGAGAGGTGCTGTCGAGCTTACAGTGGACGGCAAGACTCTGGTTAATACGGTGGATTATACACTCAAAGAGTTCTCCCCCACATTCCAGGGTGAACTGGATGTGGTATATCTCGATGACAAACATCTCGATCCAGATACATTCTGCAAGTATATGGACAGCGGCAAGTTCCGTAACAAGGCTGTCGTACTGGACTGGGATGTGTTCCGCAAGACTATGTACACTTTTCCAGGGATCGAGGTCTACAAGACCTATTTCGTACCATTGAAAAATGTGGGCGCCATCATCTGCAAAGGTGAAGAACTCCTCCCATACTTCAAGTCCCGTAACCACTTCCAGACCCCTATGCCGGTATTTATCACAAACTCAGCATTCCCTGACAATGCCAAGAAGGTCTATATCGATGTGGAGGCTGAGATGGTACATAACGATGCCCACAATATCATAGCCTATATTCCCGGAGCCAAACACCCTGACAAACACTTCATTATAGCTTGTCACTATGATCACCTGGGTGTTTGTGGAAAAGATATTTTCTATGGGGCAAACGACAACTCATCGGGCTCTGCTATGCTTCTGAACCTTATGAGGCACTTCAAGAGACATCAGCCCGACTACTCTCTGATGTTCATCTTCTTCGACGCTGAAGAGAACAATCTTCTCGGCTCATTCTTCTATGCAGATAACCCTCTCCTCCCTCTCGAGGATATCCGATTCTTTATCGAGCTCGATATGATAGGGGACAATGGAAACACTGTCGTTTGTCAGGTGGGGGATGAAGGTGAGGAGCCTTTTGCTTATCTTCAGAAGGTGAACAGCGAGATGAAAAAACCGTTTGCCAAATTTGACCGTCACCCTAATGAGGACTATGCAGACCACTATCCATTCACACTGAAGGGTGTACCTGCTATGTATATGGAACTTGACGGCGATACCAATAAGAATTACCACTCTCCCCGTGACTCGTACGAGAACTTCTACAACACCAATTTCGATAGAGTGTTCGAGCTTGTGACAGGGTTTATCGAGGGGTATTAGAGAGCTTGATCAAAGTGATCTCCTGGGGTGCACCGAGTCTGAATGGGGCTGTGCACCCCAGTCCTATGTTTACATAGAGGGTCTGTCCATCCCGGTCATAGCGTCCATCTGTGTGATCGAACATCAGTGATGAAGGGTTCCACCCGAAGAGGCGTATCTGCGCTGCGTGTGTATGTCCCGAGAGGGTCAGCTGAATGTCTGTCCGGTGGAGCACCTGTGCAGCCCAGTGGCTCGGATCGTGTGAGAGGAGGACCCTGAAGCCGTCGGTATCGCCCATTGCTTCAAGCTGATCCCCTTTATTGATGGTGCGGAATCCCTGCCCGGCCCCCTGAATATTGTCTACACCCAGAATGGTGATTTTGGCACCTCCCTCTCGGGCAATAGTCATATTTTCATTGCGGAGCAGCCTCCAACCGAGGGTCTGTCGGATATAGCTCTCCAGCTTCTGCAGTTCTGCACTCCGTGCAATGGAGTCTTCTGCCCCGATGGTGTAGATCAGAAAATCGTGGTTTCCCAGCACCGATGCCACTCCGTAGGTGGCCGATATCCCGCGCAGGATCTCTGTATACGGCTCAGCCTCTGTGACCCCTACAGTCACCATATCTCCTGTAAAGCAGACAAGGTCCGGCTTGAGTGAATTTATTCTCTCTACCACTTTCTGAAGACGGTCAGGATGACGGTCAAAGGAGCTCAGATGCATATCTGAAATGTGCACTATCCTGAAACCATCAAATTCTGCCGGTATATCTTTATGGCTATACTCTACAGTAGTGGTCTCCATTCTCCATCTCCCTATATAATATCCGTATGCCATCAGGGCCCAAAAGATAAGGAGGAGAGCCAGAGAGCACCATCCGAATGGGGTATATGGGGTGTGAAAATGGGCGATCTTCCCGATACACCAGAATATAATCCATAAGATATTTGGAATCAAGGCCAATATAAGCCCCACAATAACAGAGAATAAGAGCATCATACACACTATTTGTTTTGACAAATATAGTGATAAATGGGAAATATTATTTTGTCATATAACTGTTAAAATATATTTTTGCGAGGAAATAGTAAAAGGTTATACTAATTTTGAGATATATGAAAAATTTGATTAAAAAGCTGACAACAGAGGATTGGATAGTGGTTTTTGCAGGTGCGATAATATTGGTTCTGGCCTCAGTTTTTCCCGATTCGATGCCCAGGATGCCGAAAGGATTGGCGAGCACATCGGACTGGATCTCCGCAGGATATATGTTTCTGTTCGTATATGTACTGACAGTATTGACTTCCTTGATTATGGGGAAGAAAGGGAAAGAGATAGTGTGGATTTTCCCCTCTCTATTCGTAATTTTCTCACTCACCGTATGTGCCCAGCTTCTGGCTAACATCCCTGCAATTAAAAAACTCGGATTCGAATCTGTATTCTTCGCAGTTATCATCGGTCTGACTATAAGCAATCTTTTCAAGGTTCCGGGGTGGCTAAAAGCTGCTGTCAATAGTGAGTTTTATATCAAAATAGGTATTATATGCCTGGGCTCCACCATCCTCTTCGGGAATGTGATGAAGTCGGGTGCATTTGGTCTGGCTCAATCTGTCATAGTGGTATTCACCGTATGGTATTTTGCGTACTGGATAGGGAGAAAAATGAAGGTGGACAGCGAGATGGGGACTATGCTTGCAAGCGCAGTCTCTATCTGCGGAGTCTCTGCAGCCATTGCCACTTGTGGGGTGATCAAAGGGGACAGCAAAAAGCTCTCATATGTGGTCTCTCTCGTCCTTATCATTGCCATCCCTATGATGTATCTTCTCCCCTGGCTTGCAAATCTGATGAATCTCTCCCCGGAGGTGACAGGGGCCTGGCTTGGTGGTACTATCGACACCACCGGTGCTGTAGCCGCAGCCGGTACACTGGCAGACAATGCCCATAGCGGAGATATTGCAGCCCAGACTGCTGTCATCGTAAAGTCTTCACAGAATGTCCTTCTGGGTGTAGCGGCCTTCATCATCTCACTGATGTGGAGCTATCAGGGTAAGAATCAGCAGGAGAAACCCACTCTGGGTGTCATCTGGGACAGATTCCCCAAATTCGTGGTGGGTTTCATAGTGGCATCTCTGGTTTTCAGTTTCTGTTTCGAACCGGCAAATGCTGCGGCAGTAGGGAAAGTGACCAAAGGGTTCCAGAATATGCTTTTCAGCATAGCGTTTGTCTGCATAGGTCTTGAGACCCGTTTTAAAGAGATCTTCAGTAAAGAGAACAGGGTACCTCTAAAGGTATTTCTCACCGCCCAGTTATTCAATATAGTGGTGACCCTGATCGTAGCTTACGTGATCTTCGGAGTTATAAAGCCTCTTACAGTTTAGAACTGCTCCAACAGCCAGTCGAGGAACGGACGGAGCGATTCTGCCGCAGGCTCTGCTGTGCGGACAGAGAGTGTTATGTCTGATCCCATACCGGTAAGGATATCGAAGCGGTGGTCATCACTCTTGTCTACCCCTTCGATAGCTGACCAGCTCTTGGCAAATGTAACTCTGTCAATATCTGATGACTCATCGGTCAAGGCTCTGAGCATCAGTGAGCCGTGTCGGGTCATAGATTTCAGTTTCAGGAGCCAGGGGCGTAGATCGGCATAGAAAAGGGTATCACTCTCAGAAGCTGAATCTCCCATCTGAGCGAGGATATCACAGGCATCAGATATTTTCCCAAGCTCCTGAATCAGAGCATCCGCAGAGGCTGAAGAGGGGTCAAGGGTGTAGGCAGATTTGAACTGATCGATGAGTGTATCCAGGGGTGATCCGGCATCATAGTAGCGAAGATAGGGGACAAGGCTCCTGAGCACTTCGGCCCGTCCTTCACCCACCACAGCCTCCAATGAGGCATACCAGCTCTCCATATGGTCAAAGGTATCCATATTCCAAGTGTAGTCACCCACACTGAATAGGGGTATTTTCGAAAGTGCACCCTGCTGCATAGGGTTGATGATCAACGTACTGAGCGGAAGCGAACTCTCCAGGGTGGCACTGCTGTCGATATGTGTCTCATCGGAGAAATTGGTATAGATATCTGCGATAAATATTTTGGTCACATCGACATCATTGCAGGGGTAATTCCACCACCAGGCCACCTCTTTCCCGATGTAATCGTCCAGAAGGGAGAGGTCGGTGCTATTGGGGACAGACCATACATTTTTACCTGTGGTGTAGATATTGACTTTGTCAGGGACAGGGGAGAGGGACTCCCAGAATCTGCGCGCCTGCTCCGGTTTGACCCAGCTGTAAGCATATAGCTGAGGGACATACTGAAGGGGCTTCACAGTGTCTGCAGGGGAAGCATCCGGGGTGTTCCAGCGCTCATCGACGAGTCTCTGAAGCTCTGTCAGACGGTCAGCTCCCTGCTTTAGGGTGGGGTCATCTGAAGGGACACCCACATCATCCACGAATACTCCGAACTGACGGACACCGAGGTCATACATCATCTGGAACTTGGACATAATGCGCTCCAGGACATCCGAGTCACCGAGGGCGGTAAAACTCTGTCCCGGGTGGATGGACCAGATGAAATTCACTTTACACTGGTGTGCCACTTCGCACAGATGTCTCATCATATCCTGAGTCATCAGTCCGAAGCGTCTCTCCTTATCGCTGATCTTCTCAGGATAGGCTTTGTCCCAGTGACGTGAGTGGTAGGGGTCGCTCTTCGCCCCGTACATATATGTATTCAGCTTGTATCGTGCCATAAAGCGGAAAAGGTCTGCTGTCACCTCTTCACTGTATGGGACGCCGTAATACCCTTCGATGACACCTCTGTTCCGAACATCTGCATAGTCGTAGAAGGTGACACAGGGGAGATTTTCTGTCCCGCGGTCAAATATCTGCTCAAGGGTAGCCAGACCATAGAAAACTGCATCCGTATTCTCTCCGAGTACCACCACCTGAGCCTTTCCACGCGAAGAGGTGAGACTCACGATGTGACGGTCATATTTGGGCAATGTAAACAGATCCCTGCTGAGGGAGAGTTTGGAGGCCCTTTTATCTGCCTCACCACCGGAACCGTTCACACCGAGGTACACTGTCGAATTCCCGGACCGGGGTTTCTGTGTGAAAACCACCTCCAGCCCCTGCTCCTGAAGTATCTGCTCCACCCTGTCGAGGGTATATCGGTCGATACCGGCCTCTGCCACCACATCCACAGTGTGGGTAAACGAGGCTTTCCCTGATGTAAGGGTATACTCCTGAGGGACAGGATATATGGTATAGGGGCTCTGGGCAGAGATATTGCCGCTTAGAACCAAAAGCAATAATGAGAGGATAAATGGATTCAATTTCATAGCAAGGTTATTTCTTAATTGTAGGCAAATATACTTAAATTTGCCTTATAAAAGAAGCTATATACACTATGAAAAGGATAGGGATAATTTTAGGTATCTTACTGGTCTCTCTGACAGGATTTTCTCAGGAATATCTGAAGATGATGACCTACAACGTCAGAAATGCTAAGGGGATGGACGGGTGTGTCGACTACCAGAGGGTGGCCAATATTATCCGGAATGCCGCCCCTGATATTGTGGCAGTACAGGAACTCGACAGTATGACCCACAGATACGGTCAGAAGTATGCACTGGGGGAGATCTCGGAGCGTGCCCAGATGTACCCGATATATCTCCCGGCGATCACGTTTGACGGGGGAAAATACGGCATAGGGATCCTCTGTCGGGAGGTGCCGATAAGGTGCGAAGGTTTTCCATTGCCCGGCAGGGAGGAGGAGAGGGGACTTCTGATAGCAGAGTTCGAGGGGTACATCTTCGCCTGCACCCACCTCTCTCTCACAGAGGAGGACCGTATGGCATCCCTCCGGATCATCAGAGAGCAGGCTGCCCGAAGCACCAAGCCCTTCTTCCTGGCAGGGGACCTGAACGCTGAGCCAGGATCGGGGTTCATCCAGGAGCTGGAGGCCGACTTCAAGATACTTAACGACCCTAAGGCAATGACCTTCCCTGCCAATGAGCCAGACAGGACCCTCGATTATATCGCCCTGTACAAATCGACAGCACCCATCCACTCTGTAGAGTCAAGAAGGGTATTGGAGGAGCCATTGGCATCCGACCACAGACCTGTGGAGGTGATTTTGCGTACCGCAATGGATCCCGATTCCCTCTTCAGGACCAAACCATATCTCCAGAACCCCACCGGCAGTGGAATGACCGTTATGTGGGAGACAGTCATCCCCACATACAGCTGGGTGGAGTTCGGCCCTGACACCACTCATCTGCAGATGGTCCGCCCTCTGGTAGACGGTCAGGCCGAGTTCAATGAATCTATCCACAAGGTCCGTCTGGAGAACCTCACCCCAGGTGCAAAATATTATTACCGTGTATGTTCGCAAGAGATTCTTTACTATGGCGGCTACAGCAAGACCTTCGGCCATACCGCCCGGTCACCTTTCTACACATTTGAGACTGTCCGGGAGGATGCAGATTCATTTACAGCTGTGATATTCAACGATCTGCATCAGCGTAAAAACGTCTTCGACACACTCCTCAGACAGGTGGAAGATATAGATTATGACTTCGTGATATTCAACGGAGACTGCATCGATGACCCTAAGGACCGTGACCAGGTGACACATTTTATGAAGATCCTTACAGAGGGTGTCCACGGTGAGAGGATCCCCACATTCTTCATCCGTGGCAATCACGAGATCCGCAATGCATACTCCATCGGTCTGCGCAAGCATATGGACTACGCAGGGGGACGCACCTTCGGTGGATTCAACTGGGGAGACACACGCATCGTCGTTCTGGACTGCGGTGAGGACAAAAAGGATGACCACCGCGAGTACTCGGGTCTGAACGATTTCACCCATCTGAGGATGGAGCAGGTCGATTTTCTGAAAAGGGAGCTCTCATCCAAGGAGTTCAAAGAGGCGAAAAAGCGTATTCTGGTGCACCATATCCCCATCTACGGATGGAAAAACGGGAACCTCTGCGAGCCGCTGTGGAGACCACTTCTGGAGAATGCCCCATTTGACCTGGCGGTCAATGGACATATGCACTCCTATGCATTTCACCCCAAGGGTGCCTGCGAGAACCCTTATCCTGTCGTGGTAGGTGGCGGCAAGAGTGTCGAAAGTGCCACAGTAATGGTGCTTGCCAAAGATGGAGACGAGCTCCACCTGAAGGTGCTGAACCACGAAGGGAAAGTGCTGCTGGATTGGAGAGACAATGGGGATGCCCCGGCAACTGCCAGAAGCGGAGTATATGACTGCACCATTGACGGAGTCGGGAGGAGATACAAGCTATACATACCGGAAGGGATCAAGCCCGATGCTCCGCTGGTTTTCGTCCTGCACGGATACGGTGGGGGGATTGACAATCTGGAGAAGAAAGGGTTCAACGAGGCTGCAGACCGGCACGGTTTTGCAGTGTGCTACCCTCTGGGGTCGAAGGATGGAAGGGGAAACAACTGCTGGAATGTGGGTTACCCATTTCAGAAGGATATGACTGTGGATGATATCTCATTCCTCTGCCAACTGGCAAAAAGGCTGCAGAAAGAGTACGACCTGAGCAGCAGCAAGACTTTCCTTACCGGTATGTCAAATGGCGGAGAGATGTGCTATTTGCTGGCATACAGCGACCAGAAGACCTTCAAGGCTGTGGCTCCGATAGCGGGTCTCACTATGGCCTGGATGCCTCAGGAGTATACCAGGACCCGTCCCATCCCTATATTTGAGATTCACGGCACCGAGGACAGAGTGTCAGAGTGGGGTGGAGACCTCGAGAACAAAGGGGGCTGGGGAGCCTACATCCCTGTACCCGATGCAGTGGACTACTGGGTGGAGCGTAACGGCTGCAAAACTGAGGTCACCGACACATTGGAACTGAAAAGGGAGGGTGGACACCGGATCATCACCCACAAATACGAAGGTGGGCGGAGCGGATGCGATGTTTGGCTCTACGAAGTGGTGGGGGCCGGACACTCCTGGTTCACAGAAGATATCGATACTGCAGAAGAGATTTGGAAATTTTTCAGCAAGTATATACCTTTACAAAAATAATATCAAATCTAATAATCTATGGCACAAGAAGATAAAAAGACTATGACCCGTCGCGAGGCGATCAGGCATATTGGTTTGGGTACACTTATGTTGGCCGGAGGTTTCACTTTGGCTACCGGATGCAAAGGGAAAAACGATGAAAAACCTGGCAAATATGTGATGGCTTTCAGAAAAGACAATGTCACCGGACGCGAAGTGTCACTTCTAGGATACGGATGTATGCGTTTCCCTACCTATGAGACAGATGAGCTGGACAACAGAGGCAGAAAGATCAAAGCGATCGATATGAAGAAGTCGCAGGAGATTATCGACTACGCATACGAAAAAGGTATCAACCACTTCGACACAGCCTGGAATTACCACAATGAGAAGTCTGCTGTCGCCATAGGTCAGATGCTTAAGAAATATCCACGTGAGAGCTTTACCCTCGCCAACAAGATGCCCGGATGGCTCATCACCGGTCCCGAGAAGGCTCAGGAACTGTTCGAAGAGCAGCTCAGAAGATGCGATGTGGAGTATTTCGATTATTATCTTTGCCACGCCATCTCTACAAAAGAGGGGTATGACAAACCTTATGAAGAGCTGGGCGGCTACGATGTGCTCGCCAAAGAGAAAGAGAACGGAAGGATCAAAAGACTCGGTTTCTCATTCCACGGCGACAAAGAGCTCTTCAAATATATACTTAACAAACGCCCCTGGGACTTCGTTCTTCTCCAGATCAACTATATCGACTGGGTGGACCAGGAGGCTGAGATCTTATACAATGAACTGGTGAAGAGAGGTATCCAGTGTATGGTGATGGAGCCCCTCAAAGGTGGTGCCCTCGCATCACTTACCCCTGATGCAGATGCTATCCTGAAAGAGTATGCACCGGACAAATCTGTCGCTTCGTGGGCATTCCGCTATGTAGGATCACTCCCTAATGTCCTCACTGTACTCAGCGGTATGACCAAGATGGAGCACCTTAAAGACAATCTCGACACATTCTGTGACTTCAAACCACTGACCGATGAGGAGAGGGTAGTGCTTGACAAAGCGATAGCCGAATACAGAAGGTACAAACAGATCGGATGTACAGCGTGCAAATACTGTATGCCTTGCCGCTACGGTGTAGATATCCCTGCAGTATTCGCTGCATACAACAAGTGCGTGAAAGAGAGCAACATCCCTGATATGGAGGGGGCACGTGACGAGAAATTCAACAAGAAAAAACGTGCATTCCTCGCTACATACTATAACACTGTACCGGAGGGCTCACGTGCAGACAGATGTATCTCGTGTGGTGCCTGCAAGCCTCAGTGTCCACAGAAGCTCGATGTTCCTGAACTTATCACCAAGATAAAGAATATGGTGAAGGAGCTGGAGAGATAATGGATGACAAGATGAAGCGGCAGAACTGGTCAGAAAGTACTACTAGAAGCACATAACAGTAAAAGCGAGAAAACCAGAAGATTCACAGCAGTCCTCCCTAAAAGGGGGTTGAGTGCTGCCCCCCTCTTTTGTCTGAGTGTCAGCCAGACCTTGAGATGAAGGGTGATATATACGATAGGAATGGCCCATCCCCAGAATTGGAGCCTTATCCAGACAGGGATCATTATGGCCATACCGGCTATACCTGAAAGCAGATATGCCAGACTCATACATCTTCGTCCGAAAATGACGACTGTGGTACGCTTACCTACAGCCGCATCATCCTCCATATCTCTATAGTTATTGACAATGAGCACATTGGCAGCAAGAAGACCTACTGCCAGAGATGCAGGTAAAATAATATTCATACCCTCCCAGTCACCGGTCTGGAGAAAACAGGTAAAGGTAACGGGGATAAACCCGAAAAAGATTATTACGGCCAGATCACCCAGTCCGTGATGGGACAAAGGGTAGGGACCTGCACTATATGCCAACGCGAAAATTATGATCAGCACTCCGACAATTATCAGCCACCAGGGACCATAGAGAAGCATCGTGCATCCTACTGCCGCAGCCAATGCCAGAACTATGAAGGTAGCCCTTTTCATCGACTTAGGATCGATCTCACCCTCCGTCACACCTCTGCGAAATCCTGCTCTCCCTTTTCTGTCTATCCCATTCTTGTAATCATAATACTCGTTACCGAAGTTTGCAGCTATCTGTGCCAGAATGGCAAATAGAAGACAGGCTATCGCCGGTACAGCCTTGAACGAATCAAGAATGATGGCACAGGCTGTTCCTGCAATTACCCCTGCCACACTCACAGGGAGAGTCCTGAGCCTCATCGCCTCAATCCAATATCTTATCATAGGGCATACTTTTTACCGACATACATCCTGCATATTCCGAGGGTTAGAGGAGTGTGCTCCACTGTATCAAATCCTGCTGACTTCATCATCCGGATGAACTGCTCGGGAGGGGGGAAACGGAGTACAGATGCCGGGAGATATTCATATGCTCCACGCTCTCCCGAAACGAAACCGCCTACAGCGGGGAGAATTTTCAGAAAATATAATTTGTAGCACCAGCGTATTACCGGATTGGAAGGGACAGAGAGTTCGAGAATCACAAGCTTTCCACCTGGTTTGAGTACCCTGAACATCTCTTTCAGACCTATGTCAAGATGTTCGAAATTACGCACTCCGAAACCTGCCGATATACGGTCGAATGTACTATCTTCATATGGGAGTGCTTCACAGTCAGCCACATATAACTCTGCAGATACACCTGCCTTTATGATTTTATCTTTTCCGACAGCCATCATTCCCTCAGAGATGTCGATACCGATTACATCACTTCCGGGTGCGACCTTCTGAGCTATCTCTATCGTAAAGTCTGCTGTTCCGCAAGCAACATCGAGGACCTTCATCGCCCGATTTTCGTCTGCAATTTGTCGTACAGCTTTTCTTCTCCACC
Organism: Bacteroidales bacterium; assembly: GCA_017504965.1. Lineage (GTDB taxonomy): Bacteria > Bacteroidota > Bacteroidia > Bacteroidales > UBA932 > CAAGNP01. Next base: position 7,364 of record JAFVQD010000016.1, on the reverse strand, counting down.
CCTTATCGATATTGAGTGAGAGAATATGATTTAGTCTGTCATAGTCGGAAGCAATATTGTCAAACAGCTTCCTGACCCCTTCTTTTTTTGGCATATCTGTTTTCTTTTCGTCTGATATAATATCAGATGTAAAAGTAAGATATTTTGGGCAGACAGACAAAACGAACATTTCTCTGACTATTTAGGATAAATTTGTCTATATGGAAGATATTGCATACTTTTATGGTATACAATTCGATTGTATATATGACTTCAAAGTACACAACTCCAAGGGGGTATATTGAAAATATTGATTGCAGATGAAGAAAAGGGATTTGTATATAGTTGCCGGGGTGATATGGGGAGTACCTGGGGTAATCATCTCCCTCAAAGGGATCAATGCTTATAGGATCCAGCCATCAGAAGATATCTGGTGGCTGCTGCTGATTACCGCAGGTGTCTTGTCCGGTTTCTTCCTGATGTTCCGCAGGATAGTGAACAGATACTGCCAGAGGATAGCCTCGCTCCCTGATCGGGTGAAGATATGGCAAACATTTCCGGCTCGTGGATGGTTCCTTATCGTATTTATGATGGGACTCGGAATCGCCCTCAAGCATATTCCCGACATTCCTTCAGCCTTTACCGCATCTTTTTACTCCGGACTCGGACCTATGCTGCTATTGTCCTCTTTAAGATTTTTGGCTAATCAGACTTCCTGAGGGTAAACTCAAATCTCAGGCCTCCGTCAGGACGATTAGAGGCAGTTATGGTCCCCCCGTGAAACAAGACAGCATGCTTGACTATGGCCAGTCCCAAGCCTGTCCCCCCCTTACTGCGGGAGCGCCCCTTATCTACCCTATAGAACCTTTCAAAGAGCCGTGGAAGATTAGTCTCATCTACACCGATACCATCATCTTCAAATACGATACGGCAATACTTTTGATTGTTTTCCAATAGTGCAATACGAATTGTCTCCCCTTCTGAATAGGAGATGGCATTCTCTGTAAGATTTCTGAAGATGGACCCTAAAAGAGATTGGTTTCCGTTGATCACGACTCTCTCATCGAAATCGACTATCAGATGCATCTTCTCTTCATCTGAAATGGATGTAAACTCTTCTTTTATCTCATCCAGAAGCTCGTTGATGACGACAGGCTCACGCTCGATAATGGTGCTGCCATCCTCCAGTCTCGTTATAAGGGAGACATCATCAAGCAGGTGACGAAGACGGACATTATGAGCATAGCTCCGCTCCAACAACTCGGTCCTTTTCTCTTCAGTAAGAGATATCCCCGAGAGGAGGGTCTCCAGACAGACCTGAATCGATGCCACAGGGGTCTTCAACTCATGATTTATATTATTTGTAAGCTCCCTCTTGATCCTGCTTTTCTCCTTCTCTTCCTTGAGGGCATTCTCCTGTTCACGATATTGGTTCAGACGCTCTATGGTCTTTCCCAGTCTCAGTGAAGAGAAGTACCCTGCAAGGCTTACAATGATACTTATGCCTATCAGAACCCAGAGGAAGGTCCAGTCCGTTTTAAGTACATCCCTCAGTGATGCGGAATAAGGGACGGCACACCTTACGATGATCTCCTCACCCTTGGTAGCGGAGTAGAAATATCTCTTCCCGTCGCTTGAAGACTGCCTGCTTATATGATATCCACTTCCGGTAGCTAATGCCGAACAGACCTCCGGACGGGAGTGGTGATTGTCCAGAGAGCCGGCGTCATACTTACTGTCATAGACAACCTCTCCGTCACTCCTGATTATTGTCACCCTTATGTCATCAAAGGGGAAGTAACAGAGGGATATCCCCGTTTCGTATGAGTTTCCGTCTTCAATGGCTCGGATGATGTTATTGTTACATAACTGGAGCTGTATATTGATATTGTCAGACTTCACATCCTTCTCCCGGACATACTGGAATGTCATAAAGCATATGACTATAATCCATATGAATGAGAGCAGAAGAGTGAAGAGCCTCTTGTGGTATGAGAGATTAATTCTTGAATCCATATCCGAATCCCGGTCTTGTGATTATGTATGTCCCATATCTCCCTATCTTCTGCCTGATACGGGTGATATTTACATCGATAGTGCGGTCAAGCACGATGACCTCATCACTCCAGACATTCGAAAGGATCTGTTCTCTGGAGGATATCTTCCCTTTATTTGAGATCAGGAATGCCAATAATTCGAACTCTTTCTTGGTCAGCTTCACTTCGATGCCGTCTACACTGCATAACTTGAGGTCAAGATCGAGAATAAGATTATCGACAGCAAGCCTGTTTGAACTTTCTGCAGTCTTGGGTCCTGAAGTCCTTCTGAGGACACTTTTCACCCTCGCGATCACGTTCCTGACTGTATATGGCTTGGTGATATAGTCATCTGCACCCAAGTTCAGCCCCTTGACCATATCGTCCTCCGAATCTCTCGCAGTACAGAAGATAATAGGTATATGTGCAGTCGACACGTCTGATTTCAACATTCTGGCAAAACGTATACCGCTGATCTCTCCCATCATTATATCGAGGAGGATAAGTGAATACTGCCTGATATCCATCTTCAGTGCATCTTCCGCACTTAATGCAGTGACCACATCATACCCTTCATTTTCGAGATTGAGTTTGAGCACTTCACATAGAGTCTCTTCGTCATCTACTATAAGTATACGTTCTGTAATCATATTGTCTGAAGATTTGATGCAAAAATAGTTATTATAGGATATCTCATTACAAGATTACAAAATTTTAATGGATTTGTAACAGGTTGTTATCACCATTTTAACACAGATGCAGAGCCTATGAAACATGGCTCAGATAATTTTGCAACCGGTAAAACTTAACATTATGGAATGGATTTATTTGTGTTTTGTAATCTTTCTCTTCGCTCTTGCAATTTCTGATCTTTGGGTCGGAGTAAGCAATGATGCAGTCAATTTCCTTAACTCTGCAATAGGTGCAAAAGCGGCCAAGTTCCGCACAGCCATCATAGTGGCTGCCATCGGAGTATTTTGTGGAGCCACAATGAGTAATGGTATGATGGATATAGCCCGTCACGGCATATTCCAGCCCGAACATTTCGCATTCAGCGAACTCATATATATCTTTCTTGCAGTGATGGTGACGGATATCATCCTTCTTGATGCCTTCAACTCTCTCGGAATGCCCACATCGACAACAGTATCAATGGTATTCGAACTTTTGGGTGCCTCTTTCGCATTCACCCTTCTGAAGATGAACGGCGGTGAGGGTGCTCTCGGGTTCTCGGACTATCTTAACACATCCAAAGCATTGTCGGTCATAGTCGGAATATTTGTTTCAGTAGCGATCGCATTTACGGTAGGTACTATAGTCCAGTGGCTTACACGAATGGTATTTACATTCAAGTATTCGGGAAAACTGAAGTGGAAAATCGGCATTTTCGGAGGTTTTGCCGTCACTTGTATAGTATATTTTATGCTACTGAAGGGGATCAAGACGATGTCATTTATGAATGCTGACGTAAAGCACTGGATTGCGGACAACACTTTGATCATTCTGGGAGGATGTATGGTATTTTTCACTGCACTTATGCAGATACTTCACGCCTGCAAGATCAATGTATTCAAAGTAGTCGTATTGATCGGTACATTTGCCCTGGCTACAGCATTTGCAGGTAACGACCTTGTGAATTTCATAGGTGTACCTCTGGCAGGATATGAGTCATTCCTGGACTGGAAAAATGCGGGGGCAGGAGATCCTTCGACACATATGATGGGTGTTCTTAATGGTGAAGCCCGTACACCTTTCATCTTCCTTCTTGGTGCAGGCATCATAATGGTAGTATCCCTTGCCACATCGAAGAAAGCCCACAATGTCACCAAGACAGAGATAAACCTTGCCAAGCAGGATGAAGGGGAGGAGATGTTCGGATCCTCTAAGGTAGCGAGGAGTCTGGTCAGAATGACCTCTACTGCAGCAAATTTCATTGTAAAACACACCCCTGATTCGGTCAGACAATGGATCGACAAGAGATTTGACAACACTGAGATAGAGAAGGAGGAGGGTGCATCTTACGACCTTGTAAGAGCTTCAGTAAATCTTGTGGTCTCATCTTTGCTGATCGCCCTCGGTACATCTCTGAAACTGCCTCTTTCGACCACTTATGTGACCTTTATGGTGGCAATGGGTACTTCTCTTGCCGACAGGGCCTGGAGCAGGGAAAGTGCTGTCTATCGAGTGACCGGCGTCCTCTCTGTGATAGGGGGATGGTTTATGACTGCAGGAATTGCTTTTACTGCTGCATTCATTATAGCGATGATAATGCATTTCGGAGGGGTAGTAGCTGCAATCATCATCGTCTTCATCGGACTTGGAGCTATGATTCATAGCAATATGAAATACAAGATGAAGAATGACGAAGAGGCTGGTGACAAGAGATTTCGTGCTATTCTCAATTCGGAGGACAAGAAACAGACTTGGGATCTGCTTCGCGGATATGTCGCAGCAAATGAGAGCGAGATGCTCTCTAACATCGCCTTCCATTATGGGAACATCACAGAGGGTCTTATGACCGAAAACATCAGGATACTCCGCAAATCGTTTTATGAGCTGAAGGATGAGAAGGAGAAGATGAAGAATCTTCGCAGAAAGGAGACAATTTGTATGAGAAGGATCGATCAGGAGACAGCTATGACCAAGAATGCCTGGTTTTTCGCATCATTCAATGAGCTGGAGCAGCTCTATTACACTATCCGTCGTATGTGTGAACCTGCATATGAGCATGTAGACAATAACTTTTCTCCTCTTCCTGAGAAATACATCGAAGATTTCAGGCCACAGAGAGATGCTTTAGAGTCCTGCATCGCGGACTTTAGAGAGGTAAGCTCTGCTGATGAATTTGCAAGACTTAGAGACCTTGAGCCAAGGCTGTCGTCACTGCAGCACGAGTTCTCCGATATGAGAAAGGATCTGATGAATGATATTCAGGCCAAACAGGTAAATATAAACACTGCATATTTGTATCTGAACATTCTCCAGGAGTCTGAATCAATGGTCATTACCCTTACACGACTGATCAGGTCTTCCAGAAAGTTCCAGCTGGGATAAATCCATAGCCAATGAGCCTTGAGGACCGTGGACCGGATACTCCTTTGCGGCAGAAATGAACGGGATGGTCAGGAGTGCAAGGATGAGATACAGGTGTTTCATAATTCAAGTAGTTCGCTGAAATCGTCTATTAGCCAATCTGCAGGGGAGAGGCTTTCGCGTGAGCCATTGCCATAGGTAACACCGCAAGTCCTGGTCCCTGCATTGATACCCATCTGAATATCGAAGATGGTGTCACCCACCATTATTGCCTGATCTGGGGTGAATCCGTATTTGTCCAGAGTCTTGAATATTGCCTCGGGGTGAGGTTTCCCATTCTCCACATCTCCGGCACCGAGGATATATGTGATGATATCTGTGAGGCCGAGGTTCTTTACGAATTGCGATAGCGAAGCCTGTCCTCGGCTGCTGGCTATGGTGAGTGTAATGCCGCGAGCCTTGAGAGCCTTAAGGGTCTCGATAACATTGGGATAGAGATTTACAGCACCATCCTTATTGTGTATGTCGAAGAGCCTGCGGTAAGTGTCCGCATAGAGATCTACATCTATATCGCACTCGGGAAAGAGGACAGGGGGAATCTCCACCAGTCTGAGCCCGATCATAGCCGCACACTGCTCATCGGTGCGGGTAGGGAGCCCCATCTCGCGTATGGTCTCGTGCATAGTCTTTATTATTACCGATGCGGTGTCTCCCAGTGTCCCGTCAAAATCGAGAATTATAATTTTAGTCTCTGTCATAGTGCAACATATTCACTTTCCCCTCTTACCCAATCGGTTGACCACGATCATCAGGACAATGCTGAGCAGGAAAAGGGCAGCTGCAATATTATGGGTCAGATCCCATCCCTTCGTATTGAATATGTAGAGGCAGGGACCGAGAAAAAGGAGGATGGATAGGAATATCAGGGGGGTGATATATTTTGACGGGTATCCCGCTGCGATCTCCCCGTCGGCACATCCGGGGGGCTGGTTTACCACAGGGGTTATCAGTTCCATTGCCCTTTCGCTGTCCCGCCCGGCCACATATATGGCAATGCCGGGGTTAGGGCCATAAGCACCTGTCCGCTGGTCCGCCGCCTCATCGTGCAGACGGAATGCAATACCATTGACCTCCAATATATTGGCCACCACATTGGCCTCATTGCTCTCTGAGCATCTGTATAGCAGCACTTCCTTCATTTCCATTGAATCTGATTTATTGTAGCACATTCCGAGCCAGTAATATTGTTCATAATTGTTGGAATTGATACAAAGTAAGGAATTTTATTCGTATATTGTACCCATAAACGTAAAAATAGATTGAATATGGAAAATAAAGAAAAAGTATTGGTAGCAATGAAACAGGCCGGAGAGCCTCTGAATGCAGGTAAAATAGCAGAATTGTGCGGTCTTGACCGCAAGGATGTGGACAAGGCTATGAAGGTACTCAAAGAGGAAGGTGCCATCGTATCACCTGTCCGCTGCAAATGGGAGCCTGCGAAATAACACTCCAGTCATCATCCGGGATCAAAACAACCCAGTTCCTGAGTTTAGTCCATTAAGATCAAGATTGAAGGTAATATTTTTTACTTGCTCCTTATAAATGAATAACATCATATAGATTGGCAGGTATTTTACTTTACCTTCGATCTTTACATTGTCATTGCACAACACAGTGGCCTCTGGAATGGTGTATTCAGTGCAGTCAAGAATATTATTCAGTGCACGATGTCTGTAGTACTCCTTACCAGACTTTACTTCTATCGGGAAGACTGTCCTTTCGGTAAAGTCTGATGATCTCTCTTTAGCTCGCCATTACATCCTGAAGGTTGTTGTTTTTCTTGTAGGACATCACGGCTGCAGGCATGCCGCCCACAATCAAATATAGCCTAAAAATTTCCATCATCTTCTTATGGACAAACTCATCTACCGGTTCGTACTTTTCGATGCATCCTACAATTCCACACATAATTATTGGTGTTTAGATATTATACTCTTGACAAAAGCCATAAACAATGGATTGGGATTAAGAACCGTTCCTGTGTATTCCGGATGAAATTGAACCCCGACATACCATCGGCAGGCGGGTATTTCGACAATTTCGACCAAACCGCTGTCGGGATTAATACCCGTACACAACATTCCTGCCTGTTCGAATTGTCGGCGATAAGGGCTGCTGAATTCATATCGATGGCGATGACGTTCTTCTATATGCGATTTCCCATACGCCTCAAAAACTTTTGATCCGGTTGACAACTCACATGAATAGGCTCCCAATCTCATCGTTCCACCCATTTGAGTGATGCTCTTCTGCTCC
>JAFVQD010000015.1 GCA_017504965.1 Bacteroidales bacterium | reverse complement strand
CGCTCAGGCGGTCTCAAGAAACCGACTATCCAAGATCTCCCGCACATTCCGACAGCTCTCCGATTCCCAAATTAACCAGTGGGAGGTCTTGGCTGGTCATCTTAAGGGAATATCCACATTCGGCCAGGCAGCAAGCCTGACTGCTCACAATGCATTCGTCCGTATAAACTCCAACCGTGCAATGGTCGGCATGCCTCCGCTTGAAGAGGCTCCGGTGTATTTGGCTGATGTTCCTGAGGTTCTATACGAAGATCTTTGGATTTCTCCTGACATGATCGTGTTTACCGGTCTTGAGGTTCCGTCAGATACTTACAGACTCGTTGTGAAGATGTCTCCAGCTCAGAGTCCTGGAACTTCTTCGGGCTGGAGTAAGACTGTGATCGTGGCTCCGGGTATTGTCGATGACTGGGGCGAGGCGAATATCACAAAGCTTTTCACAGAGACTATCGGTGTGGCTCCGCAGGAAGGACTCAAGTATTATCTGGAATGTTGGTGGCTTGATACCGAAACAGGATTTACGGGAGAAAGCATGTGGATATCTGCAATCTGCAAGGCTGGGTCCACAGCTTATAATCAGGAATACACTCCACGTGCACGTGTAACCTTGAATGAGGTGGCCGACAGTGAAGGATTCGAGAGCTTAGATATTGAACTTTCACACGGCTCTACAATTTTGTCAGTAGATGCGACATACTCAAATAATACAGGAGTTGCTTCTGGTCAATTTGTTCTCAAGAAAACCAACAAGACCCTTCCTGATCTTCGTGCATGGGCTCTTGCAAGATGTTCTAATCCGGATAGGAATTATATGGCAAGACCAAATCTGTTTGCTATCTGGATTCACACATGGCAGAAAGAAACTGAAGGTACATTCGCTCATCGAGGCGGACAGTATGAAAATGAGTTCGTAGAGGTATTCGGCTCAGGACCTTGTATTGAATACTAATGATTGACGACTATGATTACAGCAATAGGAAATAATTTCGGAGCGGGTCAGATCTCGCTGAAAGATTACCAGAATGAGAAACTTGTCGTGCTTAATGGAAAGTTCTCATTCAACAATAAGACTGAAGCATTCCTTTCAGCTTCGGTTCTGGAGATTTATCTGCCGGAACTCTCAATCCCGAAGAGCGGAATGAGCGGATGTTATATAATGTTTGAGTCAGAGGGTAAGTTCTACGGAACGACTCTCAAGACTTGGGTAAAGAACCGTAACACTCTCTGCATTGAAAAGCTGGACTACTGGTCTGATCAGACTGATGAATACACAATCTACCTCCTGAGCTTATATGTGCCAAAAGGTCAGAGGGGTGTGTTTGAGTTGGGAAAGGAGACAAGACTGACTCTGAATAACACGACCTCAAACAACAACTATGGATACCATCAACATTGCTATGTAGATGAGAATTGGTGTACAATCGCCTTGATGACTTCGGCTTACAATAGTGAGATAGATCCGTACGATGACATCGTTGAACTGGGAGGATTTCCGAATGACGTTGATATTGAGCTTCCGTTCATCGGGGACAATAGTAATAGTAGGCAGACGTATGGCGTTGATATGCTTCAGGCGACCATCAAGAATGGCATTCTCACAGTGAAGAATATCGTATTTGGCTGGGGCGGAATGCCAAGAGATAACTTCCTGTATGCGGTATGCATTAGAGATAAATCAGTAGAGTAGTGAATTATGCCAAAGATGTCCCACATAGAAATCACACGTCTGCAGGGCGGTCTTGCAGTGGCGAGTTTCAGCTGCGGAGTCCTGATTGCGATGGTGTGCCTGTTCTGGATTGAACCGCTTGGAGAGATTACATACTCTGCGATCTCGATTGTGAGCGAACTCCTGGTTCTCTGTGGTGCGATCCTCGGTGTGAAGGCATCCTATGACATCAAGTTCCACAAGTTTGAAGCAGAGCTGCTTAAGAAGGCAGACCGACACGAATAATCAAGACACCTAACCTATGAAAAACTTTATACTCGTTCTTTTCTCCTTTGTTGCTGTGGCCTGTTCTTCTATAAGGCAGGTCACACCAACAGAAAAGATAGTGACAGAAACGAGGGTTGAAACAGTCTTTCAGACGGATACTGTGTTCTTGGAAGTTCCTCAGATCGTGGAAAGAATCGTTACGAAAGATACTGTGTCAGTGCTCGAGAATGAGTTTGCCAAGAGTGCAGCTTCCGTGTCAGAAGGATTGCTTTCTCACTCGCTGGAAACGAAACCTGTTCAGAAACCTGTGGAAGTGCAGACCAAGATTGTTTATCGTGACAGCGTGATTTTCAAAGACGTAGTCGTGTATGAAACCGTAGAAGTGGAGAAAGAGTTGACCGGCTGGCAATCCTTCAAGATGAAGATGGGTGGCTGGTTCCTCGGAATCCTCATCATATTGATAGTGTTCGCGATACTATATATTGTTAAATTCCTTAAACCTTAAAACTATGAAGTACGTTCCTTCAATCGCCTTCGACGAAATGTCAGG
>JAFVQD010000014.1 GCA_017504965.1 Bacteroidales bacterium | reverse complement strand
AGTAACAATTTCAGCCTAATTCGACCTCGGAAAAAATCAGACCGCAATCGGAAAACATTCTCATCGCATTCTCGTTACAATCCCCTACTCAAGCCTCAATTATCAAGTATATATTTAGAATTAATGAAAGTAACATATTGCTATATTTATTATCTTTGTATGATATACAATTGAAATGCATGAGTAAGATATCTATCAGATTCTTCAATGACCGCGAGGTCAGAGCTATTTGGGATGAAACAGATTCCAAGTGGTGGTTTTCTGTGCTTGATATTGTGGGTGTTCTCAATGCTCAGGATGACTATACCAAGAACAGGAACTACTGGAAGTATCTCAAGAACAAACTGAAGAATGAAGGGAGTGAAGTGGTTAGTGTCACTAACCAGTTGAAATTATTGGCTCATGACGGAAAGAGACGACTTACTGATGTCCTTGACTATGACGGCGTTGTTCTACTTGCCAAGAGTTTTCCGAACACACGCGCATCATGCTTCGTGGAATGGTTCACTAATGAAGAAACACATGTCAAGATTACGAGATTGAGTAAGTTCCTGTAATCAATAACCTATTTTCTTTTATAACGCACAATAATGAGCCCTTTTACAGAGAGTAATTTCCTTAACATTATGAGACAGGCAGCTCCAATCAGTGATGAGACTGCTGAACTGCTGGCTAAGCATCTTCAACCAGCCACCTTTTCTAAACACGAGATGGTATTGAAGGCTGGAGTGATGTGCAAGTATCTATGGATGATAGAACGAGGAAGCCTACGTCACTTCTGGCTTATGGAAGATGGCAGGGAGATAAACACATCATTTTCTGTGGAAGGTCACCTGGTCTTCAGCATGGATGAGGTGTACTATGGAAAATTAAGCGAGGAATATGCCGAGACAATGGAACCGGTAGAAGCCTGGAGAATTTCCGTAGAGGATATGAACTTCCTTTTTGAGACCAATCTGGAACTATGCAATTGGGGACGAATCATCCATCAGAACGAATACAGGCGACTGCATAGGTCTCATAAAGAACGACTGACCCTTACTGCAGCAGAAAGATATAGGATGTTCAAGCAGCAGTTCCCGAAAGTTCACCAGAGGGCCAAGCTGGGATTTATAGCATCATATCTCGGAATCACCCCATCCACATTGAGTCGTCTGAGGGCGGAAGAATGATTTTGACATAGGGCAAATTAATTCTGGACTAAAATTACGATTTTTGCCATAAATTACGACTACTATGGCACTAAACAAGGCTCAACGTAAAATTCCGGTTGTTTTGAGTTTTCCGTATCACCGGCACAAAGCAGGCGGAGCGAGCCCTTTGGCGTAGCTCGCGCAGCTTGCTTTGAGCAGCTGGCAGGCGTATTTGCCAGCTGCGGTGCCCTGCACTACGCAAAGATCTTAGCCAGTCTGAAGATAAAGAACGGTATATCCCTGACACCTCTGAACTGCGCTCTGAACGCCTTTACTTTCGCATTGAATGACTCTGCAGATGCATTAGTTGAACGATTATCAAAGTAGTTCAGGATGGTCTGATAGTTATTCATGAAGGTCTGTAGCACAGTATTGAAACACTTCAGCTTCATCTTGTACACCCTGTCGTACCATCTCGCCAGTTTGGTCATCAACGTGGGTCTATCGTTTATTCTGAGGTTATATATCTGCACCAGTTCAAGGTATCTGTCATAGCACTCCTTGATGTCCGGATATAGTCTAAACAGTACTTCTGCACGCTTCTGCTGCACTTCCGACCACTTGCTGCAATGCATCAGCAGCAGGTGTTTGGATCTGGCTAAAAGTTGCCGTCTGGTCTCTCCATTCTCATAGGTCTTCGGGGTGTACTGCCGCTTCTGACTTCTTTCCAGCTTTATCCTCTCATTCTCTGCCTCAATGGCCTCCCAACGATGCTTGATGCGGATCTCTTCCAATGCCTCACCCAGCAACTTCTGCACATGGAACCTGTCACTCACCTGTATTGCACACGGGAAACAACGCCTTACAATCAGCTGCATTGATGGAGACAAGTCAAGTGTGACCTCCTTTACCAGAGACCGTCTGCCTGCCGATATCTTTCTAAGTACGTCTATTACAACTTCAGCTTTGGTTCCCTTGACCATGGCAACCAGAGAGCCTTTCTTGCCTCTGAATGCCTTGTTGGTAACAATCGTGTAGAGCTCATCATGCGACAAGCATGTCTCGTCAATACTCAAGTGAGTGCCTATGTTCTCTGGAAAAAGAACATACTCCTCCGCTGTATCTCGAAGCTCCCAATCCTCAAAGCCACTGATATGCTGCTTGTACTGACGGGCCAGAAGATCTCCGTCAACACAATACATCTGTCCGATAGTCTTAATACTCAAGACCGTGGACTCGATACGCTTCTTTTAAAAAAGACACAAACTCCTTGGTGAGCTGTGTTCCTTCAAACGCAATGGAATAGGTCTTGGTCAATATCTCGTTAGTGTCTTGGTCCAGCCACTTGCGTCTGCGTACGTGAAGGTACACAGCATTGCCTCGAATAGGATAATCCTGGATCTTCTTCGCCGAGGTAAAGCCATGGAAAATCACACGACGAGAAGAAAACTCCACTGGAATGGTCTTCTTCTCGTCTAAATGAATATGTATCTCCTCATCCTTGGGATAATGCTGGATTGACACGATGTCAAAGTTATCAACGATGACACTCGGAAATATTGTCTCTAATAATGTCTTTGTTACCATAACGCAAAGGTAACAAGACTAAATTTACCAACCTACTTTTTCAGTTGATCCCTAAACAACACAAAACGAGAAATCTGGATCGACTGGATTAGGGTAACAGCATGTTTCTTTGTTATGCTTACCCATTGCTGCGAACCGTTTTACTTAGGCGGCGAAGGTTCTCTTATCCTCACAAAAACTGATGCAATCTGGGTATCAATCCTGAATGTACTTCCAAGAGCGGCAGTCGCTCTATTCATAATTGCATCCAGCTATCTGCAGTTCCCTCTTCACTATGATGCAAAAGAATTTTTTCGCAGGAGAGCGGCAAGAATTCTTATTCCGTTTTTCTTCTGGACAGTGATATATGCTCTTGTCTGGGGCGAACCGGTACAGAATTTCAAGGACCTTATGCTCAATTTCAATTATGCTGCCGGACATCTATGGTTTGTATATATGATAGTCGGAATATATCTCCTGATGCCGCTCCTCACACCTTGGGCAGAAAAGGTTTCAAAAAAGGAATTGCAGTTCTATCTGGCAATATGGCTCTTTACGACCCTCATCCCTTTGATTCGCGGATGGGTCGGTGGTCCGGCTCCTGTCATATACGGTCCTTCCGGCATTCCGAATCCGGCAAAATTCCCATTATGGGGAGAAGCAAGCTGGAATACATATGGTTTGTTCTATTACCTGAGCGGCTTCATCGGCTATCTTATGCTAGGACTTTATTTCCGAAGATTTGTCGGAGAATTGTCCTGGAAAAAGACTCTGTCTATAGCTCTTCCGCTATTCATCATAGGATTCACCATATGTTCATTAGGGTTCTTGTCAGGGGTCTGGCATGATTCCAACGGCATTTTTCCTATCGAGGGGCCTGTAGGGCTTGCAGCAATATGGGAAGTCCCATGGCTGAATGATGGAGCGGGCATTGCCCTGATGACAATCGCCTGGGTGCTGCTTTTCCGCAAAATCACAACAGGAGGATGGTTCTACGAGAAGATACTTCTCCCGGTGTCGAATTCCAGCTACGGCATGTATCTCTGCCACATGCTGTTGCTGTCTGCCGTTTCCGCATGGATACGTTCCTCTTTAGGACTTGGTAGCGAAGGTATAATGGGCATTTGGACAACACCCGTTCAAATATTGTCAGGAGCTATAATTTCATTCATAGGAGTGGCAATCTTCTGTGTTCTTGTCCGGAGAATCCCGAAAGTCGGTAAATGGATAATCGGGTAGATTCAGAATATGTACCATAGTCCAATGGTGTCATGAAGCTGATACCTTCCTCGGTAGGTAGCTTTTACCGAGAATCCATATTCCCCGCTCGCATAGGAGTCTAAGCGGAATATTTCATGGTCATAATTTTTCTCTACCTCTCCATTATAACTGGCGAGAAACTTAGTTGATTACTTATTTTACTTAAGTCTATTGAAGATTCGGTAAAAAAGATCAATTAAAACTATTTAAACAGTATTATTTCCGGTCTGAAGACGTGACTTCTCTGAAATCGGCCGTAAAGACTTTACAAAAGTGTAAAATTTCTTTACACTTGAAGAGACTTTTATTAACTCCATTTCACAATAACCATCAAGGCGTTTACAGCTACAATAAGTATCGGTATGAACCATTTATTGTTTTTCATATTCTTTGGTTACATATTTTATCTTTGGCCTTGTCTGATCCTTTCAATGTTTCAAGACATTTCCTATAGTTTTCTAATACTGTCTTGACGGATATCAGTATGCGGTTTATCGGATATAGTGAGGCATCTCCTCAGGAATCACCATTGAGATTTCAACGAGGCCAGCCACTACCCCGTCTTCTTTCCATGCAGTCTGGTATATCATCTTTTTCTGACCATTCTTCAATATTGTATATGAGTTTGTTCCTCCTGTCTCCAGGAGCCTTGCGATAATCGCCCTGGAATTATCATTGTGGCATGGAATA
>JAFVQD010000013.1 GCA_017504965.1 Bacteroidales bacterium | reverse complement strand
TCGAGATTACCGTGAAGCCGTGGACTGTGGTTGCGGTGACTGACGGTATTGTGATCTAACGCCGTGAGGTGTGGTTACGTTTCATTCATTAAAGTTAGTTGTTACGGTCTCCGCTGCGAAGGTGGCGGGGACCATTTGAAAAAAGGAGGAAAGTATGAAAAGGCTGATGATATTGTTTGTGGCATTGTCGGGGATGCTGGCGGTGTCGTGTCATAAGGAGGTCTGGCAAGATACAGCTGGAGTCACTGATGATGAGCTCACATTGACCATAAGAGTACGGAGTGATAGGGTGGGAACTCGTGCATTTGATGCCAACGACGTTCCTATAACCGATGGTCTGCAAAGACTTGATCTATATGTGTTTCATAAGAATGAGCCGCTCTTGGATGAACATATAGTGCTTGAGCCTGATCCGAGCGGAACAACCACATATTCGTTCAAGGAGAAGAAGGGTGAAAGAATCGGAGTGCTTGCAATAGGCAATCTGGATGAAGATACTGCTGAATTCCTGGAGGGAAAGACTCTGGAACAATTGAGCGAGGACTATGAAATAGAAGCGATGATTGTGCTTTCTGCGAATAACTTTGCCACAGACCGCATTGTGATGGTCGGGGCAAGGGATTATACGTTCCATGAGGATGGCACTGTGGAAATCGAACTTCGAAGGTTGATGTACAGGATTGATGTTGGAAAGATAACTGTTGCTCCGGAAAATGAGGAACTGCTTGGCAAGGAAATATATGTCAAGAATATCGCTCTGACGAATATATGCAATTATTTCGTGCCGTTGAATTCTGATTCCATCGGGCATTTCTATACCTGGTATCTGTTCTTTGGGAATGAATACGATCTGACTGGGGCTCTGGGTGGAGTGGAACGAGGATTCGAGTTTTACAGGAACGCTCCTAAAGGATGGGATGCAAACGGCAGTTTTACGCTGGAGGGCCCTGGTATTCTGAACGGGACTTTTCCGTATATGATAAACTCGAATTATCAGAAGAATCCTGGTGTGCTGAACATAGATGCTACCGGCGTTTTAAAGGATGTGACTCATCAGGGATATGACAATGCTGCCGGTGAAGGCCTTGTGGTTCAGGCCGGAGATATGGAAGCGTCTCATAGTGTGAATGTAGGAAAGTGTTTCTATGGCTTTATGGGACGAGGTGTATTTAACGAATACAGCATAGTTTCAGAGTTCAAGGGTCAGAATACATATCCGAAACTTGTGATCGAGTTATCCATTGATGGAGAGAGTTGGTTCTATCCGATACCTCTGATATATCCTCAGCCGAATACAGTTTACAGGATTGACAATATTACAATCAAGGATTATGGGTCGGAGTATTCTAATTTCTTTCCGTTGAAGTATGTGGTGGACTTCAGTGTGACCGTGACTGACTGGACGGAGATGACCATTGATAATATGAATGTTGGAGCAGATCCTATCACTGGAGAATTGGTGGATCTATATAATTAGTATGCAGTATGAAGAATTTGAGAAACATTTGTTTTGCCATAGCATTGATCATGGCTGCGGCCTGCAACAAGGAACCGATGAACTCGGTGGTTGATGAAGGAACTGCTAATTGTGTGTCTTTCGGATTCAGGGTAATGCCGTTGGAATATACTATGACTAAAGCTGAAGATATCGACCCGGATGAGATGGATGATTTCATTGACAGGATTGATATGTACGAATTCAATAAAGCAGGTGATATGATCAGGCACGAGTCGTGGAGCGATTCAGAAGGACTGGATCTCGACACAGTGAAGCCTGTAAGTTACGATATGAGCGGAAACAAGCATAACTGGGTATTCATTGCCAACTTAGACCCTGATACTGCCGAGTATCTGGCCGGGCTGGATGCCGATGGACTAAGCGATGTGTATTCCGGCGTGATACCTATGGAGGCTGGAAACTTCCGGCTCCATAAACCTATAATGACAGGAACGGCTGATGCCGATTTCAAAAAGGATGAATCGGTGACAGTGACATTATATAGGTATCTTACCCGAATAGAGATTGAGAAGATTACAGCAGATTTTGACGATGCGTCACTATATGAAAAGGAAGTGAAACTCAAAAGGATCGTGATAACACATTATCCCAACATACTCAAACTTTTGTATAAGCACGTGAGTGATGTCTGGGGAACTTATCAGGATATGCTTGGACTGGGATATACTAAATTCGTTGATCCTGCATTTGGCAATCTGCTTAAGATGCCTAACAGTTGCAATGATATTGATATTCCCTACAAGAGTACCTTTGACGACACCTTTTCATTGGTGGAATATGGTGGTGAGGGTAAACTTGCCAAAGATTTTCCTTATCTGTTGAACTATAACTGTCTGCTTGGGGAAGGTGAACTGGTGGTGAATGCTGAAGGCGATCAGTTGACTGCCAGTTGTCATATCTTCGGAGATGAAGAAGGCATTTTATGCAGTGCGTCTAACAATACTGCAGGACAGTCTTGTGACGTGGGCAAGGTGTTCTATACTATGAATATGGTCAGGAATTCCTATTGCTACCTGATTGGTGATTACAAGTCACAGGATGACTGTCAGAAACTTGTCATTGAGGTGGAGTTTGACGGAGTACCGTATTTCTACATTATTTCTCTTAGGGAACTTATTGCCGGGATGACATATAAGGTGGAGAATATCACTTTGAAGAATCTCGGATCCAGATATTCGAACAAGTATATTCAGAAATATGCGACTGATGCCGCTATCGAGAGTGTGGCTGAATGGAGCGAACTCCAGATGGATAATATTCAGGTGGGTTATACAGTGGATGGTTATGATATATATGGCTATGAATAGGTTTTTGTTTGTAATGTGGATGGTGGGGATGCTGTTCTTGTCTTCCTGTTCGATCAAGGAGGACAGGGACGGGTGTCCTTGCTGGATGACGGTGGAGATGCCCGGTCAAGCCGGGCATGACGGCGAAAAGGTCGGACAGGACGGGAGATCCCCGGTCGGTGCCGGGGATGACGGGAGTGTTGTTCTGCGGTTGCGTGGGAACTCAGATGAGGATGCGGTGGATTATGAATATCAGGTGACGGAGGCTGTAAGGGTTGATGTCGGGGCTTTGGAGTATGAGGTGCCGAGAGGGTCGGTCGGGGTGTCTGCTGTGGCTTTTGGCAATGAGATACCCGGTCGAGCCGGGGATGACGGTAAGAGTGCCGGGTATGACGGGGATGAGATAAGGGTTCCTGTTGGTGAGCAGATGGATAGTCTTTATGGGTTCTTCAAGATGTATCATACGAGGTGCGA
>JAFVQD010000012.1 GCA_017504965.1 Bacteroidales bacterium | reverse complement strand
TAACAAGGTAGCCGTACCGGAAGGTGTGGCTGGAACACCTCCTTTTTGGAGCTGTCTGATCGGAAAGAGAGATTATCCTCTTCCTTTTACACTTGATGCTATTAATTATATAGTAACCTTGAGTTACATTATAGTCTCGTAGCTCAGTTGGTTAGAGCGCTACACTGATAATGTAGAGGTCCGCGGTTCAACTCCGCGCGGGACTACAAGTTCTTTAAAACTATGGGGGTATAGCTCAGTTGGCTAGAGCACCTGCTTTGCAAGCAGGGGGTCGTCGGTTCGACTCCGACTATCTCCACAAAATTAAGCCCGACTTTTATAGTTGGGCTTTTTTTTTACAGATGCTTATTTTTTCATAAGGACATAGAAACAATATACAGCAAGGAGACTAAGACCGAAAAATACGGCTGAAGGGAAAAATGATGATATTATCATTATCGCGAGGATGATGGTGAGAGAGGTGGTTGCCTGTTTCTTGTCTTTAGGCATAACGCTCCAGCCATATTTAATTTTGCTGATATAATTCCTGGTGCTGCGGCTAATTTTCTCCCACCACTCTTTAATTTTGCTGTCACCTACCCTCTGATATGTGTCATATTTTCTGGCAGAGACCTTCACTTTTCCACTTTTGTCAGTGGTTTTTCCATTCTTGGTGGAGGTGATAGTTATGGTGGTCTTGCCGACTCTGTTTAGTTTGAATTTTTTGTTACCCTCTTTTTCTACTGGGATAGTGGTTTTGCTGTGTCCGTTATCCAGTGTCAATGAGACACTTTCTGCATCGGAGCACTGCCATCTTACCTCCACTATTTCACCCTCGGATACTTTGTCTTTGTCTATTTTGAATGTCATTGTTTTTTTGTTTGGTTACTTACGATTTTACAATAAATATGCCCTTTATAGATATTTGGCAAAATGGCAGTTACCATTTTGTAATATTGTTGTAATAAAAATAGGTTAAAACTTAAAAAATCTGTAACTTCGCGCAAATATTTGAAATTATACAATCACGAAGGTATGACAAAATTAATTAACTGTTTTATCCCTTTTGAGGATAAAAATCAAGTTCAAGTAACTGTTAAAAATCTTAAAAGCAGTGAGCTGATCAATAAAGTTTATCTTATCAGAGCTGAGGGTGCTCAGGGTGATGCAGAAGGTCTTGATTGTGAAGTGATCGACGTTCCTTCTCTAAAGAGTACTATCGCTATGAAAAAAATCGCTGAGAAAGCTGATACAGCGTTCTCTATGATTTATACCAAATTCAGCGAACTGAGTTTCGGTCTTTTTGCTCTTGAGAGAATGATCGCTATCGCTGAAGATTCAGGTGCTGCTATGGTTTATGCAGACCACTTCAATGAGGCTGACGGTGTACGTACTTTTGCACCTGTTATCGACTATCAAGAGGGATCTTTGAGAGATGACTTCGATTTCGGTTCAGTTCTTCTTTACAGATCTGAAAATCTTAAAGAGGCTGTTTCGAGAATGGATGTTGATTATAAATTTGCTGCTCTTTATGATCTTCGTCTTAAAGTGGCTCAGAAAGGTGTTCTTGAGCATATCAATGAGTATCTTTACTATGAGATCGAGACTGACAACAGAAAATCTGGTGAGAAGATCTTTGACTATGTGGATCCTAAAAACCGCGCAGTACAGATCGAGATGGAGCAGGTATGTACCCAGCACTTGAAAGATGTAGGTGGTTATCTTGCCCCTAATTTCAAAACCATCAAGTTCGATGATGACTCATTTGAATATGAGGCTTCTGTTGTTATCCCTTGTAAGAACAGAGTTCGTACTATCAAGGATGCTATCGAGTCTGCACTTGCTCAGAAAACTAATTTCAAATACAATGTTATCGTAGTTGACGACAACTCTACAGATGGTTCTGTGGATGTTATCAAGAGCTTCGTAGGCAATGAGAAAGTTGTTTACATCGCTCAGGATACTACTTACCACGCTATCGGTGGTAACTGGAATGTGGCTCTTCATCACCCTAAATGTGGTAAATTCGCTATCCAGCTTGACTCTGATGACCTTTATTCAGATGAAAACGTTCTTCAGAAATTTGTAGACGCATTCTACGAGCAGAACTGCGCTATGGTAGTTGGTACCTACAGAATCTGCAACTTCGCCCTTGAGACAATTCCTCCTGGAATTATCGACCATAAAGAGTGGACTCCAGACAATGGCCGCAACAATGCTCTTCGTATCAACGGTCTTGGTGCACCTCGTGGATTCTATACACCTATGCTTCGCACTATCAACTTCCCTACTACCAAATATGGTGAGGATTATGCAGTAGGTATCAGAGTCTCTCGCGAGTATCAGATCGGCCGTATCTACGATGTAGTTTACAACTGCCGCAGATGGGATGACAACTCAGATGCAAACATCGATATCGAAAAGATGAATGCAAACAACTTGTACAAAGACAGACTTCGTACTTGGGAGTTGAAAGCCCGTATCGCTATGAACAAATAATTTCCTCTATGACTTTGAGAGAAGAGATCGAATGTATGTTCTCCCGTGAGCTCTCTGCTCACGGAAGGGCATATATGAATTACGAAGCTCTCAAATGTGTGGAAAAAAAATATATGGAGATCGACGGACTTCCTGTCGAACTCCATTTTAATCCTGCAAGGGTCGCTTCGGTTATGGCAAAAGTGGACGAAGAGACCCTTCGTCATAGAAAATGCTTTTTGTGTCCGGATGGTTTGGAACAGATGCAACTCTCTTATACCTGGAGAGCTGCTTCGGGGACAGATTACTTTATCAGAGTAAACCCTTTCCCTATATTTGACAGACATTTTACTGTCTCTATAGTCAGACACGTAAGACAGCATATTCTGGAAAGATATCCGGATATGCTTTCGCTATGTAGGGAGCTGGAGGATTATGTGGTGTTCTACAATGGCCCTATGTGTGGCGCCTCGGCCCCTGATCACCAGCATTTCCAGACGATCCCGAAAGGTAATTTGCCTATAGAGAGGCTTGTGAGGGATTCGCAGAGAGACGGAGGTGAGATGAGAGGAGGTGTGAGACTTGTAGCTGAATTTGAACAGGGAAGTCTCTCTTTAGTGGAGAAATATGCCAGAGGGGCAGTAGTATTGTCATCGGATTCTCAAGTGGGGATGGTTTCACTTTTCCAAAAGTTATATGGACAGGGGGAGATTGGTAGTGCTTCAGAGTGGGAGCCCAGAGTAAACCTTTTGTCCTGGTATGAGGGTGGGAGATATTATACAGTGGTTTATTTCAGGGCGGAGTCGCGTCCTGCGTGTTTTGAGGAGGAAGATCTCCAAAAGAGGATCTTGATCAGTCCTGCTTCCGTGGAGATGAGCGGTATCGCTATTGTGTCATCAAGGGAGAGCTTTGAGAAGCTGACAGATGACAGACTTGGAGAGATAATAAGAGAGGTATCATTACCGGTAAATCAAATAGAAAATATGTGCAATTCACTTAAAACCAATCAGAGAACACAGCCCGATGTAAGTGTCGGCATTATGTTCGTTCCCGAGATAACAGCAGAATTCTTGACAGATTATACATTCTCAGGAGAGAAGATCACCGGTGTAGAGTCTTTCAAGCATGTGGACGGAAAAGTGGAGTGGAGAGGTAAATGTTATGAGAGCATCCAGTTCGATCCTGTAAACTATGCAGAGAGTGTATTTGAACTGAAGGATGTGACTATCGGTATCAATTTCCACTGGGAGAGAAAAGAGAACCAAAGATTCCAGGGTGGCTTGAGGATAATCGTAGAAAATGGCAAACTTACAGCTGTAAACCTTGTGGGGGTGGAAGACTATCTTATCAGTGTTATCTCTTCTGAAATGAGTGCTACAGCGACCAAGGAGTTTTTGAAGGCTCACGCTGTAATCTCACGTTCGTGGCTTTTGGCCCAGATGGACAAGAGTGAGAAACTGAAAACGACCGATGAGGAGTACTCTGCTTGTATTGAAAATGATGAAATGATTATAAAATGGTACGACAGAGAGGATCATACAAATTTCGATGTATGTGCTGACGACCATTGCCAAAGATATCAGGGTATTACCCGCGCATCTACCCAGAAGGTGAGGGAGGTGATAGATGAGACCTGGGGACAGGTTCTTATGTACAATGGTGCTATTTGCGACGCCCGTTTCTCGAAGAGCTGCGGTGGTGTATTTGAAGAGTTCTGGGCTTGCTGGGAAGAGGCTGAACATCCATATTTGCAGGGTGTTCCGGACAGAAAGCCTTTTGCTCCGGTTCCCGATCTTACAGTAGAGGAGAATGCTGTAGAGTGGATTATGAACTCACCTGAGGCTCTTTGCAATACCACTGACAAAGAGATTTTGAGCCAGGCTCTGAATAACTACGATCAGGAGACTACAGATTTTTACAGATGGAAAGTGGTCTACACTCCAGAGGAGCTTTCAGCTCTTGTGAAGGAGCGCTCAGGTATTGACTTTGGTGATATCGTGGATCTTGTTCCTGTCAAGAGGGGTACATCAGGTCGTTTGTACCAGTTGAAAATTGTGGGTACTAAGAAGACAATGATAGTGGGCAAGGAGCTGGAGATAAGAAAATATCTCTCGAAGAGCCACCTTTACAGCTCGGCATTCGTCCCTCGTAAAGAGGATGGCAAGTTTGTCCTTTATGGAGCAGGCTGGGGCCACGGTGTAGGTTTGTGCCAGATCGGTGCAGCAGTAATGGGTGCCAAAGGTTTCAAATATGATGAGATACTTCTCCACTATTTCATAGACGCGACAATAGCTAAAAATTATTAATAAATTACTAAAACTTAGATAAGATGAATTCAAAATCAAGATCACCTTGGGCATGGGTTCCTACACTCTATTTTGCGCAGGGTCTACCTTATGTGGCAGTAATGACCATTGCTGTGATCATGTACAAACGTTTGGGTCTATCAAACTCGGAAATAGCATTATACACCAGCTGGCTCTATCTTCCTTGGGTTATCAAGCCTCTATGGAGTCCATTTGTGGATCTGATCAAGACAAAACGTATGTGGGTTACATTGATGCAGAGTCTTGTGGCTGTGGGTTTTGCAGGTGTGGCATTCTTTATCCCTACAGATTCATGGGTACAGATGACTCTTGCTTTCTTCTGGCTGATGGCCTTCAGTAGTGCTACACACGATATTGCAGCTGACGGCTTCTATATGCTGGGTCTGACTGAGGGTGAGCAGGCATTGTTTGTCGGTATCCGTAATACTTTCTACCGTTTTGCAACTATCTTCGGTCAAGGTATCCTGGTGATGATTGCCGGCTATCTTGAGAGCGGAAAAATCCTTCCAAGTGTGGTACAAGGCAATAATGCTACAGCATGGAGCTTGTGCTTCTACTTGTTGGCTGTTATCTTCATTATCCTTACCGTGTACCACATTTTGATCCTTCCACGTCCTGACAGTGATGTCTCAAGGGACAATATTACTGCCGGTGGTCTAATGAAAGACTTTATCGGTACATTCGTATCATTCTTCCAAAAGAACAATATAGGTCTTGCCCTGTTCTTCATCCTTACTTACCGTTTGGGAGAAAGCCAATTGGTTAAGATCGCCTCTCCGTTCCTGTTGGATACCAGAGATGCTGGTGGTCTGGCCCTTTCTACTGAAACTGTGGGTCTGGCTTATGGTACTATCGGTGTAATCGGTCTTCTTCTTGGTGGTATTATCGGTGGTATCTGTATCTCAAGAGGTGGTCTCAAGAAATGGATTCTTCCTATGGCATTGGCAATCAACTTGCCTGACCTTCTGTATGTTCTACTGGCATATACACAGACAGAGAGCATATATCTGACTATCGGTTGCATTTTCTGTGAGCAGCTGGGTTATGGTTTCGGTTTCACTGCATATACCCTATATCTGGTTTATGTTGCACAAGGTCTGTTCAAGACAGCACACTACTCTATCGGTACAGGTCTTATGGCTCTCGGTATGATGCTTCCAGGTATGGTCGCCGGTTATCTTCAGGAGTGGACAGGATATCCTATCTTCTTCGTGATAGTATGTCTTCTGACTATTCCCGGTATTTTTGCTTCATATCTTGTGATGAAGAAACTACCTGCAGATTTTGGTAAAATGGATAAAAATAAATAGACTATGAGAAGAGTATTATTTATCGCACTATGTGCAGTGCTATTGGTGGCATCTTGCTGCGCTCCTCAGAATGAGAAAGTGCAGGTGCTGACCGGTATAGATGTTTTGGAGGCTAACGGCTTCCAGCAGCTTAAAGGTAAAAAAGTGGGCCTTGTGACTAACCCTACAGGAGTAAACAAAGATCTTGTCTCTACAGTTGATGTCCTTTTCAATGCAGAGGGCGTGGAGCTTGTGGCACTTTATGGCCCTGAACACGGTGTCCGTGGTGATGTTCACGCCGGTGACAAGGTAGAGGGCAACAGCGATCCCAAAACAGGACTTCCTGTTCACTCTCTATATGGAAAAACTACCAAACCTACCCCAGAGATGCTAGAGGGTCTGGATGCTATCATCTATGATATCCAGGATATAGGTTGCCGCTCATTTACCTATATCAGCACTATGGGTAAGGTGATGGAGGCTGCTGCTGATCTTGGCCTTGAGGTTATCGTTCTTGACCGTCCTAATCCACTTGGTGGCGAGAAGATTGAAGGTCCTATCGTAGAAGAGGGATTCTTCTCTTTCGTAAGCCAGTTCGAAATTCCTTACGTATATGGTCTTACTTGCGGTGAGTTGGCAGTACTTCTCAATGAGGAGGGCCTGATCAAGGACAAAGAGGGTAATGTAAAGAAATGTAAACTTACTGTAGTTCCTATGGAGGGGTGGACCAGAGATATGCTGTTCGAAGATACAAATCTCCCTTGGGTACTCCCTTCTCCTCACATTCCACAACCTGTATCTGCTTTCTTCTACCCTGCTACAGGTATCGTAGGTGATCTTGGGTGCTACTCTATCGGTGTAGGATACACTCTTCCATTCGAAATGATCGCACTTGAGGGTGCAGATGCTGATAAATTGGCCGAAAAACTTAACGGGTATGAACTTCCGGGTGTCAAATTCCGCCCTATCAATGTGAAGCCTTTCTATGCAGTAGGTAAAGGAAGTAATCTTCAGGGTGTTCAGATCTATATCACAGATGTGAAGAAAGCAGCCATTACCGATATCCAGTTCTATGTGATGGAGGCTATCGCAGAGATGTATCCTGAAAAAGCAGCTTTCAAAATCGCTTCTGACAAGAGATACCGCTCTTTCGATATCGTGACAGGTAGCGACTACTTCAGAACCACTTTCGCCAAGAACCACAAGTTCTCTGACATCAAAGAGAGATGGTATGAAGATGTAGACTCATTCAGAGAGTTGTCGAAGAAATACTATATGTACAAATAGGTTCCGGAGCTATTCTGGAATGACTTGAAAAAACGCCGGTTGAATGATTCAGCCGGCGTTTTTCTCTTATTCAATTACTTTCCAGCGGACTCTCCAGCGGCCGTCGGAGAAGTCGTGGCTGAGGATTTTGAAGGTCCCTATCTCAGAGGTGTTTGAGACGTGGGCACCGATGCAGGCACAGGCATCGTAGTCTCCGACCCTGACGATACGGAGGGTGTCAGATACATTTTCCGGGAGTTTGCTCAGATCGACATATGCTCCAGCCTCTGCCAGTGGCATAAACTCGATGGTGACATCGAGATTCTCTCCTATAACCCCATTTACCCTTGCCTCAATTTCTGCTATCTGGGCCTCTGTGGGCTCGGCCTCGAGAAGGTAGTCACATTTGGACTTCTTCTTCTCAATGTGGGCGTTTTTAGAGCGGGGACAGCCAAACATCTTGACCATTGTGGCGTTAAGTATATGTTCAGCAGTATGCATCGGGGGGTGCTCCTGTTTGTTGTGCTCATTAAGTACAGGTGTCTCCATAGTCTCTATTTTTCAGCGTATAGGCGGATGATGTTAAGCATTACCTGTGAGGCTTTCTCCATACTCTCTACAGGGACATATTCAAGCTTGCCGTGGAAGTTGTGGCCACCGGCGAAGAGGTTAGGGCAGGGGAGTCCCATAAATGAGAGTCGGGCTCCGTCTGTACCGCCGCGGATAGGTTTGACATTGGGTTTGACACCGGCCTCTTCCATGGCGCGGATAGCGGTCTCAATAATATGGTAGTGAGGCTCCACCTCTTTTCTCATATTGTAGTACTGATCTTTCATATCGAGGGTGGCCACACCTGCACCATATTTTTCATTGATCTGTGCCACAGCTCTCTCCATTACAGATTTCTTCTCTTCGAAGAGTGCAAAATCGTGGTCACGGATGATGTATTGGGTGGTGGCTTCCTCTACGGTGCCATTGAAATTTGTGATATGGAAGAAACCTTCGTACCCTTCAGTGTGCTCAGGCCTCTGCTCGGCAGGTAGGAGTGAGTTGAGTTCTGCAGCTATAATGATGGCATTAAGCATTTTGTTTTTAGCGTAGCCCGGGTGGATATTGCACCCCTGAATGTGGATTTTCGCACCTGCTGCATTGAAGTTTTCATATTCGAGTTCACCTATCTCTCCACCATCGAGGGTGTATGCGTATTTTGCGCCGAATTTGGCCACATCGAAGTAGTCCACACCCCGACCGATCTCCTCATCAGGGGTGAATCCTATCTTGATGTCGCCGTGTTTGAATTCAGGGTGGGTGACGATATATTCCACTGCTGCCATTATCTCCGCCACACCGGCCTTATCGTCAGCACCGAGGAGTGTGGTGCCGTCGGTAGTGATTATAGTATTGCCTTTGTAGCCTGGAAGTTCCGGGAAGTCTGCTATTCTCAGATATATCCCTTTCTCGGCATTGACAGTGATATCCTGTCCGTCATAATTCTCGATAATCTGTGGTTTGATACCGGCGCCGGGTGCATCGGGGGCAGTATCCACGTGTGCGATGAAACCAAGTGCAGGGATCTCTTTTCCTTCGATATTTGAGGGGATGGAAGCCATTACATATCCATATTGGTCCAGAGTGGCCACTATCCCCATCGATTCAAGCTCTTTTCTGAGCATTTCGAGGAGGACAAACTGTTTGTTGGTGCTGGGCTGGCTGTTTGACTCTGGGTTAGAAGCTGTATCCACAGCGATATATCTCAAAAAACGGTCGATGATTTTTTCCATAAATGTGTGTTTTTAAAAGAATAATAGACTGAATCCCATAAATGCCATACCGGCGATCACTCCGATAATGGCGACGTGGTGCTTCCCATACTTTTCGGCAGTAGGGAGAAGTTCGTCGAGGGATATATATACCATAATGCCCGCTACTGCGGCGAGGATGATTCCTAAAAATGATTCTTTGAATATGGCAGCAAGGATGAAGTAGCCGAGCAGACCTCCCACCGGCTCTGCGACACCAGAAAGGAAGGAGTTGCCAATGGCTTTCCCTCTGCTGTTGGTGGCATAATATATAGGTATTGCCACCGCAATACCCTCAGGGATGTTGTGGATGGCTACCGCAATGGCGATGCTGATCCCTGCCTGAGGATTCTCCATAGTGCTGACAAAGGTAGCCATACCCTCGGGAAAGTTGTGGATGGCAATGGCGATGGCTGAAAATACCCCCAGCCTCATAAGGTTCTTGTTCCCTGAACTTTCGAGGGAGATGGTGTTCATCTCGTGTGGGTTCTCTCCGGAGGGGACCAGATTGTCGATAAGGGCGATAATACCCATACCTCCGAAAAATGCCAGCAGTGTGTACAGGTAGCCCATTTTCTCTCCGTAGAGGGCCACCATACTCCCCTGCGCCTCAGAGAAAATCTCCACCAGTGAGATGAAAATCATCACACCTGCAGAAAATCCGAGAGATGCAGCGAGGAATTTGTTGCTGAGTTTCTTGGTAAAGATGATAATGGCACCGCCCAAGCCGGTCGAAAGACCGGCAATGATTGTCAGGGTAAGTGCCAATATGAAGTTGCTATTTTCCATTCTCTTTCTCCCCTCTGATGCAGTCCCAGATCATATACGCAATAATGGCGATATATGCTGCGATAGCTACCCAGCCTGCTCCGTTGGAACTTTGCCAGCTTGAATTCATCAAATCTACCTTGGCAAATTTCAATATGGCTGAGACTACCCCCATAAGTGCGCCACCGGCTATGAAGCCTGATGCAATAAGGGTGCCTCTTTCAGCACGTGCCTCGTTTACAGATTTCTCTTTAGAGCGTGAGCCTACATACCAGGCAATTGCACCACCGACCAATAGAGGAAGGTTGAGTTCAAGAGGGATAAACATACCGAGTGCAAAAGGTAGTGCAGGAACTTTGAAAACTGTCAATGCAATTGCAATTACTGCGCCGATGCCATAAAGGAGCCAAGGTGCCTTTCCTCCAGACATAAGAGGCTCGATAACGGCAGCCATTGCGTTAGCTTGAGGAGCAACGAGTGCACCTTCACCTGTAAATCCGTAAGTTTTGTTTAGGATCATCATAACACCACCTACGGTAGCAGCAGCTACGAGTGTGCCGAGGAACTTCCATCCCTCCTGTTTGGCAGGGGTGCTTCCGAGCCAGTAACCCACCTTCAGGTCTGTGATGAATGCTCCGGAAACGGAGAGTGCGGTGCAGACCACACCACCTATAATAAGGGCAGCAGTCATACCGGCTGTACCTTTAAGGCCGCAGGCCACCAGGATGACAGATGCCAGGATAAGGGTCATAAGTGTCATACCGCTCACAGGATTTGAGCCCACGATGGCGATGGCATTGGCAGCCACAGTGGTAAACAGGAACGCGATGATGGCTACCACCAGGATAGCTACTACTGCCAGCCAGATATTCTCCACGATGCCAAGTTTGAAGAAGACGAATGTAACAGCCAGGGTGAGGAGGATGCCGATGATGACTATCTTCATCGAAAGATCCTTCTGTGTCCTCTCTACCTGAGAATCAGCATCAGATTTCTTCCCTTTAAGCTCTTTAGCTGCAAGACCGAACGCAGACTTGATAATCCCTGCAGACTTGATGATACCGATTATACCCGCTGTCGCAATGCCACCTATACCGATATGGCGTGCGTAGGTGGTAAAAATCTCCTCCGGTGCCATAGAGCCAACAGTGGCTGTGATTCCGGTGTTCATAAAATCTAGGACACTGCCTCCCCAAACTACATTCAGCAGAGGGATGATGACAAACCATACAAGGAATGATCCGCAGCAGATGATAAATGAATATTTCAAACCAATGATGTATCCGAGACCGAGAACAGCAGCACCTACGTTCACTTTTACGAGGAGTTTCGCCTTCTCTGCGATGGTTTCACCCCAAGGGATAAGTCTGGTGGAGATATTCTCTGACCACCATCCGAATGTGGAGACGATGAAGTCGTAAAGACCTCCGATAAGGCCGCTGGTCAGGAGAAGTTTGGCCCCTTTGCCTCCGGTCTCTCCGCTTACAAGCACCTGAGTGGTGGCAGTAGCCTCAGGGAAAGGATACTTGCCGTGCATATCCTTAACGAAATACTTTCTGAAAGGGATGATGAACAGGATACCCAGAATACCTCCGAGAAGTGAACTGAAGAATACTTTTGTGAAGTTTACTGTCAGCTCCGGATATTTGTCCTGCAATATATATAGTGCAGGGAGGGTGAAGATAGCTCCAGCCACTATGGCACCGGAGCAGGCACCGATAGACTGGATGATAACATTCTCTCCCAGTGCATTCTTCCTCTTGAGCGCACCTGACAGACCTACCGCTATAATAGAGATAGGTATCGCTGCTTCGAAAACCTGTCCCACTTTCAAACCAAGGTAAGCGGCAGCCGCAGAGAAGATGACTGTCATAATGATACCTATGGTTACAGACCACACTGTAACTTCAGGATAATTCTTGCCAGGGGACATAATAGGTTCGTACTTCTCCCCGGGTTTCAACTCTCTATAGGCATTCTCCGGAATACCCTGAAAATTTTTTTCGCTTTCTTTCATATTGTTTTTATTTGTAAATCAGCGTTTTTAGTAAAAGTGTACAAAATTAATCAAAAAAAATATGAAAAAAAAGTTGAAATAAATTTGGAGATTAAAAAAAAGTCCCTACCTTTGCAGCCCGTTTGAGAAACAACGATAACGGAAAACAAATGTTCATTGACTTAATGAGAGAGATAACGAGGTAAAGTTAAAAGATAAGATAGTCTGTAATTTTTGAAAAAATAATTAGGGACTACAGTTTCAAATATTGATTTTAAGATTAATAAAGAGAAACTCGAGACATATTAATTCATATTAAGAGAAGTTACAAAGGGCGAACAGAGGATGCCTTGGCTTCTGGTAGCGAAGAAGGACGCGGAAAGCTGCGAAAAAGTACGGGGATTGGCCAACACGAATTGATCCGTACGTCTCCGAATGGGGCAACCCACTTGATTGAAGATCAAGTACACTTACGAGTGAGCAAACGCAGGGAACTGAAACATCTCATTACCTGCAGGAAAAGAAAGAAAAATCGATTTCCTTAGTAGTGGCGAGCGAACAGGAAATAGCCTAAACCGGTTTTGTTGCGGCAAAGCCGGGGTTGAAGGATTATCCATTATACTTAGTTATATAATTAGAATTACCTGGAAAGGTAAGCCGAAGAGGGTGATAGCCCCGTATAAGTAGGAATAATTAAGTTAGCGATAACACCTGAGTAGGGCGGGACACGAGGAATCCTGTCTGAATCTACGGGGCCCATCCCGTAAGGCTAAATATGACCAGAAGACCGATAGTGAACCAGTACTGTGAAGGAAAGGTGAAAAGAACCCCGAACAGGGGAGTGCAATAGACCCTGAAACTGTTCGTCTACAAGCGGTCGGAGCGGCGTAAGCTGCGACGGCGTGCCTTTTGCATAATGAGCCTACGAGTTGTTCCACAATAGCGAGGTTAAGTTCTTCAGGAACGTAAGCCGAAGCGAGAGCGAGTCTGACAAGGGCGTTTAGTTATTGTGGACAGACGCGAAACCTAGTGATCTACCCTTGGCCAGGTTGAAGGAACCGTAACAGGTTCTGGAGGACCGAACCAGTTTCCGTTGAAAAGGATTTGGATGAGCTGAGGGTAGGGGTGAAAGGCTAATCAAACTGGGAGATAGCTCGTACTCCCCGAAATGTCTTTAGGGACAGCCTCACGATAGCTTACTGGAGGTAGAGCGACTGATAGGATGCGAGGGCTTCATCGCCTATCAATTCCTGACAAACTCCGAATGCCAGTAAGTGTTTTGTGGGAGTGAGTCGTTGGGTGCTAATGTCCGGCGGCGAGAGGGAAAGAGCCCAGATCAACAGCTAAGGCCCCGAAATGTATGTTAAGTTGAAAGAACGATGTGGTGACGCAGAGACAGCTAGGATGTTAGCTTGGAAGCAGCTATTCATTTAAAGAGTGCGTAACAGCTCACTAGTCGAGCGACACTGCGTGGATGATAAACGGGCATCAAACATACTGCCGAAGCTATGGACTCCGTAAGGAGTGGTAGGGGAGCATTCTAACCAGCGCTGAAGGTGAATCGTAAGGTTTGCTGGAGCGATTAGAAAAGAAAATGTAGGCATAAGTAACGACAAAGCGGGCGAGAAACCCGCTCACCGAAATCCCAAGGTTTCCTGAGCAACGCTAATCGTCTCAGGGTAAGTCGGGACCTAAGGAGTATCCGAAAGGAGAATCCGATGGACAAATGGTTAATATTCCATTACCTGTATATAGAGTTAAGGAGAGACGGAGGAGTGACACATCCGCGGACTGACGGAATAGTTCGTTAAAGTGCGTAGGTAAAGGTCTAGTTAATAGCATGACTTGCTGATGCACGACAGTACACTAAGGCTTCGGCTGCGGTGATAGTGATGGTAATCAGACTCCCAAGAAAATCTTCTACGCATATTTATATACAGCCCGTACCGTAAACCGACACAGGTGGGAGAGGAGAGAATCCTAAGGTGCTCGAGCGACTCATGGCTAAGGAACTCGGCAAATTGACCCCGTAACTTCGGGCCGCGGCGTGCAGCGTCTTCTCGGAAAAGCTGATCTCGCCCCGCTCGACCAGCGCAACGCGGCCAACCACATTCAGCTCGGCATAGTCAGCCGCCGCACCGACGCCGGGAACAGCC
>JAFVQD010000025.1 GCA_017504965.1 Bacteroidales bacterium | reverse complement strand
CGTATTTTTCTTCCAACGAGAAAAAATGATTACCTTTGTCAGTGCAATGATAGAAAAAACAAGCGTTCTTTGTGGCTGTTGTAGGGTATGTGCAAGAGATTAAAGATGCTGTTTCTACCAACTTTCCCTTCCATAAAAAGGCAACGGATAGGTAGCATTTCTTTCTCTAATACCCACCATATACGGCTCCTTCTGCCGAAATTAACAATATGGTGAGGTAACACAAAAATGGTATATGTACCAACCACTTATCAAATTTCACCCTTATCCTGCCATTATTATGCAAGTTCTGTATATTTTTGTACTACGAATAGGAACAATATGAAGATTATACTTACAGGAGCTACGGGATTTGTTGGCGAAGGTATATTGCTTGCGTGCCTTGATAGAGAGGAGGTAGAGAAGGTGCTGAGCGTAAGCCGTCGCCCGTGTGAGATTTCGCACCCAAAGCTCGAAGAGTATATCGTGGAGGACTTTATGACGCTGCCCGTAGATGATCCGAAGTTGCAGGGGTATGATGCTTGTTTCTTCTGTGCCGGAAAGAGTAATATCGGTATGTCGAAGGATGATTACTACCACCTTTCATACGAGATTACGATGCACTTTGCGAAGGCTATTGGTCCGAAGCGAGAGTTTGTCTTTATCTATGTCAGTGGTGCTGGAACAAGTGAAACATCTCGCCAGTTCTGGTCGCAGACGAAGGCTAAAACGGAGCGCGATCTGCGAGACTTACCCTTTAAGGCAGCTTACGGATTTCGTCCGGCTGGTATGAAACCATACAAAGGTCAAAAGAGACTGCAAGGTTGGGGAAAGTATCATTGGCTCTTCACCTGGATACCGGGTTTCTCAAATACTATCGAGGAGGTCGCAAAAGCAATGATAAGTTGCGTGAAGTGTGGCTATTTCAGACGCATAGTTGATGTTAGGGATATAGACACACTATCCAAGTGGTGTAAATAAACAAGAGGTCGCAAAATTGCGACCTCTCTCATTATGCCTCTGCATTATAAACAGCCTCAACTGTTGCCCACATATCGTCAGGCAACTCCTCGTCTGAAATCTTCTCACACGCACGGCGGAGATATTCCATCTCGTCCTTCGAGAAATCTACAATCAGCGGTGTCTCCTTCTCGACATCCCACTCAAGGCGGTTGTCCTCCTGGTTCTCACGGAAGTTAATCTCTTTGCGCTCCTCTTCACTGATAGCGATCTTACGAAGAATCTCCTTTTTGAGGTTGAAATCCTTGAAGTTTCCCTTCGCAGGAAGGAATGTACCTACAAGCGGCAAAGTGTATATGGACGGTAAGGATGTCTATGCCCAGAATGAAGAGCAGCTGGCTATCTTCCGGAGGCGCCAGGTGGGACTGATCTATCAGTTCTACAATCTGATCCCTGTTCTGAATGTCACAGAGAACATCACAGAGACAATCACTTAGAAATAGCAGAGAACAAATGCAAACAAATGACGAACAACGAAGTAGAAGAAATAGTCAGAAATATAATCAATCGATG
>JAFVQD010000032.1 GCA_017504965.1 Bacteroidales bacterium | reverse complement strand
AGTCGTCTACCCGGAATCTACCTAAAGGGTGTAAGTTCGTTTTCATTTTTTGTGAACTTTGCGTTCTATGTTCAGTAGAAGTTCCAGAGCTTCTTCCAGTTCTTTGAATGGTTTCATTAGGTGTTCGTCTCCGGCGAATTTTGATTTGAATAGGTTGTTGTTGAAGGTCTTGATGTTGAATTTGATGTTTAGTGATAGGTATTCCAGCAGTTCTTTGCGACTGGTGAATGGTGATCCGTCTGATTTGACGAAGTAGTGTTCTGCGTGCATGGCTGCTATGATTTTTATAAAGTCGGTGTATTTCCCTTCTCGAATATATACACCGTCTTTATGGCTTTCTGGTTTGCTCACGCTGATATCCTTGTATCTCTCGATCAGGTCTATCAGTTTCTGAATCTTGTTCTTATAGAAGATCAGTTCGTCGTGGCTTATCCCCATTATCAGCTCATCCATTTCGTCGATTTTGACGAGTGTGTTACGATAGTCTTCTATAAGTTTCATCAGAATTTAAGTTTTACGCGGTCTGCCGCTTCTCGTTTAACATTGTCAACGACTTTTGCATATATCATCGTTGTCTTGAGGTCGCTGTGGCCGAGCATTTTGCTGACGGTTGTGATGTCGGTGCCGGCCGTGAGCTGGTTGGTGGCAAAGGAGTGACGGAAGCAGTGGAAGCTGATGTGCTTTTGTATTCCTGCGTCATATACCCATTCTCTGAGGGCTTTCCTGTATAGCGGATCTCGGCTGAGTTTTGGGAATACGTATTCT
The DNA here is from genome assembly GCA_017504965.1 of Bacteroidales bacterium. GTDB lineage: Bacteria > Bacteroidota > Bacteroidia > Bacteroidales > UBA932 > CAAGNP01. Next base: position 785 of record JAFVQD010000032.1, on the reverse strand, counting down.
CCGTATTTACCTCTTGGCCCCATGAGTTCAACTGCTTGTTCGGATATTGGCAAGCGCATGATGCCTCCGGTTTTTCGCATTGTGAAGTTGAGGTAGTAGCCTTCGCCTGGCTGGTGTTCGAGCTTTTCCCATGTGAGTGCCTGGATGTCTCCGAAGCGGAGTCCGGTGAGTGCCGAGAACAGTGCTGCTCTTTTGAGGTTGTCTTTCGAGCAGGGTGTCTGTATGAGCTGGTTGAGTTCTGATACGGACAGGTATTGTCTCGGGCGGTCTTTGCGAGGGATGCACTCTAGTTTGGCGTTGAGGTTTTCTCTGAGGTATCCTTCGTTGAAGGCTTGGAGCAGGATGGTTCTGAAGCAGCGGAAGTAGTTGTGGCGGGTTGTTTGTGCCAGTGTCTTTCCTTCATGGAAGAGGCTGTCTGCTCTCAAGACGAAGTTCCTGAAGTTTTCGCACCATTTGAGGGTGATGTCTTTGAACTTGATGTCTTTCGGACAGAATTTCTTGAGCAGGTAGAATGCTCCGCTGTAGCGGTACCAGTTTGCGAGGGGTTTGTCCTTGAAGCTTTCTTCGTAGTATTCGATGAATTTCTTTTCTGATCTCTCGAGGTAGGCGATGTGCTCTTTCTCAAGGTCAGAGTAGATGTTGCTTTTCAGGAGTGCGTTTTCTCTCTCGAATCTGATTTGTTCTGCGACGAAGAGGGTGTCTGCGTTGTGTTGCCTCTGCAGGGAGCCTTTGGGCTTCTCCCAGATGTGGAGCTGCAGGAATTCCCGGCGTGTCTTTTTGCCTGT
>JAFVQD010000011.1 GCA_017504965.1 Bacteroidales bacterium | reverse complement strand
ATCGCACATAGGCAGGTGCTCACCGCTTTTATACCGGCTCTCGCCGGACCAGCGCTCCCGGCCTTGCCGTATTTGCTGCGCAAATACACGGCCTCCGCGGGGCGTCTGATGACGCCTTGTTAACACTCTGGTAGATTTTGGCGATGTCATCACGAACAGATTAGGCACATCAATCCTTGCTGCAGGTGCTTCTATGAGTGATTAGTGTGCCCAATCCATCTATCCCAGACGGGATTGGGAACACTTTTCCCACCTGGAGGCCCATTTTCGTGCCTAATCTCTTCGCGATTCAGACACCCGAACGGGGTCTGGTGTGACATGCTCATTCAGATACCCGAACGAGTCTAGTGTAACGGCATCAATCTCATTAGTATAGGAAGCGAGTGCACTTTCATATTGGCTCTCGCCAAACCAGCGCTCCCGGCCTTGCCGTATTTGCTGCGCAAATACACGGCCTCCGCGGGGCGTCTGATGACGCCTTGTTACATCCCTACATGTAAACGGTAAGTCGGTGTGTGGCGAAGCCAATGCCGGACTTTGTTTGATGACGTTAGGCGTGCGTAGCACGACTAAAAGGAAGAGTTGTCCGTCAAGCTGACGTGAGTGAGATGAGTAGCTCGGAGCAATCGGAGCGAGCGTCTATACTGATGAGATTGCAAAGTGACTATCTTTTTATCCAGGTCCTTTAGAAGTGGCTGGACCTGGATAATGCATTTTTTACAAGGCACTAATTATCAAGTATTTAATTTTTGACAGCTATCCAGGTCCTGAACAAAAAAGTGGACCTGGATAGATAATGGGTGAGACACCCGAACAAGTCAGGGGTATGACGGTGTCACCAGATCAAGGAAGTGACGGAAAGGATTGTGACGGAAAGGACTGATCAGGTGTGACTTGATGGGGCCTCGGATGACGGGGGAGTAAGAAAAAAGGCGATCTCGCGTGGTGCGGAATCGCCTTTTGGGTCTTGTTAGTCTGCAGTCTGTATGACTTCGTGAGATCTGGGATAAGTCAGGAAATCCTGATAATCCTGGTAATCCCTATTATTCTGGTTAGTCTTGTGGATATTCCCAGTTAAGGATCTTGTAGAAGTCGTACTCTTCAGGATTTGCGAGGTATTGTTTTGCTGCCTCGTAATCCTCTGGTTTGATGTAGTGTGTCTCGTATTTGAATACGTTCTGTACCTCTTCGCTCTCGATGTTAACGAGTCTTGGTGGAATCTTGCCGGTCTCAGGATCCTGAAGGTCGGTCAGGTAAAGAGGAGAAGCTACACCTCTGCCGTCGACATATACCATACATCCTGTCTCGCCAGCGTGGAAGAGCTTCCATACACCGTAGGCAAGCTGTGAACAGTAGGTCAGGTCATATGCTACTGGGGTCTGGCATCTCACATCGTAACCGATCTCTACAGGACGGGTCTTAACTTTGATACCAAGAGCTTTAAGCTTGTTCTCAAGAACGGTATTGAACACCTGTGCTTTAGACACTTTACCAAGCTCTGGGTGACCGTGAGCGTCGAATGAGAAGGTAACGCCTGAATTCTTGAGGTCCTCATCGCTAAGGATGTGGAATACACCTTCAGAGATCATTACGCCACCATAGGTAACACCCATAAGTTTTCTCTTGATGATAGAAGAGATAGCCAGATTAACGATCTTCTCGATAGAAACTTCAGTCTTGTTGAACATCTCTGGGATAACTACCATAGGATAGTGGCAAGAAGCTGCTATACCGAGAGCCAAGTGTCCTGCTGAACGGCCCATAGCTGAGATCAGATACCAGGTACCGCTGGTACGTGCATCTTCATAAACTGTGGTAGCCACTCTTGTACCCTCAGACTTGGCTGAGTTGTAACCGAAAGTGGGCTGGTTGTTAGGAAGAGGAAGGTCATTATCGATAGTCTTGGGAACGTGGATGTTCTGGATAGGATAATTCTTGCTCTTGAGGAATTTGGCGATACGGTTAGCTGTAGAAGCTGTATCGTCACCACCTACAGTTACCAAAAGTTTGATGTTGTTCTCTTTGAAGAATGTCTCGTTGAAGTTTTTATCAAAATCTTCCTGGGTGGGTTTGTAACGACTCATCATAAGATATGAACCACCGCGATTGAAGATAGAATCTGCTAAGAAGAAGTCCATTTCAGTGTATCTTGGCTCTTTGGAGAAGATAGCTGAATAACCACCGTGAAGTCCGATTACTCTATAGCCTTTTGAAAGGAAAGTCTTGGCTATAGTTCCTACTACTGTATTGATTCCGGGTGCCGGACCACCACCTGTAAGGATAACAATTGAATCTTTCATTGTAAAATCTCTCTATTTTTTTGACGGCGCAAAAGTAATACTTCTTAGAATTTTAAAAAAATTTATAAGCACTATTTTTATTGAGGATTATTGCACTCTTTTTCGTATATTTGTGAGTTATTATGGGCATAAAGAAACAATACGCACAAAAGAGGATAAAAGAGCTCTCAGAGGAGCTTCGCAGGCATAATCACAGCTATTATGTCCTGAACTCACCTACCATCAGCGACTTCGAGTACGATTTGCTGATGAATGAGCTTATGACCCTGGAGAAAATGTTCCCCGAATTTCTCACAAGTGCCTCACCTTCACAGGTGGTAGGAAGTGACAAAAATGAGGGCTTCGCCCAATATCCCCACCGCTTTCCGATGCTCTCTCTCGGAAATACTTACAATATCGAGGAGCTCTACTCCTTCGATGAGAGGATCAGAAAGGCTACAGACCAGCCGGTACAATACTGCTGCGAACTGAAGTTTGACGGGACCGCTATCTGCCTGACTTACAAGAACGGCATCCTGGTCAGGGCCCTCACCCGCGGCGACGGCACTATTGGGGACGATGTCACAGAAAATGTAAAGACTATCGCCTCTATCCCCCACTCTATAGCCAAAGAGATCACCCCTGCCGATTTTGAGATCCGCGGCGAGATATTTATGCCTTACGAAGCTTTCGACAGGCTCAATCTCCAGCGCGAAGAGGATGAGGAGACCCCGTTTGCAAATCCACGCAATGCCGCTGCCGGCTCACTCAAGCAGCAGGACCCTGGGATCGTCCGCGAGAGGGGATTGGACTGCGTCCTGTATCACCTTCTGGGTGAAAATCTCCCTTTCAACAGACACTACGACGCACTCAGCAGTGCCAAGAGCTGGGGCTTCCCTATCTCTGAACACACGCAGCTCTGCAATGGTATAGAGGAGGTTATAGCATACATCCGCAGCTGGGATGAGAAGAGGAAATACCTCCCATACGCCACAGACGGAATAGTGATTAAGGTCAATGATCTTGCGCTCCAGCGCAAACTCGGCTTCACTGCCAAGTCACCCCGCTGGGCCACAGCATACAAATTCAAACCAGAAGAGGCCCTTACCAGGCTGATTTCCATCGACTACCAGGTCGGAAGGACAGGGGCAGTCACCCCTGTGGCAAACCTCGAGCCTGTGCAGCTATCGGGGACAGTGGTCAAGCGAGCATCCCTGCACAACAGTGAGCAGATGGAGGCACTCGACATCCATATCAATGACTGGGTATATGTGGAAAAAGGTGGCGAGATCATCCCTAAAATCACCCGAGTAGAGCTCTCCAGAAGGGATTCATCGGCACAAGTGCCGCAATACCCTACCCACTGCCCCGATTGCGGCAGCGAACTGGTGAAGAGGGAGGATGAGGCGAAGCATTTCTGCCCCAATTCGGACCATTGCCCTACCCAGATCAAGGCAAAGTTTGTCCACTTCATATCACGCAAGGCGATGAATATCATTGCCGGAGAGGCTACCATAGAGCAGCTTTTCGAGAAGGGGATGATTTCAGATTTTGCAGACCTATACCACCTGACCAGAGAGGAGCTGATCACCCTCGACGGATGGAAAGAGAGGGCTGCAGAGAGATTCCTCGAGAGCATCGAAAATTCGAAGAAGGCCCCATTCCACAGTGTGCTGTTTGCACTGGGGATAAGGCATATTGGCGAGACTACCGCCAAGATGATTGTCTCACATTTCCATAATATTGACGCCCTGATGGGGGCAAGTCGCGAAGACCTTCTCGCAGTGGATGAGATCGGGGAGATTATGGCAGAGAGTATTCTCCAATATTTTGCAGATCCCAAGCATAGTGAGCTGATCTCAAAACTCCGTGCAGTCGGTTTAAAATTTGAATCCGAAGGGGATAAAGGGAGGATATCTGACCGTTTGGAGGGGATGACCATAGTGATATCGGGCAATTTCTCCGTATCACGAGAGGAGATAAAAGGGCTGATTACCTCCCACGGAGGGAAAAACACCGGTTCGGTGAGCAAGAACACCACATATCTTCTGGCCGGGGAGAAAGCTGGCCCGGAAAAGCTGAAAAAAGCAGAGAAATTAGGAATAGAAATTATAGACGAAAACAGTTTTAACGAACTTATAAAACACTAAGATTATGACACTTATTTCAAATAAGATCCATTACATCGGGACCAACGACAGAAAGAAGCACCTGTTTGAGAATAACTGGCCACTCCCCTACGGAGTATCCTATAATTCATATCTTATCGCTGATGAGCATCCTGCTCTGGTGGATACACTCGAATACGGTTCAGATCCCGATTATCTTACAAATATCGCTACCATTCTCGAAGGGAGACCTCTTGAGTATCTGATCATCAACCACCTGGAGCCTGACCACTCAAGTATGATCGGGGAGATCCTCAGAACATATCCCGATGTGACAGTAGTGGGTAACTGTACCACATTCAAGCTTCTGGCCAATTACTACGCTGTCCCTCAGGAGCAGAAACTCGAGGTGATGGATGGGAGCACACTGAGCCTCGGACACCACGTACTGACATTTGCCTGGGTCCCTTGGGTACACTGGCCTGAGACTATGGTGACATACGACACCACCGACAAAGTTCTCTTCTCTTGTGACGCATTCGGCGGCTTCGGCACACTGGACGGAGGCATTTTCGATGACGAGATCGACTTCGACAAATTCTATCTCACAGAGATGAGGAGATATTACTCAAATATCGTGGGCAAATGGAGCGACAAGGTTCAGGGTGCATTCCAGAAACTTGGAGGTCTGGAGATCAAGATTATCTGCCCTTCACACGGCCCTATCTGGAGAGAGAATCCAGGGAAAGTGCTCTCATTGTATAACAGATGGAGCACCCATCAGGCTGAGAAAGGTGTAGTCATCATCTACGCCTCTATGTATGGAAATACCGAGAAGATGGCTGACAAGATAGCTCGTGCATTGGCTCAGGAGGGTGTAAAGAATATCCGTGTATTCGATGTATCGAAGACACACGTATCATACCTTATCAATGAGATCTGGGAGTACAATGGTCTTATCCTCGGCACCTGTGCATACAATGGCCAGATGCACCCTATGATGCACCACCTGGTACACGAAATATCTGTAGCAAATCCTAAAAACAAAGTGGTGGGTGTATTCGGCTCATCATCCTGGAACGGTGCCGGTGTGAAGACACTTAAAAAAGAACTTGAGGCGATCAAGATCACCCCTACCGAGAAGAGTGTGGAGCTGTTCGGTGTCACCACAGATGACAAGCTTCAGGGTGTGAAGGAGTTCGCAGCAGACTTTGCAAGCAGACTATAATACGATGAGAGTATGGGACAAAGGGTTGAAAAATTTATGAAATGGGGAAAGCGGCAGCTGAAGATTGTCGCATTTACTCTGGAGAAATTCAGCCAGCTGGGGCTTAACTGGCAGGCTGTGGCTCTGAGTTTCTTCTCCACTATGTCCATTGTCCCACTTATCGCCGTAATTTTCAGCATCACTAACGGTTTCGGGATAAGCAATTTCCTGTATGACTTGATATACAGATACTTCTCAAATCAGGAGACGATAAATACATTCCTGAATTTTGCCAACAATATCATCGATATGTCTGATGACAATATCTATGGATTCATCTCCTTCGGCGTCTTTGTATGGCTGGTGATATGGCTTATGCTGTGCGTGGAGAGGACATTCAACAACATCTGGCACGTGGAGACATCGAGGGTGTGGTGGAAAAGGGCCATATCATATATGACCATCCTTCTGCTGGCCCCATTTATGGTGATATTGTTCCTGGTGATGGCGATCGCCATATCGGACGGCATCAAGAATATGTGGATGGTGGAGATACCTCTGCTGAATATGAGGGAGATCCTCAAGTGGCTCATCTTTTACGGATTTGCCGCCCTCCTGTTCGCCTGTATGTTCAAGTTCATCCCCAACGCCAAGGTGAAGTTCAGAAATGCATTCAAGGCTGCCCTCGCCGCTGCGTTTGCATTCAGCGTGGTCCAGTTCTTATACCTCGAGACACAGGTGTTTGTATCGAGGATGAATGCTGTTTATGGTGTTTTTGCAGCCATCCCCCTCTTTATGGTATGGGTGAATATGGGATGGTATATTATCATAATAGGTGCCCAGGTATCCTATTCGATACAGAATCTGGACAAGTTCTCCAAAGAGTTCCACTTGTCCGATCTGAACAAACTTAATTTACTGAGGAGACGAAAATGAGCGAATATAAAAATTTCATAGACGAGGCATATATCCACTCCCTTATCGGCAGCACTGCCGAGGATCTGGTCAGATGCAGAGAGATATTTGCCAAGAGCAGAGAGAAACAAGCCCTCAATCTGGAGGAGGTGGCTGCCCTTATTGCCATAAAGTCAAAAGAGGGGCTGGATGAACTATTTGCCACCGCCAAAGAGCTGAAAAAGTCCATTTATGGCAATAGGATAGTCCTTTTTGCCCCACTATATATAGGAAACTACTGCATAAACAACTGCAAATATTGCGGTTTCCGCAGCACCCTCAATACCACCGTACGCCACACATTGAGCCAGCAGGAGCTGGAGGATGAGATCGTGGCACTGGAGAACGAGGGGCACAAGAGGCTTATCCTCGTTTATGGGGAGCACCCCAAATATACACCCGAGTTCATAGCGCAGACCGTCAAAACCGCCTATTCGGTCAAATCGGGCAATGGTGAGATCCGCAGGGTAAACATTAACGCTGCACCTCTCGATGTGGAGGGGTTCAGAACAGTAAAAGAGGCCGGAATCGGGACATTCCAGGTATTCCAGGAGACTTACCATCAGGAGACCTACGCCAAATACCACCCGGCAGGAAGTCCCAAGAGCGACTATTTCTGGAGGCTGCACGCTATGGACAGAGCTTTCGAAGGTGGTATCGATGATATGGGGATCGGCGCACTGTTCGGACTATACGACTGGAGATTTGATCTGATGGGACTTGTATCTCACGCCATATATCTGCAGAAGACTTACGGCGTAGGGCCCCACACCATCAGTTTCCCGAGGATACAGCCCGCCAATGGCCTTAACCTCGATCTCCCCTACAGGGTGAGTGACGACGATTTCAAGAAACTGGTGGCTATCCTAAGGCTTGCCGTCCCATATACAGGTCTTATTATGACCGCCCGCGAATCAAAAGCGATCAGGGATGAGGTGATGGAGTTCGGTGTGAGCCAGATAGATGCAGGGACCAAACTGGAGATCGGCGGCTACAATCAGGAGCGGAAAGGTGATGAGCAGGATCTGAAGAAAGAGCAGTTTGCTGTAGGGGACACCCGTAATCTGGACGAGGTGATGAGGTGGCTCCTTTCGAGGGACTTTATCCCCAGTTTCTGTACCGCCTGCTACCGTGTAGGGAGGACAGGGACACACTTTATGGAGTATGCCATTCCGGGATTCATCAAGAAGTTCTGCACCAGAAATGGGCTCCTCACACTGGCTGAGTATCTGGAAGACTACTCTTCAGAGGAGACCAAAAAGGTGGGATATGACCTGATAGAAAGGGAGATAGAGATGCTACCTAGCGAAGAGCAGAAAGAGGACATACGACAGAGATTAGAAAGAATTAAAAAAGGTACACGCGATATACTTTATTAATTATGGCAGAATTTACACAGGAAGATTACGATCTCATTAATCAGGAGTTTGAAGAACTGAGAGTGGTCAGTATGAAAAGATGTGCCACTCAAGAGGAGTACGAAGGTGTCATAAAGGCATTCGAGTTCGCAAATGAGGCACATAAGGGTGTCCGCCGCCGTTCGGGGATACCTTATATTATTCACCCTATCCAGGTGGCCAAAATAGTGGTTCAGGAGATAGGACTCGGATACAAGTCGATAGCGGCTGCACTTCTTCACGATGTGGTGGAGGACACAGACTACACTGTGCCCGACATCGAGAGACTCTTCGGATACAAGATCGCATCACTTGTGGATGGTCTGACCAAGATCAAGGCTGCCCTCGACACAGGTCCTGGTGCCAATATGCAGGCGGAGAATTTCAAAAGGATCCTCCTGACTCTGAATGAGGATGTTCGCGTCGTCCTCATCAAACTGGCAGACCGCCTTCACAATGTCAGGACCATCGATTCGATGCCAGGACACAAGAAGGACAAAATTCTGAGCGAGACTATGTACATCTTCGTCCCTCTGGCCCACAGACTCGGTCTTTACAGTATGAAATCGGAGATGGAGAACATCTGGCTGAAGACAAGGGAGCCCGAGGCCTATGCTCAGATCAAGGCGAGAATTGACGATATGGTGAGCCGCAAAGACTGCCAGATGGACACATTTCTTGAGCCTATAGTCAAGGTGCTGAGCGACGAGGGGTTCCAGTTCTCAGTCCTCAAGAGGACCAAGACCCCCTACTCCATCTGGAAAAAGATGGCTACCAAAGGGGTATCTTTCGAGCAGATATTTGACCTGTACGCAGTCCGCATCATCTTCAAGCCTCTCGAAGGGTTTGATGAGAGGACACAGGCCTGGCATATTTACGCCTTGGTAACCGGAATCTACCGCTCGAAGACAGACAGAATCAGAGACTGGGTATCACAGCCTAAATCAAACGGTTATGAGGCACTTCACTGTACAGTGATGAGCAATACCGGTAACTGGATAGAGGTGCAGATCCGTTCCGAGAGGATGAATGCCATCGCAGAGAGGGGTATTGCAGCACACTGGTCATACAAGCAGCAAGGTATAGACAGCGGCTCTCAAGGTGTAGAGCAGAAGATGGACCACTGGCTCGATATGGTCCGTGATGTACTGGAGAACCCCGATGCAAATGCACTCAAATTCCTCGACAAATTCCACGAGAGCCTCCTCGGATCGGAGATCTATGTTTTCACACCGAAAGGGGAATCCAAGACCCTCCCCAAAGGGGCCACAGCGCTTGACTTCGCCTACTACATCCACACACAGGTGGGTAATCACGCCATCGCGGCGAAGGTCAATATGAAACTTGTCCCACTTTCGCAGGTATTAAGAAACGGCGATCAGGTGGAGATCATTACAGCAGAGTCCCAGAGGCCTCAAAGGGAGTGGCTAGACTTCCTCAAGACCGGAAAAGCTCGCGCCATCGTATTTGACCACATCAAGGATGCTATCGCAGCATCTCTGAAAAAGGGACAGGATATTCTGGAAGAGGAGCTTGCCAAATTCGGAGTCAAACCTCAGAACAGAGTGCTGAAAAAACTCCTTGAGGCCTACAATATGAACAATAAGGATGAACTCTATACCAAGATCTCTGCCGGAATCATCAAACTCGACAATCTGGAGTCCATCCTGAAGAAGAATACCCTTAACAAGAATGTGATGTACTGGACCCTCCAATTCCTCAAGAGCAATAAGGATGAGAAGCTGGACGACCCTGCACTATACGAAGATGACGATGACGACTTCACCTTCGGTGGAAGTTCTCCCAAAGAGAGCAAAGAGGTCAAGATGGGAAAGAACAAGGAGTACATCCTGGAGGAGAATGCTGCAGACAAGACCCTATCTTACACCACAGCAGACTGCTGCCACCCTATCCCGGGTGACAATGTAGTGGGATTTATGGAGTCTGACGGGACAGTCCTTATACACAAAAAGACCTGTCCCAATGCCATAGAGAGGGCTTCGAAGGAGGGTGAGAAGATAGTGAATGCCAAATGGAGCAAACACACTGTGATGTCCCATCTCGCCAGGGTAAGGCTATGGGGAATGGACAGGCTCGGTATACTTAACGAAGTGACCAAAGCGGTCTCAAAAGAGCTGAGCATCAATCTCCGTAAAGTGAATGTGGAGACACACGACGGTGTATTTGAAGGGTTCCTCGACTGCTATGTGCACAACATAGAGGACCTTGACAATATGATGTCCATACTCAGAAAGATAAAAGGGATAGAGAGTGTCACCAGAGTAGATATTACAGAGTAATGAAAAGAGAGAGCTATATATTTTTAATCGTATGCGCTGTGGTATTGGCGACACTGTTCGCCCCATCGTGCGCCAACACCTCCACACCACCTTCGGGAGGGCCTAAAGACACCATCCCCCCCATTATGGAGGAGTCTGTCCCCCTACCCAATACCACCAACTACTCCATCTACCCTAAGAAGAACAGCATAGTCCTCACTTTCAATGAATTCGTAGTACTGAAAGATCCGGCTTCGAACTTCTTCGTATCTCCGCCATTGAAGAAAAGGATAATGCCTAAAATCAAAGGTAAAAGTGTAGTCCTTACATTCCAGGACACACTTCAGGAGAATACCACATATAGCATAGACCTCGGTGCCGGTATAGCGGACAATAACGAAAGCAACCCATTCCCCAGAATGTCCTTTGCATTCTCCACAGGTGACCATATCGACTCGATATACACCTCAGGGACCGTCGTGGATGCCTCCACTATGTTCCCAAAAGAGAAGATCACCATCCTATTCCACACAGACCCGTCTGACTCTGCTGTGTTCAATCTTCTCCCTGTCGCAGCGGCCAAGAGTGACAAATGGGGCTATTTTACCGTAAGGAACATCAAGCCCGGCGCATACAGGGTATTTGCCATAGAGGATGTCAATAACAATAACAAATACGACCCCGAACTCGAATCGATAGCATTTCTCGACTCACTTTTTGTGGCTGACAGTGTGATGAGGGCAGATAGACCCGAACTTCTCTCTTACGAGGAGAAAGATACTGCAGGCATAATGTCCCGTCCATCCGCTATGCAGCTCAACCTCTTCAAGGAGCTCTCTTCCCGTCAGTATATCAGAGAGAACAAAAGGCTTACCAAGAGGAGTGCATACCTAAAATTCAATGCCCCATACGTCAAGATAGACACACTGGAGATCAAAGAGATAGCCGACACGAAGATAATCAGGGAGTTCAATGTGATGGAAGACAGCCTCTCACTCTGGTTCAACGACCAGGGGGAGATAGCTGACACACTAAATTTCAGGATCAAATACTGGAAGACCGACGATTCGCTCGGGACCCTCGTTTCGTCGTGGGAAGAGTTCAAGATGATGCCCTACCCTAAAAAATTCGAGGAGAACAAGTTCGGAAGAAAGGTGGAAAAACTCGACACCGTATGCAAATACGACGTAAAAATGACCAGCGAATCTATAGAGCAGGACGGAATCACACTGGAATTCAGTTTTCCTCTGATGCAGGCACCATTTGACTCCATCAGCTATTACCACATCACTGCCAAACAGCAGATAGGTTCAGAGCCATACACCATCACACAGGACTCTACCAATATCAGGAGATATTTCATCAAACCAACAGGAGAGTTTGTCAAGGGCAATGAGTATGTGCTGAAGATCCCGCACAGGGTATTTGTAGATATCAACGGCAACCCCTGTGACTCTCTAGTGAAAAAAGTGACACTCCCTAATGATGACAATCTCAGCACACTCTTCCTCTCTATGGAGAATGTCGACGGAAACTACATCGTGGAGCTTATCTCCGAAAAGAGAGACAAGATCTTCAGGACCTACAGGATAAAAGAGAGCTGCACACTCAACTTCCCTTACCTGAGGAAAGGCAAATTCTCTATCCGAATCACCGAAGACCAGAACAATAACGGTATTCTGGACACTGGTTCACTTCTGCAGAAGAGGCAGCCGGAGAGGGTGATCCTCTATAAATTCGGCACCACCAATACAGACAAGGACTACATTCTGGAGATACCGGAAAGGACAGAACTTGAACAATCAATAGACATTTCAGCACTATTCTAATGGTAAAACTGATTAGACATATACTACTGCTTACCCTCTTCGGACTCCTGTTCAGCGCTACAGCATCGGGGCAAGGGGGATTTGTGGAGATAGATACCACTTTCTCCAAGAAGGTACAGGTAAGGCCTACCGAGCATCTGCTGGGTGTAAGATACAGTTATGAGATGACCGGTGTCCACTTTGCACCGGACCTGAAGGCTGAGAGGGTAAATACATATAAGAATTTCGCCCTCCTCTACACCTATTATCATAATCTGTGGGATGTATGGTCATATTTCGGTATCCAGTTCGGGGCAAAATATTGCCAGTACGGGTTTACCTCTTATTATAATATTGACAATATGGACCAGACCCTCACAGCCGTAGAGATCCCCCTTGTCACCCAGCTCAAACTCGATGTAGGGAGACACCTCCGCTTTATGCTCGACATAGGTGGATTCGGAGGGTACAGGATAGATACCACTAACCCTAAAGGGTTCGATGAATTCGACCAGAGATGGGACTACGGTGCCCTCGGAGGTGGTGGATTTGCATTCAAATTTCACCCGTTTGAACTCCATTTCGAGGTGCTGTACCAGTACTCTCTCGCCTTTTTGTACCACCCGGAGAAACTCTCCACCGAATGGTGGCTCTACTCGTACCCAAACAGGCTGAGTTTTAATGTAGGGCTCCATTTTAATTTTGACTAATACGAAGAATATGAGAAATATAGTAGCAAATGTAGCGGGTCTGAAGATAGGAAGAGGGCTTCCTGTAGTGATTCAGACTATGTGCAATTGTAACACAAATGATATAGAGGCCGCAGTGGCCCAGTGCCACGCGATGCGTGATGCAGGTGCCCAGCTTATCCGTCTTACCACCCAGGGACTCCGCGAGGTGGAGTCGCTGAAAGAGGTGAAAAGGGTGCTCCGGGAGCAGGGGAACGACACCCCACTTGTGGCCGACGTGCACTTCTCCTCAGAGGTGGCTATTGCGGTAGCGGAAGTGGCAGACAAGGTGAGGATCAACCCCGGCAACTTTGCCACTGAGCACGAAAAGGCGCAGCGCGATTTCAAACGCTTCATAGAGGTGTGCCGCCGGCACAATACTGCAGTCAGAATCGGTATTAACCACGGATCCCTCGGAAAGAGGATTACAGAGCTCTACGGCAATACCGCACAGGGGATGAAAGAGGCTATGGTCGAGTGGGTGCAGATGTGCATTGCAGAGGATTTCTATAATGTGGTCCTCTCGCTCAAAGCGAGCAATACCGTAGTGATGGTGGAGGCCTACCGTCTGCTGAACCGCTGGATGGAGGAGCAAGGGGTGATATTTCCATTGCACCTGGGTGTAACAGAGGCGGGCAACGGAGATATGGGTAGGATCAAGTCTGCCGCTGCACTTGCCACCCTGCTGCAGGATGGGATCGGCGACACTATCCGGGTGTCACTCACCGAACCTCCGGTCAATGAACTTCCAGTGGCTGCCGCCATCGCCGGCTACTTTCAGACCCCGGTACATCTTGGGGATGACACCAGCCACACCGGCCCCCGTTCGGGCATCTACACCTACGACACCCCTACCCGCGACGAATTCATCATCCGTGCATCTTGCGAAATAGGACCCCTCCTGCTCGACAGGAAGATCGACGACTTCGAAATAGAGGCGACCTGTGCCGGAGAGAAGCTCCCTGCTGCGGAACTCGACGAATTCAAGGACAATCTTATGCAAGCCACCCGCCGCCGCTTCACCAAGTGCGAATATGTCGCTTGCCCGGGGTGCGGCAGGACACTATATAACCTCGAAGAGACATTTAACGAAGTGAAGCGACGCACATCCCACCTGTCGGGCTACTGCATCGCTGTGATGGGGTGCATCGTCAATGGTCCCGGCGAGATGGCAGATGCCGACTACGGATATGTGGGGGAAGGTAAAGGGAAGGTATCCATCTACCGAGGGAAAGAGGCAGTGATGCGCTCTGTACCACAGGAAGAGGCGATCGATGCCCTCCTTGAGCTGATAGAAAACGATAAAAAAACAAAATAGCCTATGAAAAGAATTCTCACCATCTCCATTACCCTTTTGGCCCTTACATTCGGCCTTAAAGGACAGAACGACATAGAAGTCGGGAGCTGTACATCGATTACAGTGGGTAAAAGTGCCTCCACTGACGGCTCCACCATCACATCACACACTTGTGACTCCGATTTCAGGACCTGGCTCGTGATGGAACCATCTGTAACATACGGGAAAGGTGATATGGAACCCGTATTCAAAGGGAAACTACACACCGATCTCCCCTGGGATATGAGGACTGTGACAGAATCGGGCAAAATACCTGCCCCCGAGAAGACATACAGATTTCTCAATACAGCATACCCCTGTATGAATGAGAAACAGCTCGCTATGGGTGAGACCACTGTGGAGGGTCGTCCCGAACTGGTAAATCCTGCGGGTATATTCCAGATAGAGGAGCTTCAGAGAATTGCACTCCAGAGATGCTCTACAGCTCGCGAGGCGATAAAGCTGATGGGAGAACTGGCTCAGGAATATGGTTATGGTGACTGGGCAGAGTGCCTTACCATCATAGACAAGAATGAGGTGTGGCACTTCGAGATAGCGGGATCAGGTCCGGGCAAGCCAAGTGCCCTTTGGGCAGCCCAGAGGGTACCTGATGATCACGTAAGTGTCTCGGCAAACATCACCCGCATCGGTACCATCGAATGGGACAATCCTGACTACTTTATGTACAGTTCAGATCTGAAGGAGCGCTCTAAGAAGCTGGGCTACTGGGATGGAAAGTCAGAGTTCAAGTTCCACAAAGTGATAGACGGGAGGAAGCCGTTTGGCATCAGGGACTGGTTCATACTTAATGAGCTGGCTCCATCGCTGAATCTCTCATACGATGCTGAAGAGCTCCCATTCTCAGTAAAACCTGACAGGAAAGTGTCTCCGGAGATGATTACAGCCCTCCTCAGATCTACCTATGAAGGGACTGAGTACGATATGGTAAAAGACCTTTCGATCGATTTCAAAAGAAGGGTGTGGAACCCTTACGACAACTCTGTCACAGTTACAGATGAACATATCACCCCTGTATCTCCTTTTATGTCAAATGAGATGAGGGCACTCCTTAACCACCTAAAACCTGATGTGGTCCCCAATATCCGCACCGTCGCCGTAATCAGATGTTCGTATTCATCTGTGATGCAGGCCAGAAACTGGCTCCCCGATGCTGTAGGTGGAGTGGTCTATTTCTCATACGACAATCCTGCCCAGTCCCCCAGAATCCCCATCTACGCAGGTATAGAGCAGATACACGAGGATTTCCAGGTATGCGGCCAGCACGATTACCGTCCTGATGCTGCCATATGGGCATACAGAGAGACCAACAGACTCTCCACCATCGACTGGAACAAGACCAGACATCTACTCGAAGAGGAGGTTATGGCTCTCGAGTCGAAGATGTTCAAATCGTGTGCTGCTGTAGAGGAAGAAGCAGCCAAACTTATAGAAGAGGGTAAAGCGGAAGAGGCACAGGAGCTACTTACCAGACAGACAAATGACTTCGCGTCTCTTACTATGCAGCGCTGGCAGGAATTAAAGGAAAAATTATGGATGATTTTTGTCAGAAGTATGTAAAAAACTCTTACATTTGTGTTCAATATGAAAGAAGCAGTACTACATCTTGAGAATGGCCTTGAATTTCAGGGCTATTCATTTGGTTACGAGTTCCTTGCCGAAGGAGAAGTGGTATTCAGCACCTCTATGGTAGGATATCCCGAAGCTCTGACCGACCCTAACTACGAAGGGCAAATCCTATGTATAACTTATCCTCTTATCGGTAACTACGGTGTCCCTGATGACAATAAGGAGAACGGAATATCACTAAACTACGAATCTGACAAGATTCACGTTAAGGGTGTTATCGTCCTCGACTACTCATTCAACTACAGCCACTGGAATGCTGTCAAGAGTCTGGACCAATGGCTTAAAGAGAATAAAATCCCCGGTATCTATGGAGTAGACACACGCGAGATTACCAAATACCTTCGCGACCACGGAGCACAGCTTGGAGCCATCATCCCAAGAGGGTTCAACACCCCATCCAAGTTCTATAACCCTAACCTGGAGAACCAGGTGGCCAAAGTGAGCTGCTCAGATGTCATCAAATATGGCAAAGAGGGTGGCAAAAAAGTAGTACTTGTAGACTGCGGCGTAAATAACAGCATTCTACGCAGACTTGTAAGCAGAGATATAGAACTGATACGTGTCCCCTGGGACTACGACTTCAACACCCTTGAATATGATGGTGTGATCGTATCCAATGGTCCCGGTAACCCTGAGTACTGTACACAGACAGTAAAGAATATACAGGTGGCTATGGAGAAGAAGAGACCTGTGTTCGGTATCTGTATGGGTAACCAGCTTCTCGCCAAAGCAGCAGGGGCCAGGACCATCAAACTCCCTTATGGCCACAGGAGCCACAACCAGCCTGTCCGTCTGGCCGGTACTGAGAAATGCTATATCACCTCCCAGAATCACGGCTACGCAGTGGACCACAGCTCTCTGAATGCTGATTGGGAGCCTATGTTCATCAATATGAACGACGGCACAAACGAAGGCATCAGACATAAGAGCGGACTATTCTTCGGTGTCCAATTCTATCCTGATAACAATACCCTATTTGACGACTTCCTAAATCTACTATAGAACACTATGGACAAAAGCATTAAAAAAGTAATTCTCCTGGGCTCAGGTGCCCTTAAGATCGGTGAAGCAGGCGAATTCGACTACTCAGGTTCTCAAGCCATCAAGGCGATGAGAGAGGAGGGTATCGAGACAGTCCTGATTAACCCCAATATCGCTACAGTTCAGACATCTGAAGGTGTTGCCGACAAGATCTACTTCCTGCCTGTAACCCCATTCTATGTAGAGAAAGTGATCCAGAAAGAGAAGCCACAGGGTATCCTTCTGGCATTTGGAGGTCAGACAGCACTTAACTGTGGTGTAAAACTTTACGAACAAGGTATCCTTGAAAAATATAATCTTAAAGTGCTCGGTACCCCTGTCCAGGCAATTATGGACACTGAGGACCGCGAACTTTTCGTCAAAAAACTTGACCAGATCGATGTCAAGACCATCAAGAGCCACGCTGTCGAGAATATCGAAGATGCTGTCGCTTCTGCTGCCGAACTTGGCTACCCGGTTATCATCCGTGCAGCATACGCACTCGGAGGTCTGGGCAGCGGTTTCTGCGACAACGAAGAGGAACTTCGCCGTCTGGCAGAGAAATCTTTCTCATACTCTCCTCAGGTTCTCGTAGAGAAATCTCTCAAAGGGTGGAAAGAGATCGAGTTCGAGGTGATGCGTGACCGCTTCGACAACTGTATTGCAGTATGTAATATGGAGAACTTCGACCCTCTTGGCATCCACACAGGTGAGAGTATCGTAGTGGCACCTTGCCAGACCCTTACAAATCAGGAGGTGGCAAAACTTCGCGAGCTTGCCATCCGTATAGTAAAACATGTAGGTATTGTCGGTGAGTGTAATGTACAGTTCGCATTTGACACACACTCAGAAGATTATAGAGTTATCGAGGTAAATGCCCGCCTGAGCCGATCATCGGCACTTGCATCGAAAGCCACAGGTTATCCACTCGCTTTTGTAGCTGCAAAACTTGGTCTGGGATATGGTCTGTTTGACCTCAAGAACTCAGTAACCAAGACTACCCCTGCATTCTTCGAGCCTACACTTGACTATGTGGTATGTAAGATCCCTCGCTGGGACCTCAGCAAATTCCACGGTGTATCACGTGAGATCGGCAGCAGCATGAAGAGTGTCGGAGAGGTGATGTCCATAGGCCGCACATTCGAAGAGACCATCCAGAAGGGTCTCCGTATGATCGGTCAGGGTGCACACGGTTTTGTGGCAAATAAGGAGATCGTAGTAGAGGATATCGACAAAGCTCTCCGTCAGCCTACAGACAAACGTATTTTCGTCATCTCCAAAGCATTCAACGCAGGCTATACAGTGGACCAGATCCACGAACTTACCAAGATCGACAGATGGTTCCTCGACAAACTGTACAATATCAAGCTCACTGCAGATGAGCTCCGTGCACGAAACACTCTGGAGGAGGTAGATTTCGAACTTCTCAAAAAGGCCAAATGCCAAGGTTTTTCAGACTTCCAGATCGGACGTCTGGTATTGAAAGATGCCCTCGATGGTGAAGAGATGACTGCCCTTGTAAGGGATTACAGAAAGGGTTACGGTCTCACACCTGTAGTAAAACAGATCGACACTTTGGCTGCCGAATATCCGGCTCAAGCTAACTATCTATATCTGACATATAACGGCACCAAGTCCGATATCGACTTCAATGGTGACCGCAAATCCATCATCGTACTCGGTTCCGGTGCCTACCGTATCGGTAGTTCAGTAGAGTTCGACTGGTGTAGTGTAAATGCACTTCAGACCATCAGAAAATCTGGATGGAGAGGTGTGATGATAAACTATAACCCTGAGACCGTATCGACAGACTACGATATGTGCGACAGGCTCTATTTCGATGAGCTTACTTTTGAGAGGGTAATGGATATCCACGACCTGGAGAATCCTCACGGAATGGTAGTATCAGTAGGTGGTCAGATCCCTAATAACCTCGCTATCCGTCTTGATGCCAATGGTGTAAACCTTCTCGGCACATCTGCAAGCAGCATCGACAATGCCGAAGACAGACATAAGTTCTCATCACTTATGGATGAACTTGGCATCGACCAGCCAAAATGGAAAGAGCTTACATCACTTGGTGATATCCACAAATTTGTAGAGCAGGTAGGCTATCCTGTACTGGTACGCCCTTCATATGTACTTTCAGGTGCTGCTATGAACGTATGTTCAAATGATAAAGAGCTTGAAGAGTTCCTTTCACTTGCAGCCAATGTATCGAAGAAACACCCTGTAGTGGTGAGTGAATTTGTAAGACACGCTAAAGAGATCGAATTCGATGCTGTAGCTGACAATGGTAAAGTTATCGCTTACGCCATATCTGAACATATCGAGTTTGCAGGTGTACACTCAGGCGATGCGACCATACAGTTCCCTCCTCAGAAGCTCTATGTGGAGACTGCACGCAGAATCAAGAAGATCGCACGCAAAACTGCCGAGGCACTCAAGATCTCAGGTCCTTTCAATATGCAGTTCCTCGCTAAAGAGAACGACATCAAAGTGATCGAGTGTAACTTGAGGGCATCACGAAGCTTCCCGTTCGTATCTAAGGTGCTCAAGATAAACTTCATCGAACTTGCCACCAAAATTATGATCGGTGAAGAGGTAACACCACCTGCCAAAAGTGCCTTTGACCTCGACTATGTAGGTATCAAAGCATCTCAGTTCTCATTTGCAAGACTCCAGAAAGCAGACCCTATCCTCGGCGTGGATATGGCTTCTACCGGCGAAGTGGGATGTATCGGTGACAATACCGACGAAGCTATCCTCAAATCTATGCTCTCTGTAGGTTACTCTATCCCTAAGAAGAACATTCTGATCTCATCGGGTGATGCCAAACAAAAAGCAGAGTTACTGAAAGCCTGCAGACTTCTTGCAGATCACGGATACACTATCTATGCTACCGGTGGATCTCACAAATATCTGAATGAAAACAATATCCCTTCTATCAGAGCATACTGGCCTACAGAGGAGGGGAATGAGCCACAGGCTCTAGATATGCTGCAGAACAAGCAGATCGATATGGTGATCAATATTCCTAAGAATATGACACACACTGAGTTGACCAACGGCTACAGAATCAGACGTGCAGCAGTGGATTTCAACATCCCGCTCATCACGAACACCCGTCTCGCCTCAGCCTTCATCATCTCATTCTGCAATATGACAGAAGATCAGATAGAGATCAAATCCTGGGACGAATACAGGTAAAGAACTAAAGACCTCCGAACACATCTTCGGAGGTCTTTTTATTTAAAATTTAATTCCTATCTTTGCCGTCATAAAATTAGTAAAAGGTTTTACTATAAAAGATGATACTACATTAATTATGGGAAAATACTACGACAAACTGATGCAGGACTACAGGCTGAAAGAGGGATTGAATGCCTGCATTAACTGTGGCACCTGTACAGCGATCTGCCCTGCTGCAGAATTTTATAAATATAACCCTAAGAATATCGTAAACATCGTACAGTCCAAAGACGAGGAGGCTATAGAGGAGCTTCTCAAGAGTGATGCCATCTGGTACTGCGGAGAGTGTATGTCCTGTGTGACCCGCTGTCCCAGAAAGAATGCACCCGGACTGGTGGTTATGTCACTCAGAAGGCTCTCGATCGAGACCGGCCTCTTCACAGAGTCTGAGAAAGGGAGACAGCAGTATGCGCTGGCCAAGGTCCTCACAGGGAATATCCTGGATCACGGATACTGTGTCCACCCGGCCACATTCAAATATGAATCACACCCAGAATATGGAACTGTAGGGAAATGGATCGAGGATAATATCGATGATGTATATGAGAGGGTGGGTGCCGTCTACAATCAGGACGCCACCGGAGCCCTCCGCAAAATCCCAAAAGAGTCTATGGATGACCTACACCGCATCTTCGAGGTTACAGGGGCAAACGATCTTCTTGACCACATCTACACCGCCTCGAAAAAGAAAGCGGATGAGATGGGTCTTACCGAGGAGGAGTACTTCCATCAGGTATTCAATATCACCGGACCAGAACATTTGAATAACTACTAAAAAGAGATCACACACTATGATATACGAAGGAAAAAAGAGGATATGGTCAGATTATCAGAAGGAGATTCCCGATGATCATTGGTTCTTCGCCAGAAGCTGTATCAGACAGAACTTCAACCCCGGTGCCGAGAACACAATGCTTGACATAGTGAGAAACAAACTTGGAAAGGATTTCTACGAGACCAAATACCACACCACCTGCGGAGGGATAGCCTATCACTCAGATGTCATCCCCCAGGAGACCGCTATGACCATCATTGCGCGCCATTTCGCCCTTATGACTGAGGCGGGCTATAAGAATATGGTCGTCTCGTGCGTCACTTCATTCGGTCTCTATTCCGAGATACTCGAAACCTGGAAAGAGTTCCCTGAACTCAAAGCCAAGATCCAGCAGAATCTATGGGATGCCTGCCGCAAGGAGTTCGACACCCCTGAATATCTGGCACACAGCAGCGATATTATGTACAAATACCGCTACCCTATGTCTGAACAGGCCAAATATCCACTCACCAATGTCCACACCGGCAAACCTATCAGGGTGGTGGAACATATCGGCTGCCACTATGCCAAGATGTTCCCTTCCAAAGGTGTCGGAGGGGCCGAATACCCTTATGTACTCTCAGGACTCGCTGAGGCGTTTGGAGGTGAGATAGTGGACTATCCCGAGAGGAGACACTGCTGCGGTTTCGGTTTCAGACAGTATCTTGTAAAGGCAAACAGAGGGTACTCACTCTCCAATACCTATAAGAAATTCGAGTCTATGGAGCCCTACAAACCCGACGTGATCATCACCAACTGCCCGGGGTGCAACTACTTCCTCGACAGATGGCAATATGTCCTCTCCGAGACCAATGGGAAAGTCTACGGTGAAAACGGCTACGGTATCCCGGTACTCTCATCTGAGGAGCTTGCAGCACTGGTAATGGGTTACGACCCCTGGACCATCGGTCTGCAGATGCACCAGGTAGCAGTAGAGCCACTACTGGACAAGATGGGTATCAAATATGACCCTGCCAAGAAATATGAAGGTGCAAACGGCAAACAGCTGCCAAAACCACAAGCACCTACCCTATTGAAATGTTACTAAAATCAAACTTGACAATGAACAATCGCAATGTCGTTATAATCGGAGGCGGTCCCTGCGGCATAGAAGCTGCCAAAACCCTGGCCAAACTTGGCCACACTGCCTTTTTGATAGAGAAGGAACCCCATCTGGGAGGCCACCTGGCCAAATGGGACAGACTCTTCCCCTACGGTCAGAAGGCTGACGAGGTGCTGAACAAGATTACCTCCGGGCTTGAGAATGTCAAATGGTTCGTAGACACTCAGGTCACCTCTATCAACAGAATAGACAAATCATACAATGTAATACTCGGGAACGGTATGTCCATCCTGGCTGACGCTGTCCTTCTCACCACCGGATTCTCACTCTTCCCTGCCGAGAAAAAGGAGGAGTACGGCTACGGGATCTATGACCGCGTCATCACAAACGCCGACCTTGAACACTATTTTGCCGAGGGGAATGACCACCGCATCCAATACCCTAAAAAGATAGGATTTGTCCACTGCGTAGGCTCCCGCGACGAGAAGGCGGGAAACCGCCAATGCTCGAAGGTATGCTGCGCTACTGCAGTAAAACAGGCCTGCGAGATCAAAGAGAAATTCCCCAATTCCACCGTCTACTGCTTCTATATGGACCTCCGTATGTTCGGCAGGAACTATGAGGATATGTACCTCGAGGCGCAGAAAAAGTACGGCATTATCTTCGTAAGGGGAAGAGTATCAGAGGTTTCTGAGAAACAGGACGGCACACTTCTGATCAAGGCGGAGGATACCCTTTCAGGCAAGCCGCTAAGGGTATCATTGGACCTTCTGGTCCTTATGGCCGGTATGGTACAGAACAGCGACACTGCCAAATTTGCGCAGATGCTCTCGCTCAACATCCCTGAAGACGGTTTCTTCCAGAGCAAGAACTACTTCACTGCACCCGGAGTCTCTTCCAAGAAGGGTGTATTCTATGCCGGTGCCTGCACAGGGCCGAAGACATTGCCGGAGGCGATAGCAGAAGGGAAAAGTGTTGCACTCACAATAGACGAATATTTGTTATGATAGATTTTGGATATGGTCTGACCCCCAGCTCCGCGATCGATCTCGACAAGATGGACAGAACCCACTTCGAGATCCTCATCCGTAGGGAGCCCGATGTCCTCAAGTGTATGGCCTGCGGCTCCTGTGCGGCCAGCTGCACTGCCGGGGTATATACCACTATGAACCTCCGCAAGGGGATCCTCCTTCTGAGCAGAGGTCAGGAGAAGAGTGCCCTGGAGCAGTTCAGATCGTGTATGCTCTGCGGCAAATGTCAGCTTGTATGCCCACGGGGGATCAATACCAGAAATTTGATTTTGTCAATATTAAAAACGTACAGTATCCAGTAAAAGTATATGAAAGAGCGCTTTGCATCAGGATATAACGACTTCGTGCTGCCATTTATGCTGAGTATGATCTTCATACTCGTATACCTTCTGGTAGCCATCATACGGGTCATAATCCAGTTACCGCCCAAGGACAGGAAGAGATATCTTCTCTCGCTGATAAATCCGGTCATACTGGTTAAAGATATTAAAGACATCATCTGCGATGTCCTCCTTCACGTCAAGATATGGAAAAGGAAACCCCTTCTGGGATATATGCACTCAAGCATAGCCTTCGGCTGGTTTATGATCATATTGATCGGCCACATAGAGACTTTCCTATATGTTCCTGAGAGGGCCGGACTCCTCTACTACCCCATCTTCTTCCGTTTCTTTATGATGGAGACCAACCACACCCTTCAGGGGGCACTTCTGTTCTTCCTGATGGACTTCTTCCTGCTGGTAATCCTCAGCGGTATTGCCCTGGCGATGTTCAAAAGGATCCGCTCGAGGGCACTGGGGATGCGGAGGACCACCCGCACTACCCTCCCCGACAAGATAGCGATGTACGCCCTCTGGGCAATATTCCCCCTCAGACTGCTCGCAGAGGGGTTCACTGCAGGGATCAGCGGAGGTAGCTTCCTCACCAAATCGGTATGGCTCCTCTTCTCCAATTTCCTCAGCAACGACTACCACATCCTACCCACCTGGTGGGCATATTCGATAGCACTGGGGACATTCTTCTTCTGCCTCCCATTCACCAGATATATGCATATCCCTACCGAGATATTCTTCATCACCCTGAAGAATGCAGGAATCAAATCGTGGCATCCACGCAAAGGGTATGCACTCGCTGAGATATACTCCTGCTCAAGCTGCGGTATGTGTATCGACGCTTGTCCGATGAATGCACAGAAAAAGAACCTCAAATACTCTTCGGTATATTTCATCAGATTCCTCCGCAGAAGAAACCGCAGGAAGATGGAGGAGATCGCCGACAAATGTCTGCAGTGCGGCAAATGTGTGGCAGTATGCCCCGTAGAGGTAGACTCCTGCAGGCTGAAGCTCCTCAGCAGGGAGAGACACAGGGATGGAAAGATCAAAGCTGACTACACATATCTTCAGAGGGTGAATACGGTTGAACCTGCAGAGAAGCGGCCAAAAGTCCTCTATTACGCAGGGTGTATGTCCCAGCTCACCCCATCTATCGGGAAGGCAATGGGCTCGCTGCTCGACAAAGCCTCTGTGGAGTGGAGTCCGATGGACAAGGATGGAGGTATCTGCTGCGGCAGACCGCTGATCCTCTCCGGACGCCGCGAAGAGGCACAGGCTATGATACAGCGCAATACTGAGCTCATCCTCGCTTCCGGGGCAGATACTCTGCTGGTAACTTGCCCTATCTGCTTCAAAGTGTTCAGGGAGGAATATAACCTCCCTGGAATCAGAGTCGTACATCACTCACAGTACCTGAATGAACTGGTAAAATCTGGTGCCCTTAAAGTGGAGAAAGAAGATACCAGAATGGTATACCACGACCCTTGTGAGCTCGGAAGAGGGTGCGGCATTTACGAAGAGCCGAGAGAACTCCTCTCCAAAGTGTGCGAACTGGTACCTGCAGGGCACGAAAGGGACGAGTCCATCTGCTGCGGTGGAAGTGTGGGGAGTATCACCCTGAGCCACGAGGAGAGGGTACACATAACAGATGCCGCTGTAGAGGATCTTATGACCAATCATCCTCAAGAGATCGTGACAGCTTGCCCTCTCTGTCTGAAAACCTTCAGTCCGAGATCTGCCAAGAAAGTGAGGGACCTGGCCGAAGTTATAGACAGATGCAGCACCTCACCAGAGAAATAATGGTTATATTTGCAGGATAAATAATTTTAATAATGATCGAATTTAAACCTACCAAATACTCCCTGATGAATGTTGCCACAGGGAGAGTCTTCGAAGATGCAGGTTGGACACTTGCAGATAAAGAGTATTCGGGAGCCCCATCACTTGTAAGGGCCATATATGATAAAAAGCAGCTGGAACTCCGTGGTGAGGAGTATGGCATATACACATATGCAGACTGGCTCCCTGTCAGAAGGATCCTTAAAGGCTCAGCCCGCACCATCACATACAAAAGTGAGAAACTGGCTGCAGAGCTGGGTATGGATAACCTTTATATCTCATTCTCAGGCTACTGGCCGGAGAAAGGTGCATATATGAGGACCTGTTCATTCAAAGAGACCGAGGCATATTCTGTATGCGGAAGGCTCCCTGAAGGGAATGACAGGGTACTCGTGGTGGCATCTGCCGGAAACACAGCACGCGCATTTGCACAGGTCTGCTCAGACAACAATATTCCGCTCCTTCTGTTTGTCCCTCAGGACAATATCGGAGCCCTGTGGTTTGAAAAGCCGCTCAATGATTGCGTCAAGCTCATCTGCGCCCCCCAAGGGTGTGACTATTTCGACGCGATAGCACTCTCGCAGGCTGCCTGCAGCGATCCATATTTTATGGATGAGGGTGGAGCGAAAAACGTGGCCCGAAGGGACGGTATGTCTACCACTATGCTCTCTGCCACCACCACTATAGGGAGGATTCCGGACGCATATTTTCAGGCTGTAGGTAGCGGGACAGGGGCTATTGCCGCTTGGGAGGCTAACCTCCGACTGATCGGGGACGGACGCTGGGGTGAGCACAAAATGAGATTGTACCCGGTACAGAATATACCGTTTGTCCCTATGTATGATGCCTGGAAAGCCGGGAGCAGAGACCTCCTACCTATGGACCAGGAAGAGGCCAGAATCAAGGCAGGAGAGATCGATGCCAAAGTGCTCTCTAACAGAAAACCGCCATACTCTATAATCGGTGGTCTGTTTGATGCGATAAAAGATACAAATGGTGATATGGAAATCGCAAATAATTCCGATATTTGCGCCCAATCTGAGTTGTTCCTGAGAACAGAAGGTATTGACATCCATCCTGCAGCAGCCATTGCCCTCAGCGGTATGATGAAAGCGCTCGAGAGCGGCAAGATCAGACGCGACGAAGTGGTGATGCTGAATATCACAGGTGGAGGTGAGAAGAGGTTCAAATCCGAAAAGAGTGACATCTTCTACCTGAAACCCGACCTGGTACTCAAGCCCGACACAGATAAAGAAGAAGTTGTAACAAAAGCCAAATCTTTATTTGCAAAATAACGATGCGTTTTTCATTCAGACCTAAAATTTTAGATATTTTCCAGAAAGGAAAATACACTATGGATGACTTCCGTGCCGACCTTATCGCCGGAGTTATCGTCGGTATTATAGCTTTGCCACTTGCCATAGCATTTGGTATATCATCGGGTGTATCTCCCCAGCAGGGTCTTATCACCGCTATCGTAGCGGGATTCCTGATGTCATTTCTCGGTGGCACATACTCCCTGATCGGAGGTCCTACAGGTGCGTTTATCGTGATCATCTACGGTATCGTCACCAAATTCGGTATGGACGGACTTATCATTGCGACAGCGATGGCAGGTATTATGCTGGTACTTATGGGTGTATTCAAGCTGGGTACACTCATCAAGTTTATCCCCTATCCTATTATCGTGGGCTTCACTTCAGGTATCGCTGTAGTAATTTTCTCTACACAGGTCAAGGATTTCTTCGGTCTGCAGATAGAAAATGTCCCTTCAGGATTCCTGGAGCAGTGGAAATGCTACTTCCAGCACTTCGGCACCATACAGCTATCTGAGACCATACTCGGCCTTGTATGCCTTCTGATCTGCATCTTCTGGCCTAAAGTGACCAAGAAGATTCCCGGTTCACTGATCGCCATTATCGTAGGTATCATCGCCTCAGTGGCAGCTACCAGGATCGACGGCATCACATTCCTGACCATCGGTGACAAATTCCCCGAGCTGGCAGGTGGGCTGACCTTCCCCAAGCCATCACTCCCTGCAATAAACATCGACACCATACAGGAGCTCTTCTCGCCGGCGATCACCATCGCTCTTCTTTGTGCTATCGAGTCATTGATGGCCGCTATGGTGGCTGACGGTGTTACAGGCAAGAAACACGACTCCAATACCGAACTTATCGGTCAGGGTATCGCCAACATCGTGACCCCATTCTTCGGAGGTATCCCTGCGACAGGTGCACTGGCCAGAACTATGGCCAACATTAACAATGGCGGCCGCACCCCTATTGCCGGTATCGTTCACGCAGTAGTGCTTCTGATCATATTCCTGTTCCTTCTCCCTTATGCAGTGTATATTCCACTATCTTGTCTTGCAGCTATTCTGGTTATGGTAGCATACAATATGTCAGAGTGGAGGACATTCAAATATCTCCTTAAAGGTGAGAAGACCGATGTGGCTGTCCTTCTGATCACTTTCTTCCTGACAGTTATCATCGACCTTACAGTCGCTATCGAAGTGGGTATGCTTCTGGCTGTAATCCTGTTTGTGAAGCGTGTAAGCGAGACATCACAGATCAATGTTATGGGCAAAGACCCTATAGCTGCTACTGAAAATGTAGAGATTATAAACCCTACCGACACACAGTATCTCGATATTCCTGAAGGTGTGGAGGTATATGAGATCGACGGTCCTTTCTTCTTCGGTCTCGCTTCGAAGATCGATGAATTTGACAGGTTCAGAGGTGAAAAACTGAAAGTTAGAGTTATCCGTATGAGAAGGGTACCCTTTATCGACTCTACCGGTCTCAACAACCTCCGTAACCTCTATCTCCGCTCTAAAAAAGAGGGTATCCAGATGGTGCTTTCGGGTGTAACCGAGAAGGTCCACGCATCTATTCGCAAAGCCGGATTTGCCGCTGAGATCGGCGAAGAGAACATCCTTCCTCACATCACCCCTGCTATGAAGAGGGCTAAAGAACTACTTGATGAATAACTATTAGAGACAAAATACAATTATGAAATTTTTCCTTGACACAGCTAATCTTGAGCAAATCAAAGAGGCACAAAGCCTTGGTATTCTTGACGGTGTTACCACTAACCCTTCCCTTATGGCCAAAGAGGGTATCAAAGGTGTGGAGAACATCAAAAAACACTATGCAGCCATCTGTGAGATCGTGGATGGTGATGTAAGTGCAGAGGTTCTGTCCACCACTTATGAAGAGATGATCAAAGAGGGTCAGGAACTTGCTAACATCAATCCTCAGATCACTGTAAAACTCCCTTGCACCATCGACGGTATCAAAGCTGTGAAGTACTTCTCTTCACGTGGCATCAAAACCAACTGTACACTTGTATTCTCAGTAGGTCAGGCCCTTTTGGCTGCCAAAGCAGGTGCCACTTATGTATCACCATTCGTAGGTCGTCTTGACGACATCTCTACTGACGGTATCGGACTTGTAGCTCAGATCGTAGATGTATACAACACATACGGATATCAGACTCAGGTCCTTGCAGCATCTATCCGCCACACCCAGCACATTATCCAGTGTCTGGAGGTAGGTGCAGATGTGGCTACTTGCCCTCTTAAAGCTATCCTCGGTCTTATTAACCATCCACTTACCGACAAAGGTCTCGCTACATTTATCAGCGACGCCGCTAAGATGGTCTAATCCATAATATTGGCATATGTTGAGTCGTGGAGCCGGCATATTGGTAAAAGTACTGTTCCTCATATATGTAGGGATGGTACTTTTCTTTTGCTTTTTCAATATCTCTATGCCGGATATGGAGCTTCCCCAGTATTTCTTAGGGATAAGGATAGATCGTTATTTCCATTTCATAATGTTCCTTCCCTACCCTTTTATAGGATGGCTTACATACCGCTATTCGCGCCACCTGGGAAAATATAAGGAGTTTGCATCGGGTCTCACATTTGTGACAGGTCTTCTGTTTGCTGTGGGTACTGAGCTGGTACAGAAGTATCTTCTTGTAGCTCGTGACGGTGATATACTCGATTTTGTGGCAGACTTTATCGGGATTCTTGTAGGCACTATTATTGTCCGCTTCATCGGAGAATGGATGATCAGTGTGGCTGAAAGGTTAGTCCCTGACAAAAAACAGAATTAGTTATGAAACGTATATTGGCTTTTCTCCTCGCATCGGTGCTGGTTTCGGCATCTTCTGCCTTTTCAGCATATGGGGAGAACTCAGAAAAGAATCAGATTATCAGTGAACAAAGAATAGCTGTAAAGCTCAATGGTGCTGCGCTCCTCGGGGTGATCAATCCCGCTATTGAGATTAAGGTTCACGACCAGTTCTCTGTCCAGCTTGAGGGGATGGGGATTTTCTACCCTTATGGTATCCCAGGTACCGAACTGCCACTGAATCTGGGTGCCACATTCCTGGAGGCACACTGGTATCCGAAGGGGACATTCAGAGGGTTCTATCTGGGCCCCAATTTCGGCTGGGGTATGTGGAGACTGACCAAGGGTCTTGTCCCGGCATATTGGGGGACATATCCTGACAGCTATCAGGTGGGGACAAATATTATGGCCGGCCTTACCCTGGGATATCAGTTCTGTATAGGAAAACACTGGGGTATCGACATCGCCTGGGGCCTTGGGTACTCCAACTCCGCTTACGAAGGTCACCGCACATCTGACGGCTCTATGTATGTAGGCTGGAACCACTCCGGCGAATGGCTCCCCGCCTACAAAGGTGCCGTCAACATCGTCTACCGCTGGTAACCCCACACCTCCTGCAACTCTGGCACCACACCCGACCCCATTCGGGTGTCTGAATCACCAAAAGCCAGAAATCTGTGCCCAAAGTGCCATCAAACGGGCACGAAGAGTGGTCTCTCCGTGCCCGTTTTGCTATAGACCTTTTAAGGTGATTCCGATATTGAATCCTATTTTCTCTAATTTGGATGATCCGGATGTCCTAATATAACTCCTTTTCATATAGAGAGGGAATATTATTTCTTTCTCGGATGTGTCGTCCTTATTTATACCTGATCCAATTTTATTGATAGAGAAACTCACATAGTATCTTCCTGGCTGAAGTTTGATATGTTCTTTAGGGATAACATTGTATATCATCTTATCTTCAGAGATTGGTATATTTTGGACAATAGGTATCTGTAATAGACATTTAAGGCTTTCGTCATCCTGTAGATCATAGATTTTCAAATCTCCTTTACAACTCTCAAGATTGTTCTTCAGTATGGTAAGATCGATAGATATCACTTCAAAATCCTTCTTAACCGTTATGATACTTCCTATCTCCTTGCCAATACTCTCTGATGATATTACCCCCACTCCACCTGCAACTCTGGCTCCACTACCTACCAATTTCCTCACCTTCACATTGCCATCCACCACTATAGCAGGAACAAGCTCCCCACCTATTATCTTAATATCTTGTGCTTCCAGAACATATGAAACCAAAAATGCGCATATAAAAAATAATCTTCTCATAACGGTCTACTCTTTATATTCCAGAATATCGCCCGGTTGGCACTCAAGTGCCTGGCATATGGCGTTGAGAGTGCTGAAACGGATAGCCTTTGCTTTACCTGTCTTCAAGATGGAGAGATTGGCTGCTGTGATCCCCACTTTCTCTGCCAGCTCCCCAGAGGACATTTTCCTCTTGGCCAGCATAACATCTACATTTACTATTATCGACATAATATTTTCCTCCTATGATCAGATAGTGAGATCCTGTTCCTCTTTCATCTCCATTCCCATCTTCATTATCAGTGAGAACATCAATAATCCAAAACCGATAATGAGCCAAGTCATTTGTGGCATTGTCTGTGCTATTTCGTACCCTTCAAACGAAATTTGTCTTCTAAGTATCAAGTCCGGAATACCGACAGACAGCCATTTCCCAGGATAAATAATGAGAGCCAACCAACCCATCCATCTTATCCTTTTGATTGACATTTCATTGAATACCCCTTTATTAATGAAAACTATAAGTCTGATAAAGCATACCCAGAACAGTATCAATGCAATACTTGTTATCAATGAACCGGCTTTCACCAGTATTCGCGTAAAGAGAGAAGGTGCTGGAACTTTAACTGCTATATGTTTGGAGTATAAGCAGGCATCGTAGGCTTCTCCTGAAGTTGCGCTATATAAAGTGTCAGCAGCTATCAGGTTATCAGGAAAAATGTCAATGTGCTGCCGTACTATATTCCCTTCAGCTATATATTGATACTTAATATTTGGGTTTTTACCTCTGAAATCATCAAAATTTTTCACACCCAGAACAAGGGCTATAAGCATCAATGTACAAAGTATATTAATTTTCTTTTTCATATATCAGCAAATATTAGATGGTCAGACTGTTTTCATCGCTGATTCTGACAGCTATCTTATAAATCATGGCAAATACTACCAGTATTAAAGATATGGCTATATCATCAGTATCCAAGAGTAGATTTGACGAGCTACCGGTCAGGATTCCTCCATTGTTGTAGCAAAAATTGTATAGAAACAGAACTGGAGAGCTGAAATAGAGGATACGGACATTGGATGCAGGGAAAAGGATGCCGTTCTTAAGCCCCTTGATGGTCTTCACCAGAAATGCAGTAATCAGTCCGAAGAACAATGCACCTCCAAGCATTCTTCCAGTGGCGATAAAGAGCTGAAATGCTTTCATTTCATCTGACCATACTACACCCACTTGTTCCGGGGACACAAACCCAACGAACCCTTGGACAATGACCAAGAGTGCAGACAATCCACAGAAAACCATAATCGCTATTGATATGGCAGTGATCGATTTGATTGAATTTTGTTTCATATTTCAATAATTATTTATTGTTATTCGATATGCAAAGATATACACTTTTATTGAAAAACAATAAATAATTAAAGAAATTTAATAAAACGGGCACGAAAAGCGCTGTCTCCGTGCCCGTTTTGTTCAATGATTACATCAGCACTTCTGTACTTCTCTTGATGAAGTCGCTGAGCTCCTTGCCCTTAAGCATATTGTTGGCAAGTAGAGCAAGGTCTGTCACCTGTTTGAGCAAGGTATTCCCTTTGGCAAACTCCTCCATAGCCTCTTTTCTGATACCGGCAAGAGTCTCTATCTCCTTATTGAGACGCTCTTTCTCATCTTTGTCAGCAGTAGGGATCTCATCATATTTTTTATCCTTATTGGCTTCGTCAATCTTAGCCACAGCCCCTTTAAGTTCACTCTGGGTAGCATCCCAGCCACTTACCTTCTCAGCTGTCGCATCACCTTTGGCTTCAAGGATCCTCTTGATAAGAGGGTGCTCCATATTTACCACGATATTGTAAGACTCGGGCATCTCACCGTAGAAATTCATACCTCCACCAAGTGATGACATCTCTATGTAGCGACGCATAAACTCACTCTGTGTAATAAGGATAGGTGAACTATTCTCACCGAGATTCTCTGCCTGAACATAATAGTTGTTCCCGGAAGGGAGCACCGACTGGAATATATTGGAGAGGTCGGTCTGCTCATTTTCAGAGATGACAGGCTTCTGTATATCCTCTTTCTGGATGAGTTTGTCGATGGTATCGGCATCCACACGTGCAAATGTGGTGTCCGGGATCTTGCTCTCGAGAAGGTTTACGAAGTGTGAATCCAGATGGCAGTCGAACAGAAGCACATCATATCCTTTAGATTTGGCTGCCTCTATATATGAGTACTGTTCTACTGCATCGGTAGCATATAGGTACACTACTTTTTTATTTTTGTCGGTCTGCTCACCTTCAATAGCTTTACGATAGTCTTCATAGTTGAAGAACTTGCCATCTGTGTTTTTCAGAAGGGCAAATTTCATCGCTCTTTCGCAGAATTTATCCTCTGTAAGCATACCATATTCGATAAAGAGCTTGAGATTATCCCATTTGTCCTCAAAATTCTTGCGCTCTTTCTTATAGATCTCCTCAAGTCTGTCAGCCACCTTCTTGGTTATATAGGTAGAGATTTTCTTAACCTCTGCATCTGCCTGAAGATAGCTTCTCGATACATTAAGAGGGATGTCAGGTGAGTCGATTACACCGTGAAGAAGGGTAAGGAAGTCTGGAACGATATTCTCCACAGAGTCGGTAACGAACATCTGGTTACAGAACAACTGGATTTTATTTCGGCTGACATCCATCTTCTCTTTAATCTTAGGGAAGTAGAGGACACCTGTCAGATTGAAAGGATAATCCACATTCAGATGGATATGGAACAGAGGCTCATCCTGCATAGGGTATAGCTCTCTGTAGAACTTCATATAATCCTCCTCCTTCAGTTCCGATGGCTTAAGTGTCCATATAGGGGTGGTACCGTTGATGATCTTATCTTTGTCTGTGTCCACATATTCGCTCTTCTTGCTGTCCCACTCCTGCTCTTTGCCGAAGGCTATGGATACAGGCATAAATTTGCAGTATTTGTTCAAGAGCTCCTGGATACGGCTTTTCTGTGTAAACTCCACATCACCCTCATCATCAGAGATATGAAGTGTAATGGTAGTTCCTCTGTCGCTCTTCTTGCTTGCTGACATCTTGTATTCAGGGTCACCGCTGCACTCCCATTTTACAGCCTCAGCACCATCTTTCCAGGACAAAGTGTCGATAGTGACTTTCTTAGCCACCATAAAGGCAGAGTAGAAACCGAGACCGAAGTGACCGATAATGCTCTGGTCCTTATATTTCTCCAGGAATTCCCCTGCACTTGAAAATGCGATCTGATTGATATATTTGTCCACCTCCTCAGAGGTCATACCGATACCTCTATCGGTGATGGTAAGTACTTTTTTCTTCTCATCCAGATCCACGTGGATGGTCATATCTCCCAATTCACCTTTGAACTCACCATTGTTGGCCAGAGTCTTCATCTTCTGGGAAGCATCCACAGCATTGGCCACAAGCTCTCTCAAGAAAATTTCATGGTCTGAGTAAAGAAACTTTTTGATAACCGGAAAAATATTCTCGGTAGTTACACCTATTGTACCTTTTTGCATAGTATTATATTTTTAACGTTTATATTTCAATAAAAATTGCCGATTCGCATTTCGCAAATCGGCAATTTCTGTACCAATATATTTTTACTGACAAAATGTCGCAGATGTTTACTCCTGAGCTGTTAGGAATTTAAGAATGTCTGCAAGGATGGCGTCAATCTGCTCCTCTGTCTCCAGTGTCTCAATAGGGAAACCGAGTGTAACACAGCGGTAGTCGTCACCTTTGTATGCAACACCGGCTGAGATATTGTTGTCCGCATAACGGAATACAGTCCAGGCATTTGGACCTACAGGGACAAGTCCGTCCGGTGACTCTACTGCATATACTTTGGAGTTAGGTTTGGTATTGAATGAATATACACCAGAAGGAATTTCATCATAACCTACACCCAGAGGATTCTGTGCCAATTTCACTTTACCTGCGGCAGATGCGAAGTGTGTCATCCAGCGGAATTTCAGAACCTCCTCAGCAAAGCTCTTCGAGCGTTCATCACCATCTGTACCCTTTTCAAATGCTTTAAGGTCCTTGTTGGTGACAGCCAGGGTAGAGCCGATAGAGTCGATGTATTTATTGCTCTGCTCTATAGTCTCGGTAATCTTCCTTACAGCCTCCTCGTCATACTGATAGTAGTCAAAACCAAGTGAATCATTCGATTTCTGTACATAATTGTATTCGGCATAGATGGTGTTAAGGAGCTCCTTAAGTTCATTTGAGGTGTTCTGAAGTTTGCCTACAATATTCTTCACCTCACCGGTGTGCGATGGACGTGAAGGCTCATTGTCAAGCATATTGTCCCAGATATCTGAAGCCACATAAGAGCCAGAGATAAGGAGACGTCCACCATTCTGGCAGTATTTGGTAATCTGTTTCTGAAGAAGAGGGGTAAATACTTCAAATTTGGCTTTGTTTGCACCATCTCTACCCATCTGAGTCTTCACTTGTTTACCCATAATCATATCCACTACAGGATAGTCACATAGTGATACAACACCAGTCGCCACAGCAGACCGACTGGCAGAAACGAAGTTATATCCAGCTTTTACGATAGATTTGCCGTGTTTGCGTGGGTAATCAAATGTGTTACCTGCGATCACCTTGGATTCGTAGTCCGAATATGAGGCGCCGAAGCCTGGAGCATCGTCATCCATCCAGGGGATATGTCTGCGGTATTCGTGCTGTGCACCTATAAATGAATAGTCGTTCATATAGGATACACCACCATCAAGATAGTTTGCAAAACCGCCTCTGGTAGTATCAGGTGTAGCAAATGATGCAGGGGCAGAAATTCTGTCGAATCCGTTCATTACCAATACTGTGTAGTTGTTTTGCCAGTCGGCTGTAGTACCTACTGAAAGCTCTTCAGATGGGAAGCTGGCACCACCTTCATTGGTAGCCACCACTTTGAAGCTGTAGATGGCATTTGGTTCGATATCCATAACGATAGAGGTACCCTCCTTGGCAGTAACCACTCTATGGCCGGACTGGCCACCCTCCACCGAGTAATATACCACATATCCGGTAGGTGTAGCGGTAGGCTCAAGTGGATCTTCTACACCTTTCCACGACAGTTTTACTGAGGGTTTAGTCCCATTATTATCCACAAGAACAGCTGCAAATGACTCCACTGGGAGAGGCTGGACCACATATTCGAAGCCATATCTGTTGGACTGGAAGCGGAGCATAGCTTTATAGATGGCACGGCTGACTGAGAAACGGAATTTAGGGTCGAGACCATATCTCATATCTGCCAGATTCTGGTGTGATAGGAACTCAAGAAGCATACTTGGAACTTCCGGAGTTCTCGATTCGCTGTATGAACGGTCCCAGAGGCCTCTTCTTGGCCAGTTCTCTTCGTATAGGGCCCTTACATCATCCACGATCTGGGTCTGGATAATATCTGCCAGGTCGCGGTTTGCCATTCTTGATTCTCCTGTAGGAAACACATCCTTGTCGTTTGAGAATCTTGTATATATAGATAGTGTTCCGATGATCTCGTCATCCAGAGTCGTCCCGGCATCTGTATGGAATGCCATTGCCATATCGAGAGGGACATTGAAACCTTTCTCTTTAGGGTTTACACTCGAGCCTCCACTCAACACATTGACCCAGCGACCACGTGACATATAGTCATCATTGTAGTCATTCATATTCTTGTTAGGTGAGTATATGGTGTCGGAGAAGCCGGCCCACTGCAGCCAGTAACGGGCACCCTCCTTGATTCTCGGGTATCCGCTTGTCTCGCTGATGTAGTCAAAATCGGGCATTTCGACAGGTTTGTTGTCAGCAGTAAGGGCACTCTGCATATTGCTGATAATCTCTTTCGAAGGTTTGCGGGCAATATTACCCATACCGCCACCCACTTTCACAGCGTCTGCCGATACTACGGTATTATCTTTATAGCTCTTCCCTTTAGGGGTGCTGTTTGAAAGTTCTACTGCATACTCCTTACCCGCTTTGAATGGGAATGTTCCGATGTATACCCAGGTGCCACCACCCATTTTCTGGTTTACTGAGAAAAGCTCCTCGCCACCCTCATACACCACTTTATACTGGGCACAATCTGAGCTGTTGGCAAGGGTAGAGTATGAAACATAAACTGCATAATTGCCATCTTCATTTACCGAGGTGGTCCAGGTCGCTGTGGCGGTAGCTTTGGAGCCTTTGACAGCCTTCACTACGCGTGAGGTACCCATCTCGAAAGGGTTCTCCTGATATTCGTAGCTCTCCTTCGCATCCCCGAAAGCTGCTACTGAAGCATCACTCCAGGGACCCTCCTCTGCATAAGTGCCACCGGTTCTGCCGGTCTTATAGGAATCATTGTCTACGACAAGTTCATATGCGTGATAATCCCTCTCACGAGGCAATGCCACATAGGCACCTGCATTTTCCAACATCGGAACCAGGAATGGAACCACGTAGCTCTGTGTGTAGAGGTCCTCCACTGTCTGGAAAATGCGGGCTCTCTGCCACTCCCAGCGCATAAGCTTCTGCTCATAGTACCATCCGTGGCTCTGCCACATGGCAATATGGCTCTTCTGCAGACCTTTTGATATTGTGTATTCAGGATTTACTTTGGATACCCATTTATTGGCCTCCGAAGCCTTCGGTTTGGCTGCAGGTTTGGTGGCAGTGACAGGCTTTCTCCCTGAATAGTAAGGTGATGAGAGCTCTTCAAGTGTGCTTTTGCTTGAATAGGCTGTCACATCATAATGGTCATAACCATCAGGAAGGTGGGTCTTGATGATAGAGTAGATATTCTTCACATCTATGTCTCTGATAGGATAATCTCCCAGAACTCTTGAGAAATGGATATCCATCTTCTTATCGGGATAGATAAATACATTATCCACTGTGATTTTTCCACCTACGACGGCGGTAGGTCTCAGATAGGCGTGGACAGTGTCAGCTATAGCAGCAAACTGCTCCACAGCCACTTCCTGCTTTTTAGGGGCCTTTTTTTGGGCAAAAACAGCGGTGCTGACAAAGATAGCCAGAACCAATGCCAATGAGTACTTGAATTTCATATTGTGTGATTTAGATTTATAATTTCTCATCATTATCCGGCAAATTTAACAAATAAAAGGATATCTATGTTTGATTTCGTATATTTGCAGTGAATAATTAAAAAAATAGAATTATGAAAAAACTATCGCTCGCAAACCTTCCAACCAAAATTGTGAAGCTTGAGCGCCTATCTGCACAATTAGGAAAGAATATTTATGTAAAACACGATGATGAGACCGGTGCTGAGCTTTCAGGAAATAAAGTCCGCAAGCTGGAGTACGCACTTGCCGAGGCCAAAGAACTTGGCTGCGATCTTGTGATTACCACCGGAGGTATCCAGTCAAACCACTGCCGTGCTACAGTTACATCTGCCACACGTCTGGGTATGAAGTCTGCGGTACTTCTCCGCATCTCTCCGAAAGATGCCATCACTATGCCTTACAAGCCTGGTCATACCGCCCAGACTCTCCCACCAAAGCATCCTGAGGACAAATCTTGCACATCACAGCCTGCACCTGAGTGCCCACGTGAGGACCTCATCAATCCCGAAGTGGCAGGAAACTACTTTATGGACCGCCTTTTCGGTGCAGATATTCACTTCTGCTCACCATCCGAGTACAGCAGCAGCCGTGATGCGATTATGGCCCAATTGGCCGAAGAGTACAAGAAACAGGGCTATAAACCATATATTATCCCAGAGGGTGCATCAAATGCTATCGGCACACTTGGTTACTATGGTGCTATGGAGGAGATCGTGGAGCAGGAGAAAGAGCTCGGTGTCAAATTCGACGCAGTAGTAGTGGCTACAGGCTCCGGAGGAACTTGCGCAGGTCTTAATCTTGCGAACAGAATCCTCGGCCTGAACAAGAAAGTTCTCGGTGTATGTGTATGTGATGACAATCTGTATTTCCAGGAGAGAATCGCCCCTATGGCCCACGATGCAGTGGAATATCTCGACAAGTTTGGCAAACTCCCTGCAGACAAGACCCTCGCCCAGTGGAAAGAATACTGTGATTTCAAGATTGAAGATATCGATATGGTAGACCAATATGTAGGTGTAGGTTATGCACTCTCACGTCCTGAAGAACTTGAGTTCATTAAAGATGTGGCACGCCTCGAGGGTATCATCTTCGATACTTGCTACACAGGCAAAGGTCTATATGGTGTAGTGAATGAGATTAAAGAAGGTGGCAAGCTTGCCGACTGCGAAAATATCCTCTTCATCCACACCGGTGGACTGTTCGGACTGTTCCCTAACTCCGATTTGTTTACCTGGTAGTATAAATTCGAATCATATCATTAAACGGGCTGGAGCTGATACCTCTCCAGCCCGTTTTTTTTGGGGGGGGAATATTACTCTATATTACGGCGTACACCGTCCAGGAAGTCTTTCATAGCGGCGGAGTCTTTGCGTCCGACGATATCTGACAGTTTAGTGAGTTCATCTATGATTTTCCCCAACTGTCCCGGGGTGTTTGGATTGAAGAGTATCTCGGTAAGGAGAAAATCGTCCTCCGAAAGGAGCCCACGGGCTATCGCCATATGCTTTTTAAAAGTGGTACCGGGTGCATCCTGATGTTTCATTATGGAGCCGAAAACCAGTGTTGAAGCAAAAGGGATGGAGAGTGAATAAGCCACCACCTCATCGTGCCCCTCAAAAGTATATTCACAGATATTAAGTTTGAGCGAGCTGAACAGGTCTTTGAAAAATACCTTTCCCAAATGGTCTGATTCCTTGATTATGATAGCATTCTCTGTCTGCAGAGAGCCGAGATTGGCAAATGTGGGTCCAAACATAGGGTGTACAGATACAAATCTGAATCCCGACTCCCTATAGAACTCCTCCAGGCCTGTCTTGACAGAGGCAATATCGGCCAATATGCAGTCTCGCTTCAAGTGAGGAATCACATCCCTGAAGGCATCGAATGTCCTATTCAATGTCACACAATTGATTACCATCTCCGGGGCAAATCCATCCACCTCATCCATAGATGTGAACCTCAAGGCATTGTATATAAATCTCAGCCTCTTGGGATCTGCCTCATATACTGCCACTTCGTGATTAAAGCTGAGCAGGTCCGTAAAGAATGAGCCCATCTTACCGGCACCCAAAACAAGAATTCTCATAGCTCCCCCTTTATTTCATAATATCCATCTGCACTTTCACAGATTCTTCGTGAATCGACTTCATAATCTCCTGGACGAAAGAGGCACTCAGCCCCAAACTCTCACCCTGCTTTGCCCTATTCTCCAGGATGTCGCTGTAACGTCCCGACTGGAGGATAGGCATATTGTGTTCTTTCTTATAAACACCGATCTCTCTGGAGATACCCATCCTTTTGGCCAGAATGGTCAAAAGGGTCTCATCTATCTCATCAATCTTTTTACGGAGAACTGTAATATTTTCTGTAGTCTGCGGATTGTCTCTTACTACTAACATACTCAATGTAAAATCTAAAACTTCCGGGGTAATCTGTTGTGCTGCATCACTCAGCGCATTATCAGGATCACAGTGTGACTCCACTATAAGCCCATCAAAATTGAGGTCCATCGCCTGCTGTGCAATAGGTGCCACCAACTCCCTTTTCCCACCTATATGGCTCGGATCACAGAAGATGGTCAGATTCGGATATCTCCTCTTCAGTTCTATGGGGATGTGCCACAATGGGAGATTGCGGTAGAGTTTCTTCTCATAAGAGCTGAACCCCCTGTGGATGACACCTAACCTCTTGACACCTGCCCGATAAAGTCTCTCTATCCCCCCTATCCATAGTTCAAGGTCCGGATTGACAGGATTTTTCACCAGTACCGGGATATCTGTCCCCTTAAGTGAGTCTGCAAGCTCCTGCATAGCAAAAGGGTTGGCGGCTGTCCTCGCCCCTATCCAGAGGATATCGATACCAGCTTTGATAGCCTCAAAAACGTGGTATGGGGTGGCCACTTCTGTAGCAAGAAGCATCCCGGTGGCCTGCTTGACCTCCTTCATCCAGGGGAGTCCTGCGACACCGACACCCTCAAAACCACCTGGTTTGGTGCGTGGTTTCCAAATGCCTGCTCTGAATATCCTGACACCTTTTGCAGCAAGCTGTGTAGCGGTACTCATTACCTGCTCCCTACTCTCGGCACTACAGGGGCCAGCAATTACAATAGGGCGCTTACCCTCTATTCCATTCAGCTTGAGTTGTTCAATCTCCATTGTCATAATTATCTGTTTTTACATTTTTTATCCTTTCAAGTGATTCCGCCAGCTTCTCTTCAGGGCAGCAGAGTGATATCCTTACATAATTTTCGCCATTGGTTCCAAATATGAAGCCAGGTGTTATGAAAACTTTCGCTTCATATAGTATCCTGTCGCACAGATCCTTGGCAGATCCGTCCACCTTTCCCCAGAGGAAGAGCCCTACCTGGTCTCTCCTGGCATCTGCCCCGATCTCCTCCATAATCTCAAAAGCCAGAGACCTCCTTCCGGCATAGACACTGTTCATCCCCTCATACCAGCTTTTGGGGGCATTCAGCGCCTCTACTGCTGCCAATTGCATCGGACGGAACATTCCGGAATCCATATTGCTCTTGACCCTCAGTATCCACTCCAGAAATGTGCTGTTGGCTGCTACCATCCCTATTCTCCACCCCGGCATATTTGAGGATTTGCTCAGGGAATTGAGTTCTATGCAAATATCTTTCGCCCCATCCACCTGCAATATGCTCAGCGGCTTTTCATTGAGAATGAAGCTGTAAGGGTTGTCGTGGCAAATCACGATATCGTGCTTTCGGCCAAATGCCACCAGCTTCTCGAAAAGTTCGAGGCTCCCATTGGCTCCTGTAGGCATATTGGGATAATTGCACCACATAAGTTTGGTCCTGTCAAGATCAATC
This sequence comes from Bacteroidales bacterium, assembly GCA_017504965.1. Classification (GTDB taxonomy): domain Bacteria; phylum Bacteroidota; class Bacteroidia; order Bacteroidales; family UBA932; genus CAAGNP01. Next base: position 141,660 of record JAFVQD010000011.1, on the reverse strand, counting down.
TCCCCCTTCACATGAGCCTCCTCGATCCCCTGGAAATCGGGCCACCATCCGTGGTTTTCATCAAGGGAATAAGTGTAAATCTGTGCTCCCGCAAGCTTCGCAACAGATGAGTAAGTGGGATAACCCGGATTTGGAATAAGGACCCCGTCCCCTTCATTCAGAAAGGCAAGGGAGATATGCATCACCCCCTCTTTGCTCCCTATCAGCGGCAGAATCTCATTGGATGGGTCAAGTTCGACCCCGTACCATCTCCTGTACCAGGAAGCGAAGGCTTCACGGAGTTCTACGATCCCTACATACGGCTGATAACCGTGGCTTGAAGGGAGGGCCGCATTCTCGGAGAGTGCTGCTATGACCTCCGGTGCCGGAGGCATATCGGGACTCCCTATCCCGAGGTTGATGACATTTTCACCACGGGCGTTCATCTGCGCTATCTCTTTCAGTTTTACAGAGAAATAGTACTCCTGAACACTATTGACTCTATTTGCTGGATTTATATTCATAACTATAAAAACTAATTTGGGAAATTCCTAACCAGAATTTCCGCTATCTGTACGGCATTGGTGGCGGCACCCTTACGGAGATTATCAGCCACACACCACAAATTCAGACCATTGGCGACCGAGGGATCGCGACGGATACGCCCTACAAAGACCTCATCCTTGCCCCAGGCATAAAGTGGCATAGGATAGGTATTGGTCGAAGGATCATCCTGAACCACCACACCGGGCATAGCCTCTAAAATCTTACGGACCTCATCCAGATCAAACTCCCTCTCAAATTCCAGATTTACAGACTCTGAATGTCCCCCTTTCACAGGGACACGCACTGTAGTGGGAGATACCCTTATAGTGCTGTCAGACAAAATCTTATGGGTCTCATTCACCATCTTCATCTCCTCCTTGGTATAGCCGTTCTCCAGAAACGAATCTATATGGGGGAGGATATTTTCATCTATAGGGTAAGGATATGCTGCCTGGTACTCGCCCCAGACACCACCACCCCTCTCTGCCTCCATCTGTGCCAGCGCCTTATAGCCTGTTCCTGTCACAGACTGATATGTAGACACCACTATCCTTTTTACCCCATAACGGCGATGAAGGGGTGCCACTACCATAAGCATCTGAATAGTAGAACAGTTGGGATTTGCTATAATCATATCATCAGCACCGACAGCATCGGGATTGATCTCAGGAATCACCAGAGGAACAGATGGATCCATCCTCCAGCACGAAGAGTTATCTATCACACGACACCCTATAGCTGCAAACTTGGGTGCAAGTTCACGGGAAGCATCCCCTCCTGCAGAGAAGAGTGCTATTTGTGGACGGCGCTCCAGAGCCTGTTCATACCCCACCACGGGATACTCCACCCCATTAAACACAATGGATCTCCCTACCGACTTCGCCGAAGCGACAGGTATCAGTTCTGTCACAGGAAAATTCCTCTCCGCCAATACCTCCAGCATTCTGGTTCCTACGAGCCCTGTGGCCCCTACTACTGCTACTTTCATACTCTCTATTTTAAAGCGTTATCCAAATCGTAAATCAAATCATCAATATTCTCTATGCCGACAGAGAGACGGAGCATATTGGGATAAACTCCGGCTGCCACCCTCTCAGACTCCGACAATTGGGAATGTGTAGTGGATGCAGGGTGAACTATCAGAGATTTTGAATCACCCACACTCCCCACGTGCAGAATCAGTTCGAGCTTGCTTACCAGCTCAGCTGCCCCTTCAAATCCACTCTTCACTCTGAATGTGAGGACGCCACCAAAGCCGTGCTGGAGATACTTGCAGGCAAGTGTATGGTAAGGATTGCTCTTCAAGCCTGGATAATTTACACTCTCTATAGCCTCGTGCCCCTCCAGCCACTGCGCCAGAGCGAGGGTATTGTCACAACACCTCTGTGCCCTCAGGGAAAGTGTCTCAAGCCCCTGAAGCATCAGAAACGAGTTGAATGGTGATGCCGACGGACCGAAATTGCGGAGCCCGTCCACCCTGACACGCCCTGCAAATGCAGCATCGCCAAACACCTCTTTATACACCAGTCCGTGATAACTCTCTGCAGGGGCTGCAAGCAACGGGTATTTCTCTTCACTCCACTCGAAGTTTCCACCATCCACTACTACCCCACCCAGGGATGTGCCGTGACCGCATATCCATTTGGTAGCGGAGTGTATCACTACATTTGCCCCCCACTCTATGGGTCTGAAAAGGTATCCGCCACACCCGAAGGTATTGTCCACCATCACACAGACTCCCCTACGGTGAGCCATCTCTATAATAGGCTCATAGTCCGGCACATTAAATGCAGGATTACCGAGATTTTCCAGATAGACAGCCTTGGTCCTCCCATCGATAAGTGGCTCGATATCATCACAATTGTCACCGGGGGCAAACCTCACCTCTATCCCCATATCCCTGAGCGAGATAGCAAACAGGGTAAATGTACCTCCATACAGAAAGGGTGAAGCGACGATATTGTCTCCTGCTGAGCATATATTGGTAATACTCAAAAAGACGGCCGACTGTCCGGATGCTGTAGCGACACCGGCGACGCCACCCTCCAGCGCTGCCATCCTCTTCTCAAACACCTCATTGGTGGTATTTGTAATACGGGTATATATGTTTCCAGGTTTCTTGAGGGCAAAAAGATCTGCCCCATACTGCATATCGTCAAATGTATATGCTGTACTCTGGTAGATGGGGACAGCAGTCCCTTTTGAGACAGGGTCTATCTCCTGACCCGCCCTCACTTGCAGTGTTTCAAATTTATATTCTCTTTCCATATCGAAAAACTTACACAAACAATATATCATTCAATACCCCCGATGCTGTCTGCTCGGCTCCGGCACCTGCACCTTTAATCACCTGAGGTGACGGATAGAAAGCGCTCTGCAGCACGAAAGAGTTGTCTGTACCCACAAGGGATGCAAATGGATGGTCCAATGGCAATGCCTCCAGCCCGATACGCGCCCTGTAGCCAAGAGGGGCCTCGGGATCACGCACCAGCGATGCCACGAAGCGGTCCACCTTCCCTTCAGATTTATTGCGCCTGTAGCGCTCTGCAAAATACTCTTCACACCTCTCCAGATCGTGGTGAGGGAGAAGCGGCACCCTCTCCACATCGCTCTCTTCCAGAGGGATACCGGCACATCTGGCAGATATTATCAGCTTGCGCAATACATCCACCCCGCTGAGGTCAATCATCGGATCCGGCTCTGTATAACCAAGTTCCTTGGCTCTGGCCACCACCTCTGCAAAGGTCCCCCCTTCTCCGCCGCGATACATCGAGAAGATGTAGTTCAATGTCCCCGATACGACCGCCTCCATCTTCACTATCTCATCACCGCTGTTTACACTTCGTGTGATGGTCTCAAGAATCGGGAGGGCAGCACCGACAGTGGTCTCAAACCTGATACTTACCCCATTTTCACGAGCCGCAGAGACAACCTCTGCATAGTGGGGATAAGGCATTGCAAAACCTATTTTATTGCAAGCCACTATCGAATATTTGCTCCTGAGAAGCTGCGCATAGCGCAATGGCACTTCGGGACTGGCAGTGCAGTCGACAAAGATGGAGTTGTCCATCGCTGTAGAGTGGAGCTTCTCGAAAAAGAGCCCGTCGGTGGTAGGGATCCCCTCAGCAGCCAGTCTCTCTCCGACACTCTCCAGGTCAAGTCCGGCAGGCTCGAACAGATATCTGCTGCTATTGGCCAATGCCACCACTTTCAGTCTCTTCCCGGTGCGGGATTCGATAGCGGAGCCATTCTCTCTGAGCAGTTTGACCAGCGCCTTGCCCACTACTCCGCATCCTGCTATGAATAGATTCACCTCCTTGGTTGTGCTCTTTCCGAAAAATTCGTGATGTATGTGTCTGATGGCCGGATTCACATATTTTGAGGGTACGATCACCGAGATATTCCTTTCGGATGACCCCTGGGCTGTCGCCCTAATCGCGATGCTGTGCTTTCCGAGAGCTGCAAACATCCTTCCGGTAGCACCTATCTGATTAAGGATATCGTCACCCACCAGACATACGATCGAGTACCCTGTCTCCACCTTAAGCGGCGAGAGTTTCCCCAGAGAGATCTCGTACGCAAAGCATCTGTCTGCCGCCTCTTTCGCCTTCTGCGCATCTTTTTCAGCTATCGCAATACACATAGTGTGTACCGAAGAGGCTTGTGTAATGAGTATGATATTGATATCGTTACGGCTCAGGGTATCGAAAAGTCTGCTGGAGAAGCCTGGGATTCCCACCATACCGCTCCCCTCAAGAGAGATCAGAGCGATATTGTCAGAGTTAGAGATTCCTATTACCTTCTCCTTCGCACGAGGAGGATTTTTCTCTATCAATGTTCCGTGAGCCTCGGGATGGAAAGTATCTTTTACATAGATGGGGATACCTTCAGATACTACCGGCTGTATGGTAGGGGGATAGATCACTTTGGCACCAAAGTGAGAAAGCTCGAGGGCTGCCCTGTATGAGATGTGAGGGATCGTCCTGGCAGATGGGACTATCTTGGGATTTGATGTCATCATACCCGGGACATCGGTCCATATCTCCAGCACTCTCGCGTGTGACCCCACAGCAAAAAGAGATGCTGTATAGTCCGATCCACCTCGACCGAGAGTGGTGGTCCTCCCCTGAAAATCTGACGCTATAAAACCAGGGACGATAAAGAGCTGGTTTTGGGGATATTGATCCAGAACATTCTCAATATTTGCATAAGTGCGTGATGTATCCACCACATTAGTACCATTTTCACATCTTGTCTTCACTATCTCTCTGGAGTCAAGCCATTTGGCCGATATACCCATAGAGAGGAACTTGATGGTTATAATCTTGGTAGAGAGGAGCTCTCCACAGCTCTGGATCGCATCCAGACTGGTCAGGCTCAGTTCTCCCAGAAGGGTGACACCCAGTGTGATGGCTTTAAGCGAATCGAATACTTCATCTACCTTGGCCCTGGCTTCAGGCTGCCTCTCAGCTGGGAGAAGGTCAGATATTATCTCATAGTGCTTCTGCTGAAGATCGTCGATCAATACCTTATACTCTTCATTTCGCTGAGCGGCGAGATTACCGATACTGATAAGTTTGTCGGTACATCCGCTGATAGCAGAGCTAACCACCAAAGTGCGATCCCTCTCGAGAGCTTTGGTCACAATCTCCACCACATTTGTTATATTTTTGGCATTGGCCACCGAAGTGCCACCAAATTTCAAAACTTGCATATCTCTTACAAAGACTGAATTAACTGTTAAACTTCATTTTCCAAAAGTGGTCCTATAATCTCTGTCAGCTGCTCATACTCGAGCAGAAAACCGTCGTGACCGAATCTGGAGGTAATCTCGTAGTATCCGGCACCCGGGATGGCTGCAGCTATCCTCTTCTGCTCACATACGGGGAACAGGGCATCACTGTCTATCCCTACCACGGTAGTATGCGCCTTGATACCTGAAAGGGCCTTCTCCACTCCACCTCGTCCACGTCCTACATTATGACTGTCCACCGAGAGGCCCAGATAATAATAGGAGTAAGCATCAAAGCGGTCAGACAGCTTTTTCCCCTGATATCTCTGATAAGAACCTGCCCTCTGTGAGAAGAGAAAATCTTCATCCTTCTCCTCTTGGGTAAGATTATATCCGTCATAGCTTCTGTAGGAGATAAGGGCGATCGAGCGGGCACATCTCAGTCCCATATATGGAGCCTCCGGAGAGATCTGCTTTCTGAAGTTGGCATCAGCCTCAAGGGCCATCCGCTGCGACTCTATCGATGCTGCCAGCCAGGGGGTCTCTACCGCCCCACACGCTATGAAGATCACCTCTTCGAATAGATCGGGACAACTGACAGACCACTCCAGTGCCTGAAAACCACCTATGGAGCCCCCTACCAGAAGATCCACCCTCCCGATCCCGAGATGTCGTCGTACCAAATCATTTGCCCGTACTATATCCCTTACTGTCACCTTAGGAAAATCGAGATAGTGCCCCGCCCCCATCTGCAAAGGTCCTGATGAACCGTAAGGGGACCCGAGCATATTGGCACAGACCACAAAATACTTTTCCGTATCGAAAAGCCTCCCCGGGCCTACCAGTTCAGGCCACCAATCCTCGGCATCAGAATTGGCTGTAAGGGCGTGACATATCCATATCACTTTCTTACCTTCTGACGGATCATATTTGAAAGGGGAGGTATGGTAAGCCACCTTCAGCCCGTCAAGTTCTCCCCCTGCTTCAAACTCAAATCTATCACTATGTATATATTCGTTATAAATCATAAGTATATCATCAATAAAAATTACCATCCCGAGTGATGGATGATGAAAATATAAAAATATGTAAGTGGTGTATTTATAATGGGAATATCTATGCAACTTAGCGTTGCATTCGCATAGACATAGCTGATATGAAGTATCCCTTTTTCATTCTCGGGACAAATTTAGCACTTATAATTTGTAATCAAAAATATTTAAAAAAAATTTGCATCATAAAACCCCAACACATATCTTTGTGATATCAAAACGATATCAACCAAACAAAATAACTTTAACTATTATGAAAGAGATCATCAAACAGGAAAAAGAGTTCAATGGATTCAGAATGAACGGCTTCATTATGCTTATGGTTCATCTGATCATCATCCCTGCCATCATCGCACTTGTGGCATACTTTTCAGTAAGTGTAGCTGTCATAGCTATAACATCTGCTGTATTGGGACTTTTCTGGTTCATATCACTCTTCGGATATATGCAGCTTGAGCCAAATGAGGCCAGAGTAATGGTATTCTTCGGAAAATATGACGGTACATTCAACAATACAGGCTTCTTCTGGGTAAACCCATTCTTCACCAAAAAGAAACTCTCTATGCGTGCACGTAACCTCGATGTGGAACCCATCAAGGTCAATGATAAAGTAGGTAACCCCATTATGGTCGGTCTGGTCCTGGTATGGAAACTTAAAGACACCTACAAGGCTATGTTCGAGATCGACTCACAGACTATGGCTACCAATGCTGCCACCGGCGTTTCATCTGTATCTTCCATTATGAAAGCATTCGAGAACTATGTGAAGATCCAGTCAGATGCAGCCCTCAGACAAGTGGCCACACACTATAACTATGACAATAATGATGGTGATGTGAATGAACTTACCCTCCGCTCAGGTGGTGAGGAGATCAACGATATCCTCGAGAACACCCTTAACGAGCGTCTGGCTATGGCCGGTATCGAAGTGGTGGAGGCCCGTATCAACTATCTTGCATATGCACCTGAGATCGCAGCAGTTATGCTCCGCCGTCAGCAGGCCTCAGCTGTCATCTCTGCCCGTGAGAAGATCGTGGAAGGTGCTGTATCGATGGTCAAGATGGCTCTTGACAAACTTAGCGACGAAAATATCGTAGAACTCGATGACGACAAAAAGGCCGCTATGGTCAGCAATTTGCTGGTAGTTCTATGTGCCGATGAGCAAGCCCAACCGGTAGTAAACACAGGTACATTATATAACTAATGGCAGAGAAAAAAGAGACCAAAAGTTTTATCCTTCGGATCGATTCTGCGACGATGGATTCACTGGAGAAGTGGGCCGCTGACGAATTCAGAAGCGTCAACGGCCAGCTGCAGTGGATCATTAATGACGCCCTCAAAAGAAGTGGCAGGGTAAAAAAAGAGAAGTAAATGAGAAAATTTCTGACAATTATAGTTTCTGCACTATTCAGCGTATATGCACTGGCTGCAGACTCCCGACAGGTCGGGCACGAATCCCTTCTGGGGACGTGGAGGGGGACCCTTAACAATCAGGCCAGTGCTATAGACATCTATTTCACCTTTACCTCGACAGACGGGACCCTTTCGGCCACTATGACCATTCCCGCACAGGGGGTTAAGGGGCTCCCTATGGACTCTGTCTCATTTGACGGGTTCAATCTTTATATGAAACTCGACGCCATACAGATGTCCTACAGAGGGATGCAGGTAATGGGCTCATTCTCAGGAAGTCTTACCCAATACGGGATGGAGTTCCCTATGGCACTCACCCGTGGAGAGATTCCGGTACAGAGACGGCCTCAAGAGCCTCAGAAGCCCTATCCATATAGGGAGGAGCAGGTGGCATTCCGCAACGAATCTGCCGGGATTGCCCTTGCAGGGACACTAACATTGCCCCAGGGCAACGGACCATTCCCTGCAGTGGTTCTTATCAGCGGCAGCGGCTACCAGAATCGTAACGAGGAGTTGATGGGGCACAAGCCCTTCCTGGTGATAGCAGACGCACTCACACGGGCAGGGATCGCAGTACTACGCTACGATGACCGAGGGGTAGGTGAATCTCAAGGTCACCCCTACGGCAATACCACAGCGGACCTCTCCTGGGACGCAGAGGCGGCATTGGGATACCTGAAATCCCGCCCTGAAATCTCCTGTGCAGGTCTTGCAGGGCATAGCGAAGGTGGCGCCATAGCATTTATCGTGGCAGCAAGGGAGCCTTCGTGTGACTTCGTAATTTCATTGGCGGGGCCGGGGGTACGTGGCGACAAAGTCCTCCTGGCCCAGCAGAGGGCCATCCTCTCGGGATCGGGAATTCCGGCGCCACAGCTTGAGCAGATCACAGCTGCCAACAAGATGATGTTTGACACCATCCTCTCCTCAGAGTCCAATGACGAGGCACTTCGCTCCAAGTTAATGCAGATGACAGGTGGGCAGGAGGAGGCCGTCAACCAGCTGCTTGACACCTGGATGTACTATTTTCTCAGATATGACCCTACCGAAGATATCGCCTCGGTAAAAGCCCCCATACTGGCACTTAACGGCACTAAGGATATGCAGGTTATCCACAGCCAGAATATCGAAGCTATAGAGGCAGCAGCAGCCAAAGGTGGCAACACCTGTGTGGAGGGCGTCGTTTTCGAAGGGCTCAACCACCTTTTCCAGCACTGCACCACAGGTCTCCCCACTGAATATGGGAAGATCGAAGAGACCATTGCCCCTGAGGTACTTGAGAAGATGATAGAGTTTATCCACAATACTAAATAAATTACTACTTTTGCCGCCGCAAAACAGTAACGGTTTATTGGTAATGTCTGACATTAAAAAAGGATTGATCGCATTTTCCCCTGTAATATTGATGCTCGCCATATATCTGGTGGGCTCAATTATTGCCGGGGATTTCTATAAAATACCTATTGCGGTAGCATTCCTCCTGGCAGGAATATACGCCGTAGCTATTGCCCCGGGGGGCAATATTTCTGAAAAGATAGAGCACTTTTCGAGGGGTGCTGCCGATTCGAGGATTCTCTATATGGTGTGGATCTTCGTATTTGCAGGGGCCTTTGCCGCTGTAGCCAAGGAGATTGGGGCCATCGATGCCACAGTGGACCTTACCCTGAAATATATCCCTTCCAGATTTCTCCCTGCAGGATTTTTCCTCGCAGCCTGCTTCATATCGATGTCCATCGGGACCTCAGTTGGGACAATCGTAGCACTCACACCTATAGTATCAGAGCTCTCCGTTGCCACAGGCGCAGATCCGGCCTGGCTGGTGGGCATAGTGGTCGGAGGCGCATTCTTCGGAGACAACCTCTCATTCATATCTGACACCACCATCGCAGCGACCCAGACTCAGGGATGCGAGATGAAAGACAAGTTCAAGACCAACTTCAGGATAGTCCTCCCTGCAGCGGTCATTGCACTTGTGCTGTATATACTCAAGTGGGATGCGGTAGGAGAAGTGAATGTAGCAGAAAGCATCGCCTGGTTCAAGGTGATCCCCTATATCACCATCATCGTAGTGGCACTACTGGGTGTGAATGTACTGCTGACTCTAATAATAGGTATTGCCGTAGCAGGGTCCATAGGACTTTTGGCTGGTGAGATCTCCCCTATCACCATACTGACCTCTATGGGGGAAGGGATAGAGAGTATGTGTGAACTTATCCTCGTGACTATGTTTGCGGGAGGTCTTCTGGCGATAGTCAAACTGAAAGGCGGGATGGATCTGCTGGTGAGAGGGATCTCTTCCAAAGTATCGGGCAAAAGGGGGGCAGAGGCCTCGATATCATTTTTGACAGCTGTGGCTAACATCTGCACTGCCAACAACACCATTGCCATCCTTACAGTGGGTCCTATAGCCAAGGAACTCTCTGAAAAATACAGTATCAAACCTCGCAGGACAGCATCACTTATGGATATCACCTCCTGTTTCGTACAGGGTGTTCTTCCATACGGAGCACAGCTGCTGATGGCATCGGGACTCGCATCCATATCACCCCTGGCCATCATCCCTAATCTCTACTACCCTATCCTTATCGGCATAATGGTCCTTTTGACCATCATTCTCCAGTGGCCGAGGAGATAAGTGCCTATTAACAAAAAAAGAAGACAACCATCCGATTGTCTTCTTTCGTGGGAGCAGACGGAGTCGAACCGCCGACCCTCTGCTTGTAAGGCAGATGCTCTAAACCAACTGAGCTATGCTCCCTTAACTGAAATATGTTTTTTAAAGAGTGGGAGCAGACGGAGTCGAACCGCCGACCCTCTGCTTGTAAGGCAGATGCTCTAAACCAACTGAGCTATGCTCCCTCTTTTCTTTAGCGGATGCAAATATATGGCAGTTTTTTCTAACCACCAAAAAAAAATTAAAATAATTTTAGTGCTTCGGCCACCACATAACTGCTGCCACCGATATAGATCATATCATTTTCTGAGGCTTGGGCAAGGCAACCACCTACCGCCTCAGCTACACCACGTATCACCTCCCCTTTAAAACCGTGCCCCTCCATCCATTGTGAAAGTTTCTCAGGATCCATAGCTCTTGGAGAATCGGCTGCTGTATAGAAATAATAGGCCTCGCGTGGAAGATAGTCACTTATACTCTCCAGATCTTTGTCCCCCATCACCCCGAAGACCATATACAGCCGAGTACTCTTCTCTCTTGACACAGCCTCCTTACAGATCCTCTTCAGCTGCTCCATCACAGGCTTGATGCCGTGTGGATTATGGGCGATATCACATACCACAAAAGGTTTTTCGGAGAGCACCTCCCACCGGCCACGGAATCCTGTACGCTCTGCTGCATGGCAAATGGAGTCTGCAACCTGATCCGGTTCTGTAGTCAAGCCGCACATTGAAAGCACCTCCAGACATTTGAGTACCGTCTTCAGATTACTCCGCTGATAATCACCCTTCAAGTCCATCTTCGAGAGGATATCCTCCAGCACCGAGTCCGGGAAATGGGCACAGAAAGCGGCATTTTCATGCCCGATGTGGTCCGAAAGTGAAGTTGGCTGGGAATCTTCTGATGGGGGTAGAGATCGAAAACAATCCCTCCCATCTGGCGATGGGCCCCTCCCTCTGCGGCCAGAGGGGTAGCACGGTTTTCTCTTCTCTGCCCCCATCAGAAACAACATCGCCCCCCTCTCCTCTGCTATACCACACAGGACATCAGCAACTGAATCTGTCACATCCCCTGCTACCACCGGAACACCGGGTTTGACAATCCCCCCTTTTTCATAGGCAATCTTCTCTTCTGTATCTCCCAATATATCTGTGTGATCAAGACCTATAGATGTGATTACCGACAAGATCGGAGTCACTATATTTGTCGAATCGAGACGCCCCCCCAGACCGCACTCCACCACAGCATAGTCGACACCGGCACCGGCAAAATAGTCAAAAGCCATCGCAGTGGTAATCTCAAAAAAAGAGGGATCATTTTCACAAATAAACCTTTCGCATCTATCCAGAAAATCGAGGACCGCTTCTCGGGTAATCATCTCCCCGTCCACTTTTATCCTCTCTCTGAAATCTACCAGGTGTGGAGATGTGTATAGCCCCACACGATACCCTTCTCCCATAAGGGCAGAAGCTATCATCGAAGAGACAGACCCCTTACCATTGGTACCCGCCACGTGCACCACCTTATAATTTTTATGGGGATTTCCCAGAAAGTCATCGAAGGCGGTCATCGTCCCCATTCCGGGGTGATATCCCGCTTTTCCCACCTTCTGAAAAGAGGGTACAATTCTGAAAAGGGCCTCTATTTTCTCATCATATCTGGCAATATCCACGCTCATATGTATACCGTGTTGATAATTTGTTTGCAAAATTGGGAAAATATCGGTCAAATATGATAAAAAATGAGTAATTTTACCATTTGTAAATTGAATACATACAAGAATCTCATTATCCATACATAACTATGATCTTATTCTTCCAAACCAAGACAGACACAGTTATAGCTGTGAAGACATCCACAAAACTTTCAGATTCATCTATCGATGCTCTCCAATGGCTATTTTCAGACGCCACCCTTATCGCTTCCGAAAAGGTAGAGGGGAGCTTTATCGGTCCCCGTAGAGAGATGATAACACCCTGGAGTACTACCGCTGTAGAGATTACAGAGAATATGAATATCTCAGGTATCGAGCGTATCGAAGAGTTCTTTGCAGGCCAGGAGTCCTATGACAAGATGCTACAGCGCAAATATGATGGTTTGGATCAGGAGATCTTCACCATCGACAAAGCCCCTGAAGAGGTGATCCATATCACAGATCTGGAGTCATATAACATCCAGGAGGGTCTGGCCCTTTCTCCCGAAGAGATCGGATATCTGAATGGTCTCGCAGAAAAGCTCGGACGTCCCCTTACCGACAGCGAGGTATTTGGCTTCTCTCAGGTAAACTCTGAGCACTGCCGCCATAAGATCTTTAACGGCACTTTCATCATCGACGGCAAGGAGATGGAGTCTTCACTATTCAAAATGATCAAAAAGACATCTGCCGAAAATCCCGGCAGAATCGTCTCAGCATATAAGGACAATTGTGCATTCATCGATGGTCCGGTGGTAGATATGTTCCACCCCGCTTCGGGAGACAAACCCGATTTCTTCGGTCTACACGAGAACAAGACAGTTATCTCCCTCAAGGCAGAGACCCACAACTTCCCCACCACCGTAGAGCCATTCAATGGTGCAGCCACAGGCAGCGGTGGTGAGATCCGTGACCGTATTGCCGGAGGCAAAGGTTCATTCCCTATTGCAGGTACTGCCGTATATATGACCTCTTACCCCCGTTTCGAAGATGGCAACAAGGAGCTTCGCACCTGGGAGCAGGATGAGCCACGCCCCTGGCTATACCAGACACCTCAGGAGATCCTTATCAAGGCTTCCAATGGTGCATCTGACTTCGGAAACAAATTTGGACAACCTGTCATTACCGGTTCGCTCCAGACTATGGAACATACTGAGGGTGAGAGAAAGTACGGCTTCGACAAAGTGATTATGCTGGCCGGAGGTGTAGGTTATGCGAAGAAGAAGGATTCACTCAAAGAGACCCCAGATGTGGGTGACAAAATCGTTCTTCTCGGTGGTGACAACTACCGTATCGGTATGGGCGGCGGTGCAGTATCATCTGTAGCCACAGGTGAATATGGCAATGCTATCGAGCTTAATGCGATCCAGCGTTCTAACCCTGAGATGCAGAAGAGGGCATACAACGCTATCCGTGCCATTTCAGAGAAAGAGGAGAATACCATTATATCTGTTCACGACCACGGTGCAGGTGGACACCTTAACTGCCTCTCAGAGCTTGTAGAGGAGCTTGGCGGAAATATCGATATCGACAAACTCCCTGTCGGCGACCCTACACTCTCTGCCAAGGAGATTATCGGCAACGAGTCTCAGGAGAGGATGGGTCTGGTTATGAAAGAGAAGGATGTGGAAGAACTTCACCGTATCGCCGAGCGCGAAAGGGCACCTTTTTATATTATCGGAGAGACCACAGGAAAACACAATTTCACCCTTAAGAACAATAGGACCGGTGAAACACCTATCGACCTGGAACTTTCGGATATGTTCGGTTCTACCCCCAAGACCATTATGACTGATGAGTCTCCTAAGGGTGGTGCTGATGGCAAGGGTGGTTTCGAAGCGATCACTGCAGATATCGACAGTCTCACACCGGCAGAACTTGAGACTCAGGTTTCAAAAGTTCTCAGCATAGAATCTGTCGCCTGCAAGGACTGGCTCACAAACAAGGTGGACCGCTCAGTAACAGGTCTTATCGCTTGCCAGCAGACTTGCGGAGAGATTCAGCTTCCTCTCAACAACCTCGGAGTCACAGCACTCGGCTACCAGAACAAGGAGGGTATCGCCACCAGTATCGGCCACGCCCCTATGGTGGGCCTTATCGACCCTGCTGCCGGCTCAAGGATAGCCATTTCAGAGGCCCTCACCAATATGGTATGGGCACCTGTTAAAGAGAATCTGGGTGGCGTATCACTATCTGCAAACTGGATGTGGCCCTGCAAAAATGATGGGGAAAATGCCCGTCTGTACAGCGCTGTAAAAAGTGCTTCTGACTACGCTATCGCTTTGGGTATCAACATTCCTACCGGTAAGGACTCAATGTCTATGACCCAGAAGTACCCTAATGGAGATAAAGTCCTCTCTCCAGGTACACTTATCATATCTACAGTAGGTGAAGTGGAAGATGTATACGCCACCATCCACCCTGTAGTACAGAAAGAGGAGTCTGCATTCTACTATATCCCCTTCACCGCTGACAGATCATACCCTCTTGGAGGGTCTGCCTACGCTCAGACTATAAAGAAAATCGGCGAATCTGCCCCTGATGTGAAGGATCCTGAATATTTCAAGACCTGCTTCAACACCCTTCAGGATGTTATGTTCCGCACAGACGGGACCCCTGTCCTGGCCGGCCACGACGTATCTGCAGGTGGTCTGGTCACCACCCTTCTGGAGATGTGTTTTGCAAATGTGGAGGGGGGTATGAATATCGACCTCACACCCTTCGAATCTGCGCGCATCCTCTTCTCCGAGGTACCTGCAGTGGTGGTTCAGGTTAAAGCTGATGCAGAAGAGACATTCAACAAAGCCCTTGGCAATAAGATCGCTGCATACAGGATAGGAACCTTCTCTAAAGAGAGAGTTCTCAACATCACCCTTCCTAAAGGCAATGGTTTGTCTCTCGATATCGACAAGATGAGGGATATCTGGTTCGAAACATCATACCTGTTTGATGTTCACCAGGTAGGTAAAGATCTCGCAAGAGAAAGATTCTCTAACTATAAGGGACAGCCTCTGACATACAAGTTCCCTGAGGGCTTTACCGGAAAATATGAAACCCCTGGCAAACGGAGACACACTGCCGCCATCATCCGAGAAAAGGGTTCAAACGGTGACCGCGAGATGGCCTGGGCACTATATATGGCCGGTTTCAATGTGAAAGATGTCCATATGACAGACCTGATTTCAGGGAGAGAGACCCTCGAAGATGTAAATATGATAGTATTTGTGGGTGGCTTCTCCAATGCAGACACCCTCGGCTCTGCAAAAGGGTGGGCCGGCGCATTCCAATACAATGAGAAAGCCAAAGCTGCCCTTGAGAGATTCTACTCCCGTGAAGACACATTGAGCCTGGGCGTGTGCAACGGCTGCCAGCTTATGGCTGAGCTTGGTCTTATCACTTATGAAAATCGTGCACGTTCACCCAAAATGCAGCACAACGATTCACACAAATATGAATCTGCATTCGTGGGTGTACAGGTAGAGAACTCACCTTCAGTACTTCTATCATCACTTTCAGGAAGCAAACTTGGAATCTGGGTGGCACACGGCGAAGGCAAATTCTCATTCCCCGAATCTGTTGACCAATACAATGTCGCACTAAGATATACCTACAACTCCTACCCTGCCAACCCTAATGGCTCGCCAGAGGGTATAGCCGGCGTATGCTCTAAGGATGGCCGACATCTCGCTATGATGCCCCACCCTGAAAGGTGCTTGAGACCATGGAACTGGGCTCATTACCCATACGATAAGAGAAACGAGGAGGTAACTCCTTGGATAGAACTATTCATCAACGGTAAAAAATGGCTCGAAAAACGACAGTAAACACTACGAACCAACCGCCAAAGATATTCGTCCTCGACACGAATATCATACTTCACGACCATAGGTCCATATACAATTTCCAGAACAACGATTTGTATATACCTATCACAGTCATCGAAGAGCTGGACAAATTCAAAAAAGGGAACGATACCCTGGCATTCAACGCCCGCAGTTTTGTCAGGGAGATCGACCGCTTGTCAAATAACTTCCTGTTCGACCAGGGGGTAAGCCTTGGTCCGGGCAAAGGGAAAATCAAAGTGGAGATAGGGCACCCATTTACAGGGGAGTATGTCGGTGCCCTATCGGAAGATATTCCGGACCACAGGATCATAGCCACTGCCCTATGGCTCAGGGACCAGTACCCCGAGAGAAAAGTGGCTCTGGTTACCAAAGATATGAATATGAGACTCAAAGCGAGGGCTATGGGGCTTATGGTTCAGGACTATATGACAGACAGAGTGGAACAGGAGAAGATCGAAAAGATCCAAAAAGAGGTGACCACTATAAAGAAGGTAAAAAATCAAGTCATCCAGAAATTCAAAAGCGAAGGGAGCATAGCCCCTATCGACCTGAACATCAAACGCAAGCTCCTCCCTAACCAGCTGTTCAGAATTTACAGCGAGGACAACACCCTCTATCTGGGTAGATTCGACATTGATCTCAAGACCATAGTCAGAATAGATAGGCAGACTGCACTGAACATCACCCCCCGTAATGAAGAGCAGTCTTTTGCTATGGAGGCGATCCTCAATCCTGAAGTAAAACTCATCTCCCTTACAGGGCCGTCCGGATCGGGCAAAACGCTTCTGGCCCTTGCCGGAGCGATTGAACAGCGGGGAAGATTTCATCAGATCATCCTGTCACGACCTATCATACCGCTTCTGGACAAGAATATCGTACTGTTACCAGACAATATAGATAACAAAATAGCACCATTCCTCCTCCCCCTTTATGACAATCTGAATCTCATCAAAAGCTCACTCGCCGGGAGGCCGGAGCTGCTGGCTGAAATAGATGGAATGCTACGTGACGAGAAACTCATCATTTCACCCCTTGCCTATGTCAGAGGGAGAAGTCTCAACAATGTATGTTTCATCATAGACGAGGCTCAGAACCTCACTCCACACGAGATCAAGACCATCATCTCCAGGGCGGGAGACAACACGAAAATCATCTTTTCAGGTGATATATTCCAGATCGACCAGCCCTATCTGGATGTCCACTCAAATGGTCTGAGTCTGCTTGGAGAGAAGTTTTTCGGGCAGTCAGTCTTTGAACACATAAATATGGCTAAGGGTGAAAGAAGTGAACTTTCTAAATTAGCTTGCAAATTGCTATAATTTTTTTATTATATTTGTCGCCCCAAATACAAAGTGAAACAACATTTTACATCAAAATAAACATTTAACACTAAACACTTATGTCAACTAAAAGAGTTTATTTCTTCGGCGGTAAAGAAGCTGAAGGCAATGGTTCCATGAGAAATCTACTTGGTGGTAAAGGTGCTAACCTGGCTGAAATGTGTACTCTAGGTATCCCTGTACCAGCTGGTTTTACTATCACCACTGAATGCTGCACCGAGTACTATGACCTTGGTTGTCAGTATCCTGCAGAATTGGAACAGGAAGTTAATGCCGCTCTTGCTCGCGCAGAGGAGATGATGGGCATGAAATATGGTGACAAGGACAACCCTCTTTTGGTTTCTTGCCGTTCAGGCGCCAGAGCTTCTATGCCTGGTATGATGGAAACCGTACTAAATATCGGTCTTTGCTCAGCTACCATCCCTGGTATGATTGCGAAGACTCAGAACCCTCGTTTCGTTTATGATGCATACCGTCGTCTTATTATGATGTACTCAGACGTGGTAATGGAGAAATCAGAAGGTATCGAGCCAGCTGAAGGTCAGGGTATCCGCGTTCAGCTTGACCGTATGCTTCACGATGTTAAAGAGGCTAAAGGTTACAAATCTGATACAGATCTTACAGAAGAGGATCTTATCCAGCTTTGCGAAGATTTCAAAGTTCGCGTAAAAGAGGTTCTTGGTCAGGAGTTCCCTGATGATGCCAAAGCCCAGCTTTGGGGTGGTATCGGCGCCGTTTTCAAATCTTGGAATGGTAGAAGAGCTATCGCATACCGTCGTATCGAAAATATTCCTGATGACTGGGGTACAGCTGTAAACGTACAGGCTATGGTATTCGGTAATATGGGTTCAAACTCAGCTACCGGTGTGGCTTTCTCACGTAACCCTGCTACAGGTGAAAACAAATTCTACGGCGAGTGGCTAATCAACGCCCAAGGTGAGGACGTAGTAGCCGGTATCCGTACACCTAACCCTCTTAACGAGGCTACCAAAAACGAACACAACAAACATCTTGCTTCTCTTGAGACCGCTATGCCAGAGGTTTACAAAGAGCTTGACGAGATCCAGAATAATCTTGAGCACCACTTCACAGATATGCAGGATATCGAGTTCACCATCCAGGATGGCAAACTTTGGATGCTTCAGTGCCGCGTAGGTAAGAGAACCGGTCTTGCTGCTTTGAATATGGCTATGGATATGCTTCACGAAGGTCTTATCGACGAGAAGACCGCTGTTATGCGTGTGGCTCCTAACCAGCTTGACGAGCTTCTTCACCCTATCCTTGACCCTAAAGCAGAGAAAGGCGCACAGGTTATCGCACAAGGTCTTCCTGCAGGTCCTGGTGGAGCAGTAGGTAAGATCGTATTCACCGCTGAAGATGCTGTAGAGGCAGCTGCCAAAGGTGAGAAAGTTATCCTTGTACGTGAAGAGACCAACCCTGAAGATGTAGAGGGTATGAGAGCTGCTGACGGTCTTTTGACTGCTCGTGGCGGTATGACCTCTCACGCTGCCCTTGTAGCTCGCGGATGGGGCAAATGCTGTATCGTAGGTTGTGATGCAGTTCAGCTCAAGACTGTAGATGAGAAGAGAGTACTTGTTATCAACGGCAAAACATATCAGGAAGGTGACATCTTCTCACTTAACGGCTCTAAAGGCTGGGTTTATGATGTACCTGTAAAAACTATGGATGCATCTGAAAATCCTCGTTTCGTAGAGTATATGCAGATCGTGGACAAATATCGTAAACTTGGTGTAAGAACAAATGCTGAGAACCCTCAGGATGCACAGCAGGCTATCAACTTCGGTGCTGAAGGTATCGGTCTGTTCCGTATCGAGCATATGTTCTACGGCGCCAACTCAGAGGCTCCACTTTCTAAACTTCGCAAGATGATCCTTTCGAAGAACACTGAAGAGAGAGTTGCTGCCCTTAACGAACTTATGCCTTACGTTATCGATGTAACCAAAGGTACTATGAAAGTTATGGACGGCAAATCAGTTACTTTCCGTCTTCTTGACCCACCTTTGCACGAGTTCGTTCCACAGGGTGAAGAGAAACAGAAAGAGCTTGCAGAAGAGCTTGGTATCACTGTAGAGGCTGTTCAGAAACGTGGCGAAGGTCTACACGAGGTTAACCCTATGATGGGTCACCGTGGTGTACGTCTTGGTATCTCTTATCCAGAGGTAAGTGAGATGCAGTTCAGAGCTATCTTCACTGCTACTGCTCAGCTTATGAAAGAGGGCTTCGATCCACGTCCTGAGATTATGATCCCTGTAACCATCTCTGTTAACGAGCTTGACTTCCAGAAGAAGATCCTTGACAGAGTTCACGCTGAGGTAGAGGCTGAATTCGGTCTTAAGATCAACTACCTGTACGGTACTATGATTGAGATACCTCGTGCAGCTATCCTTGCTGACAAGATGGCTGAGACTGCACAGTTCTTCTCATTCGGTACCAACGACTTGACTCAGATGACTTACGGTTTCTCTCGTGACGATATCGGAGCATTTATGCCTGACTATCTGAACAACAAGATCATCCCTAACGATCCATTCCAGACCCTGGATGTAACTTCAGTAGGTCACCTTATCGAGATCGGTGTTAAAGGTGGTCGCAGCACTAACCCTAACTTGAAAGTGGGTATCTGCGGTGAGCACGGTGGTGATCCTGCTTCTGTAGAGTTCTGTCACCTGATCGGAATGAACTATGTATCTTGCTCTCCATTCCGCGTTCCTATCGCAAGATTGGCAGCAGCTCAGGCAGCTATCAAATACGACAAATAATCTGTCACATTTTCAGTGACTGACCATTAATAAGTAAGTGAATCAACTTTTGTTGGTTCACTTATTTTTATTTAACTTTGAAGAAAATATCGGTAATCATGAAACGTATTGTAGTTATTCTTATTTCTGTGCTTATAGCAAGCACCTCTTTTGCTCAGGGCAAACTGGTAAAAAGCAGTGATAAAAAGGCCCCTATATGGCTTGACAAAAATGTAAACAAATATGAAGCCATCAAAGTAAGATGTGATAGTCAGATCTCTCTGGAAGATGCAGAGAAGGGTGCATTTGCACAGCTTCACGACATCGTAGTCAACTCTACTGTTTCATATATGCTTAAATTCTCAGTGGGTGAAAAAGATGAAGCTGCCATCAGAAATTCTGTAGAGAACTCCTCTTATGTAAAGAACATCTCGAAATCAGCATCACTTGACACTTATTGGGAGATCAGATTCGACAAAAGAAGTAAGACCAACTACTATAACTATAACATCTTGTACTACTTTAACGAGATGGAGATGAAAAAGATAGCACTGGAGATAAACCAAGGTAAAACAAACACCGCTATCGATTTCTAAACCTCAGAGAGTCTCCCCATCGGTTCCATCCGATGGGGATATTTTTTTCATTCAGAAAGTGTTCAAGTCTGGATTTGGAGATGGCAGCATCATCCTCTATTCCGGGCTTGTTTTCATATAACTTGTACTCTTTGCGCACCTGCTGGATAGTCATATTGGGCATAACGACATTTGCCCCGGCCATAATGGCCATCTCCCTCCCTTCAGGGTGCAGTGTCTGCATAGCGGTAGTAGCCGCAATATTGATATCGGGCATCATCAGACGGAGCAGAGCGACCATTTTCAGCGAAAGTGCCAGCCTCTCTTCATGGGGCAGAAGGAGGGTACGCAGGCTCCACATAGGGGTTTGCGAATGCTCAATGTAGGGGCCCATTCCGCACATATCTATATCAAATTCACGAAAGAAGAGCAGATCGTCAGCCAGGTGCTCGGCAGTCTGGAATGGGAGACCGATCATCACCCCTGTCCCCACCTGATAACCTGTGTACTTAAGATCAAGAAGAGCCTGTACACGTGAATTGAAAGAGTGGATAGGGTCTGAAGGGTGGATCATATTGTAGAGCTGATTGTCGGAGGTCTCTATCCTCAGGAGATAGCGGTGCGCACCAGCATCGAACCAATCTTCATACACCTCAAGCGGCTGCTCCCCCAGCGAGAGGGTGATTCCGAGAGGGTTCTCCCTCGAGAGTCTCTTTATCTTTTTTATCAGTATCCTGATATCCTTTGCAAAAGCTTTGTCGTGACGCTCTCCCCCCTGGATCACTATGGAGCCGTATCCGGCATCGATGGCAAATTTGGCAGCATCGAGGACCTCATCTTTGGTGAGCTGATACCTGTTCACCGCGCTATTGTCCGAGCGGATGCCGCAATAAAGACAGTTTTTCCGGCAGATATTGGAGATCTCAATAAGGCCACGCAAATAGACCTCCTCCCCTACCGTTTCGACCTTGATACGGTAAGCCTCCGCGAAGAGATTTGAGACCACCTGCGGGTCCTTCTCATTCAAAAGCTCCACTATTTGCTCTCTATCCAATCCCATCTGCTGACAATTTCACACCTTTCATATATGCGATGGCCATACCGTAATTGGTCACAGGGATCCCTTTGGTGATGGCCGGCTTAAGTCTGTTATACAGCTGTTTGGAGGTAATCATACACCCGCCGCATTGCGCTATGAGCGCATACTCTTCTACAGGTCGAGTTATCTGGTCCAAACCGGAAACTATATCAAATTCAAGCTGTTTGCCCGTAAATTTTCTGAACAATGCAGGAAGTTTCACCCTCCCTATATCCTCGCAGGATGAGTGGTGGGTACACGATTCGAGGATCAGCACACGGTCTCCATCCTGCAACCGGGATATTTTCGGAGTCCCTTCGAGATAATTGGGATAGCAGCTGCGGCTTCTGGCCAGAAGGACGCTGAAACTGGTCAGAGGGACCTTTTTAGGGAGAATTCCGGAGACCTCTCCGAACACCTGGCTATCTGTCACCACAAGGTCCGGAACTGGGTTTTCCCGCAAATACTTGCGCAGGGCAGCGGGCTGCAATACCGTAGCGACCGCCCCTCTGTCGAGGATATCCCTGATAGCCATAGTCTGTGGGAGAATCAGTCTTCCGGCAGGTGCCTCACTATCTATCGGGCAGACAAGCAGAACTCTATGCTGCTTGCCACGTTTGGGCTTGTCGGGGATGATTCCGTCAAACATTGCCCGCTCCCTGAATGGAGCAGCCTGCGCCACAGCCTTTTCGATATAGGCAAGGAGCATATCGGTCTCGTCACGACGGAGGGTATCATCTATCCTGGCGCAGGAGAATTCCACCACATCGACTGCATATTTATGCATAATATCCATTGCGACAGCGGGATCCAGAGGGACAATATCCGACTGATTATGTACGGCAATGGTAGGTACTTGCGCCTCGCGCAATGCATTCAGCATCTGTACCTCTTCACGTGAAAAGAGGTTTGCAGTGAAGAGGAGAAGTGCCACATCCACCTGAGCTGCAGCCTGATAGGTTTTAGCCACCCTCTGCTCTCCGAGATCACCTGTATCGTCTATTCCGGCAGTATCTATAAGATTGCACTTACCTATTCCCGGGATCTCCATCCTCTTCCTTACAGGATCGGTGGTGGTCCCGGGTGTATCGGAAACAATTGCAGTATCCTGACCTGTAAGGAGGTTTATAAGAGAGGATTTGCCCACGTTTCTTCTGCCGAAAATACCAATATTAGTCAAAGCCATATTCTTGCACAATTTTTGCTCGTATCACTGGTACAAATTTAAGATATTATTCGAAAATAAATGTTAACTTTGAGAGTTAAAAGATTATTGGGTTAGAGATTATGACAGAAGGTTTTTTACTTGTAGGGGCACTACTTTTGGTAGTCAGTATATTTGTCAGTAAATTGAGTTTCAAATTTGGAGTCCCCACCCTCCTCCTCTTCCTTATGGTCGGTATGCTTTTTGGCAGCGACGGTGTAGGGATCGAGTTTTCCAATATGAAATATGCTCAGGCCATCGGCATCGTTGCGATGAGTATTATCCTCTTCTCCGGTGGTATGGACACCAAATTCTCTGACATAAAACCCATAGTGATTCCCGGTCTTATCCTCTCTACCCTCGGTGTGGTCCTGACAGCTATAATCACCGGTCTTTTCATATATCTTCTGTCGAAATCGGCCATCATCTCCATCACATTTTCACTTCCCGTATCGATTCTCCTGGCATCCACAGCTGCGTCTACTGACTCAGCTTCAGTTTTCAGTATCCTGAGAGGTCAGAAAATAGGGCTCAAGAACAACCTCCGCCCTATGCTGGAGCTCGAGAGTGGTAGTAATGACCCTGTGGCTTATATTATGACCATCACTATGATCGGAGCGGTAACTTCCGGTGAGGGGCTGTCGTGGACACTGGCTCTCAATTTCGTGGTACAGCTCCTGGTAGGTGCCCTGTTCGGATATCTGTTTGGAAAACTGGGGGTATTGGTAGTAAACAAGATCAATCTGCACAACACCTCACTCTACCCTATTCTCGTCCTCTGCTTCATCTTCATCACCTACTCATCCACATACTTCATGAATGGCAACGGCTATCTGGCTGTCTACATCGCGGGTATGGTGATAGGTAACCATCCGCTGGTCAAAAAGCTCGAGACAAACACATTCCTCGACGGTCTCACCTGGCTCTTCCAGATCATTATGTTCTTGATTCTGGGTCTTCTGGTAAATCCGAGGGAACTCCTATCTGTCGCACCTTTTGCCATCCTCGTGGGTATATTTATGATTTTAGTGGCTCGACCGCTGACCGTATTCACATCACTCCTACCATTCAAAAACATCGACACCAAATCCAAGCTGTTCATCTCCTGGGTGGGATTGCGCGGAGCGGTACCTATCCTCTTCGCCACATACCCCGTCATAGCGGAAGTCCCGAACTCGCACATGATATTCAATATAGTATTCTTCATTACCATCGTATCCCTCGTTATCCAGGGGACCACTATACCATTTATGGCCAAGAAACTCGACCTGGATCAGGAGATGGAGAAGGTGGGTAACGACTTCGGCATAGTATTTCCCGAAGAGATAGACTCCAAACTGTGGGATGTGGAGATTACAGAGAATATGCTCATCCACGGTCACAGACTTATGGATATGCAGCTTCCTAAAGGGATACTCGTGATAATGATAAAGAGAGAGGAGAGATATATCATCCCCAATGGAGATGCAGAGATACTTGTAGGGGACAAGCTGCTTCTGGTGTCGGCCCCTGAACACGACGAACCACACGTACTCCAACCTTAACCCCGAGAATATGTTTAACTTTATAGTCAGAGCATTTCAGCGCCATACACTACGCAAACTTCCGAGTCTGAACAAAAAGAAATATCACTCTCTGGAGGATGCCAGATCTGTGGCTATAGTTTTCAACTCTCAGGAGAGTGAGATAGTAGAGGCTATCGGTATCCTCGACAAAGAGTTGAAAAAATTCGGCATTTCATATAAAGGTCTTGGAATCTCATTTACCAAAGATGAGACCACAAACTCAAAACTGGATCACTATCCATATATAGTGCAGATTTTGAAGAAAGAGACCAACTGGCTCTCAATCCCTACTATAGAACAGGCTGAAACCTTCTATAAAGGGGAATACGATATCCTTTTTGATCTCTCACTCCAGCCATCATTTGCCATAGAATACTCTATCAAGAGATGCAAATGCGGTATGATAGTGGGATACTGTCCTGAGAGGGAAGAGATGTATGATCTCTGCATCAAGGGGGGAGAGGGCAAGAGAGAGGCCAGGCCATCCTTGGCTGAATATGTAAAGCAATCAATCCAATATTTAACAATAATCAAATCCAAATAATCTTAGAATGGGTAAATTCATCTCATATCTTGGTGTCACCGTCAAAGGTGCGTGTATGGGTGCTGCGGATGTGATACCGGGAGTATCTGGCGGTACTATTGCATTCATAACAGGCATATACGACAAATTTGTAGGTTCACTTAACAACATCGACTCTACAGCTGTCAAATTACTGTTTAAGGGTAAAATAAAAGATCTCTGGAAGCATATCAACGGCACATTTCTGATAAGTCTCTTCGCCGGTATCCTGATAAGTGTAGTATCACTTGCGAAACTTATGCAGTACCTGCTGAGCAACCACCCTATCGAGACCTGGGCCTTTTTCTTCGGCCTTATAGTGGCATCATCCATCTTTATCCTGAAAGGGATAGAGGGATGGAAAATAAAAGAGTATCTGCTCCTCGTATTCGGTATCATATTGGGCATTACAGTGTGTACACTCTCACCCACTACCACCCCGGATGCACTCTGGTTTATATTCCTGAGCGGATCCATCGCCATCTGCGCTATGATTCTTCCAGGGATATCAGGAAGCTTTATCCTTCTAATATTGGGCAAATACCAGTACATAATGGAGACCATATCAGACTTGACCTCCGGGATAGATGTGATGCAAAACTTGATTATCATCGCTGTATTCGGAGTAGGATGTGTAGTGGGGCTCCTCTCATTTTCAAAGTTTTTGCACTGGCTTTTGGGCAAATATAAAAAACAGACCATCCTCGTGATGGCAGGCTTCATCATCGGATCTCTGGTTAAAGTATGGCCCTGGTCCAATATGGATGCCATCGCCAAGTCGCAGTTTCCCGAGCTTATCGACCTCCCGTCAGATGTTATAATAGAGGCACTGCCAGGCTATCTCCAGCAGATAGAGATGCACTATGCTGGTGCAGCCATCTTCGCAGTGGTCGGCTTTACACTCATCACCGGCATCGAGATCGCAGGTAAAATAATCGCCAAGAAAAGGAGTTAAAACAAACAAATATACACATATATGAAACTACGCTATCTATTTTCGACTATCCTTGCTGCAGGGGCCCTATGTACCGCCAATGCACAGACCATCGGAGAGCAGGAACTTTCCCAGCTTAAAGGGAGTTTCGTAAAAGATGCTCAGACCACAGCCACCCAGAATATTCTGATGGGTGACCGCAACATAAAGAGTAAAACCCAGAATAAAAATGTAGTAAACGCTGTCGACCACTTCTTCAAATACAGAGTGGATGTAAAAGGGATCACTGACCAGCACAGCTCCGGAAGATGCTGGATGTTCACCTCACTGAACGGACTCCGCCCTACAGCACAAGCCAAATACGACTACTCTAAATTTGACTTCTCACATAACTATAACTACTTCTGGGATATCCTCGAAAAGGCAAACCTTTATCTTGAAAATATCATCAGGACTGTAGAGAAAGATATCACAGATGAAGAGGTGGTATGGTATCTCAAATCACCTGTAGGTGACGGAGGGGTATGGAACCTATTCTATAACCTCGGTGAAAAATATGGTGTAGTACCTAAGGAGGTAATGCCGGAGACAGAGCACTCGAACAACACCGGCCAGATGACAAGTGTCATCAACAGAAGGCTCAAAAAAGCTGGATACGATATCCGTCAGGTATATGAGAACAAGATGGCCCAGACCAAGAAAGTGACATCAAAATCAAAAGAAGAGATCGCATCTGCGCTCTATGATGCAAAGATGGAAGCACTTGAGGATGTTTACCGTGTATTGGCACTATGTCTTGGGGAGCCACCTACAGAATTCACCTGGAAATACAAAAACGACAAGGGTGAAGTGGTAACAGTAAAGAGCACACCTAAAGAGTTTTATGAAGGGCTAAAACCTGCCAACTATAACCCCGAATCATTCATTATGATTATGAATGACCCTACACGCGAATACTATAAAGTATACGACATCGCCAACTACCGCAACACCATCGAGGGTGTAAACTGGATCTACCTTAACCTCCCTAACGAGGTGATCAAAGAGGCCGCCCTCAAATCGATCAAAGACAACGAACCTATGTATGCATCCTGCGACGTAGGTAAAGAGAGCGACTCCAGAGCAGGTGTCTGTGATGTAGATATGTACGACTACGAATCATTCCTCGGGATAGACCTCGATATGGACAAAAAAGCGAGAATTCTGACCCGCTATAGCGGCTCATCACACGCTATGCTCCTTATCGCCTGCGACACCGATGAGAATGACAAACCTGTAAAATGGCAATTCGAGAACAGCTGGGGCCCCGCATCAGGACACAATGGCTACCTCACATTCACAGACAGATGGTTTGACGAATATATGTTCCGTATCGTCATCAACAAAAAATACCTCGACGCCAAATCGATCGAAGCGGCCGGACAGACCCCTATCGAACTCCCTGCCTGGGACTATATGTGGTAAACAAGAAACGAATCTTTGAAAAAAGGGTGCATAAAAATTGGTAAATGATAAATTTTACTTATCTTTGCACCCTCTTTCAGAGAAATCTGAAGACATAGTGGATCGGTTCGGTAGCTCAGTTGGATAGAGCAACAGCCTTCTAAGCTGTGGGTCTTGGGTTCGAATCCCAACCGAATCACCTGAAAATCAGCAAAATGCATCGCCAAAAGCGATGCATTTTTTTGTATAAGGAACTGCGTTGGAAGCTTGCTTCCAAAAGCAGTGACGAAATACAAAAAAGCGGATCAGACGCAGTCTGACCGCATTTTGCTGATTTCAGGATGATGGCCCGCGGAGGTCAGGGAATGCCGGAGGCACACTCCCTCCGCTAAAACCTCAGTAGCCTCACCGGATGTGCCACTTCGTATGGAGTGGCACGAACGAAGATGAGCCACTGCGCGAGATAATAGGTAACCATTATAGTCACTCCGGCACCATCGACCGGCTCGACAAAAAGATTCCACGACAGCACCAGATCCGAGATGACAAACATCGCTGCACCCAAAGCATAGAGGGAGCTCCTCTGGAGCAATGCCATAAGGAACATCCCACAGATTATCACCTTACGAGTCTGAAAAGGTGTAAACAGCCCACAATTTTAGTTCTCAGCCCACAAGATTTTAATTAAGAAGTGCATCAGCAGAACAGACACAAATAGTTCTTGTTATTGTTCATAACGGTGAAAGAATATATAAATAATGTTCAATCTGATTGAACAAATGGTATTTATTGAACAAATTCTTTTGTAGTTTGTTTTTTGTTCATTACCTTCGCACTGTTCAATACGATTGAACAAGCATTAATTTTGAACAAGATGTTACTGATAGAACGTGAAACACTGAATTTAGCATTGGAAGCATTGAAGGAAAAGTTTGCTTTACCTGATAATGTTGTCATTCATAAAGAAGATGGAGCATATGGCAATTTTGATGCTCTTGTTAAGATTATGAATGTTGATTTCCTTTGTGAAATTAAGGGTAATATTACAGCAACCAATATCAATACAATTGTAAATCGTTTGCAAAAGTATATGGCTACCGAAAAAAGGCCAGTGCTATTGGTAGCAAAGTATATTAATCCTAATATGTTCGACAAACTTGTCGAATTAGGATTAAACATATTGGATTGTGCCGGTAATTGCTATATAAGATATATGAACGGTAATATTCCTGTTTTTCATCTTACCAACAAGGGTGAAAAAAATGTGTTTGCCAATGAAAAGGTATATCCCATTTTTCAGGATGCAGGAATTAAAGTGATATTTTATCTTTTGCAGGATAAGAATAATGTCAATAAAGCATACCGAGAAATTCAAGAAAATACAGGAGTTGCTCTTGGAACGGTAAAAAATGTGATTGATGAATTAGTTGCACGAAATTTCATTCTTGTAACCGATAAGGGCAGAATCTTAAAGAATCGAAAGGCTCTGCTTGACCTTTGGATAGAAAGTTACAATCAGGTGTTGAAACCAAAACTATTAATGGGACGTTTGGCATTCCGCACTAATGAACAAAGAATTAAATGGCTTGCAATGGAATTGCCAGAAGGAATGTATTGGGGCGGTGAGAGTGCTGCTAATATAATTGACAACTATTTAGAACCAGAAGCATTTGACATATATACTGATGTGCCTACAGCATATCTAATGAAGACAGGCTTTGTCAAGCAAGATGTTAATGGAGAGATAAAGGTTTATCAGAAGTTCTGGAAATGGGAAACAGAGGATCATCTTGCACCTCTCATTCTTGTTTATGCAGATCTAATGGGTAGTGGTAACAGCCGTTGCTTAGAAGCAGCGAATAGATTGATAAAATATGGACTTAACGATTTCGAGTGAAAAGATTGGTAATCCATTATTGGTGGAACTGTTGCGAAAACTTACTGATAGTTTCAGCAAGATGGATAAAGAGTTTTACGTGATTGGAGCAACTGCACGAGATATCGTCATACAGCAACTACTTGACACAGAGTCAAAGCGAAGAACCAGAGACTTGGATATTGCCATTGCAATACCCGATTGGGAAACTTTCGAGCAAGTGAAACAAAGTCTTATCGCTGACGGTTTTGAAAAGTCAAGTGATATGCAGCAACGATTCTATTATGGAGAATACGAAATTGATATTGTACCATATGGTGTAGTTGCCAAGGAAGATGATAAAATCTATTGGCCACCTGAGGAGGAAATAGCGATGTCTGTAAAGGGCTTTGATGAAGTGTTGTCTGAAGCCATTACGGTCAGCATTGATGACGATTTTAAGGTTAAGATTGCTTCACTGCACGGTTTGCTCCTACTGAAGTTCAATGCTTGGCTCGATAGAAATACGAAGACAAGCAAGGATGCGGAAGATATGTCATTCATATTTTCAAACTACTTTTTGGCAAACCTTGAAAGAGAAATTCATCAAGAAGTATATGACTGGGAAAACTTTGATGATTACATTGTAGGCGGCTATTGGTTAGCCTATGACATAGTGGCATTGTTGAATAAAGAACAACTCTGCTATTACAAAGAGATTATCGAGGGAGAACTTGCCAAAGAAGAAGAAAGCAGACTTATCAATCAAATGATTGAGAACTCATACGGCTTAAAGTATGAAACTGTAAGAGATACTTGGCAGACGATAGTTGATGTTTTCCAAAAGGGTATAGAGGATGAAAACGAAGAAGTTTAATACATTCAGTATCGCTGGCAAAGGCAAGACGAACGAGGATTACATTTTATGTCAAGATTTGTTTAAAGAGTATTCATTGGCGATATTGGCAGACGGTATGGGTGGCTTGTCATATGGGAATCAAGCTGCACAAATAGTTTCACATGCCATAGCCGATTTTATTGCGTCCAACCTTCATAAGTATGAGCCAAAGGAACTTTTGTGTAAGGCTTTTGATATGGCAGATGAATTAATCCGTCAAAAATGTCATGAGTTAAGATGCAAAATGGGTGCTGCTGTATGCGTTGCCTTGATTGGAAAAGATTCAGTTCATTATGCTTGGCAAGGAAATGTAAGATTGTATAAGAAAGAAAATGATGCACTTGTACTTCTGACGACTGATCATGTAGTTGCCAATGAGAATTCAACACTCTTGACTCGCTGTATAAATGGTAAAGGATTAAGAGAACCGATACCTGTTGAAACTATATCAATCAATGATGACGATACAATCTACTTGTGCACTGATGGATACTATCAAAACACCTGTAACCTACAAAACCATTTACCAACCGATTCAAATGATGACGCATCATTGATTGAAATCCTTTTTGAGTAGTACAACAAACTCGAATTATAGATGTATTCCGCAAACCGTCAAAACTGAATATGTATTGGCAGGAACATTCCTAAGTTTCGGTATTGCGAGACTGTGCGGATTGATGGCGAGAGTATAACATTATTTTTCTTGAGGGAGAGCAGTTTACCTTTTGCCCAATGCTTAACTTCCGTATTCTTCCAAAATCAAATTTTCATAAATAATTTTACCTTAGTAAAAAATGAAACTATGGAAGAGGCAAAGAATAAAATACGCATTCGCAAGAGTTTGAGTAATGGCAAAAATTATGTAATAGAGGATGAGGATAGTAATAATGATCGTATCCTGGATCAAGGTTGGCAACCTGTTAAATACAAGCCTACAAGTACACTGAAATATGAAGATAATATGGGTGATTAGCCCACAAATTGCTAATTGGTTGAGAAACAACGGGTGGATGTTCCCAACCGATTCACTTTAATCGCCCTCTCAGGAATCTGGGAGGGCGATTTTGGTTTACTTGTTAAACATTTATTAAACCGAGGGTGTTCTTAGCTTAATATAAGTCTTCAAAAGTTTCATCAACATATCTCCATAATTTTGAATTACCATAGTAGAATAGCATGAATTCGGGTGCATTGCTGACATTACTTGAGATAATAGAATATCTATGACTGAATTAGAAGATTTATTATAATTGATCAACAAATCAGTTATTGACTTTAGGAGTAAATGTACATTATTACATACTTTTAATCTGCTCTCTACCAAATAGCTTCTGTTGCTTCTTATTGCAGCATTAGTATTATTAAGATTGAATACCGAGATTGTATTCTCCCCTCTATTTAGACTATCTTCAGACGAATTCCTAGAGTATAGTAAATGACCGACATAATAGATTTCATTATTTATCTTTTCCTTGCGAGTCAACTCCCATTGAGTTCCATTCAAATACCAGTTTGGTGATAGTACTTTATGGCATTTTGCTCCCTTAATATTATTACACCTCTGACATGAATAATGTAAATTTCTAATATCCTTAGCATATCGTCGATACTTCTTTATACTTTTAGGATAGAAATGATCTATTTGAAAATATGCTCCTTCCTCAAAAGATGACTCACAATAGGCGCAACACCCAGAATATATAATTCTTAGATTATCTCTAACTTGCTGGTCACTATTATAAGACTTAGCTTTAGACAGCAACAGATCTGTACCTCTTACAATATCCTGATCAAAATCTTTATCAATATATCTCATCCTTTATCATATATTACTTGATTATATAATTCATCAATCTGAGACCTTAAACTATCATAGTCCACAATGCACCCTGACCTATCATCAAGTCGTCTTGCATTCTCCGAATCTAAAATCTCTTTTAATTTTGACTCTACCGGGTCTGATCTATATTGTAACGAGAACTCGTCCATAAGAAGTTCTTCGACACTATAACTATGTATATCCGAAACTTGCTCACTCATTGTATTACCATCATCATCTTTATATAACTTAACCACATAAGCATTATCATTACCAATCTTCGACTTCATCACGATAAGAGGTGAGTGGGTCGCAAATATAAAATGAGATGAACGAATTTTGTATACCATCTCAACTATTGTTTTAAACAAATTCGGAAAAGATTGCTGCCATTTAGGATGAAGGGAATTTTCAGGTTCATCAAATAAGACAAGCAGATTCTCTCTTTCAAAATTACTAGGCAAGCAAGCAAATATCCCAAATAATCTAATTAGCATTTGTTCACCTGAACTCATTCGATCAATCAAGACACCGTCATGTTCTATAACACTGTCTAACATATTAAGTTCCATCAAAGCCAGAAGCATAGTAAACTCAATATCAGATAATTGTTTGATGTTTACATCATCAATTATTGGAGGTATATCATCACTTGAATCAAGGGATAGACCAAAAGCTTGATGCAAATGATTGGCAAGGGCATACTGGCTATACCCCATTAACTTCACAAACGCTTCTATACTTTTATAGAAAGGAGACAAAGCGAAACTTTTCAAAAGGTCAAATACAGATTCTCCTCTAGATAACACATACTCCT
Organism: Bacteroidales bacterium; assembly: GCA_017504965.1. Lineage (GTDB taxonomy): Bacteria > Bacteroidota > Bacteroidia > Bacteroidales > UBA932 > CAAGNP01. The sequence continues at coordinate 108,877 of JAFVQD010000011.1, read as the reverse complement.
TAATAGATTTTGTAGAAAGTAAGTGCTTCAATACGGACATATAAGATTTGTCCATATTAGAAACGACATAGCCATGCTTATTCAATTCTCTAAATAAGGCAAAAAAGTCAAAAATCGTGTACCCTTCAGTAATTGGTATAATTTTCTGTTCTTTACTCCATGCTATACAAGAAATACAAATGGCAAGTTCCCATTTAGCATTCTCCTTACCCAAGTGCTTTGACAACAAAGACAAATCATCTTCCGAATTCTGCCTTATAGCTTTAACCAGCATCCTTTTAGTTTGCAACCTATCTGCATAATTTACTTTGAAGTATCTCGTTGATTCTCCACACAACTCTCTTTCATCCTCATTAATTGCCGAACTCACATGAACAAGAAACATATTGTGTCTCTCAAGGAAGTTCTTAGCCTCAATAAAGTTCGAGATGTTAAAGTCATAAAACAGCTCATTGAACCCTCTGTTCCTACGTAAAGCTAATTGCCCATCATCTATAAGACTATAATATTGATCCACATTAGAATTTTTATTCCAAATAAAAGAATTTGAATAGTCCACGATGGATTTGAATAATACTGTTTTACCCACACCATTATCACCAATTAAATACGTATAGGTGTTATTTTCCGAAGAAGCTATCGCTATATCCATATCATCATGACCCACACCTTTTCTACTTTCTGATCTTTTTCGAGTAGAACTTAGTTCTATAGTAGTAGAACCTAGAACACGATGATGTTTAAATGATATATCCTTTATTCTCATAATCCGATTAAACTTAACATGAACGCAAGATCTTACTATTACTACTGTTTAATATTACATTAATCTCCGTATTATTGAATCCAGTATAGGACAACATACAGCAAATTAGTAGTTTTCTAAGTTTTTGTTAGCATAATATAAGGCATATTAAGTATCCATCAATATCCATTATTTCTAACATATTCAGCCCCGACCGTCATTTTGCCCTACTAATATTGACAATAATTTCTATTTTTGCAAAAAATAAGTATATGAAAAATAACGATAAGCCTGATTTGGATAAGCCAGAGATTGGACCCAAGGGAAGTTCCGACCCTAAAGAAAACACTAGAAGTAGAATTGCTATGATATATGTTATAGCATTTTTTGTAGTTATACTACTCGTATTTATTTTGGGATGCTGTAATGGTTTCAAAGTTGATGAGTATAAGGATATGCTAGTAACTGTATCTGGAGTACTATCTGGCCCTCTTGGTTTTATTGTTGGTTATTATTTTAAAGCATCAAAAGAATGAATACTTATCTCGTTACATATACATTAGATAATTCCGATGAATCCTATCCTAAAATAAGCACACGCTTAAAGCTTTACCCTAACTGGGCAAAATTATTTGCTCGTACTTGGGTCATAAAAACATCTCGTTCATCCAAACGCGTACGTGATGAATTAGCAGAAGCGATTGAAGGGGAAGGTAAGATTATGGTCATCAACATAACAGACTCAGCATGGGCAACATATAAAATGGATGATAAGTTAATAGATTGGCTAAAATCCAATGTCTAAGTAATATACTTTTCTGACTAACATAATATTAAGACTCCGCACCCACTTTTGAGGACACGGAGTCTTAGTATTATAACAAGTAATCTATAAAGGCTCAACTTCTTCATCATCTTCATCATCTACTTTCGCATTTCTATCTGTCAATTCCATGAAGATGTCAAGAAACGCACGCTTTGAAAAGAAGTACCCCTTATTAGATTCTAACTTATCAGCCATTACAGAGAATCCGTAGTTTGCATATTCTTCCATAGTCTTGATAAGCTGAGTAACCACGTCAGCCACTTTGATTTCACCTTTATCAAGAGTTATCCAATCAATTGGCGTTTTGGCAACAAGCGAAATAAAGATGTACTCTCTCAATTTAGGATAAGCTTTCCTTAATTTCTTTGAGTCAAGATTTCCCCACTTATCTAGCTGCTGACCTAACCCCTTTACCTCTTCCGAATCATCAATCAATGGAATCTTCTTGTCAGCATATAAACCGATAAAGAAAGCCATTATATAAGGCTCGTAACCGGCTCCAAGTATTTTACCTTTAGTATCAGTATGTTCCGATGCTCCAATACCATAATCTGCAAGAACCCTTATAACGCTTTGCTCATAGTGCTTTTCAAACTTGGGATTGCGTCTTCCCCAAACATCGATGATTTTCTCATCTTTGTCAATATAGTCAATAGTATTATCGTTCATAGGATTATAGTTTTGTAATAACAGTTTTAATTGTAGCAAGCTCCCAAAAGCAGTGAGAATGATGGCCCGCGGAGGTGGGGAAAACGGAGAATCAGCGAAGTAATCCCATCTAGTCAGGGAGAAAATGTTGTCCAAGAACCGATATCCCCCCATACCTACGAAGAGGAGCACTGCAAATTTCTTTCCAGCGGGGAAAAGTTGTCGATTTTTGGGCTTTATCTCATTTTTCAGGCACGATTGAGCCCGAGAATCTGACACTATTTCACAGGCGGCACCATTGTCTATAATTTGCCACAAACATAGCCAAATACCAACTTATGGCAAATTATAGCAATGTTCTTATACGAATAAATCTTCTAGGGTCAATGATTTCTGAACGATATCAGAATACTCATTTGTGGTTAATCCATAGGAGGTTATAAAAGTCAGCAATATAGCCTTACGCGTTTTTGTTTCCTCTATGAATGTATCCAAACGATTTTCCAACTTAGAATAATATTCTCGCGTAATGGTAAATTCCTTTTTATAGAATTTCATTTCGCAAATATTGATATACCCATCTTTTCTATCAATGACCAAATCTATCTGTGTTCCCTTTTTATTCTTATCTGATGTTTTCGCCCTCCAAGAGGACACCTTGGTCATAATTCCCGACACACCAAGAGCTTTCTTTATTTGCTCCTGATGATTCAGACAAAGCATCTCAAAAGAATAACCAGCCCATGCATTTCTCTCTGCAGACAACATTGAATGTGTCCAATAGTTTTGATCATCATATTCCTCTGAATGAATAAACTGAAAATAGAATAGCGTATATGGGTCTATCAACTGATATAATTTATTCCTCGTCTTTTGTCCAAATGCCCTATACGAACGGATAAAGCCACATTTCTCCAAGTTAGAAAGGATTTTCGTCAAATCTGCTCCTGACTTGCCTTTCTTAACTGAAGCCAGTTCTTCACGAGATAAACCTTTGGCCTTTTTACTCAAGAGTTCAACGACCTTCATATATTTGTCCGAATTCTTGAATAAAGCAGAATACAGATTCTCAAATTCAGTCCTCATCTGTCCTTGTGGCCTAAAAAACAGGCGGTCGATATTTTCATTTAGAGAATAAGCCTTGTCGATGTAATCAAGATAATAAGGTATTCCACCCATTATCATATAACACTCAGCGATTTGATACCTACTGAGTTTTATTTTTCTTGAAGCAAAATATGCCTCACATTCCAGCAGAGTAAAAGGCTGAACCAAAATCCTATTGGTTAATCTATTATGGAGTCCACCCTTATTATTAATGAGCTTATCCATCATCCATGATGTAGCGGAGCCACATACGACCAACACGACATCCCTTCTTCCGCTTGCCCAGTCGTTCCAAAAATGTTCAAGAGCTGGGATAAAGTTTGAGCGAGGAGTGTCCATCCATGGCAGTTCATCCAAGAATACAATCTTACGCTTATCTGATGACACCTCAAGGATATCTATTAACCTATCAAATGCCTCCAGCCAATTTCGCGACTTCTTGACAGGCTTTAAAGAATATCGTTGTAATGTTGCATTGAAGTTCTGCAACTGAGCCTTAGTATTAGACTTCGACAGACCTGAACAATGGAACGCAAACTTATTATCATAATATTCACGAACCAGATATGTCTTTCCGACACGTCTTCTTCCGTAAATTGCAACAAACTCTGATCTTGAAGATTCGGTAACCTTATCAAGTATTGCTATTTCATCTTTTCTTCCGACAATACGCTGCTTCATAGTCTCTATAATTTGCCACAAATATATAAAATTTACAACTTATGGCAAATTATACAGCATTATCTTACCTCATCATATCGAGAATCTTCACAAGATTTCTCGTCTATAATCATATCTGTATGCTCGTTTGTCAAAAAGGCCTCAGTATTGTTTTTCAAGCAAATAACGGGTATTGCTAAAACCTCAGTAGCCTCACCGGATGTGCCACTTCGTATGGTGTGGCACGAACGAAGATGAGCCACTGCGCGAGATAATAGGTAACCATTATAGTCACTCCGGCACCATCGACCGGCTCGACAAAAAGATTCCACGACAGCACCAGATCCGAGATGACAAACATCGCCGCACCCAAAGCATAGAGGGAGCTCCTCTGGAGCAATGCCATAAGGAACATCCCACAGATAATAACTGCATAAGTACCTCCGGCAACTCTCATAGCACCCTCAGGCATAGATGGAACCACAAGGGCAAAAGCCACTGCCAATACTGCCGCCACACAGAGGGTGAATACACTTATATGGGCCACTGCCCTCCGACTCACCTTCCCATCTCTCCTGTCCACCTTCGCAAAATACCTCTTCACAAAAAAGAGGATATAGAAAATATGCCCTACAGCAAATGCCCCCATCTGCCAGAATATCTCACCGCATCCACCTGCTATATCCCCCAATGCAGAGAAAAGAAGTGCCAATGAGACCTCCCACCGCGTAAGCCACAGCGATGCCAAAAAGAGGAGACCTACAGGAAATGCCAACTTCCCTGGAATCGGCACAGGGAGAAAATATACTGCTGCCAAACACAAGAAAAGCCCGGTGGTGACAAACACCACAGGCTTTACTTTTGATTCTTTTATACTGAATATTGCCATATCGGAGAAATTTTCCACAATATAGCAATTATTACCGGTTTATCCTAAAAACTGGGATAAAGTCCCCTTGTAACCTCTCCTTCTCATATAGAACTCGAGGTCATAATGGTCAAAGAGCGACACTGCCTTAAAGTTCTCCTCCAGCTGAGGGTTCAATATCAAAGATGTGATACCATTGGCGATGCAGTTCTCGTGGATATATTTCAGAATCATCATTATCGCCCCTGTTCCCTGATATTCAGGGAGGACCCCTATCATAAGGGCCTCAAGTGTATCGTTCTTTTTCAAAGCTTTCAGGACACGTACAAATCCAAATGGGAAAAGTTTGCCTCCACACTTTTTGATCGCCTTTGAGAGCATAGGGACACAGAATGCAAAACCTATGGGATTATCCTCGCTGTTTACACAGATACCTACATATTTGGGATCCATAATAGGGATATAGGTCTTCAGATACTGGTCGATCTGTGTATCGTTAAGAGGTGTGAACTGGAACAACGGTGCGAAGATGTCGTTATATATCTTGAATAGCTTCTTACCATATCTTGCCCCTATCTCCTTCATATTCTTCCCTTTGACCATTCTGATGCCAAATTTCTGGGCCAGGACATCGGTATACTGGTATATGGCCGGCAACTCCTTGGAAGAGAGGTCTATCTTCCTCTGTACCCAGTCGACATCCTTCTCCAGGCCTGCCTCTTGAAGCAGTGTATCATAATATGGGAAGTTATAAAGACAAGTAAATGGGCTGAGATTTTCATATCCCTCTACAAGTAGCCCCTCCTTATCCATATCAGAGAAACCCCACGGGCCGATCATAGTATCACACTGATGCTCTTTACCATAACGGGCCACGGCTCCCAGAAGAGCTTTTACCACATCGGGATCCTCTACAAAGTCAAACCATCCGAAACGGACATTTCTGTCATTCCATAGCTCATTTGCCTTTCTATTCACAATTGCTGCCACCCTCCCTACGAGTTCACCATCCTTATACGCCAGATAACACTCTGAAGAAGAGTGAAGATATGCACCATTTTTCTTAGGATTGAAGGTATCATACTCATCACCCATCAAAGGTGGGACCCAGTTAGGATGCTCCTTATAGAGCTTGAAAGGGAACTCCACGAAGAGTTTCATCCCCTTTTTATTACAGACTTTAACGATTTCTACCGACATATTCCACTACATCTCTAACTGTAACAAATCTCTCTTCGGCTCCTACATTGACACCGAACTCCTTCTCCACAGCCAGACTGAGCATAAGCATAGTCAGCGAATCTATCCTCAGATCGTTTACCAAAGTATCATCCATCCCCACTTTCGATAGGTCAAGCTTAGGTTTGATATTTGACAATATCTCCTTCAATTTTTCAAAAATCTGAATTTCAGTCATAGGTTTAAATTTTAGTATATAGAATTTATTTTTGATTTCTCAACACTTTCATAGCTCCGGAACGCTTGAAGTCTTCCTTTCTCACTACCACCTTGGAAACTCTATGGGTAGATGGAAGTGTCTCATTGATCTCCTGTACTTTTTTCTTGAAGAATGCCTCTATTTCTGTCCACTCGAGAGAATCAAACATCTCCATTCGGGGTAGAATCTCAATGGCGATAACACCCTCCTCCTCTCTTACGAGGCAATCCTTTATCTCATAACAGGCGTAAAATGGCTCCTCTATAGATTCAGGACTGACATTTTCGCCATTTGAAAGGATAATAAGATTTTTGATACGGCCAGTGATATAGAGGTAACCATCCTCATCGAAACGGCCAAGGTCACCAGTGCGTAACCAGCCATCTTCAGTAAGCACTTTGGCAGTCTCCTCCGGCTCACCATAATACCCGAGGAACACATTATCACCTCTGAACCAGATCTCACCATCTACAATTTTCACCTCCTGTTCCGGATAGATCTTACCCACAGAGGTCGGTCTATCCACTACATCAGCATTTCCGGAGGTAAGGTTTGCCCCTTCTGTCATACCGTATCCTGCAAGGAGAGAAATTCCCAGTTTCTCAAACTCTTTAATAAGAAGTGGTGGCACATTTGCAGCACCGGAGATGATGGTTTTAAGCTCTCCACCGAAAAATCCTGGGCCATACATTTTGGCAAGTCCCATCAGAATCTCACAGAGTCCTGGAACCAGAACAAGCATTGTCGGTTTTATCATCGGAAGTTTGGTGATGGTCCCTTTCATATCTTCAGCAGAGAACCACAGCGAACCTGTGTACAAAGCACTGAGGGTACCTTTGATCATACCAAAAACGTGACTCAAAGGGAGAAGACCGACCTGGCGGTGGAAACCCAATTGAGGTCCTGGGGCGAATACGCCGTTGAAAGCGCCTCTCATTATTGCCCTGTGGGGCAATACTACACCCTTAGGTGTTCCGGTAGTACCTCCGGTAAAGAAAATGGCTGCAGGGTCATCCTTATCCACCTCAGCTACTGGAATACCCTCCTCTGCCATAGCAGCGGAAGAGATAATTTTCACATTTTGTGGCAAAACTCCCTCTACGGAAGATCTGAACTCATCTCTTACTGCCAGAGCACTCACATCAAATTTCAGGCAACTCCCGGCTACCACTTGCGGTGACAACTGCGTTGGAAGCATAATACCTACCAGACCACTCGAAAGAACTGCTAGGAACATCTCCACAGCATCTATAGAACTTCTCTCCCATATGGCCACCTTATCACCCCTGTTCAGATTAAGGTCTGCCAGAAATGCCCTTCTGCAGGCAATGCGCTCACACATCTGAGAATATGAATATGTAACATTTGTATCAGATATGGCCGGTTTATCTCCCCACTTCGAACCTATCCAGGTGAGAAACTCCGGAACTGTAGGGATATAACTTAACTGTGACATCTCCTCTTCAGGGAGTAGCGAGTAAAAATAATTATCCATTGTAAACCATTTTACTAAAAACTGCGCAAGTTAGGCAAAATATAGCCAAAAGTATAGCCAAAATGTCGCAATTATTGTTCAAAGTCACTTTTCATAGATATGTAGTGAGGTTTTATAATACAAAACGGACCGGAAAATTAACATTTTCCAGTCCGTCATATAAAGCTTCGAAAGGCTATTTGCCAGCTAGAGGGGCTGGTTCTGTATATACCCTCGCAGCCAACTCCTTATCAAGAATGTACATATCATTCTTGCTGTTGCCTACCGACTCTACAGCGAAGATGATATCTCTTGCAGCCTCTTCCTCTTCCACTTGTTCCTCGATAAACCAGTTAAGTTTGCTCTCTGCTGCATAATCTCTGTCCTCTTTAGCGATGGACATAAGGTTACGGATAAGTGCAGAGACTTTCTTCTCGTGCTCAAGGGTAGATTTGAACATATCGAGAACTGAATCCCAGGTGGTCTGGACACCTTCGATAGGTTTTAGCTCTACTTTAGCCTCTACTGAGTTAAGGTAGTTCATAAAGATACGGGCGTGAGCCTGCTCCTCCTGGAACTGGATATGGAACCAGTTAGCCACACCTTTATAGTTTTTATCCTCTGCATCCATAGACATAGAGAGGTACAGATATGCTGACCAAAGTTCTGCATTGATCTGGTCGTTAATTGCTTTGTGTAGTTTTTCGCTGATCATAATATTTATTTTTTGGTTGTTTTCTATAACAAAGATAGTTCAAATTAATTCTATTTTCCAATTTTCATATCACCACTTTTCACCCATCCTAGCTTTACCATCCCATAATGGAGAGCCAATGAGAGAATTGCCGGTGCCACGAAGTGGAGGAGTACAATTTTGAGACCAAGAATGGTAGGATCCGCCCCTGCTGCGGTCATATCTGCATAGGTGGCTATAGGACCTACAAGACCGGAGGTACCCATACCTGCACCGAGGGCATTGTTGGTCATCTCCAGCCAAACGGTAGAGACGGGACCGAGGATGGCTGCAGTGAGTGTAGGGGCAAGCCATATTATGGGTTTACGGACGATATTGCCGATCTGAAGCATTGATGTACCCAAGCCCTGTGAAAGAAGCCCCCCTATTCCATTGTCCTTATAGCTGATGACTGCAAATCCCACCATCTGGGCACAGCATCCTACTGTAGCTGCACCTGCCGCAAGACCGTCTATCCCCAGCATCACACACAGTGCCACAGAGCTGATAGGGAGGGTCAATGCACACCCCACCAGGACAGAGACCACGATACCCATAAGAAATGGACTGAGTGCAGTGGCACGATTGATCAGTTCACCGAGATAGAGCATAAAATCGTTGATCGGAGAACAGCAGTATCTGGCTATAAGACCTCCTGCCACAATGGTGACAAGTGGGGTAAGGATTATATCTACCGGAGTCCTCTTGGAGACCAAAGATCCTAATTTGGAAGCGACAATAACTGCAAAATAGGCACCTACAGGGCCACCATACTTATAGCCGAGCGCACCCACTATAGCTGATGAGATGGTAACGAGCGGGGCGTACCCCATACCCAGGACGATAGCAAAGCCTATACAGGCTCCCACCAGAGGAGAATCTGCCGCCAAGGCCTGAGCTATAAAATCGAGAAAACTCAGACACTCTATCTTCGCCAGCTGCCCCACGATAAGGCCTAGAATCAGCGAACAGAACAGACCCAGAGCCATAAAGCTCAAAGCATCTACGACATATTTTCTGAAAATCTTTTTAATGGCATCCATATTGCTCTATTTGATGTAACAAAGTTATAAATTTTCTATATTTGTGTAACAAATTCTGACGATCATGAAACCGATTAAACAAGATGTAGCACTTGTTCTGTCAAGTGGCGGCCCACGTGGTTTTGCATATATAGGGGCCATAGAAGAACTCGAACGGAGAGGATACAATATCACATCTATAGCCGGGACATCTATGGGCTCACTCATAGGTGGTATCTACGCCACCGGCAAGCTCGATGAACTTAAAGAGTGGCTCTACAACTTGAACGCCTGGAAAGTGTTCGGTCTGATGGATATCTCCCTCAGTAAAAATCACATAGTCAAAGGGGACAAAATCATAGAGGCGATCAAGGAGATCGTCCCCGATGTCGACATACGTGACCTTCAGATCCCATTCAAAGCGGTCGCTACAGACCTGTACACCGGTGAAGAGATTGTCTATACAGAAGGGAATTTATTTGAGGCTATCCGTGCATCCATCTCGATACCATCACTATTCAGACCTGTCAAACAGGGGCTCAGGACCCTCATCGACGGGGGTATCGTGAACTCACTCCCCATCAACAGAGTGGAGAGAAACGGAAAAGACATCCTGGTGGCATTCGATGTAAATGACGTGAATGTCACCCAGATGCAGGCAGCCATCGTACAGCGTTATAGAGACGAACAGGAGAAGATCCGTCAGGAGAAAGAGAGAAAACTGGAAAACAGACAGCTCCTCGACTCCATCAAGAACAACGAGACCCTCACCTTCGGAGAGAGGGTAAAGCTTGCAGGGATCTACGGTAAAAAGGTGATCTCAGAAAGCATCTCCAAAGACGACTCCACAGACTTCTCTGTTGGTGACAACTACTACTCACTCCTCGACCGGACATTCAGTCTGATGAACCATACCATAAGCGAAATCACACTATCCAAATACCAGCCCGACATAGTGGTAAGGATGCCTTTTGACGCCTATGGGGAGATCTCCGACTATGCCAAAGCGAAAGAGATAGCCAAAGTGGGAAGGGAACTTATGAAGGAGGCACTCGACAAATGGGAAAAATAGAGAAGACCAATGCCGCCAGACTCCTCGACAAAGCAGGGGTACCATATGAACTCATCCCCTACACAGTCGACGAATCCAATCTCGCTGCAGAACACGTAGCCGAAGAGCTGGGAGAGAATATCGAACAGGTATTCAAAACACTTGTCCTGAGAGGGGACAGGAACGGCCTCTTCGTATGTGTAATCCCCGGCAACTTCGAAGTGGATCTGAAGGTGGCAGCCAGGATATCGGGCAATAAAAACTGCGACCTCATCCCGATGAAAGAGCTCCTCCCCCTCACCGGCTACATCCGTGGAGGGTGCTCACCCATAGGGATGAAGAAGCCCTACCCCACCTTCATACACGAATCTGCCCTCCTTTACGACCATATCTATATAAGTGCAGGTGTCCGTGGGCTCCAATTCCGGATATCCCCCAAACACCTGTTCGATTATACAGGGGCAGAGATCTACCCCATATAATCTGCTATTCTATCTTTTGGCAACGGACTGATGCCCCTTGTGATGAGTAGAACTTGTAATCAAAGTCCACCTCTGTATTTTCATCAAACATAAATCCGTAAGAAGAGCCATTGGATGCAACTGTAGAGCACCATATAAATCCCACTCTTGATACATATTCCAGATTGCCACTCTGGAAATGAAGATGACCGGAAGCAGGATAATATGCATAATTCACGTTCGAACGGTCGTATGAGATTTTGCCACAGCCATAGGTAAATACAGGCTCACCCACAAAATAGACGATTCCCAAATTTACTCCAAGCTCACTTTGGGCCACTTTCCATCCTGCAGGACAAGGGTCGTAGATAGTCTTGTCGTTGCCCCACAGGCTTATATCCGGTGTATGAAGCCATGAATAATTGGGGGATACACCTGTTATGAATGTTGTAGGATTTTTGGTTGCAAAAGCGACTGTACCTACCACCTGACTTGAGGGTATCACCATCCACTGCATATCTTCAGACAGAACAGATGATGCTACTGTATTTGGAGTTGCCGAGGCGATATCACCAGAGGTGAGGAAAGGGTCCTTTCTTCCCCACTGATAAAGAAGACCAGCTATACCTGCTTCACCAGGTGTGGCAGTTAGGGCACCAAGATTTCTATCCATATATGTACCGAAATGGACACTTGAATAATTAATATATTCGTGTGCTGCCGGGGTATCAGTAACCCATATATGCCAGGACCACACGATGTTCCCCTCACTATCATATGCCCCAATAAGTGCATTTCCCTTCTTCCCTGAAACATTGAGGTCAAAATAGATGTAGTCATTGTGCCATAAAGTCTTGGTGATTATATCTCCATGTCCGATAGAACCGTTGGTTCCGTCTGACTCCCATAACACTTTGACACTTTTGATTTGTGAACCGATCTCATCTAAGGCTGATGTGCTGTTACCCTTATACTTGGCGTATATGCTATAGAAAGTGTTATCCTCACCCTCCACAGGATTCACTATATAGGAGTTTGCAGTAGAAGTATTATCCTCTCCAGAGAGTTTTACAATATTCAGAATCTGAGGAGGAGTGGCGTCCTCTACGATATTCTTCTCTACATAGTAGATATTGTTCTTCTCCATAGTGATATCACTCATATCGTATCTGAATGTTCTGGTGGAGAAGTTAAACGGATTAACATCATTATCTATGAATACAGTAAGCTCCAAAACCACATCCTGGTAGCTCCTTGGTTCCATAGCAAAGTAGCACTCAGAGACATAACAGCCGGCCACCTCATCATAGACCAATCTGGTAGTGCTGGTGGTAGATGTGACAATCCCTGTTCCATGTCCCTCTCCCACAACATTCTCCCTCAACTCAAATGTCACATCACGATTCATAACCACAGTACTCTTCACAGTGATCTTTACCAGGGCATGCTCCATTTCAAAATTGAACAATACATCCTCCCACGTATCTCCCTCCACAGCTGTATATGACGCAGAGAGGTCAATATAGTCTTTAAGAGCGCTTTTTGTTCCATTCTGATAGAAACCTACACCATTGAAGCCATCGCTGCTGTATGTAGCTGTATAGGTTTTTCCTGCCTCCACAGCGGGGGCAGCTTCGCATCTGAATCTCGCACTTTGCGAGCTTTCGGTAACTCCGACTTTCTTGAAAATATAGTCCACACCATCAATCTTCACATTGATCTCATCACTCTCATCATCACTCCAGTAAATAGGTGTAGTCTCCCCTTCCGAATCACCAAGATAGGCTTTAGTGCCTCCTTCTGATGATATATTAACCCCTATCTCAGCAGGATAGAGGGCAAGATCCTCACTGATAGTATTCTCGATTCTGGTGCAAGAGTATAGCAGGGTAAATAAAAGGGTCCAAATAGCCAATCTGATCATTTTCTTCATAACATCTCCTCCATCGATTAGTTCCATGTATTGTTATCCAAATCAGGGGAGTTGCCTCCAGGGGTGCTTGAACAGAAGCCTGACTCAAGCGAAAGGTCTATAATCTCCATCTCAGGAGAGCGGTAGGGGTTCTTGATATTTTCAGTCATAACGATATAAGTCTATATTTCTATTGATGCAAATATAAACATTTTCCAGACAAAACAAGTGCGTGTGCTATAAAATTTCTATAATCCTGTCGCAGAATGCGAGTGAAGACTCCCTGTGCGCTATCGCAATTATGGTCAGATCCCTTCGGCTGCGCGAGAGTTCGAGTATGGATTCGTTGATTTCCCCCTCTGTAGCACTATCCAGCGCCGATGTGGCCTCATCGAAAAAGAGGATATCTGCCCCCTTATAAAGGGCTCTGGCTATACCCACCCTCTGTTTCTGTCCTCCGGACAATTTGGCCCCCATCTCCCCTATTCTGGTATCTATCCCTTCGGGCAATTGGTCCAGATATGATGACAGAGAGACCTCCCGGATGATTCTCTCCACCTTTTTACGGTCAATATCCTCCGGCTTTACCCCCAGGGCAATATTCTGCGCCAGAGAGGCATCCAGGATAAATACATCCTGCTGCACATACCCTGCATAGCGGAGCCATCCCCCTCTGTTGGCTACAGTAAGCTCTTTACCATCGATATAGACCCCACCTTCATCAGGGGTATAGAATCCCAGGAGCAGATTGAAAAGGGTGGTTTTACCTGCACCCGAAGCACCTCTTATACCCACTTTTTCCCCTTTGCGGATTTTTAGGGAGAGTTTATCGAAAACCTTATGCCCCCCCTCCGGATATGAAAACGAAAGACCCCTTACCTCTATCTCCTTCTCAAAAAAGAAGGTCTCCTCCTCACCCTCCGGCCCTTCTTGTGCAGAGAGGCCGTTCTCTATGATTTCGAGACTGTAAAGTCCGTTTTTTACAGATGTCCATCCGCTTGTCAAGGTTCTGACAGCTGGAAGCATCCTCATAGCTGCCACGGCGAAAAGGCCTATCGTCACACTTACATTGTCCCCCTCAAACGCTCCGCTGAGGGCAATCAGGGCTATCATACACCCCACTACCGACAGCTCCAGAAGGGAGTTGGGGAGCTGGTTTACGATGGTCATCTTCTCTCTCTGATGAGATATCTCAGCCAGATTATCATCAAACTGCCTTTCGATCGAGGGAAATGCACCATTGACCTCCACCTCTGCATACCCTCTGAATGTCTCTATAACGGTCTTCCACATCCTTTTTTTAGCCTCATTCTCCAGTTTTCCATACCGCTGCACCCTGTTTTTCACCATAAATACATAGATAAGAATTACAGGGATAAAACATACAGGGACAAGAACTGAGGCTACAGGAGAATAGATGATAAGGCCAGTATATATCATCAGAAGAAGCAGCGACTCACCCGCCATATTCAGGATAGGTGACAATACACCCAGAGAGAAGGAGTAGCACACCCCATTGATCTCGTGAGATATCTCTGATGAGTTCCTCCCCTTGATATAAAGAAGCCCCTTTCTGTAGAGGTTTGAGAAAAGTGCAGTGGAGAAGTATCTGTATATCTCCAGAAGATATCTGTTCTGCCAAGTGGCAAGTATAATGTTCAATATATTCTTTAAGACGATGACAGCCAGCACACCCAGACAAATGGCCATAGGGCTGAATCGGGTAGGATTATCATCCAGCACCAGCTGGAGGACCGGAAGGAGGGCCGCCACACCCACCAGATTGAGCACAGCCCTCACCGGGACGGTGGCCACTATCCACCCCCCTTTCCGATAAAATTCTCTCGGAAGAAGTTTTATAATCCTTTTTATGAGCATCGGCACCTATTCAGTAAGGCCGTTTTCCACCAGTTTCTGCACCAGAGCAGAGGCGTCGGATATGGCTGTCTCCTCACTCACATCGTATTTTGCCAACAGGAGGTCTGCCACCATTTTTGAGTCGAAGTCCTTATCCTCGATCTCCTTCCAGATATATGCTGCAGTGCCATTGAGGGAGATGATCTTATTGAAATTTATCTGATCCAGGCCTTCACCTATCACAGCATATTCTCCCATAATCTCTCTTAATTTGAAACCTTTCTTTATTCTCATAGCCAATTAGATTAGACGGCGATAAATCGCCAAAATATATCTTCGTATGGGGAGAAGTCTCCTCCATAATTTCACCTTTTTCAGATACGACGGATCAGTGCATTCGATAACCTTCCCATCCCTCTTCAGAATCTTTACTGCGACCCCCAGAACATCGCTACGGAGACAGAACTCCTTACCTGAGATATTCCCGTCACCCATCAGGATCACCTTATCCCCTTTCATATCCCATACGCGATGGAGGACATACGCCCCGTTAGGGAGATGCGCCAGGGCAATATCACCCACCTCCAGCCCTTTACACCTGACAAGCTCTACACTGTCCTCACCATTTCTTATAAAAGGGAGCATGCTGTACCCTTTCACCGGAAATACCACACTTTTCCCCTCTGCCAGGTGCTTCTCCACCTCAGAGAAAAAAATATCATTGGGTATGACCAGATGCTGATTCATCATATCAATTATTTACTACTGCCTCCGAACAAACCAAAGCCGCATCCACATTTGGAAGGCAGCCGAGTTCCCAGCAAGGGGCACCTGCTATCACCCTCTGCAGAGTATTTCCTTTACCCTCGGAGAACCTCTCTTCTATAGGAAATCCCGAGCAGCTCGACATCAGCGAGCCATAAGACTCTACAGGTCTGAGCCTTCGGATCGAATTCACCTTATCCTGCCTGATCCTCACTATTGCACCGACAGGTGCCTGAATATTGCGGTAGCAGTGGGTCTTTCCACTCCAGGGTGATCCGTATGCTATCGGGGTCCCATCCCCCTGTACCCTAAGAATAGGGTGATCATCATTCATCAGTTCTGCACCGGGGATCCCTTCAAGCCACATTCTGCTATGGGTACTCTTCCCTGTGCCGCTCTTACCCAAGAAGAGGTAGCCCCTCCCTTTATAGTAAATCGCCGAAGCGTGCACCATAAGGGTATCGAGGGTGGAAGTCCGTATAAAATAGCATACCTGAGCTATATTTGTAAATGTCATCCACTGGAGGATAAACTCCCCGTGAAGAGAGACCTCGGCACGACCGTCGTCCCTGAGATACACCCTGCCATTGACCGAGTCGCTCTCATATTGGGTAAATTCCATATAATACCCTTGAAGAGCTTCATAGACAGCTATTTTCACAAAGCCTGGCTCGGGATTTTCATCCACATATATAAGCTTTGAACTATCCCCTCTGACCTCATCGGCCAAAGTGATGGAGAAAAGGGGAGAATCACCGCACTCCGCTGCAAATGGAGAATAGGCTCTGTCAATATACCTCCATAGAGGGCTCTGCTCCTCTATATGGAAAGTAAACAGATGGTTTGCCACCAGATAGCTCTTCTCCATACCGATGAAAGATTACATCATTATCAATAATAAAACCTGTGCCGTAAGTATCCTGAGGAACATAGCCAGAGGATATACTGTAGAATAACTCACCGCAGGGACATTAATATTGTCCGAAAGGGAATTTGAATATGCAAGGGCAGACGGATTGGTATTGCTACCGGCCACAATACCTGCTATGGTGAAATAGTCCAGTTTTAGCAGATATTTGGCTATCAGCCCTATCACCAGAATAGGTACCATAGTGATCAGAAGACCGTACGCCACATATAGAAGGCCATCGCCATTCACCAGAGCATCTATAAAACCGCCACCGGCCTCTATCCCGACACTGGCCAGGAAGAGGGCAATACCCACCTCTCTGAGCATCAGATTGGCACTCTGGGTGGTATAAGTCACCAGACCGAATTTGTATCCGAAACTCCCCACGAGGATAGCCACGATAAGGGGACCACCTGCCAAACCAAGTTTGAGTGGTGTAGGCATACCGGGGAATGCAATAGGGATACTGCCGAACACGATACCGAGGGCAATACCGAGGAAGATGGTGGTCAGGTGCGGTGAATCGAGATTCTTCAACTCATTACCGAGATATTCACCTACCTTCTCCACATCTTCAGCCTGACCTACTACCACCACTCTGTCACCCACCATCAGTCTCAAATGTGGATCTGCGAAGAACTGCAGTCCGGAACGGTGAACCCTGGTCACATTGACTCCATACATACTGCGGAGGTTAAGGCTTCCAAGGGTCTTTCCATTGATCTCATCCTTAGTTACCAGGATACGCTTGGAGACCATAGGGGAATTCTGCTGCTCCCAGTCTATCTTGGCCTCTTTACCGATCATAGCGGTAATCGCCGCCTTATCTTCATCCGAGCACACTATGAACATAATATCACCGAGATAGAGTCTGGTATCCTTCACCGGGATACTTACCTTCCCCTGATGACGGATACGTGAACATACAAAAGATCTCCCCAGAAGCTCATTTACCTCAGGGAGAGATTTTCCCTCCAGAGCCTCATTGGCCACCTCCAGATAGAGAATTTTAGGGGCATCTTTAGAGTCTGCTGTTTTGGCCATAATCTCACTCTCCTCCTTTTTGATGTTCACTTTGCCAAGTACCCTGATAAGGACGATAGAGACTATGATACCCACTACGCCGAGAGGATATGCACACGCATACCCCAGAGCAATGGGATCTCCTGTATAGTTCATCTGAGTCAGCGCCTCATTCGCTGCACCGAGACCCGGAGTATTGGTCACAGCTCCACAGAGCATACCCACGATCATCGGAAAATCTATCCCACCATCGAGGAAATAGACTCCGAATGCTACCGCAATATTCAGGGCCACAAGCCCCACAGCCAGGCTGTTGAGCTTCACACCTCCCTGCTTCATAGATGAGAAGAAAGAGGGGCCTACCTGCAGACCTATACAGAAAACAAAAAGGATGAGACCGAACTCCTTAACAAACTTCAGCACCGCAGGGTTACAACCAAAACCGAAGTGTCCCATCAGCAGACCAACGAAAAGGACGAAGGTCACGCCAAATGAGACACCGAAAATTTTAAATTTACCTAACATCACACCTACTGCGATCACAAATGCATACAGAAGCACTATATGAGCGATAGATGATGCATCCCACAACAATGTATTTATCCACTCCATATATTTTGAGCCTTTTTATCTATTTTAATTTACAAAAATAGAGAAAAAACTCAAGATATAGTCAACTCACCCCCCTTAATATCTACATTAATTTTGCTCTCTTTCGATATGGTTCCCTTAAGAATCTCAGTAGCAAGTCTATTCACCAATTCCCTCTGAAGGATCCTTTTGATAGGTCTGGCACCATATGCAGGATCGTACCCTTTCTCCGCCAGATAATCTACAAACTCTTTACTGAAGTTCACCTCTATACCATTCTCTGCAAGCTTTGATTTCACCTCCCTAAGCTGTATGTCGAGGATACCATATATAGCCTCTTTTGTGAGAGGTTCGAACATTATCACCTCATCTATACGGTTCAGGAACTCAGGTCTCACACTATTTTTAAGGATAGCCAGAACATCCCTCTTGCACTCCTGGAGAAGGGTCTCCTTATCACCACCACCCACTATCTTGTTCATATACATCTGTATGATATCCGAACCTATATTGGAGGTCATAATAAGGATAGTGTTCTTGAAGTCAACAGTCCTCCCCTTATTATCTGTAAGTCTTCCATCATCAAGCACTTGAAGAAGAATATTGAATACATCCGGGTGTGCTTTCTCTATCTCGTCAAGAAGGATCACGGAGTAAGGTTTTCTCCTGACAGCCTCGGTCAGCTGCCCCCCTTCATCATACCCCACATAGCCCGGAGGGGCCCCCACAAGTCTCGACACAGAATGTCTCTCCTGATACTCGGACATATCTATTCGGGTCATCATATTCTCATCGTTGAACAGTGCCTGGGCAAGGGCTTTGGCAAGCTCAGTCTTACCCACGCCGGTAGTTCCCAGGAACATAAACGAACCTATAGGCCTCTTCTCATTCTGCAGACCGGCTCTGCTTCTTCTGACGGCATCCGCTACAGCCTGCACAGCCTCATCCTGTCCCACCACCCTCTG
The DNA here is from genome assembly GCA_017504965.1 of Bacteroidales bacterium. Lineage (GTDB taxonomy): Bacteria > Bacteroidota > Bacteroidia > Bacteroidales > UBA932 > CAAGNP01. The sequence continues at coordinate 89,821 of JAFVQD010000011.1, read as the reverse complement.
ATGGAGAAGTGCCTCCATATTGAGCAGTTTGGTCTTTTCACTCTCAAGCATTCTGTTCACAGGGATACCGGTCCACCTCGATACTATCTCCGCAATATCCTCCGCATTCACAGCCTCATTGATCAGAGGTGAAGGATTTGCCTCTTTCTGCGCAGTCAGCTCCTCTATCCTCTTCTGGGCATCGGCCATCTTTCCGTAGCGGATCTCCGCCACCTTGCCATAATCCCCGCGTCGCTCTGCATCATCAGCCTGCCACTTATATTGCTCCATAGCCTCCCTCTGCTTCTGGATCTGCTCCAGGAGCGATTTCTCCTCTTTCCATTTCTTGTTTGCAGCATCAAATTCTCTCTCCAGCTCCTTCAGATTCGATTGGATTTCATCCAATTTGGGAGATTTCCCCTCCCTTTTAATTGCCTCCCTCTCGATCTCAAGCTGCCTTATCTTCCTGCTCAGTTCATCGATGGACTCGGGGACAGAATTCATCTCCAGTCTGAGCTTCGAAGCTGCCTCATCCACCAGGTCGATAGCCTTATCAGGGAGAAATCTGTTAGTTATGTATCGGTGGGAGAGCTCCACCGCTGCGATGATGGCATCATCCTCGATATGGACTTTATGGTGGTTCTCATACTTCTCTTTGAGACCACGTAGGATCGAAATGGACTCTGCAGGGGATGGTTCATCTACAAGGACCATCTGAAAACGCCTTTCGAGCGCCTTGTCCTCTTCAAAGTATTTGCGGTACTCATCCAGAGTGGTGGACCCTATTGCCCTCAGCTCCCCTCGGGCCAATGCGGGTTTGAGGATGTTTGCAGCATCCATTGCTCCGGAGGAGCGTCCTGCACCTACAAGGGTATGGATCTCATCGATGAAAAGGATGATCTCCCCTTCACTCTCGATAACTGCTTTTACTACCCCTTTCAGCCTCTCTTCGAACTCACCCTGGTACTTGGCACCCGCGATAAGGGCACCCATATCTAAAGAATATATCTCCTTTGTTTTAAGATTCTCAGGGACATCCTGATTAATAATGCGCTGCGCAATACCTTCCGATATTGCTGTCTTACCTACACCCGGTTCACCTACAAGGATGGGATTGTTCTTGGTCCTTCTGCTCAAAATCTGGAGGACTCTTCTGATCTCCTCATCCCTTCCGATCACCGGATCGAGTTTGCCGGCCTTAGCCCTGTCATTCAGGTTGACGGCAAATCTGTTCAAAATCTCTTTGTTCTCTTGTTTCATAATTTATTTCCTCCGCCCCTATCGCTTCAAAATACAAGCCAAGGAGAAATATGCCAATTTGGCAGTAACACATAAATCAGTAATATTGTAAATTCTGAATAAAATTTCTAAATTTGCCTGATATGAAAAATACAAACTAAACAATATCTATTATGAACCTAAAATCAGTTATCCTTATCGGTGCATCTGTATGTATGCTATCGGTAAATGCTTTTGGACAAAAGAAAAAAGCTCCCAAACAGGAAGAGCCTCAAGGTTATGTATTTACAACCGTGGTTGAAAATCCTGTAACTTCTATTAAAAACCAGAGCAGCACAGGTACTTGCTGGTGTTTCTCGGCACTCTCATTCTTCGAGTCAGAGATTATCAAAGCGGGCGGTCCTGAAGTGGATCTTGCAGAGATGTTCGTAGTATCTCACGCTTACGCTGACAAAGCTGAAAAATATGTAAGACTTCACGGTGTACTTAACTTCGGTCCCGGCAGCTCGTTCGGCGACGCACTATATGTTATGAAACACTACGGTATGGTTCCAAACTCTGAAATGGAAGGTCTTAACTACGGTACAGATGCCCACCAGCACGGTGAAATGGACGCTGTGACCGATGCCTATGTAAAAGCTGTGGTTAAAAACCCTAACAGAAAACTGTCTACAGCCTGGAAAAAAGGTTTCCAGGGGATCCTTGACGCATATCTTGGTGAAAGACCTGAGAAATTTGTGGTAGACGGTAAAGAGTACACCCCTAAGACATATATGGAGTCTCTCCCTATCAATCTTGACGACTACGTAGATATCGTTTCCTGGACACATATCCCTTACTATGAGGAGACTATTCAGGAAGTTCCTGACAACTGGCGCTGGGAAAAAGCTTACAATGTTCCACTTGAGGATATGATGGCTATCATCGACAACGCCCTTAATAACGGTTACACCCTTGCTTGGGCTTCTGACGTGAGTGAGAAAGGTTTCACCCGCGACGGTATCGGTGTGGTTCCAGACACTGAGGCTATCAAGAAAGCAGCCGGTAGCGATGAAGCACGCTGGATCGGCGCTGACCCTCGTAATCCTGGCAAAACCGTAGCTACCCCTGGTCCGGAGCTTACCATCACCCCTGAAATGCGTCAGGCCGGCTATGACAACTACCAGACTACAGATGACCACGGTATGCATATGTACGGTATCGCCAAAGATCAGAACGGCACCAAATATTACATCATCAAGAACTCTTGGGGTGCTGCCGGTGCATACAAAGGGATTTGGTACGTATCTGAATCATTCGTAAAATATAAAACTATGGACATCCTTGTAAACAAGAATGCCATCCCTCAGGATATCAGAACTAAACTTGGACTATAATGAAAATAAGACACATCATTCTATGTGCGCTCCTTACACTTCCATTGGGTCTTATGGCCCAGTCGGCGTATAAGTTCACTAAAGTGGTAGAGAATCCTGCTACCCCTGTGAAAGACCAGGCGCAGACCGGCACTTGCTGGTGTTATGGCACTACTTCATTTATCGAATCTGAGCTCATCAGGACCGGTAAAGGTGAATTTGACCTCTCTGAGATGTTTACCGTAAGACACAACTACAACAAACGCATCTACGACAACTTCATCCGCAGAGGAAGAGGTAATGTAAATCCCGGTAGCCTGGCACATATGGCCATCAATATGATGAACCAGTATGGTCTTGTTCCCGAGAGTGCATACGACGGAATCAACTACGACTCAGAAAAGCACAATCACAATGAGCTCAGCAGTTATGTAAAAGCCCTTTCAGCTGTGACTGTAGACAGAGGTGTATTGACCCCTGAATCAAAAGAACTTCAGGAGGCTCTGTTTGACATCTACCTCGGCAAACTCCCTGAGACATTTGAATATAATGGTGTGGAGTACACCCCACTATCATTCAAAGAGTATCTTGGTCTCGATTTCTCTGACTATGTAGAGATCACCAGCTTCACCCACCACCCATTCTATGAGAGAATCCAGGTGGAGGTTCCTGACAACTGGGATCATCAGACTATGTACAATGTCCCTATCGATGAGTTTATGGCCATTATCAACCATTCACTTGAGAAAGGATATACCCTGGTATGGGACGGTGACTGCAGCGAAGCTGCATATGTATTCTCAAAAGAACTTTGTATCGTACCTGTGGACAAATCTCTTACCCGCAAGCAGATCGAAGAGATGGTAGAGAAAGAGATCATCCCTGAGCAGGAGGTGGATCAGGCTGTCCGTCAGCAGATGTTTGAGACATTCCAGACTGTAGATGACCATCTTGAGCATATCACAGGTATCTATAAAGACCAGAACGGCACCGTCTACTATCAGACCAAAAACTCTTGGGGTACCGACCGCAATGGTACAGGCTACCACAAAATGTCTGAAAACTTCATTAAAGGTAAAACCATCAGTGTTCTTGTAAACAAAAACGGTATTCCTAAAGATATCAAGAAGAAACTGGGACTATAATCTTAGAAGAAGATGAAAATCAGAAGTATTCTAATCTGCACATTGATAGCATTCTCTTGCACCCTCGTGGCGCAGGAGAATGTTTATAAATTCACCAAAGTAGTGGAGAACCCCGCTACCCCCATCAAGGACCAGTACAAAACCGGTACCTGCTGGTGCTTCGGGACCACCTCATTTATCGAGTCCGAACTTATCAGGACCGGTAAAGGTGAGTTTGACCTCTCTGAGATGTTTACAGTGCGACACAACTATAACCATCGCATCTGGGACAACCATATCCGCGAAGGTCGTGGGAGCATCGTAGAGGGGAGTTTGGGACATATGGCCATAAATATGATGGACAAATATGGTCTTGTACCACAGTCTGCATATGGTGGAATCAACTACGACTCACCCAAACACGACCATAACGAACTTAGTGAATATGTCGCTGCACTGGCATCTGTCACCACCAAGAGCGGAGTTATGACCCCCGAATCAAAAGAGCTTCAGGAGGCACTTTTCGACATCTATCTTGGCAAACTCCCTGAGACATTCGAATATGACGGTGTGGAGTATACCCCACTCTCATTCAAGGAGCACCTTGGACTTGATTTCTCCCAATATGTGGATATAACCAGCTTTACACACCTCCCTTTCTACGAAAAAGTGCTGCTCGAACTCCCTGACAACTGGGACAACGGCACTATGTACAATGTACCTATAGAGGAGCTTATAGAGATTATCGACCACGCCCTTCTGAATGGATACACCGTAGTATGGTCAGGTGACATCAGTGAGCCAGGTTATGTACTGGCCAGAGATCTGAGCATCCTCCCTCAAGACACCGGACTTACCAGACAACAGATTCTGGAGTCTACTGAGATTATCCCTGAGATGGAGGTGACACAGGAGCTGCGTCAGATGTTCTATGAGACATTCCAGTCTGTAGATGACCACCTTGAGCACATTACCGGTCTGTATAAAGATCAGAATGGTGTGAAATACTACAACACCAAGAACTCTTGGGGTCACGAACTTACCAATACAGGCTATCACAAAATGTCTGAGAACTATGTTAAAGGGAAGACTATGTGTATTCTGGTACACAAAAACAGTATCCCTGAAAATATCAGAAAAAAACTTGGTCTATAACAGGCAAAAATAAAAGAGAAAGAGTATGAAAATAGTCAAACATATCCCCAACACTATCACCTGTATGAATCTTATTTCAGGTACAGGTTCCATCATTTTCGCATTTCAGGGTGATTTTATGGCGGCATTTGTCCTTATGCTGTTGGCGGCGGTGTTTGACTTTATGGATGGACTCGCTGCGAGGACCCTCCACGCATACTCAGATATAGGAAAGGAGCTGGATTCGCTCTGCGATGCAGTCAGTTTCGGTCTGGCTCCTTCTCTTATTCTATTCAACTACCTTCAGCAGGCATCATTTACCCCATCGTGGCTGATATATCTCACCCTGCTGATCGCCCCGTTTTCTGCACTGAGACTTGCCAAATTCAATCTTGACACACGTCAGACCACCTCTTTCATCGGCCTCCCTACTCCAGCTTGTGCCCTGTTTGTAGGGTCACTGATAGCATTCGCTTCAGCGCACGCCCCTGCCCTGCATATGGCCCTTCTCAACTCCTGGACACTCCCTATCGTAGCGATCGCACTTTCATTGGCCCTTATCAGCGAGATACCGATGTTCTCCCTCAAAAAGATCACCAAAGGGCACTACTACTTCTTCGCAGTGGCTGCCATCACCACAATCATCGCAGCCATCTTCGCCATCCACTGGACAGGCATCATCGCCCTGATCTTCCTCCTCTACATCCTCTGGAACATCATCCTTCTCCCTTTCAAGAAATAAGTTATAACATATAACACAATAGCATTAAAAAAGCCAGATGGGATTGGATCCACCTGGCTTTATCTATAACGAAGAAATTACCCTATACTCTTTAAATTTAATTATAGAGGTGGAATTTCAAGGCTTGCGATGTTTGAGAAACCGGAGCATACTTTCCGTATGTGAGGATTTCGAAAACAAGCATAACGAAGAAATTACCCTATATAATTAAATTTACTTTGAGAACTGAGCTTTCATCATATCTATCTTTGCATCAGCTGTATCACCTTTGGCGCCAAAGTAGTATTTGATCTTAGGTTCTGTACCTGAAGGTCTCACTGTAACCACAGAACCGCCTTCACCGAAGAAACGGAGAACATTCGATTTAGGAAGACCTGTCTCCTCAGGCTTGTTGTAGTCGATAACTTTAACTACTTTCTCATCACCGATCTGTGCAGGAGGGGTAGCACGGAAATCTTTCATAAGCTGAGCGATTTGCTCTGCACCGTCTTTACCTTTAAGGGTGACTGAAAGAAGCTTTTCTCTATAGATACCAAACTCAGCATAGATTTTCTGAAGAAGCTGATAGATGGTAAGTCCCTGTTCAGCTGCCCAAGCAGCACACTCAGCGATCATTTTACAAGAGTTCACAGCATCCTTGTCTCTCACGAACTCACCGATATTGAAACCATAGCTCTCCTCACCACCACAGATGAAGACTTTCTTACCTTCATTCTCACGGATAATCTGGGCGATATATTTGAAACCTGTAAGGACATCGTAGATCTCCACACCGAATTTCTTGGCGATAGCCACGAGAAGTTCTGATGTAACAATAGTCTTAACCAGATAGTTGTTCTCTGAAAGTTTGCCAAGTTCCTGCCAGCGTGTAAGTATATAATAGGTAAGGATAGATGCTGTCTGGTTACCGTTCATAAGGACCATTTTACCCTCATCATCCCTAACTGCTATACCTACGCGGTCAGCATCAGGGTCTGTAGCCATAACAAGATTTGCATTCTCTTTCTCTGCCAGGTCGATAGCCATCTTAAGTGCAGAGGGCTCCTCAGGGTTAGGAGACATAACTGTAGGGAAGTTACCGTCGCTGATCTCCTGATCTGCCACAGTGATGATATTGGTGAAGCCCACTCTGCGGAGTGCCTCCGGAACCAGTCTCACACCTGTACCGTGGATAGGTGTATAGACAATCTTAAGATCCGCATTTTTCTTGATAGCCTCAGGTGACAATGTGAGTGAGAGGATAGCATTCAGGTATTTCTCATCCATCTCTGCACCGATAGAGGTGATATTATATGGAGTACCGTCACCGAATTTAACCTGTGAAGGGTCGGTAATCTTGTTTACTTCTGCTATGATATTTCCATCGTGGGGAGGTGTAACCTGTGCTCCATCAGCCCAGAATACTTTATAGCCATTGTACTCTTTAGGGTTGTGGGAAGCGGTAATCATAACACCTGCCTGACAGCCAAGCTCTCTGATGGTGTAGCTGAGCTCTGGAAGAGGTCTGAGATTGTCAAAAAGATAGACGTGAATCTCATTTGCCCCCAAAACCTGGGCTGTGATAAGGGCAAACTCACGGCTATTGTTACGTGAATCGTAAGAGATAGCCACATTGATCTTTTCAAGATCAGCATAGTGGATCTTCAGATAGTTTGCAAGACCCTGGGTAGCCATACCTACGGTGTATTTGTTCATACGGTTGGTACCGACACCCATAATACCTCTAAGGCCACCTGTACCGAACTCAAGTGTACGATAGAACGCATCCTCAAGTTCTTTAGGATCGCCGCTGTTCAACATCATGTTTACTTTTTGTCTGGTCTCGACATCGTAGCTGTCAGATAGCCAAGATTTGGCTACATCAATATAATTTCTTTCCATAGTTTTAACAGAATATTTCGCGAATTTAACAAAATTAAGTTGAAGTATCAAGGTTTAATATAACTTTGCATCTATGGAGGGTAAAACATTACAATTTATAATCGACCACGAGGGGGAGGATGTCACCAGATTCATCCTCTCACCTGCCAAATATCCCGGGGTGGAGATCCCTCTGGCAGCCCGCTGCATAGAGGCAAGAAAGAAGATAAAGGGCAAGATCCCTGCATTTTACGCAGAGCCCTCCCTGCTCTATCCGGACACTCTGGCTCTGGAGCAGTGCAGTTCCCAGGCTAGCGCCGAGTACAAATCCCGTCTCATCCCCAAGGGAGCTACTGTGGCAGATCTGACCGGTGGCCTCGGGGTAGATTCATACTTCCTCTCCCGAAGGGCATCGAAGCTCACCTACTATGAGCGCAAGCCCCACCTTGCAGAGGCTGCACAGGAGAATTTTCGCACCCTCGGTGCAATGAACATTGATTGCCATACGGCAGAATTGACCCTCGAAGAGATACAGAGCCCCGACTTTCCCAGCTACGACACCATATATCTCGACCCTGCCCGAAGGGACAAGATGGGGGGAAGGGTCTATTCCATAGCAGATTGTGAGCCAAATCTTGCTCTGTGGCGCACACCACTTCTGGCCAAGGCCAATACCATTCTGGCCAAAGTATCTCCTATGGCAGACATCTCGCAGATATTGGGCGAAGTCCCAGGGATCGGAGAGATCCATATCCTCTCTGTAGACCACGAGTGCAAGGAGCTTCTGCTGAAGATCACCGGCACCCCTGTAGACGAGCCGCATATATACTGCATTAATCTTCTGAAAAATGGAGAACAACACTTCGAATTCAGCAGATCCGAGGAGGGGCAGGCAACTGCCACCTATTTTCCGGAAGATGGGCTGGAGGATATTGCCCAAGGGCAATGTTATCTGTATGAACCAAATAAGTCTATTTCGAAGGGTGGAGCATTCAAACTCCTGAGCCAGAGATACGGGGTTATGAAGGTCTCCCCTGCCACCCACCTGTACCTGAGTTCTGAGGCTGTAGAGGGGTTCCCCGGGAAATGCTACAGGGTGCTGGAGGGGGCACTGTTCAATAAAAGGATCCTCGGTGAGTGGAAGAAAAAATACCCGAAAGGATCTGTCTCTGCCAAGAATTTCCCTTTGACCTCAGAAGAGCTTGCCAAGAGGCTATCTGTAAAAGAGGATGACCGTATGCATATTTTCGGATTCACCTCCCTCGCCGGCACGAAGTATCTGTTTGCCACCGAAAGGGTCTTCTGACCTTATCATATTGCGTCAGCAACTCTCCGAGCACCAGTCACTTCCCGGCACCGAGGGTGGATAAATCCGCAATCAAAAGAGCATCTTGGGGAAATTTACCAGATAGACCTTCTCTACGCCGCGGGTGAGGGCTGTATAGAGCCATTTGAGGTCATCTGAAGTGAGCTCCTCCTGCCAGAAAGGGTTATCGATGAAGACACATCTCCACTGTCCACCCTGAGATTTATGGCAAGTGATAGCTGCAGCATATTTGATCTGAAGGGCATTGTAATATTTGTCCTCGCGGACCGCCTGATTTCTCTTTTTCTTGGTAGTCAGATGGTCATAATCTGCATAGACCCCCTCGTAGAGTGCCTGCTGCTGCTCCTGAGTGAGGGAAGCACTCTCTGACTGGAGTGTGTCGAGGATAATCTTCGCATTGATCTCGATATCGTTGTAGTCCGGAAAAGAGAGTATTGCGTCGGCGAAATGGAGACCATACCGCTCTTCGTAATTCCTGATCTTCATAATTTCTGCCACATCCCCATTTGCGATAAAATCGAGATCTTCGACATCATCCAGAAACTGGTAGCAGTTCTTCACCACCATCACTTTGTCTCCGCGACAGAGCTGCTCCTCTTTCGAGAGGACAGAGGCCCGGATACCGTTATTATAGCGGTTAGCCCTCTTATTCGAGCGGCATAGGACCACAGTATCATCAATATCATAACGGCTGTAGGCATCATCCAGAGACTCTATCAGATCGCCACCTGTTATCTTCTCTATATCTTTAAATCCTTTAAGGTCGAGTTTGAGCTTTATATCGGAGTAGTCATAACTCTCTATAATTTTTCTGATGATGGTAGCATTATGGAGGATACCTGACTCCTCTGCCTGACGTACCACAGTAGAGAGCTCCAGATACTCCACATCGCCAAATACCGACATACACTCCTTGTCCAGCGCAGGACTCACCTCCTCCATCACAGGGGGGAGCTGGGCATTATCCCCTATCAGGATCAGTTTATTGCCACTTCCGTTGCGGACATATTGGACAAGATCCATAAGGAGATTGCCGGAGCCGAACAGTGAGCCGGGAGAATCGATGGATATAAGCGACGCCTCATCCACTATATAGACGGTATCATTGGCCTTGTTGAAGTCGAGGGTAAATTTGCTCATCACATCGGCAGAGGACTTCTGCCGGTAGATCTGTTTGTGTATAGTAAGTGAAGAGTACCCTGTATATCCTGCAAGCACCTTGGCTGCCCTTCCTGTAGGGGCCATAAGCTTGAACTTGATCTCAAACTCCTTAAGTGTCTTCACATATGCAGCTATCGCCGAAGTCTTACCTGTACCTGCATATCCGTTCACCACCATAATATCACACTCATCGTGCTGCATCGTAAACGATGAGAGTGTGTCAAAAAGGGTATTCTGACAAGGTGTGGGTGTATAAGAGAAATTCTTCTTTATATGGTCACAGAAAAAATCGTTGACAGACATCCCTATCCCCTCCTCACTCTAAAAATGGACAGAATCATAAGGAGCGGATATATCTCAAGACGTCCCAAGAGCATCTGCAGCGAGAGGAATACCTTCACCATACCGGGGAAGTGTGAATAGTTCTCCAGAGAGCCACAACTGCCGAATGCCGGTCCTACGTTGGCCATCATAGAGACAGATGATGTGAAAGAGTCCATAAAATCGAGTCCCCAGGCAGATATCACTATCGCACCTATAATTATCATAAAGAAATAGAGGGCCACAAACGCCGATACACTGAGGGAGAGATCGGAGTCAATCCTTCTGTTTCCCACTTTAATCTGCACCACTGATGTAGGGTGCAGGAGTTTGGTCATCTGCACTTTTATAGTCTGGATGAGTATCCATATCCTGTCCACCTTCAGACCACCTGTAGTAGATCCCGAGCAGGCACCCTGGATGGAAAGATACAGAAGGATAAGGATCGAAAAAGTAGGCCATACCGATGTATCTGCTGTAGCGAAACCTGTAGTGGTACTGATCGTCACCACCTGAAACAGCGCCATCCTCAGTGCCTCAATCCAGTTTTCAGCCATATCCGAATGTACCAGATTGAATGATATAGAGAGTGTAGAGATCACTATCGACAAGAGGAAGAACCTGATAACCGGCGATTTGAATATTTTGGTCGAATGGCTTACGAAAAGGGAGTAAAGAAGTCCGAAATGGAGACCCGATATCAGTGTAAAGCAGGTAACGACCATCTCGATAGGGAACGAGTCAAAGGCCATTATCGAAGCGTTTCTGGTACTGAACCCACCTGTAGACACTATACTAAAAGCGTGATTTATAGCATCGAATGCCGGCATCCCCGCCAGGCAGAGGGCTACGTGTGTAAAGATGGTGATACAGAGATAGACGGATAGAATTATCCTTATAAGCTCTTTGGTTCTGAAACGGTAATTCTCCTTGGAGAGTGAAGAGATCTCCATTTTGGTCATCTTGAACCTGAATGTACTCATCGTAGGGAGGACCAGAAGGGTAAATACCACGACCCCCACACCTCCGATAAAATGTGTGGATGATCTCCAGAATATTAGCCCCTTAGGGAGTGCTTCTATATCGTTAAGTATGGTAGCTCCGGTAGTGGTAAAGCCCGAGACAGACTCAAAAAAGGCATTCGCCAATGTAAACTCACCACCCCACAAAAGATATGGCAACATACCGAAAATACACGAAAGACACCAGGCCAGAATCGTGATGGCAAAACCCTCTGAGAGTCTGATATCCTCTGACTGCCTCACAAAGATAAGTGGAAAAATACCCACAATGGTGGTGATGAATCCGCTGATCAACAGGGGTGAGAACGATGAGTCCATCCCATTCAGAATAGACACCACCATAGAGAGCAGCATAAATGCACCATTGAAGATCAATGTTACCCCCAGATACCTCGATATCAGCTTAATATTCATATCTTTTTCTTCAGAGCCCTGTTCTCCTCTATTATCTCCTTAATATTCTCATTCAGTTCCTGCAGCTGGTCACGGCCATAATCAAATCTGACATCATAGCCTTTATTGTATTCCCTATAACTCTTCAGGCCTTTATTTATCCTGATGACAGGCTTTACAAAATAGATATTTATAAAGTAGTTGAACAGCATTACCAGTATAATACCCACTACAGCTGCCACTATAATCGGGGTGATGGATCTGTAGAATCTGTCATTAAGATTATAATAGTTCTCTGCAAGTGCATTTTGCGAGATAAGGGTGAGCCCCTGGATATAGTTTCTCAATTTGTCATATACACCCTGAAGCCTGTCGAAATACCATTCCCTCCTTTGGGAATACCCTCCAAGCCATATATCGGGGGCCTCATTTACCACGTGCATATAAGTAACAAAGGCATAAAGGACCGAGTCTGCCATCGCTTTCTCCTCCTCTATGGTAAAATGGTTCTTCAGATTTTCAAAACTGGATACGAAATCCTGATTGCCGGTCAATTGGGGAATCTCCCCTTTACTATAGTCGCTACCTATCTGCTCGAGGATATAGGTATTGTACTCTTCACTGATATTCATAAGATTACGGGAGGTATTCACGCAAGCAATGTTGTCAGCAAGTACCGAAGAGACATATTTGCTGAGTCTCTCAAACTCTACAAATGAGATAATACAGGATATAAGAAGGATAAGGCCAATAACTGTAGACCCCATAAAAACTTTGCTCTTTATCCCAAATTCCATCTTTTTCATAACGCAAAGATATAAAAAAACGGACCACCAAAAGGCAGTCCGTCCAAAAATATCTTGGTGATCAGATTATTTGCTGATCCATTTAGCCATCTCAAGAACTTTGTTTGAGTAACCCCACTCGTTATCATACCAAGAAACCACTTTAACGAAGGTAGGATCAAGCTGAATACCTGCTTTCTCGTCGAAGATAGAGGTACGTGCATCGTTACGGAAGTCAGTAGAAACTACTGCCTCGTTAGTGTAACCAAGGATACCTTTAAGTTCGTTCTCAGAAGCTTTCTTCATAGCAGCGCAGATCTCTTCGTAAGAAGCAGCTTTTTCAAGCTCTACTGTAAGGTCCACTACAGATACGTCAGAGGTAGGAACACGCATAGACATACCGGTAAGTTTGCCGTTAAGTGCTGGGATAACTTTACCTACAGCTTTAGCTGCACCAGTAGAAGAAGGGATGATGTTCTCAAGGATACCACGACCACCTCTCCAGTCTTTCTTAGAAGGACCGTCTACAGTTTTCTGAGTAGCAGTAGCAGCGTGTACTGTAGTCATAAGACCTCTCTTAAGGCCGAAGTTCTCGTTAAGAACTTTAGCGATAGGGGCAAGACAGTTGGTAGTACAAGATGCATTAGAGATGATATCCTGACCAGCATAAGTCTCGTGGTTTACACCATATACGAACATAGGGGTAGCATCTTTAGAAGGTGCAGACATAATAACTTTCTTAGCACCAGCCTGGATGTGTTTGCGAGCTTTCTCATCCTCAAGGAAAAGACCGGTAGACTCAACTACCACGTCAGCCTCTACCTCATTCCATTTAAGGTTTGCAGGATCCATCTCAGCAGTAAGACGGATCTTGTCACCGTTCACTACAAGGCAGTTGCCCTCTACAGAGACTTCACCTTCAAATTTACCGTGAACTGAGTCATATTTAAGCATATATGCAAGATACTCTGGATCAAGAAGGTCATTGATACCTACGATCTGGATGTCGTTTGAGAAATTCTCATAAGCAGCGCGGAAAACCATACGGCCGATACGGCCGAAACCGTTAATACCTACTTTAATTTTTGCCATTTTCTTTTATATTTAATTAAACACTTTCTTTAGTACAAAATTCGCGCAAATTTAGAAATTTTAGCGATAAAATAAACTATCTTTGTAGAAGATTTTTTGGGTATGAAGAAAAAAATGGATATTTTAATCACCAACGACGATAGTATCAACGCAAAAGGGATCAGATTTCTGGCCCGAATGATGATGAAATATGGTGATGTCACAGTGGTGGCCCCTGCCGAGCCGCAGTCTGGAAAGTCTGCAGCGCTATCGCTGGCCACCCCCCAATATTTGAAAAAGGTGCACGAAGAAGATGGTCTGAGGATGTACTCATTCGAGGGGACACCGGTAGACTGCGTTAAGCTTGCTATGAATGTCTTCTTCCGCGACAGCCGTCCCGATCTTCTGATGTCAGGGATCAACCACGGACCCAATTTCTCTGTAGCATCACTCTATTCCGGGACACTTGGTGCCTGCATTGAGGGGACACTGTATGGGATACCATCCATCGGATTTTCCATAAACACCCACAGCAGCGATCCCGATTTATGCTGTGTGGAGCACTTCGGTCACATCATTCTGGAGAAATTCCTTCAGGAGCCCCACTCGAAAGATGTATACCTCAACATAAACTTCCCTAATCTCCCTACCGAAGAGGTGAAGGGGATCAGAATGGCCCGTCGCGGACTCGGCCGCTGGGTAAAAGAGTATGAGATCCATCGGGACGAAGTGGGTGGTGAATACTATTTTATGAAGGGGGAGTTTGAAAATCTGGAGACAGACCCCGAATTTGGAGACCACACCCTGAATGTGCTCGGCAAATATGTCACCGTAGTACCTCATAAAATAGACACTACAGACTATGACGAAGTGGAGAGACTTCGTCAGGCCTGGAATATCGGATAATCTGAAGATATATGAAATACTACATCATAGCAGGAGAGGCATCTGGTGACCTTCACGGATCAAATCTGATGAAGGGGCTCTATGCTGCTGACCCGGAGTGCGATGTAAGGTTCTGGGGTGGGGAGAGGATGGCTGCAGTGGGTGGCACCCTCGTATGCCACTACAAAAGCACAGCGGTGATGGGATTTGTAGAGGTGGTGGCCAAAGCCCGGCGAATCCTCGGCAACCTCTCTTTCTGCAAAAAGGATATCCTCGAATTTGCCCCCGATGTGGTAATTCTCATCGACTACGCAGGGTTCAATCTTAAAATAGCCCGTTTCGCCAAAAGGCAAGGAATCAGAACATTCTACTACATCGCGCCGAAAGTGTGGGCGTGGAAAGAGAACCGTCTGAAAAATCTCCGGGAGGATGTGGACAAGCTTTTTATCATTTTTCCTTTTGAGATAGAGTATTTCCGTAAAAAAGGGATCGATGCCATCTACCGGGGCAATCCTCTGATAGACAGCATCGCAGATCATAGGTGCAGCCACGAGTCCAGGGAAGAATTCCTGAGCAGACACTCCCTCGAGGAGAAGCCGATCATAGCCCTGCTGGCCGGGAGCCGCAAAAATGAGATTGGCTGGCTGTTACCCAGATACATTGAAGCTGCAAAACTCCTCCCCGAAGGATACCAGCTCCTCCTTGCAGGGGCCCCATCCATTGAAGAGGAGTATTATCAGAAATTCATATTCGGGACCAATATAAAACTGATCCGCGATGACACCTACGGTGTGATAAAAAATGCTCAGGCAGCAATAGTGGCTTCAGGCACAGCAAGTCTTGAGACCGCCCTCATCGGGACACCTCAGGTGGTCTGTTATGGTGGAAACCCCATATCCTTCTGGATAGCAAAGCAATTTATCCTCCGCCTCAGCAGCATATCATACATCTCCCTCGGAAACCTTATTATAGACAAACAGGCCTTTAAGGAACTTCTGCAGGATGACTGCACCGGCAAGGCCATTTCAGATGAGGTGGTTAGGCTCATTACAGACCATCAGTACAGAGATGAAATGCTCCACAATTACAGCGAGATACAGAAAGCCCTCGGCGGAGAGGGAGCCTCCGTCAAAGTCGCTGAAGCAATGATTGAAGAACTTAAAAAAAACAAATAAAGTGAAAGCATACAAATACCAAGGTGCTGGCAATGACTTTGTCATTTTTGACAATCGCCAGGGAAATATCAATCTTGACGACTCGCAAATCAGACTCCTCTGCGACCGTCGCTACGGAATCGGAGCAGATGGGCTTATGCTCCTGAATGCCCCTAAAAGTGCAGACAGGGACTTCGAGATGAAGTTCTACAATTCAGATGGGTTTGAAGGTGATATGTGCGGCAATGGGGCAAGATGTCTGGTAGCATTTGCCTACCACAGAGGGCTGCCTTCATTCCGTTTCGATGCCCGTGACGGATATCACGAGGGTTTTGTTCTCGAGGGGAGCAGCAAACGATGCATCATCAGGGTAAAGATTAAAGATGTAAAGACCATCTACAAATATTCTGACAATATGTACTATGCCGACACAGGTGTAGACCATGTGGTACAGTTCCGTGACGATCTGGACACTATGGATATCGAGAAGGATGGTCCATACTGGAGATATCATAAAGATTTCCCTAACGGCACTAATGTAAACTTCATCCAGGAAAAAGAGGATGGTCTGCATGTACGCACCTGGGAGAGGGGGGTCGAGGCTGAAACCTACGCCTGCGGTACAGGGTGTACAGCATCTGCCATCTCTGCATACAAAGAGGGGTTGAAATGCTGCACCATATCAGAAGACGGCACCATCAAATACACAGTCAAGACACTTAAAGACACTCTGGCGATCGACTTCAAGGAGGATCTGACCAATGTCTACCTCACCGGCCCCGCCACTTTTGTCTTCGAGACTGAATTTGAATTCTAAAATAAAGCAAAAGCACCTAATTTTCAGGTGCTTTTGTATATTGGAACGGACACGTTATCAATTCGGGACGACCATTTCTGATTATCCAGTATCTATCAAAATCAAGTTTGCCTTTCCAGTAGACATCGCTACCCATTTCCTCTGCATAAAAAACATTTGTCCCTTTGGGCCAGATGCTACCACTCTTGTACGTACCCTCCAGAGTATATATGTCAGAGTAGTCCCATTCATCGCCCTCATCAGAATTACCGGTACCTATAATTCCATTGCCATAAGGGAGCTTGCCATAATTGACACTGTATTTTACAAGACAGTTGTTGTCCATACACCCCACTATACCCCCGGCATCGTGCTTTGTATTCTGATCTATATCGGCACTATTATAACAATTCTCAACTATTGAGTTGTCTTTATAGAAATATCTCCCCTCCTCAAGATAACCGGTGATCCCCCCCACATAAGAGTCATTTGAAGCACTCTCCACTTTACCATAATTTGCACACTCTCTCAAACTCACATTCGAGGAGTACACCGGAGATGCATCCCCTATCTTGCCGGAAATACCGCCGACACACACATTGCCACTGGTTCCCGACCCTTTCACGTGGCCGAAGTTCACACAATACTGGACATTGGTATATGTTTGGGTGGATTCACCTAATATTCCACCGACACCGGTAAAATCAGTGGTCGTAGAACCTGTAACAGTACCATAGTTGGCACTATAATGTATCCTGCACCAGTCTTCACCTCCATCAGCCATCAGACCGACTACCCCCCCTATCTCCGACACTCCAGAGACATTGCCTACATTGACACAGTATGTCACGTACGGCTCATCATCTTCTGCATACATCTTGCCTGCCACACCTCCGACATTGTCAGATCCGCTCACTGTCCCATAATTAATACACTCGCTCAGTTTTCCCCTGTTCTGGATCTCCCCTGCTATACCACCTGTATATGTCTGCCCCACTACATCTCCCTGGAAAGAACAGTCACTGATTGTGATATCATCCTTGAAATAGATCTGGCCAAAAACACCACCTGTATATTTAGTACCGGTTATATCCCCTTTTATATGGAGACCATTTACAGTAGATTTATCCACCATGCCGACGCCACCTCCGATAAAGTTTATGGAAGCGTTCTGGTCATAAGGCTTCACTTTGCCGTTAAAATTTGGGTAAAGGGTACTCTTTGATGGGATGATAGGTGATGAATTGTCGATATCATAATTATTGTCAGAAACAAGGTCTGAGGTGACCAGCTCACCTATGAGTCCACCCACTTTGTACGGCCCTTTCACCTCCATAGTTCCGGAACCTATTTTACAGTTTGCCAATTTCAAAGCAGAATCGGTAACTTTACCTGCAACTCCCCCCACATAACCAAAATCTTCAGTATTATGTGCCGATGTGACATTGGCCTCCACCGACACATCCTTCAGGGAGAGTACAGAACCGCTACTGTTGTCACCTGTCACCTCCCCGAACAGGCCACCGATCATCGAATCACCCTTGATGCCATATGGTGACTCCATCACTGATGAGGAGCCAAAATAGAAGCCATCCAACTCAAACTTGCTATCATAATCCATTGACAACAACCCTGCTACCCCTCCCACATGGGTCTTCCCTTCCACTAAAGCTGTCAATTTCGAATCACTTATTGATATATATGTGTTTGGATGCACTTCAGTCTTACCGAAATATCCACCGACATATTTATCATCAGCTTTCACTGTCAAGACAATATCGGTATTCTTAATCTCGGTATTGCCACTGAGATTCCCATATTTACCTGTAATAATATGTCCTATTATTCCACCAATGAAATCAGGTGCAGATAGGATCGATATGTCTGAATTGTTTATATTGGTCGAATGGTACAGTTTGAGCCCATCTATCAGCAATTCAGACTCAAATGAGTGTCCCATAACCCCACCGACACGATCAGTTGCCCCCTTTACAAGAAATCTGTCAGAAAAAAGTGAACTGCCATCATTTCCGACTGTAGTGGTATTGAGTATAGTCACATCTGCACGATATGAGTCACCTATAATACCGCCTATATTAAAATCTCCATCTACTCTGATATTCAGTTTACACTCTTTGACAGTAAGGACTGCCGGATCTATTGCACATCCGATCAATCCGCCTATGGATGAATTGCCTTCCACAGAGCCGGAAACAGTCACATTTTCCAGAGAAACATCTCCATTTACATAACCTGTTACAGCACCTATATAATTGTATCCATCTTGGATGGAGATATCATCAATAATAAGATTCTTGATCACAGCACCATTGAACAATCTGCTGAACATACCGATATAACTGTCATTCTCATTACCGCTTCCAATATATGACATATGTGAAATCGAGTTCCCCCCACCATCATACTTTCCTGCGAATGACTCAGAACCCAAAGCACGTTTTTCGAGTCCTCCGCTGCTCCAGGAAATATCTTCTATCTGCTGAAAATATATCCCTGCGCCATCTGTATCATCACCACTCAGACAAAAGAAAAGATATTCCAGATCCTTGGCGGTGGCTATAATATATGGTGAAAATTCTGTACCGGAACCATTAAAGCCATCAGAATAATTGTTCACGACGACATCATCTATAAAAGTAACCATTTCATCTTCAAAACGGACTTTATATCTCTTTATAAATTCGTTTTTGAAAGCAGATGAGGTGATTATATATTCACCATCCGTAATGATCTTGTCGGCAGGGATGGATATTGAGACCTTCATCCTCTTTTTCACTATCTCACAAATGACATCAAGTTCATAATTTCTGTTACCCCTGAGCTGAATAAGATTGATTTTGAATTGTTTTTCACTATCCACATTCCACAGGATGTTTGTGTAGAAAGTGGAGAGCCTGTGCCCGTCCATAACCTCCAGCGAAGAGTTATTCCCTTCAGGCTCCAGAGAGGGAAGACAAGAGACCAATGAGGTCATAAGGGCCAAGGCCAATAGAATTGAAACTGATATTTTTTTCATATGCGATTTATTCTTTTAAAAACATTTCTGATCTATAGGGGACAGGATATGAGAGTTTTTCACTTACTGAGGGGACAGTCCAGTAGTGACTGTTCCACCCCTCATAGAGTGAGAAGTTATCTATCTCCGATTTATCCATCTCACTCCCAGCATCGTATTTTGTAGATCCTGAACTGAAGTAATATACCCCATCAAGAGGATAATATGGCACTACCGCCTCATCTCCGATAATATCACTCCAGGTACCTTCATTAAGTGTAAGTGATGTCTCCAGTGAATACTCCTTTTCGGCATAACCTATAATCTGTCCGCCACGGCTGCTTCCAGGTCCTTCACCTATGTTCAGGCAGTTTTTCACAGCACCTCTCTGCTGAAGGAGCCCCACAATCCCACCAATCTTGTCACCATCCCCACCTGTGATCTTTCCCATATTTGTACACTGACTGATAACCACCACATTGTCTGCATAATCTGTAGCACCTTTTATTATCGAATTTGCCCCTCCAAGACAAGCTGCAGAGACCCCAAGCACCATCGGAAGTACTGCTGCAGAGGTTCCTGCGGTAGCGATAGTGGCAACAATGGCTACGACATCCACTACCAGTAGAATACCACCTGTGATGAGATATGTCAAATCGTGTTCCTCATTAAGCTCTTCCACCTCTTCAAGTCTTTCATTGAGGTCATCACTTATATTTTGATAGAACAACTTATTGTTCTCTTCGTTATTGATATCGTTTGCAAGCGACACTATAGCATTAGGATAATCAGTGGTAATCGGAGAGGTGGCCAAAGCATCCGGCAGAGCCGCAGAGCCCTCCTTTCTGATAGTCTCCATCTCTTCACTCAGCTGCTGTATACTCTCCTGAGTGAGATATTTGATATCTGCAGCCAGCTCCTCCACTTCGTGGTGAAGATACTCGTGAATTGCGTGGGAGAGAAAACCCACTTCAGTAATACTCATCACTACATCAAGCGCCACCTCCACAATCATAAATGCAATTTTCTCTGTAACATGCTCCACCACACCCAGCACAGGTCCCAAAACTCCACCTACAAAGATCTGTATGACACCAAAGGCTATCTCAGCTTTATTCATCGGACTCAGCTCCTGCTCTTTTCCGATCTCAGCCACAATACCTCCGATAGGGGTACTATTTCCCGATACGGATCCATAGTTTGAACAATAATGGACCATCATATAGTCTTCAGAGTAACCTACTACCCCTGCAGCGTGTGACCCTGTAGCAGAGATATAGCCATAGTTCTGGGATACAGCCACTATACCTGTGGATGTCTTGGCGGCAATTCCTGCCACATATGATGAGCCGGAGACCTCACCTTTATTTATAGAATTCTCAATAACTGCCATAGAGGTATTCCCAGCAAGCCCGCCAATATAGTCTGTACCGCTCACTTTTCCCTTATTCAATGAACCGTAACATCCGAACTGGCTCTCTCCACAGAGGCCGCCCACATTATTTACACCCACAATATTCCCTTCATTTTTACAATACTTCAGAAGCACATTATTGAAGAAGAAGCCATCATCATCATATTTGATCCTCGTACTCCCTATAATACCGCCCACACCCTCATAGCCGGTTACAGATGAGAAGTTTTCACAAGCTGTAATATTGGCACACCTCGCTCCACCCACTATCCCTCCATAGGCTACATAAGAGGCATCACTATTGGCTTTGGTCTTGGGACCGGACACATTCCCACCTTCAAGATTTTGGGATGCACTTATCAGCAATGTATCCCCATTAGCAATTATCCCACCAGCAC
This sequence comes from Bacteroidales bacterium, assembly GCA_017504965.1. Taxonomy (GTDB): domain Bacteria; phylum Bacteroidota; class Bacteroidia; order Bacteroidales; family UBA932; genus CAAGNP01. Next base: position 68,645 of record JAFVQD010000011.1, on the reverse strand, counting down.
CGGCATTAAGGACAGTCACCTGGCTGCTATTGGTACAGGCACTGATCACCACTTTTGACTCAAGTGCACCGGCACCTACCAGACCGCCGACATTATAATCACCCTTTATCAGAGAGCCTACAGACTTGGAGTTTGCAATATTCAGTACAGCTCTCGAATCCACAGCCCCTACAACACCACCCAGTGATATGCATCCAGTCAGGCCATAGACCTCAGAGCCATTTACCTCGCAATTGAAAACCTGGGTAATATCCCTCTCTCCGGCATCAGAAACCACTATTCCCGCCAATACTCCTGCGCCGTAAGTTCCTACTATATACGAGTCCTTTATTACCAGATTATTTATCGTAGCGCCACACAGGAATCCGAAAAGTCCCCTCCCTATAGTCTTGTCTGAAGAGATCGATTTGACCCCCTGTATAAAATATCCGTTCCCATCATAGATACCACGGAAAGGTTTGTTCACATCATAGCCGATAGGGGTCCAATAATGTTCCGGATCACACTGATACCCATAATAGAGCATATCATTAGCTAAGATATTGGTCATCTGCGAGAAGAAAACACCCTCGGTGGGGAGTGAATTGGTAATATGCCTCAAGGTCTCCAAATGTGCAGCACAGGTAATAATGAATGGGTCACTCTCTGTCCCCTCACCTGAGAGTCCATATTGGGAATTGTACTCATCCATAATCTGATAGCCGCCATCCTCAATAAGGATTCTCATCCCCAAACCGAAGTTCTGGACAGTATGTCCACCACTCTCTCTCCCTTTGGGGACAGCGTGTTCAAAGTAGAGAAGCCTGTACTCTCCATCTTTAAGGCCGGTGTACATCTTGAATTTGGAGTGGGACTTACCTTTTTTATGAAGGACCTCACGTTTGATTATGGAGTCATCGGAGGTCTGTATATAACAAACGAGATCGGTCTCCACGAGGGTGGCTACCTGCTCGTTAAGCTCAAACACATCAAACTCACCGATATAATCATCATCTGAAAACAGAGGATTATCGGGGTCACAAGATACTGTGGCTAATAATAAAAAAAGAAATGCTATAATCTTGTCTCTCATATTTTCCATCTAAAATCTTTTATATAAGAATTTACAAATATATAAAAAGATTCTAAACTTACAATATATGAAGAGAGGAATTTATCTGGATCCAAAAATGGATGTACCTATTCTCACCATAGTACTCCCCATACTGGCAGCTATGTGATAATCGCCCGACATACCGAAGGAGAGTTCGGTAAAGCTATCCAGAAATGGGTAATTTCTCCTTACAATCTCATCCCTCAATTCCAGAAGTTTTGAGAACTCTGATCTGATCTGCTCCTGATCATCCACAAAAGAGGCCATAGCCATAAGCCCCCTGACAGAGATATTCGAGAGCTTATCCCTCAACTCGCCATCTGATGCGATTCTATCGAGAAGATCGAGAATCTCATCTGCAGAAAAACCCTGCTTGGTCTCCTCCTGAGCGATATGGAGCTCCAGAAGAACCCCAGGATGATAGTTATTGCGGCGGGCATACTCACCCACCTCTACAAGAAGTCTCTCCGAATCTATAGAGTGGATCAGGGTGGTATAAGGGACCACCATCTTGATCTTATTTGTCTGAAGATGGCCTATAAAATGCCACTCGATATCCTTTGGCAGCACCTCCACCTTCTGCTTAAGCTCCTGCGGACGACTCTCAGCAAAGATCCTTTGACCTGCATCGTAAGCCTCTTGAACCGCCTCTACAGGCTTAAATTTGGAAACTGCCACCAACTTGGTCGATGGCGGCAGTTCCTTATTGATTTGAAGTATATTCTCTTTTATGCTCATTATCTTTTCTTTTGCTGAGCCTGCTGCTGTTTGAGCATCTCCTGCTGTGCTTTGGCTGCAGCCTCCAGTCTTTGCTGGAATTTTGATTTCGGTTTGGTCTTGGCTTTTGCCTTATTTGCCTGAATCTGGTCCATTATCTTCTTTTCATCGACGAAGAACTTACGGATAACCCAGGTCAAAAGCATAGTGATAAGGTTAGAAAGCATATAGTAGTAGCTCAATGCACTTGAGAGGTTGTTACAGATGAACAGCATCATAATAGGCATAAAGTAGAGCTGCATAGCCCTCATACCCGGCATCATATTGGCGTCACCTCCCTGCTGGTCAAGCATACTCTTCGAGTAGAAGTACATAGTAAGTGCCACCAGGATGGCAAACAGACTCACGTGGTCACCATACAATGGAATCTTGAAAGGAAGCTCCAGGATAGAGTCATAAGCACTCAAGTCATCCACCCATAGGAAAGACTGCTGACGAAGCTCGATAGATGCAGGGAAGAATCTGAACATCGCAAACAGGATAGGGAACTGGAACAGCATAGGGAGACATCCTCCGAACATACTCACACCACTTGCCTTGTAGAGCTCCTGCATAGCCTGCTGTTTCTTCAGGGCATCCTCCTGTTTTGGATACTTGGCATTGATCTTGTCGATCTCCGGCTTGATTACCCTCATTTTGGCTGAAGAGGCAAATGATTTGATGGTAAATGGAGATATCACTATCTTGAGCATAATGGTCATCAGAAGTATGATAAGACCATAACTGCTTATGAATCTGCTCAGAAATCCGAATGTGGGGATGATGACGATTCTATTGATCCAGTTTACAAGCCAGCCACCAAGAGGGATGATCTTCTCATACTCCTGATCAAGCTGCTTGAGGGTTTTGAAGTGGTTAGGGCCATAGTAGAACTCAAATGGCATAGATACCACGTTAGCCTCAGGGGTATATGCCACCTGCATATTTGCGTGGCACTGCATAAGATTTCCTGATGGGTCACCATCTTTATAGAAGGCGTATGAAAGATTACCTGAGGTAAAATCATTCTTAGCTCTCAGGATAGCAGAGAAGAACTGCTGCTGGAAAGCAAACCACGACACTTTGGTGGTTATCTCTTTCGATGCTGACTCCCTTCTCAAACCGAGATTTTCCACCTCATCACCAGGATAACGGTAGTCGATGGTAGAGTAGTTTCTCTCATTGTCATACCCTTTCTCAAGTCTTGGGATATTCATCTTCCAGTTTACATCGAACTGAGTGGCATTCTGTGAAATGTATTGGTCCATATTCACAAGATTCAGATCGAAGTCCACGACATAGCTATCTGCCGGCAACCTATACGCGTGCTCCACATAAGAATCCTCATCAAAATGAAGTCTCATCACAATGGTAGAATCTGTATGAGAAGCCACCTGATATGTGAAATTCTTGGTATTGAGCATCTGATATGTATAGAACTCCACACCGAACTCACTCTGACCACCCCTTACCAGATTAAGGGCCAGGCTATCGTGTGTATAGTAATCTTTCACCACTACATCATAGACCTGAGCACCTCTGGTGGTATACTTGGCGATGATCTTGTTATTCTCCAAGGTGTAAAATTCTGCAGGAGCCTTGTGTGCCGACTCGAGAAGCGAGTCCCTGTATGTGTAGGCATACTGTGACTTCTGAGTCTGCGCTGAAATGGCTTCACCCTCTGCCTCAGCCTTGGCCGCCATCTCCTTTGCATACTCCATAGCTCTTGCCTGAGCGATAGAGTCCTGCTGCATCTGATATGTTTGCTGTTTCTCGAACTGTTTCGAGTTATAAACGCTAAATCCGATCAAAATTGCTCCGATAAGGAGCATACCTATAAAGGTATTCTTGTTCATGTCTTTTCCTCTTACTTACTATTCAAACTGACTGTCGATCTCTTTAATCTTCTCCTCAAGTTCTGCCAATTCAGCTTTGGCAGCCTCAATCTTCTTTGATAGCTCTTTTACAAGTGCATCTGCATTCTTCGAGCTTGCGAAGAAACCGATATTGTTCTCATATGTAGCTATCTCAGACTCTTTCTTGCGGAATTTCTGTACCAGGCGTTCTCTCTCTGATCTTGCAGGATTAACCTCTTTCTGACCTTTACCTCCCCTTCTCGAGCGTGACATACCCTGGAATTTTGAATCCATAGCCTCTTTATATTGGGCCTGGATCTTCTCTTTCTCCTTGAAAGGTACGAAACCGATCTCACCCCATCTTGCGGTGAACTCCCTCATAGCCTCTGCGTCTGATGCTCTGTCCACAGACTCATAAGCCTTAATCTCCTCGATAAGGGCAAGTTTCTTGTTAAGGTTCTCCACATACTGAGGATCCACTCCGCCATAGTTCTTCTCTTTATTGTCGAAGAAATAGTCACAGGCTGCTCTGAAACGGTTCCAGATCTGATCTGATTTCTTACGGGATACAGGACCTATCTCTTTCCACTGCTTCTGCAGGTTGATAAGATCTTCTGTGGTCTTTTTCCAGTCTGTGCTCTCTTTCATAGCCTCAGCCTGCTCACAAAGAGCCACTTTCTGCTCCATATTTCTTGTCATCTGATCCTTGAACTGCGAGTAGTACTCCCTCTTTCTGTTATAGAACTGGTCGCAAGCTGCTCTGAAACGGTCATAGATCTTCTGATTGTCCTTCTTGGATGCAAAACCGATGGTCTTCCACTCTTTTTGAAGACCCTCAAGCTCTTTTGAATACTCATTCCAGGTGTTTGACTCAGATACCTCTCTGGCTGCGATCTCCTCGGCTTTCTCGCAAAGTACTGTCTTGGCTGCAAGGTTCTCTTTCTGATCTGCTTTGATCTTCTCGAAATATGCCTGATGTTTCTTGTTTACTTGTGATGTAGCTGCTTTGAATCTCTCCCAGATAGACTCTCTGTACTCTTTCTCCACAGGTCCGAACTCTTTCCACTCTTCGTGAAGTTTCTGAAGGGCAGTGAATGCATTTACCACATTCTCCTCCTCTACAAGCTTCTCAGCTTTCTCACAAAGAGCCACTTTTGCTTCATAGTTCTTCTTGAAGTCCAGATCTCTAAGTTCGTTATTGATCTTCACATAGTCATAGAACATCTCCACATAGTGCTGGTAGCTGTCGTAGATATCTTTGACTCTGGCCTGAGGAACAGGACCTGACTCACGCCATCTGGTCTGGAGTGATCTGAATTTAGGGAAAGTGGTGGCGATATCCTCCTGTGTCTCAAGAAGTGCCTTAAGTTCATCAATAATCTGCTTTTTGATCTCGAGATTCTCCTCTTTTTGCTTTTCCATCTGCTGGAGGTGTACTGCTCTGAGAGATTTATAGCGGGCAAAAATATCCTTGAATCCCCTTTCGATCTCAGCAAAAGGGTTCTCTGAGATCTTCTCCTCTACCTCCTGTTCTTCAGAGATCTCCTCTACAGGTGCCAGAAATCCGGCAGCGATCTTCTCTTTCTTTAGAGTTTTATAGAATACAGCCTTGATAGGCTCAGCATATTTGTACATCTCCTGCTGATCTCCTTTTTCGACCAGTGACTCAAAGAGAGTGACGATATCTTTCAAACTCTTATTAGCCAAGTCGTGAAGGATCTCTTCGCTAATGAGAGAAACTTCCTCCTCTGATTGTGGGTTTTCAATAATTTCTTCAGTAGTTTCAAGGACAGGAACATTTTGTTCTACAACTTCCTCGAATTGCCCCTGGGGAGCAGTGATTTTAGTTTCTTCGCTCATAGTAGATGTCAATTACATTAGTAAACAATTTACAATCTGCAAATATACATTTATTTTTTCTAATTTTGCACCATTATGAGAATAGATATTATATCGGCAGTGCCGGACATACTTGAAAGCCCCCTCAACTACTCGATCATCAAGAGGGCCAAAGAGAAAGGATTGGTGGAAATCAACATTGTAAACCTACACGACTACGGCAAGGGGAACTACAAACAGATTGACGACTACTCATATGGAGGGGATGCCGGGATGGTCATTATGCCTGAACCTCTCTACCGTGCCATCACCGATCTCACCTCCCAGAGGGACTACGACTATATTATCTATACCTCCCCAGATGGAGAGCTTCTGGACCAGCCGATGGCCAATACCCTCTCGATAGCCCGGAACATCATCATCCTCTGCGGTCACTACAAAGGGATCGACCACCGCATCCGCGAACACCTTATCACCAAGGAGATATCTATAGGAAACTATGTTCTTAGCGGTGGAGAACTCGCTGCAGCAGTGATCTGCGACTCCATCATCAGACTCATCCCGGGGGCCATAACAGACGAAATGTCTGCCTTGAGCGACTCGTTCCAGGACGGTCTCCTCGCCCCCCCTATCTACACCCGCCCTGCCAATTTCAACGGCTGGGAGGTCCCTCCGGTTCTCCTCTCCGGAAATACCAAGCTCATCCGAGAGTGGCAAGAACAAAAAGCTCTCGAGCGTACCCGAGAGCTTAGACCTGAACTGCTGGAAGATCTGGAATAATCTTAGAATCCGAAATCGTCCACCACTTTTTTCTCCTGCTTATCCTGCTTGGGAGGAATAGCTTCGCCGTGCACTGCCAATGGTCTCACCACCATCGCCTTAGGTGATTCAGGGCATACATATTCGCACCCTCCGCACCCTATACACATATCTGGATTTACAGTAGGGAAATAGAGACCCGGCTTCCCTTTCCACTCCTTCATAGTTATCGCTTTGGTAGGACAATGTTCATCACACGCTCCGCAATCTGTCTTGTGCTTGAAGACAATACAGTTCTTGGCGATAAATTCTACCCTTCCCACCTGCACTTTACGTTTGGCCTCTACGGTGAGTGGTTTTAGTGCTCCATTTGGACAGACATTGCTGCATACATTGCAGTTAAAGCCACAGAACTGCCTTTTATAATGGATGGTAGGGAGCATCAGGTTATGCACTCCATACTCTCCGAATGCCGGGGAGATGATTCTGTTAGGGCAAGCCTCCACACACGCCTGACAAGCGGTGCAATTGGCCTTCAAATGTTCCAGGCTCACCCCTCCGGGAGGGATTATACCCGATATTTCCCTCTCGGGATCACCGGCTTTATTGCTCTGCAGCCCCCTTGCCACCATCACGGCACCCAGACCTGCTACTGCACCTATCGCCTCTCTCCTCCCCTTCATCAGAGGCTCTTTATTCTCGGCATCCTCCCCTATTTTGGCTCGTCTGACGAACTTCAGTCCGTGTTTTTTGCACACTGTAGTGCAATTGAGACACACTACACATCTGCTCTCATCCACCTCACCGGTAGATGGATCAATGCACTGCGATTTGCACACATTGACACAGGCATTGCATTTGATACACTCCTTCTTGTCTATGGCAAGCTTGAAAAGGGAGATTTTCGATATATATCCGAGCAATGTCCCCACAGGGCAGATGGTATTGCAGTAGAGTCTCCCTCTGAATGCACTCATAACCACCACCAGCAGACAGAATGCTGCACCGAATGCAAACGATCCCCAGACTAGAGCAGATGGTCCCCTATGGAACACTGAAGCGGGGAAAAGATTTGAGAGCAAATTATTTACCCCTATGAACAGTGGATCGACCAATTGGGTCACTATCTTTCCGAAATTGGAATATGGATCTATCCAGGCAAAATATCTCGCACCAAATATTGCCAGTACACCGAAAGAGAGGATACATACCGACACTCTGAGTGCAGTATGGGGTTTGGCATATTTATATCTCCTCCCCTTCTTGGACTTGAACCAGGATGCCACCTTCGAAACACCGTCCTGCATTATACCGAGCGGACAGAAGAATGAACAATATACCCTTCCGAAAAGAAGTGTAAGGATCAGGAAGAATATGAATACAAATGCACCTCCGCTCAAGAAAGAGATGAGTGCAGGGATAAACTGGAAACGGGTGATGGTATATATCCCCGCGATGCTTCTACCTACGAAAGTAAAGGCAAGTATAAAAAGTAGGAGTGTCACAAGTGCCACCCCTACCCTAATCCATCTAAGAGTCTTATACATCAGATTATAGTTTTATTCTCGCTACTTTCAGTGAATCAATATCCATAGTACCTACCTTAACATTCTGTGCCATAGAGAGATATGGAAGATTATCCAGACTCATCTCCCTATACTGTGAGAAGAATTTGGTAGCTGCTGTATCCACAGCGACGATGTCGGTAGACATAAATATCGCTTTGGCCAGCTGTACATCATCCGTAGTCTTCCCTTTTGGACCGTTCTGGGTCATAATACGGTATGCGTCCACGATATTGAGGACAGGACGTTTTTCATAGGTGGTAGCATCGGCGATACACTGCTGCAGGTTATGTCTGTGGAGGTAACCTCTGTCCCATACGATACCCATATAGTTTTTCATAGAGATGGTCATCTTGGCTCCACCGTGATTTTTAAGGATAGGGACATTGATCCACACATCGCAGTCTATGATCGCTTCGTGAATCTTGGGATTCTTCATCTTTACAGCCAAAGGAAGTTCCACCTCCCTGTAGTATTTCTCATCGTGGGCAAAAGCCACTTTTGCACCTGCCTTCTCTGCCGCCTCAGCGATACCACTGTTCTTGTAGCACCCTTCCCACTCATCGCAAGTATGGTCAAACACCACCACTTCAGAAGCACCTGCAGCCAGACAATCCTTAACTATTTCACTGACAAGTACAGGGTTTGTATTTGCAGCATACTCAGGGGTTTTGTCCCAGCCGATATTTGGTTTTACCACCACCTTCTGCCCTTTTTTGACAAACCTCTTCATACCGCCCATGGCCTCTATACCTTTTTTATATAGCTCTGCAGGCTCACCGCCCATCACTGCTACGAGGTCATTTGGGGTCTCAGTGCTTGCACCTTTGTCTGCGGCAAGGATGGTACTGCCCTCGATCTTGACGGCACCGGCTACTGCACCAGCCAGAGCTGTTCTCAGGAAATCTCTTCTTTTCATAATACGGATGGTTTATTTGTGTTGTTTCATAGCTTGCAGGGTATTCCTCATAAGGGAGACGATAGTCATAGGGCCTACACCTCCGGGGACAGGGGTGATATATGAGCATTTTGGGGCCACGTGTTCAAAATCCACATCACCCACCAGACGGTATCCTTTGGCTCTGGTAGCATCAGGAACTCGGGTGATCCCCACATCTACCACTACGGCACCCTCTTTGACCATATCCTCTTTAAGGAACTGCGGTATACCTATGGCAGCTATAATGATATCTGCCATTCTGGTATGTTGCTCGATATTCCTGGTCTTGCTGTGACAGATGGTCACAGTACAGTCTCCGGGGTTACCTTTAAGTGAAAGGAGGTTAGAGATGGGTCTTCCCACTATATTGCTTCTCCCCAGTACCACACAGTGTTTCCCTTTAGTATCGATATTGTAGTGCTCAAGAAGTGCCATTATCCCGTAAGGTGTGGCCGAGACGAAAGTCTCCTCTCCGAGCATTAGTTTCCCCACATTCTGTGAATGGAAACCATCCACATCTTTGGAAGGTGAGATATTGTGGATCACTTTGGCTTCATCGATGTGTGGAGGGAGGGGAAGCTGGACTATAAGTCCGTCCACACCCGGATCTCCATTTATCTCATCGATTTTGGCCAGAAGCTCCTCTTCAGAGGTATCACCTGGATATCTGATGACGGCAGAATCGAACCCTACATCCTGGCACGCCTTCTCCTTGTTGTTAACATAGGTCCTGCTGGCTCCGTCATCACCTACGAGGATGGCTACAAGTTTAGGTCTGCGGGATCCATTCGCCACGAGTTGCTCCACCTCCAGGGCTATCTCCTTTTTGATAGCTTCAGAGGTCTTTTTACCGTCAAGTAAAATCATATTATCTCCTTTTTCTCATTGCACCCATATTACGCATAGCGTTCTTCATACCGCCATTGGCTACGGTCTTCATTATTTTACGGGTGTCTTCAAATTGTTTCAAAAGTCTGTTGACCTCGACTACAGTGGTACCGCTACCGAGGGCGATCCTTCTGCGTCTGCTACCATTGATGATTTGTGGATTGTCCCTTTCCTCAAGTGTCATCGACAGTATAATCGCCTCGATACTCTTGAATGAGTTATTGTCGATATCCACATCTTTGATAGCTTTGGCCATACCGGGAATCATAGAGGCAAGATCCTTGATGTTACCCATCTTCTTGATCTGCTGGATCTGCTGATAGAAGTCTGACAGGGTAAACTGGTCTTTAGCCAGTTTCTTATGAAGTTTGCGGGCCTCCTCCTCATCGAACTGCTCCTGAGCCTTCTCCACGAGGGTAACCACGTCACCCATACCGAGGATACGGTCTGCAATTCTCTTAGGGTGGAAGACATCAAGTGCCTCCATCTTCTCACCTGAGCTGATGAACTTGACAGGCTTGTTCACCACCGCCTTAATGGAGAGGGCCGCACCACCACGGGTATCACCATCCATCTTTGTCAGAACGACACCATCGAAGTCGAGACGGTCGTTAAATGCCTTGGCTGTCTCCACAGCATCCTGACCTGTCATCGCATCCACTACGAAGAGTATCTCTGTGGGGTTGACTGCAGATTTGATGGCTGCGATTTCATCCATCATCTCCTGATCCACAGCCAGACGTCCTGCTGTATCTATGATTACCAGCGAGTACCCTTCTGCCTTAGCTTTTGCTACAGCATTACGGGCTATTTTTACAGGGTCCTTACACTCCTCCTCTGTATAGACTGTAACCTCTACCTGGCTACCGAGGACTTTCAGCTGCTCGATCGCTGCGGGACGATACACGTCACCGGCCACAAGCATCACCTTCTTTCCCCTCTTGTTCTTGCAGTTTAGTGCGAGTTTACCGGAGAATGTGGTCTTACCGGAACCTTGAAGACCTGCCACCAACACTATACCAGGATTACCTTTTATGTTGATATCTGAGAATTCGCTACCCATCAGAAGTGCCAGCTCGTCGTGGACTATCTTGATCATCATCTGATCAGGTCTCACAGCGGTAAGCACCTCCTGACCTATAGCTTTTTTCTTTACATCATCACAAAATGTCTTCGCTATCTTATAGCTAACGTCGGCATCGAGAAGTGCACGTCTAACCTCTTTGAGGGTCTCCGCCACATTAATCTCTGTAATTTTCCCTTGCCCCTTGAGGATCTTGAAGGATCTCTCTAACTTCTCTGACAGGTTCTCAAACATATTCCTCTAATATTCCTTTAACTATTTCTTTAAATCGTCTGAATAATAAGCTTTAGCCAAATCTCTCTGATTGTATCTCATACCCATTACCTGACCGTAAGCACCTGCCGAGCGGATAGCGATAAGGTCACCTCTGCTGGTCTCAGGGAGTACGATCTTCTTGTCCCAGAAGTCTGATGACTCGCAAACAGGACCTACTACGTCGTATTTGAGTCTTCTTCCTGTAGAGGTAAGGTTGTCGATCTTGTGGTGTGCGTGGTATAGTGCAGGTCTGATCAAGTCATTCATACCTGCATCGAGGATGGCGAATTTGATACCTTTACCTTTCTTCACATAGAGCACACGTGAGATGAGGGTACCGCACTGAGCCACGATAGCACGACCCGGTTCGAAATGGACACTCTGTCCGGGACGTACGATAAGGTTTTTGCTGATGATATCGAAGTACTCATCAAATTTGGCGATAGGATTGCCTACAGGATCCACATAGTCGACACCAAGTCCACCACCGAGGTCAAGACTCTCTACGAGAACTCCTCTGTCGAGGAACCATTTCTGAAGATCCTCTACCCTCTGGCATAGTGTTTTGAATACACCGAGTTCGGTGATCTGTGATCCGATATGGAAGTGGAGTCCGATAAGCTCCAGGTGGTCAGATGTCTGGATTACATTCAACACATCCTCAAACATCCAGGGTGAGATACCGAATTTGTCCTCTTTCTTACCTGTGCTGATGTACTTGTGTGTATGAGCGTCGATATCAGGGTTTACTCTGATAGAGATATGTGCTACTTTACCCATCGCTTTGGCCAGTTCTCCGATCACCTTGATCTCTTCTACAGACTCACAGTTGAATGCGTAGATACCTGCTTTCAGGGCAGCCTTGATCTCTTTGTCGCTCTTACCGACACCTGCATATACTATTTTATCAGGAGAGAAACCGTATTTGATGGCGAGTTTCACTTCATTGCCGCTAACGCAGTCAACTCCGAAACCAGCCTTCCTGATCTCATCCAAAATAGGTTTTTCAGCATTGGCCTTAACTGCGTAGTGAGCTACATAGTTATGCTTGTTAAGGTGTGAATTATAGACATTTAGGGTATCTCTCAAAAGATCCATGTCATAGTAGTAGAAAGGAGTCTCGATAGACTTGAAAGCTTCAATAGGTAATGTATACATAGTCTTAGTTCTTAATAATCGTGCAAAAATATAAATTTATCAGTTTTTTTCAATGTTTTATAAAGAGCAATGTTCTTTTCTCAAGAGGTCAAGGACAGTCTTCACCGGATTGAAAGTGATGAGCGGCACCTCCACAAACAGAGTGTTCCAGTTACTCATAGAGCCGTTCCACAGACCTGGAAGCTCCTGAGCTTTAAGTTTGCGTCCCTGATAGCTCTTCGAGCTGATAAAGCCGGTAGCAGGGTCGGTATATTGGCTCAAATCGAATTTTCCACCTTTATAATCTACATAAGAACATACAAGGTCTACCGGATTGAAGTGTGTTGCCTCTTTTACAAGTGCATCTACAGCTGCATCTTTAGTGTTGAGCTGGGCACCCTCAAGGATCTGGAGAGATGTAGATCCGTCAGCATCGTAAACCACATAAGGGCCACCACCCGGCTCACCCTCATTCTTAACCATACCGCACACCCTTATAGGACGGTTCAGTTTGCCTCTAAGATATTCACAGCGTCTCTCTTTTGGTAGATCTGCAGGGAGTTTTACGCAGAATGTGTCATCCAGGAACTTCTCTATCTCATCGCAAAGGGCTTCACAGCACCCTTCGCAGCTATCCATTTTCTTAAGATAATCAAACACTTTGGTCTGAACATTCAGAAGGGTACCGATAAGGATTTTCTTCCAGTTCACTGTCTCAGAGATAAGCTCCTCCTTGACGACATTGTCAATATTTTTCACCACTACCACATCACCCACTGTGTCATTAAGATTACTCAGAAGAGCACCGTGTCCGCCCGGACGGAACAGAGGCTGGCCATCCTCCTTCAGGAATGGGGTATTGTCCTCATTTACGGCTATCATATCTGTCTCAGCTTTCTGTGTGGAGAATGAAATATGGTACTGACATCCGAATCTCTCTTCATATTTGGCTTTCACACTGTCAAGCAGAGCCACGAAGCCATCCATATGCTCCGGAGATACGGTAAAGTGCATCTTGACCACATCTGACCCCTGGGTCTTGGCATACATTGCACCCTCTACCAAATGCTCCTCAAAAGCGGTACGCACCTCTTGTGGGTAACTATGGAAAAGCAATTGTCCTTTAGGTTTCGCACCATAGTTCAGCCCCTTCTCGGTCAAAACCACCTCAAGCACCTCCTTAGGCCCCTTACCTTCGAATTTCTCAGGGCAATAGAATGGAAATCTCTCCACATTTGCCAGAAATCTTCCTGCAGGTGAGTCTGCTGCTACCTCTGCGCCACCTTCCAATGCATCTTTAGCTTCAAAAAGGTCTTTGAACATACGTGAAGCTGCGCCAGAGGCAGGGACAAATTTCACGATAGAGCCTTTGAACCCGTTGCAGGCATCCAATGCCGCTTTTTTATCTTCTTCATTTAGAACGAGAATTCCCCTCTGTGGGGTAGCTGCTGAAATCACTTTCAGATAAGGAAAACCATTTTTATAGTTCTCAAGTTGCTGTTCGATAGTCATAACCGGTTATTTTTTAGAATTATCCCGTAAAGTTAACCGAAAATTTACAATTCTGAAAATATTGGTTTTTTTATAATTCAGTTTTTCTGTTTCAACACCCGAAAATGTTGAAAGTTGTGCCATCAGATCTCAGGAAGGGGGGCTTCCTTTGCCCTAAAAAAAGATGCACAAACTCGCAAAGACCATTTTATTCGGAGCACTGATGCTGATTGCCGTCAGGGGCGAATGTTCGGGCTCCAGAGTATCCATAGGGACAAATACCATCGGATATCTCGCTTTCTTCACCCCCAACCTGGATTTCGGGGTGAGCCTGCACCGCCATTGGAGTATCCACCTGCAGGGGAAATATAACCCTTTCTGGTGGGATGTGGCAGGGGCACAATTCCAGCACCGTCAGCTGACTGCATCACTCGGAGCCAGATATTGGCCCTGGTATGTCTTTTCAGGGTGGAATTACGGGGCTTCTTTCCAATATTCTTTATACAACAGAGGGGGTATCCTATCCCCGGCCACCGAAGAGGGGGAGGGATACGGCCTCTCCCTGAGCGGTGGTTACGCCCTGATGATAAACCGGTGGATGAACCTGGAATTCGGCCTCGGAATATGGGGAGGTGTGACCCGGTACAAGGAGTACAATTCCCCCCGCTGCGGCAAACTTGTCGGCCAGGGGACCAAATTCTTCATCCTGCCGGATGATATAAGTGTATCAGTAGTATTCACATTTTAAAGAGTGACAATGAAAAGAAAAAGTGCCATTATCATTGCTGCGGCTTTTCTTATGGCCGGATGCAGCACAGCCAGAAAGATAGATACTATCCGGACCCGATCGCTCGGGGCGGAGATAACCCTGGCCAACGAGAAAGAGTACGAGTTCAAAAGCGAGGTTCTGGAGAGAAGTGTCGCACCCGATACTATGACGGTGACAGGGCTCGACGGGGAGAGGCTCTTCCTGATGAAAAGTGTGGTGGACTCGGCAGGAAATGTTTACGGTTCGGAGACCCTTTCGGGTGTTGTCATCACTGCACGGTTCAAAAATATTGCGGAGCGAAAAGGGAAAGTGGACCTGGCATTTGACATCCATATCCCCAAAGAGCTGCAGGACCCCTCCTGGCAACTGCGGTTCAAGCCCAATCTCTACATCCTCGGCGACACCCTCGATCTCGAGGATATATATGTTACCGGAGCTGAGTATCACGACACCCAGCTCAAGGGTTATGAACAATACGCCAAATTCCTCTCATCCATCATCACCGACAGCACACAGCTGAGATATCAGAACTTCGTAGAGATCTTCATAGAGAGGAACATCCCAGCTCTCGCAGCCCTTAAAAAGGACTCTTCCATCATCTCTGACCGGAAGATGTCCGGACTATATGACATATCGTACAGACAAGTCCTCGACTACTATGAGAGGAGGGTGAAAATAGGGAGAAACAATCACCGCTCGAAGCTTGCTCCGAAGAGGTACCGGCGCTATGTGAAAAACCCGTACAGCACCGATGCCGTCAGACTTGACACCATCATCACATCAGCAGAAGATATGGTCTATTGTTATACCCAGACGATAGAGACACGGCCAAAGCTCAGAAAAGTGGACATCAAACTGGCAGGGGAGATAAGACAAAACGGGGAGGCTCTTTATACTATGGCCGAAGGGGATTCACTCTCATTCTATATCTCCACTGTAAGCACTTTTCTGGAGCCCCGAGTCAGGTATATCAATAAGATCATTGAACGTAGGGCACAAGCCAATACCCAGGCATATATTGACTTCGAACAGGGGAAATGGATAATCGACCCATCTCTTCACGAGAATGCTTCTGAGCTGGAGAGGATAGGCAGTAACATCATATCTTTCGTAAACAACGACACATTCGATATCGACAGCCTGGTTATCACCGCCTCCTGTTCACCCGAGGGTGCTTATACATTGAACCGAAAACTCTCATCAGAGAGGGCCGAGGCAATCAAAAGATACTTCACAGACTATGCTGACAAGTACAACGATTCACTTGCCGGAGAGGAGAACAACACGATGTATATCGATGTGACAGAGGGGCAGGAGAGGTTCCTCCAGAAGGAGAAAAAGATATATAACTTCGATTTCAAGGTACACTCCGTGCCGGAAAACTGGGACAAGCTTCAGACGATAGTCAAGGCTGACAGCCTGCTGACAGAAAAAGAGAGAATCCTAAACATCCTGTCTCAGGAGATAGATCCGGACGAGAAGGAGTGGATGCTTCAGAAAAGCCCTGACTATAAATACTTACGGGAGGTAATATACCCCAAGCTGAGGACCGTGCAGTTCGATTTCCACCTCCACCGTAAAGGGATGATAAAAGACACCCTCCACACCACCGTAGTGGACGAAGTGTACGCACAGGGGCTTGATGCACTCCGGGAACGGGACTATGAGAAGGCAATAGAGCTTCTTAGGCCATATCACGACATAAATACCGCTGTGGCATTCCTGAGTCTGGATTACAACGCCTCTGCCCGTTCTATCCTCGAGAAACTCCCCGAGTCTGCCAAGAGGGACTATATGATGGCCCTTATCCACGCCCGGGAGGGGCAGGACCAAAGGGCTGTCCAGTCATACATACACAGTGTGGAGAAAGATCCTTCGCTCAAGTTTAGGGCCAACCTCGATCCCGAGATGAGCCAACTCATAAAAAGATACGGCATCGTGCTGGAGGAAGAGGAACCATTGGACGACTCAATTACTAATACATCTTTATAAATTCAAAACAACTAACATTATGAAAAAAACATTTTTATCACTGGCAGCTCTCTGTACACTGTTTTTCACACTTGTATCGTGTGAAAAGCCCGATTGTCCCGATTGCGAAAATGAGGGTCCATCTACTCTCACCCTGACCATCGCTTCCGATGAGACCAAAAGCACCACAGCCAACACTCAGGAACAGGACAACACCATCACCACAGTAGATGTGTTCGTATTCAGAAATACAGATCCCACATCAGCGGACTATCAGAAGCTGGATACATACAAAAGATTTGCCCACGACGCATTGGAAGATCTCACCCTTACCACTACTACAGGCCCCAAAACTGTCTGTGTGGTAGTGAATGAACACACCAATGCATTCAAAGGGGTGACAGACCTCACCAAATTCAGAGCCTTGGTCACCAATCTGAAAGATGAGAGGGTAGGATCATACACTATGTATGGAGAGATAGAAGAGACATTAGGGGCCACCACATCGGTATCCCTATCTGTCAAAAGGCACATCTCCAGAGTAGGCGTAACAAGTATCAAAACCAAATTTGCCGGGACACCATACGCAGATATGACCCTATCAAACGTAAAACTCTATCTGGTCAATGCACACGCCCAGAAGGTGATATATAATAATGCCTCATCCCCTGCCACTCCACTGGTATACAACAGCACCAAACTCGTCGGTGAAGATGCCAATGCCACAGTGGAAGCCAACCTCATCTATGAGCCTTTAACCGGGACCATCGGAGATACCGGCATCACCACCCCATATTTCTTCTACTGCTACTCCAATGAGACCGATGACACCCCTTCTTGTACTAAACTGGTACTTCAGGCCGACCTCGATGGAGTCACCTACTATTACCCTATTCTCATCAATCAGGAGAACTATGGCTACACATCCACCAACGGATATTATGGTGTAAGGAGGAACACCACCTACAGTTATGGAATAACAGTCACACGTCCTGGCACACTGGATCCAAACGTCCCACTTGTTCCGGGGTCGCTGGAGCTCACCATAAATGTAGACGATTGGGCAGTTATTCCACATTTTGACAAAGAGTTCTAATTATGAAGTTTCGTCAGATAGCATTCGTGATATGTTTGGCACTGCTTCTGCTCTCTTGCATAAAGGAGGAGAGGGACAAGTGCCCCACATATCTCACCATCGATCTCTCGGGCACACCCGCCGAGGTGGATTCTCTCTATCTGATCTTGCAATATGAGGACGGACAGTATTTCAGAGACACTATCCGGAAAGAGAGCTTCACTGCAGATTATGAGATAGCTGTCCCCAGAGGCTCTGCTACCATAGCTGCGTACGGGAACATATCCCGGATGATTTATGACCACGGATATATCACCCCACACGGCTCTCCTTCTGACAACATCT
The DNA here is from genome assembly GCA_017504965.1 of Bacteroidales bacterium. GTDB lineage: Bacteria > Bacteroidota > Bacteroidia > Bacteroidales > UBA932 > CAAGNP01. Next base: position 50,822 of record JAFVQD010000011.1, on the reverse strand, counting down.
ACACATACTTTTCTGAAGGGGAATATCTGTCAGATCTGAGTTCAGATACTATAACTGTCACCAAAAACAGTATGGCGATACACACCAAAGTACTCGGTGCAGTGAGGGCGTCCGAGGGACTGAAAGCGGAGTTTATCGGTTCAAACACTGGCTACTCCATATACGGTGAACTGACAGAGGGTGAGTTCTATCACTCACCCGAATCTTCACACAGTCCCTCCGACACAGAGGATTATTACCTCTTTCTGAGCAGGGTCACCCGACACGCATCAGACAGCCAACTACTCCTCAAGCTGTCGACACGGTATCCCGGGATGGAGAGACCAACCACCCTACTGGAGATATCAATACCGGAAAAACTTGCTCAGGGTGGGATATCGTTCTCAGACCCCATTTTGCAGGATCTATATCTAACCATCGACCATTCACGCTCCACCATCACCATCTCTGTAGATGACTTCGACTCGATGGAGCACGTGGAGGTAGAATTCTAATTTGACCGATTATGAGAAATAAATTCATTTTGACAGTTCTGTCAGTGGTGCTGCTCCTGAGCCCTTCTTGCGAAAAGAGGGGCGGTAAGGCAAGCCCCGCCACAGGCGACATCACCTTTCTGTTCAGCCACGACGACCCATACACCAAGGCTGCTACCCAGGTGAAGGAGGGGGAGATATCGGACATCAATATCTTACTCTATGATGAACAGGGTAAACTCGCCTACTGGAGGTACACCGACAAGACAGACACCGATATAACTATGAGCATCGCCATCGACAGAAGCTACTCGATCTATGCTGTGGCCAATGTGGGTGATCTTACAGGTTCAGATGTGGTACAAAGTGCAGGTGGACTGACCACGCTCCACTCTTCGTTTGCCACTGCAGCCTCTATAGTAAATTCAGCCGGGGCTATCCCTATGGCAGCGTATATCCCTCAAGAGGAGTTCTCTGACGGCAGCACCAAGACACTCTCCCTAACCAGACTCCTCTCCAAGTTCAGAATAATCCTCGACAAATCTGGGCTCGACGCATCGGTATCCAAATTCGATGTCAAGCAGGTAAGACTAAGAAACCTGAATAAGAAGGTCTACTATTTCAAAGATAGCAAGGCCACTGCCGCAGAGGATATCCTCGACACAGGTGAGACCCTTGAGGGGGACGATCTGGCAAACATCTTCACTACAGGGGTTGATTTCTACATCCCGGAAAATATGCAGGGGGATCTTTTGTCGGATAATACAGACCAGAAGACCCATATCCCACCCGAGGATAAGAGAGGGCTCTGCACCTATGTGGAGTTCACAGTCGATTACAAGTCATCCACCCAATACGATGAGTCCCTGACATACAGATATTATCTCCACGATGGGAGATTTCTGGACAATTTTGATCTTGTCAGGAATACGATGTATACCTGCAAGACCACATTCACCGGTAGCGGGATAAACGAGACCACCTGGAGGATCGACGCATCGTCGATGAACAAATATGTCACCGGCATAGAGGTCTCCCCCTCTTCCCATACCTTTACTGCTATAGGAGAGACGCACACATTTACCGCAACTGTCCTCCCTGCCGATGCTGCCGACAACAGTGTCACCTGGAGTTCATCCAACACCTCCGTAGCCACTGTAGACCCTACCACAGGGACAGTGACCTCTGTCGCAGACGGCACCTGCACCATCACCGCCACTGCCAATGACGGGTCCGGTGTCTCGGGAAGTGCAAGTGTCATCGTGGACACCTATGTCTACCCCACATCGGTAAGTGTTACCCCTGCCACAGGTGAGATCTTTGTCGGTGAGACACTCCAGCTTACAGCCACAGTCCTTCCGAACAATGCCAATAACAAATCTGTCACCTGGAGCTCAGACAACAACTCCGTAGCGACGGTATCTGCCACAGGACTGGTGACAGGGGTAGCCGCCGGATCGGTCACCATCACAGCCACCACAGTGGATGCCAGCAAGACAGGAAGTACCACTATCACAGTGAAGGACAAAAGTTTCTCGATGGATGATATTCCGATACTCTACCCCAACTACAACTCCCCGCATACACTTACCTGGAGCGGTGCCCCTCCGGGAACACCGGTATTCACCTTGGAAAAACTCTCAGGTGAAGAATGCCTCTCATTATCCGGAAGCGTTCTGACTGCCACCTATAGCGGCAGCGCCTCCTCAGGGGTAGTAGGGACATACAAGGTCAAAGGGGCTATGAACGGAATAAATAAAGAGAAAGAGACCTCAGTGAGTCTGGGAAGTGTCACCATCACTGCACCATCCTCCATTCTCAACGGGGTGGAACAAACAGCTAAGGTGACTTCAAAGACACCTGCCGATGCAGAGATAACCTGGTCATCATCAGACAGTGATGTGGCCACCATAGGGACAGATGGTAAGATCACCCCTATATCTGCAGGCACTACCACCATAAAAGCGGCATCGATAACAGGTGCATACGCCACAGCTGAGGTCACAGTAGTTAACCCTACTATAACCCTTTCTGCTCTGACCCTGTATGAAGGAGAGACAAAAGCGATCAGCTGCAGTGTCACACCGGAAGGGGCCAAAGAGCATCTGACCTGGAGTGTTAGTGAAGGGAGCGAATACATATCAGTAGATCAGCAGGGCAATGTCACCGCCCTCAAAAGGACCAAAGGGGCCTCTGCCAAAGTCAGGGCCACATACAAGCATACAAACACCATATATAGTGAGGCCACTGTGACAGTAAATCCGGTAGTGTCGATATCCCTGTCTGGATCGAAGATAATGAATTCGAACATCAGCATCTCTAACCCTATACCGGGTATGCCGGAGTATCTGTCGGTAAATATCACCAACAGATCGGGATCACAGATAGAGTGGGCGCTATACGATGCGAACGGACAGAGTATCAACTTCGGCAACTATTTCACTATGTCGGATACCGGGATAATGAAGCTGCTGGGAGGGTCTCTGGCCAGTGGAAAATACTCACTCGCTGCCTATGTGGACGGATACTATAGCGACAAGGTAGATTTCGAGATCTATTTCTATCTCGAGTATTTCCTGGGTTACTACGGCGAAAAATATCCCGAAATAACGGAGATGCCCGAAGGGATGTTCTCTGCCTCATATCAGATCCACTCTATGTTCCACCCACAGTCCTACTCCCGACTGGAAGGAATGGGGAGGGCGGAAGATTTTGAATATAGAGACCTTCTTGGCCCTACCCCCCCGGATTCACATTACGCTATCATCAACTATGACAATAACGGATGGAAATGGATCTGCGGTGAAGAGAATGCCATTACCCCTGTAGCGACATCTCTCACCTACTCCGGGTATTATGACCAATATACCCAGAACCCTACCGATGTATGGAGAGAAAATATATCTCACGACACCCAATTGAAAAACCCTGTCGACAACTCCATAGTCGATGGAAAGACAGGGACTATAGTCATATTGGGGAATCAGGAGTACTATTTCATAAGACAGAGTGAAGAGTTTCACATATTCAACTGATAACACTGAGGGCGACCGCTTGGTCGCCCTCAATTTTTAGTACAAAGTATATACTGGTTCAAGATCCACTATACCGTTAGGTTCATCCTCCCTGAGTAAAATATCTATTTCAAATCCAACTACAATATTATCCCCCCATTTGTCTTTTCCAAAATAACCACCGCTAAATCCCACTGTAAATTGGACCACCTGTTCATAACCCTCTTTCCACTTATGCTCACCTTCTGTTATCTCCCAGGGCGTCAGGTCGAAGAGCCAGACAGAATTTTTCAATACCGCCCCTTTTACCGCCTCGAAAGGTCTTTCCTCACCTTTTGGAAACCCGATACCGCCAAATATTGTTTGTTCTCTTATCTCCTTACCTGGATAGTTGTATAAAAAACAGGAACCCTCAGAATTGTAGACATTACTCCCAATCCCTACACCTCCCACTAGCAGTTTAGTCTCCATCTCCTTCGGCAGCCACTCCACCACCTCTATCTCCACAGTGTCTCTCTTATTAAGATGTACTGTAAAATATCTGTTTACATCCGATTTCTGGGGATAGTTCGGCTTTATCAAAGGGAAGTACATATCCTCCCCATTGATGCGAAGATGAAGACCGCTTTTGCTGTACCGCTCCACCTTTACCTGCACCCTCTTCTCCAACTCTCCCCCTCTGGCCACAAGGGTACACTCTCCATCCTCCAGCCTCTGCACCAGACACCTCTTCCCTCCGTCAGACACTATATACCTTACAAAGTTCTCCGGCTCACAGCTCCACTCTATGACATCCGGCACACTTGACCCCAGAACATTGAGTGTCACCTGCAAATCCTCATACATCTCGATACTCTCCTGGTCCAAAGTCCAGTCATATTCCTGTACCGGTCTGAACCTTTCTATCAGGCTACAAGATGAAACCATTACTACCACACAAAGAACAAAATAAAATCTATTCATAATCGCTCCCTTTTATTAACTGCGAACAAGTTACAGAAGACTATATGAACAAACAAGCAAATTCTTCAACACTTTCTGATTATTTGATATTTTTCAGAATTTCAGAGGTCTGAAGCTCCATATCCTTGTCGTGGGTGTCGTGTCTCACCATCCCGACCCCTTTTGCATACCAGGTATCGGCGACAGTGTGACGGTTTCGTCCCATCCCTTTTTCTACTTTACGCTCCCTCACCACGATACAGTCAAATGTCCCCGCTGAAGTGGTGATGGTCTCATATCTGAGGACCCGTCTCTGTGTGACGGTAATCTTCATAGTCATACCCAGCGCCTTTACAGAGGCATAAACATCCGGAAGAGTGTCTCCGGGAGCCATATCTGAGGGGAGGGCAGATTCTCCCCCTGTCGATGATATTTTAGTTTTCTGAGGAAGAAGCGTTCTGAATACCGACGCCACAGACTCCGCCACGTTGAGCACCACATCCTCCCCCTCTATCCTGGCGATCAGACGTGCAGGCTCATCTCCGTAGTAAGGCCTCCTTTTGTGATTTAGGATATGGGAGGTATACTCCACCACTGATGCACTTTCCGAGAGACTCTCCACCCCCACTATTTCCATCGTATGGTACCATTTCACCTGACCGTCTGTAAATTTTCTTTCATACTCGAGAACAGCCCCCTCCCTGACACAGAAATAGGGCTCTGCCTCCTGGGCATAACTGCCAGAAAGTGCTGTCAGCAACATTGCTATTACTATGATCGTTCTCTTTATCTCCATCTGAATTCTCTTCTGTATTTGTACTCTGCCCGAATCTTCTCAAAGCTGCCCGGGTCAGATCTCAGAGCCTTGTCCAGCTCATATACGGGGAATCTCTCCAGCAGCAGCGCGGCTATCTCATCCCTATCTTTCATCCTCCCATCTTCCCTGTAGAAGCTGATCTGTGGGACAGGGGTATGTTCAGGGGCAAACCCCTCCAATTCACCGATCCCGAAATATCTGGCAAAGGCCTGCACCACCATCGCAGTACCGTTGATCTTCCCTTCATATGAATATCCTGCAATATGGGGTGTGGCGATATCGGCTGCCGCAACAAGTTCCTCCGAAATCGCACCGGGCTCCCCATTCCACACATCCAAAATCAATGCCGAAAGTTCGCTGCATCTCCCTTTAAGCGCCTCGTCCACCACCACTTCACCCCTCGAAGCGTTGATGAATATTGCCCCTGGCTTCACCCTCGAGAAGAAATCGCGGTCCCCCATCCCCTTGGTAGTTTCATCGAGCGGCACGTGCATAGATATTATATCGGAGTGCTCCAGCAGATACTCCAGAGGACAATAGAGCCCCTTTTCCTCCCCCATCGCCTCCTTCGGAGGATCATTTCTCAGCACCTTGAATCCCAGGTGTTTGGCCAGAGCTGCCACCCTACCTCCGGTGTTGCCCACCCCTATCACCCCGAAAGTTTTCCCTTCGAGGGGGAGGTTCTTTCTGGAGGCGACGGCAAAAAGGGCGGTGTGGACATACTGCATCACCCCACCAGCATTGCACCCGGGTGCATTTTCAAAATGGATATTGCGCGAAGCGAGATACTCTCTATCGACGTGGTCGGTACCGATCGTAGCAGAGGCGATGAATTTCACATTCGACCCCTCAAGCAGCGTGCTGTCGCAATGGGTACGGGTCCTTATCAGAAGGGCATCCGCATCGCACACCGCGTTCCTGTCCATCTCCTTCCCTTTCAGGTAGGTAACCTCTGCGAAGGGCTCCAGAACCCCTTTCAGGTATGGAATATCGATATCTGCTATTACTTTTATCATCTTATGACCACTTTTTCGACCAAATTTTCACCCAGCTCTTCATTTATCCTCTTTTTAATGATCTCCGACTGGAAATAGAGCTGGTTTGCCAGTGAAGAGGAGTTCATCGTACAGAAAAGGATTTTGTCCTCTGCTCTGTAGAAATGCTTGGCAGTAGCCCTCGCCACCCGGAACCCCACGACGTCGTCCCAGGCCTGGTACACCCTGATACGGTTCAGATCGTTCCGGATACCTAACCTGCTGGTAAATATAGCTACCAGTTCATCCACCATTATAGGATCTGTCCTTTTCATTTTACTTCAGAGAATTCCCCTTTTGTCACTGTATAGAATCTGCTTTCGCTATCAAGTTTTTTCACCAGATCAGAGACCCTCACTTTATTGCTGTCAGTCACAAACAGCTGGCCGAAACCCTCTTTTGAGACCATATTCATAAGGAGCTCCACCCTCTTCATATCAAGCTTGTCGAAGACATCGTCAAGAAGAAGTATCGGGGAGTGTCCGCACCTGCGTCTTGTCATATCGAGCTGCGCCAGCTTAAGGGATATAAGGAAGGTTTTCTGCTGCCCCTGGGATGCACATTTTTTGAGTGGATATCCATTCATCATAAAGTCATAATCATCCCTCTGTATACCTACAGAGGTATATTTGAGGACTATATCCCTCTGATATGCACTCTTGAGAAGCTGTGCCATCGTAGCCCTGTTAAGGTCAGAAGAGTACTCCAGAGAGATGCTCTCCTTACCATCTGAAAGTCTTGCATAAAAACCGGCAGCCAGAGCATTCAGTTCCTGAGCCAGCTCCCCCCTCTTTCTGAAGATGTAGTCAGCATCTCTGTTGAGCTGTCCGGAGAAGGCTTCAAGGAGAATCTCCGATGGAGGAGTATCACTTTTAAGAAGTTTGTTGCGCTGCTGCAACACCCTGTTATATGACTGCATAGCCCTCAGATACTGAGGATCTGTCTGTGAGAGGACTATATTCATAAAACGTCTTCTCTCCTCACCCGAATCGTGTATGAGCGATGTATCCGAAGGGGATATGATCACCACAGGGATATGGCCTATATGCTCAGAAATTCTGGGGTACGCCTTATCATTTTTTTTAATTGTTTTCTCCCCCTGGCTCTTCACGCTCAGCGCTATTTTCTCTTCATATCCATCTACATCATAAGTGCCGCAAAGTGTAGCCTCTGACGCCCCGTATGTATATGTAAATCTGTCAGATGACTGTAGAAAGCTCTTGGTCATCGAGAGGTAGTGCACAGCATCCAGAAGATTGGTTTTCCCCTCTCCATTATCCCCACAAATACAGTTTATGCCAGGGGAGAAAGTGAGATCTGCCGAGACTATGTTCTTAAAATTTGAAAGTATGAGGCGTTTGATATACATTTTCACTCTATTTGAACGCGAAGATACTAAGAATCCCCGTGAAATGTCGAAAGAAATGTTAATAAAATTATTAACCTATTATTAGGTTAGTTTCCTTTGTTTTTCCTATATTTGCGTGATAAAATTTTGGCAAATAATATTAAAATCTATAACAATGGCACAACAATCTAAAAATCAGAACATTGAGACATCCCAAAATGTAGGAGAAGCAGTTTCTAAAGCAGAGAAATTCTTCAAAGAGTACGGTAAAAAAGTATCAATTTGCACCATCGCTGTAGTAGCAGTTGCCCTCGTAATCGTGGCTGTAATGCAGTTTTATGTTAAGCCCCTTCAGGCTGAGGCTGCAAACCAGACTTATGCTGCAGAACAGTATTTCCGCAGTGGCATTTATGACCTTGCCCTTAATGGTGACGGCAACGCTTTAGGCTTTGCTCAGGTAGTGGACGAGTATGGTAAAAAAGCAGGTGCAGCTGTCTACCTCTATGCCGGTATCTGCGAACTTCAGCTTGGAAACGCTGACAATGCCATTTCTTACTTGAAAAAATACAACGGAAAAGATGAGATCCTCGCTGCACGCGCTATCTGCTGTATGGGAGATGCTTATGCTATGAAAGAGGACTACAGTTCTGCTATGGCACAGTATGAGAAAGCTGCAAACTACGCTGACAATGCATATGCTGCAGGTTACCTCCTTAAAGCCGGTATGATGGCTGAAGAGCTTGGTAACAATGCCAAAGCACTTTCACTTTACGAAAGAATCAAAAAAGAGTATCCTCAGACTCTTGAAGGATATGAGATCGAAAAATACATTAACCGAATTCAAGTAAAATAACCTAACGAATCATTTTTATTAAGGTATGGGAAGAGCTTTTGAGTTCAGAAAAGAACGTAAATTCAAACGCTGGGGCAATATGGCCCGAGTTTTCACCAGAATAGGAAAAGAGATCACTATCGCTGCAAAAGCCGGTGGTCCGGATCCCGCAAACAACCCCCGTCTAAGGACACTTATCCAGAATGCACGCTCTGAGAATATGCCCAAAGAGAATATCGACAGAGCCATCAAGAGAGCAGTGGAGAAAGATCAGGGCGATTACAAGGAGCTTGTATACGAAGGTTATGGTCCTCACGGTATCGCCATTTTGGTGGAGACCGCTACCGACAACAACAACAGAACTGTAGCAAACATCAGAAGCTATTTCACCAAATTCGGTGGAGCACTCGGCACACAGGGTAGCGTAGAGTTTATGTTTGACCACAAATGTGTATTTAAAGTAAAAGGTGACAAGCCTGTAGATCTTGAAGAGCTTGAACTTGAACTCATCGACTTGAATGTAGACGATGTCTATATGGATGAAGATGAGAAAGAGGACGGCACTATCGTCAAACAGATCGTTATCTACGGCGCATTCGAATCTTATGGCGCTGTACAGAAATATCTTGAAGAGAATGGTTTCGAACTCATCTCAGGTGGTTTCGAAAGAATCCCTAATGTACCTCTCAAGTCTCTTAGCGGCGAGCAGAAAGAGGCAGTTGAGAAACTTCTCAACAAAATCGAGGAGGACGACGATGTACAGAACGTATATCACACCATGTCAATGGCAGAATAATCAGATTACAAATACAAATACATTTATAAAATAAAGCATTATGAACTTATCGCACATCGAACACATTGGAATCGCTGTCAAATCTATCGACGAAGCTCTTCCATATTATGAAAACGTTCTTGGCCTAAAATGCTACGCTATCGAAGAAGTAGCTGACCAAAAAGTTAAAACCGCTTTCTTGAAAATCGGTCAAACCAAAATTGAGCTTTTGGAAAGCACATCTCCTGACGGAACTATTGCCAGCTTTATCGAGAAGAGAGGTGAGGGTATCCACCACATCGCATTCTCAGTAGCTGACGGTGTTCAGAATGCACTTGTAGAGATGGAAGGTAAAGGTGTAAGACTTATCGACAAAGCTCCACGTAAAGGTGCTGAAGGACTTAACATCGCATTCCTGCATCCAAAATCAACTGTAGGTGTTCTTACTGAACTTTGTGAAAACCCTAACGAAACCAAATAAAACAACAATATAAAATCAGATACTATGAGCAAACAACTTGAACAAGTTAAAGCGCTGATTGAACTTCGTGAAAAGGCTCGCCTTGGTGGTGGTCAAAAAAGAATCGACTCTCAGCACGAAAAAGGTAAATTTACAGCTCGCGAAAGAATCCAGATGCTTCTTGACGAAGGGAGCTTCGAGGAATTCGATATGTTCGTGACTCACCGTTGTACAAACTTCGGAATGGAGAAAACTACATTCCTTGGTGATGGTGTCGTTACCGGTTACGGTACAGTAGACGGAAGACTGGTTTATGTATTTGCACAGGATTTCACAGTATTCGGTGGTTCACTTTCTGAGACCCTTGCTATGAAGATCTGCAAAATTATGGATCAGGCTATGAAGATGGGTGCACCTATCATCGGTCTTAATGACTCAGGTGGAGCACGTATCCAGGAGGGTGTAAACGCACTTGCAGGTTATGCTGAGATCTTCGAAAGAAACATTTTGGCTTCAGGTGTTGTTCCTCAGATTTCTGCCATCCTTGGTCCTTGTGCAGGTGGTGCTGTATATTCTCCAGCTCTTACCGACTTCAATATTATGACCAAAGGTACCAGCTATATGTTCTTGACCGGTCCTGCTGTTGTTAAACAGGTACTTGGCGAGGTAGTTAACCAGGAGCAGCTTGGTGGTGCTTCTGTTCACGCCTCTAAATCAGGTGTTGCTCACTTTGCTTGTGACACAGAGGAGGAAGCTATCGCAGCTATCCGCAAACTTCTCAGCTTCATCCCTCAGAACAATATGGAAGAGGCTCCTGTCAAACCTACAGAAGATCCTATCGATCGTCTTGAGGACAGACTTAACGAGATCATCCCTGACAGCCCTAACGCTCCATACGATATGTATGAAGTTATCGGTGGCATCGTGGACGATGGTGAATTCTTCGAAGTTCACAAAGACTATGCTCGTAACATCATCGTAGGTTTCGCCCATATGGGTGGCACATCAGTTGGTATCGTTGCAAACCAGCCTAAGGTTCTTGCAGGTGTTCTTGACATCAACTCATCAAGAAAAGCTGCACGTTTCGTACGTTTCTGCGACGCTTTCAACATCCCTCTTGTAACCCTTGTAGACGTACCTGGCTTCCTTCCTGGTACTCAGCAGGAATATGGTGGAATTATCCTTCACGGTGCTAAACTTCTATACGCATACGGTGAAGCTACTGTTCCTAAAATTACCGTTACCCTTCGTAAATCATACGGTGGTTCACACATCGTAATGAGCTGTAAACAGCTTCGTGGTGATGTTAACTACGCTTGGCCTACTGCAAACATCGCAGTTATGGGTGCTGAAGGTGCTGTGGCTGTACTTTACGCTAAAGATATCAAAGCTGAGGAAGATCCTGCCAAACAGACTGAGATCGCTGAAGCTAAGAAGAAAGAGTACAACGACTTGTTCTGTAACCCTTACAAAGCAGCAAGCTACGGTTATATCGACGACGTTATCGAGCCTCGTAACACCCGTTTCCGCGTAATCCGCGCATTGGAACAGCTCGCTACCAAAAAGCTTACCAACCCTGCTAAAAAACACGATAACCTACCTCTATAATAAATTAGACTATAATGAAAAATTTAAGATACATATTGGTGTTGTGTTCTATCGTGGTGTCGCTATCTCTTAGCGCACAACAGCAGAGTGCGATGCGCATCAATGAATATCTTGTGACCAACACTTCAGATTTTCAGGATGACTTCGGACAGCAGAATGCTTACATAGAACTTTTCAACACATCTTATGGTACTGTGGACATTGGAGGATGTTATCTTTCAAATGATGCCAACAACCTTAAGAAATACGCCATTCCACGCGGTGACGTACTAACTAAGATCAAACCTCGTCAGCACGCCCTTTTCTGGGCTGACAATCAGCCATTCCGTGGTACTTTCCACGTTAACTTCACACTTGCAGAGAGCGACACCATCTACTTCGTAAGCAGTGACGGACGCACCATTATCGACAAGATCTTCGTTAAGAAAGATCTTCCTGATAATGTAACATTCGGCCGTACTGAAGACGGTATCGGTTCAAACTGCGGATGCGGCGAAGGCTGGCAAGTTATGGACAGAACATCTCCAAGCACCAACAACGCAGGTGTAGATGCAGAGAGCAAATCTGACCGTATGTACAGAGTTGACCCTTACGGATGGATTATGACCATTACTGCTATGAGTGTAGTATTCCTTGCCCTTATTATCCTTGCTATCATATTCACTGGCATCGCTAAAGTGAGTGTAAAAAGAGGTCAGGAGAAGGCGACCAAAGCTGCTGAAGTTAAAGGTGAAGCTGCACCTAAAGCTAAAGCTGAAGACTACTCTGCTGAAGCATTTGCAGCTATCTCTGTGGCATTGCACCTGTTTATTGAGGAGAATGAGGCTCACGATGAAGAGAGCTTCACCATCACCCTTCAACACGAGGCACGTAAGTACTCACCTTGGAGCTCTAAGATTTATGGTCTGAGACAGACTCCACAGCTAAAAAAATAATCTCACTTGTAAAATAGAAAGAAATGAAAGAATATAATCTTAAAATCAATGGTAGCGACTATAAAGTTACCATCAATGAAGTGGAAGATTCTGTCGCTAAAGTAGAAGTTAACGGCACCCCTTTCACTGTAGAATTTGAACAACCTGTAGCTAAACCAAAAGCTATCAAAGTAGTTAAACCTACCGTATCTGCAGCTCCTGCTGTTACCCCTGCAGCCGGCAGACCATCTGCAGCTACCAACGCAGCTCCTGCAGCTTCAGCTGGTGGTACAGAGGTTACCTCACCACTTCCAGGTGTTGTACTTGATGTACTTGTAAAAGAGGGTGACGCTGTTAAACAAGGTCAGACCGTAATGATGCTTGAGGCTATGAAGATGGAAAATGCTATCGAGGCTCCAGCTGACGGCGTAGTTAAATCTATCAACGCTAAAAAAGGTGACTCAGTACTTGAAGGTGCTGTTCTTGCAATCTTAGGATAATAATTATGGAAAATATCTTAGATAATCTAGTACAGTTCTGGCAGTTTACAGGCTTTGCAAACTGCAACTTCCAGTATTTGATTATGATCCTTATCGGACTCGTATTCATTTACTTGGGTATCAAAAAAGAGTGGGAGCCCCTACTCCTTGTACCTATCGGATTCGGTATCATTATCGGTAACATTCCATTGTTCCCTGGCTTACAAGTAGGTATCTACGAAGAGGGCTCTGTAATGAACATCCTTTATCAAGGTGTTCAAAGAGGTTTCTATCCACCACTTATCTTCTTGGGTATCGGTGCGATGACAGACTTCTCTGCATTGATCTCTAACCCAAAACTTCTTCTGATCGGTGCTGCTGCACAGTTCGGTATCTTCGGTGCATATGCTATAGCTCTTGCTCTTGGATTTACCCCTGCTGAAGCTGGTGCTATCGGTATCATCGGTGGTGCTGACGGTCCTACAGCTATCTTCCTATCTTCAAGACTTGCTCCCGATTTGATGGGTGCTATCGCTGTATCAGCATACTCTTATATGGCATTGGTACCAGTTATCCAGCCACCTATCATGAAACTTCTTACCACTCAGAAAGAGAGACTTATCAAGATGAAAGCTCCTCGCGCAGTGTCACAGACAGAGAAAATCATTTTCCCTATCCTTGGCTTCCTTATGACAGCATTCATCGTACCTTCAGGTCTTCCACTTCTTGGTATGTTGTTCTTCGGTAACCTTCTTAAAGAGTCAGGCGTGACCAAACGTCTTGCTGAGACTGCCCGTGGTCCACTTATCGACATCGTTACTATCCTTATCGGTGTGACTGTAGGTTGCTCTACTCAGGCTGACCAGTTCTTGAGAGGTTCTTCAATCAAGATCTTCGCTCTTGGTGCACTTTCATTTGTCATCGCTACCACTTTCGGAGTATTGTTTGTGAAGTTCTTCAACCTGTTCCTTAAAGAGGGCAACAAGATCAATCCACTTATCGGTAACTCAGGTGTATCTGCTGTTCCAGACGCAGCACGTGTTTCTAACCACGTAGGTTTGGAATACGATAAGACCAACTACCTACTTATGCACGCTATGGGTCCTAACGTAGCTGGTGTAATCGGTAGTGCTGTAGCAGCCGGTATCCTTCTTGGTTTCTTGGCTTAATACTATATAACCAAATACATTCAAAAGGGTGACTGAGCACTTTGGTCACCCTTTTTATAATTTAATGACTTTATGATCAGAGAACTCATCAGAGAAAGAATACTCATCCTCGACGGTGCTACAGGGACTATGCTCCAGAAATATGGAGATACCCCTGAGATGTTAAGACGGATACACAGAGAGTACATAGAGGCAGGAGCAGATATTATCAAGACAAACACATTCAACTCCCTCTCATATCAGGAGAGTTATAATGGTGCTGCCATAGCCAGAGAGGAGGCAGACAAGATGAGTTCAGCTGTAGGGAGAGCCGTATTTGTAGCGGGAAGTATGGGCCCTACATCGAAGATGCTGTCGCTGTCTCCCGATGTAAACAGCCCCGAATACCGGGCCATCACATTTGACGCGATGGCACAGTGCTACGCAGAGCAGGCAAAAGGGCTCATCGATGCCGGAGTGGACCTCCTTCTGGTAGAGACCATCTTCGACGGGCTGAATGCCAAAGCTGCCCTTTATGCCATATCATCTGTGCAGGAAGAGAGAGGGACAGAGATACCTGTAATGATCTCTGCTACCATAAATGACCGTCAGGGACGCATCCTCACAGGGATACACGTGGAGGAGCTATACCAGGCACTATCCCACTACCCTATCCTCAGTTTCGGTCTCAACTGCTCCTTCGGAGCTGCCGATATGGAGCCGGTAATCGCCTCATTGGCCGGAAAGCTCCCTTGCGCAGTGAGCATATACCCTAATGCAGGGCTCCCCGACACACTGGGGGGATACCCGGAGACCCCCGAAATCACCGCAGATCTTGTCGGAAACATTGCCCGTAAGGGCTATCTTAACATCGCAGGGGGGTGCTGCGGAACCACCCCTGACCATATCAGAGCCATTAAAGCTGCTCTCGAAGGGGTCCCTCCACGCAGATTCGGAGCCATTACCCCACAAGCTCCCGCAGAGAGTCTGTTTGTCAATGTGGGTGAGAGGACCAATGTGGCAGGGTCCAGAAAATTTGCCAAACTTATTGCAGAGAAAAAATACGAAGAGGCTGCACTCATTGCCCGTAACCAGATAAGGGACGGAGCCACTATCATAGACATCAATATGGATGATCCTATGCTTGATGCCCCTGCTGAGATGGAGAGATTCATCAGAATCATATCGAACGATCCGGACATCACCAAAGCCTCTTTTATGATAGATTCATCCCACTGGGAGACCATCCTCGCCGGTCTTAAAAACACCCAGAAGAGATGCTACGTAAACTCCATCTCCCTCAAGGAGGGTGAAGAGGAGTTCATCCGTAAGGCGAAGGAGATACGCAGGCTTGGAGCATCGGTAGTCGTGATGGCTTTCGATGAGCAGGGACAGGCCACCGACTATGAAAGAAAGATCGCAATATGTCGCAGAAGTTACGATATCCTCACACAAGTGTGCGGATATAGAGGGGAAGAGATCATATTCGACAACAATATACTCACCATCGGGACAGGGCTTCCCGAACACAATGACTATGCCGTAGACTTTATCAAGGCAGTAAAATGGGTAAAAGAGAATCTCCCCGGAGCCAAAACATCTGGTGGAGTCTCAAACCTCTCGTTCGCCTTCAGGGGGAATAACCCTGTCCGCGAGGCGATGCACTCTGTATTCCTGTACCACGCCATCAACAGTGGGCTTGATATGGCGATCGTCAACCCATCTATGCTACAGGTTTACAATCAGATAGAGCCATCCCTACTGAAAGCGGTAGAGGATGTGGTTCTCAACTCAGATCCCGATGCTACAGAGCGATTGACCCTATTGGCCCAAAGGATAAAATCGGAGGCCGGCACTCAGTCGTCAGAGGTCAGACAAGAGCAGTGGAGAGAATTATCCCTCGAAAAAAGGCTCGAACACGCCCTGATTACCGGAACCGCAGAATACCTGGAAAGTGACCTTCAGGAGGCAAAAAAGATTATGACTCCACTGCAGATTATAGAAGGTCCGCTGCTTGACGGTATGGAGGTGGTAGGGAGAGAGTTCCGCGAAGGGAAAATGTTCCTTCCACAGGTTATAAAGTCCTCAAAAATAATGAAAAAGGGGGTCGATCTGCTACAGGGGGATATGGAGAGTGCGCAGAGCGAAAGCTCCATCAGGAAGAGAAAGATGGTACTCGCTACTGTCAAAGGTGATGTGCACGACATAGGGAAAAATATATTGGGCATAGTCCTATCCTGCAACAATATCGAGGTGATAGACCTCGGTGTGATGGTGGAGAACACCACCATTCTGGAGGCCATAGTGGAGCACCAGGCCGATTATGTGGGGGTAAGCGGACTTATCACCCCATCACTCGCCTATATGGAGGAGCTCTGCAGGATGATGGAGGAGTCAGGAATGGAGATACCCGTTTTTGTAGGTGGAGCGACCACCTCCGACCTGCACACTGCTGTCAAACTCGCACCTCTCTACTCTCATCCTGTGATCCATACCCACAGTGCATCTGACTGTGCAAACACCCTCAACAGGCTCCAGAAAGATCCTCTGCAGACCATCTCACTGCTTCGGAAGGGGCAGGAGAGGCTCCGGGAACTCCACCTCAGAAGAGATGGCGAAGCCACCATTGGGCAAGCGAGAAAAGAGAGGATCCGTTATCCTGAAGAGAGTTATCGTCTCCCCTCCCAATTCGGAGAGCATAACCTCACTGTCCACAAACTCCGGATAGAGACGGTAGTGGATAAAATTGACTGGACTATGTTCCTGAGTTTCTGGGGATTCAAAGGGAAATATCCCGAAATCATCTATACTGAGCCGGAGGCAGAAAAGTGCTATGAATCTGCTATCGGGATGCTTGACAGGATGATTGTGGAACAGGATGTGGAGATATCCCTCAAGGTGAGATTCTTCGATGCCCAGAGCGAAGATGAGACGATAATATTGGACGGAGTCCACAGATTTGAAGCAGGAAGGTCACTCAAAAAAGGGGAAGGATATATCTCTGTAGCCGATTTCATTGCCCCGAAGGGAAGCCCAATCACCTCCACTGCAGGACTTTTTGCCATCAAAGTGGAGGATCACCACAAATGCTGCGACTGCAAATCCTATGAGCATCTCCTCAGGGAGAGTCTATGCGCACGACTGGCAGAGGCTACTGCCGAATGGATGGAGGGGCAAATCTCCGAAGGGTGCAGAATCATCCGCCCTGCATTCGGATACAACTCTATCCCTGACCACTCACTTAAAGGGAAGGCACTCGGGATTATTGACCCGGAGAGGGAGCTCGGGATTACCCTCACATCATCATATGCGATGGTCCCCACCACATCGGTATGCGGTATGATCATCTCTCACCCACAAGCAAAATACATCTGATATGAAAGTTACAGAAATACTCCAGAGCAGTAAAAAGCCGTTCCCGTCACTTGAATTTGTCCCCCCTCTCAAAGGGTCGGACATAAATGTGCTGTATCAGTCACTCGAACCCCTTATGGAGTTCAAGCCCCCTTTCGTAAACCTCACAAGTCATCGTGAAGAGGTGATATTCACAGAGTTGAAAGACGGGTCTATGGCGAAAAAGGTAATATCCAAAAGGCCTGGAACACTGGCTGTGGCCGCCGCTGTGATGAACAGGTTCCATATCGAGGTGGTCCCCCACATCATCTGTGCCGGACTCACCAAATACCAGATAGAGAACCAGCTGGTCGATCTGAACTTCCTGGGGATCCAAAATGTTATGGCCCTGAGGGGGGACGGACAGGGGGCAAACAGAGAGTTTATCCCAGAAGTGGGGGGATATTCCCACACCAATAGCCTGGTAGGCCAGATCAGAAGACTCAACAGCGGCAAGTATCTTGATGAGGAGCTTGAGCACCCCATCCCCACAGATTTCTGTATAGGTGTAGCCGGATACCCCGAAAAGCACTTTGAAGCGGGGACACTACAGGAGGATATCCTGAATCTCAAAAGGAAAGTGGACGCCGGAGCTGACTACATCATCACCCAGATGTTTTTCGACAACAGACATTTCTACCACTTTGTGGATGAGTGTCGTAAAGCGGGGATTACTGTCCCTGTCATTCCCGGCCTCAAACCCCTCTCTACCCTCTCCCATCTGGAGAAACTTCCACATTCATTCTCGCTCCAAATACCCGAAGAGCTGAGAAAAGAGGTACTCAAATGTCGTGACAACAGCGCTATTTTCCAGCTCGGAATAGAGTGGTGCGTGGCCCAAAGTAAAGATCTTTTGGCAAATGGGGCCCCTGCAGTTCATTATTATACGATGGGAAGGGGAAAAAACATAAAAGAGATACTTGAAAGGGTGTTTTAGTTAACACTTTATTATTGGTTTTGCGATTAAAAATGCATACATTTGTGGGATATAGAATATAACTACAAAAGATATGCAGAACAAATTGCAAGAACTTACCGACAAGCTCTATAATGAGGGGTTGTCAAAAGGAAAACAAGAGGCTCAGGAGATGGTGGCCAAGGCTAAAGCCGAAGCTGAAAAGATCCTCTCTGCGGCCCAGGAGAATGCATCCAAGATAATTGCTGACGCAGAGAAACAGGCTCAGGAGATCAAGACCAAAGCGGACAATGACCTCCGTATCGCAGCTACACAGACCATCTCTGCTGTAAAACAGCAAATCGAGAACATCATCATCACAAAAGCACTTAAGGAGCCTGTAAAAGCCTCCCTTTCAGATGTGGATTTTGTGAAATCTGTGATTCTTACCATCGCCAAAGCTTTCAACGCTGCTCACTCTGAGCCTGTAGACCTGGAGCTTATCCTCCCTGCAGCACTTCAGGAGGGGCTTAACTCTTTCATCGCGAAAGAGGCTCAGAAAGAGATGGGGCAAGGTGTTACCATCACCTTCTCAAAACAGCTCGCAGGAGGATTCAAGATCGGCCCTAAAGAGGATGGTTATATGATCGGATTCTCTGACGAAGACTTCGAGAAGATCCTCGCCGACTATGTAAGACCTGCCACTAAAAAACTTTTATTCGGATAATTAATGAATAATTATCACTATATCATCGCAGGGCTCCCCGATCTTGTTCCAGATTTCGGGGCACAGCAGTTTTCGTACGATGAGATAGCCGCCACTATCCGTGAAAGGCTCTCCAAGAGGGACAACGCTCTGGTTGACTGGCTGGAGTTCGGACTTGTCGAGGAGAATCTGCACCACTATTTCTATCACAAGGCGGAGCACTCCAAGAATCAATTCATCTCCAAATATTTCAAATTCGACCGTTTCGTCAGGAATGTTCAGGTATCCCTCCTGGCCAAGACACTGGGTAAAGAGAACGAGAAATACATTATGGGTGATTTTGATATCGAAAACGATGACTATCCCCAGATAGCTAAGATTTTTGAGATCCAGAATATCATCGAGAGAGAACAGGCTCTCGACAAGTTCAGATGGCAGAAGATCTCAGAAATAAATCTCTACCACTACTTCGATATCGATGTGATATTGGCCTTCCTCCTGAAAGGGAAGATCGTGGAGAGATGGATCAGGCTCGATCAGGCTAAAGGTGCCGAACTCTTCGAGCAATATGTTTCTGAAGTAAGAGGGACATTTACCGGAATTAATTTTTAAAACTATAAATATCTAAAAACAATATGAAAACCACCGGAAAAGTAACAGGTATCATCTCCAACCTTGTCACAGTGACTGTGGATGGACCTGTCGCTCAAAATGAGATCTGCTTCATAAAGTTGGGTGATGCCCGTCTTATGGCAGAGGTCATCAAAGTAACCGGCAAATCTGCTTCCGTACAGGTGTACGAAAGCACCAGAGGTTTGAAAAATGGTGACACCGTAGAGTTTGAAGGACATATGCTGGAGGTAACTCTTGGCCCTGGTCTTCTATCAAGCAACTACGATGGTCTACAGAACAACCTCGCCACTATGGAGGATGTATTCCTTAAGAGAGGTGAATACACTCTCCCTATCGACCTTGAAAAGGAGTGGGAATTTACCCCTACTGCCAAAGAGGGCGATGCAGTGGTAGCTGCCGACTGGCTGGGTGAAGTAAAAGAGGGTTGGCTTCCCCACAAAATTATGGTTCCATTTTCATTCAAAGGAAACTATACTGTAAAATCGATCGTCAAAGCCGGCAGTTACAAAGCCAAAGATACCGTAGCGGTACTTGTGGATGCTGCAGGTGAAGAGCATCCTGTATCTATGGTGCAGAAATGGGCAGTAAAGGTTCCTATCACCAACTACAAAGAGAAACCAAGACCATTCAAAGTGATGGAGACAGGTGTACGCTGTATCGACACCTTCAACCCTATTGCAGAGGGTGGTACAGGATTTATCCCTGGCCCATTCGGATGTGGCAAGACTGTACTTCAGCACGCTATTGCGAAGCAGGGTGAGGCCGACGTTATCGTTATGGCTGCCTGCGGTGAGCGTGCAAATGAGGTAGTGGAGATCTTCACCGAGTTCCCCGAACTGATCGACCCTCACACAGGCCGCTCGCTTATGGAGAGAACCACCATCATCTGTAACACATCAAATATGCCGGTAGCAGCTCGTGAGGCATCTGTATACACAGCGATGACCATCTGCGAGTATTACCGTTCAATGGGTCTGAAAGTACTTCTGCTTGCCGACTCCACCTCACGTTGGGCACAGGCACTTAGAGAGATGAGTAACCGTATGGAGGAGCTTCCCGGTGCGGATGCATTCCCTGTAGACCTCTCATCTACCATCTCCAACTTCTACGCCCGTGCAGGTGCTGTTATCCTTAACAACGGCCAGACAGGTGCTGTAACCTTCCTGGGTACTGTATCTCCTGCCGGTGGTAACCTTAAAGAGCCTGTAACAGAGTCTACCAAGAAAGCTGCAAGATGCTTCTACGCTCTTAACCAGAACCGTGCCGACAAGAAGAGATACCCTGCAGTGGACCCTATCGACTCTTACTCAAAATATCTTGATTACCCTGAGATCGTCCAATATATGAGTGAGCATATCGCCCCTGACTGGGTAGAGAAAGTGCTCAAAGCCAAAAATATCGTACTCAGAGGTAAAGAGGCATACGAACAGATCAACATCCTCGGTGACGACGGAGTTCCTATCTCATACCACGAGATCTACTGGAAATCGGAACTTATCGACTTCGTCATCCTCCAGCAGGACGCATTCGACAAGATTGACGCCTCTTGCCCCATCGAGAGACAGAAATATATGTTGGCGCTTGTACTCGAAGCCTGTGACGCAAAACACGAATTCGACACATTCGAAGAGTGCTCTACCTATTACAAGGGCCTTATCAACATATTCAAACAGATGAACTACTCTGAATTCAAGAGCGCTGAGTTTGACAAATATCTATCACAGATTAAAAACACCATAAGCTATGACAAATAAAGCATTCCAAAGAATATACACAAGACTTGAAGCTATCACTAAAGCTACAGTCACTGTAAAGGCTCAAGGCGTCTCAAATGACGAGCTTGCTACTGTCGATGGAAGACTTGCTCAGGTGGTAAAGATGAAAGGTGATATGGTGACCCTTCAGGTTTTCAAGGGTACCGAGAATATCCCTACCGACGCTGAAGTCATTTTCTTCGGAGAAGCTCCCGCACTTAACGTAAGCGAACAGCTTGCCGGACGCTTCTTCAACGCTTATGGCGAACCTATCGACGGTGGTCCTGCTGTAGAGGGTGAGAGAAGATTTATCGGAGGCCCCTCTGTAAACCCTTACAAGAGAAAACAGCCTTCACAGCTAATCCCTACAGGTATTGCAGGTATCGACCTTAACAACACTATCGTATCGGGACAGAAGATTCCATTCTTCGCCGACCCTGACCAGCCATATAACCAGGTTATGGCGATGGTAGCCCTGAGGGCAGATGTGGACAAGATTATCCTGGGTGGTATGGGTCTTACAAACGACGACTACCTCTATTTCAAACAGATGTTTGAGAATGCAGGTGCTCTGGACAAGATCATCAGTTTCGTAAACACTACCGAACAGCCCCCCGTAGAGCGTCTCCTTATCCCCGATATGGCACTTACCGCTGCCGAATACTTCGCAGTGGACAAAAACGAAAAAGTGCTGGTACTTTTGACAGATATGACCCTGTACGCCGATGCCCTCTCTATCGTATCGAACCGTATGGACCAGATCCCTTCAAAAGACTCAATGCCGGGTTCACTTTATTCAGACCTTGCCAAGATCTACGAAAAAGCTGTACAGCTTCCTGAGGGTGGTTCTATCACCATCATCGCTGTGACCACACTTAACGACGGTGACATCACCCACGCTATCCCTGATAACACAGGTTATATCACCGAAGGTCAGCTATACCTGAGACTTGACACCGACACAGGAAAGGTTATCATCGACCCATTCCGTTCACTGTCCCGTCTGAAACAGCTCGTTATCGGAAAACAGACCAGAGAGGACCACAGCCAGGTTATGAACACCGCTGTACGTCTATACGCGGATGCCGCCAACGCCAAGACCAAACTCGAAAACGGTTTCGACTTGAGCGACTACGACAACCGCTGTCTGGAATATGCTAAAGAATACTCTTCAAGACTTCTCGCCATCGACGTCAACATCTCCATCACAGAGATGCTCGACACCGCCTGGGAGCTGTTTGGAAAATACTTCACCAAACCTGAGACAGGTCTTAAAGAGGCACTTATCGAAAAATACTGGAAAGAAGCGAAATAGTATAAGATGGCTATCAAATTCCAATACAACAAGACTTCGCTAAACGAACTTAACAAACAGCTTAAAGTCCGTTTACGCACCTTGCCTACCCTTAAAAACAAGGAGTCGGCACTTCGTCTTGAGGTAAAGAGGGCTAAAAAGCGTTCTGAAGATCTATTGGAGCAATTGTCATCTACCCTTAAAGAATATGACTATCTCGCAGGACTATGGAACGAATTTGAACCTGGTCTTATCTCTGTGAAGGATGTGGTGCTCGACACCGTAAAATTCGCAGGGGTCAAGACACCTGAACTGAGAGAGGTTATCTATGAGGTCAAAGAGTTTGACCTGTTCAAAAAACCTCTCTGGTATACAGACGGAGTGAGAATTCTGAAAGACCTTGCACAGATCGGGATAGAGTCTGAGATATACACAGAGAAAGCCAGACTTCTTGATTTCTCCAGGAAAAAAACCACTCAGAAGGTAAACCTTTATGAGAAGGTACAGATCCCTGGATATCAAGAGGCTATCCGTAAGATCAAGAGATATATGGAAGATGAGGAGAATCTTTCAAAAGCATCTCAAAAAATCGTAAAAACCAGACATCAACAAGAAGAGGAGGAAGAGCTATGATAGTAAGAATGACCAAATACTCCTTTGTCGTATTGAGTCAGGAGCTTGATTCGTTTTTGCTCAAGCTTCAGGAGCTGGGAATGATGGACATCACCCGTTCGGTGAGACCTGTAGACCAGAACTCCAAAGAGATGGTAGAGCTATCGGCCAGATACAAATCTGCTGTCAGCCTGCTCAAACGACTGGCCAAAGAGTGCGAAGGGATAACCCCTGTCGCCACTGAGGTCTCTGATGACCTGTTTTTACAGACTGTCGAAAAGGTCTTTGCCGCTAAAGACGAAGCAGTATCCCTCAGGGGGCAGCTGCTCCGTGACATTCAGGAATCTGAAGTGTGGGGAGACTTCTCGGTATCTGATATCGAAAGACTTCACCAGATAGGATTCCAGCCCCATTTCTATGCAGTATCTGGAAAAAGATACCAGGAGTCTTGGGAGCAGGAGTATCCGCTGCAGATCCTTAACACTACATCAAGCAAAGTATATTTCACTATAGTGGCACCTGTAGGCGAAGAGCTGCAGTTCCCTATCCAGGAATCTACCTTCCCCCAAAAGCCTGCCTCTGAACTCAGGGCAGAGCTTAAAGAGGTGGAGCAGAGACTTCAGGAGCTCAAAGGGAAAATCGCAGGGTTCATACCTCAAGCAGGACGCCTCCAAGAGATTAATGAGAAGCTTCTCAATGAGCTTGACCTATATCTGGCAAGCGCCGCCTCTGTAAAAGAGGGTGAGGAGACCATCTCTGTACTGGAAGGTTTTGCACCCACATCGGAGGATGCTGCCATATGTGAATTCCTTGACTCCACTTCGGCACTCTACATCACAGAGAAAGCTACACAGGAGGACAATCCACCTGTCAAACTGAAAAACAACTGGTTTGCCAGAGCATTTGAGCCTATCGGTTCACTGTATGTCCTTCCGAAATATGACGAACTCGACCTCACACCATTCTACGCACCATTCTATATGCTCTTCTTCGGACTGTGTCTCGGAGATATGGGTTATGGTCTGCTGCTGGTGATAGCAGGTCTTGTCGCTATGTTTGCCCTTCCAAAATTCAAAGGCTACGGCCAGCTTGTATTTTGGCTCGGTATCGGCTCTCTCGTAATGCCACTGCTCTCAGGTACATTCTTCGGAATGAAACTGGCTGAGATTATCCCATCTATGCCCGATGACATCAAAGGTCTCTTCTTCAGCGACCTCAAGATGTTCTGGTTTGCCATCATTTTCGGTATCTTCCAGATCGTCTTTGCAAAAGTGATGAGAGGTATAGATTGTCTCAGACGCAAGATGTGGGACAATGCCCTCACCAACTTCGGTTGGGCTCTGGTAGTCACCTGGTGTGCATTTGCATATGCAAGTATGGAGATGGGGACCAAACTTCTCCCCCCTATGGTTTCCAATGTAATGGGGCTTGTGGGACTTGTTCTGGTGCTCTTCTGCAGCAAACCTACCAAATTCTTCCTTCTCAGACCGGTAATGGGTATCATATCGCTATATGATATCACCGGATTCTTCGGAGACGTACTCTCCTATATCCGTCTGTTCGGTCTCGGAACCACCGGAGGAATCCTGGCATTGGTGATCAACTCCATCTCGCTGCAGTTGTCAGGCATCCCATATATAGGCTGGGGATTGACAGTCCTAATGCTTATTGTAGGTCATCTGGCAGTTATGGGGCTCTCTATTCTCGGAGCCTTCGTACACCCGGTACGTCTTACCTTCGTGGAGTTCTACAAAAACGCAGAATTTGAAGGTGGCGGCAGAGAATACAAACCATTAAAGAAATAACGAATAAATAAACAATAAAAAAACAAAACTATTATGGAAAATTTACCTCTATTTTTAGCTTATCTTGGTATGGCTGTGATGCTTGCTATGTCTTGCATCGGTAGTACACTTGGTGTAACAATTGGCGGTAACGCTACTATCGCAGGTCTTAAAAAGAATCCCGATATGTTCGGTTCAGCTATGCTTCTTTGCGTGCTTCCATCTACTCAGGGTCTTTACGGCTTCGCAGGCTTCTTCCTTATGCTGAACAAACTTAAAGAGATGGCTGATGTACTTACCCTTAACCAGGGATTGGCTATGTGTGCTGCAGGTCTTGGCCTCGGTATCGTAGGCTGGTACTCAGCTATGAGACAGTCTAACCTGGTAGCTAACGGTATCAATGAGATCTCAAACGGACAGGATGTATTCGGTAAGACTATGATCTTGGCTGTGTTCCCTGAGCTCTACGCTATCTTGGCGTTTGCTTGTGCATTCTTGGCTCTACCAGCATAATCAGACTATGGAGAGAGCGGAATTACTTCGTGAACTGGCATTGAAATACCAGGACGAGAAGTATTTCGTCCAAGATCCTATCATATTTCCCAAACATTTCTCCAAGCTATACAGAGAGGGTCAGGCGACCCTTCAGGATGTGGAGATATCTGCAGTGATATCTGCCCATCTGGCTTGGGGAAGGAGGGAAATGATAGTCAGAGACTGCCACAGGGCATTCGACGAGATGGATTGGAAGCCGTATGAATATGTCCTTCGGGGAGAGTACAAGTCAGATGACAAATCTCTCCACAGAACCATCAAATGGTGCGACTTTGCACAGATATGCGGAAGACTCCGCACATTCTACCAGGCAAATCACACACTTGAGATTCTATCGCCCGACCAGATGAGGACAGATATCTACGGTCAGAAGTCAGATCTTAAAGCCACCAATAAGAAGATACATATGCTTCGGAGGTGGATGGTACGCACATCCGGCCCCATAGATCTGGGGATATGGAAGAACATCTCCCCCTCTGAACTGATTATCCCTCTCGATGTCCACGTGTTCCATAGTGCTGTCAAACTGGGGATTACCACACGTAAAAGCCCTGACTATAAAGCGGCACTGGAGATTACGGAATATCTCCTCCAAGTCTTTCCTGACGATCCGCTGATGGGAGATTTTGCACTTTTTGTTTACGATATGTAATATTTTCACTATCTTTATGCCAAAGTTGTTCATTATAGCCGGTTGTAATGGAGCAGGGAAAACCACTGCTTCCTTCAACATTTTGCCGGAGATACTGAACTGCCATGAATTTGTGAACGCAGATATCATCGCGAAGGGGCTCTCCCCATTTGCACCTGAGAAAGCTGCTGTAGCAGCCGGAAGGATACTGCTGGAGAGGGTGGCCGAACTGATGGAGGCTGGTAAGGATTTTGCTATTGAGACTACATTAGCTACCAGAACCCACGCCAAGATGATTAAAGAGGCACAAGAGCGGGGATATGTGGTCACTATATTGTTCTTTTGGCTTAATATGCCATCACTTGCTGTCGAGAGGGTAAGACTTCGAGTTCAGTCAGGTGGACATAATGTTAGCGAGGATAAGATTCGCAGAAGGTATGATATAGGGATAAGACATCTCTTTTCACTCTATTTGCCGATATGTGACTATTGGATTATTATAGATAACTCGAATACTCCGATGATCATAGGCGAAGGTGGTAAAGATATTACAACTAAAATACACCATAAAACCTTATTTAACCAATTAATTAATTATGAGCGAACTAGAATCACGGGAGCTTAGAGACAACATCGTCGATGGTCTTAACCGTTCTTTCCAGAAACTTGTTCAGGAAAAGAAAAAGGAAGACTCCGAGTTGGCTATCGCCGACAAGGGACACGTGATTACTGTAAAAGCTACCGAAATCTAAAATTCGTTTCACTCTGCTACGTGAACCGATGAAAATGGGGCCTCAAAAGGGTCCCATTTTTCGTCAAAAGATTTAAATAATTCTACATTTATGTATGGGATTTGTTAACTTTACTCAAATTATCTAAAACTTGCGAGAATATTATGAGGTATCTTTATTTGGTAGCTGCGGCGTTGCTATTGGCGGCGTGTGGCAACAACAAATGTAATGAGAAAGAAAGTGAAGTGATTTTGCCTGAAGGAGAATTTACTTATAACTTACCTTGCAAAGTAGTGTATGTCAATGCTGACAAGCCGGGTAAAGCTATTTTATGGCTGTGGCTTCATGGTGGGGTGCATGATCGTCCAAAACACGATATGTTCTATCACCCAAATCATTTCGATTGTTGTGATGCCGACGAATATATTCTGCAATACTTGAAAGATAGCGGGACCAAGGCGATCGCTCTGTTCCCTGTGTGCTATAAGGCAAACTTAGAGGAAACCATCAAATGGATAGATTGCTATGATGATGTGAAGCACATCATCGATGATTATGCTGACAAGGGACTTATTGACACCAACAGAATTTACGTAACAGGATCATCTGACGGTGGTCGTGGTGCTTGGGATTATGCCGAGATGCACCCCGATGTATTTGCCGCGGCAATATCAATGTCGTGCTCAAGCCCCAGACCGGTGAGCATTCCGGTGTATTTTTTCAGTACAGCAAGCGAAGGCGACTGCACTGCACGAGTGGATGAACTTGTGAAGCAAGGTATAGACATCAAATATAAATACTGTCCCGACCAAAAGCACGGTGGTGACGCTATAGAGTGTACTCCGGAACTCTTGAAAGAATTCTTCGCACACACAAAATAACAACTCCTGCAAGGGATTAGAATTTAGGGGTAATCCCTACAAAAATCTCAAAGTTTATACCCGGCATCGGTCTCGAGAGGACCGAGAGGTACTCCTCATCGAAAAGGTTATTGACAATACCCTTGAGTGAGATATCTGCCCACTTGAACGAAAGTACTTTCTCCAGGGTAATATTGCTCATAAAATATGGGGGCAATTTGCCTGTCAATGTAACATCATTGCTTGACATTGTGTACCTCTCACTGTAGTAGCACCATTTGTAGAGGAATGACCAGCTTCTCCAGCTGATGGTGCCTGTGACAGTTGATGATAACTCAGGGACATAGGGGAGCTGTTTTCCCACCGACTGGTCTGCGGGTGTTCTGGGCTCACCGACATTAATCGATGGGGTCCAGGAGAAATTACCATCCATCTTCAGGCTCCACTCCGGGGCCAATGCCACCGAAAGGTCACCCTGCAACTCGATACCATAAGCATGGACATCTTTTATGTTGTCCGGAGAGAAGAACCCTTTTGGGGTAGGAAGCCATATAATCCAGTCTTTCACATACGAATCAAACCAGTTGGCAGAGCCTGAGAGGGTATATACCCCCTCCCTACCCACTGAAAATGAAATCCCCGCATCATAGGTCCAGCCACTCTCCTTCTTAAGGTCCGGATTTCCACCGGGGAGGAAATAGAGGTCATTCAGAGTAGGGAATCTATAGTTTCTTGAGACAGAGGTCTTGGCGATAATATTTCCCTTTTTGGAGATTACTCCATCAAGAAAGAGGGCTGGAATGACCGGTGTCCATTCAGTTCCGCAGAGCTCTTCTCTTATTACTGCCGATACTCCAAATCTGTCTGAGGGTCTCCATTTGGCAGAGACCGAACCCGAAAGCTCTATACGGGCCTGCTTGTAGCCAACCACAGCCTTGTTTCCATCCTGACGTATGATATTTTTGTCACGGCTCTCCACAAAGTGCTGATGGGCTGAGAGACTGGCAGTAAAGAGCCACTCCTTATCTATGTAATACTCACCGTCTGCCTGGCCGTATATGGTGTTTATCTCGCTTCGGGACTGGGTCATATGTGCCATATTCCCGTTGCCGACATCTCTCTTGTAGTCGTACGCCATCCAGGTATAGATATACCCCCCTTTTGCACCCATTTTCCATCCGTCATCGAGATGATCCCAGGAGATGACCCCTCTGAATGTATGCTCCCTCTGCCGGTTCTCAAAATCGGTATCCTCCCCGTGGTCCACAGTGAGCATAGGGAGCTCCCTGTTTGAATTTATATACCACCCATTGAGTCCGAAGCGGTCCCCTCGACCGGTATTGTAGTAAACCTCTTGAAGAAGGTGGAGGTCCTTGAAGGATCCGCTCTTGTTCTTCTCTATGGGGCAATACTGGTCAATGATGTTCATATCCTCATCGTAGACATTTACCTTCTTGTCGTGATTGCGGTACTCGAACTCGTTCGGAGAAGAGGAGTAGACAGCACGGGTAGAGGTCTGCCAATGTTCATCACCCCAGGTTAGACGGAGAAACTCGTCAAATGTCTTGAAGGAGCCCACCCCTTGCACATATTGCAGACCGAAGCCCTCATTCTGAGCAGGGCGTGATGAGAGTTTCACTGCCCCACCGAGGCCTCCACCTGTCTCATTGACCGAAGATGTACCGTGAAGGAGTGAGGCGTCATCGATAAAATATGAAGGGATCATCGAGAAGTCGGTCATGCCAAGCATAGGATTATTGATCTTCATCCCGTTCCATGACACCTGTGTATGGGATGGGGAGGTGCCTCTGAACGCCACGGTGGAGAGGGTGGCACGCCCATAGTTCTTTACGAAAATGGAGGAGTTGAATGTGAGGACATCTGCCATCGAAAGGGCGATATTCTCCTTCAGCTGCAGCGAATCGAGCTTTGTCTGCTGCACCCCTATCTCTTTCATAGTACGCTCCCCATAGACCACTGCCGGTGGGATATTGTTAACCTTCCCCTGACCATTGGCGAAAGAGGTAAAAAAAATTGCCAAAGGCAATAACAAAAGATATTTTTTCATAACAATATTTCTCCCTTATTTCCAGCAAAATGCCCCTGGGATAACCCCCACATAAAATTCATCAATCAACTCTCCCGATGAAGAATACCTGTAGACCATCCCCTGCTGCACATAATCGATAGCATCTGCAATATAGACATCACCGGTACGGGGGCAGACGGTTAGGCCATAGTAAATAGTATTGTCATAGGGGAGGAAAGGGCGGACAGGGACCCGGTCTGCAGTGACATCCATCTCCCAAATATCCTCATTGATCCAGTAAAGTTTATCTTTAGTGCCATTAAGTTGCACCTCAGATGGTGCATCTCCAAACTCGAACTTAAACTGCTTTTCGATGGTGAAGGTTTCCGCATCAATACGATAGAGCGAAGGTGCTTCGTGTCCATAAGGGGACCCTTCGTAGCCACCGTCGGTAACTGTCCAGAGTTTGTTGTTACAGTCCATAACCAAAGATGTAGGCTGAATCCCCACCACCAGTTCATCGACCACCTGATCGGTCTCTGTATCTATTTTCAGGATGCGGTTCTGATAGGACCAGCAGTTCACATAGAGATACTTCCCATACTGCACCATCTGCTCTGTCGAACCGCTCTCCATAGTCATATCAGGAACCTCGATATATCCTGTAATCTCGTAGCGTTTGGGATTTACGATAAAAATTCGATTGTCCCATATCTGGGTGATATAGGCCTTCTCGTCTGAGATAAAATGGATATAACGGGGTGATGTCAAGTTTGTTATACGCCCCACCTCCTTGAAGGTGTTGATATCTATAGCGAATACCACATGGGAGTTGTTTACCACCACCCAACCTACCCCATCACGGATAATCATACTCTGGCAGACATCTCCGAGCTTCATCGCATTTGCCCGGTAGAAAATCTCATTCTGGACCTGTTTGGTAGCCGGATCATAGTAAGAAAGGGTGGCATTCCCATACTGGAAGTTCCCCTCATTACAGATAAAAAGCCCTTCACCGGAGGCCGAAGTATCGAACTCCTCTTCAAGACCATACTCCCACTTCATACACGAAGTATGAAGCAGGAGCAGACCCAAAAAAAATAATCTAACAAACAGTTTTAACATCTATGAATTACTTTTTCATATTGTAATCGTAAAATCCGAAAACCTCAGTTGAGACCTCACCCAGCCAACCGCTCTTGGCATTCACCCCCACCTGCACCTTCACGAAGTCGATGAAGTCAAGATTTACAGGCTGGCACTCGAAATCGATGGCGTGTGATATCTTGAAGTGGTTTGCATTGGCTGCTGCACCAGCATTGGCACCATCTGTAAGACGGTCTACAGGGCTAAAGTTGTCCACATAACCCCAGTCATACTCCACATTGACCCAATATGACCCATTGCCTGAGGCATCATAATTTCGGGCACTCAGGCAGGTCCCTTTCAGGGTATAACTGTCCGATTCGACCCATAGTGGGTAATAATAGTCCTGTCTGTGGAACTGCTTCAGATAATCTATCTCGCCACTGTTTCCAAGATTATCTTTCCACTGCACAGGCATCATAGGGGCAGTCGGGCGGTAGTATGTCACCTCGTAGTTCTGAACAGTCTCCTCTTTTCCTGTCTCCGAGCCGGCAAGCTCATACCAGGTGTCATCGGGGAGGCCGTTCCCATTCTCATCCTGCATCACCCATACTATACCCGGTTCTGATGAACCGCTGAATGAATTGCCGAGTATACCGAGATCATAGTCACCTGAATTGTCTATACTATGGTCAAAACCCACTACAATATAGCCTCCAAATCCTCCAAGCGAGACAAAGTTTGGAGATGGCTCACCTTTTTTATTGGTTTCAGACATTCTCGCTTCTGCGTATGCAATAGCCGCTTCAGGGGTGGTCTGTGTACCATTAAAGCCACCAGTCCTGGTTTCATTGATAAACTGACCTGGAGCAGGGGTGTACTCATATACCCTATTCCAATCCGCAGATGAGCTCCCTGTAGCTGCTCTATAATGGGCACCCTCAGCAAATACTGTTACCTTAAACTCCCTCTGAAGGGTAATCCTCTGCTCACCTTTATAGAAAGAGGCACTACCCACTACTGTATAATCACCGGCATCACCTGCTGAGAATATATATGACTGGGTACCTTTTTGGGGAGCATCCTGCCCACCTTGGAACCAGAGAAACTCTACCCCGGTGGTATCTCCCACTTTGACAGGGGAGATCAACATCCTCCTCTGCTCCACAGTATGGAGTTCCACGGACGAAAACTCCCACTCAAATGGGATATCAGAGGGATCCACCACCTGCACCTTCACCTCATCTGAAGAGGTGCCGTCTTCATTGGCAGCAGTAGCGACTATCGAGTATTCGCCACACTCCTGTGCGGTAAATCTATAGGTAGTGTCATTTGAGACCTGTATCCCGTTGCAACTCCACACCAGTTTGGTCTCAAGGGTATTCTCCCTCACTGTGGCTGCAAAATCGACCACAGTCCCTTGTGTGACAAGGAGCGACTTATCTCCTGAGATAGAGACATAGGGGATCTCCAGATCGATAACATCTATACGGATCTCCTCCAGATCCTGACCCACCTCATTGGTCACTGTAAGGGTTATGAAATACTGACCCGCCTCCTCTCTCATAAAATGGAGAGAGGGTGAGGTCCCTATCACCTCCCCCGAAAGGGTCCATTTGAAGTCAGCCTCCTCGGCCGACTCATACTCCGGTGCGATTACCAGCTCCCTACCACTCTTTATCGTATAGATACCGGTCTCGCTGTCCAGAATAATGTTCGGGGCAGTGATCACCCCACTCCTATTACAGGAGGGGGCAAACACCACTACCGCCACACTCATTAATAATAATTTGAAAAACCTAAATAAATTCATCTATCTAATGAAAATTGATCACTTATTCAATAGGTTCAATAGGGAAACGGACTGCCACATCGTCGTAGGCGAAGTAGGCGGGCTGAGAGAAGCCGTATCCGTTATCACTTGTTCCAAGCACATTGAAATCCACACGACTTACTTCGCCCAAAGAGGACAAATCCCACTTCACCCATTTATCAACTATATTATCCGGACCATTGACAAGATATATTGTACACTGTCCTACTTGTGTATCATTCTCATCATAACCAGTAGCCGTAACATAAACCTTATCACCCTCCTGAATAGCTGCTGTCAAAGAGTTACCGTTGCCAAAACAATTAAGAGCATATACCGTATTTGCCACCCACATATGGTCAATGACTCTCGGGGTCCCATCCCCAAAATAGATACTTGGGAGTTCTTCTGTATAATTATATGCAGAACCATCCATATAACCGAAATGGACACAAAAATTATCCGACCCATTATGTCCGCCACCTTCAGAGACCACTTCATCTCCTGCATTTGGATTATAGACAGTCAGCTGATATTGATAGTTGCCATAGGTTACATAATCACCGGTGACATAATTTGAAATGGCATGTCCACCACCCGCATACCAATACATACCATAATTATATGGCAGATGGTGCGCAAGAAATGTATTGTTCTCATCTGTCCAGCTGTAATAGTCCCCTTCACTTTGACTGCCAGAATATAGTATATCTCCTGAATATTGGGTCTGGTCAATCAAATCGCTCCAAGTGCTGATATCAGCAGAACAATAAGACAATGTATATTGTGCAAATTCCGCATCATCATCCTCAAAAGTAAGTGTTTTCAAAGTATACAAATCTTCAGCATTGATTTCTTGAGAGATGCGGTAAGTTTTACCAGCTTCAAGGGTTTTGGTTGAGTGGTTATAGGATGCCATTGAACCATCCTCGAAATTGTATATAACCTCTATCTCTCCGGTAATAACGGGGAATACTACAGCTATAGCCCATATATTCTCATCCGAAGAAGCTGTAGGGAGATCCTTGGGTTCAGCTCCACCCTCACCCCAGAACTCCAGCAGCAATTCTTTTGTCTGTGCAAGCTCAGGAGCTTCCGGATCTACTATTGCAGAAGATATCACGCCGAAACTCTTGTTTGTAACATCGAATTTGGATTTTCCGACGATATTATTTGCTGCTTTAATGGTAACTGATGACACTTTTTTTCCCTCTCCTGTAACCTCGGTGCTATAAGGGTTCAGCCAAAGATAAGAAGTATAGTGCTGGAGGGTAAAAGTATTATATTGTCCCACTTTTGCGTGGCCGAAATCACCTACAAGGTCTGTCGGATCCCCCCCCTGGTAAGGAAGAACCATTACTTCATCATCATCTAACAAACCGTAGTATACATCATCACCCTCATTAACCGATCCTCCAGAAAAAGTAAACTCTGCCGATGCACCTCCAATAGAAAGGGGGTTGCTTTCAACTCCGTTTACAAAAATGATATCCCCCTCACTCCATAGGAAAGGGATAGTGCTTGCATCAGGTGTCCCGAAAGCAGTTTTAGTCTGGGCATCGCTGTGGCCCACCAGGGTGAAGCCGTCGCCAAGATCTGCCGGAGAGTCGATTTCGTGTTGCTGACAAGCAGTCAGAAGAAGCATTGCGCTGAATAGCGCGAAGAATATATTTTTTTTCATTGTGCTGATCGTATTTAATGTTTTGGACTCCGTTAATTATTGCCCCATTCTGACCAGCCCGATTCGCCGGCTCCATTAGGATTACTTGACGCAAAGCCTTGTTCGACATTGATTTCGAGGACCTCGATCTGAGGGGTTTGGTAGATGTTCTCCATAAATAAAAAAATGTTTTAAGTTGTTACTCGCCTGAATCGGGTAAACAAAACTCAAAACATCCAATTATCCCGGAAATACGGGTAGATAGGGGTATATGTAAAATATACAAGCCGGCAAAACCCTACCCTATGCGCATTATCTCTGTACGGATAAAAAAACTGTTTTGATTTTACCCGTAACCTGCAGGCATAAATCCGTTAACGCAATTGGCAGGTCTTCTGACTTATTCCACTTACCGAGCCTTCCCAGCGGTCAAACCGCCAGTGGCAAAGAGTTCGGCAAATTCTGTATCCATAAGGATGGAATTCACAGCAACAGGTATTGTCCCGGATTCTCACCGGATTCCCTATTCTCCCGACGGACAGTAACGTCCACCTGGGAACCATTTGCGCCACAAAGATAAAACATAAAAAATCTAAACTCCAAAATTTTTAAACAAAAACACTACCTTTGTCATGTTATGGACAAAAAATATCTTGATCTATTCAATGTGCAGGAGGGGCAGCTGAGAGAGGTGCTTGGGATCGCACTACAGAGGGGCGGAGACTACGCCGACCTCTATTTCGAATATACAGTTTCCAATGAACTTTCACTTCGCGACGGAGAGGTAAATGCGGTAAGTTCCAATATAGACTATGGTGTGGGAATCAGGGTTGTATCGGGGGATAAGACAGGCTTTGCCTTTACCGAGCAGACCACCCTCGCAGAGATGAAAAATGCAGCGAGGATTGCAGCGCAGATAGCGACTCTTCCAGACTCAGTCACAAATATCCCTGCAGCCTTCACACCTGTAAAAGGGACAAACTACTCCCCTATCCTCTCTCCATGGGAAGATCACACAGTCACTGAGAAAATGGGGTGGCTGACCTCTCTGAATGAGAAGGTCTTCGCCAAGGACAGCCGGATCACGAAAGTGCTGGAAAGACTTACCGACTCCAACACCAAAATACTCTTTTACAACTCTCTGGGCGAATCATTTACCGACGAGAGGCCGATGGCAGCCCTGGTGGTCACCTGCGTAATGGAGGAGAACGGCCGCATAGAGAGTTCATCCTCTTCGCGCAGTTTCAGAATGGGGTACGAATTCCTAAATGAAGCACTCCTCGATGAGATGGCGCAGGAGGCGTACGAAAAGGGGGTAATCCTTTTCCAGGCTACGCAACCAAAAGGTGGAGAGATGCCGGTCGTTATGGGGGCCGGGGGTTCCGGAATACTCCTTCACGAGGCAATAGGACACGCATTTGAGGCAGATTTCAACCGCAAAGGGACCTCCATCTTCTCCGACAAGCTCGGCAAGCAGATCTGCGACAAGTCAATCAACATAGTGGATGACGGCACCCTGATGCACAACCGAGGCTCAGTAAACATCGACGATGAGGGTATCCCCGGACAGAAAACCTATATGGTCAAAAATGGTATCCTTAACTCATACCTTCACGACCGTATCAGTGCCAAATTCTACAACACCGCCTCCACAGGCAACGGGCGCCGCGAGTCGTTCAGATTTATGCCCATCCCCCGAATGAGGGCCACCTATATGGAGAACGGCAATTGCCGTGAGGCAGATCTTATCGCAGAGGTTAAAAATGGGATATATGTGGACAATTTCTCCAACGGGCAGGTTCAGATCGGTGCGGGCGATTTCACATTCTACGTCAAATCTGGCTACCTGATCGAGAACGGAAAGCTCACCACCCCGATCAAAGACATCAACATCATCGGCAATGGGCCCGAAGCCCTTGCGGACATCATTGGGGTCGCCGACAACAACAGGATAGACAACGGAACATGGACCTGTGGCAAAGAGCAATATTGCCCCGTATCGTGCGGCATGCCTTCGGTTCTAATCAAACAATTGACTGTAGGAGGGGTAAACTAATGGATAAACTTATTGTACAACAAGCACTTGAGATGGCTCTCCGCGCTGGTGCAGACCAGGCCCGCGTCGTCCTTACCGAATCGAGTCTCAACACATATTCACTCCTGGACGGCGAACTCGAGAGGTTGCAGCACTCACTGAGCAGTTCCCTCTATTTCCAGCTTTATGTGGATGGGAGGTACGGCACCTTCTCTACAAACAGGATGGAACCGGGTGATTTTGACAAATACCTGAGGGAGGCAGTAGAATCGACCAGACTACTGGCACCAGATCCCTGCAGGACCCTTCCCCCAAAGGAGCTCTATTTTGAAGGGGAGGCAGCTGATTTGCAGCAGGATGACCCTGCATACGACAATATTGCCCCTGAGGCGAAAAGGGAGCTTCTCGAAAAGCTAGGCACCGAGATTGACCGAAGCGACAAGAGGATAATATCAGTGGCCAATGAATATGAGGACTACCGCGAAAGGTGCCTCACCATCGACTCACAGGGGTTCTGCGGAGAGACCTCCGGAACACTCTTCTCCCTCTCCACCGAATGTTCAGTCAAAGGGAAGGGTGACGTGCGACCACAAAACTTCTGGTACGACAGCACAATGTTCTTCGATACATTGCCCTTGGGATGCGGAAAAATTGCCCTTGAGAGGACCCTCGGGATGCTCGGGGCCAAGAAGATCCGTTCGGGTAAATATCACGTGATCCTCGACAGGACAGTGGCATCAAAGGTAGTATCCCCCATTTTCACCGCACTCAGCGGCGGGGCCATCCAGCAGAAAAACTCATTCCTCCTTGACTCCATCGGGAAAAACCTCCTGGGGGAGAAGCTTACCATCACCGACACGCCACACCTTCCAGGGCTGATGGGCTCGCGATGGTTTGACAGCGAGGGGCTTGCCACCAAAGAGCAGGATATAATCCGAGCTGGGGCACCACAGGCCTACTTCCTCACCACATATTTTGCTAACAAACTGGAAATGGCTCCCACAGTGGAGTCTGTCTCTGTCCCCAATCTGGAGCCCTTCGGGGCTACAAGTGCAGAGGAGATGATGGCCAATATAGGCCGCGGAATCCTCATCACCGGCTTCAACGGAGGAAATACCAACGGTGCCACCGGTGACTTCTCCTTCGGAATAGAAGGGTACCTTTTCGAGAACGGAAAGATATCCCACCCGATAAAAGAGATGAATATGACGGGGAATATCTTATCTTTGTGGCATAATGTGACCAATATAGGCACAGATTACAGGGAGTGCTCAAGATGGAGAATCCCCTCAATATCTTTCGAAAATGTAGACCTAAGCGGAATGTAATATGAAAAAACCTGGTATTTACCTGTCGCTCGCCCCTATCATCCTCCTTATAGTGATGATTATCCTGGGCGTAAAAGTCTTTGGTGAAGACCTCACCAGCGGTCCATCACAAATATCGCTAATCATCACATCTGCAGTGGTGATTTTCATCTCCATATTGTATTTGAAAATACCCTGGAGCCAGATTGAGGAGGGGATCAACCAACAGCTCCACAATACTGGAGGTGCCATCTACATTCTTCTGATGATCGGAGCACTCACATCTACCTGGATGCTTTCAGGTATTGTACCATCCCTGATATACTACGGTCTGAAGCTTATACATCCGTCAATATTCCTGGCAGCATCATTCCTTCTCTCCGTAGTGGTATCAGTCCTCTCCGGAAGTTCCTGGACCACATGCGGAACCATAGGTGTGGCACTCATCAGCGCAGGTACACTGCTCGGAATTCACCCTGGGTGGCTGGCCGGAGCGATAATATCAGGGGCATATTTCGGAGACAAACGCTCACCCCTATCTGACTCCTGCAACCTCTCAGCATCGATGGCAGGTGTAGATTTGTACAAACACATAGGTTACCTTATGTACACCAATATGCCGGCTTTCACCATCTCGCTGGCAGTATTCCTCATTGCAGGATTTGTTATCGACATAAATCAGGTAGATGTAAGTACCATACTTAACAATGTCACAGGCAGTTTTAACATTTCACCCTGGTACCTTCTGATTCCCTGCTTCACCATCTTTCTCATTTACAAGAAAGTACCTGCATTCATCACCCTTCTTATATCTGCCCTTATGGGTGCAGTGCTGGCATTCTTTGCCCAGCCACACATCGTATCACAGATCTACGGCGATGTAGCAGGAGGTTTCAACCAGTTCCTCTACGCCTCACTCAAGATGCTCTCTACATCCGTGGAGGTCAATGCCGGAAATGAGATGATGACAGAACTGGCCTGCACAAATGGCATGTCAGGTATGATGAACACTATCCTCCTTATCCTTTGCGTCATAATCTTCGGAGGGTCCATACAGGCATCCGGAATGATTACCACCATCACCGAGAAGATGATAAAGTTCATGAACAGCACATTTAGCATAGTGGCATCCACTGTAGGTACAGGTATATTCTGCAACATTGCCCTATCTGACCAGTATATGGCCATCATCCTGCCAAGCAAGATGTTCGGGGAGACATACAAAAAACAGGGTTACGCACCTGAACTTCTCAGCCGCTCTGTAGAGGACTCATCTACAGTGACCTCGGTACTTGTCCCCTGGAATACTTGTGCTGTAGCCCAATCCACAGTGCTTGGTGTAGCGACACTGACATACTTGCCTTACTGCATTTTTAACATTATTTCCCCGATAATTTCTATATTTGTCGCCGCTATCGGCTGGAAGATTAGAAGAATCGCCACAGAAGAGACTGAAACAGATAATAATAACTAAACAGATATAATAAAATGGAAATCAATCAAAACAAAGTTGTAGCTATCACATACACCCTTATCGTAGATGGTAAAGAGGCTGACAAGGCTACAGAAGAGAGACCACTCGATTTCATCTTCGGCACAGGGATGCTTCTTCCCAAATTCGAAGAGAATCTTGAAGGCAAAAAAGTAGACGACACATTTGAATTTACCCTTACCCCTGAGGAGGGTTACGGTATGCCAATGCCTGAGATGATCGTAGAGCTTCCCAAGAATATCTTTGAAGTGGACGGTAAAGTTCAGGAGAACCTGCTTTTCGTAGGCAATATCATCCCTATGATGAACAATATGGGAGGTATTATGCAAGGTAAAGTGGCAGAAGTTCGTGAAGATGTTGTCATTATGGACTTTAACCACCCTATGGCCGGCAAGACCCTTAACTTCAGCGGTAAAGTTATCACTGTAAGAGAGGCTACCGAGCAGGAACTTACTGACGGTCTCCACGGAGAGAAGAAAGCACACGGCGGATGCAGCGGTTCTTGCAGCGACGAATGCTGCTCAGGCTGCAGCGGAGGTTGCCACTAATATACCGGCTCTCGCCGGACCAGCGCTCCCGGCCTTGCCGTATTTGCTGCGCAAATACACGGCCTCCGCGGGGCGTCTGATGACGCCTTGTTAATACCGGCTCTCGCCGGATCGTGAGCGTCTTGGCAAATTATGATATACCCGGAACCTTCCGGGTATTTTTTTATCCCCCCATCACCCCTTCCCCTTTCGGGTGTGACGGAGTATTGTAGACGAAAGGTATTACGCAGACAAAGCCTCTATCTCAGCTTCTGTAAGACCTGTATGTCTTGACACATCACATACAGACATACCACTGCCAAGCAGACTCTTAGCCACTTCAAACAAGCCTTCCTTCCGGCCTTCAGCTCTGGCTTTCTGTTCGGCTGTGCGACGTATGTTGATTTCATCTCTCTCTGTTATCATATCGTGTTCGTATTTTTCCCGTTTCTCTGGACTAAACTGAGCGATCTCCGCGGCTTGAAAGAGTCTCTCGAATACGCTCCTCCTCAATTCTAATGGCAAACTGTCGAGTTTACTCATATACTTCAAAGCGTAACACCACTTATCTATGATACTGATACAATCTTCCAAACGCTTCTCAAAGCGCTTCAGTTCTACAAAGATAAGAGAAATTGTTTCACATACCACCTCGCCGGTATAC
Organism: Bacteroidales bacterium; assembly: GCA_017504965.1. Classification (GTDB taxonomy): domain Bacteria; phylum Bacteroidota; class Bacteroidia; order Bacteroidales; family UBA932; genus CAAGNP01. The sequence continues at coordinate 10,517 of JAFVQD010000011.1, read as the reverse complement.
TTTTCTCTGAATGTATAATCCGAAATGAATCTGTCCCTCCATATTTCGTCTCTACGGTCAAAACTGTCTACGGCTAATATACCGATAAGATAAACCGGTGGAATATCATAACTTTCATCACCCTTGGTAGTCTTCATATCGTAAACCTTAGAACTGTACGAGACACATCGCTGAAAAAAATTGGCCTGATCATAGCGCTGCATCTCTATTATGAATGAGGTTCCATCCTCATCTTCACACCGCAAATCAAGTTTCACAGACTTATTACTCTGTGTCAACCCCTCTATCTCTGTAGTGGCATAGGTAAGATCCTTAACCCTTCTTCCCTGCGGGAGAAATGCATTGAGAAAATCTATCAACACCGGCTTATTGTCCTGATCTCCAAACACTGCCTTAAATCCACTGTTGGACAGTATGTCCACATAACGTTGTTTCTCTTGAGTCATCATAATAAATAATCATTTAAAGTCTATGAATGCAATATTCTAACTTATTATTTACTTTTTCTGTCAGATTCTACAACACTTTCATCTGTTTACTTTTTTGTACGTTCTGTCATAATTTTAAAAATGTGAAAAAAATCATTTTTGGAATAATGTATTTCCAAATATAAATAAAATTTGAACTGATAACATCTGATAGATGAAGTACTTACTGCACCTGAGGGTGGGGACAGGTTCTCGCATTTGAATGTAAGATAGAGGTGAAAGCAGAGACAGTGGTAGAGAAAGCGCCTCTGCGAGGGGAGGCAAGAGTTTGATGGCTCTTGCCATCCCCTGGCTCAGAGACAGAGTGGTATCAGAGCGGGGTGCCATATGCCCAAGCACCCCACTCTGATGCTCGTGTGAGGGCGCCATCGCACATAGGCAGGTGCTCACCGCTTTTATACCGGCTCTCGCCGGACCAGCGCTCCCGGCCTTGCCGTATTTGCTGCGCAAATACACGGCCTCCGCGGGGCGTCTGATGACGCCTTGTTAACACTCTGGTAGATTTTGGCGATGTCATCACGAACAGATTAGGCACATCAATCCTTGCTGCAGGTGCTTCTATGAGTGATTAGTGTGCCCAATCCATCTATCCCAGACGGGATTGGGAACACTTTTCCCACCTGGAGGCCCATTTTCGTGCCTAATCTCTTCGCGATTCAGACACCCGAACGGGGTCTGGTGTGACATGCTCATTCAGATACCCGAACGAGTCTAGTGTAACGGCATCAATCTCATTAGTATAGGAAGCGAGTGCACTTTCATATTGGCTCTCGCCAAACCAGCGCTCCCGGCCTTGCCGTATTTGCTGCGCAAATACACGGCCTCCGCGGGGCGTCTGATGACGCCTTGTTACATCCCTACATGTAAACGGTAAGTCGGTGTGTGGCGAAGCCAATGCCGGACTTTGTTTGATGACGTTAGGCGTGCGTAGCACGACTAAAAGGAAGAGTTGTCCGTCAAGCTGACGTGAGTGAGATGAGTAGCTCGGAGCAATCGGAGCGAGCGTCTATACTGATGAGATTGCAAAGTGACTATCTTTTTATCCAGGTCCTTTAGAAGTGGCTGGACCTGGATAATGCATTTTTTACAAGGCACTAATTATCAAGTATTTAATTTTTGACAGCTATCCAGGTCCTGAACAAAAAAGTGGACCTGGATAGATAATGGGTGAGACACCCGAACAAGTCAGGGGTATGACGGTGTCACCAGATCAAGGAAGTGACGGAAAGGATTGTGACGGAAAGGACTGATCAGGTGTGACTTGATGGGGCCTCGGATGACGGGGGAGTAAGAAAAAAGGCGATCTCGCGTGGTGCGGAATCGCCTTTTGGGTCTTGTTAGTCTGCAGTCTGTATGACTTCGTGAGATCTGGGATAAGTCAGGAAATCCTGATAATCCTGGTAATCCCTATTATTCTGGTTAGTCTTGTGGATATTCCCAGTTAAGGATCTTGTAGAAGTCGTACTCTTCAGGATTTGCGAGGTATTGTTTTGCTGCCTCGTAATCCTCTGGTTTGATGTAGTGTGTCTCGTATTTGAATACGTTCTGTACCTCTTCGCTCTCGATGTTAACGAGTCTTGGTGGAATCTTGCCGGTCTCAGGATCCTGAAGGTCGGTCAGGTAAAGAGGAGAAGCTACACCTCTGCCGTCGACATATACCATACATCCTGTCTCGCCAGCGTGGAAGAGCTTCCATACACCGTAGGCAAGCTGTGAACAGTAGGTCAGGTCATATGCTACTGGGGTCTGGCATCTCACATCGTAACCGATCTCTACAGGACGGGTCTTAACTTTGATACCAAGAGCTTTAAGCTTGTTCTCAAGAACGGTATTGAACACCTGTGCTTTAGACACTTTACCAAGCTCTGGGTGACCGTGAGCGTCGAATGAGAAGGTAACGCCTGAATTCTTGAGGTCCTCATCGCTAAGGATGTGGAATACACCTTCAGAGATCATTACGCCACCATAGGTAACACCCATAAGTTTTCTCTTGATGATAGAAGAGATAGCCAGATTAACGATCTTCTCGATAGAAACTTCAGTCTTGTTGAACATCTCTGGGATAACTACCATAGGATAGTGGCAAGAAGCTGCTATACCGAGAGCCAAGTGTCCTGCTGAACGGCCCATAGCTGAGATCAGATACCAGGTACCGCTGGTACGTGCATCTTCATAAACTGTGGTAGCCACTCTTGTACCCTCAGACTTGGCTGAGTTGTAACCGAAAGTGGGCTGGTTGTTAGGAAGAGGAAGGTCATTATCGATAGTCTTGGGAACGTGGATGTTCTGGATAGGATAATTCTTGCTCTTGAGGAATTTGGCGATACGGTTAGCTGTAGAAGCTGTATCGTCACCACCTACAGTTACCAAAAGTTTGATGTTGTTCTCTTTGAAGAATGTCTCGTTGAAGTTTTTATCAAAATCTTCCTGGGTGGGTTTGTAACGACTCATCATAAGATATGAACCACCGCGATTGAAGATAGAATCTGCTAAGAAGAAGTCCATTTCAGTGTATCTTGGCTCTTTGGAGAAGATAGCTGAATAACCACCGTGAAGTCCGATTACTCTATAGCCTTTTGAAAGGAAAGTCTTGGCTATAGTTCCTACTACTGTATTGATTCCGGGTGCCGGACCACCACCTGTAAGGATAACAATTGAATCTTTCATTGTAAAATCTCTCTATTTTTTTGACGGCGCAAAAGTAATACTTCTTAGAATTTTAAAAAAATTTATAAGCACTATTTTTATTGAGGATTATTGCACTCTTTTTCGTATATTTGTGAGTTATTATGGGCATAAAGAAACAATACGCACAAAAGAGGATAAAAGAGCTCTCAGAGGAGCTTCGCAGGCATAATCACAGCTATTATGTCCTGAACTCACCTACCATCAGCGACTTCGAGTACGATTTGCTGATGAATGAGCTTATGACCCTGGAGAAAATGTTCCCCGAATTTCTCACAAGTGCCTCACCTTCACAGGTGGTAGGAAGTGACAAAAATGAGGGCTTCGCCCAATATCCCCACCGCTTTCCGATGCTCTCTCTCGGAAATACTTACAATATCGAGGAGCTCTACTCCTTCGATGAGAGGATCAGAAAGGCTACAGACCAGCCGGTACAATACTGCTGCGAACTGAAGTTTGACGGGACCGCTATCTGCCTGACTTACAAGAACGGCATCCTGGTCAGGGCCCTCACCCGCGGCGACGGCACTATTGGGGACGATGTCACAGAAAATGTAAAGACTATCGCCTCTATCCCCCACTCTATAGCCAAAGAGATCACCCCTGCCGATTTTGAGATCCGCGGCGAGATATTTATGCCTTACGAAGCTTTCGACAGGCTCAATCTCCAGCGCGAAGAGGATGAGGAGACCCCGTTTGCAAATCCACGCAATGCCGCTGCCGGCTCACTCAAGCAGCAGGACCCTGGGATCGTCCGCGAGAGGGGATTGGACTGCGTCCTGTATCACCTTCTGGGTGAAAATCTCCCTTTCAACAGACACTACGACGCACTCAGCAGTGCCAAGAGCTGGGGCTTCCCTATCTCTGAACACACGCAGCTCTGCAATGGTATAGAGGAGGTTATAGCATACATCCGCAGCTGGGATGAGAAGAGGAAATACCTCCCATACGCCACAGACGGAATAGTGATTAAGGTCAATGATCTTGCGCTCCAGCGCAAACTCGGCTTCACTGCCAAGTCACCCCGCTGGGCCACAGCATACAAATTCAAACCAGAAGAGGCCCTTACCAGGCTGATTTCCATCGACTACCAGGTCGGAAGGACAGGGGCAGTCACCCCTGTGGCAAACCTCGAGCCTGTGCAGCTATCGGGGACAGTGGTCAAGCGAGCATCCCTGCACAACAGTGAGCAGATGGAGGCACTCGACATCCATATCAATGACTGGGTATATGTGGAAAAAGGTGGCGAGATCATCCCTAAAATCACCCGAGTAGAGCTCTCCAGAAGGGATTCATCGGCACAAGTGCCGCAATACCCTACCCACTGCCCCGATTGCGGCAGCGAACTGGTGAAGAGGGAGGATGAGGCGAAGCATTTCTGCCCCAATTCGGACCATTGCCCTACCCAGATCAAGGCAAAGTTTGTCCACTTCATATCACGCAAGGCGATGAATATCATTGCCGGAGAGGCTACCATAGAGCAGCTTTTCGAGAAGGGGATGATTTCAGATTTTGCAGACCTATACCACCTGACCAGAGAGGAGCTGATCACCCTCGACGGATGGAAAGAGAGGGCTGCAGAGAGATTCCTCGAGAGCATCGAAAATTCGAAGAAGGCCCCATTCCACAGTGTGCTGTTTGCACTGGGGATAAGGCATATTGGCGAGACTACCGCCAAGATGATTGTCTCACATTTCCATAATATTGACGCCCTGATGGGGGCAAGTCGCGAAGACCTTCTCGCAGTGGATGAGATCGGGGAGATTATGGCAGAGAGTATTCTCCAATATTTTGCAGATCCCAAGCATAGTGAGCTGATCTCAAAACTCCGTGCAGTCGGTTTAAAATTTGAATCCGAAGGGGATAAAGGGAGGATATCTGACCGTTTGGAGGGGATGACCATAGTGATATCGGGCAATTTCTCCGTATCACGAGAGGAGATAAAAGGGCTGATTACCTCCCACGGAGGGAAAAACACCGGTTCGGTGAGCAAGAACACCACATATCTTCTGGCCGGGGAGAAAGCTGGCCCGGAAAAGCTGAAAAAAGCAGAGAAATTAGGAATAGAAATTATAGACGAAAACAGTTTTAACGAACTTATAAAACACTAAGATTATGACACTTATTTCAAATAAGATCCATTACATCGGGACCAACGACAGAAAGAAGCACCTGTTTGAGAATAACTGGCCACTCCCCTACGGAGTATCCTATAATTCATATCTTATCGCTGATGAGCATCCTGCTCTGGTGGATACACTCGAATACGGTTCAGATCCCGATTATCTTACAAATATCGCTACCATTCTCGAAGGGAGACCTCTTGAGTATCTGATCATCAACCACCTGGAGCCTGACCACTCAAGTATGATCGGGGAGATCCTCAGAACATATCCCGATGTGACAGTAGTGGGTAACTGTACCACATTCAAGCTTCTGGCCAATTACTACGCTGTCCCTCAGGAGCAGAAACTCGAGGTGATGGATGGGAGCACACTGAGCCTCGGACACCACGTACTGACATTTGCCTGGGTCCCTTGGGTACACTGGCCTGAGACTATGGTGACATACGACACCACCGACAAAGTTCTCTTCTCTTGTGACGCATTCGGCGGCTTCGGCACACTGGACGGAGGCATTTTCGATGACGAGATCGACTTCGACAAATTCTATCTCACAGAGATGAGGAGATATTACTCAAATATCGTGGGCAAATGGAGCGACAAGGTTCAGGGTGCATTCCAGAAACTTGGAGGTCTGGAGATCAAGATTATCTGCCCTTCACACGGCCCTATCTGGAGAGAGAATCCAGGGAAAGTGCTCTCATTGTATAACAGATGGAGCACCCATCAGGCTGAGAAAGGTGTAGTCATCATCTACGCCTCTATGTATGGAAATACCGAGAAGATGGCTGACAAGATAGCTCGTGCATTGGCTCAGGAGGGTGTAAAGAATATCCGTGTATTCGATGTATCGAAGACACACGTATCATACCTTATCAATGAGATCTGGGAGTACAATGGTCTTATCCTCGGCACCTGTGCATACAATGGCCAGATGCACCCTATGATGCACCACCTGGTACACGAAATATCTGTAGCAAATCCTAAAAACAAAGTGGTGGGTGTATTCGGCTCATCATCCTGGAACGGTGCCGGTGTGAAGACACTTAAAAAAGAACTTGAGGCGATCAAGATCACCCCTACCGAGAAGAGTGTGGAGCTGTTCGGTGTCACCACAGATGACAAGCTTCAGGGTGTGAAGGAGTTCGCAGCAGACTTTGCAAGCAGACTATAATACGATGAGAGTATGGGACAAAGGGTTGAAAAATTTATGAAATGGGGAAAGCGGCAGCTGAAGATTGTCGCATTTACTCTGGAGAAATTCAGCCAGCTGGGGCTTAACTGGCAGGCTGTGGCTCTGAGTTTCTTCTCCACTATGTCCATTGTCCCACTTATCGCCGTAATTTTCAGCATCACTAACGGTTTCGGGATAAGCAATTTCCTGTATGACTTGATATACAGATACTTCTCAAATCAGGAGACGATAAATACATTCCTGAATTTTGCCAACAATATCATCGATATGTCTGATGACAATATCTATGGATTCATCTCCTTCGGCGTCTTTGTATGGCTGGTGATATGGCTTATGCTGTGCGTGGAGAGGACATTCAACAACATCTGGCACGTGGAGACATCGAGGGTGTGGTGGAAAAGGGCCATATCATATATGACCATCCTTCTGCTGGCCCCATTTATGGTGATATTGTTCCTGGTGATGGCGATCGCCATATCGGACGGCATCAAGAATATGTGGATGGTGGAGATACCTCTGCTGAATATGAGGGAGATCCTCAAGTGGCTCATCTTTTACGGATTTGCCGCCCTCCTGTTCGCCTGTATGTTCAAGTTCATCCCCAACGCCAAGGTGAAGTTCAGAAATGCATTCAAGGCTGCCCTCGCCGCTGCGTTTGCATTCAGCGTGGTCCAGTTCTTATACCTCGAGACACAGGTGTTTGTATCGAGGATGAATGCTGTTTATGGTGTTTTTGCAGCCATCCCCCTCTTTATGGTATGGGTGAATATGGGATGGTATATTATCATAATAGGTGCCCAGGTATCCTATTCGATACAGAATCTGGACAAGTTCTCCAAAGAGTTCCACTTGTCCGATCTGAACAAACTTAATTTACTGAGGAGACGAAAATGAGCGAATATAAAAATTTCATAGACGAGGCATATATCCACTCCCTTATCGGCAGCACTGCCGAGGATCTGGTCAGATGCAGAGAGATATTTGCCAAGAGCAGAGAGAAACAAGCCCTCAATCTGGAGGAGGTGGCTGCCCTTATTGCCATAAAGTCAAAAGAGGGGCTGGATGAACTATTTGCCACCGCCAAAGAGCTGAAAAAGTCCATTTATGGCAATAGGATAGTCCTTTTTGCCCCACTATATATAGGAAACTACTGCATAAACAACTGCAAATATTGCGGTTTCCGCAGCACCCTCAATACCACCGTACGCCACACATTGAGCCAGCAGGAGCTGGAGGATGAGATCGTGGCACTGGAGAACGAGGGGCACAAGAGGCTTATCCTCGTTTATGGGGAGCACCCCAAATATACACCCGAGTTCATAGCGCAGACCGTCAAAACCGCCTATTCGGTCAAATCGGGCAATGGTGAGATCCGCAGGGTAAACATTAACGCTGCACCTCTCGATGTGGAGGGGTTCAGAACAGTAAAAGAGGCCGGAATCGGGACATTCCAGGTATTCCAGGAGACTTACCATCAGGAGACCTACGCCAAATACCACCCGGCAGGAAGTCCCAAGAGCGACTATTTCTGGAGGCTGCACGCTATGGACAGAGCTTTCGAAGGTGGTATCGATGATATGGGGATCGGCGCACTGTTCGGACTATACGACTGGAGATTTGATCTGATGGGACTTGTATCTCACGCCATATATCTGCAGAAGACTTACGGCGTAGGGCCCCACACCATCAGTTTCCCGAGGATACAGCCCGCCAATGGCCTTAACCTCGATCTCCCCTACAGGGTGAGTGACGACGATTTCAAGAAACTGGTGGCTATCCTAAGGCTTGCCGTCCCATATACAGGTCTTATTATGACCGCCCGCGAATCAAAAGCGATCAGGGATGAGGTGATGGAGTTCGGTGTGAGCCAGATAGATGCAGGGACCAAACTGGAGATCGGCGGCTACAATCAGGAGCGGAAAGGTGATGAGCAGGATCTGAAGAAAGAGCAGTTTGCTGTAGGGGACACCCGTAATCTGGACGAGGTGATGAGGTGGCTCCTTTCGAGGGACTTTATCCCCAGTTTCTGTACCGCCTGCTACCGTGTAGGGAGGACAGGGACACACTTTATGGAGTATGCCATTCCGGGATTCATCAAGAAGTTCTGCACCAGAAATGGGCTCCTCACACTGGCTGAGTATCTGGAAGACTACTCTTCAGAGGAGACCAAAAAGGTGGGATATGACCTGATAGAAAGGGAGATAGAGATGCTACCTAGCGAAGAGCAGAAAGAGGACATACGACAGAGATTAGAAAGAATTAAAAAAGGTACACGCGATATACTTTATTAATTATGGCAGAATTTACACAGGAAGATTACGATCTCATTAATCAGGAGTTTGAAGAACTGAGAGTGGTCAGTATGAAAAGATGTGCCACTCAAGAGGAGTACGAAGGTGTCATAAAGGCATTCGAGTTCGCAAATGAGGCACATAAGGGTGTCCGCCGCCGTTCGGGGATACCTTATATTATTCACCCTATCCAGGTGGCCAAAATAGTGGTTCAGGAGATAGGACTCGGATACAAGTCGATAGCGGCTGCACTTCTTCACGATGTGGTGGAGGACACAGACTACACTGTGCCCGACATCGAGAGACTCTTCGGATACAAGATCGCATCACTTGTGGATGGTCTGACCAAGATCAAGGCTGCCCTCGACACAGGTCCTGGTGCCAATATGCAGGCGGAGAATTTCAAAAGGATCCTCCTGACTCTGAATGAGGATGTTCGCGTCGTCCTCATCAAACTGGCAGACCGCCTTCACAATGTCAGGACCATCGATTCGATGCCAGGACACAAGAAGGACAAAATTCTGAGCGAGACTATGTACATCTTCGTCCCTCTGGCCCACAGACTCGGTCTTTACAGTATGAAATCGGAGATGGAGAACATCTGGCTGAAGACAAGGGAGCCCGAGGCCTATGCTCAGATCAAGGCGAGAATTGACGATATGGTGAGCCGCAAAGACTGCCAGATGGACACATTTCTTGAGCCTATAGTCAAGGTGCTGAGCGACGAGGGGTTCCAGTTCTCAGTCCTCAAGAGGACCAAGACCCCCTACTCCATCTGGAAAAAGATGGCTACCAAAGGGGTATCTTTCGAGCAGATATTTGACCTGTACGCAGTCCGCATCATCTTCAAGCCTCTCGAAGGGTTTGATGAGAGGACACAGGCCTGGCATATTTACGCCTTGGTAACCGGAATCTACCGCTCGAAGACAGACAGAATCAGAGACTGGGTATCACAGCCTAAATCAAACGGTTATGAGGCACTTCACTGTACAGTGATGAGCAATACCGGTAACTGGATAGAGGTGCAGATCCGTTCCGAGAGGATGAATGCCATCGCAGAGAGGGGTATTGCAGCACACTGGTCATACAAGCAGCAAGGTATAGACAGCGGCTCTCAAGGTGTAGAGCAGAAGATGGACCACTGGCTCGATATGGTCCGTGATGTACTGGAGAACCCCGATGCAAATGCACTCAAATTCCTCGACAAATTCCACGAGAGCCTCCTCGGATCGGAGATCTATGTTTTCACACCGAAAGGGGAATCCAAGACCCTCCCCAAAGGGGCCACAGCGCTTGACTTCGCCTACTACATCCACACACAGGTGGGTAATCACGCCATCGCGGCGAAGGTCAATATGAAACTTGTCCCACTTTCGCAGGTATTAAGAAACGGCGATCAGGTGGAGATCATTACAGCAGAGTCCCAGAGGCCTCAAAGGGAGTGGCTAGACTTCCTCAAGACCGGAAAAGCTCGCGCCATCGTATTTGACCACATCAAGGATGCTATCGCAGCATCTCTGAAAAAGGGACAGGATATTCTGGAAGAGGAGCTTGCCAAATTCGGAGTCAAACCTCAGAACAGAGTGCTGAAAAAACTCCTTGAGGCCTACAATATGAACAATAAGGATGAACTCTATACCAAGATCTCTGCCGGAATCATCAAACTCGACAATCTGGAGTCCATCCTGAAGAAGAATACCCTTAACAAGAATGTGATGTACTGGACCCTCCAATT
>JAFVQD010000010.1 GCA_017504965.1 Bacteroidales bacterium | reverse complement strand
TGTAGCAGGAGGATATCTCATCGAACGTGAGGAGCTCACCTATTATGCCGACATTTCATATAGTCACAATGTATTGCCGCTGCTCGGTGTAGGTGGCGGCATAACAGCGCAAATCTATTCACCTGACGGATATGGTTATGGGGGCTCACGGATTGGTCTCGGACTTACTACAGCAGCATACGGTGAGGTCACAGGATATGTGGAACTGGGAAAATATCTTGATTTTCTTGGGAAATTTGATCTCGGGATGGCAGTACACAACAGCAATCACGGTTACAAAAATCCTATAGATATCTTTATCTCGCCACAGGCCGGATTCAGATTATATTTCAAAGAGAACAAAAGAAGGGCCCTTAATTTGCGCTTTTTCTATCGCTACTCATATAAAATTGATGGCTCAGGGACGATTGGTGGCACACTTGGTTTAACTTTTTAACGGATGACAAAATTTTTCAAATTCATTTTCCTCTGTACCCTTATCTTATCATCTTGTGTTGATGATGCCAAAATCATCGGGGAGAGCACGCCAGAGCTGATTTTGATAGGGTTCTGCACACCTGAGAACTTGATAACTGTAGAGGTGAGCAGAACTATGTCTGTCGGCAATTCTGAAACTACCAATATACAAGACTTGAAGAGACTTGATATACAAATCTCCATTAATAATGGGAGTCCAATAAAACTTCAGGCAGACACATCGTTTTCACATCCTGACTTTGTCAGGTTTGTCTCTTTAGTCAGACCTGAAATAGGGGACAATATCTCCATAGAAGCTCACGACCCTATAAAAGAGTTTGGATCTGTTTATGCAAACACAAACATTCCCGAACCCGCAGAAGTCGGTTTAGTGGATTACTTCACTGAGTATAAAAACTTTCCTGATGGTGAATATGAAACATACACAAACGTGGACAGTGTACTGCATTTTGTGTTTTCGATTAAAGACAATCCAATATCCGAAAATTACTACGAGGTATATTTCACCAATTATTGTGCCCCCAAGGGGACCTATACCCCCTCCAGATGGAGCGGCAACGAGACTATAGACTATTACGACAAAGTATTCCCTCCTGGCAAAATAAAAGTGTTTGACGACTCCATGTTCGACTCATCTCCATATAATATGAAACTAAGCCTCAGGGGATGGAAACGTTGGTACTGGAATCTACTATTTCCAATGTCCAGCCATATGCAGTCTCCTACTCATTTCCAACTGTCTATAAAAAATCTCACTAAAGAGGGATATTATTATTTGAAAAGTTTTGAATCGAACAGGGAAGCCATGTCAGATATATTTACTGAGCCCAAGACACTCTACTCCAATATTACCGGAGGAAAAGGGATTTTTATAGGATATTCATATTCACACCTTCATTTGGAATTTTTATCCCACTTATTGGGTGGATTGGTTATCTCTAACGAATATATACCCGATGACGGCTCATTTGGATATCAAGAGATATTTAAAAAAAAATAGTAGTCTCTTATGAAAAAAATACTCACCATATTTTTACTGTATATATGCTGGCCCTCTCTATATGGACAACAGAGAGACACTACCTTGTTAGGCGGAACACTTAAAGAAGCATCCATCACGTCAGACAAGCATCGCTCTATAACCACCACACCTCTAGCACTCAAACCACTGGATATAAGAAGGTTCCCGGCACTATTTTCAGAAGTGGATCCTCTGAAGATAATTCTGTTTACCCCCGGTATCCAAAACAATAACGAAGGTGATGTGAGCATATCCATTCGTGGAGGAGACACGGACCAGAGTCTTATATCATTGGATAACATCCCACTATATAACCCTTCCCACCTGAACGGCTTCATATCGGTAATCAATGCCGATCTTCTCTCCGGAACAGATATATACAAAGGGGGATTCCCGGCAAAGTTCGGCAACAGACTCTCCGGTGTCATAGACATGAAAACTAAAAACGGTGATATGGAAGACTACCACGGAACCGCCACTATAGGGATTATGTCATCCAAAGCATTGTTTGAAGGTCCTATTATCAAAGACAAACTTTCATTCGTAGTGACAGGAAGAGCCTCATATCTTGGCGCTATTGTCCTCCCCATATACAGAAAGATCAGTGAGTCAGAGACAAACTTCGTGAGCCAATTTGATGGAAGCAATTATTATGACTACCATGCCAAGCTGCTCTATACCCCATCGGACGAAGACAGAATATCTCTGACATTCATAGGTGGTGATGACAAAGTATCCATCGGTAATATTGGAAATGGAAGCAGCGTTAAAGAGAGATACGGAAACATCGGGGCCAACCTCAATTGGGACAGAGAGATAACAAACACGCAGAAGATTACCACCTTCGGATACTATAGCCGCTATATGCACCGCTATTCAAGTGGCAACAATAAAAACAACTCCTTCAGCCAGAGAAATTCAGGAATTGAAGAGGTTTCATTGGGTGGAGATTATTCCGATATATCGATAGAAAAAATGCACCTGAGTGCAGGAATAAAATATTCTTATCAGTTATTTTCACCACAAATCATATCAAGTCAGGGGGACTCTCTAAAGAACACTATAGGAGAGCATTCCGACCTGCACACTCTGACAGCATACGTAGAAGATGAATATTCCCCGACTGACATGTGGAAACTGGCTTTGGGGGTGAGGTTGAGTCTATATACCAACAAACACAAGACAAAATTTGTCCCTGAGCCCAGATTCAGGGCCTCATATCTCCCCATCAAAGAGCTTTCTCTGAATCTCTCATATTCCGCCATGTCCCAAGGAGTCAACCTCCTGAGTAGCGGAAATATCACCGCTCCTGCGGATATATGGCTTGGAATGTCTGGCTATATTGATCCATCCAGCTCCCATAACGCCACCTTTGGAATAAGCTATGAACCTGTTATTGGAGGAAACAACTACCACATATCCACTGAGGGATATTTCAAGACTATGAAGAATATCCTTGACTACAAGGATGGCATATCCACCCTTGAAGCTACCACTTTTGACGAAATGGTAGAGATGGGAAAAGGCTACGCATATGGAGTGGAATTCCTGGCACAGAAGAATACTGGGAGCCTGACCGGCTCAATAGCATATACCTGGAGCAAGGCCCTGAATCAGTTTGAGACGATCAACAGTGGCAACTGGTACTACTCATCAAATGACTGCCGTCACAATCTGGCACTATATCTTACTCAAAAGTTTGGAGACAAGTTCGATATAACACTCTCGTTCAATTATAAAACAGGTAAACACATTACCATTATGGACATCCTGGTCCTGAGTGGAGAACCACCTACACCCACCTGGAACTATGACTTCTATATGTGGATATCACAGTATAGCGAAAGGAACAAATACAGGCTTGAGGATTATCACAGGATGGATATAAGTGCCAACTACTATATTGATGGAAAGTTCGGAAAACATACCTTAAACTTCTCAATCTACAACCTCTATAACCATAAGAACCCTTATCTTGTGTTTGCAGAGAACAACGACGACGTCTTCAGCCTCAAGAAGCTCTGCATCTTCCCGTTCATGCCCTCGATCAGCTACTCCTTTGAGTTCTGATTTCTTGCTTGATGTGTGCATCCTTTATTGACGCAGCGAATATGTACATAATTCATTGCGTGAAGCGGGGTTTGGCCTCTTTTGAACTGCTCTTTGAGGTGTGACGCAGTGGATAGATATGAAATGTGGTGCGTCGCTGATTCAACTTTTTTAGATATTACTGACCGTTCTTCAATACGCCCCTCTTCGCGGGCTGTGGCCAGGATTCGTATTATATCCGTTTAGATTCGCTAAATTGGACGATTCCAATACCAGATGGCAAGTTTATATCCTCAGAATGAGGGCTCTATGTACCATTTGCAATCAGTAAAAAATTTTACTATATTGCAATCATTAAATACCCCTCGGCCAGCAAACAACATTTGTAAGAACAAAAATAACTATTATGAAAAAAGCTATAACAATTCTTATTCTGTTTGTGTCCATAATATCATGTGATAAAAACAGACCTTTAAAGGAGAACTCTTTAACTGTTGATAACTACTTGTTCTCGAAATGCGAAAAGAATACAAAAGCTTTGACCGATAGAACTGTAACATTGGAGATGAGGGAAAATGGTATCCTACATCTTTATAGAGAAGGTGACTTTCCCTGCAGTGCAGAGATGGCTATTGATATAACAAATGAAGGTAACACCATCAATATCAATGAAAGGAATGTGGGCTTGTTGTCCTATTGTTTCTGTCACACAAGTTACAATTGTGAAATTAAAGGCTTCAGAGAAGGGGAATACATACTCTGCATAAGTACCGAGCTCTCCCGGGTCGACAAAATCCAATACAAACCAATTACATTCTCATTTGTAGAAGGGAGTAAGATAACATTTGATCTCGGAGAAGGTAGCAGGATTTAATATTAGCAAAAAATCGGTGAGACGTCAACCATCTCACCGACTTTACTATATGCATAAAATTTCATAAAAAGAGGAATTTTACATCATACCGCCCATACCCGGATTCATCGGTGGCATCGCAGGGGTCTCCTCTTTCTTGTCTGCTAGGACACACTCAGTAGTAAGGAACATACCTGCTACTGATGCTGCATTCTCAAGTGCCACGCGGGTAACTTTGGTAGGATCCACAACACCTGCTGCGAAAAGGTTTTCGTATCTGTCGGCACGTGCATTGTAACCGAAGTCATCTTTACCTTCGCGAACTTTGTTTACCACTACGCTACCCTCAACACCTGCATTTTCTACGATCATACGTAGAGGAGCTTCGATAGCTTTGGCGATGATATTGATACCTGTCTGCTCGTCATCGTTGTCAGCTTTAACCTCTTTGAGGCAGTCGATAGCGCGGATGAATGCCACACCACCACCAGGGATGATACCCTCTTCTACAGCAGCGCGGGTAGCGTTTAGAGCATCTTCCACTCTGTCTTTCTTCTCCTTCATCTCCACTTCAGATGCTGCACCTACGTAAAGAACAGCTACACCACCGGCCAATTTGGCAAGTCTCTCCTGTAGTTTCTCGCGGTCGTAGTCAGAAGTGGTGGTAGAGATCTGTTTACGGATCTGAGCCACTCTGTCAGCGATCTCATTTTTGTCACCTACACCGTTTACGATAACTGTGTTCTCTTTGTCTACAGTCACTTTCTCTGCTTCACCCAGCATATCGATGGTAGCTGTCTCAAGTGAAAAACCTCTCTCCTCTGAGATAACTACACCACCTGTAAGGGTAGCGATATCCTGAAGCATCTCTTTACGACGGTCACCGAATCCCGGAGCTTTAACTGCAGCGATCTTCAATGTACCGCGTAGTCTGTTTACTACAAGTGTGGTAAGTGCTTCACCCTCTACATCCTCAGCGATGATAAGGAGTGATTTGCCTTCACGTGCGATAGGTTCAAGTACAGGAAGAAGGTCTTTCATAGCTGAGATCTTCTTGTCTGTAACGAGGATCTTAGGATTGTCAAGAACTGCCTCCATCTTGTCTGAGTTGGTCATAAAGTAAGGAGAGATATAACCTCTGTCAAACTGCATACCCTCTACCACTTTAACCTCTGTCTGGGTACCTTTTGCCTCCTCAACTGTGATAACACCCTCTTTTTTCACTTTAGCCATAGCCTCAGCGATAAGTTTGCCGATGAAAGCGTCGTTGTTGGCCGATGTGGTAGCGATCTGCTCCACTTTAGCGATATCGTCACCTACATCCTGTGTCTGCTTTTTAAGGTCTGCCACAACTGCTGCCACTGCCTTGTCGATACCTCTCTTAAGGTCCATAGGGTTTGCACCGGCAGTCACATTTTTAAGACCCACACCGATAATTGCCTGAGCAAGTACTGTCGCTGTAGTAGTACCGTCACCTGCCTGGTCGTTGGTTTTGGATGCCACCTCTCTTACCATCTGGGCACCCATATTCTGGAAGCGGTCCTCAAGCTCGATCTCTTTAGCCACTGTCACGCCATCCTTGGTCACGTGAGGTGCGCCGAATTTTCTGTCAATAACCACATTGCGTCCTTTAGGACCAAGTGTCACTTTCACTGCATTTGCCAAAGCATCAGCACCCTCTTTCATAAGGTTGCGGGCTTCCATATTGAATTTGATCTCTTTTGCCATATCTGTTATTTCTTTTCTTCGTTAATAATGATTACATAATAGCGAGTACGTCAGACTGACGCATCATAAGATAGCTTTTACCATCCACTGTGATCTCTGTACCTGAGTATTTGCCATAAAGTACATTGTCACCCACTTTAAGCTCCATAGGTTCATCTTTTTTACCATTGCCCACTGCCACTACTTTACCCTGCTGAGGTTTCTCTTTGGCTGTGTCCGGGATGAAAATTCCACTTGCTGTTTTGGTTTCAGCCTCTTTAGGCTCGATCAAAACTCTGTCTGCTAAAGGTTTGATAGTCATAATTGTCGATTTTAATGTTATTATTTTGTTTCTTTAATTTTCCACTGATGCCCTCTTTATGGCAAATTAAGTGCCACAGTGGTATTGTGACATTTTGTCACATTTTATATTTTTGTGATACAAATTTAACAAATAAGCTTATGTTTCTATTCTATGCTATGCCGATTATCTTCGTCCTGGGGATCATAATGATCGCTCTTGAAGATGTCATTCATATCAATAAAGCCGCCACAGCACTCGGGATGTGCATCCTCCTGTGGCTCATCTGCCTTCTCGATGCAGCCGGTCTGTTTGCCCTCCACACCCCGGCCTATATGGAGAATTTTATAGCCGGTTTCCCCAAATTTGCCGCACTGACACCTGCCGGACAGGCCTACAGATATGTGGAGGTGGCACTTGTGGAGGCACTCGGTGATGTTTCGACCACCCTGTTTTTCGTCCTGGCTTCTATGGCCATCGTGGAGATCCTCGACTCACACGGTGCATTCAGTGTGATCACCAAATCGATCAGAACCAGAAGCAAGAGGGGTCTTGTCTGGACCTTCGGTATCCTCACATTCTTCCTCTCAGCGCTTTTGGGCAATCTGGCTACAGTAATCGTAATGGTGGCAGTCCTCAGAAAACTCATATCTGACAAGGGTGACAGGATGATCTATGCCTGCATTACCATCATTACTGCCAACGCCGGAGGCTCCTGGTCCCCTATCGGAGATGTAACTACACTCCTACTCTGGACAGGAGGGAACCTCACCGTTGGGCACCAGATATCACACCTGATACTATCGGGTGCGATCCTTATGGCAGTAGCCTGCACCATTGTATCGTTTATGTTTCCTAAAGGGGAGAAAGTGGCAGATGTGGTGCTTCAGAAGGGCAATCTACCCGCTTATATTACCCATAAATACCAGACTACACTCCTTTTGGTTGGTCTATGCTCACTGGCAATGGTCCCTGTGCTGCAGAGTCTGTTCAATCTTCCACCTTTTATGGGTGTCCTCCTCGGTCTGGTGATCCTCTGGATCATCACAGATATCAAGGCACACAAGTCTCACGACTCTGCATCGAGAAAGCTTCTGGTATCCAATCTTTTCAGCAAGCTCGACATCTCTACCGTCCTCTTCTTTCTGGGGATCCTGATGTCGGTAAATGCCCTCAAGACAGTAGGTTTCCTCACAGAACTCTCCCAGGGTCTGAGCAAACTTATAGAGGATCCAAATACCATCAGTCTGCTTTTGGGTGTGTGCTCATCATTCCTGGACAATGTGGCACTCGTAGCAGCTTCTATGGGTATGTACCCTATCGCTGAGGTCGGTCCTTTTATGACAGACGGGACATTCTGGACATTCCTCGCATACTGCGCAGTGACAGGGGGGAGCCTCCTGATCATCGGCTCAGCCTCAGGTGTCACAGTGATGGGTATGGAGAAAATCTCCTTTGTCTATTACTTGAAAAAATTCTCGTGGATAGCACTCCTTGGCTATGCTGCGGGTGCAGTGGTATATATTTTGCTTTTTTAGGACAATATGACTGCCCAATCTGACGAAAAATATATGCGTGAGGCCCTCAAGGAGGGGATCAAGGCCGGCGAAAAGGGGGAGATCCCTATCGGGGCGGTGGTGGTATGCAAAGGCTCCATCATCGCCCGTGCCCATAACCTGAACGAACTCCTGAAGGACCCTACCGCTCACGCTGAGATGCAGGCCATCACTATGGCCACTGAGTACCTCGGGGGGAAATATCTCACCTCCTGCACCATCTATGTGACGGTGGAGCCCTGCCCTATGTGCGCTGCCGCTCTTGCCTGGGCTCAGGTGGCCAAGGTGGTCTATGGTGCCTCCGACCCCAAAAGGGGGTACTCACTATTCTCACCCTCCCTGCTTCACCCCAGGACCGAGGTGGTCTCAGGGATCCTTGCAGATGAGTGCGGAAAACTCGTATCAGACTTTTTCAAAAAGATAAGGTGATGGAATTTTTACAGGAGTGGGGATATCTGGGGCTGTTTCTGGGGTCATTTATGGCTGCCACCGTGGTCCCATTTTCATCAGACTTCCTGATAATAGGACTCCTCCTCGCAGGGGGGAAACCCTGGCTCTGCTTTATCTGTGCCACTACGGGCAACTGGCTCGGAGGACTGACCTCCTTCGGTCTGGGGTGGCTCGGCAAATGGGAGTGGATCGAAAAGATATTCAAGGTGACCCCGGAGCGGATCGCTGCCCAGAAAGCGAAGATCGACAAATACGGAGCGCTCCTCGCCTTTATGAGCTGGCTCCCATTCGTCGGAGATCTCTTCGCCATTGGGCTCGGATTCTACAAACTCCCCCCTGTCAAATGTGCCATCTATATGCTTATCGGCAAGGGTACCAGATTTTTGATATGGATAGCTCTCTTCCTGATCTTCGGGGAGAATTTGCCGTGGCTCTGAAGATTTTGTTTGGATTTAAAAAAATATTCTTACCTTTGCGACGCAAATTGACTTATGGTGTAATGGTAGCACTACAGATTTTGGTTCTGTCTGTCGAGGTTCGAATCCTCGTAAGTCAACAATATGAAAAAGATTTTTGTTAGAATTGCAGCTATATCGGTAGCTGCAATTTTTATTTTCGCCCGATGCGGCTCCAATTCCGAAACACAGGGGAATGCCCCACGCAGCTTCCCTATGGTAAACCCTCCCGCTATGATGGGTCAGGGGCTACCTGCAGCCATCTATGTGGCAAAGAACTACTGGAACCCTTTCATCGACTCGTCGAAGGTCTTTTCGCAGGATACTGCATATATCGGAGGGGTCTCCAGAGAGCAGTTTGTGAATGCCTACCGCCAATATGCACAAATCGTCTGCTCCATCCCACTTGCAGAGGGGATAAAGGCGCAGGGCAGCTTCATATCGAAACTTATTGCGCTTGAGCGCTCAAACCCTTCCAACACCGTCTTCGAAACGGCAGTCAAATTTGCCGAAGAGGTATTCTATGGGGTAAACTCCGACTTCCGCAACGAAGAGCTTTACCTCCCCATTGCGTCAGCACTGGCAGAATTTGAGATGATCGACCCTGCCACCAGAGGGCGCTATGCCGCTGAGGTAAAAAATTGTTCGAAGAACAGGATCGGGGCACCTGCAGCCGATTTCCGGTACACCACCAACACAGGGAAGCACTCCACCCTCTACAGGACCAAGGGTGAATTTACCCTCATTTTCTTCTCAAACCCGGGCTGCACTGCGTGCAAAGAGATAATCGAAGAGCTGGGGAGATCCCTCAGGGTGCAAAAACTGCTCTCTGAAAAGAGGCTGTCGGTGATCAACATCTACATCGATGAAGACCTTACCGAGTGGTACAGATATATGCCTATCTACCCTAAAGAGTGGATCAACTGCTACAACGAAGACCTGCAGATCAGAGGTGAGGAGCTCTACGATGTAAGGGCCATCCCGTCACTCTACCTTCTCGACTCTGAAAAAAGGGTTATCCTCAAAGATGCCCCTCCACATATTCTGATCAATATTCTTGATTCTCTTGATTAAAGGATAATTCGTATATTTGTGGAAAATCGCTACGTTATGGATATAAGGAGATATTTCCATCTGGTTTGTATACTTGCACTTATGATGGTGTCCGGCTCTGCCCTCGGACAGTACTACACCGCAGGGGATGACCCGGGAAAAGCCAGATGGAGACAGATAAAGAGTGAGAACTACATATTCATATACCCTCAGGAGATAGACTCCCTGGCAAGAAAATACGCCACACTCTTCGAGACTAACAGGGCCAGAGTGATGGAGCCTCTTGAGATAAACCCCAAAAGGATCCCTGTCGTATTCCACCCATACTACACCAGAAGCAACGGTGTGGTGACCTGGGCACCCAAAAGGGTCGACATATTCACCACTCCACCGGCTTACGCCAATACATCTGAGCCCTGGGCCGAAAATGTCACCATCCACGAAAGCAGACACATCGGACAGGTGTCCCACTTCGAAAAAGGGGTCTACAAAGTCCTCTACCCCATTATGGGTGAACAGTCCACAGGTATCGGTGTGGGGCTCTATCCGAGCAAGGCCTTCCTCGAGGGGGATGCCGTAATCGCCGAGACCGAACTCACCTCTGCAGGAAGGGGGAGGAATGCAGACTTCCTCCAGTATATGAGGGCTGCATATCTGAACGGAGACTACCGCGACTGGGACAAATGGAACTTCGGATCGTACAAATACTACACCCCCGACCACTATGTCATAGGGTACATCATAAATACAGCAGTAAGGCACACCATCGGGAACTACTACTATCCCAGCAACCTCCTGAAATATGAGGTAAAACACTTCTACAATCCCAATGTCATCTTCAATGCATTCAACTCTCTGGGGGGGAAAAGCAAACAGGTGTTTCTGGAAGAGGGGCACCATATCCTGACCCAGATATGGAAAAAGGATCTGGAGACCATAGGGGAGACAACAGAAGGTGAAAAACTAAAAGAGAAGCCGGAAAGGCTCTATACAGACTACAGATACCCCATCTTCATAGATGACACCACCTCCAAATACTACGGACAGGTTATTGCCGTCAAGGATGGCTTCGAGAGGGCAGGAAGCCTCGTGGCAGTGGACTCTACCGGAAAAGAGACCCATATCCGCCCCTTCGGATACTACACATCACCACTCACCTTGAGCAGTGACGGGCATATCTACTGGAGTGAATCTGTATTCAACGGACCGAACACCCTGAAAGACCACTCTGTCATAGGGTCATTCGATATCAGAAAAGGGAAGATGTCTATCCAGAAATACGGGACCAGATACTTTAACCCAGCTCCATCTCCATCCGGAGACAGGATCGCAGTGGCAGAATACCCTGTAGAGGGGTCATCATACCTGGTATTTCTGACCTCAGGCCAGCAGCATCTGATAGGGAAAGTGGAGGCCCCATCCAAGGGTCAGATCAAGGAGATAGCATTTGTCGGTGAGACTGTCTACTGCTCGGCAATTCTGGATAAAGGGCTTGGAGTATACAGACTCGATGACGACGGATGGACAGAGGTGATACCTCAGCAGAACCAGACACTGACAGGGATGAAATCTGACGGGAAATATCTCTATTTCACCAGCGATCTCTCCGGAATCAACAACCTTTACGCATTTGACACCGGAACATCCACCCTATACAAGCTCACAAATGCCTTTTATGGCGCCTCTGACGGCTTTATAAGAGATGGGGTAGTCTACTACTCGGAATTTGACCATCAGGGCTACCATTTGGCTAAAAATAACCTTAAAGATCTTAAGTGGGAAGAGGCCGACTTCGCATCACCATACAAATACCCCATAGCGGAGATGCTTTCACAGCAGGCGAAGGAGCAGACACGACTCGATACTCTACAGAGTGTGATCGATATCACATCAGAAGAGAAATACCCGTCCAAGAGATACAGCAAACTCGGACACCTCTTCAGGGTACACTCCTGGGGACCCGTCTACTACAACGTGGACAACATTATGAATATGAGTTATGAGAGTATCTATGACCTGGCATCGCTGGGTGCGACAGTCTACTCCCAGAACACCCTGGGTACCGCCGTCACTATGCTCGGATATTCATATCACAAGGGATTCCACTCAGGTCACGCGAAGTTCACATACACAGGATGGGGACCGGCGATAGAGCTGGCTGTCAATTACAATGACCGCAACAGACGCACTAATAAGCTGGAAAAAAGTGTAGAGGGGATGTACTTTGTAAATGTAATGGAAAATCTCCACACACCATTTCTCCACACATACGCTATGGTATACTACCCCTGGAACCTCTCCAGCGGTGGATGGAACAGAGGGTTTATCCCACAGCTGCAGTGGACATACACCAACGACAGATACTACTCAAGCCTGAAACAGAAGTATGTGAACAAGCATCAGCTTAACTACGGTGTGAAATACTACCAGACACTCCCTATCACCAAATCGGGATTCTACCCCAGATGGGGCTTCGGCCTTAGCCTTATGGGGGGAAGCGCCCCGGGGACAGGTGAGAATTTCGGAAATATGGTATATGCCAACGGCTACTTCTACCTTCCGGGTATAACCCCTCAGCAGGGACTCAAACTCACAGCATCCATACAGAAGCAGAATGTCGCAGGAAAGATATATTATCTCTCTTCATATGCCACACTTCCCCGTGGATACAGGGATATGAGCCCTACAGAGAACTTCGTTAAAGCGACACTTGACTACGCATTACCTATATATCTGGGTGACTATAACTTATGGTCACTGCTATATTTTAAAAGGATGACATTTATTCCATTTGCTGACTACGCCATAGATGTCGTTCCTAACTACAAGCAAAGCATTTATTGGTCGGTCGGAACTGACTTATTATTCGATATTTATCCCTTTAGATTCAATGTGCCTGTATCGATAGGCGTGAGATATGCATATACCGGCCCACAGGAGGGGAACAGAAATTACTTCCAGTTCCTGTTCAGCTTAGACCTTCCTTAATGGCCTTTGCCAGTTTGGGCCCTACAAAGGCGGCAAGTTCATCTTCAGGGACGCGCCTGATTCTGGCTACACTCTTATACTTGGCTATCAGCTTCTCAGCTGTCCTGGGTCCCACACCCTTTATCTGGTCGAGAGCGGAAGATATCTGCCCTTTAGACCTCCTGCTTCTATGATGGGTGATGCCGAAGCGGTGCGCCTCATCCCTAAGCTGCATAATCAATTTGAGCGAAGTGGAATTTTTATCGAGGAACAGAGGATAGGGATCCCCTGGCACGATAAGCTCCTCCATCCTCTCTGCTATACCTATGAGTTTTATTCTATTGACAAGTCCAAGTTCAAGTAATGCTTCATATGCAAATCTGACCTGACCCTTACCTCCGTCTATCACTATCAGCTGCGGAAGCTCCCCCCCTTCACTGATTACACGGGTATATCTGCGGTTCACCACCTCCTTCATCGAAGCGAAATCATTTGCCCCTACCACACTTTTGATATTGAAGTGTCTGTAGTCACTCTTGGATGGGGCAGCATCCTTGAATACCACACAGGCTGATACGGGGTTAGTCCCCTGAATATTTGAGTTATCGAAGCACTCTATATGTCTTGGCAGCTCATCCATCTGGAGATCTCTCCGCAGATTCTCCAGAATACGCTCAGTATGCTCTTTAGGATTTACGAACTCCTCCTGTTTCAGCTTGTCGTATCTCAATTCAGCAGCATTCTTCCTGCTCAACTCGAGAACCGAGAGTTTGTCCCCTTTAAGGGGTACGTGGACATTCTTTCCGACAAATTCCTGATCTGGCATAAAAGGGACAAGTATCTCTTTTACACTATCTTGTTCAGTATCACTTCGAGAATAGATTTCGGCCATAAACTGAGATAGTACAGAGGGCTGCTCCTCCTCTATCCTCATCTTGATCTGGAGGTTTATCGAGCGGATGATGCACCCATTACGCACTTTAATATAGTTTCCGAAAGCGTCCTGACCTTCAAAAATGAGGGAGAAGACATCCAGATCCATTATACCGGAGTGCACCACCATAGATTTGCTATAGTGTTTTTCCAGTAATATTTTCTTCTCTTTAAATTCATTAGCGAGTTCAAATTCAAGTTTTGATGCAGCCTCCTTCATCCTCTTGTCAAACTCTCTGATCAGATATGCGCTGTTCCCTTTCAGGATCTCGATGATAGCGTCTGTCTGCTCCTTGTAACTCTGAGATGAGATATTACCGACACAAGGGGCCAGACACTTCTTGATATGGTAATTCAGACACACTTTATATTTGCCCCCCTCTATCCCCTCATCTGTAAGGGGGAGGTTACAGGTCCTGAGTTTGTAAAGTGCATTTATCAGCTCGAGGAGTTTGTGTGCGTGCATCACAGAACTATATGGACCAAAGTAGAGAGAGCCATCCTTTTTGAACCTTCTGGTCAGGAAAACCCTCGGGAAGGGCTCCTTCCTGACACATATCCAGGGATAGGTCTTTCCATCTTTGAGGAGGATATTGTATTTGGGCTGATACTCTTTGATGAGGTTGTTTTCCAGAAGGAGGGCATCTTCCTCGGTATCTACCACCGTATGCTCCATATCCCTTATCTTAGAGACCATTACAGCTGTTTTTCTGGTGAGCTTGTCAGGTGACTGGAAGTACTGTGATACCCTTTTTTTAAGATTTTTGGCCTTTCCGACATAGATTACCACACCATTCTCGTCCAGATATCTGTAGACACCCGGAACCTCAGGAAGGAGCTTAATCTTGTCATTAATAGTCATATAATGAGAAAAATATTATATTTGCACTGTCTAAAACACCTAAATGTGGAAACAAAAGTAATCAATATCTCTGATATTAAGAGCGCTATTGGGATGAAAGGTCTGCTTGGTGACATAGTGGGCAAAAGTGCTATGTCCCTTCTGGCATTGAATGATCTTAATGATATCTACTCCAAATGCTGTGCCGGCTACGGCAAAGAGTTCACATCTGAACTTCTAAGAACCAGAAATATTAAATGCGATGTACTGGCCTCCCAGCTGGAGGTTATACCTAAAGAGGGACCTTTTATCATCGTATCAAACCACCCTTTCGGTGGGATTGACGGAGTTATCCTGTTCGATGTCATATCTTCCATCAGACCCGATTTCAAGATATTGACCAATTTCATCCTCTCCCGTATCAAGAATCTCTCCGATTATTTTCTGCCGGTAAACCCATTCTCTGATATGAAAAATCTCAAAAACAGCTTTTCAGGTATCAGAGCAGCCAGAGAGCACCTGCTGAATGGAGGATGTCTGGGGCTTTTCCCAGCCGGAGAGGTCTCCACATACCACGGGAAAGGGTATACTGAAGATATCGAGTGGACCCAATCCATCGCCAAGCTCATCTCCAAAAGCGATGTCCCTGTGATTCCGGTCTACTTTGACGGTCAGAACAGCAGGATGTTCCACGCACTGGGGAGAATTCACCCTCTTCTGAGGACAGCTCAGCTCCCCAGAGAACTGACCAAGGTAAAAGACGAGACCATCACTCTGAGAATAGGAAAACCCATCTCACCTTCAGAGATAAAGGAGCACAATATAAACAGCCTCAGAAGATACTTGCGGAACAGAACTTACGCTCTGGAGGCCCAGATCAAAAATATCCCGGTAGAGACAGAGCAGCTCAGAAAGAGTGAAGATGAAGCACCTATCGCACCTTCCAAGGGGAAAGAGGCCCTGATGGCAGAGATTGAGAAGCTGAATGAGAAGGGTGCCAAACTCTTTGATGCAGCCAACTTCTCCTGCTATATTGCCGACTATGAAGAGATCCCCTCCCTTATTCACGAGATAGGAATCAAGAGGGAAGAGGCATTCAGGGCTGTAGGTGAAGGGACAGGTATGACTGTCGATCTGGATAAATACGACGTGTATTACAAACACCTGATCCTCTGGGATAACGACAAATCTGCATTTGCAGGGGCATACAGACTGGGGATCGGGGCTGAAATAATGGCCAAGTACGGAAAGAGAGGGTTCTACTCACAGTCACTATTCAAATACTCACAGAATTTCACCGAGACACTTTCGAGCAGTATTGAACTGGGCAGATCCTTTGTATCTCTTGAATATAAAAAAGATGCCCTTCCTCTTATGCTTCTGATCAGGGGACTTATGTACAGCATCCTCCGATACGATGAGTGCAAGTACCTTTTCGGACCCGTAAGTATCAGCTCTTCGTATCCACTGTTCTACAGATCTCTGATGACTTACTACATTATGGAGATGCACTCCAGAACATTTTTGAAAAAGAATGTAAAGGGACGCACTCCATTCAAGCCTGACTTTATGAGGGTCTCACCCCGTGATCTGATAGAGACCAAAATCAAGTCTATAGAGACATTTGACAGATATATGCTCAGGTTAAGCGATAACCAGTACAGACTCCCGACACTTGTGAAGCAATACTTGAAGTTAGGTGCCAAAATAGCTTGTTTCAATGTCGATAAAGACTTTAATTATTGCATAGACGGTCTGGTATTTCTTAAGATAGCAGATGTCCCCAAGGATGAGATAATGAAATTAGCGAGAGGGGCAGAAGATCCGGAGACCATTCTTAACCGATTCAGAGACTAAGGGACCGGATCGTATCCGCTTCCACCCCAGGGGTGACACCTCAATATCCTCCTGACAGTCAGATAGAGTCCCTTTATCGGGCCGTGCTTTTTGAACGCCTCCATAGCATAAGCTGAGCAGGTGGGTGTAAACCTGCACGAAGCTGGCTTCAGCGGCGATATGAACAGCTGATAGAATCTTATGAGGACTACGAAAGGGAAAATCGCTATCTTTTTAAGCGTCTGAACCCAGTTTTGAGAGGGCAGCTGAGAGTGTTTCTGAGATTTTTCCATAGTCGAATATAGAGGATGATACATAAATCAACATCAAATCTTTACCCTGAAGATTTGCCCACTCTCTGCAGTTAAGTCTGAAAGCCTCCCTGATCCTCCTCCTGATGAGGTTTCTTTTTACTGCCCTTTTGAAATTTTTCTTCGGAACCGATATGATGAGCTTCTCATCACCCCTGGCAGTCTCCCTGAATATCACTTTAAAAGGGTAACTGAAAAGGGTTTCTCCTTGAGAATATATCAGTTCAGAAGTTTTCATTATTTATTCTTCTCCAAATACAAAAGGAGAGCCTGAGCCACTGATGGTGCCTCGGGTGTAGGTGCAGTGATCTCCACCTCATATCCCGCATCTTTTAGGGCTTTGGCTGTAGCAGGGCCAAATGCGAGGAATTTGAGATCTTTCTGCTCAAACTCAGGATGGTTCTCCACAAGTGATTTTACATCCAGCGGACTGTAGCACACCACGATCTGATACTTGTGGAAATCCCACTCCTTCATATCGCTGTACATAGTCTTGCAGAATACCGCACTCTGAAATTTAAGCTTTGCTTTGGTAAACGCCTTCAACACATCAGGCTTGGTAGAGTCGGTAGCGGCTATCAGGAAAGTCTCGTTCTTGTGCTTGGTGCCGATGCTTTCGATTACAGAATCGATGGTCCCTTTACCGAAGAAAATCTTCCTTTTTCTGTAGACGATATGTTTCTGCAGATACAGTGCGATAGCTTCTGTAGTGCAGAAGTACTTCATAGTCTCCGGAACGGCCACTCTGGTCTCTTCACATATTGAAAAGAATGCATCGATAGTGGATTTTGAAGAGAAAACGATCGCTGTATGCTCCAGTATTTCTACTCTTTGGGCTCTAAATTCTCTTGCTGTCACAGGCTGAACATAGAAGAACTGATTGAAGTCTATATTCACACCATATTTGGAAATAATATCTGTGTAGGGTGAGCTGGCAGCGGGTGCCGGCTGAGATATTAAAATGTTTCTTACGTTCATCAACAATCTTTCTTTTTTTCGGGGTGCAAAGGTACAATAAAATTGAAAAGTTCGTGCAAAAATTTTCAATTCCCCCTTTTGGCATTGTAACCTTCAGAGAGCAGAATATTAAGGACTTTATCCCTGAGATCCCCCTGTATGACGATCTCTCCCTCTTTGGCACTGCCGCCCACTCCGCACTTTGTCTTCAATTTTTTTGCAAGTGCCTCCAAATCAGCAGCTGCCCCTCTGAACCCTTTTACCAGAGTCACCTGCTTTCCACCCCTGTTTCTACGGTCTATCGCCACTATCAGCTTCTGGGAAGCGGGGGGGAGTGTAGCCTCTTCCTCTTCCTGAGGTGTTTCATAATTGAAGTCGGGATTTGTGGAGAATACCACACCGAGTCTGCTTTTCCAGTCCTGTTGTGCCATAATTAAGGTTTAATTTTTGCAAAGTTAGATATAAATAATCAATTTCGTATATTTGCTGATTATTCTGAAAAGATTCGAAAAATGGATAAGAAACAATTTAATCTGATAAGCCGAATAGTGGGATTGGCTGTATTTGTGGTAGCCACCCTCACCTACGTGCTTACCCTTGAGCCCACCACCAGTTTCTGGGACTGCGGCGAGTTTATCGCATCATCATACAAGTTGGAGGTAGGTCACCCTCCCGGAAACCCTGTATTCCAGTTGGTGGCGCGATTCTTTACTATGTTTGCCTCGGCAGAGAATGCCGCGTACGCAGTCAATTTTATGAATGCTATCTGCTCTTCACTCACCATCCTCTTCCTGTATCTGACCATTATGCACCTGGGAAGACGTCTGCTGGAGAAAAACGGCAGGGAGTACCTCTCTGTATCCAATGCCATTGCCCTATGGGGCTCTGCAGCGGTAGGTGCATTGGCATACTGCTGGTCCGACACATTCTGGTTCTCTGCGGTAGAGGGTGAGGTATATGCTATGTCATCGCTCCTGACCGCCATTGTATTCTGGGCAATGCTCAAGTGGGAAGATGAGGCTGATGAGCCTTATGCAAACAGATGGATTGTCCTCATCGCATTTTTGCTGGGACTGTCGATCGGTGTCCACCTGCTGAACCTGCTTGCCATCCCTGCGATAGCATTTATCTACTACTATAAAAAGAGCACCAGCTTCACTTGGGGCAAAGCTTTCGGAGTACTCGCCCTATCTGCTGTCATTCTGGCTGTTATCTTGTGGGGCATTATCCCATATCTCCCCAAATTGGCTGCATATGTGGATCTGCTGTTTGTAAATGGGTTCGGGCTCCCTTACAACACCGGAGCCGTAGTATTTATGCTCCTCCTTCTGGCGGCCTGCTTCTGGCTTATCTACTTCTCACACAAGAGGGGAAAAGTGCTTCTGAACACCATCACACTGTGCTTCACTATGATCGTGATAGGATATTCATCTTTCGCGGTGGTGGTTATCCGCTCATCTGTAAACACCCCTACCAACGAGTATCAGCCGGACAATCCATTTACGCTGGTAAGATACCTGGGCCGTGAGCAGTACGGAAGCAATCCTCTGGTATATGGTGAGACATTCGCATCTGTACCTACAAACTACTCTGTCCCCAAATACTATACACCGCTTGACGGCAAGTATTATAAGACAGACGGTCCTCTGGATGTGAAATATCCGGCCGAATCGAAGATGCTTTTCCCCAGAATGTGGAGCAAGTCCCCTGACCACATAGAGTTCTACAAACACTATACAGGTGACGGAAAAGTACCTCAGGGGGGGTCACATAAGATGCCTACCTTCAAGGAGAATCTCTCATTCTTCTTCGACTATCAGATCAACTGGATGTACTTCAGATATTTCTTCTGGAACTTCGTAGGCCGCCAGAATGACCTTCACAGTCCGTCACCGGGAGAGCCCCTTAAAGGCAACTGGGAGTCCGGGATAGGATTCATAGATAAGGCCAGACTCGGCGATCAGTCGGTCGGACCAGACTATATAGTGGACAGCAGATCGAAGAACCACTACTACTTCCTCCCCCTTATTCTGGGGCTTATCGGGCTTTTCTTCCAGCTCAAGAAAGACCAGCAGAACTGGTGGGTGACTATGCTGCTGTTCCTCCTTACCGGTATCGGTATCGTGGTATACCTTAACCAGCCGCCACTCCAGGTGAGAGAGAGGGACTACGCCTATGCCGGATCATTCTATATGTTCTGTGTGTGGATAGGTCTTGCCGTTATGGCCATCCACCAGTTCATAGAGCAGTATATTAAAGGTGACAAACTCCCCAAATGGCTCATCCCATCGGCAGTCTCTGTGCTGGCCCTTATCGTCCCTATACAGATGGCATCCCAGAACTGGGACGACCACGACAGAAGCGGAAGATACACTGCACAGAATCTGGCTTACAACTACCTAATGTCGCTCGATGAGAATGCCATTATCGTCACACACGGAGACAACGACACATTCCCTCTATGGTACATCCAGGAAGTGGAGGGTGTAAGACTCGATACACGTATTATGAACACCTCTCTCCTCGGGACAGACTGGTATATCGACCAGATGAGGAGAAAGATATATGACTCTGACCCTGTCAAATTCTCACTCGACAGGATCGATTATCTATACGGGAAAAATGAGTTCCCCGATGTGGTCGACAGAGTAAACAGACCTATCACCCTTAAAGAGGCTATCACACTCTTCAAGGATCCGCGTGTGAAGATCAACAGATACGGCACACCGGAGTCTTTCATCGCACAGCACAAACTCAGACTCCCTGTAAACAAGGAGAATGTCAAAAAATACGGAATAGTGGCGGAAGAGGACTATGATAAGATAGTGGATACCCTCTATATGGATATTCCTGCGCACAGAAGCTCTATCTCCAAGACCGAACTTATGATTCTCGATATGCTCTCCAATTATGATTGGGACAGACCCATCTATTTCGTATCTCAGGGTGGAGACCTCGATATAGGTCTGAGAAACTATCTCCAGTTTGAGGGCTTTGCATACAAGTTTGTCCCTATCAAGAGCACCACTCGCACCGCCGATATAGGTCAGATCGATGCCCTCAAGATGTTCGATAAGGTGATGAAAGTATACGAGTGGGATAATCTGGCAGATACCACTATCAATATCGACTATCAGAACCTCGCTACATTTAATGGTGTAATGAACATCAGAGGTATATTCGTCCAGACTGCCGTAGGGCTGTTTGAGGATGGATACAAAGAGAAAGCTGTTCAGGTTCTTGACAGGATGCAGCAGGTTATGGTCCCTCAAAATTTCCCTCTTAACACCTCTATTTTATACTCTATCAACGAGTATATGGTACTTCAGGCCATCGAGGTATACATCAAGTGCGGAGAGAAGGAAAAAGGGGTCAAATTGGCTCAGGATTTTGCCCGGGAGACCCTCGAGTCCGTAGAGCTGTTCGCTCAGCCTTACGGTCGCGGAATTATGTCCAAATCAGATCTTGAGAACAACTATTCGCTTTACGGATATATGCTTGAGATCCTCTCAGAAAG
Organism: Bacteroidales bacterium; assembly: GCA_017504965.1. Lineage (GTDB taxonomy): Bacteria > Bacteroidota > Bacteroidia > Bacteroidales > UBA932 > CAAGNP01. The sequence continues at coordinate 65,714 of JAFVQD010000010.1, read as the reverse complement.
CGGCTGTCCCGAAGAGGCGAAAGCACTGGAACTCACCTTCAACGAGACCATCACCGCCATCCTCGCCGACTAACCACCCGCCAGGCCACAAACTGACACACAGCCAGGACTGGCTCCCCCAGAACGGGAACACAGCCAACTGGCACAAACATAAATAGCTGCTACGACCCCACCAACCCCGTAGCAGCTATATTATTTTCACACCCCAAGCTACACTCCCGCTGACACACCTCAGCTGGACCCCCAACCAACTACCAGGCCCTACAAGACTTCCCGCGTTCATTTTTTACCAAAATCGAGCGCGAAATCTGCCAGAACACAGTCATGCGCCTGTTCAGACCTGACTGCCACTCCCGCCCACCTAAGTATCTCTCTCCTACCTAACATCTCTCTCCCGACAAGCCCTTCGTGCAAAACACCTTTCCAGAGACCCCACTAACAGCACCATCTGGGGCACATCAGCGGAAAGGTCCCACCGATTCTGCCTAACCTTTCCACCAACCCTACTCAGAATATCACACCAGGCCCCCTCCACGGAAAGGTGAATTGCAGAAAACAACTGAATAGCGACCACCTGAACACTCAGGCATGAAAAGCCCCCCTAAAAGCCCCCCGAAAAGCCCCACACCAAAACATTTATTTCTGCAACAACCAGGCAACAGTCGAGCAGGAAGAGAGCCCTCTGGGTCGAGCTCTCCGCACCGCTCGATCTGTAACCGGAGGACATGGTGTACTCCGCCGGTGGTGCCACCTTGCATATTAACGATTTACAGGAAATTTGCCAATATGTTGGTTATGTGGAGACTAATGTTTATTTTTGATACATGTTAAACAATTTGTATGAAAAATGGACAAACAAGGATACGTATACATATTAACAAATCCTTCATTCAAGGAAGATTGGGTTAAAATAGGAAAGAGTTCCACATCCGTAGAACAACGCGTAAAGCAATTGGATGGCACAGCCGTACCCCTACCATTTGAAATATTTGCTACTCTGAGAACAAGCAAATACTCAGAAGTTGAAAAAGTAGTGCACCAAACAATTGATAGTCTTACAGATTTACGTATCCGACAAAATAGAGAGTTCTTCAATATTACCCCTCAAGAAGCTCTAAACATTCTTAAAAGACTTGCCACAGTACTTGATGATGCTGTGATTACTGAATACCAAACACCCAAAAAAGACACCTGCTATTGTAACAATGGTTCAGAAAAACAGCAGCCGAGGCATGAAAAAAGAAAAGCCTTTTGGACTGAATTCATTCAATATTGCAAAGACAATGATGGATTATTTGCCACAAATTCACCTGTTGGAGACAATTGGATAGGTAAAAGTATTAAAGTCCCTTTTGGAATCAGTTTAAATGTGGTTATAGGATATGATTTTGCGAGGGTAGAGATTTATTTTAACTCTGGCAATAAAGATGTGAATAAAAAAGTATTCGACTATCTGTATAATCATAAGGTTGAGATCGAGTCAGACTACGGCTCACCTCTGCTCTGGGAAAGATTAACAGATAAAGTTACTTGCAGAATTTCAGACATGATAAGCTTTCCCTGCTTTGATACTAACGACAGATCTGATGTCTTCAAATTTATAAAAGAAGCCAGTGAAAAGATGGCCCCAATATTCCATAATCACATAATAGACTACAAAGAATCTATCTAGCTTATATTGACAAACATTCTTATGTTTGTACAAACAATAATTGTAGGTCTTAAAAACCAGATTGTTAAAATACTTATGCAACACTCCCTGTGTATAGGTATTGTTGAAAGGTAACAAAAGTATTCCTAGCCGTATCAACACCACCAAGAACATTCATTCCGTCAAGTAGAGAACCGTACTTCATAGTAATAATTGCTGGCAACTTGTCCATTGCAAGTTCCTCACTACCAGTTTTGATATATAGGTTAACTATATAATCAACAAAATCCTTATGACTAGCAGATAATGTTGATGTATATGCTTCAACGTTTCGTACTCGTTCCTCCCTTTCGATAGGATCCACATTAAAAGATATATACTCGAGTACATCCAACAAGTCACTATTTTCAGCATCTATCAATGTTCTAATCTGCTTCAAAGTATCTCTTCCATAACCCGCTTCATCAAGCTTATCCAATAATTCATCTCTAGTCTTCGGATTTGCCCATTTGTTTTGCAAATCTTCAATTGAATTAAAAAATTCGGGCAATTTGCCAAACATCGTCTTAATAAACTCTTCTGCACTGATAGGCTTACCATCAGATCCCCAAAACATATCTGACTTCACATATTTAATCTGTCTTGCTCTACCATCTGAAAGTCTTATCTCAAGTTTCTCCGGCTTTTCACAAACACAAGGGTCCTGACCACAAATCTTACAAGTTTCGCCTCCATACTCCGGACTTTCTTCTTTTATAGCACTATTCTCTGCATCATCCGGATCATAACCCCCAACTGTCCCAGACTCACATATACAGGGTTCCTGACCACATATTGGACATACAGGCTCTCCATCCCACGTCGGATCCTGAAACTTCTCATATGCCTTCACAAAATCATAAATTGTGAAGTAGTACTTACCATCATACAATCTTGTTCCTCTACCAATTATCTGCTTAAACTCAATCATACTATGAATAGGTCTCAAAAGCACGATATTCCTCACATTAAGCGCATCCACACCCGTAGAAAGCTTCTGTGATGTAGTCAAGATGGTCGGGATTGTCTTTTCATTATCTTGAAACTCCTTCAAGTACTGCTCTCCCAATCCACCATCATTTGCAGTTACCCTAACAGCATACTTAGGATTACCTCTGTGTACTTGGTTTATCATATCTCGTATCTGCGCAGCGTGATTCTGCGTTGAACAGAATACAAGGGTTTTCTCATCCTCTCCAATATACTTCATAAACTCTTTCACACGAGACATATCCCTTTGCTTAATGGTAATATTCCCGTTGTAAAAGTCATTCTCAGTGTATGTTTTACCCTCTTCAACCTCTCCCGATAAAACTTCATCCTCGGGACTATAAATGTAGTCATCAATAGTACCCTGCATCTTGCTATGTCTAAATGGTGTTAAGAAACCATCCGCAATACCTTGCTTCAATGAGTACTGATATACAGGCTCGCCAAAATACTTGTATGTATCCACGTTTATATCTCGTCTTGGAGTAGCAGTCAAACCTATCTGAACAGCACTATCAAAGTAGTTCATTATCTCTCTCCAATTACTCTCGTCGTTGGCACCACCTCTATGACACTCATCAATGATGATAACATCAAAGAAATCCTTTGGATACTGACCAAAGGTAGCCTCGTCACCTTTCTCTGTCATAAACGTTTGGAAAATGGTAAAGAAGATTGAACCATTTGTAGGTACTTTCCCGTTTTTTCTTACACTATCAGGCGTGATCCTAACGAGAGCATCTTGAGCAAATCCGAAGAAGCCATTGAACGCTTGGTTTGCAAGAATATTGCGATCCGCAAGGAATAGAATACGTGGTCTATTACCTGTTTTCTTTACATTCCACTTGGTATGGAATAATTTATAACATATTTGAAAAGCAATGAAAGTTTTGCCCGTACCGGTAGCAAGCGTAAGTAATATTCTATTTTTACCCTTAGATATAGCATCAAGGGTTCTGTTTATGGCAATCTCTTGGTAATATCTCGGCTGTTTGGTCCCGTTAGAGTAAAGAGACTGTTGATTGAACTTATCACGCCATTCATCAATATCTCCAAAAGTCATATCCCATAAATCCTGAGGAGAAGGGTAGGAAGAAATCTCGCCCTCTTCACCTGTCTGCATATCTATGGCATAGATCTTATCGCCATTTGTCGCATAAGTAAAACGGATGGCAAGTTTCTCTGCATATTGTTTTGCTTGAGCAACACCCTCAGAAACATCTTTTTCATCACTCTTCGCTTCCACAACTGCAAGCTTGACACCCTTATACGATAGGATGTAGTCCGCTTTCAATGCTTTAGACTTGCTCGTTTTGCTTATCCTACCCTTGGTGATATTGTATTCGGTGATGATACGACTATCATCCACCATACTCCAACCTGCTGCCTTCAGCGCAGGGTCTATCTTGTCTATACGGGTTTGACTTTCGTTCATAGTCTTTCAGTTATAATTCTCCGTTGAATGCTTTTCTTAGTAGTGCTTGTTTAAGATCATTGCAATGGCTAACAGTCTTTGCATAATTGTCGATCATTTTATTACATATAGATTTGTGTAAAGAAAGTCGCTTTACAACCTCTTGCTGTTTAATTGTATTTATAGGGTAATATATTGTCAGTGGCCCTATATCTCCATTGTTGATTTGTGGTATTGCCGCACCATTGTAAATCTTGGATAAATCCACACTCAAAAAATAATAAAACAAATATTCTGAGAGAATGCTCCCTTTTGAATACACTCCCATCACATTTAAGTCGCAGCAAACTTCAACTGAAGTTATTCTTTTTTTGTTAGTTAATATCGCCCCGCCTCTTTTAGGGAAAATAATTGTACCAATTGGAAAAATATTCTTTTTATTACATTCGTATGAAACGTAATTTGTAGAACAAGTTATTCTTTCCTCGTTCCCTTTGATATTCATATCGCCAACCTTCACAAAAGGTAGCAAACCCTCAGGTGAGTTATTAGCATTTGAGTTTCCACTTTTAAGGATACACGTTTCTGCTATTGTGCTTTTTTTCCACCCCTCTTTTGGCTCAAGTTCTTTTCTCAATACAGCTTGAAAAAGGTCTTTTGCATTTTGAAGGTTCTTCTCTGCATTTTCTTTAAGAGCATCTATCTTAGCAAACTCTGCATCGAGGGTATCTACAATGCGCTGTTGCTCATCTAAATGAGGTATTGGTATTATAAATGACTTAATTTGGGCTGTACTTAAGTTGGGCTGAGCAGCTCCTGCTGCTATCCTTAAACTTTCTTCGGATTTTGTAAGAAGATAGTAGTATAGATAAGAGTGATTCAGCATTTCCTTCTCTCTAAATACACCTACTCGTTGATTTAGGTAAAAAGATTTACCTGTTGTATTGACACCTACTTTCCCTGTGGTGCCACCTGACATAGCTATTACAATGTCATTTGGGTATACAACAAAACGAGATAAATCCTCCTTGTATGATGAAGGGTTAAAGTACACTACGTTGCTATCATCAACCTCACCACCCTGAATATCAGATATTCTCAATATGGGTTCACCTTCTTTGGTAAAAGACGTGCTTTTGAACGCAAATCCATTTTGGAAGTCGCAGACATCTTCTAATCTGCATAAGTTCCTTTCAATCATAGCATTCCGATTATTTCATCCAACAATCTATTACTATACATAGCAAGATTTTTAATCTCTTGTGCTATCTGTTCGGGTGTCCTTTTGTCTACCACTTCCACCTTATTAGGGTTCTTCGGAGAAAGGTCGTAGTTCTCATCCAAGTCAGATACTTTCACGCTCCAAGAGTTTTCACTATCTTCTTTTGTCTTTTGTTTTGCAACAAAGTCAGCCAAATCACTCTCGTTAAGTGGGTCAGTCTTACCAAGGGTGCGGTTAAGATTTAACTGATAGAACCACACTTTATCAGTTGGTTCGCCTTTCTTAAAGAAAAGAACAATAGTCTTTACGCCCGCTTGAAACACACCCGAAGGAAGATCAAGAACCGTATGAAGATTACATTCTTCAAGTAGTTTCTTTCTCAATGAGATAGATGCATTATCTGTATTGCTTAGGAATGTATTTTTAATCACTATACCCGCTTGCCCACCAGCGCGTAGATACTTTATAAAGTGCTCCAAGAATAGGTAAGCTGTTTCAGATGTCTTTATTGTGAAGTTCTGCTGCACCTCTGCACGCTCTTTACCACCAAAAGGAGGGTTTGCAAGGATATAGTCAAATCTATCCTTCTCTTGTACATCGGCAAGGTTTTCTGTGAGCGTATTGGTGTTGATAATATTTGGGGACTCTACTCCGTGTAGGATCATATTCATTGTGGCAATAACATACGGCAATGCTTTATCATCTTTTCCCGTAAACGTATCTGCTTGAAGAATTGCCTCATCCTCAGTTCTCTTTACCTTATCGTGCATATAATTGTACGCCTCACAAAGGAAGCCTGCGGATCCACAAGCACCATCATAAACAGTTTTTCCTATTTGTGGATCTACAACCTTTACAATGGTGCGAATAAGAGGTCTTGGGGTATAATACTCACCGCCATTACGACCCGCATTACCCATTCTGTTCAATCGGCTTTCATACCAATAAGTCATTTCGTGCTTTTGCTCAGATGTCTGAAACTTAAGGTTGTCGACCTGCTCAAGAATATCACGTAGGTTGTATCCGCTTTGAATCCTATTCCTAATCTCTGAGAATATAACACCAATCTTAACTTCAATTGACTTAGGTTGACCAAACTCTCTAAACTTCTTAAGGTAAGGAAACAGCTTGCCATTCACAAAGTCTATTAGATCATCACCAACAAGGGCATTGGATATATCATATTCACCATTCTCCTTCCGTGGCATAGCCCAATCATTCCATCTGTATCCCTCCGCTATTATCGGTGTATATTCCTTATCTTGAAGAAGACAAGCCATCTGTCTTGTCTTATCCAAATCATCAAGATACTTCAAGAATAGTATCCAAGAGGTTTGTTCTACATAATCCAACTCGCTTGTGCAACCTTTGTCAGTTCTAAGGCAATTATCTAAGTTTTTTATTATTTGTTCAAATGCCATATTTATTTGAATATTATTCTATAGACCACCTAATTAATCATCATTTTACGTTGTTTGATAGTGTTATCTCCCACTATATAAGCATATAAAGATGCTGGTATAAACTGAATACCCACAGATGTCATCTGTTTATAAAAACGTTTACTTATGGTGGTCACGAGTGTATTTGATAATTTATTATTCTCTAAGAAATTTAGCAATGGCTTTAATTCCGATATCTGCTCTATAAATCTATCACTCCATTTTATTTCCACGGCCCAGCTGGGTTTTTGGGTAGCAACGTTCATCCCAACCATATCAACTTCCCTATCCTTTTTATTTTCCTTCCACCTTGCATAATGAATCTCTACATTACCACGTTGTATCCACTGTGCATAAATGGCTGTCTCAACCATATGCCCAAACATACTGTCTGAAGCTGAAAGGGGTGAGAAAAGTGCACATCTTAGGGATGGGTTAGTAAGGTATATCTTAAAAGCTGTGATACGTTGGAACTTTTTAGCATTTTCTGTCACCTTGTATACCACTTTTATTAGAAAAGCAGACTCAAAATACTGTATATACCTCTTTATAGTGCTTTTATCTATTCCTGAATCTTGTGAAAGATTTTCATATGTAAATTCTTCACCTGATCGATATACAATATGTACAAAAAGTCTGTTAAGCTCTTGAATATCTTTTATCCCATACAAACTGGGTAAGTCTCGCAACATTACTTTGTCCACTATATCGTGTCTCACATACTGGCTCACATCATCATGCGTATTAGATGACAAAACTATTTCTGGATATCCTCCATAATTTATATAGTTTAGAAAGTGTCTGTTAAGAGTATCTATGTCTATTGTATCGTATGAATCAATCTCCCTCCCATCCCAATACATCTTAGCTGGAACTATAAGGTTATTCAATCCCAACAAATGAATATACTCATTAAAAGTTAATGGCGGTAGCATAAAGTCTGTAAATCTACCTGCACCACTCTCTACACTTTTCATTCTTAGAGCGGCAGCCGCTGATCCTGATGCAATAAATTTTACCCCCCTATAGCTATCAATTAGAGACTTCAAATGAACCTCCCATTCTTTCAAATATTGTATTTCATCATAAAACACATAATACCCTTCCAATGGGGCATCACTTTGTTTAAGCGATTCTCTCGCTAACTGGAATAGTTCTTCTAAAGAAATATTATTGTATATAGGTGTGTCTATTGAAAGGTATATTATCTTTTGAGGGGAGACTCCTTGCTTCAAAAGTTCTTCTATTGTGTGAAACAGCATAACAGTTTTCCCAACACGACGAGGACCCATTAGAATTACACCTCTACGAAGAGATATATCTGTTACCAGTGGAAAGAATAAGTCTAAATATAATCTGCGCTTCATTTTGTCATAATCACCAGGTATAGAACCGGAGACCCACCATGGATTATCAAACTGCATCCTCTTCAAGATTTGCTCTTTCATTATATCATCCTTAAGCATAACTACATCTGTTTAAGACAAAAATAAAATCAAAAAATGATTTATTCAAATTATTTTACACAAAATAAGCTGTTTTTTATTATCTTATTTTGATAATTATACCAAATTAAGATAAATATTGTGCCAAATTTTATCTTATTTCACACGAAAAAAGGCCGCCACTCATAGTGACAGCCTTTTCGCTTATTGTGTGTCTGTGTCAGACTATTTCTTCAAAGCAGCTTTTTTTGCTTTTCTGGTAGTCATATCAAACATTAGAGGGGTACCGATAAACACTGATGAGTATGTACCGAATACAATACCTACGATCAGTGCTACAGCGAAACCTCTAATAACCTCACCACCGAACAATGCGATAGCGATAAGGGTAACCAAAGTAGAAAGTGAGGTGTTCACAGTTCTTGAAAGGGTGCTGTTAAGAGCCTCATTTACATTCTGACCAAGGTCACGTTTAGGATATAGCATATTGTTCTCACGGATACGGTCGAAGATAACCACGTTATCGTTGATAGAGTAACCGATGATAGTAAGGATAGCGGCGATAAATGTCTGGTCTACGTCGAGTGTGAAAGGAAGAACACCAGTAAACAGTGAGAAGAAACCGATAGCGATGATAGCGTCGTGTACCAAAGCCACTACACCACCAAGACCATAAGTCCAGTTTCTGAATCGTGCTGCGATATATACGAAGATAGCGAATAGCGCGATGATAACTGCGATAACAGCATTTCTCTTGATATCGTTAGCGATAGTAGGACCTACTTTATCTGAACTGATGATACCGTTAGGGTTATCTACTGTAGAGGTGAAGTCTTCAAATGAAAGAGGAGTAGCAAAATAACCTTTCAAGGCATTGTAAAGCTTACCATCTACCAAAACATCTGTCTCTGAAGAGTTGTCATCGATCATATATTTGGTAGTGACCTTCATCTGGCTCTCACCACCGAACTGTTTAACCTCTACTGACTCACCGAACTCTGCAGTAGTAGCCACTCTGACTTCTTCTGCCGATACAGGCTGGTCAAATCTTACTACATATGTTCTACCACCTGTGAAGTCAACACCATAAGAGAAACCTTTGATGAAGATAGAACCAAGACAGATAACTACACATACGATAGAGAAGATGTAAGACCATTTGCGCATACCCAAGAAATCAATCTTAGTATTCTTCAAGAAGTTGCGGGTAGCCTTGTTATCGAAGGTGATACCTTTGTTCTTAGCCATTCTAGCTTCGAAGATCAGACGGGTGATGAAGATAGAGGTGAACATAGAAGTGATGATACCTATAACAAGAGTAGTAGCGAAACCTTGAACTGGACCTGAACCGAACGCCATAAGGACGATACCGGTGATGATAGTGGTCAAGTTACCGTCGATAATAGCAGAGTAAGCATTCTTATAACCGTCTGCCACTGCCAGTCTGAGGGCTTTACCTGCACGTAGCTCCTCTTTGATACGCTCATATATAATAACGTTGGCATCCACAGCCATACCCATTGTCAACACGATACCTGCCATACCAGGAAGGGTAAGAACTGCACCGAATGAAGCCAATGTACCAAGCAGGAAGATAACATTACATAGCAAAGCTACGTTAGCTACAAGACCTGCACCATTATAGAATATAGCGATGTAAACCAATACAAGTACGAAAGCTACCAGGATAGAGATGATACCTGCTGAGATAGACTCGCTACCAAGTGAAGGACCTACCACTTGTTCCTGAACGATAGAAGCAGGAGCAGGAAGTTTACCTGATTTAAGTACGTTAGCCAAGTCTTCAGCCTCTTCGATGGTGAAGTTACCTGTAATGGCTGAACGGCCACCGGTGATCTCCTGATTTACCCTTGGATATGAGTAAATGGTACCATCAAGTGCGATAGCGATACATTTGCCGATATTGTCTGCAGTCAGACGAGCCCATACTCTTGAACCTTCAGCGTTCATAGACATATCCACTTCTGGAGTACCGCCGGTATTTGCGTATGACATTCTTGCGTCTGCTACTGCGCCACCATCAAGAGGTGCTTTACCGTCACGGGTGTTGGCTTTGATAGCGATAAGCTCGAAATATGAGTCATTTGCATACTGCTCAGAAGGTTTAACTGTCCACATAAGTTTCAAGTCTCTTGGGAACAGAGATTTGATCTGAGGAAGTTCCAGCCAAGAGTTGATAGCTGCAGTGTCTTTATAGTGAGCCACACCTACCATAGGACCAGGCATTACCTGACCATTGTAGATGCTTGGCTGAAGTGCGTAGAACAAAGGATTGTTCTTAGCGTAGTTAGTTTCGTCAAGTGAAAGGCTGTCCTCTTGAGTAGCCTGAGCCAGAAGATCATCAGAAGCAGGTGCTGCTTTCTCTTCTACTACCTCATCGTCAGAAGAGAGGTACTCTCTGAGGATATTGTTTGCCTCTTGCATATAGCCGAATACTTCAGCAGCCTCATAGGTAGGCCAGAACTCAAGAGAAGCTGTTCCCTGGAGGAGTTTTCTTACACGCTCAGGCTCTTTTACACCTGGAAGCTCCACAAGGATACGGCCGCTGTTGCCAAGTTTCTGGATGTTAGGTGAAGCTACACCGAAACGGTCGATACGGTTTCTAAGTACGTTGAAAGAGTTAGCCACTGCACTCTCAGCCTCCTCACGGATCACGCTGATAACCTCTTCGTTTGTGCTTTCAGGTTTGATCTTCTCACGCATTTCGTAAGTAGCGAATACAGAAGAGAGTCTCTCACCTGGAGCTACCACATCCCAAGCCTCTGCGAAAAGGGTGATGAAATCTGAACGGGAATCTCTCTGATTTTTCTTAGCCAATGCCAGAGCCTCTGTAAACTGAGCTGAAGTGTTATTGTCTGACAATGCCACTACAAGATCGCTCAACTCCACTTGAAGCATAACGTTCATACCGCCTTTCAAGTCAAGACCGAGGTTGATCTCTTTCTCTTTAACTTCTTTAAATGTGAAACCCAAGTACACTTTCTCGGTAGAGATACTATCGATGTAGTATCTGTTTTTCTCTTTTCTCAAAGAGTCCAAATAGAAAGCTTTGTCAAGCTCCGAAACTTTTGAAAATGAAGGCGTTTGCTGAACTGCAAGCACTGCATCCTCTGCATACTTCTCCGCCTTGTTCTCCTGAAGGTAGGTTACTGCTGTAAACGAAAGCTGATACAAGCAGGCCAACCCGATTAGAATTGCCACTAGTTTGATGGCGCCTTTACTTTGCATATCTGTTTATCTTAAAATTATTTAGTTTTCAAAATAAGGGTACAAAAGTACTATTTTTTTCTAATATATAAAGTATTTAGTATTTTTGTTGGGTATTTTTATGATTTGACGCGAAGAATTATGAGAACAAAGATTTCAAAGAAAATACTTTACCTAACACTTATACTGCTTCCAAATATAGCGTTTTCACAGACCGAAGAGCTCCTGAAGAAGGGGACAGACCTTCATCTCGAGTACAGGTTTGAAGAGGCTATCGGCATATATAACCAGATTCTCAACTCCGGTGCAGACTCTACCCTCTCTCTTGAAGTAGAGGAGCGGATCATCCAGTGCGAGAACGGAATAAGCCTTCTTAAATTTGCCGTCACACCTGCTGTTCAGGCCAAAGAGCAGTACCCTCTGGAAAGCTTCTACCTCCACATCTCCGGGCTTCAGGACAAATCCTGGATGCAGATTCCTAACCCATTGGTAGCGGAGCGTCCTCACCCATATTATAATGCAATCTATTTCCCCGAAGGGGCCAAGACCATTTACTACTCGGCACCGGACAATTCTGGGTCGTGGAACATATACCAGACCACCCAGATATCGGACACCCTTTGGGCAGAGCCCAGAATCCTGAGCGAAAACCTGACATCTGCCGGGGATGAGATATTCCCTATGCTCAGCGCAAACGGGAAGGAGCTCTACTTCGCATCCAACGGACACTATGGAATGGGGGGCTTCGACCTCTATGTCAGCCATTGGGATGAAGAGCTGCAGGACTGGGGAATTCCTGAAAACCTGGGATTTCCATACTCATCCACTGCGGATGACATTTTCTACATCAATTCGCCCGACGGCCACCACTCCGTCATCGTATCAGACCGAGGCTCATCCGATGGCCAGAACATCATTCTCCACATATTGGAATATGTCCCTACCGCCATTAAGAAAGAGCTGAGCGATATCGATGAGATTCAGCAGATTGCGAAGCTTAACAGCTCCAAGCTCACCCTTAAGGAGAGGGAGCCTGTAAAAGAGGTGCACAAGCCCCAAGATGAGGGGATGAGCGACTACGCAAAGCTTGTGGCCAATATGCGACTGCTGAGCAAGGAGCTGGACAAAAACATTGCGGAGCAGGAGAGCCTCAGAGCCCTGTATGGAAGGGTGACCAACGAAGATGACAGGGAATTTATAAAAAGTGACCTTACCGAGCTGGAGACAGCAGCATACGATATAAAGAGCCGTCTGGACAAGGCAAGTGCCCAGGTGCAGGCTGCCGAAATGGAGTTTCTGGCCAAAGGGATTATCCCTCAGCCTATAGCAGAGGAGAACGATGAGTCCCGTCAGGAGCCTGAGATAGTAGTCCCCAAATATGTTTTTGCGGAGCACTCATACAGGGATATGGTAGAGATGAACATCGAAGTGCCTGAGCCTGCATTTGACTACTCATTCAAAATCCTGGACGAAGCACAGTTTGCCGAGGACAACACCCTCCCAGAGGGACTTGTCTACCAGATTCAGCTGATGGTGGTATCCAACAAAGCCGGCAAAAAACCTTTCAAAGGGATGAGTCCTATCTTCGAAAGGAAACAGCCTTCCGGCAAATATCTCTACACAGTGGGTTTGTGGGGTACCCACGCTGAAGCACTCAAATACCTTAACCAGGTACGCAAAAGGGGATTCCCCAAGGCATACATCGTAGCATACAACAATGGCAAATCTATCTCAGTAAAAAATGCCCGTGTGCTTGAAAAATCGGGTGCAGCCCAGATGAACGCCTCATATCAAGTAGTTCTGAAGAGCTACCCTGACGGCATACCAAGCGGCATATTGACCGCTATCAGAGGTGCCTGTGATAAAGATCTGGCCAAAACTGTAATCGATGGACAGACTGTGTATATGGTAGGTCCTTTTGCCAGCAAAAGTGAGGCCGACAACCTTAAGAATCTCCTGTTCGGGCTCGGCGTAGAGGGGATGTCTGTAGAACCAATCAAAAAATAACGACATATATGGGACTGATCATTTTTTTACTCCTTTTGGGTGATATTCTGGTACTCGCAGAACTTCTCTTTATCCCCGGAACCATATTCACCGGACTGCTTGGTTTGGGATCTATCGTGGGCTCCTGCTACTTGGCATACACCAATATCAGCCCTACAGTCAGCATCATTATCTTTTTGGTGAATATAGCATTGCTGGTAGTGGCAACACTTCTGCTGCTCAGAGCCAAAACCTGGAAGAAACTCTCTCTTGAGACCAAAATAGAGAGTCGCATAGATGACAAACCTGAAGAGAAAGGTCTCTCTATAGGTCAGGAGGGTGAATCATACACCAGACTGGCACCTATGGGTAAAGCCGAATTTGATGGGACCACTGTAGAGGTCACCTCAGAAGAGGGAATTATCTCCCCTAAAGAAAAAGTGGTCATCTCCAAGATAGAAGACCACAAGATATTTGTCAAAAAAGCAAACAACTAAAAACCTATAAATATGGAACTTACCAGTATCATTATCTGGGCAGCCATCTCATTGGTGGCCCTCATCATCCTATTATGGTTCTTCCCTGTAGCACTCTGGTTTCAAGCACTTATATCAGGTGTGAGGATATCACTTCTCCAGCTTATCCTTATGCGCTGGAGAAAAGTCCCTCCCGGAACTATTGTGATGGCAATGATCACAGGAACCAAGGCCGGCATCAAACTTGACGCCAACGCACTTGAGGCACACTACCTCGCTAAAGGCAATGTACCAAATGTCGTAAATGCTCTCATTTCGGCAGACAAAGCGAACATCGCCCTTGATTTCAAAATGGCAGCAGCCATCGACCTGGCAGGACGTGATGTATTTGAGGCTGTGCAAATGTCTGTAAATCCTAAAGTAATCAACACTCCACCTGTGACCGCTGTAGCTAAAGACGGTATCCAGCTGATCGCTAAAGCCCGCGTGACAGTAAGGGCCAACATCAAACAGCTTGTGGGTGGTGCCGGAGAAGATACAGTTCTCGCACGTGTAGGTGAAGGTATCGTATCAAGCATCGGATCTGCAGAATCGCACAAACAGGTACTTGAAAACCCTGATTCAATATCTAAAGTAGTATTGGCCAAAGGACTTGACGCAGGTACAGCATTTGAGATCCTCTCTATCGATATAGCTGATATCGACATCGGAAAGAATATCGGTGCCGTACTTCAGATCGACCAGGCAAATGCAGATAAAAACATCGCTCAGGCACGCGCTGAGGAGAAAAGGGCAATGGCAGTCGCTCTGGAACAGGAGATGAAGGCCAAAGCACAAGAGGCCCGTGCAAAAGTAATCGAGGCAGAGAAAGAGATCCCTCTGGCGATGGCAGATGCATTCCGCAGCGGAAACCTCGGCATTATGGACTACTACAAAATCAAGAACATCCAGGCCGATACCGATATGCGAGAGAATATTGCGAAATAATAAGCAATCATCCCGGCCTGACCGGGGGGCAACCATACATAAAGGGCACCTTACGGGTGCCTTTTTATATATACCGTTTACACTCGGGGACAAAACTGGCTCCTCTGCCCCGAAAGATCCACAATTAACTCCATTCGGGGGCAGAAAGGGCATATTTGCCCCCGAATAACACATATTGATAACAATTGGGGGCAAAATCATCCATTCTGCCCCCGATATTGTTAAATATATAAACAAAAAAGGCTCAATCTCAACGATTAAGCCTTTTTTTGTCGGGATACTCCGACTCGAACGGAGGACCCCCTGCTCCCAAAGCAGGTGCGCTAGCCAACTGCGCCACATCCCGAAAGCGGATGCAAAGGTAGACATTAATTTTTTATTTCAAAATATTTTTTGCTCTAACCGAATAAATTTCTAACTTTGCATTCCCAAACCGAGGAAGGTGAGATGGGTGAGTGGCTTAAACCACCAGTTTGCTAAACTGACGTACGGGTAACCGTACCGGGGGTTCGAATCCCCCTCTCACCGCAGAAATAGGCCGGATGATGCAAATCATCCGGTTTTTTTGTATCTGAACGGCGCTGAAAGCTTGCTTTCAAGCGACGGAAAGGTACAAAAAAGTGTGCGCAGCACGCGGCCTGTTTCTGCAAGGGCCCCGCGGCGAGCGTCAGGGGAATGCCAGAGGCCCAATCCCGAAGGGAATGGCAGAGCCTCAATCCCAAAGGGAATGCCAGCGGCCAAATCCCAAAGGGAATGGCAGAGCCTCAATCCCGAAGGCACTCAGCAACGCATTATCAAAACTGTGATATCTCCCACACAGCAGATTGGGAGCACAAATACAAGAAAAACTCACATATCCGTGCCCAATCCCTCAAGGGCTTGAGGGATTAGGAGCACAAAACCTTTATACTGACAGAAAAGTGCTCCCAATCTGCTGAACCCCAATCAAAAATTAATTTGGATATCCAGAATTCTTTTCCAAAATTTGTAACACATTCAATAATCCACCAATCAGCCCGGGTGGAAGGTTGATATGAAGGGAATGAACGGGCCAAATATCCAAATTATGACTATGGTGGAGAAATCTTTTTTTCACATCTGTACAGACGGGACCAAGATTGATTGGCTATTCAAAGATGATGATGACTTTATTGCTGGGATTAACAGAATAGGCATATGTGTACATATCACCGGCACACACCTTTATTCATTTGTTCTAATGGATAACCACGTACACTTTCTTATCTTCGGCACCCTTCCAGAATGTAAACATTTCATAAACAAATATAAACAGCTGACAGGAAGATGGATAAAACAAAAGTACAATCTGAACGGCTTTGTAAATAAGCTACCGGCACATATAATCAGATTAAGATCTGAGGAACACATCCTAAATGTTGCATCATACATAGACAGAAACATCACAAGGACAAGCTATCCATACCTCTCTTCTGAATACAAGTGGGGATCAGCACGGTATTTATTTAAAGACAAACACTCTATAGGCGGGACGAAACTATCAGAATACTCCAAAAGGGAACAACGGGTTATCCTCAATAGCCATATCGAACTACCCCTGTCCTGGAGAGTCCTATCTGATGGAATGCTGAATCCAATAGACTTTGTCTTTTATGACAAACTGGAAAAACTTTTCAAGACCCCCACCCGATACAATTACTTCTTGGCAAAAAAAGTGGAGGGAGATATTGATCAAGAACTTCAAAATGGACGGCAGACGTATATTATAGATAAAGAGTTAAGACCTATCGTTTTGAACTTATCTGAAAATATTTTTGGCATCTCTGATATCAGGTTACTAAACATCCAGAACCGTCTGACACTTGCAAGAAAACTACGCTACGAATATTACTCCACACCCAAACAGATTTCAAGAATGTTGGGCCTACCCTTAGACTTTCTGAAAGGCTACATCTAATTCATTTTGTCAATCGGCTTCATAGGGAGTTTCGCCCAATAGTCGCACATCGCCTTGCTAATCTTCTGTTTAGTGTCATTGCTGTGTTTACGTCCTTGGTGGGCGATGCTCTGTTTCTCACGTGTCTGCTGTGAGACATCGTTTCTGTGGTTATACCATAATTCCTATCAAAATAGATATACACTACATAGTCATTGCAGTCTCTATAATAAATATAGTCTAACTGAGAAAAAGTCAAGGTAATAGGTAAAATTTTCACAACAAACTGTCCTATGCTTGGGCACAAATATTGCTTCGTTTAAGGTTAAACAAATCGTTGTCCTTGATAGTGATACACGACAAAATTACGAAAAGAATTCAGCAAATCACTCTATTACCAAGGTGGGAAAATTTCTCACTTTTGATAGTTCCTTTTGTTTATATATCTTTACACATACAATTTGAAACCTTACTATGAAGCAGTTTATTCTGAAGTATTGGTGGGCTTTAATAGTCGCACTTCTTACATTCGCTGTCATTTTTGACGTACTAATCTTTACATCGTATGACATCTTATTTACTATCGTATTCGGAATAATGCTATTACTCTGCATTTGCATAGTAATATCGTGGGTGCTTCTTATCAAGAGTAAAAAATGGTGTAAAAGCATCTTATCATTTATAAGTTCTGTGATAGTCATAGTCGCTTTTACATTCATCTCTGCTTTTCTGTCATTATATGGTCCAGTGCCAGATGACTTCGGAAAGAATCACTCTATTCCTGAGGGGCAAGAAAACAGCATTCCGTATGATATGGAATCCCGACAAATCGAAAGTGCAGATAGTCTTAACACAGACTCCTATCTACAAATTCAGAATGATTCCCAAGGTGGTAGATACCTATATGATTTTTACTATGGTGCATTACCCGCAGGAGACATATACCTAAAATGTTACGAGGTAACAGAAAATTTACCATTGTCCGAGGAAAGAATACTTGAAGCAAGCAAGGTTTCAATAGAACGTTCAACTTCATTTACGCAATTGGTAAGCAAGCAGCGGTTCACAATATACGAAGGTGAATGGGGGGATTACTACGCTGCAAGAATTGAAGTATGGCATAGAGATGCCGACACTCAACAGGAACAGAAACTTTGTGAAAAGGTATATCGTGTAGAAGGTTGGGAGAGATAATTTAAATTATCGCTAAATAATACTATCTAATTACGGAGAAGTCAGTCATAGACATTTTCAATCGAAATATAGAAGAAATAAACCTCTAAGACCTATCGTTTTGAACTTATCTGAAAATATTTTTGGCATCTCTGATATCAGGTTACTAAACATCCAGAACCGTCTGACACTTGCAAGAAAACAATTCACGAAATCACCCTATTACCAAGGTGGAGATATTCAAGAGTATGAATGTTTTATGAAGTTTTTATAGATTTGTATTAGTAAATCGCAATTAATATGGCACATTCAGTTGACCCCAAACAGACCACAAGAGCCTTTGCATACGAGTCTTGGATGCAGGCACCTAACCCTATGGTGACTTTCATCAAGACAATTAATGTGACAAGACTTGTAAAGGTCAGTAAGAAACAGGGTGTAAAATTCAATATGCTGCTTGATTGGTGCATAGGTAAGGCTGCTGCTCCTATAAAGGAGTTCTATGTCCTTCCTGTCGGAGACGAACTTATACAGTACGATTCAATCGCAGTCAACACAATAGTTAAGAACAAGACAGGAGAGGTAAGTTCTTGTGACATACTCTTTAATGAGAAACTGAAAGAATTTAATGATGAATACTTGAAATATACATCTGAGGTTGCGACCACTTGTCAAGACAGAGACTTGTCTGAGGATAGTATGGTTATCGGCACCTCTGCCATCATTGATACAGAAATTGATGGAGCAGTTGGAATGAACAGCGGTATCTTTAACAATCCGTTCATTATCTGGGGCAGGTACAAGAAGAAGTTCTTCCGATACTACCTGACCATATCATTTCAATTTCACCACACCCAAATGGATGGCGCTCACGCAGGACGATTCCTTGCCAATCTCCAAAATGAGATAAATCGCATATGATGAAATAAGCGTATTCAAAAATCATTTGCAAATCAATCCCTATCGGGAATTCTGAAGGTCCATTCCTGAGGGACTTTGGAATACTCTCAGTCCGAATGTGTGGAGCATAGCCAGAATATGGTCAAACACTTCAGCCTGAAGATGCTCATAATTCAGCCAGGCTGTATCTGCTGAGAAGAAGTAGAGTTCTATGGGCATACCTTGGGCTGTCGGCTGGAGCTGTCTGACAGTCATTATCATATCTGAATTAACCTTAGGATGATGACGCAGATAATACTCCACATAGTGACGGAAGATGTAAAGATTTACCTCATCACTGCCTGTCGGCTCAAACCCCTCCATCCAGGGCTGCCCCCTATAGCGATCCATCTCTTCTGATGTACAGAAACGGACTGTATTCATATCGATATTGAGTGACCTTTTCACACGACGTCCACCTGTTTCAAACATTCCTCTCCAGTTCTGAAACGAATCGTTTACCAGAGCATAAGGGGGGACTGTTGTGATGGTTTTATCCCAGTTACGCACCTTAACTGTGGTCAAAGTCACCTCTATCACATCACCATCAGCACCATATTTGGGCATAGTGATCCAGTCACCCGGACGGAGCATATCGTTTGAAATGAGCTGAATTCCTGCCACAAACCCTTTGATAGTATCCTGAAAGACCAACATCAGAATAGCAGTACTGGCACCCAGACCTGTAAGAATCACAAGTGGGCTTTTGCCTATCAGTGTGCTGATGATTATGATGACACCTATACATATCACCACCAGTTTAAGCATCTGATAAAGTCCTTTCATAGAGTGCTCCTTTAACTTTTCGTGCTCACTGGCCATAGCATACAGAGATGATATGATAGAACACACAAGCATAATACACACTATGGTAATGTATACGACACAAAGCTGGAGAGCGAAGTCCAGAATGGCATCATCCGGGAGGGCGTACGGTATCAGTGCATATATGGATATAGGGGGGATAAGTCTGCACAGATTGTTCAGTACACTGTCACTGAGGATGTAGTCGTCCCATTTGAACTCTGTTTTGACTGTGATTTTCCGCATTACGGGGATAACAGCCCTTCTGCAGATCCTGTCCACGATGAAAGCTATTATAAATATAGCCAATATCACAGTTACTCGCCATATCATCATAGAGAGATTCTCTGACAGCCCCAAACCAAGCATCCATTCCAACATTTGTTCATTTACTTTCTCCATATAACTACCTTTTTTTACAAAGAGTAAAGTTAATAAAATCTGATAAAAAAAGGGGCAACAAGAATACCTGTCACCCCTTCTTATAGATATATATACTATTAATTACTTCTCGAGCTGCATAAACAGATCCTTGAAGCTCACTTTCTCCTCGATAATCGATCTCACTTTGTCGATAGGGATACGCTCCTGAGTCATAGTGTCACGATAACGGATGGTTACCTGATTATCTTCAAGTGTCTGGTGGTCGATGGTGATACAGAATGGTGTACCGATAGCATCCTGACGGCGATATCTCTTACCGATACTGTCTTTCTCGTCATACTGGCAGTTGAAATCGTATTTCAGATCGTGCATAATCTTGTGAGCCACCTCTGGAAGACCATCTTTTTTCACAAGAGGAAGTACAGCCAATTTCACAGGTGCAAGTACAGGTGGAATTCTGAGAACCACACGTGTCTCACCATTCTCAAGCTTCTCTTCGCAGTAAGCTGCAGAGAGGACAGATAGGAACATACGGTCCAGGCCGATAGATGTCTCGATAACATATGGCACATAGCTTTCATTGGTTTCAGGATCGAAGTACTGCATCTTACGTCCTGAGAACTTCTGGTGCTGGCTCAAGTCGAAGTCTGTACGTGAGTGGATACCCTCAAGTTCTTTGAAGCCGAATGGGAATTCGAATTCTATATCGGTAGCAGCATTGGCATAGTGAGCCAATTTTTCGTGATCGTGGTAACGGTATTTCTTGTCACCCATTCCGAGAGCCTTATGCCAGGCAAGACGGGTCTCTTTCCATTTCTGGAACCATTTGAGCTCCTCGCCAGGACGAACGAAGAACTGCATCTCCATCTGTTCGAACTCCCTCATACGGAAGATGAACTGGCGGGCTACGATCTCATTGCGGAACGCTTTACCTATCTGGGCGATACCGAAAGGAACTTTCATCCTGCCGGTTTTCTGCACATTAAGGAAGTTTACGAAGATACCCTGAGCAGTCTCCGGACGGAGGTAGATGGTCCCTGATTCATCCGATACGCTACCGAGCTGGGTGCTGAACATAAGATTGAACTGACGCACATCTGTCCAGTTTTTGGTACCTGAGATAGGGCAGGCAATCTCACACTCTACGATAAGGTCTTTCAGGGCCACAAGATCGTTTGCATTTAGAGCATCAGCCATCTTCTGGCGCACTGCGTCTGCTTTTGCCTTATTTCGAAGGACATTAGGGTTGGTCGCACGGAACTGCTCCTCGTCGAAAGCATCCCCAAACTTCTTTCTCCCCTTCTCCACCTCTTTATTTATTTTCTCCTCGATCTTCGCGATATAATCCTCCAAAAGGACATCTGCACGATATCTTTTCTTAGAGTCCTTGTTATCGATAAGTGGGTCGTTGAATGCACCTACGTGACCCGATGCCTCCCAGATTTTTGGGTGCATAAAGATAGCAGAATCGATCCCCACGATATTCTCGTGCACTTTTACCATCGAATCCCACCAATATTTTTTGATGTTGTTTTTCAATTCAGAGCCGAGCTGACCATAGTCATAAACAGCGCTCAAACCGTCATAAACTTCACTTGAAGGGAAGATAAATCCATACTCCTTCGAGTGTGCAATAAGATTTCTAAAGAGTTCTTCTTGTGTCATCTTTTTGTGATGTTTTTGTATTAAGGGTGCAAAAGTACTAATATTTTAATATTTTTGCTTTTTAATTGAGGAAGTATTTAAATTATTTATAGTTATGAGAAGATTTTTTATCTCACTATTAGCAGCCTTTGCCCTTTTATTCACCTGTGTATCTGCCGGAGCACAGGAAACCACATTTGTAAAGACATCCTACAATGTTCTCTCAGACGGCAATGTAGAGCTGATTTTCGACATTCAGATCTCTGATGAGTGGTATTTGTACAGCGCTACCCCTGTCAAAGGTGGCCCAATGACCGCCAATTTCGATATGGATGCCCAGACCCCGGCCCAGCCCGAAGGGGCAATGGTGGATGGAGTCGAACCCAAGACCAAATTCGACTCTGCCTTTGGCCTCGATGTCTACTATTTCGAGGGCAATGCCCAATTCAAACAGATAATCAAACCCTCTGCCAAGGGCAATTTCACAGTTCAGGGGACACTCGTCTACCAGACTTGTAACGGCGAAGAGTGCCTGATCAATGAGAATGAGATAAATGTAAATATAAAAATGGTAGGAGCAGAGGTGGTAGAAGCCCCGAAAGCCAAAAAAGGGAAAGATGAATCTCTGCTATGGTTCCTACTTATCGCCTTCGCTGCCGGTTTAAGCGGCGTGGTGACCCCCTGCGTATTCCCTATGATCCCTATGACCGTAGGGTTCCTTATCGGCGGAGCATCATCCAAAAAATCTGGAGTGATGAAAGGGCTTACCTTCGGACTTTCGGTAGTGGTAATCTATACCCTACTCGGTCTTATAGTCGCTCTGTTTGGAAGTACAGCTGCTACCGATGCACTCGGAACACACTGGATTCCAAACTTGATATTCGCAGCTTTATTTATCGTATTCTCAATCTCTTTCCTCGGAGCATTTGAAATAACACTTCCGAGCGGACTTGCTAATAAAGCTGACCGTCAAGCAGATAAAGGCGGTTATATAGGAGCGTTCTTCGTAGCATTGGCTATGGTTATCGTATCATTCTCCTGCACCGGTCCATTTGTAGGGTCTATCCTGGCTGCAGCAGTAGTGGGTGGCGTCACCCTCAAGCCTATCCTCGGAATGGCTGTATTCGGAGCAGCATTCTCACTACCATTCGTAGTATGCTCTTTCTTCCCAGGTATGATGAAAAAACTCCCTAAATCAGGAGGTTGGCTCAATGTAATTAAAGTAGTATTTGCATTCGTACTGATGGCATTTGCCGTTAAGTTCCTATATAATGTAGACGCATACTTCGGATGGGGCATCATCACCAGACTTGGCTTCCTGGCAATATGGATCACCCTCGTACTCCTACTTGGCCTATATTTCCTCGGAGTTATCCGCACTAATCACGATTCACCTGTAGATGGTATCGGCTGGGGCAGAATGGTCGCAGCTATCGCCTGCTTCGCTTTCGTGTTCTACCTCATCCCCGGTCTGTTCGGTGCACCACTTAAGAGCATCTCCGGTATGATTCCACCAATGGATGGCTCCACCACAGTAATCTCCGCACCTGCGGCCAATACCAACAGCGATGCAGCCCCTTCAGGCTACTCTTCACTGAAATCATACAGCACACTCGATGAGGCCATCAAAGCTTCCCAAGAGACAGGCAAACCCATATTTCTCTCTTTCAAATCACACACTTGCAGCGTATGCAAGGTGATGGAAGCGACAGTGCTGAATGAACCTGCTATCCTGGACAGACTAAGCACCGACTTCGTGATAGCAAATCTATATGTAGATGACAAAGGGGCCGATGCTGAGTACAAAACCCTCGGCAAACGCTTCAGACAATATGAGATGGAGAAATTCGGCTCTGCATCACAGCCTCTATACGCCATCATTGACCACTCAGAGAAGATCCTTTCAGGTCCGGTGGGCAATAGCTCTATAGAGGAATTTTCTAACTTTCTAAATTACTAATGCCTTATGAAAAAAGTACTGCTGATCGTATTGGTATCGATCCTATCTTGGCAAACGGCCTCAGCTCAAGCCCACGCCAATTTCAATGTTGACTCTCTCGAGTACATTATGCCTAACTTCAGCATAGGTACAGTCCTTTTCTATAATGGAGAGAGGTCTCAGGCCCTTCTGAACATAAACACTTTCGATAATGCCGTACGCTTCATCGACGAGAAGAAAGACACCCTTATCGTGAAAAATGAGGAGGAGATCAAAGCTGTATATATCAAGAACCGCTACTTCGCCAAATGGCAAAAAAAATATGTGGAGCTTCTAAACCCCACCAACGACACATCTGTAGGTATCCACAGATATATAAATGCGATAGCCAAAAAGAATGTGGTAGGTGCATACGGTATGGCCTCTGAGACAGCCAGCGTATCGAGCCTTTCCCACATCAGTGATATGGGAAACACCTACAAACTGAAGAAAGGTGGCGCATTTGATCTCTCCTATCACGAAGTTTTCTATATCTGCAAGGGCTCAAAAATATACCCTGCAAACACACGAAACTTCCAGAAAGTATATCCTAAACTGAAGGAGAAGATCTCGGTCTTCGTTAAAGAGAACGATATAGATTTCTCTAACCTGGAAAGCATCAAGATACTATACGACTACTGTATCAAGAATCAATAGTCTGTAAATATCTCCCTTAGTGGTATAAGGGCAAACTCCCTCTCCTGAAGTCTCGGGTGAGGGATTTTTAATTCTGGAAGGTCTATGGTCTGATTCCCGTAGAGGAGGATATCTATATCGATGATTCTCGATTTGTAGATCCTGTTTCCCTGTTCATCGTACTGCGGCTCCTCCATAGGGCGCCCCATCTTGGCCTCAACATACTTACAAACCTTGAGGAGATCTGTAGGAGAGACAGATGTCTTGAAAGAGATAGCCTGATTAAAAAAAGTGCTCTCCGAAACAAAACCCACAGCCTCAGATTCGTGGATGGAAGACTCCTTCACATCAGAACCCAAAAACGGGGCCAGTTCATTTATAAGGAGGGCGATCGCCACCTGGAGATTTCTCTCCCTGTCTCCCATATCGGAGCCCAAAAGCAAATAAACCCTCTCCATTATAGAAATCCCAATTCCAGAAGAGCCTCCTCAGACATTCTGCTCTTGTCCCATTCCGGCTCAAATACCAACTCTATCGACACATTTGTCACACCGGGGGTATCTGCCACAGCCTCGTGGACATCCTCTACCAACTGATCTGCCATAGGGCAGTTAGGTGCTGTCAGTGTCATTTTTATCTTTACCTCCCCCTCATCATTTACATCGAGTTCATAGATAAGTCCCAGATCGTAAATATTCACGGGGATCTCAGGGTCATACACCTGTTTGAGTGCCCTGACGATATCTTTCTCCAGTTTTTTCTTCTCCATACCTATTTGGCACTATATGCTACTGCGTAATTCTTAATCTGTTTGATCATAGAGACCAAGCCATTTGCTCTGGTGGGCGAAAGATTATCCTTTAGCCCTATTTTCTCTACAAAGCTGAAATCGGATGAGAGGATCTCCTGTGGAGTCCTTCCATTGAATACTCTGACCAGAAGGGAGATAATACCCTTGGTGATAATGGCATCGCTGTCTGCTGCGAACCATATCCTCCCATCTCTGAACTCAGAGCTGAGCCACACTCTGGACTGACACCCCTTTATAAGATTTTCTTCAGTCTTCTGCTCCTGATCTATCACAGGGACACTCTTTCCAAGCTCGATGATATATTCATACTTGTCCATCCAGTCCTCAAAGACTGAAAATTCATCGATAATCTCGTTTTCTACATCTACGATCGGTCTGTTTTCCATAAAATCTATCTTAACATCGACACCGCCCTATTGAGCGCAGCGATAAAAATTTCACACTCCTGTAATGTATTGTAAGGTGCCAGCGACGCCCTCAGCATACCGGTAACACCGAATCTGGTCATCAGTGGCTCTGCGCACATCATACCCGAGCGGACAGCTACCCCCATCTTATCGAGTAGAAGAGCCATATCTTCGTGATGGATACCCTCTATCGAGAAAGAGAAAACAGGGATCTTGTTTGGACCCTCTCCATATAGCCTCAATCCATCTATAGCCTTCAAGTTCTGATACAGATAATCTATCTTTTCTCTTTCTTCCTCAATATAATTATCACTCATCACCTCTTTAGCAAATTCAAGTGCAGGTGCTAAAGTCGCACCCCCTATGAAGTTAGGTGTTCCTGCCTCAAATTTTAGTGGAAGTGGAGCATATGTGGTCTTTCCGAAGGTAACTGTACCGACCATATCACCCCCTCCCATCCAGGGGGGCATCTTTTCAAGCAGCTCCTCCTTACCATAGAGGATCCCGATACCTGTAGCTGCATATATTTTGTGACCGGAAAAGACATAAAAGTCGCAGTCAAGAGCCTTCACATCTACCCTCTGGTGTACTATCCCCTGAGCACCGTCGATCAGCACCACCGCCCCCGCTTCGTGCCCTCTGCGAATAAGCTCCTCCACCGGATTTACCAGTCCAAGAACATTTGAAATATGGGCAGCTGCTATAATTTTCACCCTCTCATCCAGCAGTCCTGGGAGCAAATCCATTCTCCAGGCACCATTCTCATCCACAGGAAGGACCCTCAACTCAGCCCCTTTCCTTTCACACAGCATCTGCCAAGGGACTATGTTCGAATGGTGTTCACTCTCCGAAACCAGGACTGCATCACCCTCGCAGAGGAAATGCTCTCCGTAAGTATTGGCCACCAGATTTATTGAGGCCGTAGTGCCACTTGTCAGGATCACCTCCTCCCTTTTGGCGGCATTGATATATTGCCTTACAGCCTCCCTGCCCCCTTCGTAGAGATCAGTGGCCTCTGCGCTCAACTTATGCACTGCGCGGTGAATATTGGCATTGACCCCCCCATTCATCTTCTGAATGAGATCGAGGACAGCACGGGGCTTCTGGGCAGTAGCGGCATTGTCAAAATATACCAGCTGCTTCCCGTACACTTTCTGCTCCAATGCGGGAAATTCCCCCCTTATTTCGGATAAATCTCTCATTGTTTTAAAATCTAATGGCAAAGATATGCAATTTATCATTAAATTTGCTCTGATACTTTAATGCAAAAATCATACACTTGATATGTACGACTACATTTCTGGAAATATCGTAGAACTCACCCCTGCCGAAATGGTGGTGGATAACCACGGAATCGGTTACAAGATACTCATCTCTCTGCAGACCTACTCTGCCCTGCAGGGGGCTACCGAGGGGAAAGTCTATATTTACCACCACAAGCACGAGGATGATGAACTATTCTACGGCTTTGCCGATAAGGAAGAGAGGAACATTTTCACCCTACTGGTCTCAGTCTCGGGGATAGGGCCCAATACTGCCCGGATGATGCTCTCTGCCCTCACCACCGACGAAGTGAGAATGGCCCTTATCAGCGGAGATGTGAATAAGATAAAGAGTGTAAAAGGTATTGGTCTGAAGACAGCCCAACGGGCAATAATCGAGCTTAAGGACAAAGTGGGTAAGGATGGCAGCGGTGCCACACTCGATCTGGGTGCCGGCTTTGAGACCAATAATCATAGAGAAGAGGCGTTCGGTGCCCTTATCACACTCGGCTTCAGCAAGGCCGCTGTGGATAAAGTTCTGAACAGCATATTGAAAAAAGAGCCCGGCTGCACATCAGAAGAAATTATAAAGAAGGCACTCAAACTTCTATAATTGAAAAAATTATTATTACATTTGTCAATTAAACAGAAAAACAACAAACTAAAACATTTGAATATGAACACTCCAGCAAATCTAAAGTACTCTAAAGAACACGAATGGGTAAGAGTAGAAGGTGACGTAGCAGTAATCGGTATTACAGACTTCGCTCAAGACCAACTTGGTGATATCGTCTTTGTAGACATCCAGACAGAGGGTGAGACCCTGGCTAAAGATGAGATCTTCGGCGCTATCGAAGCTGTTAAAACTGTAGCTGACGCATTTATGCCTGTAAGCGGTGAAGTTATCGAAGTTAACCCTGATCTTGAAGGTGCACCTGAATCAGTTAATAAAGATCCATACGGCGCAGGCTGGATGATCAAAGTTAAAATATCTAACCCTGAAGAGGTTAACGAACTTCTATCAGCTGAAGAATATAACGCTATCTGCTAATAAGAATAGCTTATCAATACAAGGGGACAGCCATAAGGCCGTCCCCTTTTTTTAACATGACAGTTATGCCATTAATTGCCCTTCGGCAAGACAGGATATCTTGAGAAGAGGACCTCCGTAGCCTGATCAAGCTTGGAAAGATCCTTCACATTCACGCCGCTGTCTTCTGCCAAAGAACTCACTTCTGCACAGAAAACATGGATATTTTTCCTTGCATCCACAATGTCGACCATAAGGACGCCCTCCTTGGATATCCCGGATATAATCTGTGCATTTGAATAATAACTGTCCAGATATGCCGCTCTTGGGCTGAAATATCTGTAACCGAAACCACTTCCGGGAGGGATGAGATCTTTGGTCTTGATAACCTGCTTCACAGACATTGCCACATATACTACCATATCAGGATTGGTAGAGACATATTTGTAGCCCCTCTTGTACAGCTGTCCAGAGATGGACTTGTAAATATTCCTAACATCGTTCATACTCAGGTATGAAGGTATAGTAGAGCCATCTGCAGGCTCTATCATAAAAGTTTTATATGATGCCAAATCGGCATTATTGAGCACTTTACTTTGTTCAAGTGTGTAGGTTCCGCACGAGGATAACATTATCACTGCTGCGGTCACCATAATAAATAATCTTTTCATTTCAATCGTATTTAGTCTTATGACTGGTATTGAAAAGATTATAACAAAGTATGTTCCATTATTCTATTCCGGGAAATAATTTATTAAATTTGTCCAAAACTTAGTACCATGAAACATAGCTTTGGAAGTGACAACCATTCAGGGGTACACCCTGAGATTATGGAGGCGATAGTAAAAGCCAATCAAAATTTTGCCGTAGCATACGGTGATGACGAATTTTCCCAAAAGGTTCTCAGAGAGGTCGAAGAGATGCTTGGGGGCAATTGCCATGCAATATTTGCCGTTAACGGCACCGGCGCAAACATCCTTTCACTGGCAAATCTGGCACACAGCTCCGATGCTGTCCTTTGCCCTGCCACCGCACATATAAACTGCGACGAATGCGGTGCCCCCGAAAAAATAATCGGGTGCAAACTCATCCCACTTGAGCACACAGATGGCAAAGTCTGCCCCGAAACAGTGAAGAAACATCTGCACGGATTTGGGGAGCAGCACCACTCGCAGCCCAATGTTCTGTCTATCTCCCAACCTACAGAGTTGGGTACACTTTACACTGTGGAAGAGATCAAAGCACTTGCAGACCTGATGCACAGCGTAGGGGGTTATCTCCATATTGACGGATCCCGAGTATCAAATGCTGCTGCAGCATTGAACCTCCCCGTAAAAGCATTCACTGCCGACGCAGGGGCCGACGCACTCTCATTTGGAGGTACAAAAAACGGCCTTCTGATGGGTGAAATCGTGGTCCTTTTCGACAAAGTACCACACAACAGAGCACTTTTCCTCAGAAAACAGATGACGCAGCTGTACTCGAAAGCGAGATTCATGGCAGCCCAATTTGAGAGATATTTCCAGGATGGTTTTAACATTAAACTTGCATCACACTCCAATGAGATGGCACAATATCTTAAAAACAGACTTGAGGAGATACCTCAGATAAAGATATCAAGACCGGTAGAGACAAATGCCGTGTTCGCATATATAAGCAAGGAGCTTTATGAAAAGCTCTCTGAGAAACATATGTTCTACATATGGGATGAGGAGACAATGGAGGTGAGATGGATGTGCTCATTTGAGACCAAAAAGGAGAATATTGACGATTTTATTAAAGACATTAAAGCATTGATCTAATATGGAAATAACAATTACCAGAACTTTTGACATACTGAAAAACCTGGAGGTTAACCATTCTGACAAAGATGATATTTTAAGTAGAAGTGTTAAAGGAAATTGGCAGAAAGTCAGTACAAAAGAATATATAAGTAAATCACATTCAGTGGCTTACGCGCTTTTGGCATCGGGATATTTAAAAGGGGACAAAGCCATTACCATTTGCAGCAACAGGCCTGAATGGAACTTTGTAGACATGGGGCTGAATCTCGCAGGAATGGTGCATATACCTGTATATCCGACACTTAGCGAAGATGAATACAGCTACATCTTCGATCACAGTGATGCCAAAATCATCTTTATAGGAAACACTCAGCTATACAAAAAGATACATCCTGTGGTCGAGAAGATGAAAACACCTATGAAGGTATACCTCATGGATGATAGCAAAGATATCGACTGTCTGGCAAATCTCTACAAGACAGGTGAAGAGAACAGGGAGAAGTATAGTGAAGTGGTGGAAAAAATCAAACAGGATACCTCTCCTGATGAGATGGCAACAATGATCTATACTTCTGGTACCACAGGGACTCCAAAAGGGGTTATGCTCTCTCATAGAAATCTGATGTTCAATGCTTTAGGTCATGCAAAGAAACAGACTGTGACATGCAGACAGAAGATGTTGAGCTTCCTTCCCCTCTGCCACATATATGAGAGAAGCATGAACTATGAGTACCAGATCATAGGTATCAGCATCTACTATGCAGAGTCTATCGCTACGATCCAGAAAGATTTGGCCAACTGCCATGCTGACGGATTCTGTGCTGTACCTCGAGTACTGGAGATGATGTACTTCAAATTTGAAGGGGCAGGCAAGAACCTTCCGGGAATTAAGAAAAAAATTTACAGCCTTGCCTGGAACTTCGCGAACAATTATGACATATACAACAAGAATAAGTTTTACTTGTGGAAGAGGGACCTCTTCGACAAACTTGTCTACAACAAATGGAGAGAGGCTCTTGGTGGGCACGAGATGATTATCGTATCGGGAGGATCATCTATACAAGGCAAAATAGTGAGACTTTTCAATGCTGCCAAACTCAGAATATTCGAGGGGTATGGAATGACTGAGACATCCCCTGTAATAGCAGTTAACAACCCTGCCGGCGGAATTAATGTAATCGGAACAGTGGGTGAACCACTTGAAGGGACAGAACTGAAAATAGCAGAGGACGGAGAGATACTGACTAAGGGGCCACACGTGATGCTGGGCTACTATAAAAATCCTGAGCAGACCCAAGAGATAATCGATGAGGATGGCTTCCTGCACACAGGTGATATCGGACGTCTTGTAGACGGGAAATATCTTCAAATTACAGACAGAAAAAAAGAGATCTTCAAGCTCTCATCCGGTAAGTACATCGCACCTCAAGTTATCGAAACAAAACTTAAAGAGTCTTCATATATAGAAAACTGTATAGTGATAGGTGAAAATGAAAAGTTTGCATCAGCTATAATTATTCCTGATATGTCGAGACTTCACTTCTGGGCTGCCAAACACAAAATAACCTACGCAGACAATCAGGAGCTTGCCAAAAACCCTAAAGTGATAGCCAAAATACATAAAGAGGTAGAGCGGGTAAATGAGACACTGGCTCCATTTGAGAAGATAAAACGTGAGCGCGTCATACTTACAGAGTGGACACCAACCAATGGAATGCTCTCTCCTACCCTCAAATTAAAAAGAGTGAAAATTCAAGCCAAACACTCAGATATAATAACAGATATCTATAAGTAATAAAAAAGCGTTCCACGTGGAACGCTTTTTTTATCTTCCGAAGTACACTAAAAGAACAGAGATGTCTGCCGGTGAAACTCCAGGTATTCTGGAAGCTTGCGATATGGTACGGGGTTTATGCTTAATGAGCTTTTGTCTTGACTCGTACGAAAGAGATGTAACCTTCGAGTAATCGAAATCCTCCGGAATGGAAAGTGACTCTAATTTAATCATCTTATCGGCCAATCTTGACTCTCTCTCTATATAACCACTATATTTGATAAGTATCTCTACAGATTCAAGAACATCCTTTTCTAGAATAGGATCTACGGTAAGTGATGATGGCTTGTAGGGAAGTTGCTTGGCGAATGAGAGGGCAGAATTCTCAAAATCCAAAAAGTCAAGGGCTGTTTCCATACCTAATGTTCCACGAGGAACAAAACTCATTAGATCAGTGATCCTGGTATCAGGTCGTGAAAGGAAAGAAGAGAGAGACCTTGAATAATCTGTAGGGGCAGATCCGATAGAAGTAAGATAGGGATTAATCTGATCGGGTTTAACCTTGGTGGAATCAAATATAGATTTTAGATTATCTACCTTGGAATACTTCTCAGACATAAGCCTATATCTGTACTCATCAGCCAAACCTAAAGAGTGCGATAAAGAAGTCAGCCTTAGATCGGCATTATCCTGACGCAAAAGAATTCTATATTCAGCACGGGAGGTAAACATACGGTAAGGCTCATCTACACCCTTGGTAACCAAATCATCAATAAGAACTCCTATATATGACTGATCACGTGTTAAAACAAGAGGATCCTTATCTGACAAGGAAAGGACAGCATTTATTCCAGCCATCAAGCCCTGAGCAGCAGCCTCCTCATAACCTGTCGTACCATTAACCTGACCTGCAAGATAAAGACCATCTACCAATTTTGACTCCAAAGAGGATTTCAAAAGAGTAGGATCGAAATAATCATACTCTACCGCATAGGCAGGACGGTAAATCCTTACATCCTCCAAACCTTTTATACTATGCAGTGCATCTAACTGTGTATCGAGTGGGAGCGAAGAAGAAAAACCCTGCAAATAATATTCATTGGTATTCCAGCCCTCGGGCTCGAGAAAGAGCTGATGTTCATCTTTTCCAGGGAATGTCCTGAGCTTATCCTCTATACTGGGACAGTATCTTGGACCTATACCACTTATCTTTCCTGAAAAAAGGGGAGAGAGGTGGAAAGCTGACTCAAGTATGTTATGAACATCCTTATTAGTATGGACTATATAACAATTCTTCTGAGAAACGGCACCCTGTATAGGGGACTTGTAATTCAGATAGGAGAATTTTTCAGGTGAAGGATCTCCCTCTTGTGGTATGAGCTTTGAGAAATCTATAGATGATGCATCGATACGGGGAGGTGTACCGGTCTTCATCCTCTGGGTAGTAATACCCTTATCGGCGAGAATCTCTGTTATGTAATAAGAGGAGGGCTCCCCTATTCTTCCACTCTCTGCATCCTCCTGTCCTACAAAAATTTTACCATTTAGAAATGTCCCGGCTGTTAGAATGACTGCTTTAGCTTCGAAAAATGCGCCCAACTGTGTACGGACACCGGAAATACGCGAACCTGAGAAGGTTATCTGTGTCGCTGTATCGGCCCAAATATCTAAGTTTGAGGTAGTTTCGAGGATATAACGCCAGTTCCAGGAAAAGTAAATTCTATCACACTGGGCACGAGGGCTCCACATAGCCGGTCCTTTAGATCTGTTGAGCATTCTGAACTGGATAGTACTGGCGTCAGTAACTATGCCAGTGAAGCCGCCTAAAGCATCTATCTCTCTGACTATCTGCCCCTTAGCTATACCTCCGATAGCTGGATTGCAGGACATCTGGGCTATCTTGTTCATATCCATAGTGATAAGAAGAACCTTCTTGCCCATATTGGCAGCTGCTGTAGCTGCCTCACATCCGGCGTGCCCTGCCCCGATAACTATTATGTCGTACTTAAGATTCATATTCTTTCAATAATTGGAGAGCGATATCCTCCTGTTGCCTCATCATTAATTTATCCTCCTCCTCGTGATCATCATAACCTATGAGATGAAGTATGCCGTGTATGATCACCCTGTGCAGTTCATCCTCAAAGGTAGCACCGTAGAATTCTGCGTTTGCCCTTACTGTATCTACACTGATCACTATATCCGCACTTATCTTATCCTGCTGAGGATTGAATTCATAATCTGAAGTGTCGAAGGTGATGATGTCTGTGTAGTAATCGTGACCGAGAAACTCTTTGTTGACTTGTAGCACTTGATCATCATTTGTAAGGAGATAATTTATATCCCCTACTCTGAGGTCGTATTTAGATAAAATTTTCTTTATCCAATCCTTTAAAACCTTTTGGCGAGTTAGTTTAAAGTCTGTATCTTTGCAAGTGAATTTTATCATACATTGTATATTTGTGTGCAAATGTATGAAAAACTGAAGAGTCATTAACAATTTTAACAAATTTAATATTACAATTATGTCTAAAGTAAGTGTTATTGGAGCTGGTAACGTAGGCGCAACTTGCGCTAACGCTGTAGCACAAATGCGTTTTGCATCTGAAATCGTTCTTCTTGACGTTAGAGAGGGCTTTGCTGAGGGTAAAGCTATGGATATGATGCAGTCTGCAAAAGTTCTAAATTACAATTCAGTTATCAAAGGTGTAACCAACGATTACGCTGCTACTGCTGATTCAGATGTAGTAGTTATCACTTCAGGTATTCCTCGTAAACCAGGTATGACTCGTGAAGAGCTTATCGGTACAAACGCAGGTATCGTTAAAAGTGTTATCAGCAATGTTCTTGCTCACTCACCAAAAGCTGTTATCATAGTAGTTTCTAACCCTATGGACACTATGACCTATCTTGCAGTTAAAACCAGCGGTGTAGCTGAAAACAGAATCATCGGTATGGGTGGACAGCTTGACAGCAGCAGATTCAACTACTATTTGAGCCAAGCTCTTAACTGCCCTATGTGCGATGTAGAGGGTATGGTAATCGGTGGTCACGGTGACACTACTATGGTTCCTCTTCTAAGCAAAGCATTCTACAGAGGTGGGAAAGTATGCGAAAAACTTACAGCTGAGGCAGCTGAGAAAGTAGTAGCTGACACTATGGTAGGTGGTGCTACCCTTACCAAACTTATGGGTACATCTGCTTGGTACGCTCCAGGTGCAAATGCAGCAGCCCTTGCAAGAGCAGTCGTTATGGATGAGAAGAGAGTTTATCCTTGCTGCGTAAGCTTGAATGGCCAGTGGGGTGAAAGCGATATCTGTATCGGTGTTCCTGCTGTTATCGGCAAAAACGGTGTAGAGGAGATCGTAGAGATCGAACTACCTGAAAATGAGATGGCTAAGTTTAAAGCAAGTGCAGTAGCAGTAAGAAAAACTAACGGTGTATTGAAAGAAATAAATGTTCTTTAAACATTTTTTCAACAATTGTTTGTAGGTTTTAAAGATTTATTTTCTAACTTTGAAGCCTAAATGTAAAAACATCGTTAAAAATATTAATATGGAAATCAAAAAATCTCCAAAAGCCGATCTAGAGAAGAAGAAAGGTCTATTCTTGGAAATAGGTCTTATCGTTACTTTGCTAGTCGTTATTTTCGCTTTTGAATGGCAAACAGAGGAAAAAGAGGAAATGGCATTCGCTACTGAGACTGCTGTTGAAATCGAAGTAGAGAACGTTCCTATCACTACTGAAGCTCCCCCTCCTCCACCAGAGCAGCCAAAAGTTCCTGTACTTTCTGACCAGATCGACATCGTTGATGACGACATCGTAGTTAATGATGACTTGTTCATCTCGCTTGAGGACTCAGAAGATATGGGTGTAGAAATTATGGACTACGTGGCTGAGGTATATGAAGAAGAGATCGAAGAGGCTCCTATTCCATTCGCTCTTGTAGAGGAAAAACCCTCATTCATGGGCGGTGACGCAAACAACTTCCAGAAATGGGTGTCACAGCACCTTGAATATCCTGAGATCGCTAAAGAAAATGGTGTATCAGGTCGTGTAACCCTTCAGTTTACAGTTATGCCTGACGGTTCTGTAGCAAACGTGAGAGTACTTAGAGGTGTTGACCCTTCTCTTGACAAAGAAGCTGTCAGAGTAGTATCTTCATCACCAAAATGGACTCCTGGTAAACAGAGAGACAGAGCTGTGAAGGTTATCTACAACTTCCCTGTAATTTTCCAACTTCGATAATTACATTATACCTTATATTAAGAATAGGTGGCTTATAAAGAGTCACCTATTTTTTGTATATTTGCCACCCTATGGAAGAACAACAAGTAATTGAACTGGAGAAAGCTATTGTAGTGTCTGTAATCACACAGGATATAGATGACACTATGGTAAAAGAGTATCTTGACGAACTCGAATTCCTGGCATTGACAGCAGGTATAGAGAGTGTAAAGAGATTTACACAGAGGCTCTCTACACCCAATTCAAAAAGCTATGTAGGGTCAGGTAAACTCGAGGAGATCAGAACATTTCTGGAAGAAAACAAGATAAATACAGTCATTTTTGACGATGAACTCTCCCCATCACAGCTGAGGAATGTAGAGAGGGAATTTGCCGGCAGAAAGATCTATGACCGCACAAGTCTTATTCTGGACATCTTCGCTCAGAGAGCTAAAACAGCCTATGCCAAAACACAGGTAGAACTTGCCCAGTATCAATATCTGCTCCCCAGACTTACCAGGATGTGGACCCACTTGGAGAGACAGAGAGGAGGTAAAGGTGGTCTCAATATGAGGGGTCCGGGTGAGAGCCAGCTGGAGACTGACCGCCGTATCATTCTGGATAAAATAAGCCGTCTGAAGGAGCAGCTTAAAAAGATAGACAGACAGATGTTCTCACAGAGAGGAAACAGAGGGTCACTGGTAAGAATAGCACTTGTAGGATATACTAACGCCGGCAAGAGTACAATTATGAATCTTCTGTCGAAAAGTGAAGTGTTCGCAGAAAACAAACTGTTTGCCACTCTGGATACGACAGTAAGAAAAGTGGTGATAGAGAATGTCCCTTTCCTGCTTTCAGACACTGTAGGTTTTATAAGAAAACTCCCCACACAGCTCATCGAATCGTTCAAAAGTACTCTGGATGAGGTAAGGGAGGCTGATATCCTTATGCACGTGGTCGATATTTCACACCCTAACTTCGAAGAGCATATAAGGGTAGTAAATGAGACTCTGAAAGATATCAATGCACACGACAAACCGGTCTACCTGGTATTCAATAAGATAGATGCATACAAGCATATAGAGCAAAGCGAATTTTCATTCGAAGAGAAAAAAGCCGAAAACTACTCACTTGAGGAGCTGCAGAAGACCTGGATAGCTAAGGAGCATACCCCTTGTATCTTCATATCTGCTAAAGAGAAGATAAAAATAGACAAACTCCGTAACGATCTATATAAGATGGCTGCAGAGATTCACGCTGGGAGATTCCCATTTAACAACTTCCTGTGGTAAGGAACTCTACGATTTTGCTGGCCACGAAATCAGGCTCTTCCAAATAAGAGTCGTGCCCTGAATTTGGGACAATACAACCCTTTACAGAGGGGAGAGCATTCATCTGAAGCTCCACCTGCTCCATCGGGAAAAAGTGGTCTGAATCACCAAAAAATGCGATAACAGGTATATCAAGACCTGCTAAAAACTCTGTATTGTCTACCCTCGAAGCCATACCTCTTACTGATGCTGCTATTCCCTCGGGATCGTGAGTATCAGCGATCTCAAGTATCTCCTGAATCTTAAGATCCATCCTGCGGAGATTCTCCTTTTTGAACATATTGGGAATAGCGAGTGAGGCGAGTGTGAGAAGTCGGCCGGATGTGATGAAATGGATCTCCTTCCCCCTTGATGCAGCCACCTCTTCTGTGTCTGCATAGGTATTGGTATTGATCATAATGAGTCCCTGGACTGCGGCGGGATACTTCTTTATGAACTCGAAGCTTATGTATCCACCAAGAGAGTGGCCGGCCACATAGCATTTATCCACCCCACATTTGTCAAGCACACCTTTTATGGTGTCGGCACAGAACTCCATAGAGTTGGAGTGGGGGTGAGTGCCTGTCAATCCGTGACCGGGAAGGTCTATGGATATGAATCTGAAATTTTTAGGAAACAACCCGATAAATTCTTCCCACACATATAGTGTCTCCAGATAACCGTGAAGAAGGAGGATAGTAATATCCCCCTTCTCGGTATCTGAAATATGTACAGGAATTCCGTTAGATGTAGCGAAAAATTCCATAAACAGTGAATCAAATTAGTCTTTTAGCTTAGCGCAAAGGAACTCTCTGTTAAGTCTTGCGATGTGAGATACAGTGACACCTTTAGGGCACTCCATCTGACAAGCCTGGGTGTTGGTACAAGCACCGAAACCAAGTTCGTCCATTTTTGCAACCATAGCTTTAGCTCTTCTTGAAGCCTCAACTTTACCTTGAGGAAGAAGTGCCAATGAGCTGACACGTGCTGAAACGAAAAGCATAGCAGAACCGTTCTTACAAGTAGCTACACAAGCACCACAGCCCACGCAAGAAGCAGCATCCATACTTTCGTCAGCAGCTTTCTTAGGGATAGGAATAGCATTTGCATCAGGAGCACTACCTGCATTTACAGAGATGAAACCACCTGCCTGAAGAATCTGGTCAAATGCGCCTCTATTTACCACCAAGTCTTTAATGATAGGGAAACCGGCACTTCTCCAAGGTTCGATAGTGATAGTTTCGCCATCTTTAAATTTACGCATATGAAGCTGACAAGTAGTGATCTCCTCGTCAGGTCCGTGTGCACGACCGTTGATATATAGTGAACACATACCGCAGATACCCTCTCTACAGTCGTGGTCAAAAGCTACAGGACCTGAACCGTGGCAGCCTTTGTTAACAGCCACAGGGACATTGCCCTCTCTGATAAGTTGGTCATTGAGAATATCCATCATCTCAAGGAAAGATGTATCAGGAGAGATGTTCTCAATCTTATAGGTCTCAAAATGACCTTTTGATTTTGCGTCTTTCTGACGCCAAACTTTTAAAGTGAAATTCATATTAAATCCCCCTTAGTCTTTATAGTTACGAGTAGATGGTTTGACAAATTCGAAGTTCAGCTCTTCTTTGTGAAGTACAGGATCTGCGTCTGCTTTGTATTCCCAAGCACTTACATATGAGAAGTTAGCATCGTCACGCTTGGTTTCACCCTCTTCAGTCTGCATCTCCACTCTGAAGTGACCACCACAAGACTCCTCTCTGTTGAGGGCGTCACGTGCCATCAAGTCACCGATCTCGAAGTAGTCAGCAAGACGGATAGCTTTTTCAAGCTCCTGGTTAAACTCAGCGTTCTCACCCGGTACATATACATTCTTCAAGAACTCTTCTTTAAGAGCTTTGATCTCAACGATAGCTTTCTCAAGACCGGCTTTTTCACGAGCCATACCTACATATTCCCACATCAGGTGACCAAGTTTCTTGTGGTAGTAATCCACAGGCTGGGTACCTTTAAGGTTAAGGAAGTAGTTGATCTTCTCTTTAACAGCTTTCTCTGCCTCATCAAAAGCAGGGTGAGATGTATCGGTCTTAGGAACCTGAATTTTATGCGATAAGTAATCTCCGATAGTGTAAGGAAGGATGAAATAACCGTCAGCAAGACCCTGCATCAAAGCAGAAGCACCAAGTCTGTTACCACCGTGGTCACTGAAGTTTGCTTCACCGATAGCGTAAAGACCAGGGATAGTGGTTTGAAGGTTATAGTCTACCCAGATACCACCCATAGTGTAGTGGATAGCAGGGTAAATCATCATTGGCTCTTCGTAAGGGTTAACTGCTGTGATCTTTTCATACATCTGGAACAAGTTACCGTAACGGGCTGTGATCACATCTTTACCAAGTCTCTTGATAGCTGTAGAGAAATCCAAGAATACTGCAAGACCGGTACCGTTTACACCATAACCTGCGTCACATCTCTCTTTGGCAGCTCTTGAAGCCACGTCACGTGGTACAAGGTTACCGAATGCAGGATAACGGCGCTCCAAGTAGTAGTCTCTGTCCTCTTCAGGGATCTGTGAAGCTTTTTTAGCTCCTGAGCGTAGAG
The DNA here is from genome assembly GCA_017504965.1 of Bacteroidales bacterium. GTDB lineage: Bacteria > Bacteroidota > Bacteroidia > Bacteroidales > UBA932 > CAAGNP01. The sequence continues at coordinate 26,155 of JAFVQD010000010.1, read as the reverse complement.
CCATCACATCATCCATCTTCTTAGGAACCCAGATTCTACCATCGTTTCTTAGAGACTCTGACATAAGTGTTAGCTTAGACTGCTGGTCACCGTGTACAGGGATACAGGTAGGGTGGATCTGTGCGAAACAAGGGTTTGCAAAGTATGCACCTTTCTTGTAGCACTGCCAAGCAGCCGAACCGTTAGAGTTCATAGCATTTGTAGAGAGGAAGAACACGTTACCATAGCCACCGGTAGCGATAACTACAGCGTGTGCTCCGTGTCTTTCGATCTCACCTGTCTCAAGATTACGGGCGATAATACCTTTAGCTTCGCCATCGATCATTACCAGGTCAAGCATCTCGTGACGAGGATATGATTTTACTGAACCTTTAGCGATCTGACGGTTCAGAGATGCATAAGCACCCAATAGCAGCTGCTGACCGGTTTGTCCGCGAGCATAGAAAGTACGACTTACCTGTGCACCACCGAATGATCTGTTGTCAAGAAGTCCACCATAATCACGTGCAAAAGGAACACCTTGAGCGACACACTGGTCGATGATAAGGTTACTTACTTCAGCAAGCCTGTAAACATTGGCTTCCCTACTACGGTAGTCACCGCCTTTGATAGTGTCGTAGAAAAGACGGTAGATAGAGTCATTATCATTCTGATAATTCTTAGCAGCATTGATACCACCTTGAGCTGCAATAGAGTGAGCTCTACGAGGTGAATCGCTGATACAGAAGATTTTTACATTGTATCCCAACTCGCCAAGAGAAGCGGCTGCGGAAGCACCACCAAGTCCTGTACCGACAACGATGATTTCAAGCTTGCGCTTGTTTGCAGGGCTGACTACGCGGATAGCAGCCTTATGCTTAGTCCATTTCTCGGCTAGAGGACCTTCGGGAACTTTAGAAATTAACTTATCGTCCATAATATATCATTGTAATAAAAAACTATGCAATTTTAGTCACTTTTTCTGTGAAAATCAAACTTTCTTCCAAGCTTTGATGTCACCTTTTACTTTTGATGGGTGTTTTATCAGATTATGGAGCAAAAAATAGCATTTCACTGCTACATATTTCCATCTCGGGAAGTATTTGTCGTAGAATTTTCTGAATGATCTCTGCACCTTCACCTCCCTCTCGAAAGAGCTCCATACATTCTGGCTGCACCCACCTCCGAGGTGGAAAATCGGGGTGTCGAGTGTCGATATCTCCAGACCGTGCATCCAGAACTGGTAGAAGAGGTCCATATCCTCCCCATACATAAAGTAATCTTCACTCCATCTCCCCACTCTCTGAAAATTATCTCTCGAAATTATCACCGATGCCCCTTTGCACCAGTATCTGGCTCTGTGGCGTGAAATATTCCACCAGAATATATCTTTCAGTACAGGGAGTACCATCTTCTCATTCTCCACCGAGCCGTCCCTGTTCACCAGCGGGGTGACATAGACTTTTTCGGGATCCTGAAGGACCTTCAGGTAGTCCCCATTGGCCCCGGGCCTGAGCTCGGTATCCGGGTTCAGAAAATGGAGAATCCTCCCCGAAGAGTCGTCTGCCCCGATATTGCAGCTGGCTGCAAATCCCAGGTTCTTATTGATCATATGGAATATGAAGCGGGAGTCATCATCAAATGGGGCGCACCTGCTTATGGAATCATCGGTAGAGGCGTTGTCCACCACCACCACCTCATAATCTACGGTGAGCTCATCTCTGATGCTCCGGAGGCAATTGTGGAGGAGCACCCCCGAATTGTAATTGACTATGATTATGGAGATATCCTTAGGCATAAGCAGCGGCTATTTTTTCAGACGGAGAACTTTCAGCACCATCCCTTTCAGCTCGGTATACTCCTCGCTGGGGCAGATGAATTCGTAGCATAAAAGGACAATGACAAATCCCACTGCGATCTGGAGCAGCAGTAGGGGGAATGGGGCCATCTCCACCATCCCTACGAAGTGGACAGCTACCGCCATACAGGCTGAGATCACTATGGCAGGGAGGATGTCCCTCACCTGTTGCCCTACGGAGTAGGGGATCTCCTTGGAGACGAAAGCTGCGTGGATGAGGTAGGAGAGGAGGGTGATCCCCACCATACCCCAGAGCAATGCATCTATATCGAAGATTATCCCCAGCGTCACCGGGATGACCGCAAGCGCTGTCTTTATGATCTCAAGCAGGAGGGTAATATCAGATTTGCCATTGGCATTGAAAACATTGACACTGCTCAAAATCAGCGGGAGAAACATCCCGGAGATCCCCAAAATCCTCAGATAGTGGGCTGCAGGGAGCCATTTGGGACCTATGAGCACCTCTATCATCGCATCTGCGCACCCTATCAGCCCGAGAACCAGGGTACTGGTCAGAAGAATGGTGAGCCTGACCACCTTACGGTAGACCCGCACCTGTCGCTCCACATCATCCCTGATGCTGCTCATCACAGGGTAACCCACCCTCTGGACCACCTGCCCGATATTCGAAGTGACCATAGTCTTGAACTTCTCTGCACGGGTAAAATAGCCTACGGCAATGGGATTGTACATCTTTCCGATGACCAGTGAATATATCTCGTTCCAGATGACACTTATCAGTGAACAGGCGAGCAGCCTGCTTCCGAAGCCGAACATCTCCTTGAAACTGGCAAATGAGAAGGTGAAAGATGGCTTCCAGGTGGAGAAGACCCACAGCAGGAGTGACACCACAGCCTGCTTGGAGAGCTGCTGCGCCACCAGACTCCACACTCCGCACCCCTTAAGAGCCATCCATATACTTACTACACCGCTCACCAGAGATGCTGCCAGAGAGATGATCGCCTGGGTCCTGAAATCTATCTTACGGATAAAATTGACCTTCTGAACCTGAGTGAAGGACATTATCACTACGGAGAGGCCCAGCACCCTCAGGAGAGTGGTCAAGAAACTGTTGCCGAGAAAAGAGCCTATCGCAGGGGCACAGAGATATAATATGGCATATATGACTATACTAAGAATGAGATTTGTGTAGAAAACCGTACTCAAATCTTTGTCTGTAGCATCCTTTTTCCTGATTAGTGCACCACTGAAACCACTGTCCATAAGTGAATTACCCAGCGATATGAATATCGCTATCATCCCTACAAGACCGAACTCCTGAGGAGAGAGGATACGCGCCAGAAGGATACTCACTACCGCAGTGATGCCGGTACCGACAAAATTATCGACAAACCCCCATCCGAGACCTTTGGCGGTTTTCTCCTTTAATGTACTCATAGAATTGATTTATAGATAGATATCATAGTATCTACGTTATCACTCCACTGATAGAGTGAAGCCACCCTCTCGCGACCGGCCATACCCATAGTGATAATCTTGGATGGATCATCTATAAATGTTTGGATAGCCTCTGCAGCAGCACGGTAATCGTACTTGGGGACAATCAGGCCTGTAACCCCATTCTCCACCACTTCGGTAAATCCATCCGCATCGGATGTCACCACAGGACAATTGCAGGCCATAGCCTCGATCGCCGATACACCGAAACTCTCGGATAGGGACATATAGCAGGCTACCGAGAATCGGTCGAAGATTTTGGGGAGGATATCGTTCCTGATATACCCTGTAAAGATGACCTTATCCGATATGCCCAGCTCGTGAACCATATTTTTTAGTTTCTTCTCATCAGGACCTTTGCCTACCAGTTCCAGATAGAGATCCAGATGGGGATTGTTCTCCACTACCAGTTTGAATGCTCTGATAAGATACTCTGTGCCATATTTGTAAGACAATGTCTTGACACTGCCTATGATAAACTTGTCCTTGGGTGGTGCCACACTACGGTGGAAAAGCTCTGTATCTACCCCGAACGGAGTGATCTGGATATCCTTATCTGTATATTTCGACGCCTCCTTGGCCATAACGTGACTGGTGGAGAGGACCACATCTGCCTTCTGGAGGGTGTATCTGACTATAAGTTCATTAATCTTCAACTGCTTGGGGAAGATATATACATCACTGCCCCAGATGGAGACTATCAGTGGATGGAATCCCGAAAGTGCAGCTATCAGTGAATAACTGGTCACATAGTGGGCGTGAAGAATATCCGGCTTTACCTCCCTGATGACCTTTTTAAGGTGCTTGACAGCCTTAAAGTGTCTTTTTAATGCACCTGAAAGGCCGGTTTTCTCCCTTTTATAGCTGAAAAGATCGAAAAAGTAGCATTTGATATTACGGGAAGAGTAGAAATCATCCAGATATGGCTTGATACTATAAAGGACTACCTCCACCCCTTTTTCACTTAAAGAGGAGACCCACCTCTGTGTGTGGACACTCTGAGCATCTGAAATGATAAGTACCTTCATAACCGTATTGAAGTGCAATTTTACTCAATTTTTACAACTTAAACAATGATTTTATTATCTTTACCCAAATTTAAAAACAAATATTATGGCTAAATTGAGAAGAACAATCACTATTCTACTATCATTGGTTATGACCGCATCGCTTTTCGGTCAGGAGATTGACAATAAGAAAAAAATAGATAAGATGCTGGAACTTGGATTTTTCGAAATGGAAATTACCAAGATCAGACCTATCGGACTTCCGGGTAGAAATACACGAATGGAGTTCGATATCACTATGAAGGACCACTGTCTCACTACAGAACTTCCATACATAGGAAAACTCGACAGCGCCCCTATGCCGGGACAGGAGATCAGAGTGGAGATGGAGAACCAGAAAGTGGATATGCAGGTAAAATATAACGAGAAGAGGGAGAGACACGAAGTGAGATTCAGAGCGAAAGATGACAACTCCCATAACTCTGTAGACTTTTTTATCGAGATATTCGGAAACGGGTCTTGTATGATCAGACTCAGCTTTGTAGGGAGAGATCCTATCTCTTACGACGGGCAATTGAAATTTGTGGAATAAAATATAAATAGATATGAAAAAAGGACTCGTACTATTGGTATTGATTTTTGGAAACATTATTTCCGGTATGGCTGAAACCAAATTGAATATCGTCCCTACCCCTAACAAGATAGTTATGGGTGAGGGGACTTTTATGGTAAAAAGGGGACTCTCCATCAGTACAGAGGATGTTAGAGATTTCTCTGCTCTCTATCTTCAGGAGAAGCTTAATGGTGCACTCGATTTCCCCGTACAGATCACCACTGCGAAAGGTGGAAAGAACACTATCATCTTCATCACCGACAGCACCATCCCTGCCGAAGGGTACAAACTTACTGTGACTCCGGAAAATGTGACCATAGCATCTTCTGATATGGGGGGAAAATATTATGGCGTACAGACTCTGCTTCAGTTATTCCCTGCCGGTATCTACTCAGGTGCATCTCTAAGATTGAAGGAGTACCCTCTTGAGACTGTGACCATCGAAGATGCTCCACGCTTTTCATACAGAGGATTTATGCTTGATGTATCAAGAACATTCTTCGATTTGGATTACCTGAGAAGCTACATTGACTGGATGTCTGCCCATAAACTCAACAGACTCCACCTTCACCTTACAGATGACAACGGATGGAGAATAGAGATAAAGAAATACCCTGAACTTACCACTAAAGGTGCCTGGAGAGGTAAAGATGAACTCATCCCCCCCACATACCTTTCAGGCGATGAGCGCTATGGTGGATACTACACCCAGAAAGAGATGAAAGAGCTTATCAAATATGCTCAAGAAAGGAACATTATGATCATCCCTGAGTTCGATCTTCCAGGGCACTCCCTTTCGTCTACCAAAGTATTCGGAAATGTCACCTGCGGTACCAGCACCGATACTCCATCCGCTTGTGGTGAATTTGACAATGTGTGGTGCGTAGGTAAAGAATCCAACTACAAAATTCTGGAAAACATCATTAAGGAACTCGCCTCTGTATTCCCTTGTCCATATGTAAACATAGGTGGAGATGAGGTGATTTTTGACTACTGGAGACAATGCCCCGACTGTCAGGCTGTAATGGAAAGAGAGGGATTCAAAGACGTGGAGGAGCTTCACGGTTATTTTGTAAGAAGAATGGAGAAGATCATCAACAAATATGGTAAAGTGATGATGGGATGGGATGATATACAGGATTTCGGAGGTCTGAACCCTACATCCACTGTGGTAGCCTGGAGAAGCCAGTCAAAAGGTGTTGAATCAATAAAAAAAGGTCAGCCCACAATTATGCAGGCAGCACAATATCTATATGTGGATATGCAATACACCCCTGCAGAGAGGGGACACAGCTGGGCAGCCATCATACCACTTGACAGAATATACAGCTACGATCCCCTACAGGATATGGAGCTTACCCCTGAAGAGGAGAAACTTGTATTGGGTGTGCAGGCAGGCCTATGGACAGAGCTGATGCAGTTCCCTCCAAGATTCTCCGAATATCAGGTATTCCCCCGTCTATGTGCGGTAGCTGAGACAGGATGGAGCGCCAAAGAGGATAAAAACTATGAAGATTTCCATTCAAGACTTGTAAACAAGCACTACGACAGACTATACTCTATGGGTATAGCATTCAGGGTAGAACCACCTAAAGTAGTTTACGAAGATTCGGAACTGAAAGTGACACTCCCTTACCCATCTGCAGTGGTAAGATACACTACAGACGGTACAGAACCTACTTCTGTATCTAAGGTATATAGTGGTAAAATTATCACCAATACCCCTGAAGATTTCAGGTTCAGCACCTTCTTCAGCAGAGATCTTCACAGTATCGCTGTAGCTGCAGAAAATGTGACACTTCACCACTACATCACCCCTAAAGTGAAAGTGGAGACAGATATTCCTATCTGGGAGAAAAGCAAACTTGAAGACCTCACCACATATAATTTCAATAAGCGTGTTAGAAGCAAAGAGAGACTTCAGGCAGGCCAGACCCTTACCTATATCTTCGACGAGCCTATAGAGTGCAACACTATCCACATACCCACAGGATACACCAATATACCATTCTACGGTGTGAGCAATGGTTATGTGGAGTATTCATACGATGGTGTAAACTTTATCAAAGGTGAAGAGTTCTACAGATACCACGCCTACATCAGAAACCCTGAAAAGGGTGTGAAAGCTGTCCGAATCGTCATCACAGGACCTAACGATGGCTACTCCTGCAACTTCCAGAACTTGAAGATTGAGTAAAAAAAAAGACCCCTCTGATGTGACCCCCAAAAGTTGGACGGTTTAACATTATTAAGAGGCTGACTTAGATTGGAACAGAGCTCGGTATTGCACCGGGCTCTTTCCATTTAGCCTCAGTTTGATTCTATCATTATTGTAGTAGCGTATATACTTAACCAGTTCCTTTGCGAACTGCTCTACGCTATTCCACTCCTGCAAATATAGCAACTCTGACTTCATAAGTCCAAAGAAGTTCTCCATCATCGCATTGTCCAGGCAGTTTCCTTTACGTGACATACTCTGTACTATATTTCTATCTTTCAATGCTTTCTGATATCTCAGGTGCTGATAGTGCCATCCCTGATCAGAGTGCAGTATGAGTCCTTCTGGTATATCAGTCTTCCTGAACGCTTTGTCCAACATCTTCATAGCCATCTTAAGATCAGGATGGTATGATATGGTGTAGGATATGATCTCTCCATTGAACATGTCCAGGATAGGAGAAAGATATATCTTCCTGTCCTTTATCTTGACTTCAGTAACATCAGTTGTCCACTTCTGGTTAGGAGCAGTAGCAATAAAGTCCCTGTCTATTACGTTAGGAGCAACCTTTCCTATCTCACCTTTATAAGACTTATATCTAGCCTTCTTTCTCTTACCATACAGACTCATCTCCACCATAAGCTTCTGTACTGTCTTATGGTTAAGATGTATACCATCATTACGCAGCTGAGAGGTTATTCTACGATAGCCGTAACGCCCTTTATGATGGTCATATATCTTACGGATTGCAGTCCTGGCATCATCATATCCGTCAAGTTCTGACAGCCTTTTAGTATGATAATAGAATGTGGATCTGGCCATCCTTGTCTTCTCGAGAAGGATCTCGAGATCATGTTCCTGCCTTAGTTCTTGGATGGCTTCCGCCCAATCTCTCTGAGACGGGCTTCTCTTTCCTCTACTAAGGCTTTCACTTTTTTTAACAGAGCGTTCTCTGCCCTCAAACACTCATTCTCGTATCTGAGACGTTCCAGCTCCGTCATCTCTTCTGGTTTCTTTTTCCTTGGTCTTCCCATATCGTTCTTTGGTGGTCGGCCCCTTGGCTTGATGCTAGCCAACGCATCATATCCTTGAGTTCTGACTATCCTCTGCCATACATTTATTCGACTAGTACTTACATTGTATTTCAATGAAGCATCCACCAAAGTTAAATGATTTTCTTCGATATCACGAACAATATTAACCTTGAAGGCATAATCAGCCTTTACATTTTGCTTTTTTAGCAATCCAGATGGCCCTTCTGATTGATAACGTGCCCATAATTGACCTAATAAGCCTTTGTCTATTCCATGATTCTTGTGGATATATTCAATACTACATCCATTCTCAAGCATATGCATATACTTCAATCTTTCTGCATAGCCATGTTTCTTTAATTTTTTTGACATAACAAAACCCCGAAAGTTTTTTGTCTAACTTTCGGGGTTCATGTCATTTGAGGATCTGGCTTCTTTTTTTATCTGATAATCTCCATCTCTTCGAGGAGTCTGTGGTTCTTGGCCAACTTATCTATAGTAAACAGGACAAATCTCACATCCAGAGAGATGTTTCTGCATACATCGGGATCAAACACCACATCACTCATAGTTCCCTCCCACACTCTGTCAAAGTTCAGACCGATCAGATTTCCATCGCCATCTATTACAGGGCTGCCGGAGTTGCCGCCTGAGGTGTGATTTGTAGCGATGAAGCATACAGGGATAGTGCCGTTTTCATTGACCCACTCACCATAATCCTTACGGGCATATATATCTCTCAACTCCTGAGGGATGTTGTAGTCGAAGATCTCCGGGTTATCTTTCTGCATAATACCCTCGATAGATGAGGATGGGGTGAAGTATACCGCATCAGAGGGACTGTAACCAGCTATCTTGCCATAAGCGACACGAAGTGTCAGGTTAGCGTCGGGATAGAAAGCCTTCTCCTTGTCGAACTCCATCTGACCTCTCATATAGTCTCTATAGAGTAAGGTGATCTCCTTATTAATAGAGGTATATTGCGGGTAGATACTCCCATTATAGAAGTCCACAAGTGCTTTATAGAACTTGATGGCAGGATCATCATCCATCGCTTTGGCCAGATCCCCTTGAGCTGCACCAACTATCGCGATAGCTGCACTCAAATCCTTTTCAGAGATGAATGCCGATTTTGTGTACATATCATCTGCCCAGGCCTCCACTGTGGGGTATTGGGCCAGGGTATTGGTGAAATACTCAGGTTTGAATGATGCAGGGACGTTGGCATCGAACTCCTTGACCAGAGAGATGAAGCACTCTTTGTCTATAGGGAGATAATAGTCCTTATAGAATGCTGCGATGGCTGCCGAAGGGTCCTCCCCTTTCTCCACCATTCTCTGGATCCTCCTTGCAAAAGCGGGGAGCTCCACCACCAGGACAGATTCACGATAATAGTCGTTTGCAAATGAGTATGGCTCCAGCTGTGCATACAGACCGGCGAGCTGATCCAGAACACCTTCATACTCTGTCCCTTTTGCCCACTCTCTGAATCTTTTCTCATACTCTTTCTTAACCTCCACCGTATTCATTTTTCTGATACCCTTCATCTCACCCTGCCACTTCTTCCAGGCATTTGAGACACTGGCATTCTTCGCAGAATACATAATTCTTACAGCTTGGTCTTTAGACATATACTTTCTCTGAGCATCAAGTCTGTGGGTTCTCAGTTTGATCTTGTGAGGATTTGAAATCTCGGCATTGTAGTGCACTGCATCGGATGTGATATACTCTCTGGTACTACCGGGGAAGCCATAAACAAAGGTAAAGTCACCCTCTTTTACCCCTTTTGCAGATACTTTGAAGTACTTTTTAGGCTTATATGGAACATTATCCTCTGAATATGGGGCAGGATTATTCTCCTTGTCGGCATAAATTCTGAAAAGCGAGAAGTCTCCGGTGTGACGTGGCCACATCCAGTTGTCAGTGTCGCCACCGAACTTGCCGATAGATGAAGGTGGTGCACCCACCAGACGGACATCAGAGAATGTTCTGAACACGAATATGAAATACTGGTTGCCGTAATAAAGGGCCTCCACTTGTGCTCTGAGACCTTTACCCTCTTTAGTAGCTTCAGCTATAAGCTCTTTCGAGTTTGCTTTAACCACAGAGTCCCTCTGAAGTTCTGTCATACCTTCTGTGTATCCGTCAAGGACCTTGTCGGTCACATCTTCCATCCTTTCGAGGAAGTCGACCACCAGATTCTCATTTGGAAGCTCATCCTCCATAGTCATAGCCCAGAAACCATCTTTCAGATAGTCGTGCTCCACCGAACTGTGCTTCTGGATCTGGCTGTAACCGCAGTGGTGGTTGGTAAGGAGGAGACCTTTATCAGAAATAAGTTCACCTGTACACCCCCTATTGAAAAGGACTACGGCATCTTTAAGTGACGCCTGGTTAATACTGTAGATATCTTCTGCTGTAAGTTTGAAACCTTTTGACTGCATATCACCTATCCTCTGTGATATAAGTGCCGGCAGCCACATACCTTCATCTGCAAGCAGTGATGCAGAGATAGTGAGAATCGTAATAAAAGAGAGTAATCGTTTCATATCATTATTATTGGTATTACAAATATATTGAAAAGAGTGGAATAATACCTATATTTGAAACACAAAAATCATTATTATGAATAAACTGTCCAGATATATCATCATCGCTGCAGCGACCCTTATCGTGGGATTTCTCACCTGGTATTTCAGATCCATCCTTGTTTATATCGTGGTTTCTGCCGTTATAGCTATGATAGGAAGACCTGTGGTCAGAAAGATCACAGGAATAAAGATTCGGAATTTTTCCATCCCATCGTGGGTAGCAGCTGTCATCACACTTGTGATGATTTTCGGAATCATTTTTTCACTGTCTCTGATTATTTCACCATTCATAAGCCAGTTAGGGTCCCAGATCAGCGGACTTACCACTGAGGGGCTGAGCGGAAAAGAGGTTCTAAACCAGATCAACCAGTTCATTATAAAAATATTCCCCACACTCACCCCTGATTTCAGAATCGAGAGCATCCTGATAGATAAGATGAAAGAGGTAGCTACAGTAGGAAATGTCTCTGGTGTCATATCTTCTGTAGCGGGAGTGTTTATGGATCTGTTTGTAGCCGTTTTCTCCATCTGCTTCATATCATTCTTCTTCCTGAGTAAAGAGGGGACATTCACAAATATCATAGCAGCCATCCTTCCTGACAAATATGAGGAGAATATCCGCAGAGCATCCACTTCCATCACATCTCTGCTATCAAGATATTTTGTAGGTATTCTATGCGAATCTATAGGCGTAGCTACCATTAACCTCATAGGGCTGCTGCTGATAGCCAAGATGGAACCATCTTTTGCCATACTGCTTGCCTGCATCTCAGGCATACTTAATGTCATTCCATATGTAGGGCCATTTATCGGTCACATCACAGCGGTATTGTCCAGCCTTCTTGTCTATACCGCAAGCGGTTTCGGGGGATCCCTCCTGATGTTTGCCGGCGTAGTCCTTGCCATATTCCTTTTCACCCAGCTGGTGGACAACTACCTTTTCCAGCCACTTATCTACTCAAGTAGTGTAAAAGCCCATCCACTTGAGATTTTTATCGTGATCCTGATGGGTGGTCATATCGGCGGGATGGTCGGGATGCTTATAGCAATACCTTCTTATACTGTAATAAGGGTGATAGCAGGAGAGTTCCTCCCACATCTGAAGATAGTGCAGCAGATTACCAAAAGCATCAATAAAGAGTAAAAAAAAACAGGGTGGCCAAGCGGTCACCCTACTTTATGTTTAAAAGTCCTGATTACTCTTCGTTAACCTCAAGGAATGAATTGTATTTCTCAAAACCTTCCTGATATTTAGGATCTTTATCACGGAAACGGAAATAGATCTGTTTCAAACCGTCAGCGATAGCCAACTGGAACTCTTTATCGTTGGTAGCAGCAAATGCTTTCTCAAAAGGATCGATAGCATCGAGAAGAGCCTTCTCAAACTCAGCGATAAGTTTGTCATAAGTCTCATAGTCGTTAACGTCCAATGCGTTGATCTCTTCCTGGATCTCGATAGCTCTGTCATAGTAAGTAGAACCTACAGTATAGATACCGAATACATATGTAGGGTCGATCTCAAATGATTTGTAGTAGCATTTGATAGCATTGTCAAGATCTTTAAGGTTTTTGTAAACATTACCCTCTGCATAGTGTAGAGAAGCGTTGTTAGGCTCATTAGCCTGAGCTGTTCTGATAAGTTCAAGAACTTTGTTAGGATCATCGTTGCTCTCAAGATAGATGTTGATCAGAGATACAAGGATACCCTGGCTGGTAGGATAAGCTGCAAAACCTTCGTTAAGGGTAGCTTTTGCTTTGTCAAGATCGCCCTGAGCTTTGTATATCTCAGCAAGTGAAGAGAACACATCACCTTCCTGGTGGTAGTTGATCTCTTTACATTTCTCAAAATATTTGGCAGCATTCTCTTTGTCACCAAGCATATTGAAGGTAACAGCAGTGTAGTATACGATCATACTGTCGATTTTCTCCACTACAGGGTTGTCCAGAACTTTAAGAGAAGCCTCGAAGTAGCTGTTTGCAGTCTTGATGTCACCAAGAGTGTAAGCACCCATAGCCTCATTGATATACATATCTCTGAGTTTGGTCAGCTGCTCAGCGATATCCTCTTTTTTAGATTTTTTAACATCCACTTCGTATGCTTTCATAAGAGCTTCATAAGCACACTCAAGAGGTTGATCCATAATAGGTTTGGTAACATTGATAACCTCAAGAAGGCCATCCGGGTTAAAATAAACCTCTTTATCTTCGTATACCTCTACGGTAAAATCGATACCTGAACAATTTCTGGTCTCAGTAGAAAGTACTTGCTGACCTTTAAGGACAAGCTTGGCTTCCATAGCCTGAGCTCCGATCCAAAGACCGCTCTGAGGATAGTTGTATGCACTTACATAAGTCTCTGCAAGTTTCATCCATGCTGCAGGGTTAGATGCTTTTTTGGGATTCTCTACAGTAGCTTTAGCCTTTTCGACATTTTTAAGAACTGCATCTTTAGTCTGTGCACCTAACGATAGGGTTAGAGCCAGTGCTGAAATAATTAGTAGAATTTTTTTCATAATATTGAGTTTAATCATTAATTATAATTCTTGTCCATTTTCCACGAGCTTCTCCTCGCTCTTATTTACGCTACATACGGCAGCTATACTGTCACCTTCGCGCAAGCTGATGAGTTTGACACCCTGTGTAGCACGGCCTGCAAGTCTAATATCCGAAACAGATACCCTGATGGTGACACCCGATTTGTTAATGATCATCAGGTCATTGTCATCTGTAACTTTCTTCACTGCAACAAGCGCGCCAGTTTTTTCTGTGATGTTGATAGTCTTGACACCTTTACCACCTCTACTGGTCAGTCTGTACTCATCGATTTCAGATCTTTTGCCGAATCCGTTTTCGCTCACTACCAGGATATGGTTAAGTGCTCTGGCCTCATCTGTAGCCTCCACGGTGATCATACCTATCACCTCATCATCATCCTCGATATTGATACCTCTTACACCGGTAGCTGTCCTTCCGATAGCCCTCGCATCCTCTTCGTGGAACCTTACACACTTCCCTTTTCTCGCAGCGAGAAGGATCTCACTGTTACCATCTGTCAGTGCTGCCTCGAGAAGCATATCCCCGTCCCTGACTGTGATGGCATTCACACCATTGGTACGAGGTCTTGAGTAAGCCTCCAGAGATGTTTTCTTCACGACACCGCGTTTGGTAGCCAATACGATGTAGTTATTGTTAATGTAATCCTGATCTGTAAGGTTAGGGACATTTATATATGCACACACCTTATCTTCAGGTTCGATATTGATGACATTCTGGATAGCCCTACCCTTGGATGCTTTGGCACCCTCCGGGATCTCATACACCTTCAGCCAGAAACATTTGCCGTTCTGTGTGAAGAAGAGCATAGTGCTGTGCATATTCGCCACATATATATGCTCTATAAAGTCCTCTTCACGGGTAGTGCTACCTTTGGCACCCACACCGCCTCTGTTCTGGAGCTTATACTCTGTAAGTGGTGTTCTCTTGATGTATCCCAAGTGTGAAATGGTGATGACCACATCTTCATTAGGGTAGAAGTCTTCAGGGTTAAAGTCCTCTGCAGACAACTCTATCTGAGTCCTCCTTGGATCTCCGTATTTATTTTTGAGCTCCTGAAGCTCTGTCTTGATCATCTCCATCTGAAGCGACACATTTGCCAGGAATTCTGTCAAATGTGCGATCTGCTTCATAAGCTCGTCATACTCGTTCTGCAGTCTTGATCTCTCGAGACCTGTGAGCTGACGGAGTCTCATCTCTACGATAGCATTTGACTGGATCTCAGAGAGATCGAATCTTGCCATCAAGGCCTCTTTTGCATCCTGAGGTGTAGCAGATGCCCTGATGATGGCGATTACTTCATCGATAAAGTCAAGTGCTTTAAGAAGACCTTCCAGGATATGCGCCCTCTTCTGAGCCTGCTCCAGTTCATACTGTGCTCTCCTTACCACCACCTCGTGTCTGTGTTTCACGAAATATTTGATAAGATCCCTCAGACTGAGTGTCTTTGGACGGCCATCTACCAAAACCACATTGTTTATGGAGAAACTTGACTGGAGAGGGGTGAGCTTGTAAAGTGTATTCAACACTACATTTGCCACAGCACCCATCTTCAGTTTGATAACGATGCGCATACCTTTATGGTCACTCTCGTCATTCACATATGCAATACCGTCTATCTTCTTCTCTTCCACGAGCTCTGCGATCTTCTCGATAAGCTCTTTCTTGTTAACCATATAAGGGATCTCAGACACCACGATGGTCTCTCTTCCCGAATCAGAGACCTCTACATCGGTCTTGGAGCGGACCACCACTCTGCCGCGACCTGTCTCGTATGCCTCCTTCACACCCTGAATACCCTGGATAATCGCCCCTGTAGGGAAATCGGGACCTTTTATGTGCTGCATCAGCTCCTCTGTGGTAATCTCATTGTTGTCAATATACGCACAGATGGCATCAGCTGTCTCTCCCAGGTTATGAGGTGCCATATTTGTCGCCATACCTACCGCTATACCGGATGCACCGTTCAAAAGGAGAAGCGGAGCCTTAGACGGGAGCACTGTAGGCTCAGGGATGGTATCATCAAAGTTCAGTCTGAAATCAACTGTATTCTTATCCAAATCGGCCAGACACTCTTCAGCTATCTTCCTGAATCTGGCCTCAGTATAACGCATCGCTGCAGGTGGGTCTCCATCGATAGATCCGAAGTTACCCTGTCCCTCCACAAGCATATACCTCATACTGAAATCCTGCGCAAGCCTCACCATAGTATCATAGATACTCGCATCACCGTGCGGGTGAAACTTACCCATTACCTCACCAACGATACGGGCAGACTTCTTGTACGCCCCGGTCGAGTTCAGTCCTAACTCCGACATGCCATACAACACTCTCCTGTGTACCGGCTTAAGTCCATCCCTGACATCAGGCAGGGCACGAGACACGATTACAGACATCGAATAGTCTATATACGCACTCTTCATCTCCTTTTCTATGTCAATCTGGACAATTCTACCCTTAACTTCCTCGTTTTCCATTATTTATTAAATTCTTTAATCTTATTTACAAACTGCTAATTTACTACAAAAATTCATTTTAAGCAAATAAGAAAACGAAATAGAGCCTACAGATTCAACATATCAAAGATTTTATTTATTTTAGCGACTTTATTGGAGGGAGATATATGAATTTGAGACTACCGAAAGAGATAAATGAGATAATAGGGATATCCCGCGAAGAGGCTATGAGGACAGGGTGTTACGACATCACACCTGACCACTTGATTCTCGGAATGATACGTCATAAGGAGAATGCTGCATACCGACTTTTTGAGAGGTTCAGAATCGACATCCCCGGGCTGAAAGAGAGTCTGAACAAAGGGCTTCTCCAGCCGGAAATCATCCCTTTCGAGCAGTCCGACAAAATATCATTTTCCGATCAGGTCCACGATGTCCTGAAAGAGATGATAATCTCTGCCCGTGCCAACAAAATCTCCTCGCCCGACTCAGTGCAGATGCTGCTGGCCATCATCCGATGCAATAACTCATTGGCAGCCAATCTTCTTATAAAACAGGGGATGACTGCCGAAGCAATAATAGTCTCGCTGGACACTGCACCTAAAGCAGAAGAACCCGCTGCCGAAGAGGAGAGCATCACGAGAAAAAAAGCCAAGGCCTCAGCTCTTGAAAGCTACAGTTTCGACCTTACAAAAGCTGCCGAAGAGGAGAAGCTCGACCCTGTGGTAGGTCGCGATAAAGAGATCGAACGCCTGGCCCAGATTCTATGCCGCAGACGGAAAAACAACCCTATCCTCATCGGTGAGCCCGGTGTGGGCAAATCTGCCATAGTGGAGGGACTTGCCATCCGTATTGCGAAGAAAAAAATTTCGAGGGCACTGCTTAACAAAAGGGTGGTATCTCTCGATATCGGATCGATCGTGGCCGGGACCAAATTCCGCGGACAGTTCGAGGAGAGGATCAAATCGATCATCACCGAACTTAAAAGCAAACCAGATATCATCCTCTTCATCGACGAGCTTCACACCCTGGTCGGCGCCGGTGGCGCAATAGGATCCCTTGATGCAGCAAACCTCCTGAAACCTGCCCTCTCACGTGGAGAGATCCAGTGTATCGGAGCCACCACTCTGGACGAATTCCGCGAGGTGGTGGAGAAGGACGGAGCGCTCGAAAGACGTTTCCAGAAAGTGATGGTCGAACCATCTACATACGAAGAGACCCTGCACATCCTCCAGAGCATCAAACCATACTATGAAAAGCACCACCGTGTGAGATATAGCGACGAAGCCCTTAAAGCGTGCATTTCACTATCGACCAGATATATAACAGACAGATGCCTACCAGACAAAGCTATCGATGCGATGGACGAAGCTGGCGCAAGAGCACACGTCAAAAATCTCAGTGTCCCCAAAAAAATCATCGACTTGGAGAATGCCCTATACGAGATCAAACAAGAGAAAAAAGATGCCATTCTCGAAGAGGATTTTACCAGAGCGGGAGAGATCCATACCACCGAAAGGCTCGTGGAGAAGAGGTACCACACAGAGATGAAGAAATGGAGTGCCAAAGAGGCGACCAACACCATCGGCATCGGACAGGATGACATAGCATCAGTAATCTCACTTATGACCGGCATCCCGGTAAACCGCATTGCCCTGTCAGAGAGCAACAAGCTCCTCACTATGGACCAGGCCCTCAAGAAGAAAATCATCGGACAGGACGAGGCGGTAGAGAAGATAGTCAGAGCCATCCGACGCAATAGGGCTGGTCTTAAAGATCCCAACAAACCTATCGGCACATTCCTTTTCCTGGGACCGACAGGTGTGGGTAAAACACAGCTGGCCAAAGAGCTTGCCGAATTTATGTTTGACTCAAAAGAGAGCCTGATAAGGGTGGATATGTCGGAGTATATGGAGAAGTTCGCAGTGAGCAGACTTATTGGAGCCCCTCCGGGATATGTAGGATATAAAGAGGGTGGACAACTCAGCGAAAGGGTCAGGAGAAAACCTTACTCAGTAGTCCTTCTGGACGAGATAGAGAAGGCCCATCCGGACATATTCAACCTCCTGCTTCAGGTACTTGACGAAGGGCGAATGACCGACTCTAACGGCCACCACATCGACTTCAGAAATACCGTACTTATCCTCACCTCCAATGTGGGGAGCCGTGAACTCAAAGACTTTGGTAGCGGCATCGGATATGTGAACACAGCTGCCGCAGACAAAGAGAAGAAAAACAAATCTATCGTCGAGAAGGCTCTGGACAAAACATTCAATCCGGAATTTCTCAACAGACTTGACGAGCAGATCTTCTTCAACGAGCTGACACAGGAGGACATAGAGAAGATTATCGACATAGAACTCACAGATCTTTATAAGAGGGTCGACGAGGCAGGATACAAACTGGTACTCAGAAAGGGGGCCAAGAGATTCCTGGCAGATGTGGGATACGATCCGAGATTCGGAGCCAGACCACTAAAGAGGGCTATCCAGCACTATGTCGAAGATGTCGTAGCAGAGGCTATCCTGTCAAACAGATTCTCTGACGGTGACACCATCACCCTCACCCTGAACCGCGCCAAGAACGACATTGTCATCGTAGGTTAGGAGAAATTTCCTGCTCCCTTGATTATGTATTTCATAGAATTGCCCTTCAGCAGCAGGGAGAAGGGAGAATTTTCTCACAGAATAGCGCTGACCGGTATTGGCATCCACCAAATACCTGACAGGGGCCCGCTCCCCTATTGCTCTAAAGCCCAAGCGGATATAAGCATCCCCTACTGACCACTCATTATCGGAGTAGCTCATCACCTCGATGGGCATTCCTGCCTCCTGCCCCATCACGGCAGCATCCTTCAGGAAGGCTTTCAACACTCTCCCCATCCCCCCTACAACCCGTGTTCCGGGGATAGAAGCGTATCTGACCCATTCGAAAGAGAGGTAGGTGCGGCCGTCTTCGCGAGGCATCGGCCTCGGCTTGGAGAAGGTGGCTGCAGCGACGATCTCCCCTTCGTAGAGGAGGACATAACGGTGCTTGCACCGGGCATTGCCGTAGGAGTGGTAACTCTCCATAAAATCTGCCACCTGCGGGGCAATGGAACTTCCCGAAACAACATTGCACTTGCGTGCAAAGATGCTCCTGAAGCGTCCCAGACGGGCCAGAATTCTCTTTCGGAGAACCTCGCCTCCCGAGATCCAGCGATCTTCGTAGAGGAAGAGGCGGTCAGGCAAAGCGGGATCGGGCCTGCCGACGCAATCATTTGACGAACAGTCTGCCGGGACCAGAATGATCTCCAGGTGGTGCTCAGGGAAAGCAAAGCTACCCCCAAGAGAGGTATAAGATACCCCCTCCTTCTCCAGAAAATCTATGAATGATGAGCGAAACATAAATTATGGCGTAAATATAATTATTTTTGTAGTGATCGGAAGATTTATAAGTCCAATAAGAAAAAAACAGAATGAACCATTCAGAACAAGAATTTACAAATTTGATCAGAGAGCACCGCAGCACTATCTATACAGTCTGCTATATGTTCTCCAAAGACTCCGATGAAGTAGCAGATCTGTTCCAGGAGATACTTATAAATATCTGGAACGGACTGGACAAATTCCGGGGGGAAAGCTCCATCCGCACCTGGATATGGAGGATAAGTTTCAACACCTGTGTGTCACACCAGAGAAAACAGGCCAGAAGGGTAAAGGGATCCCCTCTGAATATGAGTATCGATCTTTTCGACGAGAGCACCGAAGATATAAAACAGATCAGAATGCTCCAGAAGAGGATCCGCAAACTTGGACCTTTTGACAGAGCCATAGTACTATTATGGCTCGAGGATTTGAGTTATGCAGAGATCGGCGAGATAGTGGGTATCAGTGAGAAGAACGTATCTGTCCGTCTGGTCAGGATAAAGGAACAATTGAAAAGAATGAACAATATTGAGTAATGGAATTATGGAAATAAATGAGATGAAGGAGCAGTTCAATCTCCTTAAAAAGAAACTGGACAGTCAGACGGTGATCAATCAGAAAATGATCCGTCAGGCTATGAAGAGCAAGCTGGGAGGTATCAACAGGACAGGCCGTGCAATGTTTATTCTGGGGGTATTCGTAGCGATATGGGCACCTGGATTCTTCCTCCATCTGGGGACAAGTTATACATTTTGCGGAGCCACATTCATAATGCTCCTTTTCTGTGCATTCAAGACCTGGAAATATCACAGGAAGTTGTGGTCAGTGAAGATAACCGACTCCGATATGGTGGAGATCGCCAGAAATGTGAGCATACTCCACCAAGAGTATCAGAACTGGATGAAGATAGCTCTACCGATGGTGCTTGTATGGGTAATATGGCTGGGGGTGGAGGCTTATATGATTTTAAACGAAGATGGGATATACCTGTATTTTATGGGTGGTGCACTTGTCGGCGGACTTATCGGCGGATTTATCGGGACCAGAATCAATAATAAAGTAAAGAGAGAGGCCGAAGAGCTGCTGGAACAGATAAAAGAGTATTCTGAGCTGAAAAAATAAGAGGGTATGGAATAAAAAAAGAGCAGCAATAGTGTGCTGCTCTTACCGGTGATCCGCCTGGGGCTCGAACCCAGGACCCCAACATTAAAAGTGTTGTGCTCTACCTGCTGAGCTAGCGAATCGTCCGTTTTGGGAGTGCAAATGTAGTCAGAATTTCTTACTTCACAAATTTTTCTTGCATTTTGTTAAGTTTTTTGAGAAAAAAAAGATTGTTCACCTCGATTTAGTATATTTGCTTCTGTTATGAAAGCGTACATTTTATTGGCCGAAGGGTTCGAGACGATCGAGGCACTCACCCCGGTCGACATTCTCAGAAGATGCGGAGTCGAAACTGTCACCGTATCGGCATCAGATTCTCACAGAGTAACATCATCCCACGGAGTGGCGGTGGAGGCCGACACTCTACTGAGCGAAGGAATAGGTGATGGCGATATGATAATTTTACCCGGTGGCTTCCCCGGATATGTAAATCTCAGGGAAAATGGAGATCTCCTCGCGGCAGTCAGGTCATACACCGCTGACGGCAAATATGTCGCTGCCATTTGCGGAGCACCCACTGTATTGAAGGCTGCAGGGGTGGCAGAAGGGAAAAAAATTACCTGCCACTCAAGCGTATTGGATGAGATGACAGGTAAATATAATTGCACTTGTGCAGATGTCGAGTGCGATGGCCGATTCATAACCGGCAAGGGTGCCGGTCTCTCCCTTCCGTTTGCATTGCGCCTGGCGGAAGCATTGGTCCCAGCTGAAACTGTGGAAAAAGTGAAGCAGGGGCTACAGCTTATTTAGGCTACTCAATCACCTTCAGTGTAGCACGGGCCTCTTTCGCAGGGAGCAGGTCGAAATGCCACCACTCCTCTGCGATGGGGCGGAGTCCCGCTTCTACCATTACCTCGCGAAGAAGACGGCGGTTTTCATACTCACGGATGGTGATACGCCCCTCTTTCAGAAGCTGCTCCTCAATATTGGTACGGGATTCTCTCCCAAAATAGTCATATTCCGATCCCATCGGGATAGGGTGCCCGGTGCAGTCGATAAGGGTCACATCCACCGCCGAGCCGAGATTGTGCATACCTGCACCGCGTCCCGGATTGGCCACAAAATCCTCCATATCGGTACCTTCCACCGATGCCCACATCTCCTTCTGGATGCTGATAGGACGGGCTGCATCATATACGATCAGGTTAAGATCCAGGCGTTTCTTTTTCAGAATTTTCTGCGCGTTGGCAAGCTTCTCTGCCAATTCCGGCAACATAAATGCCTTGTTTACATCGTGGTACAATGTCCTGCCCATAAAATTGAGAGGCTTGGCATAGATAAGGTCTACGACAATAGTGGTGTCGTAATCGTGAATATCTACCAGCCCTGCTGCACGCATACTTGCCTCCTTAGGGGTGTCTGCATTCGGGTCGGGAGTCTGTGACTGGTGGCAACAAGACGAAATACTTAAAATTGCTACCGCAATAGTGAGTACATAGAAAACAATTTCTCTTTTTTTCATAATACTGGAATTTTCTGCACCAAAATTAGCGATAAATATAGAATTTTAAAATTCTTGAGGTGCAGATGTTGTAAGATTGGTCACGTTTCCAATTTTCTGTAGGGTAATTTTGTCCTCGAATTAAAAAACTGAGGATTATGAGAAGATGTTTGATTTTATTGTCAGTCATCCTGCTGGGGGGAGCTCTGGTGGGGTGCGAAGAGAATTGGAACAGAGGGGAGTGCCGGGTAAGCTTCTCCTTTGGCAGTCTAACCAGAAGTGGCCTGGCCGAGATGCCGGACACAAATGATTTTATCCTCTCCATATCAGATAAGGCGAGCGGAGAGGAACTATTCAGAGACCTATATAAAAACAGACCGTCGGAGATAACTCTGGCGGAGGGGGAGTACACTTTCGCTGTATACTCGTGTGAATTTGATGCCCCGGCCTTTGACACCCCCCTCTTCGGGGATATCCAGAGTATGTATATCGACAATAGCGGGGCCCACATCATATTTATGTGTGAGCAGCTCAATTCCGGATTGAAACTGATTTTTGGCGAAGATTTCAAGGGGCAATTCCCATCATCAGAGATGGTCTTGAGGCAGGGGGAAGAGTCACTTGTCTACCCATATAGCGAAGAGAGAATTGCATTCTTCAACAGCGGTAAAGTAGATATCCTTCTCGCCACAGGGGAGAAATCGAGGGTCCTTCTCTCCAGGAACCTGGAGCCAAATGAGATCCTGACTATAAGTTTTTCTGTGGATCTGACCGATGTGACCGGTGTAGATTTCGGGATCGCCATAGATACAGGAAGGGTTTGGGTGTCTGAGAAATACGTATATGGTAAAGAGAGGGACGGAAGTGTCAAGTCGAGGGCACTCAAAGTGTCGGATCTCCCAAATATGACAGGATCTGAAGGGGTTTGGGTGCAGGGATATATTGTGGGGGGTGACCTCACGTCGTCATCGGCCACCTATGCCGCCCCATTTACCTCCAGAACAAATCTTATGATCTCAGAGAGTCAGAGTGTTGGGAGTCGTGAAGGATGTGCCTCAGTGGAGCTTAAAAGCGGAGGCGTGAGAGATAGCCTTAATCTGGTGGATCACCCCCAGTGGCTCGGAAAGATGGTATATCTGAAAGGGAATATAGTGGAGTCTTACTTCGGATTGGTCGGAATTAAAAATGTTTCAGAATACACTTTTAATTAATCACCGTCGAGGGATTGAAAAAATTATTTTGTTTTTTTTGTGAAATGATTTACATTTGCAGTCCCAAAACGGAAGCTTCCCTAGCTCAGTTGGTAGAGCACGACACTCTTAATGTTGGGGTCCAGGGTTCGATCCCCTGGGGGAGCACCTTCCAAAAGAGTTCAGATTTTCTGAACTCTTTTTTCTTTTACCCCCCCTAATTCCCCTCTCAGAAGAGGGACAAGGTCGCGAGGCTAAGATAGTAAACTTGAGGGGTGTGAAGAGCTCCACCCAGATCGACTTCGCCGACTGGATTCTGAAATATCTTGAAACCGACAACAATTAGCTACGATTTTCCATAGGGAAACGACATCAATATATTATATTTGTAAACGTTAATTATAAAGATTGAATTATGATAAAGACATCTATCATGAATGTACAGGGAATCGAAATAGCCCTGACTACAATCAACGAAGAAGACTTTATCTGTATCACAGATATTGTAAAAGCCAAGGGTGGAGACGCCCGTGCTGCAGACATCATAAAGAACTGGATCAGGAACCGTAGCACCATTGAATTCCTTGGTACTTGGGAAACCTTATATAACCCAAATTTTAAAGTGGTCGAATTTGACCACTTTAGAAAAGAGGCTGGATTACCAACCTTTACAATGAGTGTCAGCAACTGGATTGAAAAGACAGGAGCCATCGGAATCGTATCCAAAGCCGGACGATATGGTGGAACCTATGCACATAAAGACATTGCATTTGAGTTCTGCTCCGCAATCAGTCCAATGTTCAAGCTCTATGTCATCAAGGAGTACCAGCGCCTCGTAGAACTCGAACGAAGCGAACTCGCTCTATCCTGGAACGTGAAACGCCTCCTTTCAAAAGCCAATTACCACATCCACACCGATGCCATCAAGAACGTGATCCTTCCAAAACTCAACATCAGCCAGATGAAGCAGGGTCTCGTATATGCAAGCGAAGCAGATCTTCTGAACATGGTTCTATTCGACTGTACAGCCAAGCAATGGCAGGAAGCGAATCCTGAACTTGCAAAGACAATAAACATCAGGGACACGGCTACAATCAATCAGCTGATAGTTCTCTCCAATATCGAATCCCTGAATGCTGAGCTTATCAAGCAAGGAGTATCAAAAGAAGATAGATTCACCATCCTGCGTCGCACTGCAGAAGAACAGCTGGCAGTTCTGATATCCAGAAATGCAGAACAGAACTTCGCAAAGCTCGCATCAGAGGATCCGAAACTCATAGAATAGTTCTCTTTATAATTCACACTCAAGAAACTATTTCTCGCGGTAATTCCATTATGGAGTTACCGCTTTTTCATTACCTCTGCCCCGTCATCCCCTCTTCCTATATCCGAGAACCATAAGGGCAATCAGGCCTATACAAGCTGCAGCCAGAGCTATCCTGCCCAGTTTCCTGTCATGCTCGATCACTGCAAAAGGATTCTCTTCCAGATACTTGCCTTCTGCAATCAGTTCCAGAGCCTTGTCCAGAACAGGGTCATTCTCGGCAGTAAACAATTCTTCGTAGGTCAGAGGAACTTCATAATCAGGGAGCAGACCGCGTCCGGACGGTGTACGAGGCGTCACGACATCATCAAATACATCCTTGACCATAGGAATCCTGACCTGTATCTTTGAATTAGGAAGCATGATATCGACGAACTTGATCGCGGTCATATAATGATAACCCGTCTTCGTTTCCCTTCCGACTGTGACAGCCCTGTGGTTTCTGACAAGGTAAGCAGGGAAATATGTCGCGGCGGAAACGGATGTCTCGTCTGTTAAGATGTATAGTCTGCCTTTGTAGCTGTTTTCCAGATCGTTGTCTGAAGAATGGTAATATATGTCTGAATCCTTATAGTATCCTTCCTTGCCATTCTTCATCACGAAATCTGCAAACGGTGTCATATTGACCGCATAATTGGCACTGTACCTGAAGCTGTTGAATGTCGAGTCCGAATTGACCATCTGATACGATTCAAGGTCGACTGACGGCTTGTCCATGAACAGTGACAGAAGTCGGTTCATAGGGTCGATGTGGCCTCCATCGTTGAATCTCACATCAATGATCATGTTGGGCTTAGCCGATTCTGCCCTGATGGTGTCGGCAATTGCGTCCAGTTCCACTTCATTCAGGGCAAATGTGTGAATGGAGAGAAGTCCGGTGCTGTCGTTGAGGCTTTCGTATTCCCAGCTCTTGTCCATGGCTGCATACATCCTTTTGTAGTAGCCCAGCCTGGTACTGCGGACGGGGGCATATCTGGCCTTTCTCGAATCCATCCATACGTCCACATACTCTGTTCCGTCATCAAAACGTACTGTTGAAGTTCTCGGCTTTGTTACTTCATTGTCATAAATGTAGTTCCATGCCTGCAGTCTGAGGTAGTCTCTGTAGCTCTCATTTTCTCCGTCATATCCGGTCATCATCTTCTCTGTCCTTTCAATGACTTCCGCTGCCGGCACGCCGTCGAGGAAGGCGACCTTGCGTCCCACCATATCCTTGCAGCCGATGCTTGCCATCGTCACGAACAATGTGTCCTTTATTATTCCCAGCATGAGATTAGGGGAATAAAGGGCGCGTCTGTCATCGCCCATTCTCGGATCACGGGTCAGCAGGGCGACATGCGAATCGTGAACCAGCTCTGCTGATGTGCTCCGTCTTGCAAGATTATAGAAATCCAGATAGCTGATCTCCTTCTCGAGCATCTTCATTCCCTTGTTTCTGAAAGTCTCGAACTGCTCCTTGGTGACGATCTCGTCCAGTGAAGGAAATACTTCCTGATATGCATCCATGAGGACGGTAAAATCCTCCTGTGCCTGCTCAGGGGTCAGCGTCTCAGGGAGTACCATCTTTCCCGGATCGACGAACGTAGTCTCCAGACCGAATGGTGTCATCGGGTCATCAGTCTTTCCGCCCGACGTGCTGATCGAGAGAATGATATGAGGTTCTTCAAATGCCTTAAAGGCATATCCGACCTCTCCAAGAATGTCGCCCTTGCTTATCTTCATTCCGGTCTTGAATCTTACATTTCCTGTAAGTCCGCTGATATACAGTATTCTGCCGTCATTCATCCTTATGCCTAAGCTTCCGCATACGTATTTTGACGGGACTTTCAGATTGCCGTCTCTGATCACTACCGATATTCCTTCGT
>JAFVQD010000009.1 GCA_017504965.1 Bacteroidales bacterium | reverse complement strand
TCCGTCTTGTCAAAGGCCTTCTCGATGACCTGATCCGTCTTCTGCAGGATTTTCTGCTCGACCTTGTCCTTGGCCTTTTCCTTAACTTTCTTACCCAACTGATCCAGCCAACTCTGTGCACTTACTTCCGTTGTCCCGCCGACTGCGACGAGTATCAACACCATCATAATGAGTCTTTTCATATTCGTCCAAATTTTTATAATTAATGATTATGTATATACCACCCGAACAACAGGATTCCGCCCAGCAGGGCTACGGCTATGACTAATGCCGTAAGCAGGATGACCCAAGCCCGTGCCCAGTTCACCTTATTGGAGTTGGTGAGTTCCTTTTCGGCAAAAGCCCACCAGAAAATCATCACGACATTCACCACCGGAATAATCATCACCGACATTACCGCCAACCACTGACGCACACTCATCACCGAGTTGTCGAAGAAGTCATTCTTGCCATCAAATTCAGATTCATCAATCCATTTGCTAAACATACGCTGTCTGTTTTTTAATTTCTCGTTAGCGAAGTTATCGGGAATGAATCAGAGGGGCAAAAAATCGGGGAATTGTTTTGTAAAGATGTGACACATCATTACAAAATAATCGATGAAAAGGCGAAGTTTTTACACTTCGAGTGGGAATCTTTACAGGAATGGCATAAATTCGGGTATCGAAACGGCGGTTTTATTTCTCGTTTTGATTCAATTTCAGCCACTCGGTTGTAGTTACTCCGATAACCTTTTTGAAGGCATTGTTAAAGGTAATACGTGAGTTGAAACCACATTGTTCGGCAATGGTTTCGAGGGTCAATCCCTTCTCCTTTTTAGACATCAGCAATGCCTTTGACTTCTCTATACGGAAACCATTTACAAGGTCGAAGAAATTTTTGCCCAAGGTTACATTGATGGATTTGGAAAGATTATTCTTGGATATACCGGTCGCATCTGCCACATCTTTTATGGAAAGAGCAGCATTGGTATATACTTCCGAAGTACGCAAGTATTCCTCCACCTGACGGGCATATTGCTCCAATTTCTGCATCTCCTCCTTGCCGTTGTCGGCTTCGGACTGTGGCAGTGGCTTCACTTCGGTAGCGATGAACTCTGCTTCCGCCTCGGCTGCGACGGTGGTCGTAACCGTATCTTTGCGGTATCGCTCGAAAAGGGCTATGGCAAGTTCCGCATAGAGCAGGTAGCCCATAATGATCACCGTAAGCAGCTGGAGCAGCCAGGCATCGGTGCGTGGCCAGAGGGCATAACACACCATCACCACCACAAACATAGCAGCAAACAGCCCTATGAAGCGGGGAATCCACACCTTGCGTTGCAATTCGGCGGCGGAGTAGTGGCTGCGGACAAAGTGCTTCACCTTGCGGAGATAGCGGAATATCGTATAGAAATAGCCGATGAGCTGAAGCAGCACCATCGTATAGTTCACATCGCCCAGCCAAGTGTCATCACCCGTGTTCTCGTGAATCATAAAGTCGTAGTATCGGCTCTGCGGCAATGAGAAGACGCTTGCACAGAAGAGTATCAGCGACAGTACGGCAGGCAGGAAATGGAGCAACCGCAGGGGCGTGAACCTATAATAGGGATTGAAGCCCCGCTGCACCAAGAGCCATAGCAGGGGCATCAGCGTGAGATTGGCCGAAAGGGCTATGGGAGCGAAGCAGATGGCAACCTCATACAGCTCCAGACTGCGGCATACATTATAGATATATACGGGTACGGTGGAGATCACGATAATCATTGCGGCATAGCTGCTTTCGCCCTTGAAGCGTGCTGCCAGGCAGAGCAACAGGGCCATCACCAACAGAATGATGACGGAGGCGGCATTGACTATCAGAATGAACTCACTGTATCCCATATACCTGCTATTGTAAAAAAAGCGTGGTCCATCCACTTGTCTTATGAAAACAGGTTCTGGTAAAACCCTCGGACTAAAACAAGCAACGGCCCACGCATCAGGTATATACGAAAAACCCTCCACGGGAGGGGTGGATATATAACAACCTGCGTGAAGAGTCGGCTTATTCTCGTCCTATAAATTTACCAGATTCGCTTTCAGAGAATGAAGCATCACACTTCCCAATAATACTAAATATTGCTAACCTTACGGTTTGCATCGGCAAAGTTATGCATTTTATTCAGAATAAAGGGTAGGTTTACGACTCTTTTTAAGACCGTTGCTATCTTTTTTCTTCTGCAAAGGAATATAAAAAACAGAAAATAAGAGGTGTTTATACCACGAAATGAGTACGAAAATCGGATGTTTGGACTGGTTTATCTCTCTTGTAGCCACGCAACAGGGCTTTTCCCCGTCAGTTTCTTAAAAACCAGAAAGAATGTGGAACGGGAGCGGAAGCCGCAATCCGTATAGATGCTGTCTATATTGTAATCTTTGACGTCAAGTTGTAATAACAGGCGCTTTGCCTCTTCGACACGCATCCGGTTGATGAATTCAAAGAAGTTACAGCCCAGACACCTGTTGATGGAACGCGAGAGAGTGCGTTGCGGAATATTTATCTCCTTGGCGAAGATTGCCAAGGAAATATCGGGACGCAAGTAGGCTTTCGATTCCTCCAGATATCGGGAAGCACGTTCACAGACTTCGTTCATCTGCCTATCGTCCATAGCAGGAGTGGCAGAGATTTCCGGTTCATAGGGTTCAGTAGGCTCCGGAATATTCTCGGGAACTTGCTTGATTGGCACCACCGGGTGGGCAATGGAGTTATAGACCAGATAAAACATCGCAACGACATTCAGGATTTGAATGAGCCAGGCATCGGTACGAGGCCAAATGAAGTAACACACCATCACAATGACGAACAGTGCGGCGAAGAGATACTCAAAGACCGGAATCCACTCTTTCTGCACCCATTCTGCATCGGAAGCGGTATCCCTGATGGCCCGTTTCTTCCGATGAAGGAAACGGAAGATGACTGTGAAGTAAGCCACCATCTGTACGAAAATGATAAAGGTATTGATGTCGCCTATCCAAGTGTCATCGCCTGTCATCTCGTGCTGAATGGATGTGATACGCTCCTGAGTAGGAATAGCAAGGTAAAGTCCGAGGCAAAGAAGACCGGGCAGGAGATGCAGCAGATGAATAGGTTTGAGGCGGAAGTTCAGGTCAAAATTCTTCTTGGCAAAGAGCCATAGCAATGGCATCAGCAGCGTATTGACCGAATAACTGATGGGAAACATAAAAAGAGTCAAGTTGTGCCATCCCAACATTCGGCTCATATTGTATATATAGACGGGGACATTGGGTAGCACAATAATGGCAGCCGCATATCCGCTCTCTCCACGAAAACGGGTAGCGGCAAGCAGTACAGCGGCCATCCCTAATAATATGATGATGCTGGACGAATTGACGGTCAATATAAAATCATCGTATCCCATAGACATACCTTTCTATTACGGCACAAAATTACCCAAAAATCAGCAAATAGAGCTAAATAGCAGCTTGAAAAATCATAAATATAACTATCTGACTGTCCGGTAACGATTAGGCTCAAGTGTAGGTAATGCCTATAAAAATTAGTACTACTAATTATTTTGTATCAAGTGACCACCCTGGTCGCCACCTTCGGGACCAAGTTCGATGATGTGGTCGGCAGCGGCGATGATATATGGGTTGTGTTCCACGACTATGATCGTGTGACCTTTGTCCAGAAGTGCATTGAAGGAGTCGAGCAGTTTGCTGATATCATCGAAGTGAAGTCCGGTAGTGGGCTCATCGAAGATGAATAGGATAGAGCCATCTGAAGAGTTCTCTTTCCCCAGGAATGAAGCAAGTTTGACCCTCTGGCTCTCTCCACCGCTGAGGGTACTGCTGTTCTGTCCCAGCTGGACATAATTCAGCCCCACATCCTGAAGAGGTTTGAGCTTCTCGGCAATACGGGTGGCTGCAGGTTCACCCTGTGAGGAGAAGAAATCGACAGCCTCATCTACAGACATGTTGAGGATATCATTGATATCTTTCCCTTTATATTTAACTTCGAGGATATCCGGAAGAAATCTCTTTCCACCGCACGATTCGCAGACGGTAGTGATGTCGGCCATAAACTGCATAGGGATCTTGATGACACCTTCACCCTGACACTCGGGACAGCGTCCACCGTCTATATTGAATGAGAAGTGGGAGTGACCATAGCCATTCATCTTGGCGTAGGGCTGCTCTGAGAAGAGTTTGCGTATGTCGTCATAGACCTTCAGATATGTGGCCGGATTTGAGCGAGAACTCTTTCCGATAGGGTTCTGGTCGACATACTCTATGGAGGTGATCCTGTTCAGGTCACCACGGAGCTCTCTGTGTGCTCCGGGGCGGGGACCTGTCTGGCTGAGGTGACGGGATAGGGCAGGGTAGAGGATGTCACCTACCAGGGTGGACTTTCCTGAGCCGCTTACACCTATGACTGCGGTCATCACCCTAAGAGGAAATTTTACATCTATGTCTTTAAGATTGTTTTCGCAAGCACCGCAAATCTCTATACTGTAGGCCCAGCCCCGCTTCTTTTGTGGGATGGGGATATGCTTCTCACCAGTGAGGTACTGTAGGGTGAGGGATGGATACCCTAACGGGGTCGGACTCGACGGATGTGTCGGTGGTGGCCCCTGATAGACGATCTCACCGCCGTGAGTCCCGGCGTGAGGTCCTATGTCGATAAGCCAGTCGGCGGCCCTGATGATCTCTTCATCGTGCTCCACGACGATGACGGTATTTCCTATATCACGAAGCTGCTTTAGAACAGAAATTAGCCTCTGTGTGTCCCTCTGGTGCAGACCTATACTCGGCTCGTCAAGTACATACATCGATCCGGTAAGACTATTGCCCAGACAGCTCACCAGATTCACCCTCTGGCTCTCACCACCACTGAGGGTATTTGATCTTCTCCCCAGTGTAAGATATGACAGCCCCACATTCTCGAGACAGGTGAGCCTGAGTGTAATCTCACTGAGTGCCCTGGATACGATAGATTGCTCGTATTCGGTCAGCTTCAAATCTCTGAAAAAACGGGAGAGCTCTCCGATATTCATATCCATCATCTCGGCGATGCTCTTACCCCCCACCTTTACATACATAGCCTCTTTCTTCAGCCTGTGTCCGCCGCATTCACGGCAGACTGTCCTACCCGAATAACGGCTGATCATATATTTGTTCTGGATCTTGTATCTCTTGGCCTCCAGCTCTTTGAAGAAGTCATTTATCCCGAAGAAATATTCATTCCCCTCCCAGAGTACCCTTTTCTGCTCCTGGGTCAGGAGGTTATATGGTGTATGTACAGGAAAATCGAATTTATGTGCGTTGAGGATCAGCTGCTCCTTGAAATACGACATAGTATTTCCCCTCCAGCAGGCGATGGCATCCTGATATACAGAGAGGGCGGCATTGGGTATCACCAGTGATTCATCTATCCCTATGATCTGTCCAAGACCTCCGCAGGCAGTGCACGCCCCGAGTGGATTATTGAAGTTGAACATCCACTCCTGTGGCTGCTCAAATCTCATCCCGTCTGCCTCAAACAGAGATGAGAAGCGCTTCGTGGTGATTTGGGCCTCATCCACAATTATGCTTTGGATATACCCCTCCCCTTTGTCAAATGCACTCTTGATAGAGTCCATAAGACGGGCAGCAGTCTCCTCCTTGTCCCCATCAAGATGGATGCGGTCTACCAGCAGCAGTACCTCTTTCTCGGCATAATTGTCTATCTCTGAGAGCAATGCGTCGATCCTTTTGATCTCTCCTAACTCAGCAGCCTCGTGGCGATTCTCTGCTGTATTGCCGCCTGCGGCAATGTACACTCTGGTGAACCCCTCCTCTTTCAGATTCAGAAGTTTTTCGATTCTGTACTTGTCATCCTCCCATCTGAGGTCTGCCAGCAGATAGAGGGTACCCCTCTTCCCGTCAAGGTATCTCATCACACTCTCCATAGAGTCGCAAACCACCTCCTCTCCGCTAATCGGGGAATAGGTGCGCCCTATCTTCGAGAAGATGACGCGGAGGTAATCGTAGATCTCAGTGGTGGTCCCCACAGTGGAGCGGGGATTGCGTGTATTCACTTTCTGTTCTATCGCAATAGCCGGTGGAATGCCGGTGATGCTCTCCACATCGGGCTTGGACATCCTCCCGAGGAACTGGCGGGCAAATGATGAGATGCTTTCGGCAAACCTCCTTTGCCCCTCGGCAAAAAGTGTCTCGAAGGCAAGTGACGACTTGCCGGATCCTGATACACCGGTGATTACGACAAACTTGTCGCGGGGGATATCTACATCTATCCCCTTCAGGTTATTCACCCTCGTACCTTTGATCCGTATGAGATTTGTCTGCTCCATTTGCAAGTTCAAATATACACATTTTGCCCGACACTCCGCACGTGCTTAGCAGCGGGTGACGGTCACGACACCTTTGGTTTTGCGGAAGGTGGAGATGATCTTGTCGAGCTGTTTGTTGTCCCCTACAGAGACCTGTATCTTCACATCATATTCGCCGCGGCTCTTGTTCTCCCTCTCTATCATCGCAGATGAGCGGATCGAGATATTGAATCCGTTGATGATCCCCAGAAGGGCGGCGTAGACAGAAGCATCATCGATAACCACCTTCAGAAGTGCCTGGAAGCCAGAGGTCTTGGAGTCCTCTCTCCATTTTACTTTCTGTATGCGGTAAGGGAAGTTCTCTATCAGCCTGGCCGCATTGGGACACGAGATGCGGTGAATTTTGATCCCGTCTTTTATAGATACAAAGCCGAATACCTCGTCCCCGTATATGGGATTACAGCACTTGGCCATCTTGTAGCCTACCTGTCCCAGTTTGCCGTCGATAACAAGATAATCCGATTCAGAGCTCTTTTTCTTCCTCCCCTCATCAAACCCTTTGGATGCAGCCAGACGGGCCTCCTCAGCTTTTCTCTCCTCAAATGATGTGATGAACTCTTTTATCTCCATCACATCGATAGCCTCTTCACCGATCGCTTCGAAAAATGCTGCCACCTCTTTCTTTCCATATTTTTTGCATAGGGCAGCCAATATCTCATCGGTCATCTCCAGCTTCCAGTTCTTCAGGCGGCGCTCCAGAAGTTCCCGACCCTGTTTCGATTTTTTAAGTTCTTCCTCTTTGAGTTTCTGTTTGATCTTGCTGCGGGCCTTGGAGGTGACCACATAGTTGAGCCAGTCGGATGCCGGCTTCTGGTTTTTGCTGCTGAGAATCTCCACGACGCTACCGGTAGTGAGCTTCTCGCGGATGTTCACGATCTTTCCGTCCACCTTGGCCCCTGTGCAGCGGAGTCCCAGATTGGTGTGTATGTCGAAGGCGAAGTCGAGCACTGTGGCATCAGCTTTGAGCCTTCTGAGTGTGCCGTCTGGGGTAAATACGAAGACGTCATCTTTCACGATGTTCGATACATATTCGTAGCTGCTCTTCTGGCCACTCTGCATCGCCTCTTTCACATCGTTGAGCCATTGGGTCAGGACTCCGTCCCCTTTGATCCCTTTGTAGGACCAGTGGGCAGCGAGCCCGTTCTCGGCGATGTCGTCCATCCTGCGGGTGCGGATCTGCACCTCGACCACATTGCCCTTGGCATCCTTCACAGTGGTGTGGAGCGACTCGTAACCGTTCGATTTTGGGGCACTCAGCCAGTCACGGAGACGTTTGGTGTCGGGAGTATACTCCTCTGTAACAATGGAATATACCTTCCAGCACAGGGCGTGCTCCACTTCCCTGTCTTCGGGCGAATCGATGATGATGCGGATGGCAAAGACATCTGCCACCCCCTCGAAAGTTACCCCTTGCTTCTGCATCTTTTTCCAGATCGAGTAAGCAGTCTTGGTCCTGCTTTTGAGTGTGTATGAGATGCCGTTATCGGCAAGTTTCATCTTCAGAGGGTCTATAAATGAGTCTATGAAGGCATTGCGGTCACGCTCGGTGGCGAGGAGCGAGTTGGTCACCATCCTGTGGTTCTCGGGCTCGCTGTATTTGAAAAAGATATCTTCGAGCTCACTTTTGAGCCTGTACAGGCCCAGCTGATGGGCAATGGGAATATACAGCAGGTAGGTCTCTGCCACTTTGCGGTCCTGTGAATCCTTAGGGAGGAGGGCAATGTTCCTCATCACCTCCAGACGGTCTGCAAGTTTTATGATTACCACCCTCGGATCGGATGAAAATGAGACAATCAGCCTTTTGTAGTTCTCTGCCTCGAGGCGGGTCTCCTTCGGCTTGATGGCGGCTATTTTGTTAAGATTCAGGGCAATGTCTACCACCTCCTGTGGAAATTGCCCTTTGGGGAGCTCCTCCAGCAGGGTGGGGTGGAAGCGGAGTGCCTCGTGAAGAAATATTGCCTCGGTGCAGTCGGCAGTAAGACCGATCTCCTTGGCCACGATATAGGCTACCCCGATAGGGTGCTCGATAAACGGGTGGCCGTTCTCCCTAGTCTTCTCTTTTAGCACTCGCTCTGCAAGCCGGTAGGCGTACTCTATCCTCTCCCTCTCCTGGGGGGTGTATAGGCTATATATCTCTTCGATCTTCTTGTACATTGTCTGGAACTATTTGGAACTCAATTTTTTCAATTCGTACATCTCATCTCTGAACTTGGCCGCCCTCAGGAAGTCAAGCTCTTTGGCAGCCTCCTCCATATTCTTGCGGGCCTGTTCGATAGCGGCCATAATCTGCTTGGGTGACATCTTGGCGAGAATGGGCTCTTCCTGCAGGAATTTTGCCCTCTCTCCCTCTTGCTCCAAGTCGTATCGGCTCTGGTCCACAAGGATATTGCGGCTCTCGTTCTTTACCTGTGTGGGGGTGATATTGTTCTCCCTGTTGTACTGCTGCTGCTTAGCACGGCGGCGGTTGGTCTCATCGATGGTGCTCTGCATAGAGCGGGTGATGGTATCGGCATACATTATCACCAGACCATTCAAATTTCGGGCCGCCCTTCCGGCTGTCTGGGTTAGAGCCCTGTCGGAACGGAGGAAGCCCTCTTTGTCTGCGTCCAATATCGCTACCAGTGAGACTGACGGGATGTCGAGACCTTCGCGGAGGAGGTTTACTCCGACCAATACATCAAATCTTCCGGCCTTGAAGTCCTCTATGATCTCGACCCTCTCCATAGTGTCGACATCGGAGTGGATATAGCGGCAGCGGATGCTCATACGGGTGAGATATTTCTCCAACTCTTCTGCCATCCTTTTGGTGAGTGTGGTGACAAGTACCCTCTCATCTTTCTCTGCCCTGATAGTGATCTCTTCGAGGAGATCGTCGATCTGGTTCTTGGTAGGGCGTACCTCTATAGGGGGGTCGAGAAGTCCGGTGGGCCTTACTATCTGCTCTACCATCACACCCTCAGACTTTTCCAGCTCATAGTCGCCAGGGGTGGCACTCACATAGACCTTCTGCTTGATGATATCTTCAAACTCGTCAAATTTGAGAGGTCTGTTGTCTGCAGCTGCAGGGAGACGGAAACCATATTCGATAAGGGTGTCCTTACGTGAGCGGTCACCTCCGTACATAGCCCTCACCTGAGGTAGTGTCACGTGGCTCTCGTCGATGAATGTGATGAAGTCGTCTGGGAAGTAGTCTATCAGACAGAATGGACGCTGTCCCGGTTGACGGCCGTCGAAATATCTTGAGTAGTTCTCTATGCCAGGGCAATAACCTATCTCCTTAATCATCTCCATATCGTATTCCACCCTCTTTTTCAGACGGTTGGCTTCGTGATTCTTCCCTACTTCCAGAAAGAAATTATACTGCTCCATCAGGTCGTCCTGAATCTTGTATATTCCCTGTCTGGTCCTCTCTTTGGTGGTGACGAATATGTTTGCAGGGTATATCGAGATCTCTGATACCTCCTCCTGAAGCTGTCCGGATACAGGATCTATGATCTCAATACTCTCTATCTCATCTCCGAAGAAAATGATCCTCGCCACACTGTCCACATAGGCGAGGTATATATCTACACTATCCCCTTTAACTCTGAAAGTCCCCCTCTTCAGCTCCACCTCATTACGTGAATACAATGCATCCACCAGCTGATACAGAAGTTTGGTACGGCTGATCATTGCCCCCCTTTTGACATATATGGTATTCGCGTGAAAGTCCTGCGGATTTCCTATCCCATACAGACACGACACACTTGATATCACTATCACATCGCGGCGCCCTGACAGAAGTGCTGATGATGCACTCAGACGGAGCTGCTCTATCTCGTCATTGATGCTCAGATCCTTCTCTATATATGTGTCAGTAACAGGTATATATGCCTCCGGCTGATAATAATCGTAATATGATACAAAATACTCTACAGCATTCTCCGGGAAAAATGTTTTGAACTCCCCATAAAGCTGTGCTGCCAATGTCTTGTTATGGCTTAAAATCAGGGCCGGTCTCTGCAGCCTCTCTATTACATTTGCCATAGTAAACGTCTTGCCCGACCCCGTAACACCCATAAGTGTCACAGCATCTGCACCTGTGCTTATTATGTCACAGATCCCCTTGATGGCTTCCGGCTGGTCGCCGGAGGGTTTGTATGGTGATTTCAGTTTAAATGGCATATGATGTGGTTTTAAAGGGTGCTTTCTGCGTTATGCGAGTATGCTCCGGCTTCTCTCACTTCGCAGGCCTTGAATTCCCTCCTTTGACTTCTGCGTTATGCTCGTCGCCGATGGCAATCGGGGGTGAAACCGGCCATTCTGCCCCGGAATGGTGCTTGCCGATGGCAATCGGGGGCGAAACCGGCCTTTCTGCCCCCGAGTATCTGCCAATAATCTACTTCAGCGATTTCAGGTAGTCCTCGAGACCTTTGATCACCTTCTTCATATATGCTTTGCGGAAGGCAGGGTCAGCGATTCTCTCCTCATCCTCAGGGTTAGAGAGGAACTGAGTCTCCACAAGCACATTGGGGTACTCGATAGGACCATTGAGCGAGAAGTTGAAGTTACCTACAAGACCGAAGTTGGTAACACCCTCCAGTTCGAGTGTCCTGAGAAGGATAGCCTCAGCCAATGGTCTGTTGTGGATGTATTTGTAGTAGGTGCTTGAACCTTTCACATCGAGAGGGCTCCCTGCTGCATTGCAGTGGATAGATATTACCAGATCCACATTGTTCTCCAGGAAGATTTTCTTCCTCTCAGCCATAGTCATACCTGAATCATCTTTTCTGCTGAGCACCACTTTGGCACCTTTCTTCTCAAGCTCCTCTTTCAGTGTGTAAGCCATATCGAGATTAAGCTCTTTCTCTTTAAGTCCGCTGATACTTACAGCGCCTGTAGATGATGGACCACCGTGACCTGCATCCACACCGATAACCATACCTTTGAGGGTCAGTTCAGGCTGGTGTTTCACATCTATCATAAGGGTAGAACCCTGATAATATACTTTGGTACCCCAAGAGTAGTCGTTGAGGAAGATTTTGGCTCTGAATACATCGTATTCCACCTGCTCAAGATCCACATATTTCACCATCCCGAGAGGAACTCTCTGTGTAAGCCAGTTGGAGTTGCACTGTGCCCCATAGATGTCGATGACGATACTCTTGTCTTCAAGAACTTGTCTGAAGATGTAAGGGTGTTTGGTGTTCAGTGAGATGGCCACCCTGTCGAAGTCTCCCATATTGGTGACACTCCAGTTGTTGGTGGTGACATCGCGTACAGGGGCATCCTCGATAGGAGAGGTGTACTCCTTAGGGATATGGAAGTATTTGTTCTCAGCCACTTTCACTTTGTAAAGGTTTCCAAATTCCTCTACCACTTCAAGTGGAATACCTGCATCTACGAAGCAAACTTTGGCACCTCCAAGTCTGTCTGCACCTTTACCGTAGTTGAAATATGCACCTTCAGTAGTCTCCACATAGAGAGATGTGGTGATAGTCAGAGGGAGGTCGGCCTGTGGTCTGGCGGGTCTGTCTGTAGTATAGAATCTGTTCAGTGTGTCAGATACACTCACGCCACCATATACTGATGTCACGATGATGGTGTTAGGACCCTCTGAGAGTTCCACTTTCTTGCCGAATGATCCTGTTTTGTACACCTTTACGGCCTCTCCGTTAAAGGTAACTGTAGAGCCTGGAGTGGTGAAGCCCACTACGTGCTGAACTTTAGTGTAAACTGTGTCTCTTCCCCATTTGTCTACTGTGAGGGAGTGATCGGATTGGCCCAGAGCAAGTGCAGGAATAAGGGCCAAAGTACAGATAATAAACTTTTTCATCTATATTGCTTTTAAATAATATGTCTGTTAGAGCATCATCACGAAGTAGAAGACAAGTACAGTCCTCTTCTTCAGTGTAGGGTACGATATGAGGTCTATATCATCCGAGATCTTGTAGGTGTGGCTGTGGAATCCCGATGTAAGGAGAAGTGCAGGGATTTGAGCCTCCTGAAAAGCCACCTGGTCTGACAGTTTGTAGTAGAGTGTGGTGAACGCCTCACTCGAATAGAATGTGTAGTCGATATCCAGATGGATATTGTAGAACCTGTTGCATAGCCCTATCTTGCCACGGTCCTCTTTCTTCAATGTGTTCTCACCCAGAATGATGAGATAGTCCTTGATCCCTTCGTGTACCGGCTCGAGTGTGGAGCCGATCTGGTCCATATTGATCGCACAGGTGATTTTCCCTTTGGGTATACTCAGGTTTTTCACGAAGTGGCGTGAGCCGGCCATACTCATCTCCTTCGCATCGAACGCCACGAAGATGATATTCTTGTCTGGGCCCATCTTCGCCTTCCTCATCGATCCGAACATCTCAGCGAGGTTCATAAGGGCTGTCACCCCGGAGGCATTGTCATCGGCCCCATTGTATACGAAGCCGTTAAGTGCCCCGATATGGTCGTAGTGGGCAGATATGATCACATATTCGTCGCTGGGGATGGCACTGGGGACCATACCGATCACATTCCTCCCCACTTTGCCGTTTTCACACTTGAAGTGCTGGTAATAGTGGCCGTCAAGGGGCACCAGACCGTATTGTTCGAAATGATCTCTGATATATTTGCCGATATTCTGGTGTGCAAGTGTCCCGACCGAACGGCCTCTGGCACAATCGTCTGCCAGATATGAAAGTATCCGCTCCTGCTTCTGAGGGAAAATCATCTGCTCAAACATAGTATAGGGGCCGAGGCTCGCCTTTTTCTGACCCTCTGCAGACAGGGGTAACAATAGTAAGGTCAATAAGATTGCTAAAACAAAGTTCTTCACTATATTTGCACAGTTTTTGAAACCCCAAAAGTACTTAATTTTTCACCAATAGAAAAGCAGTTCCGATGAATAATATCAAAAAAGGTTTTTTTCTACTTCTTTTGCTTCTTAATTTTGGGGTAGCAAGCGCCCAGTGGGACATAAATCAGTTCTTCTACCGCGGTCAGCACGCACTTGTGGAGGGGAAATATTCAGATGCCATAGATAATTTCAATATACTTATCAGGCTTGACGGCAAGCTCTATGAAGCATACTTTTTCAGAGGAATAGCCAAATACAATCTGGGGGACTTCGTGGGTGCCCAGATCGACTTCGACAAGACCCTCGAGATCAACCCCATCTACACCCCTGCCTACCACTACAGGGCCATCACCCTGAGCCGCATCGGCAAGTACGATATGGCGCTGAAGGACCTGGAGGAGGCTGTCGACCTCAGACCAAGTTATACCGGCCTCTACTTCAGCCGAGGGGTTACCTACTTCCTCTCCCAGCAGTTCGATAAGGCTATCGAGGATTTCAATAAGTTTATCCAGAAGGAGCCTCGCGAAGCAGATGCCTATCTTAACCGCGGTGCTTCGTACCTGTATGTAGGTGACACACTTAAAGCGATATCCGACTACAATAAGGCCATCACCCTGAACAAATTTGAGCCGGAAGGGTATATCCGCCGAGCCAGAGTATTCCAGATGCAGGGTGAGTATGACAAGGCTATCGCCGACCTGAATACAGCCATCGAACTCGACCCTCAGAACTCATTTGCCTATTTCAACAGGGCCCTTATGAAGTTTGACAACAAAGATATCAACGGCTCTCTCGAAGACCTGAACAAGGTGCTGGAGCAGGAGCCGGGGAACGCTTTGACCCTGTATAACAGAGCCCTGATCCGTACCCAGATCGGAGACTATAACAATGCCCTCGATGACTACGACAGAGTGCTGAATATCAACCCTGAAAATGTCCTTGCCTATTTCAATCGGGCCTCTGTGTTCCTCGAGCTGGGCCGCTACCGCGAGGCGATGGATGACTACTCGCAGGCCATCAACCTCTACCCCGATTTCGCCAAGGCCTATATGAACCGCTCCTATGTGAAGAACAAGTTAGGGCAATATAACTCGGCACAGGCCGACTACGACATTGCACAGGAGAAAATTGCGCAGTATAAAAAGAACAGCTCCGACTCCACCGCCTACGCCGCATTTGCAGACACCACCAAAAAATATGACCGTCTGCTCGATTTCGATGCAGAGTTCGCCAAAAAGGATTTCAACGATGAACTATTGCAATACAGAGATGTCGACATCCGCCTCAAACCGCTCTACCGCTTCGTAGCAGCGGCAGAAGGGGAGAGTATTGCACTTGTGCTGAACAAGAAATATTCGGATAAAAGGGTAGACGAGTTTGTAGAGAGCGTCCCTATCAGAGTGGAGCTGACCTGCTATAACCCTACCAATACTGGTATTGATAACCAGCGGGTTATCGAAGCACTGAACGCTGAGATAGAGGCAGACACCATTGGGCGTAGCCTCTTTGCCAAGGCGATCCTCGAATCGGAGAACAAGCAGTTCAACATAGCACTCGACTGCTATGGAAAAGCGATCCAGAATAACCCTGACGAGGTGTTCTACTACATAAACAGGGGGGCCATCCAGTCGGAGATGATCGACTTCATATCCTCTATCGAAAACAATGTCCAGGTCCTTACTATGGACAATGCCGGTACCACCAAAGCGAGGGTGAAGGAGCAGTCGGTCCGTACCTACGACTACACTCCGGCTATCCACGATATGAAGAAAGCTGCAGCGATCTATCCCGACTTCCCATACACATACTATAACCTGGGTAACCTCTACTGCCAGTCAAATGACCTCCCTGAGGCCATACGCCAATACGAAAAAGCGATTAGCCTCTATCCTAACATAGGCGAGGCTTACTACAATAAAGGTCTTGTTCTTATCTACTTGAAAGATAAAGAGAAAGGGTGCATTGACCTAAGTAAGGCAGGTGAGCTCGGCATCGAAGACGCCTACAGCGTGATCAAAAAATACTGTACTGAAGAGTAACGGGCTTACTCCAGATCACTCTCGCCGCTCTCCAGTACCCTTTCGTCGCCGAAGAACTTGAGCGCACGGTCCAGTACACTGACGATGTACTCGTCCCCTTTCTGGGTATACATAAAGTGCAGCACCTCCAGATATACCAGAAGAAGAGTGCGGTCATCCCTCACCTCGAAAGCGCTGGTGTCTATGTCTACACCTTGATTTTCAAGATAATACTTCAGGCGGGACTCTGAGAAGATCTCCCCTTCCCTGAAGATGTCCATATAGAAAAGTATCTTGTCGTTCTCCACATAGGAAGGGACAAATCCCCCCGGGAAACACATCGGGTATACCTCCAGCCCGATACATCTGGCCAGTAGGAAATATACCAGAGATATGGAAAGAGGTATCCCGTGACGGGAACTAAGTACAGAAGTCAGCACTGTAGTGCTCTCTCTGGTAACCGGATAATCCCCACACTTGAAGAGCAGTCTGTGATAGAAGATATGGTTGAAAATCTGCATCTTCTCCAATGCTGTCTTACTGTCATTGATCTCCTCCACCAGATCCCTGATCAGTACTCCGATAAGATCTTTAAAATATATCTCATCTATATCAGGGACGATCAGCTTGGAGATCAAATATATACCCCTCTCCAGATCAGGGTATTCCCGGACCAGCATATTCTCGAACTCTTCGAGGACAAACTCATTTGAGAGGAACTGGATCTTGTCAGCGATCAGCCCCTTGGTCTTGTAGGACTTCTCACGGTTATACAGCTCTTCCAGGTCGCTGAGTACAGAGGCCCCTCTGCCCAACATCCTCTTGTTTATGGCCTTAATCACAAAATCATCGGTATCGTCAAGTAGAGTGACAATACTCTTCAGCTCT
The DNA here is from genome assembly GCA_017504965.1 of Bacteroidales bacterium. Classification (GTDB taxonomy): domain Bacteria; phylum Bacteroidota; class Bacteroidia; order Bacteroidales; family UBA932; genus CAAGNP01. Next base: position 14,746 of record JAFVQD010000009.1, on the reverse strand, counting down.
GTATCTATGCTCATTTTGTGATCTGCGAAAGTTTGTCGAGAGAGAGTTTGACAAGTTCTCTGACTTTTGGTTTGTAGTCTGTATTTGAATCGCCTGCATAGCGGGCAGCGATGATACAGCACACAGTGGCGGCGTTGTGCCCCAGTTTACGGGCAAGGCCGGCAAGTGCTGACCCCTCCATCTCGAAATTGGTGATTTTCCATTCACCTGATCTGAAAGACTCGAGTCTGTCCATCATATCGGGGATAGCGATAGGGAGTCTGAGTACCCTGCATTGTGGACCATAGAAGCCGCCGGCAGAGATGGTCATCCCTTTCACGGTAGAGTCGGCAAAAAGGTCGATAAGGTTCTGACTGGCCTTCACGAAATAGGGTACAGGCAATTTTTTATTGCACCACTCTTCACCCATATGAGTCAGGAAGTCCCTTTCGATGACTGCGTCGGCGATCTCCTCACGGCCGCCGTACCAGTTAAGGAGTGCATCGAAGCCTACAGAGTAGTGTGAGAGTACGAAGGAGCCGAGAGGAATCTCAGGCTGGATAGCACCTGAAGTACCCACTCTGAGGATGTTAAGTGTGGTTTTCTCACTCTTCTCCTCGCGGGTAGTGAAGTCTATGTTCTTGAGGGCATCAAGTTCATTGACCACTATATCGATATTGTCACAGCCGATACCTGTGGAGATCACAGATATCCTCTTGCCATTATATTTTCCTGTTATGGTATGGAACTCTCGTGAAGATTTGTTTACCTCTATCTCATCGAAAAAGCTTGCCACCATATCTACACGACCGGGGTCACCTACAAGCATCACTGTATCTGCCAAATCTTCTGGTCTAATATGAAGATGGAATATCGAACCGTCACCATTTATGATCAATTCTGATTCTGCAATTCTTCCCATAGTATTATTCTTTATTCATTAAACAATCAAAAATAATAATATTTTTTCTACTTTTGCCATCACTAACACGGAATATTATGTTTTTTAGAATACAATCACTCTTTCTTTCGATCGCAGCGGGACTTTCCATTTCGATGTTTTTCACTAATATGATCAAATTCGTGGATGGGCTCACCATCTCATTTTGGGAGTATACCCCTGCAAGGATATTTCTACTTGTGACATCTGTACTGGGTGTGATAGCTCTCTCTTCATTCAAAAATAGACTATACCAGATCAGAATATGCAATCTGGCGACCCTTATCCTCCTCGGATTCCAGATCTATCTGGCAGTCCTCTTCTTCAGAAGGGAGCCTGAGATGATCTTCACCATCAATACAGTGTTCCCTCTTGTCGCAGCTATCCTTACCTTTATCGGTATGAGATATGTGGCACGCGATGAGGCAATGGTTATGGCAGCAAGCAGACTGAGAAAATCAAAAAATAAAATATGATGAAAAAGTATTTGGTGGCATTTGCCCTCACACTCTTGACTGTGGCCGGTGTTTCGGCTCAGGAGCCTACTAAAAATATTCTGGATATCTCTATGGTGCTGGTTGAAGGGGGGACATTCGAGATGGGAGGGATCGAGACCTATGGAGAGCAGTGCTACCCGGATGAATTTCCAAAGCATACCGTTACTGTAGATGACTACTATATCGGGCAGTATGAGGTTACTCAGGAGCTATACAAGTTTGTGATGGGGTATAATCCGAGCCACTTCGTGGGGGACAGCCTACCGGTGGACAATATCTCGTGGGTAGATGCCAAGACATTCATATACGAACTGAACAAGATGACCGGAAAAAATTACCGTCTTCCGACAGAAGCGGAATGGGAATTTGCGGCCCGAGGAGGGAGATGGTCTAAAGGACTTAACTATAGCGGAAGCGACAATATCAATGATGTCTGCTGGTGTGACGGCAATAGTGGCCGTAAAACACACAAAGTGGGGACAAAAGCCCCTAATGAGCTGGGAATCTATGATATGGGTGGCAATGTCTACGAATGGTGTTCAGACAGATATGCCATCTACAAGGCTCAGGAGCAGATAAATCCTCAAGGCCCAGACTACGGTAAGGCTCGTGTGATGAGGGGTGGTTCGTGGAGAAGTGAATCGCGCAACTGCCGCAATACATATAGAAGTTCTGAGGATTACGAGGCTCGCATCCTCAATTGCGGTCTTCGTCTGGTGATGGATTATTAATGGAGCGGAAAACGGGGTTCGAACCCGCGACCTTCGGCTTGGGAAGCCGACGCTCTACCAACTGAGCTATTTCCGCGAAATCGGATTACAAAGATATGAATTTAAATTTATATATCGCCAAAAAAATTAAAACCTCTTCGAATAATACTATCGCTTGCGCATCTGTGGCGATAAGTATTCTCGTTATGTTTATGGCGATGGTTATCTCTGACGGCTTCAAAAGAGAGATCAAGGAGACATCGGTGGGGTTCTCCGGTGAGGTATTCCTCCTGTCTCCGGGACAGGACATCACCAATCAGCTCTACCCGATAAGCGGACGTCCGTCATATATAGATAAGATACACAGCCTTAAGGGTATAGAGAGTGTAAATGATGTAGCTTATACTTCTGGAATGCTCAAGAGTGATGAATCGGTCCAGGGGATTATGTTCAAGGGTGTGGACTCGACATACTCTCTCGATTTCTTCGAAAAATATCTTGTAGAGGGGACACTGCCAGATTTTTCCGGCAAGTCGGCATCGAACCAGATTCTTATCTCCGAGAGGCTTGCAAGTCTGATGAATTACAAATGTGGAGACAAGATTACCGCCTATTTTGTAGGTGAAAGTGTGAGAGTGAGGAGGTTTACCATCTCAGGTCTATATAATGTGAGACTTGATGAGATGGACAAGACCCTCGCTATAGTGGATATCAGACAGACCAGAAGACTAAACGGATGGGAGAGTGACCAGGTATCGAATATAGAGATAAAACTTGCCGCAGGTGCAAACGCCGATAAGATATGCAGGGAGATCGAGGAGATCATCCTGGACAGGCCCTGGGATGATGACTCAGTGATAGCCAGTCAGATAAGATACATATATCCCCATATTTTCGATTGGCTCGATCTTTTGAATATGAATGTCCTGATCATCCTCATCCTTATGATAGTGGTGGCCGGATTCAATATGATCTCCGGACTTCTTATCATACTTTTCGAGAAGATATCTATGATCGGACTCCTTAAAGCTCTGGGTATGAAGACCAGGGATATATGCCGTGTCTTTATCTACAGAGGCTCATTTATAGTGATCAAGGGTATGGTGATAGGTAATGTCATAGCTATCATCCTCTCGATTCTTCAAGGTGTCTTCCATATTATCCCTCTCGATCCGGCGAACTATTTTGTCGATCACGTTCCAGTCTATGTGAATGTACCCAAAATCGTTATCCTCAATGTGGCTTCATTTGCCCTGATGATCCTGATAATGATTATCCCATCTTTCTTCATCGCCCGAGTACAGCCAGAGAAGACTATTAAGGTAAGTTAAAGGTCAGGGGAGGACGGCGAAGCGGTATTGTTCGTATAGGGAGAGGATGTCGTCGACGTAGCGGATGGTTTCGGTGCCGTTGAACCGCTTGATGGTGGTGCCGGGGATGTGGGCTTGGGGATCACGCATCATCGGGATGATCCTGCACATCTCTTCCCAGTCACGATAGTCGCCCCCCACGCCGCGACAGAACTCGATACACTCCTGGATGCGACCTTCGCCGGCATTGTATGCGGCTAATGTGAATTTGACGACATTTGAAGAGTCCATCCCTTCAAACATATTCTTCAGGTAGTTCAGGTGTCGGGTACCGGCTTTGATGTTGTTTTCCGGGTTGAAGATGTCTGTGACGCCATAGTGGAGTGCTGTAGATTCTTTGATCTGCATCAGTCCGATGGCTCCTCGTGTGGAGATGGCACCCATAGAGAAACGTGACTCTTGATATATGAGGGCAGCGACCAGACGCCAATCCCAGTCGAGGGTCTTGCTGTATCTCTTGATTATGTGGTCATAAGGGGAGATAATCGCTGTCTGTGTCATATTCTCCAGGTGGTGTCTTATCCTGTAGACACGGAGGTAATTTCTCTCGAGAGCTGTAAATTCAGGACTTTGGGAGAACATCCCGAGCCAGTAGTTGATATTGTGCATCAGCGACCAGTTGTCTGACTTCACTATCCATACATAGTTCTCTGCAATAGGGGCACTTACCAGAATCCGGTCAGTGTACCGGTCGGGAATGGTGTCGTTATATGTGTCAAAGGCGATGATGTCTATCTTCCCATCAATCAGCTCTTCCCAAGGGTTTTCGTAGTAGAATGGAGGGTATATCTCAGAGGGCATTTCCTGATCCATAGAGTAGTGTTTCAGCAGACGGTAGTGAAAGCCCACAGGGAAATCTTCAAATGCAAATACATCACCCCTGACTGCGATGCACGATACGAGTGTGTCTGTCTCGTGGTGGTGATGGTAGCATCTGTAATCGAGCGACCACTCGCGTGTACATTTGGTGATGAAGAACAGGAGCATCATATAGATACACGCCGATATTCCTCTATGAATCCATTTGTCCATTAGCCTCTATTTAACGAAGAATGGCCAGAATATACCCACTTTGAAGGCCCTCTTGGGCTTGATGTAGTGGTAAGCGGAGAAGTAGTCGGCTGTCGGCCAACCTTGGTTAGCATTGGTAAATTTAAGGAATATGGATGCTGTTTTCCACTGGAAGTTGGCAAATACATCGATGTAAGGGGTATTGCCGATCTTCTCAGATACTTGGTTGTGAAACTGCCCTGTCGCAGGGTTATATGCCGGAGCATAGTATGATGTGGTGAATGTGCCGTCTGCACCGACCTGCACTTTCATCACATTCTTGACCAGGTCAAACTGGAAGTAGTATCTCAGATGGAGAGCCAGCATCGGCAGGGGTATGGACTCCTGATTCGATGACATCTGGAAGAGGATCTGATTGTCGAAGTGGAACTTCCACAGTTTGAAATCCTTCTGGAGGTAGGCACTCATCACATTTACCAGTTCCGGAGTCTGTCTGATAATTCCTAATGTGTCGTAGTATATGTTGTTGTTAACCAAGGCGTAACCGAAGTATGCGGACATTTTCCACTTAGGTATACTCAGTTCACCTTCAATTTTTGTTTTCGATACTTTCCCGAACTCGTGATCCCAGATAAAGTGGTTTGAGTAGAGGTGATCAGAGTAGTAGTCGGGCTTTTTCAGTGTAGATGAGAAGCGTGCTGTAAGGTCTATCCCCTCACTCCGGTCCTTGAACGGATAGAAGGAGAATGTAGCCTTGGCATTGATGTCGAAGTCTCCTCTGTTGTATCCCAGGAAGTTGAATCGTCCGAACCCTTCCCAAGCGAAATATTTCCTGAATTTGCCGTTGGCAGATGCGTAGATGTAGCTGTTGTTGAGGTGCACATTGCTGTTGGCATACAGGAACGATTCTGGTTTGAATGAGTAGTATGTGAGCATCTGGTAGCCGACACCACCCTCGATATGGGATATTATGGCATCGCTGTCCCAGGGCTGCAGCCTTATGAAGAGTCTGTTGGTCAGGTCGGCCACCCTCATCGAGTCGGCACTGGTGGTGGGGTCGATAAAGAAGTTGTCGTTATAGAATGCCCTACCTATCCTGTCGTTCTGACCTATCTTGTCGGCGTAGAATTTGGAGAATCTCGAGTACTCTCCGTAGTGACCTATGTAGGCCATAGTGCCCTCACCGGCAGCGAGAGAATCCCTCCCCAGTGAGTCCATATCTTTTTTGAATCTGATGGGGAGACCGTATGAGTGGTTGATGAAGAACGACCTCTTCACTATTCTGTTCGAGGCATCCTGCAGATTGACAGCTATGGTCTTGGCATCCAGAATGGTGTCCAGTACCTCTTTAGGGTTCTGTATACCTCCGTTCTCATCCCTGCGGATGGTGTTCGATATGAATCCTCCGTTTGCCACATATCTCTCTCCCAGATAGTTACCTGTCAGGGAGAAGGTCCTGTTGTTTGTCCCTTCGTTTGTGAGCAGACCCTTTCCTCCGTACATATGGTACTCCAGATGGAGATTCAGTTTCGGGGTGATATTCTGGGTGTTCATAAACTTCATACTTGACTCCTCTTTGTTAGTGTATGAGAAGAGTGTACCCCAGTATGCGAGTACGGTGTGCGGTGTCTTGGTGTTGTAGAAAGGCATCGTCTCCGGGGTGTAGGTGTATGTCAGGTATGGAGCGTAGAATGGCGCTATGTCGAACTCCCTCCGCTTGAACCAGTTGAAGTTCTGGCTCGCCGATCCGATCACGCCAAGGTATGTGGCGTTCACGTCTTCGTGGAAGAATGGGTATTCGGTGTACCAGTCGTTGAATGTGGTGTCTACCTGGATCCGCTCCTGCTTGTTGAAGTAGGTATTTGTGTTCCAGGCGAAGATCTTCTCATAGTAGAGGGAGTCCGGAAATGCGCAGGTCTCCAGAATTCGTGGTGTGGAGAGGCGGATGCTGTCTTTGACCGCCTTGACGCTGTCGCGGTACATCTTCCGTTTCTGCTTCTCGGTGAGGACCACCTTCGGTGCCGCCAGTGAGTCTGCCATCGCCAGTGAGTCTGCCCCGGCTACCGCCAATGAATCCATCCCCGCTACTGCAATGGAGTCCCTCCCTGCCAGGGCCAGAGAATCGATCCCGGCTGCCGCAATGGAGTCGAGAGCAGCGACTGCCACTGAATCGGCTGTGGCGCTTTTGAGGGTGTCAGGAAGCGCTCTCTCTTGGGCAAAAAGAAGCCTTGTGGGCAGTAAGCTCACAAGGCATATTAGTAATATTTTGAGATTTGCGCTTTTCATCAAGTCGCAAATGTACAAAAAATCTACAAGAGTATGAAATTACACACCTTTTACTCTCTCTCTGTATACTTTGATACACTCAGCAAGTCTTTCGTGAGCTGTAGTATCGCCAGGTACGTTGTGAGAAGGGTGGATGTAAAGTTTGACACCTCTCTCCTCAAGGATCTCAGCTACAGTGATAACTGTGAGCCATACGCAGGTGATGAGGGCCATAGTAGATACAGGACCTACTTTGTCGAAGTGGTTTTTCAAGCTTACGCTAGCATCTACAAGTGGTGCGCAAGAGTCTACCACTACGTCTGCGAGCTGGAACAGGTTCTTTCCACAAGAGTGACGAGGTTTCTTGTCACCGGTGTTGCTTGCAGAACCGTAAACGATAACTTTCATACCAAGTTCTTTGGCTTTAAGAGCTACGTCGATGTTTACAGCGTTGATACCTGTGTGTGAGAACAGCCAGATACAGTCTCTCTTATCGAAGTTGTAAGAGTCCATAATGGTGTTACCGAAGCCTTCACATCTTTCGAGGAATAGGAACTGGTTGATACCCATATCACCGATGATGTGGGTGAATGATGTAAGAGGAAGCTCACATAGAGGGTGGAAACCTACGAAACCACCGATACGTGGATACATCTCTTCGATAGGTAGATTAGCGTGACCACAACCAAAAGTGTGGACCCATCTTTCTGCCTGGATACTGTCTGCCATAATCTCAGCAGCTTTTCTAATGTTGTCGAGCTGTGTGTCTTCGATCTGAGCCATCACCTCTCTGACTTTTTTAGTCCATTCTAATGCTAGCATTTCTTTATTGAATTATATTGTTATAAGGTTAAAAATCCCGTTAGAGGTGCGCAAAATTAAACTTTTTTATTACCTATCGCAAATAAAATTATAATCATAACAGCGCATAGAATCTGGAAATATGGGAGTAGCTGCATACCTACCTGACCAATAATCAGATTCATAATGGTGTTGCCGAAAAGTGAAATGACGAGTGCCAGACTGAATGCAGTACCGGACATCTCTTTGTATTTTTCACCCACTTTGCCAAGTGCAATAGGGAATGTGGCGGCAAGACCCATACCCAGAAGGACAGCACCCACTATGGCAGCGGCAGTCCCTGTGGCGAATAGTGTGCACAATGCACCGGCTACGATAAGACCCATACTCATTATTATCACCTTAACACCATCTACCTTTTTCAGAATAAAGGTGAGAGACAGACGGCTGATAGCCATTCCCACTACCAGGAAGCTCAGGGCATACTGGGCCTGGTCGGCAGCAAATCCGTGGTGTGTGGCAAGATACTGGGGTGACCAGTTGTTGCTCAGACCTTCAAGCGCACTCTGGAAGAAGAGGACGAAACTGAAGAGGAGGAGTAGGGGCTCTTTTGCCATACCGAGCACTTTCTTGATAGGGAATCCCTGCTGGAATTTGGCTTTTGGAAACTCTACGAACAGGTAGTAGACGAAGGTGGCCACCATCATTGCACCGGCAGAGCCGACGATATGTGAGTAGGTGACACTCTCAGGCAGAGATGCCAGAAGCAGTGGCAGTGAGATCGCTCCCACGCAGTAGAAGAAGCCGAGGAGGCTGAGGTTTGCAGCCTTTGATTTGTCATCGGATGCATCTGAAACGAGGGCGTTGGTCGCTCCGTTGAGCATACCGCCGCTGATGCCGAGGATAAAAATACCACCTCTGACGATACCAGTGCTTGGGCCGAAAGCGATGGTCTCAAGACCTATTGCACCGAGGGCCATTGCTACAAGCATAAGTGATTTGTAGCCATATTTGTCGATTATCGGGCCAAAGACCAATGAACCGAAAATGGTTCCGAAAGGGAGGAAGCTCACCAATAGGGATGAGTCTGCTTCTGTGAGTGAGAACTTTGCTGCGAGTGAGGGGAGAACAGCTCCCATTACCAGAAATGCCACTCCGAAGAAGAACATTCCCAGATAACCTGCGATAAGGACTTTAGTGTTTTTCATATTACTTCATTGCTTGAATAGCAACACCGCCCGCACCGTAGAGGCCTGCCATCTTAGGGAGCTGTGTGGCTACGAATTTACATTGTTTTATACTGATTGGCTGAGCCCATTTCAGGGCCTCTGCATAGATTCTGTCGATCAGGGAGGCTGCCGGTCCGAAGACGCCGCCGCCGAAGATTACCATCTCAGGGTTAAAGATGCTGACGAGATTGGCAGCAGCCATACCCCACATCTCCACCGCCTGGTCTATCACCCTGGTAGCCAGAGGATCGCCGTGATCATATGCGGCGAATACGTGGTGGGAGGTCACCTCTTCGAGAGGGATATTGCGGAGCTCACCCGAGTACCCCTTGTCCTGCTGGAGGAACAGATGCGCCTGCTTCGCAATACCGTCGCCCGAGGCGTGTGTCTCGAAACATCCGCATTGGTCCCAATATTTGTCGTATGGTGGTTTGAGGGCGAGCCAGCCTATGGCCCCGATGATATCGGAGTGGCCGTGCAGGATCTTCCCATCCACGAGGATACCAGCCCCGATGCCGGTGCCTACGGCAATGAAAACTGCATTTTCGCACCCTTTGGCGCCACCCATATTGATCTCTCCGAGGATGTAGCAGGTGCGGTCGCTTTCGATAGTGACCACCGCCTGAGGGTAGTGCCCTTTCAGTTCGTGGTAGAGAGGGTAATTGTCCCAGCCAGGGATATTCGGAGCCCATACGCACCCTGTTTTGGAGTAGGTGATTCCGGGGATACAGACGCCGATGCTCAGCTCGGAGTCTGATGCTATGTTATTGTCCGAAAGGACTTTGTCGCAGAATGAGAGGACCAGTGCCCCTACATCTGCCCCTGTGCGCCCTTCGATGAGGGTGCTGTCTGAGGCTACCATCTGGCCATCGGCAGTAAAGATGCCGATAGATATCTTGGTGCCACCTATGTCTATACCTAAATATTGCATATCTATTGTAGTAAATTAACACCTTTTGATCTGAACTCCGCTATGGCCTTTTCGTGTCCGCCCTTGTCGACATAAGCGAGGGCATCGACGATGACAGAGACATTGAAGCCCCTCTTCACGAAGTCCATAACTGTCTCCATAACACAATATTCCGAAGCGATGCCGGCTACGATGACCTCGTGTGTGGAGGCATCCTCGATAGAGATTCCGCTGGCATTGACAGCCTCATATCCGGAGTACTGCTCCTTCTGTGGATTGAGCCCCTTGAAGAACATATTGTGCTTCTGAGGACGGATATTGTGATTAAGGATCTCATCGTAGAATTTGTCGTGGATCGCAGCACCTCTGGTCCCCTGTACGCAGTGAGGTGGCCAGGTGCCGCCGTTCTCCTGGAACGAGCAGTGGTCGGCAGGGTGTGAATCACAGACATACAGGACATTGAGCTCAGGGTGGATATTTATATATTTAATCACCTCATCCACAGCCTTCTCTCCATTCTGGCAGGCGAGTGAGCCATCGATAAAATCGTAAAGCATATCGACCACCACGAGGGTGCTCTTCCCAGCCTTGTGGCTCTTCTTCAGGATCTCTATATCTGCTATGATCTTGTCGATGAGGGTCATTTTGCAGTCGTAAAGCTCATCTGAAATGTCCACTTTATAGTAGTGAGGGTTTATGATACGGGTCTCTGTAGGGTTGAAACTGCGGAGATTTTCGTGATAGTAAGCCCTTCTGAGGTCGATAGGGGGGAACTCGTAGCAAACCTTTCCATCTTTCATCATCTGGATCTGGAGAGGTTTTGCAGTGTACTCACCTTTATAATATGTATTGTATTTTGACTTGTCTGTCTCCGAACGGAGGAGAACGGTATCGCCGGCCTCTACCAGCTGAGCAGTCTTGTCTCCGCGGAGGCAGGTCACATCCACCTTGTGGGCTCCGTTCTTGGATACTCTGTAGGTGATCTGGAAGCCGGGATTGATAAGTTTGGCCTTGTCCTCAGATCTCTTCAGGATAGGCTGCTTGTCGATCTCCACGAGTTTGTACACATTGCCGAAGCAGGGGTTGTGTTTGCTGGTGGCGATGGCATCACCTACACCGTACGAATCGATGCACGCTCCCTGACGTTCCAGATCTGTGATGATGTATTCGTCGAGGGAGTTGGTGGCGAAGATCTTACAGTTTTTAAGGCCGGCCTCGTCGAGTTCCTTACGACACTTATTCGAGAGGTATGCCAGGTCGCCGCTGTCGAGGCGGATACCGTATGTATAAGGGTAGTCGTCACCGATATTGTTGTTCTTGTAGGCACGGATAGCATTTGTGATACCGCAGTGAAGGGTGTCGTATGTGTCCACCAATAGGATAAGCGGCTCACCCGGGTGGGTCTTGATATATGCGTCAAATGCCTGGTACTCACCGTGTATAGAGCATCCGAACGAAGTCACATAGCTGTGTGCCATAGTCCCTGTACAAGGGAAACCGAAATGAGCAGCAGCGAGGATATTTGAACTGTTGGCGCAGCCACCTATATATGCCGCTTTCGCTCCGTAAGTGGCAGCCCAGGGACCGTGAGCACGGCGTGAGCCAAACTCGCTGACAGGCCTCTCTGTGGCGCGGGTCACACGCGAAGCCTTGGTAGCGATGGCCATCTGGTGGTTCATAATGCAGAGTAGGGGGGTCTCCAGTACCTGAGCCTCGATCAGAGGACCCTCCACAGTGATTATCGGCTGTGTAGGGAAAGCGATCTCACCCTCTCTCATCGCATAAACATTCCCTGTGAAGTGCATACCTGCAAGATATTTGCGGTACTCCGCGTACTCTTCTCCGGGGAGGAATTTTTCGAAAAACTCCTCAGGCATACTTCCCAAGCCCTGAATCATCTCCAGAGCCTCCTCCACTCCGCAGACCACAGCCCAGTTATTGTTATCGGGAGCTTTTCTGAAAAACAGGTTGAAAACGGCCCATTTTTCTCCCATCTGGCTGTCGTAAAAGGATTTTCCCATAGTGTACTGGTACTTGTCCGAGCAGTAAGAAATGTTTAGCATATCTATTTGTTTTTTTGTTTGGTAACGTATTGTTGTTCAGAGTCTTACCCACTGTGATGGTAGGGGATTTTACCCATCCTTACGGCGAGAAAGCTGCTGATTGTCAGGTGTTTGCTGGCGCAATGGCCCCGATCTGGTCAAGTTTGCCCACATCGGTAAGGGTGGTCCCTGCCGGTGCTTCGTAGCCCCTGATCAGGTGCTCCTTGGCTGCCCATAGGTAAAAGTCTATCACAGAGAACTTTTCTCCCCACCGGGGCTCTGCCATCAGAGGAAAGATCTCGGGTGAAATCACGTGCATCCCTCCGAAAGCGAGGGGACGGTATTGCTCTGTGAGCTGCTCGACACTCTGCTTCGCAATCTCCTCGAACGGGCTTTTCACCTGGCCGGTGCTCTTGTTGATCCACCCTACGAGGCGGTTATCCCCATCGAAAAGGAAGTAGCGGGAGGTCTCCCTGCTGCTGACCAGGAGGGTGGCCAATGGCCTCTGCCGGTCCTCCAGATGTGTGTTGTAAAGAGCGTTGAGGTCGAGATTCGAAATGATGTCGACGTTATGAATCAAAAAAGGACCTTCGCTAAGGAGGTGGGCTGCGTGTTTGATGGCCCCACCTGTGTCCCTCAGAAGGTCGCTTTCATCTGAAAATTCTATCTTGGTATCGAATGAATTGTGCTGGGCAACAAAGTCCCTGATCATCTGTGCGAAGTGGTGGATGTTGATCACGAAACGGTCAAATCCCTGCCTCTTCAGGTTTTCTATCGTCTGCTCCAGCAGAGGGGTTCCTCCGTACGGAACGAGGGCCTTTGGCATTCTGTCTGTCAAAGGTTTGAGTCTGGTCCCAAGACCTGCAGCGAATATAAAGGCACTTTTCATTGTTCTATAATTCTTTCTCTATCCCCTGTTCGCGGTGGTAGAGGAACACTTTGACATCGTACTTGTGGGCAATGTGCTGTGCGAGGTGCTCCGCACAATATACCGATCTGTGCTGTCCGCCTGTACATCCGAAGGAGAACATCAGGTTAGTGAACTTCCTCTCGATGTACCTCTCCACGTGGGCATCCGCCAGCTCGTAGACGTGGCCGAGGAATTTGGTGACACCGCCATCCTCTTCGAGGAAATCAATCACCTCTTTGTCAAGTCCTGTGAAATGGAAGAAGTGTTCGTACTTTCCGGGGTTGTTGATGCCTCGGCAGTCAAATACATAGCCTCCGCCATTGCCTGTGGTGTCGTTAGGGATACCTTTCTTGTATGCGAAACTGTAGATGCGCACTTCCAGTTTCTTGTCACCGCCCATCTCTGAGAACTGTCTCATCTCGGTGAGCTCCTTCAGAATCTTCGACAGATATGGATACTCTGTGAAAGGTGACTCTTTAAGAAGTTGGCGGAGATTGTCGATAGCGAATGGGACACTCTGGAGGAAATGTGGTTTCTTCTCGAAATAACCTCTGAATCCGTATGCACCCAGAACCTGGAGGGTCCTGAATAGGACAAAGTGTCTCAGCTGGCTGTAGAAGTAATCTCTGTCTACAGGGATATACCTTTTGAGAGATTCGATATAGGTGTCGATAAGCTCTTTTTTGAGCTGCTCGGAATAGTTCGCTTTTGCCTGCCAGATGAAAGAGGCGACATCGTAGTAGATAGGACCTTTGCGGCCACCCTGGAAGTCGATGAAATAGGGCTCACCGTCTACCAGCATCACATTGCGGGCCTGGAAGTCTCTGTACAAGAATGTGCTGGAGGTGTTCCTCATAAGGACATCGGACATCTTCTTGAAGTCCTCTTCCAGTTTTACCTCACTGAAGTCCAGTCCTGTAGCTTTCAGGAAGCAGTACTTGAAATAGTTCTGGTCGAAAGAGATCATCCTCTCGTCAAATTCGGGCTGAGGATAGCAGATCGAGAAGTCAAATCCGTCGGCCCCTTTGAACTGAAGGTCGGGTAGGAGAGACATTGTCTTTTTCAGAAGAGCTTTCTCCTGATCGCTGTATTTTCCACATTCGCGTCCCGGAGTGACAGCATTAAAAAGAATTCCGTCACCGAGGTCCTCCTGAAGATAGCACATAAACTCTTCGTCGTGTGCCAAAACTTTAGGTACAGGAAGTCCTTTGGATGTGAAGTGCTTGGAGATGGCCCAGAAAGCCTTGTTCTCTTCGATGGATGTACCCACTGCGCCGATAAGGGTCTTCCCATTATTGTCGCTCATTCTGAAATATCTGCGGTTACTGCCGGACGATGGAAGCTCCACTACATCTGCGGCCTTCTCGCCAGTATAAGCCAAATACAGTTTCTCAATCTCTCTCATATCTAAAATTCAATTTGACTACAAATGTAATAAAATTTTATTCGACTAACCACAAACCACACCAAAAGCGACCTCTGCCCCAGTTTCCTCTTGTGACTTCTCCCCCAGCTCTCTCCGGCGACTTCTGCCCCAGCTCCCTTTAGCGACTTCTCTCCAGCTCCCTCAGACAAAAGTAATCACATCTCGGTTCTCTCAGCTAAGTGCGGTACTGACCCCGTCATACCCCTGACGAGTCCTTTCCGTCACACCACACCAAAAGCGACTTCTGCCCCAGTTCCCTTCAGCGACTTTTGCCCCAGCTCCCTCAGACAAAAGTAATCACATCTCGGTTCTCTCAGCTAAGTGCGGTACTGACACCGTCATACCCCTGACTTGTTCGGGTGTCTGAATCGCGAAGAGGTTAGGCACGAAAATGGGCCTCCAGGTGGGAAAAGTGTTCCCAATCCCGTCTGTGATAGATGGATTGGGCACGCTAATCACTCATAGAAGCACCTGCAGCAAGGATTGATGTGCCTAATCTGTTCGTGATGACATCACCAAAATCTACCAGAGTGTTAACAAGGCGTCATCAGACGCCCCGCGGAGGCCGTGTATTTGCGCAGCAAATACGGCAAGGCCGGGAGCGCTGGTCCGGCGAGAGCCGGTATAAAAGCGGTGAGCACCTGCCTATGTGCGAT
>JAFVQD010000031.1 GCA_017504965.1 Bacteroidales bacterium | reverse complement strand
TGGATCACTCCGGAGAGGATTGTCTTTGTCAACATCCAGCAGCCCTCAGATGATCATGTTCTGGTATTCAAGATGACACAGGCATTGAGTCCTGGCGTCTCGTCCGGATGGGGTCAGACTGTGATCATCTCCCCAGGTCTTGAGCCTGAATATGGAGATGCGGAACTGACGGAACTATATACCGAAGTCAAAGGCTTCACCTTGGAATCCGGGAAAAAGTATTTCTGTGAATTCTATTGGCTGGACAAAAACACCGGCTTTACAGGTGAATCAATGGCCTTGAGTGCAATCTGCAAGGAAACTTCCGTAGGCTATGATGCTCCGTATGTTCCGAGGACAATCATCGAGATCGATGAGGCTTACGATGACTTCACACGCTGCTATTTTGGTGATGTGGAGGTCGGACTGGTCAAAGGATCTGCTCTCGCTAACGGTAAGTTCATATATGAGTGGAGAAATACCAGGGTGAATATGTATGTGGAGGATGTGACTTTGCCTCCAGGTATCTTCCCTTGTGATATGGTCTTTATGGGTCGTGGAACAAAGCTGGATCCAAGATCAATAAACCTGATTTCTATGTCTGTCGAGAAATATTCTGAGGGTACGAGATTGCACATAAACGTCCCGTCCTGCAGAACAGAACATTATTACGAAGTGTTTGATACAACGGCAGTAACCGAATAATATTTAATTGACTATGATAATTGCTACAGGAAATAATTTTGGAGCCGGACAGATAGAATTCAAAGAGTATCTGAGCGACAATATGATAATTCTGAATGGTAGGTTTTCATTTGATTATACCAAAGAGGAATATCTTAACGCTGATGTTCTGGAGATTTATGTTCCGGAACTTCCGATGAAGAGAAGCCTTGAGACGGCAGTCTTTCTGACCTATGAAAACACATACGGCAGAATGGGAACGATAGTAAAGTCCTGGATCAAGAACAAGACTACTATTTGCCTTGAGAATCTTGAGATCAATAGTAAGTATGGCAGCCGTGAGTTCTGGTTTATGTGTGCTTATCTTCCAAAGGGTCAGCGTAACACTTTCGAGGTGGAAGGTCAGGTCGATCTGCATCTGGATAATTTACCTTGGAATTTCCGTGAGGAACATGAGTGGGCTGTTGTTCGTGAGAAATGGGCTTATCTCTGCTTTGTCATCGAAGGCTTTTATCAGGCTGAACCAGACACGCCTTTTGCCATTGATCTCGTCAATTTTCCGGCCGATATCATCAGCGAAGTGCCATATGTAGCCCAGACAACTAACAAGTCCGGCTTTGGCTCTCATTTCATAAACTGCATGGTTTCAGAAGGAAAGTTCAGCAATCCTGGTTGTTCTGAACAGTTCCTGAAAGATGCGTCGTCAAGTTTTGTCAAAGTCTTTATCGTCAGATAGCAAACGCGCGTAAAACACAAAATATTAACATTCAAACTTAACAAATCATGAAGTATGTTCCTTCAATCGCCTTTGACGAGATGTCAGGCTCGGCAAAGGGTGTAACGGCAGCCAAAGTGCGTGGCC
>JAFVQD010000008.1 GCA_017504965.1 Bacteroidales bacterium | reverse complement strand
TCTTCCCATTCCGAACAGAGAAGTTAAACGCACTTGTGCCGATGGTACTGCCCTAACCCGGGTGGGAGAGTAGGTAGCCGCCGCCCTTTACAAACCCTTCACTCGATAAAAGTGAGGGGTTTTTTTGTATCTTTGTTCTATAATTCGTTTTCATATGGAAAAGTCAAAAGTATACTTCACGAACCTTCGTACCAATCCGAAATCTCCCCTTCCTAAGAAGATGGAGAACCTGGCGAAGGCTGCCGGTATCGGCAATATCGATTTCAAGGATAAATTCGTAGCTATTAAGATTCACTTTGGAGAAGCGGGCAATATGGCCTATTTGAGACCAAATTATGCAGCTCGTTTAGTAGAACTTATCCGCAGTCTGGGTGGCAAGCCCTTCCTTACAGATAGCAATACATTATATTCAGGCAGTCGTTCAAATGCAGTGGATCATCTTGACTGTGCTATGAAAAACGGATACAATCCTATTTCAGCCAATGCAAATGTGATCATTGCAGACGGACTTAAGGGAACTGAATACCGTGAGATACCTATAGGAGGTAAATATTGCCCTGCACCTAAGATTGGTTCAGCTATTGCAGACGCAGATATTTTTATCTCTATGAACCACTTTAAAGGTCACGAGCAGACAGGCTTCGGTGGTGCCCTTAAAAATATAGGTATGGGCTCGGCGAGCAGAGGGGGTAAATTGGAACTCCACTCGGAGTCAAAACCTGTGATCAACAGGGCAAAATGTCGCGGATGCAATGTCTGTGTAAAGAATTGCGCCCACGGCGCAATAACACTCGATGCAGAGCATAAAGCGGTGATTGACTACAGCAAATGTGTAGGGTGCGGCCAATGTGTAGCACTTTGCCAGTTTGATGGAGCTGTTCTCAAAGATTACAATACCTCTCAGGAGTTGAACTATAAGATAGCCGAGTATGCAAAGGCTGTTCTTGCAGACAAACCTCATTTCCATATAAGTTTCATAGTGAATGTGTCGCCCGAATGTGACTGCTGGTGCCATAACGATGCCGCTATAGTCCCTGATCTGGGAATTGCAGCTTCATTCGACCCGGTGGCACTTGATCAGGCTTGTGCAGATATGGTTATGAAAGCACCTGCCATCCCGGGCAGTGTCCTTCACGATGCACATCCCCACGACCATTTGTGCGGAGAGGACAAATTCCATATTATGCACCCCGATACCAATTGGCAGAGTGGACTGGAGTATGGACAGGAGATAGGTATCGGATCCAGAGAGTATGAACTTGTAGAGGTGTAGTGAGATGAGAAAATATGTAAACATTGCGTTAGCAGTATTGGTAGCGGTGATGTGCATTTTGCCATCCTGTTCCCCTTCCAAAGGGGTGAAGGCTGTCTCTTTTAATATCCGCCTCAGCCCTAACGACAGTTTCGACGGGGGGAATAACTGGAATTACCGTCAGGATGCTGTGATAAAATTTATCCTTACAGAGCAGCCTGATGTTTTCGGTGTGCAGGAGGCTATCTACCATCAGGCCAAGTATATGGAGGAGAACCTTCCCGGATATACCAAGTATGGTGTGGACAGGGATGGAGGTCTGGAGAAAGGTGAGGCTGAATCTAATGCAGTATTTTTCAAGACAGAAAAGTATAAATTGCTGGATAAAGGTACTTTCTGGCTGAGCCAGACCCCAGATGAGCCTTCAAGAGGGTGGGATGCCGCTTGTCATAGAGTGGTAACCTGGGTCAGGCTGAAGGAGAAGGGACTTTTCGGAAAGGAGTTCTATTTCTTTAATACCCATTTTGACCATATTGGTCAGGTGGCACGCCGGGAATCTGCGAAACTTCTTGTTTCTAAGGTAGAAGAGATGGTTCAAGATGATGTTCCGGTGGTTATTACAGGTGACTTCAATACCAATGTGGAAGATCTGGCTATGGCACCTGTAGTCCTCTCATTTAAAGATGCCAGAAAAGTATCCCCGGTTACAGATAGCGAGGGGACGTTCAATAATTGGGGTAGAAATGAAAAGGTCACCATTATTGACCACATATTTTTTAAAAATCTTACTCCATTAAAATTCAGGACAGTGAAGGAGAACTATGGAGCTCCATATATTTCTGATCACTATCCGGTAGTTTTCGAAGGTCAATTTGAATAATAATTATGGTAGAATTTAAAGATAAACTTGTCCTTATTACAGGGGCAGGCTCCGGCATCGGGGAGGCATTGGCTTATCAGTTTGCCCAAAAAGGGACAAACGTCCTCCTTACCGGGAGAAGAAGGGCAAATCTTGAGAAAGTGAAGGTGGAGTGTGAAAAAATGGGGGTTAAAGGGTATGTGTGTGAGCTGGATCTGGAACAGTACTCCTCGATAGATTCTCTCGTCGAATATATAGATTCCAATGGACTTAACCCTAACTTTATAGTACTGAATGCCGGCATTTCGCAGAGGGCTCTCACTTTTGACAGCGACTTCTCGGTGGATCAGAAATTGATGAATACAAACTATTTCGGCTCGGTATATCTGATAAAAAAACTGCGTCACCATCTGATAGGTGCACCGAAGGCCCACATAGCTGTTAACACCTCCATTTCGGGACTTTTCGGCTTCCCGTTAAGGTCGGCTTACTGTGCATCGAAGAGGGCGCTTTTCGGCTTCTTCGAGTCCCTGGCACTGGAGTATCCCCATATAAAAGTGACATTTATTATACCAGGAAGGATCCGCACAGAGATTTCACGCAGTGCTGTGCTGGGTGATGGTTCAAAGTTCGGTGAGATGGATCCCGGACAGGCAAATGGGATGGATGTGACCAAGTGTGCTAAGATAGCAATAAAGGCTATAGCCAAAGAGAAACATAAGAAGCTGATAGGGGGTACAGAACTTCTTATGGCTTATATATACAAATACACCCCTTGGCTCTATTATATTTTGGCAAGAAAAGTCTCAGCCCATTAGTTGTAGAGTTTTTTGACTATATTTGAGGCAAATTAAATTGTTTACAGATGAATACTAAATTGAAACTAATTCTGATGAACTTCCTGCAGTTCGCAGTGTGGGGAGCTTATCTTACATCACAGGGACGTTACCTCGGCTCTATCGGTATCGGCGAGAAAATCGGTCTTTTCTACTCAGTTCAGGGTATAGTCTCTATTTTTATGCCAGCTTTGCTGGGTATAGTGGCAGACAAATGGATCCCTGCCCAGAAGACACTCGGTATGGCTCATATTTTAGCAGGTGCATTTATGCTTGCGGCAGGCTATTATGGGCATATGGCCGGTGATCAGGCACAGTTCTCGGTGCTCTTCACCCTATATACCATCAGTGTGGCTTTCTTTATGCCTACCATCGCCCTTTCGAATTCAGTGGCTTACAATGCCCTTGAAAAGGGTGGTCTCGATCCGGTGAAGGCTTTCCCTCCTATCAGGGTTTGGGGTACAGTCGGATTTATTTGTACTATGTGGTTTGTGGATCTTATGGGTTTCCAGGCAAATGCTTTCCAGTACATCACATCCGGTATTCTGGGTTTGGCTCTGGGTCTGTACTGCTTTACTCTCCCTGAATGTCCTATTGTTAAGAGCAATGAGAAGAAATCTCTGGCAGATGCTATGGGTTTGTCAGCCTTCAAGCTGTTTAAAGAGAAGAGAATGGCCGTTTTCTTTATCTTCTCGATGTTGCTCGGTGTAGCACTTCAGATTACAAATGGTTTTGCAAATCCATTCCTGGGTGATTTCGGCAATCTTTCTGAATACGCAGACACATTCGGTGTAAAACACTCCAATATGCTTATCTCCCTCAGCCAGATATCGGAGACTCTCTGCATCCTTCTTATCCCGTTCTGCCTTAAGAAATGGGGCATTAAGAGGGTGATGCTTATGGCAATGTTGGCTTGGGTATTCCGTTTCGGCCTGTTCGCTACCGGCAATCCTGGTGGTGGCGTATGGATGTTTGTGCTGTCAATGATAGTGTACGGTATCGCATTTGACTTCTTCAATATCTCCGGTTCCCTATTTGTAAACGAAGCGACAGACAAGTCTATCCGTTCGAGTGCACAAGGCCTGTTTATGATGATGACCAATGGTATAGGAGCAGCTCTTGGCTCGCTGGCCGCACAGAAAGTTATCAATGTTCTGGTAAATGTTCATAAAATCGAAGGGGCTACAGACTGGACAGTCGTGATGCACGGATGGTCAAGTGCCTGGTATGTCTTTGCTGCATATTCATTGGTGATAGCGGTATTCTTCGCGATACTTTTCAAGTATAAACATACACCAGAGAAATAATAAATACTTGTATTATTATGAAAAAATCAAAGGTAATAGCTCTTCTGTTTGTGTTTATAACATTACTGGCTTCTTGTGAAAAAAATGGTAATATCCTTTCAGAGAACTCACTTAGTGTACAGAATGTTAAAAATTCAGAATGCCGTCCAGATGTCAAGTCTTCAGATGATGAGGAGACTCTACGACTGGTTGCTAAGGGAGATGTATTATACATCGAGAGAGTAGGGGTACAAAACTGTTCTTTCAAATTGGAAGTAAATGTTTCAAATGAAGGGAATACAATTTATGTGAAGGAATTGAATGCCTCTCCGATAATTGCAAGTTGTTTCTGTTGCTTTGATTTCTCATATGAAATAAAAGGTATGGAGCCAGGTAAATATGTCATTTGTGTCTCCGGTCGACGTGAGTTTAAACCATTGGCTTTTACCTACTCCCCCACTCTTAATAAGACTTACAAGCTGGAAATAGATTAAGTTTTATATAATTAGAGGAGGTGGCTTCATTGGCCACCTCTTTTTTTTTCTCCAAAAATGGAAGTATTTTGGGTATATTTACGTTATAGTACCGAGAATATTGTATGTAATGAGATCTGAGGTGGAGATTTCTGATATAGAGTTGGCGAGACTTTGCTCCAAAGGGAGCAAAGAGGGACAGAGGATGCTGTATGACAAATATGCGGCGTATCTCTATACCTTGTGCTGCCGCTATGTGTCAGACAAATCCATGGCACAAGATCTCATGCATGATAGTATGATCAAGATTTTCGGAGCAATAAGGCAATGGAGACCGACAGGGACACTTAAAGGGTGGATGGCAAGGGTGACACTCAATCTGGTTCTGGATCACTTGAGGCGGGAAAAAAGCATCATTATGGAGGATTTTTCCACTATTGAAACTCCTACAGAGGAGGTGGATATAGAGCAGGTTAAAAGTCTCTCCTTCGATGAGATACTTTCATTGATGGAAAGACTTTCCCCTATGAAGAGGGTTGTTTTTAATCTCTACTATGTGGAGAACTGTACCCATCGGGAGATTGCCTCGATGCTTGGGATAAAGGAGAAAACATCATCCTCTATCCTTTTTAAGGCGAGAACTGATTTGATGAATATAATTAAATACAACAAATAGAGATGGAAAAGGATTGGTCGGATATTTTAGGAGATAAGCTGAAAGATGCCCGTGAACCTCTTCCGGTGGGTGATTGGGAGCTTTTGGAAAAGAAATATTTGGCACGCAGGAGGATTCAGACTGTGTGGAGCTGGGCTTCTGCCGTGGCCGTGGCAGCCGTTGTGCTGTTATTCTTCTTTACCATTCGGGTAGAGAAAGGGGAAATTGCTGCTGACAGATTTGTTGCGAAAGCAGAGATAGGAGTCAAGAAGGTGTGGGTCGTGGAGCCTGCTGAGGTCCCCAGAAAATTAGCTAGATTGGAAAATGTGAGCAGGAGAGCAATGGTGGTGTCAGAGAACAAGGAGAGTGTGAAGAATATGGGTGAAGAGGTGAAAAGTATACAGGAAATCCCTGTGCAGATGGTTGAGACTAAACCCTTAGACGATGAGGTGAAGGGTAAGGAGGTTCAGGCGGATGAAGAGGTGGATTTGAAGGTGTACGAAGAGTTCTGGAGCGAGGCCGAAACGGAGGTGAGAAGCAGTGGTAAACTTCAAGTTGATCTTGGGGTGTTGGGAGGGGGCTCTTTTGGAAACCATTCTCAGACAAGTCAGATTTTTTTCAGTGCAGGCAATATTAGTAATCAGGGTGCATATGGAGAACTTACCATTATACAGCCTACAGCTGTCTCGAAGCCGGATGTTCTATTGGCTGCAACTCCTTCCAAAACCATCTATTACGCACCTTTTACTGTCGGTCTCTCGGTGGGGCTCTATTTTACAGAGAGGCTGGGATTGATTACAGGATTGAATTATTCGCTCTATACCAATAAGGAACTTTATAATGGGAGTGAAACTATAAGCACTGTAAGTTATTTCGGGGTCCCATTGAGGGTCGATTACCGTATAGTAAACATGAACAAATTTAATCTGTATTTGGGAGCCGGTCCACTTGTGGAGAAGTCACCGTCAGAGTCGAAGTTTCTCTATTCTGCACTATTGGCCGCAGGTATGCAGTTTAATTTCAATAGACTTGTAGGTATATACATAGAGCCACAATTTACATATTCCCTAAACAAACCAATTATAGATTCATATAAGACAAACAGTCAAAGTATATTTTTAATAGCAGCCGGATTGAGGTTTTCTCTTCAATAATTGACCCAAATTTTCTCTTTGTTGTGAAAATAATTACCTTTGCACCGCAAAATTTATGTATATGAAACCAACATTAGTAGTATTGGCAGCCGGCATGGGTTCACGCTACGGCTCACTTAAACAAATGGACGGTGTAGGTCCTAATAATGAGGCAATTATTGACTATTCAATTTACGATGCTATCCAAGCAGGTTTTGGTAAAGTAGTATTCGTAATTCGTCACCTTTTTGAAAAAGAGTTCCGTGAGATTTTTACAGCTGAACGTTTCGGCAACCAGATCGAAGTGGAATTTGTGTTTCAGGAGCTTGTAAATCTTCCAGAAGGTTTTACTGTTCCAGAGGGTAGAGAAAAACCTTGGGGTACAAACCACGCTGTAATGATGGCTGCACCTGTGGTGGATACACCTTTTGGTGTAATTAACTCAGATGACTTCTATGGTCGTGAGGGTTATCAGGTTCTTGCTGACTATCTACGTAGTGTGGATGGCCAAAAAGGCAAATATTGTATGGTAGGCTATAACCTTTCAAATACACTTTCTGAGTTCGGTAGCGTATCGCGCGGCGAGTGTAAAGTGGATGAGAACGGTAACTTGGTATCTATGGTAGAGAGACTTGGTGTACAACGTCAGGCTGACGGTAAAGTTACCTATAAAGATGAGACTGGCGAGCACGAAATCGATGAAAATGCACCAGTATCAATGAACTTGTTCGGCTTCACTCCAGACTATTTCGAAGAGTCAGAGGCTATGTTCAAGGACTTCCTTTCAAATCCTGCAAACATTACTAACTTGAAAGCTGAATACTATATCCCTATGGCAGTTAATGCACTTATCGACAATGGTAAAGCATCTATGAAAGTCCTTTCAAGCGATGCAAAATGGTTCGGTGTTACCTATAAAGAGGACAGACCTGATGTAGTGGCAAGAATTCAAAAACTTGTTGATGAGGGTGTATATCCTGCAAAACTTTGGAAATAAGAATTTTAAACAGATATGAAAATCCTCGTTTTAATAAAACGGGGATTTTTTTTGCTATTTTTGGAAGTATTTTGTCTGCTTTTACGTTATGTTGGCAGAAACATTAGAACAGAAAAAGATGAAAATAAGGATTGTTTGTATTATAGCGTTGATATCCATCTTATCTTCATGTCAATACACTTTTAATGAAAGTATGGCCGGAAAAATGTCGGATACAGCACTTCTATTCTGCAGTGCTGGTGAGAATAAGCCTATGGATTTGCTTGATTTTAATGAATCAGAGATGTCAAAAGGGAACACCTCCATGTCCTCAGCGAACAATCAGCCTATATATGGTGTATTGAAGGGCCTGGTAGTGGGTATGAATGGGATAGGGTATTGTCTGACATCTTCACCTGATGCTATGGCTGCAGTGGAAATGGAGAGGTATAAAGTGATAGAGACAAGTTTGATTTCAGAATTATCATCACCTCAGGGGTTGACTTTGAGCGGAAATACGATTTATATATTGAATGATGGGGATGCTGCTACAGGACCTTACATTTCGGTGTATGACGTTGTGGGTTCAAACTACACATTCAAATATCATACTAAGATTATGTGTAAGGATGGCAGGATGGGTAACTCTATTCAAGTTATTGGTGAATATTGTTATGTAGGTACTGATTCAGGGATAGATGTGTATGAACTCTCTTCCGGTACATACAGCAGAACTATTGATACGCCTGCAGCTGTTCTCGATTTTTTGACTGATGACAGCAGCTTGATAGTCTCTTTAAGAGATTTTGGTATAGGAATCTATGACACAACTATTGAGATGTTTACCATGATGGTGGAATTTCCTATAGGAGAGAAGGGACAATTGGTCTTTGGCAAGGATCAATTAGAGGTATTGGCATATTCAGATAGCGCCGTTTTCAGTGTCAATATCATGGATGGGGAGTATGATGTATTGTTTACTGGTGAGAATATTTCAGGGGTAGAGAGATCGGATTTTACCCGCAATCTTTTTGTAGCAAATAAGGGTGGAACAAATCAGATAGTTCTAAATGTGGCTGGGGAGATTTTGGCAAACTTTACAGCTCCCGAAGGTGAGTATGTATATGTTTTTGTCAAGAAACAGCAATAGATAAGGGTCAGTAAATATAAATTTTAACGCCGATGATGATAGTTATTGAACAGGACTATCGTCATCGGCGTTTTTTAATTTGGCTAAAATCTCACCTTGTCTTAATGAAATCTGACGCAAAGTTATACTCTGGTGCAGTTATGGTCAAATAACTGTGATGTGGGATGAGTGATATTGATTAAATAGCCTATTTGGGATTAAATTCAATATTTTGGGATTAAATTCTTTTGTTTTTATCTTTGTCACATAGAAATAGGGATAAAAAATATAGAGAATATGGATCAGATATCAGCCAAATTAAAGAGTTTTTCTACCCAGGTCCTCTATTTTCTGGTGGCACCTTGTTTTGTCTTCTTCTTTACTATCGTATACAAACCCTTCGATCTGTCCGGTGTTCTGGATATGGGGAGAGATCTCTTTCCCTTCAATGTTACCATTCTTACTTGTATTGTCCTGACATCATTGTTTATTTCCCGACTTATATTCTATCTCGTGAGGGATAAGATAAAGTTCAATTATTTCAGATACACTATCTGGTGCCTGATAGAGATAGTATGTGCAGCTCTGTTCGTAGCCCTCTTCGTGTGGCTTATGCTCAGAAGATCTGTCCCTTATTTCGAGATAATGAAGGAGTCGGTTCAGGATACTTTTCTCATACTTATAATTCCGTATCTGATAATCACCCTCTCTGTCATTATTATGGATAAAAGGGAGATAATCCGTGAACTCGAGATGAATGCATTGAAAGATCCACAATACGATCCTGCTACACATATCAGATTCTTCGATTCGAATAATAATCAGAAACTCCTTCTTACCACCTCTTCTGTTCTCTATATAGGGGCGGAGGAGAACTATTTAAGGATATATTACGAGAGTGATGGGAAGGTCTCTTCATACCTTTTGAGGAATGCAATGAAGAATATCGAGGAGCACTGCCTTTCAAATGGACTCGTTAGGTGCCACAGATCGTATTTCGTCAATGCCGCAAGAATCAGAATCCTCAAGAAAGATAAAGATGGGATAATCTATGCGGAACTCGAGTCCACCTCTCCGGTAAAAGTCCCCGTCTCAAAAAGATATTATGAGGCCCTGACGATGAAGCTGTAGATCATAGACAGTTTGTTGTTACACTCAGTGCTGTCACGGTGAAGGGCAAAGTCCTGTTTGGAATCTCTCACATCTCAGCTGTCATTTCTTGGATGGTTCAGATCACAGTCCTATCTTTTTAAGGGTGATCTGTTTATTCTCTGCCATAACCGTGCTTACTAGTCAGCGAAAGACCGCAAAGTGATGTCCTTTCTTGGAGGGACGGGGGCAGAACAGCCACATTCGCCCCCGCGACACTGATATTCTTACTTGCCGGGGGCAAAACAGCCACATTCGCCCCCGCAAGCTTTGCGTCTGTCACGCAAAATCTCACCATAGAACTATGCTCGTACCTTGGCATCAAACTCATCCCTTGCGCGCAAGCTTATGGTATTCACGTCAGCTTGCTGTGCTACGGCCTGAAGAATCTTAACTCCAAGCCGGGATGGAAAAAATTTGCATTTGTTATATAAGTGTTATACATTTGTGATATAAATTATATAAAAATGGAAGCAACTATACCAAGAAAGCAAACAGCCTTCAGACTTAGTAATGAGTTGCTGAGGAGATTGAAAGTGGAGGCGAAGAAACAGAACAGAAGTTTGAACAACTTTGTAGAGAGTGTATTGATGGATGCAGTCTATCGTAATCCAAATAAAGAGACATTAGCCGCAATGAAAGAGGCGAGAGATAACAGGGATCTGGAGACAATCAATCTGGAGAACTTGGAGGGTTTTATTGATTCATTGTAGCGAAGTGTTATGAAGGAACTGAAGATTACGACTCAATTCAAAAAGGATCTGAAGAAATATAAAAACCAGCATCATAAGATTGCTAAACTAAAAGAGGTTTTAAGCATTCTGCAATGTGGGGGAAGTCTGCCTTCCCAATATAATGCACACAGATTATTAGGTAATTATAAAGGATGTATAGAGTGTCATATAGAAAATGATACTCTTCTTATCTGGATTGATGAAGAACAGAATGTTATTAAGTTGTTAAGACTAGGTACTCATTCTGAATTATTCAAGTAGAGACACAGGCCTTGGAGATTAAGGTTCCGAAGGTGAGCAGCGGCAGGGTGTGGGGAGGAGGAAACCGTGCTACCCCTCTGGCCGCAGAGGGAGGGGCCCGTCGGCAGCGAGTTATCGCGAAGCGATGACAAAGATGCCGATGGGAGGGATTGTTTCCTCTCCCACACCCTGAGCTGCGAAGGAGTCTTGCTAAAACCGGAAGGGGCTATATGTAGTTATGAGAGGCAACATCTTAGCCAGGTCCTTTAGAAATGTCTGGACCTGGATTATGCCGTTTTTGTAAGATATTAATTGTTAGTAGTTTAGTTTGCGAGAGCTAGCCAGGTTCCGAACAAAAAAGGGGACCTGGATAGATATGTAGAGATGCCCTAACGGGGTCTGGGATGACGAGGGTGATGTGGTCGGGTATGATGGTGGGATTGTGTCGGAGTACAGTGATGAGATGGGTTTGGGGCTGGAAATGGGGAGATTTTGAGCCCGGAGGTGTGGGGAAATATGAAATGGGCTGGAAATGTGGTGTTTTCCAGCCCATTTTTATGGATGTGACTCCCGAACGGGTCGGGGGTGACACTAGTGTCGGGGTTATGCCAGTTTGTGGATAGCAAGACCGCTCTGGAGTTTTGGCTCGAACCAGGTGGTCTTAGGTGGCATAATGTTGCCGGTGTCTGCGATGTCGATAAGCTGTTTCATAGAGACAGGATATAGAGCAAATGCAGCTACCATCTCGCCAGAGTCCACTCTCTTCTTAAGCTCGCCAAGACCGCGGATACCACCTACGAAATCAATTCTCTTGGATGTTCTGAGGTCTTTGATGTCGAGAAGCTTGTCGAAGATAAGGTTTGAACATACGGTAACGTCAAGAACGCCGATAGGGTCGTTGTCGTCGTATGTGCCAGGTTTGGCGGTAAGTGAATACCACACACCTTCAAGGTACATAGAGAAGTTGTGAAGACCTGATGGCACATATGGAGTGGTAGATGGACAGTGGCAAGGCAGTTCACAATCACATTTGCCACCATCCTTGGTGCAGTCACACTTGCACTCAACGATGAAGTCTTCTTTAAGGGCCTCGATGAACTCTTTGGCGCTCATACCGTTAAGATCTTTAACTACGCGGTTGTAGTCGATAATCTTGAGGTGGCTTTCAGGGAATACTACAGCCATAAAGTAGTTGTACTCCTCATCGCCTGTGTGGTTAGGATTATTGTTCTTCTTCTCCTCACCTACACGTGCAGCGGCAGCTGTTCTGTGGTGACCGTCGGCTACATAGAAAGCTGGGATGCTTGCGAAGATCTCAGTGATTCTGGCGATATCTTCTTCATTGTCGATAACCCAGAATTTGTGACCGAAACCATCTACAGGTGCGATATAGTCATACTCGATCTCTTTGGTAGTGATGGTACGCTCAACGATAGCATTGATCTCTGCATTGTCAGGATATGCGAAGAACACAGGCTCAAGGTTTGCGTTCTGATTCCTTACGTGAATCATACGGTCATCCTCTTTGTCTTTACGGGTAAGCTCGTGTTTTTTGATCTTGCCTGTCATATAGTCTTCTACATTTGCACATACTACCAGACCGTATTGGGTACGGCCGTCCATAGTCTGGGCATACACGTAGTAGTTCTCTTTAGGATCTTGTACCAACCAACCTTTCTCCTGCCATAGCTTGAAGTTCTCAACAGCCTTGTCATAAGCCTGCTGGCCGTGCTCATCAGCGATAGGATCGAAGTCGATTTCAGGTTTGATGATGTGTAGTAGCGATTTTTCACCGGCTTCAGCTTTTGCCTCTACTGAGTTCAATACGTCATAAGGACGTGATGCCACTTCGTGTGCAATAGCTTTAGGTGGACGGATCGCTGCGAAAGGTTTAACTTTTACCATAGCTTGTGAAGTTATTATTTGTTAAGTTGGAATCTGGTGTTGCCTGTAGCGAAGTAGTCGCAAATCTGGTTTGCTGCAGCAAGACCTGCGTTGACATTGGCCTCAGCTGTCTCAGCACCCATCTTCTTAGGTGTAGCGAATACCCTCTTGCCAAACTCTTCTGCGATGGCAGCGTGATTGGCGGTAGCTACGTCGGTAATGTATTTGAGGTCTTCTCTCTCTCTAAGGACTTTGATAAGCTCCTCTTCGTTTACCACCTCTTTACGGGCGGTGTTTACAAGGCAGCCACCTTTTGGCATTCTTGAGAGAAGGTTATATCCGATAGAGTTTTTGGTCTGCTCTGTAGCAGGGATGTGGAGAGACACGAAGTGTGAGTTCTCGTACAGATCCTCAAGAGTCTTAGCTACGATAACACCTTCTGCCTCCATTGCCTCTGCAGGTACGAATGGGTCAAATGCCATAATTTTCATACCGAAGCTCTTGGCGTGTGAAGCTACCAGGCGGCCAACATTGCCGTAGGCCTGGATGCCGAGGGTCTTCCCTTTAAGCTCTGAGCCGGTGCCTGGGGTGAACTGGTTACGTGAGATGTAGATCATCATACCGATGGCCAGCTCAGCCACTGCGTTTGAGTTCTGGCCGGGGGTGTTCATAGCGACGATGCCCCTTTCGGTGCAGGCAGGGAGGTTAAGGTTGTCAAAACCGGCACCTGCGCGAACTACGATTTTAAGGTTTGGAGCAGCTGCGATTACCTCACGGGTAACTTTGTCAGAGCGTACGATAAGTGCGTCTGCGTCAGCTACTGCTTCCAAAAGCTGTGATGCGTCTGTATATTTTTCGAGGGCTGCAAATGTGTGCCCTGCCTCTTCCACGATGCGACGGATGCCGTCAACAGCGACCTTTGAGAAAGGTTTTTCTGTAGCAACTAATACTTTCATTTCTTCCGATTATTTGTGTAGTTGTTCAAATTCCTGCATACAAGCGACAAGAGCCTCTACTGCCTCTTTAGGACAAGCGTTGTAGATAGATGCGCGGAAACCACCTACTGAGCGGTGACCTTTGATACCTACCATACCTTTTGATTTGGCAAATGCCATAAACTCATCCTGAAGTGCCTCGTGACCAGGAGCCATTACGAAGCAAACGTTCATAAGAGAGCGGTCCTCTTTAGCTGCTGTACCTACGAATAGAGGGTTACGGTCGATCTCATTGTAAAGAAGCTCTGCTTTCTCTTTGTTGAGTTTGTACATAGCCTCTACGCCACCTTGCTCTTTAACCCATTTAAGTGTCTCGTGCATAACGAAGATAGGGAATACAGGAGGGGTGTTGAACATAGATCTGTTTTTAGCCTCGTCAGTATAGTGAGTGCGGTAGTCAACCATAGTCTGGATAGGACGGTCAACTTTGCCAAGAAGGTCTCTGCGAACGATAACGAAAGTTACACCTGCAGGGCCTACATTTTTCTGTGCACCACCGTAGATCATACCGTATTTCTTAACATCTACAGGGCGGCTCATAATATCTGATGACATATCTGCTACCAATGTTACAGGAGAGTCGATATCTTCGTGGATCTCTGTACCGTAGATGGTGTTGTTGGTAGTGATGTGGAAATAGTCAACATCGGTAGGGATGGTGTAGTTCTTTGGGATGTAAGAGTAGGTTTTGTCTTCAGAAGATGCCACTACCTCCACTTCGCCGTAGAATTTGGCCTCTTTAACAGCTTTTTTAGCCCAAACACCTGTCTGCAGGTAAGCGGCTTTAGTTTTTAGAAGGTTAGCAGGAACCTCGAAGAACTGGGTAGAAGCACCACCGCCAAGGAAGATCACTGCATAATCCTCAGGGATGTTGAGGAGCTCTCTCCAAAGCTGCTCAGTCTCAGCCATAATTCTCTCCCAACCCGGTGTACGGTGAGAGATCTCAAGGATACCAATACCTGTATTGTCAAAGTCTCTGATGGCCTCAATTGCAGATTCGATAGCCTGTTTAGGCAATACGCAAGGGCCTGCATTAAAGTTGTAAGCTTTCATTGTATTTGTTTTTATTAGTTTTTTTATTTTTTAATAAACATAAATTCAAAGATATAACTTTTAATTTATAAATCTTAATATAAAAATTAATTTTCTGTTATAATCTTTAAATTGTCTGAACTTGTGTCTTTCTCGCAGTAATGGCAGTGGAGCTTGAGTACACCATTTTCGTGTTTGGTCTCAAATTTGGTGGTGATGGGCTGATGGTTGGTGATGCATTTGGGATTGGCACATTTTACGATCCCTATGATCTGGTCCGGAACTCTCAGCACTTTCTTCTCTACTACCTCGAAGTCTTTTATGATGTTTATTTTGGCTTCAGGTGCCACCAGTGCCACTTTGTTTATCTGGGTCTCTTCGAAAAACCTGTCGGCCACTTTGATTATCGCCTTTTTACCCAGAAGTTTGCTGTCCAGGTTCATACCGAAAGTTATCTGGTTAGGGCACTCCCTGAGTCCCAGGATGGTTATTACTTCGAAGAGCTGGTTAGCTGGGATATGGTCGAGTACTGTGCCGTTCTTGATGGCACTTACTTTCAATTCTTTTCCGCTTTTTTCCATAATTGGTCCGTTTTGCTGGTGATAAACTATTTGTAACCGAGTAAATATGCTATAATGGCCATTCTTACATATACTCCGTTTTCTGCCTGTTTGAAGTAGTATGCGTGAGGGGTGTCATCGACATCCTGGGCGATCTCTGTCACTCTTGGTAGGGGGTGGAGTATCTTCATATTGGGCTTTGCCTGACCGAGCATAGAGGCAGTGAGGTTATATGTGTTCTTTACCTTTTCATACTCCATAGGGTCTGTGAATCTCTCCTGCTGCACACGGGTCATATAGAGGATGTCACATTCGTTGATATTGCCCTCAAGTTCTTTGGTCTCACGGTAAGGGATCCCTTTCGAGTCGAGGAAGTCTTTATACTCCTGTGGCATCTTGAGCTCATCAGGGGCGGTAAAGGTGAAGTGGGGGTTGAAGTGGGACATAGCCTGAAGGAGCGAGTGTACTGTGCGGCCATATTTAAGGTCACCCACCATATTTATGTTGATGTCTGTAAGTCTCCCCTGGGTTTGTTGTATGGTGTAGAGATCCAGCATAGTCTGAGACGGGTGCTGGTTCGCACCGTCACCGGCATTGATCACAGGGACAGATGCGACCTCGGATGCATATCTGGCAGCCCCTTCGAGTGGGTGTCTCATCACTATCAGGTCGACATAGTTTGAGACCATCTTGATGGTGTCCTTGAGGGTCTCCCCTTTGCTGACACTGGTATTTCCTGCATCGGAGAATCCGATAACGCGGGCACCCAGCCTGTTGGATGCGGTCTCGAAACTGAGTCTTGTCCTGGTGGATGGCTCGAAGAAGAGTGTGGCGATAACTTTGTCATGCAGAAGTGTCTGAACCTTGTTCTTTTCAAACTCTTGTGCCACGTCCAAGATGTGAAGCATCTCTTCCTTGGTGAAATCGTGGATGGAAATTAGACTTTTAGGCATTTTGTTCTATGTTGTTAGTTGTTTGTTCTATTTTGGAGACGGACCCCTTGTCGCTCATAGCTTCGACAAATCTCTCCTCATCCCTCAGACGCACCTTGGTCTCGATGGTGCACATATTGTCGAAATCCTGCTTGTGGGGGTAAAGACCGAAATCTTTCAGCGTCTTCATTATGTCGTTCATCCTCTCGTATGGGAAGGTGACGGAGTATTCGTTGGTCGCTATCTTCTCGCAGATGAGGCTGTTGGCTATAGCATCTGCCGATGCGGTCTTGTATGCTTTTATCAGACCTGGGACCCCAAGCTTTATCCCTCCGAAGTATCTTACCACTACTATAAGTATGTCGCTCAGTTCATTGGAAAGTATCTGCCCGAGGATGGGCCTCCCTGCGGATGAGGAGGGCTCGCCGTCATCATTGGCACGCCAAATGGAGTAGTCGTGCCTGAGTCTGTAGGCGTAGCAGTGGTGCCTTGCGTCGAAATATTCTTTTTTGATTCTGGAAATGAGATCCTTTATCTGTGCTTCGCTCTCCACCGGGTAGGCGAATGCCAGAAATTTACTCCCCTTCTCTTTGTAGATCCCTTCTGAGGGGGCTGAAATGCTCTTATAACAATCGTTCGTCTGTGGTCCCATTTCAGAATACAAATGTACATTTTTTAGGGGATATTTGGAAAAAATATTCTATCTTTGGTAACACAATATTTGAACTGAATTTAAACTAGGTATTATGGTATATAAATATAGAGCTACACTTCCCAAACATAAGTCATTTTTAAGGGAATATGATATCAAGGCGCAGACGAGTCTATACAGACTTCACGAGTTTCTTCAGAATGATCTCGGCTTCTCTCCTGACCAGATGGTCCTCTTCAGGGGTCTGGACGAGGATGGGGTAGTGCTCCATCAGTATGGTCTGTTTGATCTTGGTGACGGCTCTATGGACAATGTTACCCTGGAGAAGACACTCCAAAGGGGTGAGGTGTCCCTCCAATATGTATACAATCTTCAGCTTAATCTCCATATCGTCCTCACTTTTGTCTCTGAAGCTGAGTTCCTTATCAAGGAGTCCTATCCGAGACTTCTGGTGGAGAAAGGGAGAAATCCTGACCAGTTCTCGGCATCGTACGAAGAGTTCGGGGAGTTCTCACAGGAGTCGGAAGATGAGATCTATGATGAGTCTTCCGATATCGATTCTGACGAATATTAGTATGTATGGAGAAGGAGTTGACCGTCATAGTGGGGCCTACTGCTGTAGGGAAGACCGACTACAGTATAGAACTGGCAAAAGAGTACCGCTCCCCGGTGATCTCGTGCGACTCCAGGCAGATTTTCAGGGAGATGAAGATCGGTACGGCACCTCCCTCCCCCGAGCAGCTGGCTGCCGTAAAGCACTATTTTATCTTTTCACATTCGGTATCCCAATACTACACCGCAGGCAAATATGAACTTGAGGCTCTGGAGGTGATAAATGAGCTTTTCAAGACCCACGACAGGTTAGTGGTGGTGGGGGGATCAGGGCTCTACGTCGATGCCTTGTGCTATGGGCTGGATGATTTCCCCCCTGCAGATATCGAGCTTCGCAATCAACTTATGGAGAGGCTGGATAAGGAGGGGATCGAGTCTCTGCGTATGGAGCTTAAGCAGCTCGATCCGGAGTCTTATCACTCGATGGATATTGCAAACAGGCAAAGGGTGGTCAGGGCGCTGGAGGTGACCCTGATGACGGGTCGGAAGTTCTCCTCATTCAAAACCAATAAAGCTAAAGAGAGACCCTTTAAAATCAATAAGATAGTGATGTCAATGCCCCGGGAGGAGCTTTATGGCAGGATAAACAGGCGGGTCGATATGATGTTCGATGCCGGGCTTGTGCAGGAGGTGGAGAGTCTGCTGCAATACAGGGAGATGCCTGCCCTTCAGACAGTGGGGTACAAAGAGATTTTCGAATATTTTGACGGGAAACACTCCCTCGAGACTGCACGTGAGCTGATCAAGCGCAATACGAGGAGATATGCGAAGAAGCAGATCTCTTATTTTAAAAGATGAGATGCCCGAACGGAGTCGGGCCTGCCTTAGTTTGCGAGCTCGGACATAAATTTGATCCGGACAAGTCGCACCTCCTCTTCTGAGTAATCGCGTCCAAGTTCCTTCATCGCTTCGATAACAGAGTCCGAAGAGGCATCATAACGGAAATATTCGTAAATATCATCAATCTTGTCTTCGTCAATAGTCTGACGGAGATAGTAATCGATATTTATCTTGGTCCCCGAGTGTACGATAGCTTCAATCTCCTCTATCAGCTCCAGAAGATCCATATTTTTGGCGTCGGCGATGTCATCCAGTGACACTTTTCTGTCGATATTCTGGATGATATATACCTTGTTAGCTGACTTGTTCACGACAGATTTTACGAGGAAGTCGGCTGGTCTGTCAATGTCGTTCTCTTCTACATATTTTTTGATGAGTGCGAGGAACTCCTTGCCATATTTTTTCGCTTTACCTTCACCTATACCCTGACAGTTTTTCAATTCATCCACAGTGATGGGGTAGTGGAGTGACATATCTTCAAGAGACGGATCTGTGAATATTACAAATGGTGGAAGGTTGAGCCTCTTGGAGAGTGAGTGTCTGACATCTTTCAGCATCGCAAACAATACAGGATCGGCCCCCCCTTGGTTTGCAGCGTGTTTGTTGTTGCCTATGATGATATCGTCTTCTTCATCATCGTCGTCTCCGTCTGAGAACTCCCTGTCCTCAGCAAGCATTATG
Source organism: Bacteroidales bacterium (assembly GCA_017504965.1). Lineage (GTDB taxonomy): Bacteria > Bacteroidota > Bacteroidia > Bacteroidales > UBA932 > CAAGNP01. Next base: position 216,684 of record JAFVQD010000008.1, on the reverse strand, counting down.
GTGTAAGGGTTCTTGAAATATTCGTTACCTTCTTCTGTGACGAAGACCAGTCCATACTGCTCGATATCCTTGTCCAGAATGTGTAGTATGAGTCCCTGGCGGATAACTGCGAGCCAGAAGCGGACACCTTTGTCCTTTCCTATGCCGAATAGTTCGTGTCTGTGGTGTTCGTAGGATTTGATCAGAGAGTTGGATACACCGGCCAGAATGTTTGCCAGATGTTCTGCTTTGAATCTCTCCTTCATCGAATTGACAAGCTCTATGACTGTGAGGAGATCCTCCTGTCCGTCAAAGAGTTTTTTAGGGTGCAGACAGTTGTCGCAGCATCCGCAGTTCTCCTCTGTATACCCCTCGCCGAAGTAGTTGAGGATAATCTTGCGGCGACATCTGTTGGATTCGGCATAAGATACAGTCTCCAGAAGGAGCTGTTTGCCTATCTCCTGTTCGGCAAGTGGCTTGCCCTGCATAAATTTCTCAAGCTTCTGGATATCTTTGTAGCTGTAGAACGCTATGCACTGCCCCTCTTTGCCGTCCCTTCCTGCTCTACCGGTCTCCTGATAGTACCCTTCAAGTGATTTGGGAATATCGTAATGGATGACAAACCTCACATCCGGTTTGTCGATACCCATACCGAAAGCGATGGTGGCTACAATGACATCTACCTCCTCCATCAGGAATGCATCCTGATTTTTGGCCCTGGTGGCTGCATCCATACCTGCGTGGTATGGGCGTGCCTTGATGCCGTTAACATTCAGGAATTCGGCTATATCCTCTACCTTTTTCCTGCTGAGACAGTATATGATACCGGACTTGCCGGCATTGTTCTTTATAAATTTTATTATCTCCCTTTTTACATTGGTCTTGTCCCTAACCTCGTAATAGAGATTCTTTCTGTTGAATGAATCTTTGAATACTTTGGCATTTGACATCGAGAGGTTCTTCTGGATGTCGGACTGCACTTTAGGTGTGGCTGTGGCGGTAAGGGCTATGATGGGGGCTACACCGATCTCTTCGACGATGCTTCGTATCTTTCTGTATTCCGGTCTGAAGTCGTGTCCCCATTCAGATATACAGTGGGCCTCGTCGATGGCGTAGAAAGAGATTTTGATCTGTCTGAGGAGCTGGATGTTCTCTTCTTTAGTGAGAGATTCGGGGGCCACGTATAGGAGCTTGGTAGCTCCACTGAGGAGATCTTCCTTTACCTCCTGAATCTGGGTCTTGTTCAGGGATGAGTTCAGAAAGTGGGCGACACCCTCTTTATTTTTATTGGCTACGAAACCTCTGATGGCATCCACCTGGTTTTTCATAAGGGCGATCAATGGAGATATAACTATGGCGGTCCCTTCCATAAGAAGGGCAGGAAGCTGGTAGCAGAGCGATTTGCCGCCACCTGTAGGCATCAATACGAAAGTGTCGTTACCTGAAATGAGATGTCTAATTATCTCTTCCTGTTCACCTTTAAAATGATCAAATCCGAAAAACTCTTTTAACTTAATTTGCAATTCAGCTGAACTTATCTCCATAATTTATTACCTTTGTGCCCTCTAAATTACCAAAAAAATTTAACATAAGGGAAAAATATTTTATTTATATGATAAAAAAAAGTGAAAGCTTGAGGAAAATTGCGTCGGAAGTTATTGCTAAAGAAGCAGAAGCACTATGCAAACTTTCTGAGTCGATCGATGATAATTTTACTCAGGTGGTGGAGTTGATACACGGTATAAAAGGGAGAGTGGTGGTCACAGGAGTGGGTAAAAGCGGCATCATCGCCAATAAGATCGTGGCTACTATGAACTCAACAGGTACCAAGGCCCAATATCTTCACGCAGCAGATGCTATGCACGGAGATTTGGGTATGGTGGGGAAGGATGATGTGGTGGTGGTCCTCTCCAAAAGTGGAGATACTGTGGAGATAAAGAATCTGGTGCCATATGTAAAGGAGATAGGTGCCCCTATCGTGGCAATCGTTTCCAATTTGGACTCCTATCTGGCAAAAAATTCAGATTATGTCCTGTATGCACCAGTGGATTCAGAGGCTTGCTGCTGCAATCTGGCACCTACCGTCAGCACTACCGTGCATCTGGTGATGGGTGATGCGTTGGCAGTGGCACTTGAAAAGATGAACGAGTTTACTGCCGAGGATTTTGCCAAGGTGCATCCCGGAGGAACACTTGGTGAAGAATCGAGAAAATTGATATCTTTGTAAGATAAATAGAACAATAATGACTGATAATTTAGATTTGCTTACCAGCCATAAGCATTCCAAAGTGAGAGGAATGCTTCACTCCTTTCTGGAGAGCCAGACTTCTGGCGGACTAGTTTTATTAATTTGTACCGTTATTGCACTTGTGGTGGCGAATGTCCCGGCTCTGCAGCATCTTCAGGAGTTGTGGTATATCGAGGCGGGGATTTCCATTGGTAATTTCAAGATAGAGATGTCGGTAATGCATTGGATCAATGATGCATTGATGGCAGTATTCTTTTTTGTAGTGGGGCTTGAGATAAAGCGAGAGATGCTTGTAGGAGAGCTCTCTTCTGTGAAGAAAGCGACCCTCCCTATTTTTGCTGCACTCGGCGGTATGCTGGTTCCTGCAGCTATATATGCCATTTTTAACCACGGAACCCCCACATCCAACGGTTGGGGTATCCCGATGGCTACAGATATTGCATTTGCAGTGGGTGTAATATCCATTCTGGGCAAGAGGTGTCCATCTGCACTTAAGATTTTCCTATTGGCATTGGCCATTGTAGACGACCTGGGCGCTATCATAGTGTTGGCACTTTTCTATCCGAGCCACGAACTCAATTTTGTCTTTATGGGGCTGGCACTTGTGGTGTTCCTGATCCTCATTCTCTTTAATAAGATGAAGGTAAATTCACCTTATGTTTATATGCTCTTCGGACTTGTTCTATGGTATTTCGTATTCCGTTCAGGTATCCACGCTACCATAGCAGGTGTCCTTCTCGCCATCACTATTCCATCCAAGACTACCATAAACGAAGTGAGATTTTTTGTTAAGGTCAAACACCTGCTGGAAAAGTTCAAAGAGAATGGAAACAGTGAAGTGGAGGTCCTCGCAAATCCTAAACAGATGGAGGTAATCCACGATATAAATGAGGAGGTGGATGCGATAAACCCTTTGATGCACAGATTTGAATCTGCCCTTCACCCTATTTCGCACTTCCTCATCATCCCTCTGTTTGCACTTGCAAATGCCGGGGTTACCCTCGATGGAAGCATCCTGCAGATGTCCCCTATGCCTGCAGTGGTTCCCGGAATTTTCTTCGGACTCCTCCTTGGCAAGCCCATCGGTATAACCCTTTTCAGTTATATCTCGGTAAAAACAAGGCTGGCAGAGTTGCCGGGCGGTGTTCCCTGGAAACAGATCTTCGCCATAGGTATGGTGGCCGGTATAGGATTTACTATGTCGATCTTTGTAGATAATCTGGCATTCAGTGATCCTGTGTATCTTAATATGGGTAAGGCAGCCATTTTAGTGACATCGTTCGTCTCTGCTATATGCGGTATGCTTGCTGTTTTGTTGACCACCAAAAAGGTGCCCAGTACAGCACAGAAGAAAATTAAAAAATAACATAAATATAAAAAGATGAAATCTATTAAATTATTAGTGGCAGTATGCCTTATGGGGAGTCTGATGTTCTCCTCTTGTAAATTCAATGCCGGAGAACGTGTTCCCGGTACTACAAGTGCTAAAGTTGACTCTGTAAGTTATGCTCTTGGAGCATACTTCGGCGGTATGATCAAAAGTTCAAACTTCGGTGAGCTTAACAAATGTGAGATGAAAAAAGGTCTCAACGATATGATGAAAGGTGCTGAGCTCGAAATCGCTGAAGAGCAGATTATGCAGGTGATCCAGAATCACTTGATGCAGAGAATGAACGCTCTGGCTCAGTTGAGTGAGCAGGAAGGGGCCGAGTTTATGGCTAAAAACAAAGAGAAGAAAGGTGTGGTAGAGGCTGTATCCGGTCTTCAGTACAAGATCATCGAAGAGGGTGCAGGTGTATCTCCTCAGCCACAGGATACCGTAGAGGTACATTATAAAGGTACACTTCTTGACGGCACCGTATTCGACTCTTCATACGACAGAGGTGAACCTGCAAAATTCCCTCTTAATGCAGTTATCAAAGGGTGGTCAGAAGGTCTTACTTATGCTAAAGAGGGTGGCAAGATCGAACTTTACATCCCTTCAAATCTGGGTTATGGTCCACGTGGCTATGGTAATATCCCCGGTAATGCTACCTTGATTTTCGAGGTAGAGCTTCTGAAGGTGTTCCCTGCTGCAGTAGAGGAGAAGTAATATAGGACAGGAGATATCCTGTTTGAGAAGGGTGGCCGTCGGGTCACCCTTTATTTTTTGTAGGTAAATGATAAAATTTTATAACTTTGCGAGTTAAACTGCGTGAAGTATGAACAGGAAAATCGTAATCACTTGCACTGTCTTGGCTCTTTTGCTGTTAGGTGGAATAGGCTTTGGTTTCTATAAGCTTTTTTCCCATTCTGATACAAGTGAAGAGGAGATCTCTGTATCCAGAGGTGATGCCATCAGTGCAGTCCCATCTGATGCTGTGATGATATACGATTTTGCTGAGCAGGAGGAGTCCCATATCGAAGCTTTTCTGGATAAAGATACACCTCTGATGAAATTTCTGAAGGTATTTCTTCAGGAGACTGAGCATCAGGGTTTTGTGATATCAGTTCACTATCCGGCGAAGAATACTATCGCTCCTCTTTTTGTAATCTCGGTGGAGGATCCTAAAGAGAGGGAAGAGCTTAAAAAATTATTGGAGAACAGCTGCTCCGGTGTGATCAACAAAAGATATAGCGGAGTTATCATAAGTAAGACTGTTATACCCGGTGTAAGCTATGCATTCCATCACCAGTTTCTGATAGCGAGCCCTTCACACGTCCTCGTGGAGTCTTCGATAAGGCATCTGGAGAACAAAACCTCCATCCAGGACAATCCTCTCTATGCCAGAGGTGCCAAAGGGGTGAGTGGTGATATGATCCTACACGTGAATAATCAGAATATCGGCAAATTCTTCTCAGGGGCAGTGAACAGAGATTATCTCGGGGTAGCATCATTCTTCTCCTCTTTTGCCTCTTGGGGAAGTTTCCGTGTGGAGAGAGGTGAGGATGATGGTCAAATCAAAGGCACAGGTCTTCTGTATAATACTAAGGATGTGGCAAACTTCTCAAGCATCTTCACCAAAACTAAAAAGGGGACATCAGGGATATTCGATATACTCCCTCACAACACCGAGTATGTGATGACATTCCCTCTGGATGATGTGGACGGGTACCTTGATTCATATATGGCATTTCTTGAAGCGGCCAAAAAGGCCAACGACTACACATATTTAAATGCTATTGCCCCCAGAAATGCCGGGGCGGATATCTCTCCGAAGGAGTGGTTTCTCTCTTTGGATGTGAAAGAGATAGCATTGGCCTCTGTCCCTGAGGGGAAGGGTGGGGAGAAGCTGGTTCTTATGAGGCTCAAGGATCCATCTGTTATGAAATTGTATGGTGGATATATCCCTACACTTTTGGGCAAGTTTTTTACCCCCACCTCGGATGAAGCATACTCTGTGGTGGATGATTGGGTCATAGTAGGGAGCCGGAAGATGGTAGACAAGTTTGCGCAGCAGACACAGAATGAATTGTACTTTTCGATGAAGAGATATCTTGAGCAGACATCTGCTGCCGATATATGCAGAGAGAGTGCATCTGTACTGGGTGTGGTGAATCTTGCGAAGTGCTCAGATTCATTGGCGCTGTATTTTAAGGAGATGTTCAGTAAACCTATTATAAAAGGTCTGGGCGAGCATAATTTCAATTATCTTACTTTCAGTCTGAATGGTCACGGAGAAGATGTACACACCTCTTTTGTGTGGTATGCACAGAATATGGCACTCCTTCCACAGCCCCCTGTGGCGCAGACCGCTGCTAATGAGAAGGCTGTATATGATGAGACTGTGGTGGAGGTGCCCAAAGGACCTTTTGAGGTGAAGAATTTTACCAACGGCAAGAAGAATTATCTTCAGCAGATGGATGATCTGAAGATCAGACTGCTTGATGATAAGAAGAGAGGGGTCTGGACTATACCGTTTGATGGAAAACTTTGTGGATATGTGGCGCAAGTGGATCATTTCAAGAACAATAAACTGCAGATGGTTTTCTGCTCAGGAGATAAAATGTATATGCTGGACAGGCTTGGAAGATGGGTAAAACCTTTCCCTGTGACGCTGAAGAAAGGGGTTCTCCTGGGGCCGGCAGTGTATGATTTCGACAAGAATCTGCACTATACTATAATGGTTCTTCATACAGACAATACCATAGGAATGTATGATATTCAGGGTAAGGCGGTGGAGTCCTGGACCCCTGTGGCTCTGAATGAGAAGATCAAACATATGCCGCAGATGCTCGAACTGGGCGGAGGAAGGTATTGGATCATAAGGACCGGATACCAGACTGTGATATGTAATGAAAACGGAGTGCCTGTTACAGATTTTTCCAAGAAGAAGAGATTGGTCTCTGACACTAAAGTGGAGAAGAGATCAGAGAGGGAAGTGGTGGTAACTAATGTTGAGGGGAAAGATATGGTCTTGAATTTGCAGACAGGTACTATGAAAAAGTTATAGAAAGGGAAATGTTTTTTTTATTGAGTTGTTTTTTGATTTTTATGGTCGCTTCCCTCTTTGTGAAGCTGATGCTGACTATAGTGCTTGGCAGGGCGAGGAGAAGAGAGACCCAGACATACCGGGAGTACACCTCTGCCAGTGAGCAGTATAGTGATAAGGAGGGTGAGGTGTATGTCTCTTCTGTATCTTCTTCAGAGCAAGAAAAGCTGGTGGAGAAGGATATGGGGGAATATGTGGATTTTGAAACAGTAAAAGAGGAGTAGCAGGATGGATACATTCAAGAGACTATTGGCGTATGCCAAGCCATACAGGAGGTTCTGGCCGGGATATCTGATCTTGTCGATATTCTCAGTCATCTTCGGAGTGGTGAATTATGCCCTTATAGACCCCCTTCTTACCGTCCTCTTCGATGCGGATTCTGTGACCAAAAGTGCATCAATGCCTGAGTTCGCCCTGACAGTGGACTATTTTTACAGTCTGTTTGAGTATTACCTGGTGAAGATAATAGGGGATAAGAGTGTATTGGCAGGACTTCTTTTTGTATGCTTCATACTTATAGCGGCATCGTTCCTGTCAAACCTTACACGGTTCTGGTCCCAGAAGATATTGGTCAATATGAAGACCCATATTATGAAGGGTATCCGGAGGGATCTGTTCAATGTCATCACCAAACTTCATATAGGATATTTTCACGACCAGAGAAAAGGTGATATACTCTCAAGTGTGTCGAATGATGTGAATGAGGTACAGAATAGTGTAGCAGCCAGTTTTCATATCATATTCCGTGAGCCACTGCTGATTATAGGTTTTATGGCGGGTCTGTTCTATATGTCACCCAAGCTGACACTGGTGACACTGCTCACCCTTCCCATCTCTGCACTGGTCATAGGTGGTGTGTCGAGAAAACTTAAAAGGGGTGCAGTGCAGACTCAGTCGCTCCTGGGTAGGATCATCAGCCAGTTCGAGGAGGCAATCTCGGGTGCGAGAATTATCAAGGCGTTCAATGCCCAGAAATATGTGAGGGATAATTTTGAGAGGACCAATCAGGAGCACAAGGAGATAAGCAGGTCCATCTTCACCAGACAGGAACTTGCATCGCCCCTTTCTGAATTTTTGGGGATATCTGTGGCGGTAGGTGTCCTCTTCTTCGGAGGCTGGCTCCAGATGAAGGGGGAGCTGGGGATGACATTGCCCGAGTTTGTGGTTTACATTGCATTTTACTGGAGGGTGCTTGAGCCGTCCAAAGCGATTGCAAATGCCTATGCCAATGTGCAGAGGGGGCTGGTATCGGGTAACCGTATATTCGCTATCCTGGATGTGGCTTCGGAGATTAAGAACAGGGAGAATCCTATCCCTTTAAAATCTTTTGAAGAGGGGATCAGGTTTGAGAATGTCTCTTTCAGATATTCTCAGGAGCCGGTCCTGAAAAATGTCTCTCTGGAGATCAGGAAGGGGCAGATGGTGGCAATAGTGGGCCCGTCAGGGGCAGGAAAATCCACTATGGCAGACCTTATACCGAGGTTTTATGATGTCACTTCCGGTTCGATTACCCTTGATGGCAAGGATATCAGGGACTATAATCAGAAAGATCTTATCTCATTGATGGGTATAGTGACACAGGAGGCTATCCTTTTCAATGATACCATATATAATAATATAACCTTCGGAATGGAGAATGTGACGAGAGAGGAGGTGGAGAATGCTGCCAGAATCGCCAATGCGGAGGAGTTTATCCTCGCAATGGAGGATGGTTACGATACAAATATCGGCGACAGGGGTGCAAAACTTTCCGGTGGACAGAGGCAGAGGATAGCCATTGCCAGGGCTGTACTCAAGAACCCTCCGATTCTTATCTTGGATGAGGCGACTTCGGCCCTCGATACAGAGAGTGAAAGGCTTGTGCAGGATGCTTTGACCAAATTGATGAAGAACAGGACATCAATAGTGATAGCGCACAGGCTTTCGACTATACAACACGCGGACTCTATAGTAGTCCTTCAGGATGGTCAGATAGTAGAACAGGGATCTCACCATCAGTTATTAACCAATAAAGGTCTGTATTCGCATCTGTGTGAATTGCAGTCTTTCTAAAATGTTGACAATATGGCTAATGTTTCATTGAACAAAATGATCGAGAAGAGTATGAAGACAAACTGGGATCGCCCCGCTTTGTCCGATTACAAAGGTGTCACACTCTATTACAGGGATGTGGCCAGAAGAATCGAGAAGATACATCTGATATTTGAGATTTGCGGCATCAAGAAAGGGGACAAAGTGGCTCTTTGCTCCAAAAACCAGGCGAACTGGGGTGTGGCATTTTTGGCTTGTACCACATACGGGGCAGTACCTGTACCTATTCTGCACGAATTCAAATCGAGTAATATCGCCCACTTGGTAAATCACTCTGAAGCGAGAATCCTTTTTGTGGGTGATGTGATCTGGGAGGGGCTGATGCAGTCGGATATGCCGGCACTGGAGGCTGTGATTCTTCTGACAGATTTTTCACTGGTATATACAGCAAATGACAGTATAGATGATGCCAGAGAGCATCTTAACGAGTATTTCGGAAAGAAATATCCAAAGAGTTTCGGCCCTGAGCACATTTCATATCACGAGGATAGCCCTGAAGAGCTGGCTCTGATTAACTATACATCTGGTACATCCGGTTTCTCAAAAGGCGTTATGCTCCCATACCGTTCACTTTTGTCGAATGTCCTGTTTGCATATGAGGCTGAGCCGAATATGAATAATAATTCACAGGTGGTCTCTATGCTGCCGCTGGCACATATGTATGGACTTATGTTTGAGTTCCTGTTTGAGATGACAGTAGGTGCTCACGTTCACTTCCTGACCAGGCTCCCGACCCCTAAGGTGATTATGGAGGCATTCAGGCAGGTGAAGCCGAGTATTATTGTCGCTGTACCTATGATCATCGAGAAGATCTATAAGAAAAAGCTCGAGCCTATCATCGAGAAGGGGAGTATGAAACTTCTCTTAAAGCTTCCTGTGATCGACCAGGCTATCTATAAGAAGATAAATACTACACTGGACGAGACATTTGGCGGACAGTTTGAGGAGATTATCCTCGGCGGTGCAGCTTTCAATAGAGAGGCGGAGGCCTTCTTCAAGAAAGTGGGCTTCAGATATACAGTGGGTTATGGTATGACCGAGTGCGGACCTATCATTACATATGCACACTGGGACAAGGCAAAACTCTACTCTTGTGGACAGGTAGCTCCAAGGATGGAGGTTAAGATCGATTCGTCGGACCCTCAGAATATCCCCGGCGAAGTGATGGTGAAAGGTGATAATGTGTTCCTGGGGTACTATAAGAATCAGGAGGCTACTGACGAGTGCTTTACAGAAGACGGATGGTTCAAGACCGGAGATTTGGGTATAATGGACAGTGACGGCTTCCTGTATATCAAAGGTAGAAGCAAAACTATGATCCTCGGCCCTTCTGGACAGAACATCTACCCTGAAGAGATAGAGAGCGAATTGAACAATATGCCTTATGTGGGTGAATCGCTGGTGGTGGAGGATGGAGACAAACTCATCGCTCTGATCTATCCGGACCAGGAGTTGAGGGATAAGGAGAATCTGAATAAGGAGCAGCTTATTGAAAAACTCAATGAGGGGCTCAAAGAGGTGAACAAAGTGCTCCCCAATTACTGCAAGATAGCTGGGATAGAGCTCTCTCCTGAGGAGTTTGAAAAGACCCCTAAGAGGAGTATCAAGAGATATTTGTATCAGAGACATAAATAAAAATGATATGGTGACAGAAAAGCAGAAACAGTTTGATCTGAGTTATTTGAAAATGGCTCAGGTGTGGTCTGAAAACTCATATTGCGTAAGACGCAAAGTGGGTGCACTTATAGTCAAGGACAAGATGATCATCTCCGATGGGTACAACGGGACACCTGCAGGATTTGAAAATGTCTGCGAGAATGAATTGGGGCAGACCAAAAGTTATGTTTTGCACGCTGAAGCCAATGCTATCACCAAAGTGGCCAAGTCGAACAACAGCAGTGAAGGGGCTACACTTTATGTAACAGATGCACCCTGTATGGAGTGTTCCAAACTGATTATTCAGGCCGGTATCCGCAGGGTAGTGTATAACAAGGACTATAGAAATACCGATGGGCTGGAGCTGCTCGAAAGGGCCGGTATTGAGATTTGCAAGTACGAATAATGGACAAATTCGGAGTTCTGAAAAAGGTTTTGTGGGGTATTATCCTCATTATGATTGGTAGTGTGATTACCAAATGGGTGGACTATGGGAAATATAGTTCAAACAAGGTGACATCCCATAACTGGGATAAGATCTCTCTGGTGCTCCAGCAGATAGAGAAAAACTATGTGGACAGCATAGATTATGATGCGATATCAGAGAAGATAATCCCGGAGATACTTAAAGAACTCGACCCCCATTCGGTCTATCTCCCACCCGAGGAACTTAAAGAGGCTGATGAGGGGCTTCAGGGCAACTTCGATGGGATAGGGATCACCTTCAATGTCCCATCTGATACTCTGGTAGTGATCAGTGTATTGGCCGGAGGCCCATCTGAAAAGGTGGGACTTGTGGCAGGGGACAGGATAGTGGAGATAGACGGCAGAAATGTGGCAGGGGTGAAATTCCCGCAGGACTCTATGATGAAAATGCTCAGGGGGACTTCGGGCACCAAGGTCAATATCAAAGTCAGAAGGGATGGCGAACTGGTCGATTTTCAGATTGTCAGAGGCAAAATCCCTATCAAAAGTGTGGATGTTGCCTATATGCTGAATGATACTACCGGTTATATAAAGCTCTCCAAGTTTTCGAAGAGCAGCTATCTGGAGTTTTTGCAGTCGACTGTCAAGCTCAGGGCAGCAGGGATGAAGAAGCTGGTATTTGACCTCAGGGATAATCCGGGAGGTTACCTCGATCAGGCACTGTATCTCTCTAATGAGTTTCTGAAAAAGGACCAGATCATCGTATATATGCAGGGGCTGCACAGGGAGCGCCAGGACTTTAAAGCCTCCGGCAATGGGTTGTGCCAGGATCTGGAGCTGGTGGTCCTGATCAATGAGAACTCTGCCTCTTCAAGTGAGATCTTTGCCGGGGCCATCCAGGACAATAATAGAGGTCTGATCGTCGGAAGACGTTCGTATGGGAAAGGTCTTGTACAGGAGCCGATATACTTCTCTGACAACTCCGGAATAAGGCTTACAGTGGCCAAGTACTATACACCGACCGGAAGATATATCCAGAAACCTTATGAGAAGGGAGATGACACCTCTTACAATGAAGATATCGTCGAGAGGTATATCCACGGAGAGATGATGGAGAAAGACAGTATTCCAAGCAGTGGGGGCGGCATAATTCCAGATGTATTCGTCCCTGTGGATACAGTGGGTGTGACAGATCTTCTGGTGAAGATAAACAGACAGTCCGCACAGATGAAGTTCAGTATCCGGATGGCGGACAGATACAGAAAGGAGCTCCAGGCGATAGAGAATCTGGAGGAACTCAATATCTTGATGGACAGTATGAATCTGGAGAGAGAATTCAAAAATTACCTGAGGGACAACTCTATCCGCGTGGTAGAGTCCCAGTGGAAGATATCGGAGGATATCATAATGACCCAGATAAGGGCTATGATAGGGAGATACTCAAAACTTGAAGATGAGGCTTTCTACCCCATATTTGCAGAAATAGACAATGTTATACAACTAGTAAAATAAAACTTGACTACATAATGAAACTATCACAATTCAATTTTAATCTTACTGCAGAGCAGATCGCAAAGTATCCTGCAAATTTCAGAGATGAGTCACGTCTGATGGTACTCCATAAGGACACAGGCGAGATCGAACACAAAGTGTTCAAGGATATTATCAACTATTGCGATGAAGGGGATGTCTTTGTATTTAACGATACAAAAGTTTTTCCTGCCAGACTCAGCGGTAATAAGGAGAAAACCGGAGCAGAGATTGAGGTATTCCTCCTTAGAGAGCTTAACAGAGAGCAGCGTTTGTGGGATGTACTGGTAGATCCTGCAAGAAAGATCAGAATAGGAAATAAACTCTATTTCGGTGAAAATGACTCGTTGGTGGCAGAGGTGATCGACAATACCACCTCCAGAGGCAGAACACTGAGATTCCTGTATGACGGTACATACGAGGAGTTCAAACAGACACTGTACTCTATGGGTGAGATACCTGTCCCCAAGTGGATCAGACCACACGCAGAGGAGATCGACACAGAGCGTTTCCAGACCATTTTTGCCTCAAAAGAGGGTGCTGTAGCATCTCCGGCAGCCGGTCTTCACTTCAGCCGTGAACTTTTCAAGAGGATGGAGATCAAAGGTGTGGACTGGACCAATATCACACTCCATATGGGGCTGGGCCATTTCCGCACAGTGGATGTGGAGGACCTCTCAAAACACAAAATGGATTCTGAACAGGTCTATATCTCTGAAGAATCTACCAAGATGATAAACAATGCCAAGGCAAAAGGTAAAAGGGTATTTGCCGTAGGTATCACTGTAGCAAGAGCAGTGGAGACACCTGTTACCACCAAAAATGAGATCAGCCCATTTGAGGGATGGACCAATAAGTTCATATTCCCCCCTTACCAGTTTGTGATCCCTACAGCATTGGTGACCAACCTCCATATGCCGCTATCCACTATGCTTATGTCTGCAGCAGCATTCGGAGGGTATGAGAATGTGATGAAGGCATATAAGGTGGCTTTGAGTGAGGGGTACAAGTTCGGTACCTATGGAGATGCTATGCTGATTATCTGATGCGGGAATTTTAAAAATATTTTCGTCACAAATTGTTTTTTGTGCCGTCTGTTCGTCGTGTTCCGGTCTACTTTTGCAGATTATGGAATACGACGAACTGGTTTATGCCTGTGCTGTCAACAGGATTTTCAACTACTCTTGCGACAAGGCCAGAGATCTGGTCTGGAGATTTTCCCGTCCAAGTGAGATTTTCTCTTTGAACAGAAGGGAACTGACAGATATTTTCGGAAAAGGGAGCCATTTCATAGACGAGATCCTCAATCCTCTCCAGCTCGAGAGGGGGAGGGAGGATGTGGAGTGGGCAGACACCCATAATGTGAGGATCTATTATATTCAGGACAGTGACTATCCCTGGAGGCTGAAGGAGTGTCCTGATGCACCTGTGGTTCTCTACTTCAGAGGTAATGGCGATATGAACAGCGTCAGGGTAATATCCATAGTAGGGAGCAGAAAGATGACAGACTATGGAAAGAGGGCTTGTGAGGAGATACTTGAGTCATTAGCAGAACTGGAGTCGCCCCCTCTGATAGTAAGCGGTCTGGCATACGGAGTGGATATAACTGCACATAAGGCTGCTCTCAGACTTGGTCTCCCCACCATAGGTGCTATGGCCACGGGGCTGGATACCATATACCCCTCTTTCCATAGAAGCGTGGCGGCGCAGATGCTGGATTGTGGTGGGGTGGTCTCAGATTTTCCCCCTAAAACTTCGCCTGTGGCTATAAATTTTATCCGTAGAAACAGAATTATAGCGGGATTGGCCGATGCCACTATTCTGATAGAATCTACAAAAGATGGAGGAGGGATGATCACAGCCAAGATGGCAAGATCCTATGACAGGGAGGTGTTTGCAGTTCCGGGTGGTATATATGACAAACTCTCGGAGGGGTGTAATTTGCTGATAAAGGAGTCATATGCGGAGATGGTGACCGGAAAAAACTCAGTAAGGAGTTCTCTGGGGTGGAAAAATATCTCAAAAGATAGGGATATGAGAGCAAAATTTCTTATCTTTGAAAGTGATAATGAATGTAAAAAGGGGATTGTCGGTGTGCTGTATGAGCATAAAAAAGCTACAGTGGATGATCTTCTCGATCGGACAGGATTTGGTAGGGGGGAGCTGATGACCAATATCACCGAACTTGAACTTGAAGGGAGGATAGAGTCCGATCTGATAGGCTATTTTACTTTAAAGATATGATAATAGATACCCATACACATCTGTATGATGAGGATTTCAGGGAGGACTTTGACTCTGTCGTGACCAGAGCCAAGGAGGCAGGGGTATACAAATGTATAATGCCCGGGATAGACAGCTCTTCCTACGGAGATATGTGTGAAGTGGAGAAAAGACTGGCTGGGTTTGCCTATTCTGCCATAGGTCTCCATCCCACATCTGTTAAAGGGGACTGGGAAGAGGAACTCGATTTTGTGAAGAGGGAGTTTGCGGGGAGAAGATTCTGCGCAGTGGGGGAGATAGGACTTGACGGATACTGGAGCAGGGAATTTATGACAGAGCAGAAGAGGGTCTTTTATGAGCAGATAGTTATGGCTGCATCAGCAGACTGTCCGATTATAGTACATCTTAGGGAGGCTACAGAGGATTTGTATGAGGTCCTGGAGCAGTTAAGGAGGGATGGTATCAGACCCAGAGGTGTCTTCCACGCCTTCTCAGGGAGTTATGAGACTTATGAGAGGATAAATAAATATGGTGATTTTATGGTAGGTATAGGTGGTGTCGTCACATATAAGAAGGCGACAGTGGCGGGTGTGGTAGAGAGACTTCCCCTGGAGAGGATGGTACTGGAGACAGACTCCCCCTGGCTCAGCCCTGTTCCATACAGGGGGAAGAGGAATGAACCCTCATATCTCAAGGAGATCGTCGCCAAGATAGCACAGCTTAAAGACTGCTCCATAGAGAAGGTGGAGGAGATAACCACAAATAATGCATTGACACTTTTCAATATTCAGTAATATGGATACTTCTATACTGTTAATATATACAGGTGGGACTATCGGGATGAAGATAGATCCTCAGACTCAGGCACTGGCTCCATTTGATTTCTCTCATATAATGGAGGAGGTCCCAGAGCTTAAAAAGTTCGGGTACAAACTTGATTCATACTCATTCGATCCTGTTATAGATTCATCTGATGCAGATATCCCTTTCTGGCAGGAACTTGTCAGAATAATAGAGATCAATTATAATAAATATGACGGTTTTGTCGTCCTTCACGGGACAGATACTATGTCATACACTGCATCTGCCCTCAGCTTTATGCTTGAGAATCTTGGAAAACCGGTGATCTTTACCGGCAGTCAGCTCCCTATCGGTATGCTCAGGACTGACGGAAAGGAGAATCTGATCTCTTCCATAGAGATTGCGGCAGCTAAAGATGATGAGGAGAGGGCCCTTGTTCCGGAGGTGTGTATCTATTTTGAGAGCCAGCTGTATCGCGGTAACAGGACTACCAAGTACAATGCTGAGAACTTCAGGGCTTTCAGGTCTGCAAACTATCCTGTGTTGGCAGATGTGGGGATCCATATAAGATTCAATCCAGATCTGATAAGATATCCGAAATGGGGAAAGGATTTTAAAGTACACTATGATATGGATCCTAATGTGGCGATAGTGAAGATAGTTCCGGGGATGAGTGTGAACAATATCTCTATCCTTAATAAGGTAGAGGGGTTGAGAGCTGTAATACTCGAAACATTCGGTTCGGGCAACGCCCCTACCAACGGTAAATTCATCGATGCGGTGAGACAGCTGGTGGATAATGGTATCATCGTGGTAAACGTCTCACAGTGTCATGCAGGGCGGGTGGATATGGATGCATACGCCACAGGGGTAGCCCTGAAAAAGATAGGTGTGGTCAGTGGAGAGGACTCTACGATAGAAGCAGCTTTGGCAAAACTATATTTTTTACTGGGTAAATACCCTGATAATAATGATGTTAGGGTAAATATGAGTAAAAATATTAGAGGAGAAATTTCAAAGTAATGGTGATAATTAAAAAATAATTTCTAACTTTGGCCATATTTTCTGTGAGTACACGCTTAGGAGATTAGGAGACAGAAAATTAACAAGTAGGATGTGATATTTGTAAATAAATATAAATCAACTATTTAATAATTTGTTTAATAACTAATCATTCAAAACTTTTATGAAAAAATTTTTCATGTTTTTGGCAGTTGCAGGTCTGATGACTTTCTCTGCTCAATACGCTTCAGCACAAACTGAGGAAGCTGCTCAAGCTACTGAAGTTGTTGCAGACTCAGTTGCAACTGAAGAAGTTGCTGCTCCTGCAGAAGAAGTTGCTCCTGTTAAAGAAGTTGCTCTTCACCAAGCTCTTAAAACCAAATTCATCGAGGGTGGTGCTGGCTTCATGGCTACAGTACTTGCATGTTTGATCTTTGGTCTTGCAATCTGTATTGAAAGAATTATCTACCTTAACATGGCAACTACCAACAATGAAAAGCTTATCGCTGCTGTTGAGGCTGCCCTTAACGAAGGTGGTGTTGAGGCTGCTAAAGAAGTTTGCCGCAATACAAGAGGTCCAGTTGCTTCTATCTTCTACCAAGGTCTTCTTCGTGCAGATCAGGGTGCTGAGGCTGTTGAGAAAACTATCGTTTCTTACGGTTCAGTTCAGATGGGTCAGCTAGAGTCTAACCTTGGTTGGATCGCTCTATTTATCGCTATCGCTCCTATGCTTGGTTTCATGGGTACAGTTATCGGTATGATTCAGGCATTCGATGAGATCCAGATCGCTGGTGACATCTCTCCGACCCTTGTAGCAGGTGGTATGAAAGTCGCTTTGATTACAACTGTAGGTGGTCTTATCGTTGCGATTATCCTTCAAGTTATTTACAACTATCTAGTTTCTAAGATTGACTCTATCGTAAACTCTATGGAAGATGCATCAATCTCTCTAGTAGACCTAGTAGTTAGATACCTAAATAAATAATCAAACTGACTTGAATTTTTAATTATGTCAAAATTTGCAAAAATATTAGAATACGTCCTACTAGCTGTCGGTGTAGTGATCATAGCTTTGTTCTATTTTCAGAACGGCTCAGGTCAGTTTGCCTTGTCAAACTTGGCTGATGTCCTTAGCTCTACTACACTTGTTGACGGTCTTCTGTGGTGGGTGTACGCTCTGATAGTACTTGCAATCGCCCTTATCCTTGTACTTGCTTGTATTGCCACTTTCGGTAACAAGAAATCTATTAAGAGTACTGGATTGGTATTGGTTCTTGCAGTTGTACTAGTAGTTGCGTCTTATTTCTTGGCTTCAGGTAACCCTGTAGCTGTAAACGTAGCTGAACAACCTTCTGCTACTACTTTCAAAATGACCGACACTATTCTTATTCTTACTTACATCCTATTTGTGGGCGTTATCGTTTCACTACTTGGTGGTATTGTAATGAATGCAATTAAGAAACGTTAATTAAACGAACAGATATGGCATCTAAGAAAACACCCGAAATTAACGGCGGATCAATGGCGGATATCTCTTTCCTAATGTTGATCTTCTTCCTAATGGTTTCTACAATGGACTCTGAGCAAGGTCTTTCAAGACGTCTTCCCCCTATGCCTGACAAAAATGCTAAGGTAGAAGATATCAAAGTCAATCGTCGTAACATCCTGGAAGTTAAGATTAACTCGAGGGACGCAGTATTTGCCGGTTCTGAATATATTTCTGATGTTAGCCAGCTGGATCAAATCGTTATTGACTTTTTAACTAACCCTACTAACAACGAGAAACTATCTGCTAAAAAAGATAAGGAGATCGAAGGTTTCGGTACTTATCCTGTGTCAGAAGGTGTGATTTCTCTTCAGAATGACCGTAGTACCCACTATGAGATCTATCTAGAAGTACAAAATGCTTTGGTTAGAGCTATCAACACTATCCGTGATGATTTCGCTACCCAGCACTTCGGTAAGAAATATGCCGCTCTTGATGCAGATCAGCAGAAGATAGTTAGAACAGCTATCCCTCAGAACATCTCTGAGGCTGAGCCTAAAGACGTTAGTAAGAAAAAATAAGGAGGATTTCAGAATGGCTAAATTTGTAAGAAAAGGAAAAGATGGCGGTATGCCAGCTATCTCTACTGCATCTCTCCCAGATATCGTGTTTATGATTCTTATGTTCTTCATGGTATCTGTAAGTATGCGTAAGACTGATAGAATGGTTCAAGTCAAACTTCCTGAGGCATCAGAAACTGCTAAACTTGAAAGAAAAGAGCTTGCTTCATATATCTATATCGGAGCTCCTACCAAACAGTATCAGAACCAGTTCGGTACTGATACCCGTATCCAGCTTAACGACTCATATAAAACTGTTAACGATATCCGTGACTTCGTGGCAGCCGAGCGTGAAGCTAGAAGTGAGGTGGACAGAGAACTTATGACTATCTCTCTTAACGTAGATGAAGGTACCCTTATGGGTATTGTAACAGACGTTAAACAAGAGCTAAGACGTTGTTCTGCTTTGAAGATTATGTATGCAGCAAGACCTGCTGGTAAATAATTACTAATATGTATAAATAAAGAGTGGGCGGTATCTCTTAGAGAAATCGCCCATTTTTTAATAAAAATATGACCCTAAGATGATTAAGAGATTTTTATTACCTTTTGTAGCGATATTTTCATTTTTTGCTTTAACATCTTGCCAGCCACAGAAAGAGCAGGCAAAGTATGTTTTCTATTTCATAGGTGACGGTATGGGATTCTCCCACGTAGCTGCTGCTGAATACTATTCTGCATATATGCAAGGCCAAAATAATGGAAACAATTCTATCTCATTTACCAAATTTCCTGTTCTGGGAATGGCCTCTTCTTATTCAGCATCAAATATTATAACCTGTTCATCGGCTGCCGGTACAGCTCTATCTACCGGATATAAGACAAATAACGGATTCCTGGGCGTCGCTCCTGATTCTACAAATCTCAAAAGTATTGCTTACAAGATCCACGAGGCCGGTATTCCGGTAGGTGTTATCTCTACTGTATCACTCGACCACGCAACACCCGGAGCTTTCTATGCAAATTCTGTAAAGAGAAGTGATTATTACTCTATTGCAGTCCAGATGGCAGATTCAGATTTTGAGTTCTTCGGTGGTGGCGGATTTATCAATCCTATGGGGAAAAAGGGTGATAAGAAATCTGCTTACGAAGTGGTTCAGGAAGATGGATATGTCATCGCAGCCGGACTGGATGATTTCAAATCAAAAAAGGATAAGGCAGAGAAGATACTCCTTCTTCAGAACGAAGGGGTGGAGAGTCACGAACTCCCTTACGCTATAGACAGAAAAGAGGGGGATATGAAGCTTGCTGATCTTGTCTCATCTGCAGTAGAGTTTCTTGAAGGTGAAGATGGGTTCTTTATGATGGCGGAGGCTGGCAGAATAGACTGGGCAGCCCACTCAAATGATGGTAAAGGTACCATTCTTGAGGTCTTGGATCTGGCAGAAGCTGTAGAGGTGGCATACCAGTTCTATCTGAAGCACCCTGAGCAGACCCTTATCGTAATCACTGCAGATCACGAGACAGGTGGTATTGCCCTGGGCTATGAGAAAGGGTACAATATGTATTTTGACAAGTTTGATTCTCAGAAGGCATCCAAGGACAATACTGTAAGCGCTACAAGCTACGAAGCCGGTACCGGTAAGGCGAAGGAGGAGGAGGAGGTGGACCAGCTTAATAAAGAGGCAAGACTTGGCTGGACTACCAGTTCTCATACTGCAGGAAATGTCCCTGTATTTGCAGTAGGTGCAGGTAGTGGACTATTCGCCGGCAAGATGGACAATACCGATATTCCTAAGAAAATTTGCTCTGCAATGGGCGTAGAATTTTAATATATTATGAAAAAGATTATAGCGGTTTTATCATTTATTGCGTTAGCAGTATCTCTTGGCGCCCAGAATGTAGAGCAGCCAAAGAGGGAGTTCAGAGGTGCGTGGATCCATATTGTGGGGAATACCCAGATGAGGACTATGACTCAGGACCAGATCAGGGAGATGTTTATCCAGACATTGGATTCTCTGGAGCAGGCAGGGTGCAATGCAGTGATTTTTCAGGTGAGACCACAGGCCGATGCTTTCTATGAGTCCGAACTGGAGCCTTGGACCAGATTCCTTACCGGTGTACAGGGTCAGGCTCCGGAACCATATTGGGATCCATTGGAGTTCATTATCAAAGAGTCTCACGACAGGGGAATGGAGCTTCACGCCTGGTGTAACCCTTACCGAGTGACTTCGAACGATAAGGAGGAGCTGGCACCTGACCACCTTTTCTATTCAAATCCGGATATCTTCAAGAGATATGGTACCCAGCTCTATTTCGATCCGGGTGAGCCAGCTTCCAGAGAGCATACTGTAAGTGTAATCGCTGATATCGTAAGGAGATATGATGTGGATGCTATCCATTTTGATGACTATTTCTATCCATATCCTGTGAAATATGAGGAGTTCCACGACGATGCATCTTTTGTTAAATATGCCAAGGAACAGGGCTTCGAATATTGGCAGAAGGGTGACTGGAGAAGGAACAATGTGGCTATCCTTATGAAAGAGCTTAATGATACTATCAAGAGTATCAAACCTTGGGTAAGATTCGGTATCAGCCCATTTGGTATCCATAGAAATCTGAGTGAGACACCTGACAGTTCGGGAAGTGCCACCAATGGATTGTCAAACTATGAGGCCCTCTTCGCAGATGTTCCTGACTGGGGTTTGAAAGGTTATATAGATTATATCGTTCCTCAGCTTTACTGGAGAATTGGCTTCAATGCTGCTTGCTATGAGGTCCTTATCAACTGGTGGAATGACGGAAACTTTACTGATCACCTGTATATAGGGCAAAATATATCTGTCCTGGATACCCAGCTTGAGAGGAAGATGGAACTTGTAAGGGAGCTCCCTAATGTGGCAGGTAACGTATGGTGGCCGGGATGGTCCATCAAGAGAAATGTCCACAATATCCACGACAGCCTCTCTACTGTATACCAGTCAAGACCTGCACTTATCCCTGCTTATACCAGACTGGATGACAGAGCGCCTCAGAAGGTAAAAACCCTTAACAGAAAGTCCACTACTGTGCAGTGGACTGTGGAGCCTACTGAGGATCCTATGCAGCAGCCTGTATTCTATGCTGTATATCTCTTCCCTAAGGGAGTGATGGTGGATACATCCAAGGGTGAGTATCTGGTGAAGATTACAAATAAAAAATCTTACGATTTCGGAAAAGATTTCAAAAAATATAAAGGATATAAGGTAGCTGTGACAGCTATTGACAGATGTTGGAACGAAAGTGAAAGTTTTTCACTAACTTTGTAAGATGTTAAAAAATCTATAGAAATGGGAAAAAGACACATTAGAATCGCAGAGCTGCTTAATGAGGCTCCAGGTCAGTCAGTCGTGGCTAAAGGCTGGGTGAGGACAAAAAGAGGTAACAAAAACATCGCTTTCATAGCTCTTAATGACGGTTCTACTATAAATAATATTCAGGTCGTATGTGAAGTGGCCAACTTCCCTGAGGAACTTATGAAATCTATCACTACCGGTGCTTGTCTTGCAGTTACAGGTGATCTGGTAGAGTCTATGGGTAGCGGACAGAAGGTGGAGATTCAGGCTAAGGAGATCGTGGTTTATGGTACTGCCGATACAGAGACCTATCCACTTCAGAAAAAAGGTCACAGTATGGAGTTCCTTCGCGAGATCGGTCACCTCAGACCACGTACCAATACATTTGGTGCAGTGTTGAGAATCCGTCACGCGATGGCTTATGCTATCCACAAGTTCTTCAATGACAAGGGCTTTGTCTATCTTCACACTCCACTTATCACAGCTTCTGATGCTGAAGGTGCTGGTGCTATGTTCCAGGTTACCACTATGGATCTGGAGAATCTGCCTCGTACAGAGGAGGGGAAAATAGACTATAAAGAGGATTTCTTCGGCAAGAGAACAAGCCTTACAGTGAGCGGTCAGCTCGAAGGTGAGCTTGGTGCTATGGCTTTGGGAAACATCTATACTTTCGGTCCAACTTTCCGCGCAGAAAACTCAAATACCCCACGCCACTTGGCTGAGTTCTGGATGGTAGAGCCTGAGATGGCATTCTATGAGATCGAGGACAATATGGATCTGGCAGAGGAGTTCATCAAATATCTTGTGCAATACGCTTTGGATAACTGTATGGATGATCTGACATTCCTTAACAATATGATCGACAAAGAGCTTATCTCCAGACTACAGAGTGTGGTAGGTACAGAGTTCGTGAGACTGACATATACAGAGGGTGTGAAGATTCTTGAAGCTTCAGGAGAGAAGTTCGATTACCCTGTAGCTTGGGGTATCGACCTTCAGAGTGAGCACGAAAGATATCTTGTAGAGAAACATTTCGGCAAACCTGTTATCCTGACAGACTATCCTAAGGACATCAAGGCATTCTATATGAAACAGAATGAAGATGGCAAGACTGTCCGGGCTATGGATGTACTCTTCCCTAAGATCGGCGAGATTATCGGCGGTTCTCAGAGAGAGGAATCATACGAAAAGCTTACAGGGAGAATCAAAGAGCTCAATATGGACGACACTAATCTGTGGTGGTATGTGGATACCCGCAGATTCGGTACAGCTCCACACAGTGGTTTCGGCCTTGGATTCGAGAGATTGCTCCTTTTCGTGACAGGTATGTCGAATATTCGCGATGTAATTCCATTCCCAAGAACACCTAAAACAGCAGAATTTTAGAATATGTTAATCATCGGTATTGCCGGAGGTACAGGTTCCGGAAAAACTACAGTAGTCAACAAAATTGCAGAGTCTTTCCCAGGTGGAGAGGTGGCCATTATCCCTCAGGACTCCTACTACCACGACAGTGGGCATCTTCCGATGGAGGAGAGGCAGAAACTCAATTTTGACCATCCTGATTCGATCGATTTTGAATTGCTCGTAGAGCAATTACAGCAGCTGCGTGAGGGTAAGACCATCCAGCAGCCTATCTACTCGTACATCACCTGTACCCGTTCAGCTACCGAGACTGTAACAGTTCACCCTGCAGACATTATAATTATTGAGGGTATCCTCATCTTCACTTGTGAGAAGCTGAGGAAACTCCTCGATATTATGGTCTTCGTAGATGCAGATGCAGATGAGAGACTTTTGAGGGTGATATCCCGCGATATCATAGAGCGTGGCAAAAGTGTCGCTGACACTATGGAGCGCTACGTGCTGACTCTCAAGCCTATGCATCAGCAGTTTATCGAGCCTACCAAGCGTTTTGCCGATATTATTATCCCTCAGGGTGGACATAATAAAGTGGCAATCGATATTTTAATCGCAACTATTGAAAAAGCGCTTCAACATAAAGATAGATAATGACGAGAAGGCGGGATTGTATCTTACCATCATCTTTCACCTCGTCCTTCTGATCATTATTCTGGCTTACTCTATTCATCGTACAGTGAGCCAGGAGACCTCTTTTGTCCTTGACTTTACCCGTCAGGAGGAGCTGGAGAGGGAGCAGGAGATAAAGGAGTTCAAGGAGAGTGTGAGTGCTGAGCTTGACGAGCTTATCGCCCAGTCCCGTCAGAGCGCTCCGCGCAATGTCGCAGTAGATGCTTCCCGCAGTGGAGAGAGACTGCGTGACGATAGAAGTAGTAACCCTTCAGAAGTCTATGATGAGGCACGCCGTCTTCAGGAGAAGCTCGACGCTTCCCGAAGGGAAGCTCTGGAGGCTATGGACAGTGAAGATGATATAGATTTGGGGACCAGAAAAGAGGAGACCAAGAGCAAGGAGACTTATGTCGGACCATCGGTCCTCTCTTACCGGCTGGATGGCCGTAAGGGGATGTCGCTTCCGATACCGGCTTATAAGTGTGTGGGTGGGGGAGATGTGACTGTCGCCATAGTGGTCAACAGAAAAGGGTATGTGGTGAATGTGAAAGTGATAGAGTCTGCCTCGTCGACCGATATCTGTCTTCAGGATTATGCTATGAAGGCGGCCAAACGTTCCCGTTTTACCGCCTCCTCAGATGCTCCGGAGCGACAAGCCGGAGAGATTGTCTATAGGTTTATAGCCCAGTAAGCCATCAGAATTTATTCTCTGTATAAAAAGCTACGAACTCGTCCATTGTGGTGGCATCTTCTACTGAGAAGGTGCCGGACTTTGTTCTGCGCAGGGCTGTAAGATGCGCTCCGCTCTCCAGTGCGAGCCCTAAGTCTCGGGCCAGAGATCTGATGTAGGTCCCTTTTGAGCACTCTATACGGATCTTGGCAGTAGGGGCATTGTATTCCAGCAGTTCGATATTGTAGATCGTGATGGTGGCAGATTTGAGTTCCACCTCGACACCTTCGCGAGCCATCTCATATGCTCTGACTCCATCGACATATTTGGCGGAGAAGATAGGTGGTACCTGCTCCTGTGTCCCGATGAACCCTTTGAGGGTCTCCTCTATCTTTTCTGCAGTGATATGTTCGTAAGGGTATGTCGCGTCGATCTCTTTCTCAAGGTCGTAACTGGGTGTGGTAGCACCGAATGTCACATCGGCGATATACTCTTTTTTCTCGGCCTGAAGCTGCTCCGATATCTTGGTAGCTTTGCCCAGACTGATGATGAGCATACCGGTAGCCAGAGGATCCAGTGTCCCGGCGTGTCCCACTTTCAGCTTTTTGTTCTTGAAGAAGTACTGGAATTTGAATTTGAGTTTGCGGACCACATCTGCAGAGGTCCACTCAAGAGGCTTATCGAAGGGGATAAGGATCCCCTCCGGATAGTTCTCCATATTTGGTACGAGGGTGGTGAGTTCACCCTTTTTTATAACGATCGGATTAATCTCTGGTGCTGCCATTATTTGCAAGCGATTTTTTCTACCCTACGCTGATGTCTTCCCCCTTCGAAGTCGCTTTCGAGGTACGATTTTACGATAGCTTTGGCTGTATCGGTGTCGATAAAGCGTGCTGGTAGAGATAGGATGTTTGCATCGTTGTGCTGGCGTGCAAGTGCTGCAAGTTCGGTATTCCAGCAGAGTGCTGCACGGATCCCCTGATGTTTGTTCAGTGTCATACTGATACCATTACCTGAGCCGCAGATGGCGATACCTTTTTCAAGTTTGCCGGACTCCACCTCCTCAGCAAGGGGGTGTGCTACATCTGGATAGTCCATACTCTCGGCAGAGTGTGTACCGAAGTCCTTCACTTCGTAGCCAAGTTCCTGAAGATATGTGATGAGGGTGTTTTTAAGTTCGTAACCGGCGTGGTCAGCTGCAATTCCTAACATAGTATTTAAATTTAGTTATTTCTTATACAAAAGTAATCAATTATTCTTAAAAAGCGTTACGCATAGCTATAGGAGAGAACTTTGGGAGATACGTATAGATGGTAAGTGGCTGTGGATCAAGGGGATGTTGACTGGTGGAAGTAGGGTAGTCAGAACCCGGTTATTTCTCCGGTGTGTAGTAGACGGGGGCGGTGGCGAGTGTGTCGCTCTCGGTGCTGGTGGTGTCGGCTTTCTGGGTCCCAGGCTGGTATGTCTCAGGCTGGTATGTGTCGGTGGAGAGGATGGCCCCTGAGTCGTGTCCGCTCTGGATAGGGAGCGATTTGGGTCGTGTGTTGATGATGGTAAATGTGATTCCTCCCACGATGATGAGTGATGCTGCCACTCTGAAAAGGGTGCTCTTGCAGATGAGTCTGAATCGAGGCTGTACTCTACTGGCATCGGGCTCGAGACCGGCAGCCAGAGCGCGGTATTTCTCTACTGCAGCTCTACACTTGCTGCACTCTGAGATATGCTCCTGTACAGATGTCTCATCCTGTGGGGTCATCCGATTCGAAACATATCTGAAAATGGTGTGAGAATCCAGGTGCCTGCTCATCTTCTATCGTTTTTAATTAGTTTTATAAATCTTTTTATCAGCCTCTCTTTGACCCTTTTGACCTCTTGTCTGACGCGGGCCACATTCTTTATCATCTCTTTTTCGGGAAGATGTCCCATCCTTTTGATCACTATGTCATCGTATGAAACTCCGTCGATATAGTGTTCGAAAAGGAGTCCTACAGCCTCTTCGTATCCCGATATCAGAGCCTGATGAAGGGGATGCTTCTCGTTATATAGGGCCAGAACCATATGGTTTCTGATATCCACTTCATCAGTGATGTCAATATAATTGGTCACAGTGGGATTTTGTGACGAAAAATTTTGGGGAGCTGCCTCCTCCCGGTTAAAAAAGTTTTCATCCGGGCTGTATTCCACCTTATATGAAACCTGATCCAGAGAAATGTTCCTCCCTTTTTTAATCCCTTTGAGGAGTTCCCTGTTCTTGTTCTTTATGATACCTACAGCGTATGATATGATATCTTTTGCGTGGCAAGGCTGTGAGAGCCTCTTTTCAGTTACAGCTGTATTTATAATCATACAAGTGTCGCTCCATATATCATATGTCTGATCTTGGGCATTGCTTCCGGACATCTGGTATGAGAACCCTTCCACCATAGGTTTAAGTCTTAGGTAGACCTTTTCCCAGTAGAAACTGTCGTTGGTCTGAAGGTGGTCTATCACATATTCTTCTGCCAATGGGTAGTTTTGCTTGAGTGCCGAATTGCATATTGAGGAAATTTCGAGGGTATCTTGGATCTCACCGGATAGGTGCTCCTCAGAGATTCTTTCGAAGTTCTCCTCAGATAGAGAATATGAGATGGTGTCGTGATCAGGGGCTATATATTTGTCTGTGTCGGTTTGCTCACTATGATGGAACATATCACTGAGCTTGGCCTTAAGAAGAGATCTGATACCCCTTTTGAACAGCTTTTCTCCTCTGTTCTGTGAGTAGAATGAGGAGAATCCTGTCTGCTCGTAAAAGTGAGCCAAGACCCTCTGTTTCCATTCAGAATAGCTCTCATCTGCCTCTCTGTAGGCGGATGACCCCAGATCTTCGACAGCTTTGTTTATATCCGTATATAGCCCAAGCTTCCTCAAAGAGAACCTTTCGTCCTCCTTAGTCAGCCATTCCAGAATATCACCACTAATTTTTTCAGACACGATGAGATATATTTATACAAAGATACTCAGAATAATCATTTAAGCAACAACGACATATCAGGAATTGTTGTGGTCGCACCGATTGTAATATCTGAAAATATACGGTCAGAGGTTATGTAATCGCATACGAAGCGATGGAGGTAGAATTCAAATCGGTTGCTGTCATCACAATGGGTGAATTTATTCCATTCCAGATTGGCCGACGCAGCGGACAGGGTGCCATTAACTGTGTTGTGTTCAGGGGTAGAAGATATAAAGTGGTACTACACCTATAGGGAAGCGAATGACTTTGCGGAGTGCGTCAAGCGAATGAGCGGTAAATCGCCGTGTGGTGCAGCCAATGCCGGACTTTGTCTGATGACGTTAGGCGTGCGTAGCACGACTAAAAGGAAGAGTTGTCCGGCAAGGCGATGTGAGCGAAATCCGTAGCACGAAGCAACTCGTCATGAGCGACTATGGGTGTAGTAGAGTATATCTGAATGGCGTATAAAGTTTAATGTTAGATTTCTGGTCAAGCCGGTAATGGGGATGTTGGTGATAGACTGAGCGGTTCGGTGAGCTCTACCCATGGGGACCTCCTTCCGATCAACTATTGCCAAGTATCAATCATGACGCAGCGGGTGGGGGCGATATTCGCTGCGTGATGTGGGGTTTTGGGGTGAGAAATGGCGTTTTGGTGGTGTGACGCAGTGAAAATGTGGTGTTTTCGATGTTTCATGTCTGTATGTGGTGGAGGATGGAGTTTTTGTTGTATCTTAGCGAAGCAATCCTTTTCGTAGACAGTTATTTCATGGTCGGCGGGGATGGATAGTGATGGACGAAAATACTGTATTATGAAGAAGATGTTTCATCTCTGTATCTCATCATCTGATGAGGTGATGTTCAGGTGCCAGGAGGATTACCTAAGGGCCTTTAATTATTTTGCTTTGGCTTCGTATAGTACAGGGACGCTACTGCTATGTGATGCCATTATGTCAAACCATATACATTCTTGTGTGATCTCTTCCAGGCTGGAGGAGATGGCTGCGGAGTTCAAGTATTCGTACTCAAGATATTTTAATAGTCGCTATCACAGGCGAGGTGGGCTTGGAGAGAAGAAGCCATTTGTTTTGGAGGTAGAGGGTGCCCATCATATTCTGGCAGCATTAAGTTACACACTACGAAATCCTTATCATCACGGTATTGCCAGTACCCCTTTCGGCTATGAGCACTCTTCTGCCAATATATTTTTCCAAAAGGAGTTGGGTAAGTTCCCTTTGTATTGTGATTCTCTGCCAAAATCAAAGTACGAGTTGCTTCCGAGCAGGGCCAGTGTCCCGCCCCACTTCAAATTTGATTCCAGAGGGATGTTC
Source organism: Bacteroidales bacterium (assembly GCA_017504965.1). GTDB lineage: Bacteria > Bacteroidota > Bacteroidia > Bacteroidales > UBA932 > CAAGNP01. The sequence continues at coordinate 187,849 of JAFVQD010000008.1, read as the reverse complement.
ACTCGGGAGAGTGTTATGGAGGTATCACAGGTGGAGCTTATGTACGGGTCGGCCAGAAACTTTCTTTTTTATATGAACAGACTTTCTGGTGAGAAGTGGGAGTGTGAGCAGAGAGAAGATAAGGGTGTAATATCAGAGGTGGTAAAGTTGGAGAGTATTGAGAGGTGTTCGGTAAATATGGATTGTGGACGGATGTTGGCAAATGAGAAGAGGAGATGGGATAGTCAGAAGGTTAGGGATATAGAGTTGTGTGAGGAGATTGACAATGTGCTAGTCCCCAGGTGCGGACGGAGGAGTGTGTATACACTTACAGCCTCAGAAAAAGATAAAATCGCAAATTACCTCTATGCAAGACATATTTCAGAGTCACAAATCAAAAGGTGCTTATGTTATTCATATGGGGGATGATGCGCGACGCAGCGGATAGGGGCGATATTCGCTGCGTGATGTGGGGTTTTGGGGTGAGAAATGGCGTTTTGGTGGTGTGACGCAGTGAATTATGCCGTTTGGTGGTGCGTCGCGGGTAGTAGATGGGGTAATGTATGTAAAAGTGGAGCGTCGGAGATATGAGATACAGAAAAAGTAGCCTGTATAGTGTAGCAGAGAGGGGGGCGCGGAAAAAGGAGGGGAAAAGAGATGCCAATCCTGGATGGGGATGATGTATGGGAGGTCTGGTCGGGGGTAAAATGAGATGCCCGGTCTGGGCCGGGCATGACGTATGAGGTGTGATTCCGCAATCAGGTTACGGAATGATGAGTGTCCGTGTGTATTATAGTGTGCTCAGGGCGCGGTCGATGCGGGCTGCGAACTCTTCGCGTCCGATGAGCCAGATAATATCTGCTACGCCGGGACCGTTGTTTATACCTACAAGGGAGAGTCTGAGTGAGTTCATCACTTTCCCCATAGGCCAGCCGTTGTTTACGATAAGTGAGTGAAGACCCTCTTCGAGAGACTCTTTAGTGTATGGTTCAAGTCCCATTACAAATTCTTTGGCCTGAGCCACCATTCCGGGAACTTCATCCTTCCAGAATTTGTTTACTACACTCTGGTCGTACTCGGTCGGTGCCTGGAAGAAGTAGTGGGTGAGGTTCCAGAAGTCGGTCATAAAGTGTGCTCTGTTTTTCATAAGACCACACACCTTTGCCACATATTCAGGTGAGGCCTCAATCCCCCTTGCGGCAAGGTCTTTTCCAAATTCTGCTGCCAGATCTTCATCTTTCATCATACGGAGATACTCGGCGTTGAACCATTTGGCTTTTTCAGGGTTGAATTTGGCTCCCGATTTGACCACTCTGTCAAGTGAGAATACTTTTACAAGCTCGTCAAGTTCGAAGATCTCCTGTTCTGTACCGGGATTCCATCCCAGAAGTGCCAGGATGTTTACAAATGCCTGAGGAAGGTATCCGTCCTCACGATATCCGCGTGATACCTCTCCTTCGGGAGATACCCATTTCAGAGGGAATACAGGGAATCCGAGGCGGTCTCCGTCACGTTTGCTCAGTTTACCCTTTCCGTCTGGTTTGAGAAGAAGTGAAAGGTGGGCAAAACGGGGCTGAGTCTCCTGCCATCCGAATGCTTCGTACAGCATATAGTGGAGTGGGAGGGATGGGAGCCACTCTTCACCTCTGATCACTTCTGTGATCTCCATAAGGTGGTCATCCACTATATTGGCCAGGTGATATGTGGGGAGCTGGTCGGCAGATTTCCAGAGTACCTTGTCGTCGAGGGTGTTTGTGTTAACTTCGATGTGTCCGCGAATCAGGTCATCCATCTTCACCACTCTGTTTTCAGGCATCTTGAAGCGGATAGTCCACCCTGTCTCGGTCTCTACCTTCTTTTTCCACTCTTCTTCTGGAAGTGTCAGGGAGTTGCGAAGCTGACCTCGGGTCTCCCAATTATATGTGAAGGTCTCTTTTGCTGCCTCTTTCTGTTTGCGGAGCTCTGCCAGCTCTTCTGCTGTGTCAAATGCGTAGTATGCGTATCCGTTCTCTACCAACTGCTCTGCATATTTGCGGTAGATGTTTCTCCTCTGTGACTGTCTGTATGGTGCGTGAGGGTGTCTCTCTGAGGGTGTCTCAGGGATGGTGCCGTCGGCCAATACACCTTCGTCAGGGTAGATGCCGCACCATCTGAGTGCTTCGATGATGTACTGTTCTGCCCCCGGTACAAATCTCTGTGAGTCGGTGTCCTCTATGCGGAGGATGAAGTCTCCACCTCTCTGTTTTGCAAATAGGTAGTTATATAGTGCAGTTCTGACACCACCCATATGGAGTGGTCCTGTAGGGCTGGGTGCAAATCTTACTCTGGTCTTTCTTTCGCTCATATTACTCGTTGTTATTAAGTTCTTTCTCTTTTCTCTGTCTTCTGGCAAATGCTGTCTCATTTTCCATATCGGTGATATTCATCCCCTGTGTATAGATGGTAGTGGTAGCCATATTGAATGGAGAGAGTTTTATCCCCAGCTCCTTATTGTCGGGGGCGGTATCCACTTTTACGGTTATCTCATTCTCTTCCAAGTCTATCTCATCACCCATATCCCTCGCTTTCTTGAATGCAGGCGGAGGGGTGAGATGGACCAGAAGTCCTGTCGCTACGATGGTGACACGGATAGTTCCTGCCTCCATCTTGTCATCATACGCTACACCTCGTTTGAAGTTAAAGGCGTTGCCTGTGTACTCAGTCACATAGCCGATGATTTTTTCCATCTCAGACATCTTCAGGGAGTTCTCTCTGCTGGATGTGATATTGATAAGGACGTTCTTGGCCGATTTGAGACTATAGTCTTTGATAAGAGGGGATGTGAAGGCCCTCTCTACTGCGATCTCTGCTCTGTTGGCGCCGCTCGCTTCACCCGATCCCATTATCGCCATACCGCTGTCTTTCATCACGCGGCGTACATCGGCGAAGTCGACATTTATGTAGCCGTGACCGGTGATTATCTCGGCAATACCTTTGATAGCTGTCTGAAGTACGGCATCAGCCTTGGGGAATGCATCCCAGATATCCAGATCTCCGTAGATGTCATATATCTTCTGGTTGTCGATAATCAGAAGTGAGTCTACATTTTTGGAAAGTTCCTGGATACCTTCGTATGCTCTTCTGAGGAATTCGGTCCCTTCATCGCGGAATGGCTGTGTGACTACAGCGATGGTGAGTATCCCCATCTCTTTGGATATCTTGGCTATGACAGGGGCTGCACCTGTACCGGTACCACCACCCATACCGGCGGTGATAAACAGCATCTTGGTCCCGTCACTGAGTCTCTTTTTGATCTCATCTACTTTCTCTACAGCGAGGCGTCGACCCTCTTCAGGGTCACAGCCGGCACCAAGACCTTCACCGAGCTGAAGTTTCTCGATGATGGGTGAGTCGATAAGTGACTGACTGTCGGTGTTGCATACCAGGAACTCTACATCATTGATACCATCCCTGAACATCTGGTTGACGGCGTTGCATCCGCCACCACCGACACCTACTACTTTGATTATGTTCTGTTTTACCTGCCAAGAGTCAGGTACTAAATTTATATTCAAGTCTTCTCCCATAATATCCTCCTTATGCTTCATCGTCGGCATCTACTGTGCCAAATATATCACCTATCTCCCCGATCTTACCTTTGAACAGATCTTTGAATTTCTTCTTAGGCTTGGCAGGGGCTGTCTTTTGTTTGTTCCCTTTCTGATCTTCAGGTGCAGTAGAGATGGTCCTCTCTTCTCCGAATATATTGGTTTCCACCACTTCATCCTTAGGCTCAGAAGGTGCAGGGATGGAGAGTGTATCCATATCGATACCATCCATTACATCAAAACCTTTGAGGATAAGACCTACTGCAGTAGAACAGCTTGGCCTGAATACCTCCTCTACAGAGGTGGACATAAGGCAGAATGTGTCGGGCTGCGCAAGCCTTACCTCGGTCTCCAGGATATGTTTGGCCAGAATCTGGATATGATTAATTCTTGATGATCCTCCGGTAATGACCACACCTGAGCGGAGCTTCCCTTTGAATCCCGACTGCTCTATCTCATAGGCCACTGTAGCGAGTATCTCGCTTACTCTCGCTTCGATGACAGCGGCGAGAAGCTTGAATGATATCTGCTTCGATGTAGATCCGTCCCTTCCCGGGATGTTGATCACTTTGGACTCCTGGGCATATTCGCTCAAGCACGATCCGTGCTGCTTCTTGAGGATCTCCGCGTCTTTGAATGATACACCGCACACCTGGCGTATATCTTCAGTAATGGAGTTTCCTCCAAATGGAATGACTGCAGTATGGCGGACAATATTGTCCTCAATAATCAGAATATCTGAGGTGCCGCCACCTATATCCACTACAGCTACACCAAGCTCCATATCCTCCTCAGTTATGACAGCTCTGGCTGAGGCGATAGGCTCGAGGAGCATTCTCTGGATCTTGAGGCCTTTACGGTGGATTACCTCTGCGCACGACTTGACAGCATTTGCCCTACCTACGAAAAGACGGAAAAACGCTTCGATGTCTTTACCTATCATACCTGCAGCCTCAGATACGTACATATGCTCATCCACATTGTATGACTGGGGGATAACGTGAAGCACCTTCTCTCCCGGATTTACACTGTAGTTATACATCTCTCTGGTCCATCCGCTCACTTCATTTTCTGTGATGATGTCGTGAGGAAACATCCTGATCTTTTTATTTGATGCTGAAGTGCATCTGATCGCCTGCCCCGCTATACCTACATATACCTCCTCCAGATTGAACTCTTCATCCTCTATCTGTCTGTTCACAGAGTCGATGGTAGGTGTAAGTGCGTTGAGCACCTTCTGGATGTTGATCACTTCCCCCCTTTTGATACCATTGGAGGGGAATTCGCTGTATGCAATAATCTTGATGCCACCCGCAGATTTTTCACCCACGATGGTGGCCACCTTGGTGGTCCCTAAGTCTATGGCTGCTACATACTTGCTCATATTATATCTACTGTTTATTTTTCTTGCTTTTAAGTGTGCAGACTATCTGGTCTGCATATCTGAGGTCTATCTTCGAATATTTGTTCCATCCGTGGATAGGGACCACATTCTTATAAAAGGCCTCAAGTTTCTCAAACTTCTCATCCATATCATCCAGACCTCCGAAAATGACAGTCTGGTCACCCACCCTCATAAACAGAGCTACATCCCCACTCGGGAGGATGTGGATCTGCTGCACTTGTGAATTCCAAAATTCGTGATTTCTAAGGTATTCACCAAAATTTAGCATCGATAAAATCCATTTTTCCCCCTCCGGATCTATTTTTCCCCTCTGACCAGCTTTGAGTGACAGGGGGATCTCACCTGTAACTATCGGAACATACGATGTGAAACTCTTGACCAGAGGAAATATATAGCAAGATTCATCCACATAGAATCCCCCTTCGTCACCCTGAATTCTCAGCAGAGGTCTCCTCTGGGTGATCTCCACGTGGAGTGTACCCTCCCTGTCGATAGCTACATCGCTGAACTTGATGGCGCTCCTCTTGTCCAGCAGTGTTTCCAGTGCATACGGATCGATCTCTGTGATCGCCTTATCCATAACTTTTAGCTCCGAGGATGCAATAATCTCTTTCACCTCATCTTCCGATACAAATCTGTTTATGGTGCTGTCCAGAATGGTCACCTCCACCTTGGTACATAGATCGTCCGCCCTCCCCTTTGTCTTGAGCATAGATGCAAAGAAGAAATAGCTGCCAAATATGGCGACCAGCAAAAACCATCCGATGTATGTAAGTATCTTTCTAAGCACTATCCGATCCTTTTGTTAAGCAGTTCTGTTATTGGTTCTATGAATGTGTTTATATCCCCGGCACCCAGTGTGATTAGGATATCTATATCTCTCGATTCCAGCTCTTTCATCAGCTCCTCTTTCGATACGATCTTCTTGTCTGGAATGGTGACAAGCTCCAGTATCATCTCGCTGCTGACCCCCTCGATAGGGAGTTCGCGGGCTGGGTAGATGGGGAGCAGTATCAGTTCATCCAGTGCGCTGAGGCTCTCGGCAAATTCGCGGTAGAAGTCTCTGGTTCTGGTGAAAAGGTGTGGCTGGAAGATGGCGCACAGTCTCCTTCCCGGGAAGATATTTCTGATCGAGCTGATCGCTGCAGATATCTCCTTGGGGTGGTGTGCGTAATCGTCAATGTATGAACATTTATGGGTGTTGAGGTGGATATCAAATCTCCTCTCCACACCGCTGAATGTGGCGAGTGCAGATTTTACCATCTGTGGTGATGTCCCGTGCAGAAGGGCTACGGCTGCCGCCGCAATGCCGTTTTCGACATTGATCCATCCAGGAATCCCTACAGTGCAATCCTCTATCTCACCCATAGGGTAGTGGAGGGTGAAGTGGAAGTATCCACATTCGTCAACCTTTATCTCCGATGCGTAGAAATCTGCCTGCTCATCGTAACTGTATGTGTATATTCTGGCTTTGGTCTCAAACTCCACATCGACCCCTTTACGCACTACCAGAGCCTCTTTTACCTGGGATGCAAACTCTCGGAACGCCCCTTTGACGTGGTCGTGGTCAGAGTAGATATCGAGGTGGTCGGCATCGCAGGAGGTGATCGCTGCTATATCGGGGAAGAGCTGTAGGAATGATCTGTCAAACTCGTCAGCTTCCGCTACCAGAACAGGATTCTTCGACAGAAGGAGATTTGTGTGGTAGTTTTTCGAGATGCCACCCAGGAATGCGTTGCACCCCTCACCCGAATGGTTCAGGATGTGTGCAAGCAATGTGCTGGTGGTGGTTTTCCCGTGGGTGCCGGATATGGCAAGGCACTTCTGCGAAGAGGCTATCTCTCCGAGTGCACGGGATCTTTTGACTACCCTGTACCCCTTCTCAAACACCATTACCAGCTCTTTCATCTGGGCAGGGATGGCGGGGGTGTAGATGACCAATGTCTCATCTATCTCTGTGGGGATGAGGTCCGGTCTCTCTTCGTAGTGTATCCGGATCCCCTCTGCCTCAAGTGCAGCGGTAAGTTTGGTGGGGGTGCGGTCGTATCCCGACACATTGCACCCTGCGTGCTTGAAGTATCGTGCGATGGCACTCATCCCGATTCCACCTATCCCTATGAAATATACATTCTTCATCTATCTGGCAAGTTTTAGCACCTCGTCGGCGATGTCGCTTGAAGCATTTGGCTTCGCCAATGTGAGGATGTTGGTTTCAAGTTCTTTTATTCTGGCACGATCAAATGCCAATTTCTCCACCTCTGCCATCAATTTCTCTTCGGCCTCGGCATCTTTGATCAGCAGTGCGGCCCCTTTGCGGACCAGAGCCATAGCGTTGTGGGTCTGGTGATCTTCAGCCACTACAGGTGAAGGGACGAAGATGGAGGCTTTCCCAGCTGCGCAAAGTTCGGAGATGGTTCCCGCCCCGGCACGGGACACTATCAGGTCGCACGCAGCATAGGCGAGATCCATCCTGCTGATGAAGTCGCAGTTGTGGACATTGTTCCAGACTCTGGAATTTTCCCCCAGGGTGGCCCCTTCGAGCCCTTGGAAGAAGGTATTGATCCCCTCTGCATAGCCCTTTCCACTCTGCCAGATGACCTGGAATTTGGCATTGCTCCCCCCTTCGAGTATCCATTTTTTCATAGTGCGGTTGAGGGTGCCGCACCCAAGGCTTCCACCTACCACAAGTATTGTGGGGAGGGAAGGGTCGAGTGAAAAATATTTGTAGGCCTCCTCTCTCTGTGCAGAGGTGGCAGGTGCAATCTCTTTACGGATAGGGTTCCCTGTAAGGATGATCTTCTCCTTGGGGAAGAACCTCTCCATCGAGTCGTAGGCTGTGCAGATGGTGCGGGCCCTCTTCGACAGGATCTTGTTTGTGAGCCCTGCGTATGAGTTCTGCTCCTGAATGAGGGTAGGGATCCCTTTTGAGGAGGCGCTCCATAGGAGAGGTGCGCTGGCATAGCCGCCGACACCTACCACCACATCGGGTCTGAATTCATCTATGATTTTACCAGCCATCCTGACACTCTTGACAACCTTGAAAGGGAGGACAAGATTTGAGAGGGACAGCGATCTTTTAAGACCTGCGACAGGTAGTCCTTTGATGGGATAACCCGCTGCAGGTACCCTCTCCATCTCCATTTTTCCGACAGCACCTACGAAGAGGATCTCTGTAGAGGGGTCCTTCTCTTTAAGTGCATTGGCTATCGATATTGCGGGGAAGATGTGCCCACCTGTTCCACCGCCGCTGATGATAATTCTTTTACTCATTTTTACCCTTTTCAATTTCAATTTTTACCTCTATGGTCCTGTTGACCGAGAGGATGATTCCAAATGCGCAGCTCATAATCAGGTAGGACGAACCTCCCAGACTCACCAAAGGAAGTGTCTGACCTGTTACGGGGAAGATGCCGGTATTTACCAATATATGGATAAATGCCTGCAGGGTGATAAGGAAACCTATACCGAGCACCACCACCGTCGAGTACATCTTGGTGCAGGACTTGGCTATCGCAATGCACCTTGAGAAAAACCACAGATAGAGCAGAATAAGTACACTCCCTCCGAACAGACCCAGCTCCTCCACTATCAGTGCAAAGATGAAGTCTGAGTAGGGGTGTGGCAATATATCTTTCTTGAGGCTGTTACCCGGGCCTCTTCCGAACAGACCTCCCAGCTGGATAGCCTCTTTGGCCTGGTCGCTCTGGAAATTCTTCTCTTTATACTCCTGAAGCTCCTGCGCTGTCATAGTGGCCACATCCTCTTTCACGAAAAAGCGTTCCACTCTGGCGGTAAATGTGTCCAGACGGGAGAAAGCCCCCGTAGTGATGTGGATGAGGAATACCAGCGATGCTGCCACAGCTATGATCCCGACTGTGTAGGCTATGTACCGCTTGTTTATGCCGGCGCACAGAAGTATGAAAAATGCTGTAATTCCCACTATAAGGGTGGCAGACACACTTCCATAGAGACATAGCAGGCAGATCACCCCGAGTGGTGCCAGAATCCATATCGCATACTCCTTGAATGTGGTGAACTTCTTGGTCTCCAGTATTCTGGCAAGATACAGTACCACCGCGATCTTGGCCAGCTCAGACGGCTGGAAGGTGATCGGACCCAGAGGGATCCATCTGGCAGCCTGATTCAGCACCATACCCTTGAAGAGAATATAGCTGAGGAATCCGGCAGCTACCAGGAGCAGGGCTATTGAGAACATCCTGTATATCCTCAATGGGATCCTGTAGCATACGAACAGACCGATAAAACCGATAAAGACGAAGAAAGACTGTTTGAACAGATAGGTGAAAGTGGATGTTCCATCCCTGTATGCCAGAGCACTTGAGGATGAATAGACAGCGACAATAGAGATTAGGGCAAGTAATAGAATTACAAGCCATATAATCTGATCTCCGTGCAGCTTTCTGAACTTCTTAGCCATATCTTACAGTTCCCTTACAGCATTTTTGAATTGTCTTCCCCTATCTTCATAGCTCTTGAAGAGGTCGAAGCTTGCGCAGCAGGGTGACAGAAGCACCACATCGCCACACTCTGCCAGTGCATAAGCCTTCTCTACAGCCTCTTTGGCCGATGATGCATCCACTACTGTAGGGATCATCCCGTCAAAACAGTCGTGGAGTTTCTTATTGTCTACACCCATACATACCAGCGCTTTCACTTTATCCTTTACCAGGTCGTACAGGGGTTCATAGTCATTCCCTTTGTCCTTGCCTCCGGCGATCCATACCACTGGGCGATCCATACTCTCAAGTGCGTACCAGGTGGAGTTTACATTGGTGGCCTTGGAGTCATTGATAAAGAGGATATCTCTGATAGAGAGGACCTTCTCAAGCCTGTGCTCTACAGCTTTGAATGAGCTGAGGCTTTCACGGATCACCTTATTGGTAATCTTCATTATCTTACCGGTGATAGCTGCTGCCAAAGAGTTATAGATGTTGTGTTTGCCCGAAAGTGAGAGCTCAGCGAGCGGCATAGTGTACTCTTCATTTTCGCACTTCACTACCATCATCTCATCCTTAATGTAACCACCCTGCTCCACTTGACGCTTCTGTGAGAACGGGAACATCTTGGCTTTGGTCACCACCTGACTGAGGTGACCTACAGTGATGTCATCATCTTCGCAGAAGATAAAGCAGTCCTCCTGGGACATATTCTGGGTGATTCTGAATTTGGCCTTGACATAGTTCTCCATCTTGTGGTCATACCTGTCGAGATGGTCAGGGGTGATATTGAGCAGAATGGCTATGTCGGCCCTGAAGTCGTACATACCGTCGAGCTGGAAACTGCTCAGCTCCAGCACATATATGTCGTAGTCACAAGTGGCTACCTGATATGCGTAGCTTGCACCGATATTCCCACCGAGGCCCACATTGAGTCCTGCGTTTTTGAGCAGATAGTAGATTATCGATGTAGTGGTGGTCTTGCCATTGCTTCCTGTGATGCAGATTTTTTTCGCACGGTCATATCTGCCGCCGAACTCGATCTCAGAGATCACAGGAATCCCCTGATTAAGAATAGCCTGAATAACGGGGATGGTGTCCGGTATGCCCGGACTTTTGATCACCTCATCGGCACTCAGAATCTTATCCATAGTGTGTCCACCCTCTTCGTAAGGGATCTCATATCTGGCCAGAGTCTCTTTCTCTTTTTCACCTATGGTGCTATTGTCTGACAGGAAAGTGTCGTGACCTTTAACTTTTGCGAGGACAGCCGCTCCTATTCCGCTTTCGCCGCCCCCAAGAACCACTATTCTACTCATCGTCTTTATGTTATCTAATCTTCAATGTTACTACTGTAATTACTGCCAGTATGATGGCTACAAGCCAGAATCTCATCACGATTTTGGCCTCCGGTATAGCCTTGACAGGCCTCTGTATCAGGGCAGGGATCCCCTCTTTCTGGTAGTGGTGATGGAGAGGACTCATCTTGAAGATCCTCCTCCCTGCTCCGTATTTCTTCTTGGTGTATTTGAAATATCCCCTCTGCAGAATGACAGAGAGACTCTCTACGAAGAAGATACCGCATAGGATAGGGATTAGGAGTTCCTTTCTTATCACGATAGCCGCTACCGCAATGATTCCACCCAGTGCCAAGCTTCCGGTGTCACCCATAAATACCTGTGCTGGGAATGAATTGTACCACAGGAATCCCAGCAGCGCACCGATGAGGGCTGCCATAAATACCACTACCTCACCTGTATCGGGCAGGTACATTATATTCAGGTAGTCCGAGTATATTATGTTGCCGGAAAGATATGCCAGAATACCGAGTGTCGCACCTACTATGGCAGAGACACCGGTCGCCAGTCCGTCCATACCGTCGGTAAGGTTTGTTCCGTTTGATACAGCTGTGATTACAAAGATGATTACTATTATATATATAATCCACCCGAGGATATCTTTTACCCTTCCGCTCCCTGGGGCCAGCCATTTGTAGTCAAACTCATTCTCTTTTACAAATGGGATGGTGGTTTTGGTGCTCTTGTGCTCGGGGTTGTAGCTGCTGCCGGTGCTCTGCTCGATCTGGGCTATCTCCTCTTTCGAAGGGGTCCCCTTCTCGTGAACCACCACCTGATCGCTGAAGCACAGAATCAGACCCACGACCAGTCCCAGTGATACCTGTCCGAATATTTTGTATTTGCCGGGCATACCCTCTTTATTCTTCTTGAAGACCTTTATATAGTCATCGAGGAAGCCTATAATACCAAGCCATACGGTCGATATGATAAGGAGGATCACATAGATATTTGTGAGGTCACAGAAGAGCAGGGTAGGTATCAGTATCGATATCAGAATGATGATACCACCCATAGTGGGTGTCCCTTTCTTGGATAATTGCCCTTCAAGTCCCAGATCCCTTATCTCCTCTCCGATCTGTCTCCTCTGGAGAGCTCTGATGATGTACTTCCCGATAAAGATCGTAACTATTATAGCCAGCATACTGGCAATGAGTGCCCTGAAGGAGATGTACTGCATAAGTTCATCTCCTGGGAATTCAAACAGACCTTTCAAATATTCGAAAAGATGGTATAACATAATATCTCTATTCTATTGTTCGTTAAAAAACTCTCTTATTACCTCTTTGTCATCAAAGTGGTGCTTCACCCCTTTGATAATCTGATAATCCTCGTGCCCCTTGCCGGCTACGAGTACGATTGACCCCTCATTGGCGGTCATAAGTGCTGCCCTTATCCCCTCCCTTCTGTCGGTGATGAAGAGCGATTTGGCTCTGCCTGCAGTCGAAAGTCCCTTTTTGATATCCTGAATGATGGCCTCGGGCTCCTCTGAGCGGGGGTTGTCGGATGTTACCACGATCCTGTCTGCATATTTCTCCGCTATCTCTGCCATCTCGGGGCGTTTGGTGGCATCCCTGTCGCCGCCGCATCCGAAGACGCAGACCAGATTATTGCCACAGGCAATATCCTTTAGGGTGACAAGGACATTTTCCAGTGCATCGGGGGTGTGGGCATAATCGACTACTGCAGTAATCTCCCTGGGTCCCTTGATATATTCGAGTCTGCCAGAAACTGACTGCAGACCGCTGATCCGGGTAAGCACCTCGTCTTTTGCAGCATTGAGCAGAATTGCCGCCCCGTAGACTGCGATGAGGTTGTGGGCATTGTGGGTACCTATAAATCTGGTCCACACATCCCGGCCATCTATGTTCAGAAGGGAGCCTTCGATGCTCTTCTCCATAATCTTGACCTTGAAATCGGCAGCATCTCTGAGTGAGTAGGTGTATATGTCGGCAGATGTGTTCTGAACCATCACTTTCCCGTTTTTGTCATCTGTGTTGACCAGGGCAAACGCCCCTTTGGGAAGTGTGTCGAACAGTTTCTTTTTACATCTGAGATACTCTGCAAATGTGTGGTGGTAGTCGAGATGATCGTGGGTGAGGTTGGTGAAAATGGCCCCTTTGAATTTTAGGCCTGCCACCCTCTCCTGATCAAGTGCGTGGGAGCTCACCTCCATAAAACAGTAGCCGCACCCCCTGTCGGCCATCTGAGCCAGAAGAGAATTGATCGATATCGGGTCAGATGTGGTATTGATAGTGGGGTATATGTCGTTCTCTATGTAGTTAGCGATGGTGGAGAGGAGGCCGCATCCATATCCAAGCGAAGTGAAAAGCTGGTACAGAAGTGTGGCGATGGTGGTCTTACCATTGGTCCCGGTAACACCTACCAGATATAGTTTTGAACTGGGGTGATCGTAGAAGTTGTCTGCGATGATGGCTGCAGCCATTCTCGAGTTCTCCACCTTTATGGCAGATACATCGGGTGCCTGTGACAGAACAGCATCGTAGGCCTCATCTTCATATACTACAGCGCAGATCCCCGCTTCGATCGCTTTGGAGATATATTTGTGACCGTCGTTGTCGATACCCTTGATGGCGATGAAAAGCCCCCCGGGACAAGATTTTCTCGAGTCTATGCATATAGATGATATATCTGGGTCACCTTGGATCCGGATCTCCCTGATCTTAATATTCTCTATGATCTGTTCTATTTTCATACTATTTGCTCTCCTTCAAAATTAGTTTGACTTTCGATCCGAACCGTACAGTGTCCCCTGCAGTAGGTATTTGTTCGGATACCCTTCCTCTTCCTTCGAATGATACGCTATATCCTTCATTCTCAAGGATATATAGAGCGTCTTTAAGTCCGAAACCTTTCACATTGGGCATCACTTCTGTCTCTATTTTCATCCTTTGGGATCTCATAGTGGTGCTGTCGGAGTTACTGACAGAGATCCACCCCTCACCCGGGATGGAAGGCTTCCCTTTGACTGGCATATCTTCAAGGCTCCTTTTTACTTCAGATGCCATCCCCCCTGCGACAGAGGGGTTATCCTTAGGTTCCACCCCTCTCCCTCTCACGGGAGACTCCCATTCGGGATGTGTGGTGTATATGTTGTCAGCTATCTCTTTGAATACCGGGGTGGCCCAGGTACCTCCGTAGAAATTCTGTCTGGTCTTCGCAGAGTACAATACCACTATACAGGAGTATTTGGGCTTGTTTGAGGGGAAGAATCCTGCAAATGAGGCCTGGTGCCGTCTGTATCCATCTGCATCGACATATCTGCCGTTGGTGGCTATCTGGGCTGTGCCTGTCTTTCCGGAGAACTCATAGCGGGGATCATTGTATCTGGATGCGGTACCTTTCTCCACCACGTGGCGGAGTGCCTTCTTCACCTCGTTGACTGTACTTTTTGAACATATGGCACCGCTGATTATCTGCGGCTTGAACAGCTCCTTGATATCTCCGTCCTGCTCAAAATCCTCCACGAAGTAGGGTTTCATCATCTTGCCGTCATTGGCGATGGCGTTATAGAATGTGAGGGTGTGCAGAGGGGTTATCAGCATACCGTAACCGATGGCCATCATAGGGAGTGACACTTTGGACCACATTTTGGTGTCGTTAGGGGTGTAGATGGTGGAATACCCCTCTCCATCGAGGTCAAGTCCAAATTTCTCCCCAATCTTCATACTGGTGATTCTCGATACGAATGTCATCTCGTCTTCCATCGACTGTCCGTAATGCTCTACGGCGAGTTTAGCGAAGCAAACATTCGAAGATTTTCCGAATGCCTCCTTTACTGTCATCTTTCCATAGCCACCTGCACGGGTGTCTGAGAACCTCACTTTATTGTAGAACCACTCTCCATTTCCACCGTCGGTAGGGGTGTCGAGGGTGATGTAACCATCCTCGATAAGAGACACCAGAGTGGCCAGCTTCAGCGTTGAGCCTGGTTCGGTGGCTTCGCCGATGGCGTAGTTGTAGTTCTCGTCAAATTTTCCATCCTTGGTCTTCTTCATATTGACTATGGCCCTGATAGCACCAGTGGAGACCTCCATTACTACAGCTGTTCCACCCTCCAGAAGGTCACTCTTGGCCAGCTGGCTACGAAGTGCTTTCTCTGCAGCCTCCTGTATGTCAATATCTATTGTGGTGCGGATATCGTAGCCATCCTCGGCGGGGATCACATCTTCTCCAGCTACCCTGATGTATTTTCCACCCAGCTGGCGCATAATGTACTGCTTCCCCTGTTTGCCCTCCAGTTTGTAATTGAAACTCTTCTCTATACCTACACCTTCTCCCACCTCATTGGTGTAACCGATAGTCCTGAGGGCGAGGCTTCCGTAGGGATTCTCCCTCTTGTTCTTGGGGATGAGCATAAGACCACCTCTGAACTTTCCGTGGCGGTAGATGGGGAATTGCTCCACCTCTTTCATCTCCAGATAGCCGATATTGCGGTTTCCTACGGTGTAGTATCTTTTCTTATTGTCGCGAGCCTTGTTCAGCTCTTTTTTGTATGCTGCAGCAGATTTGTTTTTGAAAAGTGAGGCGAGGGATGCACTGAGGGCGTCTATCTCTTTCTCCCAGAGGGTGTCGTGTGGAGCCACGCAGTCCATCCTGATCTGGAACGATGGGACAGATATGGCCAGAGGTCGTCCGTCCGAAGCGAGTATGCTCCCCCTCTTGGGCTCTATAACCTGCTCTTCGTAGATGTCGTCAAGGGATATTTTGTCTTTGGAGATGAATTGGATCTGAACAATACGAAAGACCACTCCCAGTGCTATCACCAGAAATGCGTAGTGTATCAGGGTGAACCTGCTTACGATCTTCTCTATATTGTTCTTATCTGACATATCACTCTTTCGATATTATTGTCGGTGGGTATTTTGGCGGCACCAGCGGAGAGTTGTGTGATGAGAGCTTAGCCTCTATCTCACCTCTCTTGCTTAGCTGGAGCATCCTGGTCATCTTGTTTGAGTACTCGGCCCGGAGATCTTTCAGAGTCTCCTCGTTCTGCACCTCCTCCATCATAGTGTCTCTCACCTCAAACCTGAATGAGATGTAAAGGATAACCAATAAAAAAACATACAAGACAAATTTCCAGTGTTTGATGAGGCCTCCGCCTCTCACTAAAATTTGTCCTCCCAGTATGTTGCCTATAAGAGATCCTTTAGCCATCTATCTTTTCTCCTATCCTTAATTTTGCACTCCTGGCTCTGGTGTTCTGGGCTATCTCCATATCAGAGGGGAGTATCGGTTTCTTGTTTACACTTTTTATGGTGGTCAGTCTCCTTCCATACAAATCCTTCTCTTCATTTCCGTCTATGGAGCCTGTTTTGATAAAGTTCTTCACCATCCTGTCCTCGAGAGAGTGGTATGTTATTACAGAGAGCCTTCCGCCAGGTTTGAGAGAACGCTCTGCACCTTTGAGGAAGTATTGGAGACTCTCCATCTCCCCATTTACCTCTATTCGGAGTGCCTGGTATATTTTGGCCAGGAACTTATGCTCTGCTACAGGGGGCAATACCTTTTTGATCGCTTCGGTCAATTCGCCTGTAGTGGTTATAGGGGAGTGGCTTCTGGCACTGCAGATGAGACTTGCCACCTTTCTGCTATTGTCCACCTCTCCGTAAAGCTTGAGCAGTCTGGCAATCTCCTCCTCTTCGTATTCGTTGATGATGGTCCTGGCATCTTTTTTTGCCTGAGTGTTCATCCTCATATCCAGGGGGGCGTCAAATCTGAATGAGAATCCCCTTTCGGATGTGTCGAACTGGTGTGATGATACACCCAGATCGGCGAGGATGCCATCCACCCCTTCGAAGCCGTAATAACGGACAAAATGGTGGATGTATCTGAAATTGTTATGTACGACAATTATCCTTTTGTCTTTTGGTGCGTTGGCCAGGGCGTCACTGTCGCGGTCGAAGACCATAAGTCGCCCTTTGGGTCCCAAATGGGAGAGGATCTCGCGGGTGTGTCCACCTCCGCCAAGGGTGGCGTCAACATATACTCCGGACTCTTTGATATCAAGTCCGGCTACACTCTCTTGAAGGAGTACCGGTGTATGGTAAGTAGACATTATCCTAAAATCTTTTCTGCCAATGAAACAAATTCTTCATCCGCCATCTTGCTCGATTCGAACAACTCTTTAGCCCACAACTCTATCTTGTGGTCGTTTCCGCTGAATACGACCTCTTTGTCCACTTTTATTCTGTCCAATAGATATTTGGGGATGGTGATTCTTCCAAGTTTTCCATCTGGCTCGATGAGAGCTCTATTCTCCATATAGGCTCTCCAAAATCTGCTATGCTCCTTGTTGAAGAAGTTCAGTTTTGATTTGATCTCTTCGGACTGGCGTTCCCACTCTGAGTAGGTGTAGATAGAAAGACACTCTGAGAAGAGGTCCTGCTTCACCACGAAGCGGAGAGCTTCGTCGCCCATAAGCGCCTTAAATGCAGAGGGAAAGACAAGTCTCCCTTTGTCATCAAGTTTTGCTCTATGTTCTCCTACGAATTTGACCATTTCAGTAATGCCTTTTAACCTATTTAGTGAATGCAAATATAGGGATTAATTTTCCATTTCTTTCCAAATCATTACAAAGTTTTCCACATTTTATTATCAATTTGTCAAAAAAATAGATTACTTTCGTGGCGTAATAGTTTATCCTTCTGATTATGCAGATTTTTACCCAAGAATTCAAAGATGCTTTACGCTCGATATTTCTGAATAAAAACTTCCTGAAATGGTCCGCTATAGTGGCAGCAGTGGCTGTGGTAGTGGTGCTGTTCTTCACACTATCTCCGATGGAGGTGAGCCGGGACAGAGGTGATGGGATTGAGGTAGTATCAGCTGCCGATACCACCATCTACGAATACGGGATACCTATTGCCCTGTATGATGTGGAGGAGCATAAAGTGGGTAAAGGGGAGTTCTTTTCCACAATCCTGGATAAGAATGGAGTTCCGGCCAAAAGGGTATATGATCTCACCCAGAAGTGTAAAGGGGTGTTCGATGTAAGGCAGATAAGAGTGGGTAACGAATACCACACGTATTTTTCAAAAGACTCTGTTCCTTCTCTTCATTATCTTGTATATGAGAGGGATGCACATTCGTTTGTGGTGTTTGGTCTGAAGGATTCACTTTCGGTAACCATTCACGAAAAAGAGATAGAGACCACGCTCCACTATGCAGAGGTGACCATCAACAACTCTCTATGGGTGGACCTCCAGAATGCCGGGGTGACACCGCTTCTCGCTTTGGCCCTATCTGATATTTATGCCTGGAGCATCGACTTTTTCGGCCTTCAGAAGGGGGACTCTTTCAAAGCCCTCTATGAGGTGATGAGTTATAAAGGGGATATTTTGGATATCGGAAATGTGAAATACGCAGAGTTTACACACGCAGGCAAAGGTTATCAGGCTTATCATTATGTGTTGGACGGACAGGGCAATGAGTACTGGAATGAGAAAGGTGAGAGTATGAGAAAAGCTTTCCTGAAAGCCCCTCTTAACTATAAGAGAATCAGCTCAGGTTTTACCTATGCCAGAAGACATCCGATCACCCGTAAGGTGCAGCCCCATACAGGTATTGACTATGCCGCTCCGGCTGGGACCCCTGTGGTGAGTATCGGTGATGGAGTAGTGGTGGAGAAAGGTTACAAGGGGGCCGGGGGCCATACAGTGAAGATCAAACACAACTCAGTATATACATCAGCCTATCTTCACCTCTCCAAATATGGGAAAGGGATCGCTGTGGGTACCCGTGTGAAGCAGGGACAGGTGATCGGTTATGTGGGTAGCACAGGCCGCTCTACAGGACCACACCTCGACTTCCGCGTATGGAAAAACGGAACACCTATAAACCCTCTTACTATGAAGATGCCACCTGCTGTTCCGGTTCCGAAGGATAAGATGGGCGACTTTGAGGCTGCCAAAGAACAGACCCAAAAGGCGATAATCCATTTCGCAGCGATGGAGTATTTCAATAAATCTGTGAAAGTGCTCGTGGAAGAGTAGGTCCCCTTTTTTGTTCGGGACCTGGATAGAAAGTTAGAGTTTGTAGATGACGTTGATGCCGTCGCGGATGGGGAGGATGGTGTTGTCGACGCGGGGGTCTTCCTTAATCTTTTTGTTGAATGCGATGATGGACTGTGTCTGGGCATCTTTGGGGGGATTTGCCAGAAGGACTTTTCCGCTCCATAGTACATTGTCAGCGAGGATGTAGCCTCCGTGACGGACTTTTTCAAAGACGAGGTCATAGTATTCGATGTACTCCCTTTTGTTCGCATCGATGTATACGATATCGTACATCTTGTCGAGGGTGGGGATGATCTTTTTGGCATCACCTATGTGCAGATGTGCTATGTCTTCCTTTCCAGGTATATCTATAAGTCCGGCCTTTCTGAATCCCCCTTTTATAATATCTTCAAGTTCGTCGTAAACTTCGATGGTGTCTATGCTTCCACCCTCTTGAAGACCCCTCGAGAGGCAGATGGTGGAGTAGCCGGTAAAGGCCCCCAATTCCAGAATGTGCATCGGCTTTATCATAAGGGAGAAGGCCTGTAGAAGTGCCCCCTGATCGCCGTTGGAGAGCATACGTGCCTGTTTGGTACAGAGATTGGTCTGTCTCTCTACCCATTCGAGTGCACTGCTGAGAACTTTTGGATCCATCGTTACATATAGGTTAGTTTGCAGATACGTTCAGGGGCGAAGATTTCAGATGCCACCTCCATTATCTCACTGGCTGTCACAGCCTCTATCATCGATCTCATCTTTCCGGTGCTGAAGACCTCTCTGAAAACGAGAAGACTTTTTCCCATCGAGAGGCATTGGGCTTCACCATTGTCTGAAGAGATGGCGAGCTGTCCCAGCAGCTGCTTCTTGGCACTTTTAAGTGCACGGTCACTCAGTGGGATGTTTCTGAAACGCTCCAGTTCGCCCTCCACCAGTCTCACACATCTTTCGTGATACTGCTTGTCGCAGCCGAAATATATAGTCACTATTCCGGTGTCGGAATATTGGCCGTAGGCAGCATCCACATTGTAGACGAGGGCATTTTTCTCTCTGAGGAGGGTGTTTAGTCTCGAATTGGCGGCAGGGCCTCCGAGCATATTGACCAGCAAGATAAGTGCTATTCTCTTCTGGTCGTAGTATGGGTATGCCTGAGCTCCGATGATGCAGTGGGTCTGGTGTCCCTTTCTGTTGATCACCCGGTCAAATGTCCTGAGAGGGGCCATTGCCGGAGGGATGGAGAGCTGCTGTGGAGAGTTCTCTGCTGAGGATTCCATAGCTCCGGGGGCATATTTCATAAGGGCCTTGTGAAGGATGTTTCTCACCTTGGACTCATCGGCGTCGGCTACCACTGTGAAGGCCATATTGCTGAGAATGAAATGTCTCTTTACGTGGGCGAAGAGCTCTTGTGTCCCTATTTTTTTCAGTGTTCTGCTTTTGCCCAGAACCGGCATTGAGAGGGTGGTCCCTTCGAAGAGGAGCTCCTCGAAATCGTCGAAAATCTGGTCAGACGGGGAGTCCTTGTAGGAGATGATCTCATCCATTACCACCACCTTCTCCTTCTCCAGTTCCTTCTCCTGAAATTTGGGACAGAATGCGAGCTCCACCAGCAGACCTATTGCCCTGGCCAGATCTTCCTTGAGGACGGTGGAGTGTATGACGATCTCCTCTTTTGTGGTGAAAGCATTCAGCTCCCCACCGAGTTTTTCGATGTATGAGTTTATGCAGCGGCCCGATTTGTATTCGGTCCCTTTGAAGATCATATGCTCAGTCAGATGGGCAATACCACCGAAAGTCTGATCTTCGTGGCGTGTCCCCGACTTGATCGAGAGGGCGCAATATGCTACAGGGGACTGGCTCTTTTTGAAGAGAAACTGCATCCCGTTGAAATCTTTCTTTTCCATATCAATATGCGTATGGCGCTGCAATTCTTTTGTAGTCCTCCTTGCTGAATCCGATCCCCACTTTCCCCATCAGTTTATGTTTTCTGTAGAAAAACAGTTCACGAGTGTCGGTGCTGATGAGCATCTTGAAGCAGAATGATCCTTTCTGCTCCACACTTGGAGAGACCACTACAGATACGAGGGTGTTGGGTCTCCACTCTTTGATGGCTTTCTCGATCTCATCCTTTGATGCCAATTTGGCTTTTCCGTGGAAATCACTTTCAAGCATCTCCTGGGTGACTTCAAACGCGAAATCGTCCTCTTCGAAAAGGATAGTCTTGTCATTTACACCATTCATCCCGTCAGAGTATGCGCTGATCCCTATGATAGAGGATATTTTGTGCTCCTGAATCTTGATTACGTGATTCTGGATGATGTTTATAAATGGTTCAAGATATGCGAATGAGTCTCCCGATCTGTCATTGAGAGGTCTGTAAGGGAGGGATAGTATCTCAGGCATATGATTTATCCCCTGGGCAGCTTTCTCATCACCTTTAAGGAGGGTGATGAACTCCATAGCGGCCTCCCTCTCTTTACTGAACTGGCCGTCGACCCTCATCAGAAAGTAGTAGCTGGTGTCGCACTTGATCTGATCAAACCTCTCCATCGAGCATATTTCGTATGGAGAGAGGTGCCAGTACTTCTTGA
Source organism: Bacteroidales bacterium (assembly GCA_017504965.1). Lineage (GTDB taxonomy): Bacteria > Bacteroidota > Bacteroidia > Bacteroidales > UBA932 > CAAGNP01. The sequence goes on along the minus strand of JAFVQD010000008.1, from coordinate 166,466 downwards.
CAGCATCTATAAGCATCATATCATCCAGGGAGTTATTCCCTTTCACTACTATTTGTGTGGTTTTGGAAGAAAAATCTTTCAGATCATCCTTTTTCTGAAATACAGAGAGGACCTGGCCATATAAACCGCAGGCCATAAAAATTGAAACAGCTACAGCAATAATCTTTTTCATAAAACTCAATTTTTAGTGATGCAAAAATAGTAATTTATATGGATTATTTGTACTTTTGTCAGATATGGAACAATTCGTAGTATCAGCCAGGAAATACCGTCCAAACTCGTTTGAGTCGCTTGTAGGACAGGAAAATATCGCGACCACACTGAAGAACTCCATCCTTCGTGGACAGCTCGCTCACGCATATCTTTTTTGCGGTCCCAGGGGGGTCGGCAAGACCACCTCTGCCAGGATTTTCGCCAAGTCGATAAACTGCCTGAACCCGTCGGAAGATATGGAGCCCTGCGGGCAATGCGAATCTTGCCTCTCCTTCTCAGAGGGTAGATCCTACTGCATACACGAACTGGATGCTGCATCCAATAACTCTGTGGATGATATCCGTAATCTTACAGAGATGGTGCGTATCCCGCCCCAGATCGGAAAGTACAGTGTATATATTATAGATGAGGTTCATATGCTCTCCGCTGCAGCGTTCAATGCTTTTCTGAAGACCCTCGAAGAGCCCCCTGCATATGCAATCTTCATTCTGGCCACTACCGAAAAGCATAAAATTCTCCCTACGATCCTTTCAAGATGTCAGACCTACGACTTTAACAGAATCTCTATCCCGGATATGGTGAAGAACCTCTCGGAGATAGCACAGAAAGAGGGTGTGACCATAGAGGAGGATGCTCTCCATATATTGGCACAGAAGGCAGATGGAGCGATGAGAGATGCCCTGACACTTTTCGATCAGACTGTGGCATTCTGTGGTAAGAATATCAAATACGAGCAGGTGATATCGAACCTGAATATCCTCGATTATGAGTATTATTTCAGGCTTATAGAGCATTTTCTGGCGGGAGATTATACATCTGCGCTCCTTATATTCGATGAGATACTTTCAAAAGGGTTCAATGCCCTCCATTTCATATCGGGACTGAGCTCTCATCTGAGAGATCTTATAGTGTGCAAAAAAGAGGCTTCGGAGTCGCTTCTCCAGCTTCCTGCATCCCTAATAGTGAGATATAAAGAGCAGTCTGCCAAGTGCAGTGTCCCCTTCCTGTATGAGTCACTCTCGGTGACTACCGGATGTGAAGCGGCATACAGACAGAGCGGTAACCCGAGGCTCCTTATCGAGTTCACCCTGATGAAACTGGCAATGCGGAATCTTTCAGCGCAGCCTGCTGCGCAATCGGCACCTGCCGTGCAATCTGTACCCGCCCCGCAAGTAGCATCGGCTCCGGCGGTATCATCAGAGCCCGCTGCCCCAGCGCCAGTAGCACCATCTGCACCTGCCTCACCAGCAGCTCAAGAAGCACCAGCACCGACACAGACATCACCGGCAGAGCAGCCCCAGACCCCAGCACCGGCACCACGCCCTGCGCAGAGAGTGGGCGGGGGATTGTCATTGAAAGATATGCTCAAAAAGGCAGAGATGCGCTCACAGGGGATAGAGGCTGTGGAAGAGGTGAACACAGGGGAGAAGCCATTTACTATGGCAGAACTTATGGTGGCGTGGAAGGAGCTGATCGAGGAGGAGAAGCAGGCCAAAAGGACCATATTTGCCACTACGCTTGAGCAGTACCAGCCTACCATTATGGAGGATGGCCTGACTGTAGAGTTCTATGTGAGCAATGATGCACAGAAGAGTTGGGTGGAGGAGAAGAGGCTGCTGAAGATGATCTCACAGATGAGGGGGAAACTCCAGAACAAGAAGATGAATATGAAGGTGGAGGTGGCAGCCACACCTGAAGGGGAACAGGTGAAGCAGAAATTATATACAGCCCGTGAAAAGGCCGAGTATCTCCTCAGAGAGCACGAAGCGGTGAGGGATTTGGCCCAAAAATTAGAACTTGATATAAAGTAACGATATGAGACTCTATAGTGAGAATCTGGTAAAGAGATATGGTGCCAGAACAGTGGTAAAAGGTGTATCCATAGAGGTGCACCAAGGTGAGATTGTGGGGCTGCTTGGTCCGAATGGTGCCGGCAAGACTACAAGTTTCTATATGATAACAGGCCTTATTAAGCCCAATGAAGGGAGGATATTTCTGGAGAATGAGGATGGATCTACAGAGGAGATCACCAAGCTCCCTATGTACCAGAGGGCTAAGAAGGGACTTGGGTACCTGGCCCAGGAGGCTTCGGTATTCCGCAAGATGAGTGTGGAGGACAATATTATGTCTGTGATGGAGATGGCAGATCTTACCAAACAGCAGAGACAGGAGCGTCTGGAGTCGCTGATCGACGAATTCAGACTTCACAAGGTGCGCAAAAGTCTCGGTATCCAGCTCTCAGGTGGAGAGAGACGCAGATGTGAGATAGCCAGGGCACTTGCCATAGATCCTAAATTTATCCTTCTGGATGAGCCATTTGCCGGTGTGGACCCTATCGCAGTGGAGGATATCCAGCATATCATCGCCAAGCTGAAATATAAGAATATCGGTGTCATCATCACCGATCACAATGTGCACGAGACCCTCGCCATCACCGATAGAGCCTATCTTCTTTACGAGGGTACCATTCTCGAGAGCGGTACAGCTGAAATGCTGGCCAATAACCCCGAAGTTCGCAGAAAGTATCTCGGACAGAACTTTGAGCTTCGCAAAGCAGTCTTGAAGGAGAAGAGAGATGAGGAATAAAAAAACTACCCCCGGCATCAGTCGGGGGTAGCTGTTTCAGGACATTCTGCAAACTACAGAACTTCAAGTTCCATATCGTAGTTCCAGCGGCCGAAGTAGAGGTTTCCGCCTCTCCACTCGACTTCTCCTCTCTGGAAGTCGACGGTCTCGCTCCTTGGATATGTTTTAGCAGGGTATAGAGGCTGTGAGTAGTCGGTGTTCACGATAAATCTCCAGGCATCCATACCGTGAGTATAGTAGTGGAAGTAGTCGCTGTCAGCTTTGGATTTCTCAGCACCGGTGATGACGCGTCCGCGAGGTGCATTGTGCTCAAGCTCGTCTTTAAGGATAACTCTACCGAATGAAGGGTCAACACCTACCCATCCGATACCTTCGTAGTATACCCTTACCCAGTCGTGGAGGTTGATCTCCATAGGGTGAAGCATCCAGCCGCTCTCCCATTTGGCAGGGATACCGGCATATCTTGCCATAGTGATGAACAGAAGGCCTACCTGACCGCAGTCTCCGTGGTCGTTGGTGATCACATACTCAGGGATGTTCTCCAGTGTAGAGTACTCTCTGGCACTTGCCCAGGGGAAGTGGTCGCATATCCAGTCGAAGATCTTTACAGATTTGAGGTATGGGTTGGTCTCACCTTTGACAAGAGAGTCGGTTATATTCCTGATTCTGTCGCTGAATACGATGTGAGGTGCCCTCTCGGCAGTAAAAGTCTTGTAGAGCTCGCTCTTGGTGTCATAAGGTTTTACATCCTCAGGGTCAAAATCGTTGAATTTGTGGTATGCTGTGTATGACATCTCGTACCAGAACTCTGTACGCTTACCGGCTTCAGCCACTTTCTCCATATAGATGCTCTTGTGGGCATATCCCTCTGGAGAGATGATGTAGTCAGGCTGTGAAGTGGCCAGAAGTTTGATATTCTTGTACATATCTTCGTTCTGAAGGTAAGGCATCCATACCCTTACCATCTCACCTGCAGGTACTTCGTCAGGTTTTACAGAGATGGAGTAGCGGATTTTGATCCTTTCGGGCTCTACCAGTGCTTTCCCGCTTCTGCGTGATGCTTTAAGAACTTTTGTTACAGATTCATCCACGAATACATCAAGTGGATCGGGTGAGTAGGGGTGGGTCTGATTGTATAGTTTCTCTGCCTCTTCATCGATTCTGAAAACGTTGCGGGCAGCGTTTCTGAAATATCTTTTCTCTCCGTCGATCATCATACCCTCGAGAATCCTGGCCTCTTCCCATTTGGCCATATCTTCACGGGTCACTTGGGGATAATATTTCTGAAGCTGTGCAAAAATAGTGGAGTCGTCTCTGCTGAAATCCTTGCGGATACGGTCCATAACTTCGATTTTGAAGTTGAGATCCCAAATCTGGGTAGGGGTCAAATCTTCTGTCGCGATCTTCATCTTGATGAGTTTCTCAGCTTCAGCGAAATTGCCGGCAGCGATGGTGCTCTCGATATTTGAATCGCTAAGGTCTGCTTTAGACAAAGAATGTCCACAACCGGATACGATTATGGACATTACAATTATTAGAAATAGATTTTTCATAGGATAGGATTAGTACTATCTAACGCGTTCGCCGTATGAACGATCTTCAGTGTTTACTCTGATTCTGTCACCCTGGTTGATGAATAGAGGAACCATAATCTCAGCTCCTGTCTCAAGGGTACAAGCTTTAAGTGCATTGGTAGAAGCGGTGTCACCTTTAACAGCAGGCTCGGTGTAGGTAACCTCCATCTCTACATATTTTGGAAGTTCGCAAGTGAGGCATCTCTCTTCGTCAGCGAGGAACATCATCTCTACTGCCTGTCCCTCTTTCATAAGGTCAGCGTTGTCTACAAGGTCCTCCTGTAGGGAGATCTGTTCGAATGTCTCACTGTGCATAAAGTTGAAGCCCATATCGTCTTTGTAAAGATACTGGTAAGGTCTTCTCTCTACATTGATAAGTTCGATTTTCTCACCTGCAGTGAAGGTTCTGTCAAGGATTTTACCATTCTCAAGGTTACGGAGTTTGGTTTTTACGAATGCAGGACCTTTACCTGGTTTAACGTGCTGGAACCAGATGATAGATACTGGTTTGCCATCATATTTGAAATAAAGTCCGTTTTTGAAATCAGCTGTTGTTGCCATAAAAAGTATTATTGTTTATTTAATTTCGATTTGGGCGCAAAGATATACAAAAAAAGTAGAACACTATATATTCTTAAGATAATTTGCCACCTCTTCAAGCTGCCATTTCGGGGTGGAGGTGGCTCCGCATATCCCGACGAAGTCATCTTCGCTGAACCAGTTGGGATCTATCTCGTTATGGTGCTCTACAGAGTATGTTCTGGGGTTTACACTTCTGCAGAGCTGGGATAGAATTTTGCCGTTAGAGCTCTCTTTGCCGCAAACAAAAATGATGATGGTGTGCCCTTTGGCAAATTCGATCAGGTTTGGGTGACGGGATGATACCTGTCTGCAGATGGTATTGAAAATAGAGAGTCGGGAATCGTCGCCGCACGCCTCAAGAACAGCAGTGCGGAGCAGTTCACCCAGCTGCAGGAACTGCTGAGGATCTTTCGTGGTCTGGGAGAACAGGGCAATGGGTTTGGTGAGGTCTATTTTTCCCAGGGCAATGATCTCAGAGAGGTTCTCCACCTTCTCTATCACTATCGCTTCGCCGCTGACCTGGCCGATAAGGCCATTGACCTCGGCGTGGCCGTTTTTGCCAAAAATGATGATCTGCCCACCCATCGGGGAGATTTCCTGATAAGTGGAGGCTATTTTTTTCTGGAGCTGAAGAACTACGGGGCAGGTGCAGTCCACGACGGTGATATTGTTGCCGGAGGCAATGTCATATACTGCAGGGGGCTCGCCGTGTGCCCTGAACAGCACCACTGTGTCCCTGAGCTTTTTCAGATCATCATATCCTATGGTCAGGAGCCCTTTCTGGCGGAGGCGGTCCATCTCGGTGTCATTATGGACAATGGCTCCGAGGGAGAAGAGTGTTCCACGGTCATTAAGAACCTTTTCTGCCTGTTCGATGGCGCGGCGCACTCCGTGGCAGCACCCTGAATGTTCGTCTATTTCGATTCTCATCTTTTATGCAGTATATCCAAAATCCAGTTCATCTGCTCATCCAGAGTCATATGGCTGTTGTCCAGTACAATAGCGTCTTTGGCTTGGGTGAGGGGAGCCACCTCCCTGTGGGTGTCGATATAATCCCTTTCAAGAAGATTTTTCAAAACCTCATCCCGATCCGGATTCTCCCCTTTCTGGATCATCTCCTGAAGACGGCGCTCTGCCCTGATCTGAGGGTCGGCGGTCATAAAGATCTTGAGTTCTGCATTGGGGAAGACAGCTGTACCGATATCCCTTCCATCCATCACCACACCCTTCTTCTCACCATAACCTTTGAGCATAGAGTCCACGAAGTTACGTACAGCAGGGATAGCTGCGATGTAGCTCACTTTATTCGACACCTCCAGACGTCTGATCTGTGATTCGACATTTTTTCCGTCCAGGTATGTTTCACTTTTACCGTTTTCGCCGGTGGTTCTGAACTCAATGACTGTCTTTTCCAAAAGTTTTTCCAGTGCGGAGTTATCTATGGTATTATTTTCGCTGATGATTCTATGGTCGATGGCACTTAGTGTCACGGCACGGTACAAGGCACCTGTGTCGATGTATATGTAACCCAGCTTGGCAGCGATAAGTTTGGCGAAAGTACTTTTCCCTGTGGAAGAGTAGCCATCAATAGCTATTATAATATTAGACTTTTGCATATAAACACAAAAGTATAAAATTTAACTATCTTTGTGGACTATTATTTGAGAAAATATGAGAATACTTGTAGTAGATGACGAAAAGAGTATCAGAATTACTCTTAAAGAGATTCTTGAGTTTGAGGGTCATGAGATTACTGTGGCATCTGATGGAGTGGAGGGGCTGGATAAGGTTAAGGGTGGACAGTTCGATGCCATATTCTGTGATATCAAGATGCCCAATATGGATGGGAAAGAGGTGCTTGAGAAGCTTGTGGCGCAGGGGTGCGAGGCTACCATCATTATGATGTCCGGACACGGCGATATAGAGACAGCGGTGGACTGCATCAAAAAAGGTGCGTACGATTTCATTCAAAAGCCTCTGGACCTTAACAGAATCCTGATCACCCTGAAGAATGCCACTGATAAGACCGAGCTGGTGAAGGAGACCAAAATCCTCAAGAGAAAGGTGTCAAAGATTCAGGAGATAGTGGGGGAATCACCGGTCATCACTAAAGTGAAGGATATGATTAAAAGGGTGGCTCCGACCGATGCCAGAGTCCTCATTACAGGCTCGAACGGTACAGGTAAGGAGTTGGTGGCCAGATGGCTGCACGAACTCAGCAACAGAGCCTCTGCCCCATTTATAGAGGTAAACTGTGCAGCTATCCCCAGTGAACTTATCGAAAGCGAACTTTTCGGCCACGAAAAGGGGGCATTTACATCTGCCATAAAGCAGCACAAAGGGAAATTCGAGCAGGCAAACGGCGGTACCCTCTTTCTGGATGAGATAGGTGATATGAGCCTGGCAGCCCAGGCCAAAGTGCTAAGGGTGCTTCAGGAGCATAAACTTAGCAGGGTCGGCAGCGATAAGGATATAGAGGTGGATGTGAGGGTAGTGGCCGCTACCAACAAGAACCTCAAGGAGGAGATCGAGAAAGGTAATTTCCGTGAGGACCTCTACCATAGACTGAGCGTAATCATTATCCATACACCTGCTTTGGCAGAGAGAAAAGAGGATATCCCTCTGCTGGTAGACCATTTCATCAAGCAGATCTCCTCAGAGAACGGAAAGCCAGTGATGAAGATAGAGAAGGGTGCGATCGAGGAGCTGATGCAGTATGGATGGAGCGGAAATATCAGAGAACTCCGCAACGTGGTGGAGAGACTTCTGATATTGTCCAATGGGGTGATAACCAAGGACGATGTGATCACATACGCTATCCCTTCCGATAGATAGGGAGTTTGAAGGTGAAGTTTGCACCTCCGATATCTGATCTACGGTAGGAGATTTCACCATTGCTCTGATCGATAATACTTTTACAGATAGCCAAGCCCAGCCCTGTGCCGCTGCTCTTAGTGGTAAAGTTGGGCTTGAATAGTTTGTACAGGTTCTCATCCTTGACACCTTCACCATTGTCCTCGATGGAGACTGAGTAGAACCCTTGTTCCTCTACGAGGGTGATTCTGATGTGGCCATTCGCCTTATTCTCGATGGCTTGGATAGCATTGCTGATGAGATTGACCAGTACACGTGTTATCTGGTCTTTCTTGGCAAGGATATTGGCCTCATTTATAAAACTCAGGAATTCGAAGGTGATATTCTCCCTGTTGTCGAAGAACATAAGTTGATCCCGGATGAGAGTTTTGAGATCAAAGACCTTATTGTCCTCATTATAGAATTTGGCAAAACTCGAAAACTCCGAGGCGGTCTGTGAGAGGATATTGATCTGCTCCAGCAGTGATGCCGATGTAGTGTAGAACTTCTCCTCCCAGTTAGGGACATTCTGCTTTTTGAGCCTTACCATATGCTGGATGCTCAGCTGCATAGGGGTGAGAGGGTTTTTGATCTCGTGTGCAATATGTCTTGCCATCTCTTTCCAGGCCTGCTCCCTCTCGCTCTCTGCAAGTTTCCTGGTACTCTCTTCGAGGTCATCCACCATATTGTTATAGGCGTGGACGAGTGCCCCGAGTTCATCCTCACCGGAGTAGGTTATATGCTCACCTTTCTGCGAAATATCGAGCTCCTGCATCTTCTTGCTGATCATAACTACAGGCTTGGCGATCGAGTTGGCCAGGAAGCGGCTGACCAGTATTGAGGCCAGGATGAGGAGCAGGAAGAGGTTTACGATGGTCGCTATGATAGGGGTAGCGTCCTCTTTAACGGAAGATATGTCGAGGAAATAGGGGACATTGAGTATGGCAATGAACTTGCCATTGATATTAAAAATAGGTGCGTAGAGGGAGAAGTAGTCGAGTGTGGCTATCTTCTCATTCTCGATAACCAGTTTCTCATTGTTCAGCAGCACTGCCTGGTATGCATCCGGATTTATTCTGGTACTGAGAAGATACTGGCTGAACACCTCATCTTTCGTAGTGGTGATAAGTTTGCCTTTGGTGCTGAAGAGGTTTATGTCTATCTGTGTGTTGGTGGCGATGTCCTTAAGCTTGGCTACCACCTCGGGGGTGACGATATCCTCATTGCCGTTAGCATATTTGCACAGCTCCGACACATAGGTCTGGATGGTAGTGAGCTTGTCTTCCATTATAGAGGTGTTGTTTTCATTGAACACCTTTATGATGAATATGATACTGCCGGCACCCATCAGTCCGATGGCCGCTATGAGAGATATGGTAAAAAGATATGTTATCTTATTTCTGAATGACCTTCTATGCTTTTTCGGCTTTTTCCTGAGTTTTTCCCTCTTGAAACTGAAAATGGTGTAGAGTATGGCAGAGTAGAATATGAACAGATATGAGAAGGTGACCATATAAGGGATAATCGAACGGGTCCTTCTGGATATCATTACATAACTTTCGGGAGATGTCTTGTTTACAAAATGGACATAGCCGTTTATCCTCACGTGTGAATACCTCTCTTTGAATTCCCTCTCATTCACGAGTGGGTAGTTGTACTTGCCGTCGTAGGCTACGAGTCTGTTCTCATAGTATTTGGCATACGAGTATATGTCTGGCAAGTTCTTCCTGTTTGCAGTCCGGGAGTCTATCATCACATTCGGATACCCAAGAGACTCGTTCACCTTTTTGGAGTCTATCTCTATGTAAAGATTATAGATGGTGTTGTTCTTGAAATAGGTGAACTGACCGTAGTAGTTAATGAAACTGTTGTTGTTATTTAGAGAGTAAAAATTTGATAAGGGACCGAGTGCGATACCATACTTCTCCAATATGTCCCGTCTGAAGAATGTAAAGCAGTCTACAGGATGTGAGTAGTTGTCTATCTTCAGAAGATCGTGGGGTTTGCAGATGGTGATACGGACATCGTATGTGTTGAGGATGCTCCAGAAATAGAGTTCGTCAAGTCTGTTCTTGATAAGCTCACTGCTATTGGGGACTGCGATCAGAAAGTTTATCAGAGGGTCCTTCTGTATAAGCTTCTCTATGGATCTCAAATGAAGTTCCAGATCGAGATCCCGGTCGATGGCCAGTTTGTTCGATATTGCCCTGTTGGCCTCATACTCTTTCTTGAATCCGAAATTTGCCACACAAACTACACTGTAGCAAGAGATTATGATAAGATATATAAGTATCCCCTTATATGATAGGAGTGATATCCTATCCTTCATATTGAATGTGAGTGCTGCAAACTGAAGGGATAGCAGCAGCGCAGTGAAAAGGAGTGAATATGAGAAGAAGGATATGATGGTATATATGGAGATACCTGACATATTGTACAGCTCAAGGTCTATACTGGAGTTCAGGATCAGGGACTTGAGGGTGAAGTGTATATACAGGAATATGAATAAGGGAGCCAGAGCGACAATAGTCATCTTCAGCCTCTTGCCTTTAGGCTTGGAGTGGGAGATATTCTTGATGATCCCCAGTCTGAGCATAAAGATGGCCAGGACATCGAGGAACAGGAAGATGTGGTTTATGACGATGGCACCCAAAGAGTCGAAGATAGCCCCATCTGCATATAGTGAAGGGGAGAAGAATGTAGCGTTATGGAAAGTTATTTTGGATATGGTAAAAGCTACCGCTCTGAGTGTCAGAAGTGAGCAGATGGTGATGATAAGTGACCTCTTGTTTCTCGTCTTGAAGTGGTATGAGAAGAGGGCAAATCCGGCAAATAGCAGAGATAGCCATCTTATCATAGTGTATGGGGAGTTGTATGATATGGATGACGTGTGGATCACAGAGAACAGAGGTTCTCCATCCTTGCTCGAGATCACATTTGAGTCATCCATACTGACAGGAACTACTGTGTATTGGTGGTCGAGTCCCAGCTTTTCATTTACGGTATTCTGAAGTATGCTGTTTTCTGAAAGATAGTTGGTGTTGATCAGAATGCCGGCTATGACTTTCATCTCCCCTTCAGAGTAAGTTTTAATCACATACCAGGAGTTTCCCAGATTCACATATTGGGCTTCCGGCTTGAGGTATGCGAGAGGAGTGTTGAATGGATTTGTATTAGAGAGGTCGTGAAATATGTGCCAGGGACCGCCATGGGTCACCAGATCATTGTGTATAGGAAAAAGATTGGCCCAGGACTGAAGGGTGTCAGAGACATATTTGTAGATAACCATATCTTCAGGGAAGTTGAAGAGGTCCAGCCATTTGTCTGATGGTGTCCTGAGTGCCTTTTCTGCATAGTCTTCGAGGATTTCAAGCCTTGTATTCAGCCTTTTTTCGGCATTAATGGTCTCTTTTCTCGGGGTCTCGTTATGGTATTGGATAAACGAGAGGGCGAGCGAAAGTAATGCGCATACCCACAATATGATGGTGAGGTGCCTTTTGACAAATGTCTTGATTATGTTCCACTTGCTATTCATTGTGATATGGTTCCCCTTTAATTATGGTAAAAGCCCTGTACAGCTGCTCTATGAAAAACAGTCTGATGATCTGGTGCGAGAAGGTCATACTCGAGAGGGAGAGTTTGGCATCTGCCCTGTCGTAGATAGTCTGGGCGAAACCGTAGGCTCCACCTACTATGAAAACAAGCGATTTGGTGCCACATATAATCTCTTTCTCTATCTCCTTCGACCAATTGATGGATGTAAAAGTCTTCCCCCTTTCGTCCAGCAGGACCACTTTGTCTGTATTTTTGATGTTTTTGAGGATAAGTTCACCCTCTTTCTGCTTTATCTGCTCTTTGGACAACCCCCCTGCATTTTTCAGCTCAGGTATCTCTATGTACTCGAACGCAGTGTAATGTTTGATGCGCTTGATGAAGATATCACACCCCTCCTTAACAAAGGGGAATGTGGTTTTGCCTACAGTGAGAAAGGTTATCTTCATACGGATATGTTTCTTACAAATATAAAATGAATAATTTAATTATGGAAAATTTTATCTGGCTTGATTCTTGCAAGCTATTTGGAAAAAAACAGTGTTGTAATGAGGTTTGGTCTGTTATTGATATCCCTTTTTACGCTCTCTTTTGTCGCGCAAGGGCAGGAGAGCAAGAGTGATGTGTTTGTCCCTATCTCCAAGTACCTGGAGGCCGGGAATGCCAAGAATCTGTCTGCGTGGTTCTCTGAAAACATAGAGCTTGTGATGTTTGGTGAGCGTAGTAATTGCAGCAGAAATCAGGCCAAACAGATCCTTAGGAGATTCTTTATGGATTATACGCCACGTAAATTTGATATAGTACACAAAAGCGGAGTATATCCTATGGTCTATGCCATAGGAGAGCTTGAGGGTGGTGGTTATAAATTCAGAGTGACAATATTTGTAAAAACGACGGAGAGAGGGAATTATATCCAGCAACTCTCCATCGAAAAAGAATAATACACTACTCTATTCTTCTTTATTTTTGTCTCATATATATCTGGATGGGACATCCGGTAAAATCGAAGTAGCTTCTCAACTTGTTCTCCAGGAACCTCTTGTATGGATCCTTGATGTATTGGGGCAAGTTACAGAAAAATGCAAATGATGGGCTCTGGGTAGGGAGCTGTGTGATAAATTTGATCTTGATGTATTTCCCTTTGGTGGCAGGAGGTGGGTAGTTCTCTATCTCCGGAAGCATAACTTCATTGAGCTTGGATGTAGGTATCTTCTGCGAGAAGTTTTCATACACTTTCGCAGTGGCGTCCAGAACATCCAGAATTCTCTGTTTGTTGATTACAGAGGTGAAGATGATGGGGAGGTCATTGAATGGGGAGAGCCTCTCTTTGATCACTTGAGTGTACTCCTTCATAGTGTTGTTCCCTTTCTCTATGGTGTCCCATTTGTTCACTACCACTACGCACCCTTTTTTGTTTCTGTTGATAAGGTTGAAGATAGCCATATCCTGAGCCTCTATACCGCTCTGTGCATCTATCATCAGGATGCAGATGTCGGAATGTTCTATCGCTCTGATGGAGCGCATAACAGAATAGAATTCAAGATCCTCCTTGACTTTTGTCTTCTTTCTCAGACCGGCGGTGTCTACAAGGATAAATTCGTGTCCGAATTTGTTGTAGTGTGATTCTACTGAATCTCTGGTGGTGCCGGCTATAGGGGTCACGATATTTCTGTCCTCACCCAGAAGGGCATTTGTGAGGGATGATTTGCCCACATTAGGCTTTCCTACGATAGCTACTCTCGGAATGCCTGCGTGCGGATCCTCCACTTTCTCCTCTTTGGGAAGTATCTTTACGATCTCATCCAGGAGGTCGCCTGTACCACTTCCATTGGAAGATGAAATGCTCCAGATCTCACCCAGTCCCAGTGAGTAGAATTCGTATGCATCAAACTGCTTGGCAGCTGAGTCCACTTTATTGACAGCCAGTATTACAGGTTTTTTTGATTGTCTCAGAATCTCGGCTATTTCAGAATCGTAGTCGGTAATGCCTGTACCTACCTCTACCATAAACAGGATGGCGTCAGCTTCCTGAATGGCGATGCTGACCTGTTTTCTGATCTCCCCTTCAAATATGTCATCGGAATTGGATGTGTATCCACCTGTGTCCACGACTGAGAATTCGTGTCCACACCACTCGCATCTGCCATAGTGCCTGTCCCTGGTTACACCGGCAGTCTCGTCTACTATGGCTTGTCTCATCCCTACCAATCTGTTAAATAGGGTGGATTTGCCCACATTAGGGCGTCCTACGATGGCTAATAAACTCATTTATTTTCCTCCTTTTCTTTCATTATGGTTTTGGCTGCGCAGATTTCGTTGCAGCTTACGCAAAAGTCATCATCGCACCCTCCACTCTTTCTGGTTTTTTTTCTCCAGATTCTAAACTCCTCCTCTTTGGCACAAATAATTCCCCTTTTCCTCATCTCTTTGTTATGGGAGATCTCGGTGTCGGGAAAGTCCTTACCTCTGAATATGATATTGAAGCACATCATAAAGATGGCTATACCGATGAATATGAGGGCTGCGATTATAATCTTCATGTAGTTTGGTCTTTATACCCACTTGCTGGGATCGTGTATAGGTTTTTCGCTGATCTTTATCACAGGTGGCATCTGGTGCACTTTGAATGCACTTCTTGCCTTAAGTGTCAGGATGCGGTCTATAAGAGCCTCTTCCACACCCTCTTTTATAAGCTCCTCTTTGGTACGACCCTCTTCAATAAGAGCGTGAAGAACAGGGTCCAGAAGCGCATAGTCCGGGAGAGTGTCACTGTCCTTCTGATCGTGGCGTAGCTCGGCAGAAGGGGCTTTGGTGATGGTGGAGATAGGGATGATAGTCTTCTCACGGTTAATATAGCGTGCCAGATCATAGACTTGAATCTTGTAGATGTCTGCTATCACCATTACAGCACCGGAAAGATCTCCATATAGTGTGCCGTATCCCATAGCCAGTTCGCTTTTGTTCGAGGTGTTCAAAGCCAGAGCTCCGTGCCTGTTGGAGTAGGCCATAATGATCATACCGCGGATACGTGCCTGGATATTCTCCTGTGTATTGTCCCAGGAGTCGTCACCTTTGAAGATGGGCTCCAGATCACGGATAGCTCTCATATACATCTTCTCTATGGGTATAACCATATGCTCGATGTCGAGATTGTTGGCCAGATCCATAGCATCTGTCAGTGAGTGCATAGTGGAGAATGGTGACGGCATAAGAATGCCGCATACATTCTCTTTACCCAATGCCTCTGCAGCCAACGCTGCCACCACAGCAGAGTCTATCCCGCCGGAGAGCCCCAGTACAGCCTTTTTCTGGCCGCACTTGGCGAAAAAATTCCGAAGGGATGAGACCAGTGTGGAGTGTATCTCCTCTATAGAGTAGTCAAAGGTTTTCATCTGTCAATTAGAAAATGAAACTTGGACTGATAGGTTCGTAGTTGTATACTTTATTGATGATATCGGCGAAGATGTCGGCTACTGAAAGCACTTTGATCTTGGAGATATCCTGATCAGGACGGGCCCTTAGTGGAATGGTGTCAGATACCACCACTTCAGTAAGTGCTGAATTTGCTATCTTCTCGTATGCCTGGCCAGAGAATACAGGGTGTGTAGCCAATGCACGTACGCTGAGTGCACCTTTTTCCATAAGCATATCGGCAGCTTTGGCGATGGTGCCGGCAGTGTCGATCATATCGTCCACGAT
Organism: Bacteroidales bacterium; assembly: GCA_017504965.1. Taxonomy (GTDB): domain Bacteria; phylum Bacteroidota; class Bacteroidia; order Bacteroidales; family UBA932; genus CAAGNP01. The sequence goes on along the minus strand of JAFVQD010000008.1, from coordinate 151,407 downwards.
GATGATGTTGCGACCCTCCACTTCACCGATAGCGGTCATAGAGCCTACTACATTTGCCCTCTCTCTTGATTTGTGGCAGACGATTAGCGGACATCCCAGTACACGAGAGTATGCATTTGCCCTTTTGGCACCACCCATATCAGGGGCAGCGATAGAGAGGTTCTCAAGGTTCAGACTCCTCATATAAGGGAGGAATAGTGAACTTGCATATACGTGGTCAACAGGGAAGTCAAAGAAACCTTGGATTTGGTCTGCGTGAAGGTCTGCGGTCATAACTCTGTCACAGCCGGCTGCGTGAAGCAGATTTGCGACAAGTTTTGCACCGATAGATACCCTTGGACGGTCTTTTCTGTCCTGTCTTGCCCAGCCGAAGTAAGGCATAACAGCGATCACTTTATATGCAGATGCCCTTTTGGCTGCATCGATCATAAGAAGAAGCTCGAAAAGGTTGTCGATAGGTGGAAAAGTGGATTGAACGATAAATACAGTGGCGCCGCGTACAGATTCGTCAAAAGCGGGCTGGAATTCTCCATCACTGAAGTCTGTTACAATGGACTTTCCAAGATCAAGATTAAGCGATCTTGCGATTTTTTCAGCAAGGTATCTTGAACCTCTGCAAGAGAATAGTTTGATAGTGTGTCTATGATCCATAGGTTATAAAGTTTTTAGAGTAGTGTCGATGTATTCAAGGATAGATTCTTTTCCGAGCCCTGTCTCTGCGGATGAGACGAAAACAGGGGGAAGCTCCTCCCAGTATTCGAGGAGTATTTTTTTGTTTTTCTCCACTTGTGATGCAAGTGCATTCACACCCAGTTTGTCCCCTTTGGTGAAGATGATGGAGAACGGGATCCCCAGCTCTCCGAGCTTGATCATAAACTCAAGGTCGATCTTCTGGATATCGTGGCGCGAGTCGAGCAGAACAAACAGTGTGACAAGCTCTTCAGATTTGCATATGTAGTGGGTGATGATGTCTGAAAGTTTGTCTGTATTCTTCTTCGAAACCTTGGCGTAGCCGTAGCCAGGGAGGTCTACCAGATACCAGCGGTCGTTTATGTAGAAGTGGTTGACCAGTCTGGTCTTACCAGGGGTGGCAGATGTGTGGGCAAGTTTCTTCTGCTCACACAGCATATTGATAAGTGAAGATTTTCCGACATTGGACCTGCCGATAAATGCAAATTCGGGAGCCCTCAGTTTGGGTCTCTGGTCCAGTTTCTGACTGCTTCCTGCAAATGTAGCTTTAGTAATCCTCATTGTGTCGGTATTGGTCGCACAAAAATAGAAAAAATTTCTTACATTTGTAGACATGAATGAAGGGATAAGTCTATATGAGCTGAATAAAAGGGTAAAGCAGTGCCTGGAGGGTGGATTCCCCCGATATTATTGGGTCAGGGCAGAGGTGAGTGCCATAAAGGCAAATTATTCCGGACATTGTTATATCGATCTGATAGATAAGGAGGATTCTGAATCCGATATTCGTGCCAAAGGGCATGCAGTCATATGGAGTTCGTCGTGGAGGGTGCTCAGGCCCTATTTTTTTAATTCTACAGGGAGTGAGTTGTGTGCCGGGATGCAGATTCTGATAAAGGCGCAGGTGCAGTTCTCTGAGTTATATGGATTGAGTCTGATAGTGTACGATATAGATCCATCTTATAGTGTGGGAGAGGCCGAGGTGCGTCGCAGGGAGGTGATCCGGAGGCTTAAGGAGGAGGGGATGTTTGAGATGAATACCTCACTGGAGCTTCCACCCCTTCCGAGGAGATTTGCAGTCATCTCTTCCGAGACTGCTGCAGGATACAGGGATTTTATGAGGCATCTGCACGAAAACGAATATGGGTTCAGGTTCTATACCAGACTATATACCTCCCCTATGCAAGGGGGTGGTGCTCCTGAGGGGATGGTGCAGGCCCTTGAGCAGATAGTCTCAGATGTGGAGTCGGGTGGCGAAAGGTTTGATGCAGTGCTGATTCTCAGAGGTGGAGGTTCGGTGACAGACCTGGCCTGTTTTGATGATTATGATTTGTGCCTGAATGTGGCACAGTTTCCGCTGCCGGTGATGGTGGCTGTCGGGCACGATCAGGATTATCATATCTGTGATATGGTGGCGTGTGTGAGTGTGAAGACCCCCACTGCACTTGCAGATTATATTCTGGAGGTGTTTATTGCCGAGCAGGCAATGCTCTCTTCGATAGCTTCAAGATTGGCCTTGGCCCTGAATAACAAATTCTCAGCGGCAGAGGCTGGGCTGAAGGGGCTGCAGCAGAGGCTCGAAAATGGGATCTGGAGGAGATTTTCGACCCAGAGTGGCAGACTTGATCTGCTGGAGCAGAGGGTGCGTAAGGGGGATCCGGCAAACCTTATGGAGAGTGGCTATTGCGTGGCGGAGTGTGGCGGGAAAAGGGTGGTCTCTGTGGAGCAGACGGCCCCTGGTGATCCTCTGAGGCTGATACTGAAAGATGGGCAGGTGGATTGCAGGGTGGAGAGAGTTTTGGAAAAAAATGTCGAATAATATGGAAGATAAAGGGAAAAGCTACGAAGAACTGGTAGCGGAACTGGAAAAACTGGTAGGTGGGATAGAAGACCCTGCCAAGTCTCTTTCGGATGTGTCGAAAGATGTGAAAAAGGCTATGGAGCTGCTGGCCCAATGCAGAGAGAAACTGCGTGAAAGTGAGGAGCAGGTAAAGAGGTCTCTGGAACAATAATTAGCTGACAATTAAAGTATAAAAAATATGATTTTCGATTCGGACTCTTATTTGATGCCTTATAAAAGGGTAATCACAGACAGGTATCAGAAACTGTTGAACAAAAGGCAGGATGTGATAGGAAAAGGGGAGAGGGTGGCCGATGCTGTCAATAATCACCTTTTCTATATGCTTCATCAGGAGGATAAGGAGTGGGTCTTCAGAGAGTGGGCCCCGAATGCTACCGCTATATATCTGATAGGGGATTTCAACTCGTGGAAGAGGGATGAGAGATACTCTTTCAGAAATATCGGGAATGGCAATTGGGAGTTGAGGCTTCCTCTGAAAGAGGTGAAGCACGGAATGCTTTACAGGTATATTATGGTGTGGCCCGGTGGGGAAGGGGAGAGGCTTCCCGCCTATGCAGTAAGGTGTGTGCAGGATGAGAATGACAAGTCTTTCTCTGCACAGGTGTGGGCTCCGGCCAAGCAATACAAATGGAAAAAGAGATACAGCAGAGATTTCAAGAATCCTCTTATATATGAAGTCCATATCGGAATGGGTGTGGAGGAGGAGAGGGTGGGAACCTTCAATGAATTCAGGGAAAACATCCTCCCCTATATAGCCAAACTCGGATACAATACCATACAGATAATGGCACTTCAGGAGCACCCATACTACGGGTCGTTCGGATATCAGGTGTCGAACTTTTTCGCGGTAAGTTCCCGTTTTGGTACCCCTGATGAGTTCAAACAGCTTGTGGATGAGGCCCATAAACTCGGTATGGCGGTGATTATGGATGTGGTTCACTCACACGCAGTATCAAATGAGCTGGAGGGTCTCAGTAAGTTTGACGGGACAGAGGACCTCTATTTTCACTCCGGGGAGAGGGGGCATCACCCTGCCTGGAACTCCAGATGTTTCGATTATGGCAAGGATGAGGTTATCTTCTTCCTCCTTTCGAATCTCAAGTTCTGGATGGAGGAGTATCATCTGGATGGGTTCAGATTTGACGGTGTGACAAGTATGCTCTATTATGATCACGGTTTGGGAAGGGATTTCTGCTCATATGATGCCTATTATGATGGTGGGCAGGATGAGGATGCTCTGGTATATCTCGGTCTGGCCAATATTATGATAAAGGAACTTGACGAAGATGCATTCACTATAGCGGAGGAGATGAGCGGTATGCCGGGACTGGCAGCTCCTATATCTCAGTGTGGCTGGGGATTTGATTTCAGGATGAGTATGGGTGTACCCGACAACTGGATCAAGTGGATCAAAGACCAGAAGGATGAGGACTGGAGTATGTGCGGTATGTATTATGAGCTGACAAATAAGAGAAAGGACGAAAAGACCATCAGTTATGTGGAGTGTCACGACCAGGCGATGGTGGGAGACAAGACTGTAATCTTCAGACTTATCGATAAGGAGATGTATTTCAGTATGGATAAAGGGTCCCATAATCCTCTGGTGGAGAGGGGTATCGCTCTTCATAAGATGATAAGACTGGTGACTGTCGCCACTGCAGGAGACGGATACCTTACCTTTATGGGTAATGAGTTCGGCCATCCTGAGTGGATAGATTTCCCTCGTGAAGGGAATAACTGGTCCCATAAACACGCCAGGAGGATCTGGAGCCTGAAAGACAATCCGGAACTTCGTTTTATGGCACTGAAAGATTTTGATCAGGATATGATAACTCTTATCAAGCGTGGAAGTGTCCTCAGGTATGCCCCTACACAATTATATGTTTCAGATTCACAAAAAGTTTTGATTTTTGGCAGAGGAAGATTTATCTTTGCGCTCAATTTTAGTCCGGTTCACTCATTTACAGACTTTGAGTTCTGTGCGCCAAGTGGGGAATATCGGATAGCACTAAATACGGATGCCAAAAACTATGACGGATTTGGCAGGATAGATGAGAGTGTTCACCACTTTACTTCGAGGAAGGATGGAGGTGACAAACTTTCTTTGTATCTTCCGAGCAGAAGTGCGATAGTTTTAGAAAAAATTAGATAATATCGATATATCAAATGTCTTATTTAAAATTTAATCAAGAGGAACTGGTGAATCTTGAGTATTCATTGCCTCGAGAGGTGGTTCTGGCCAACGGTACAGGTGGCTACTGCAACACCACCATCGTAGGGTGCAATACCAGGAAATACCACGGTTTGTTCGTTATGCCCATCGAAGAGTTCGGTGGAGTAAATCACATTCTTCTTTCTTCGGTTGACGAAACCCTTATCCAACACGAAAAAGAGTTTAACTTGGGAATTAGAAGTTATGGTAAAATTTATGAGCCAAGAGGCCATAAATATATAGTGGACTTCCAGTTCGACAAAGAGTGCACCATAGAGTATAGGGTAGGTGGTATGATCTTCAGAAAATCTATGATTTTCGTTAAAGGTAAAGAGCAGCTCCTTATCAAATATACCCTGCTACAGGCACATTCAAAGACATCGCTCCGACTGAAACCGTTTATGGCTTTCAGAGAGGTGCATACCCTTACACAGCAGAACCCGCAGGCAGATACCAATTATGGTATTGTGGACAACGGGTGCAGCTACAAAATGTACGAAGGCTTCCCTACTCTCTATATGCAGTTGAGTAAGGACAATGAGTATTTCCACAATCCTGACTGGTACAAGGATGTGGTATACAGTGATGAGCAGAGACGCGGATTCGAATATAAGGAGGATCTTTTGGTTCCGGGTGTATTCGAGATGCCTATAGCAGCCGGCGAATCTATAATATTGTCTGTATCTACATCTGAAGTCTCTTCAAAAGGTCTCAAAAGGGTTTATGATAAGGAGGTCAAAAATGCACCAAGCAGATCGGACTACGAATCTTGCCTGAAGATCGCAGCGAAAGATTTCATCGTCAAGACTCCAAAGGGTACAGAGATCCTTTCAGGTTATTCTTGGGAGAGCAAAGGTCTTAGAGAGACCCTTATCTCGCTCCCCGGCCTTACCCTTTTCAACGATGGTGATGTGGCCACATTTGACAAGATTCTAAAGACAGCCATCAAACTTTATTCCAACCAGCTATATAACGGCTCACGTCAGGTGGAGGCTGCCCTATGGATGTTCTGGGTGGCACAGCAGTATGCTGAATTCACCGGAGATCATCAGGCCACTTGGGAGAAATTCAAATCTGTACTCAAGAAGATTGCGGACAGCTTCATCGAAGGTGGAAGAATGGGTGTCAGCCTGAATAATGAAAATGGTATGCTGTGGACCAAGATGAATGGTGTGGCTCTGAGCTGGATGAATGCATACGGCAGCAACAGCCTCCCAATCGCAGAGAGAGGCGGCTACCAGGTGGAGACCAATGCGCTCTGGTACAATGCCCTTTGCTACCTGATCGAGAATGAGACCAAATATGGCAAAGGTGGTAAAGCTGTTTACGCCTGGAAAGATGTAAAAGAGAAAATAGAGAACAACTTCTATAATATGTTCTGGGTAGAGGAGAGGGCACATCTGGCAGACTATGTGGATGAAAAAGGTCAGAACAAGTTTACAAGACCTAACCAGATATTTGCTTGTGCTCTTGAGTATTCTCCTGTTTCTGAGGAGGTTAAAGCAAATGTGCTGAGAAGTGTCAGCCGAGAGCTTCTGACTTCACGCGGACTGAGAACACTATCTCCAAAGAACCCTCTATATAAAGGTGTATACGAAGGAAACCAGGATCAGAGAGACCATGCACACCATCAGGGGTGTACACGTCCTTGGCTGATCTGTTTCTATATCGAGGCATCATTGAAACTGTTTGGCGGAGCGGCTGTCTCTCAGGCAGAGGAGCTTGTAAATGCTTATGAGGAGGATATGACTGTTCATGGTATCGGTTCTATCGCTGAACTTTATAACGGAGACCCTCAATATGTACCTCACGGAGCTATATGCCACACAGGTGCGGTATCTGAGATTCTGAGAGCGAAAAGTATAATTGCTAAATTTAAAAACGACTAGGTTATGAGAGTACTTATGTTTGGATGGGAGTTCCCTCCCCATATTGCAGGTGGTCTCGGAACAGCTTGCTACGGTATAGTTAAGGGTTTGGCAAACAATGGTGTTGAGACCTTGTTTGTGATGCCTTCAGCTTCCGGAGATGAAGATCAGACTTACACCAGAATTCTGAATGCAAGTGATGTCGAAGTTAGCGATGTAGTGAAGAATCCTAAAGAGTTCCTCGAGAGAGTTCAGTTCCTGCGTGTAGGTACCAATATGGTCCCTTATATGGATCCTGCAAAGTTCACAGAGATGAGCTCTAAGGATCAGAGATCACAGATCGACGATTTTAAAGTCAACTTCAAACAGAAATACAAATTCTCAGGAAAATACGGTACCAACCTTATGGAAGAGATCTCCAGATATGCTATGGTTGGTGGTGAGATCGCTTCGCAGCATAAAGATGAGTTCGATGTGATTCACGCCCACGACTGGCTCACTTATATGGCAGGTATCGCAGCCAAGAGAATTTCCGGAAAGCCTCTTGTTATCCACGTACACGCTACAGAGTTCGACAGAACAGGTGAGAATGTGAATACTCAGGTATTTGCTATCGAGCAGATGGGTATGAGAGAAGCTGACAAAGTTATTACGGTAAGTAACCTTACCCGTAATATCGTAGTAAATAAATATGGTATCAACCCTGACAAGGTGGTTACAGTGCACAATGCTGTGGACTTCGCTGGCAGGGAGCAGATGGTAGTAGAGAGAAGTGTGGATGAGAAAGTGGTTACCTTCCTGGGTCGTATCACTTTCCAGAAGGGTCCTGAATACTTCATCGAGGCTGCCAATAAAGTATTGAAAAAGTGTCCTGATGTACGCTTTGTAATGGCCGGAAGCGGTGACCTTCTTAACCGCAGTATCAGGCAGGTGGCAAGACTGGGTATCTCTGACAGATTCCACTTCACCGGCTTCCTGAGAGGTGCAGATGTACAGAAAATGTTCGCATATTCTGACGTTTATGTGATGCCTTCTGTATCTGAACCATTCGGTATCTCTCCTCTGGAGGCTATGATTACAGGTGTACCTACCATTATCTCAAAACAGTCAGGTGTAGCTGAAGTTTTGAAATACTCCATCAAGGTAGACTTCTGGGATGTAGATGCTTTGGCTGACGCTATGTACGGGCTATTGAGATATCCTGCACTTTCACAAATGGCGGCAGAGAAAGGCTATGATGAGGTGAATGCCCTCAAATGGGATCACGCAGCAGCTAAGATGAAACATATTTATGAATCAACATTGAAATAAAAAATTACAATATATGAAACCTTCAATTTGTTTATACTTCCAGGTACACCAGCCTGATCGTCTGAGACAATACAGATTTTTCGATATCGGAAAAGATTCTCACTACTTCGATGATTTCTCAAACAGAACCATCCTTAGAAGAGTGGCAGAAAAATGCTACCTCCCTATGAATGCCATTATGCTTGAGAATATCCAGAAATTCGGCAAATCATTCAAAATCGCATACTCTATTTCAGGTTCGGCTATCGAACAGTTTGAGAAATATGCACCAGAGGTACTTGACAGCTTCAAGGCCTTGGCTGCTACCGGCTGCGTAGAGTTCCTGGCAGAGACATACACCCACTCTCTTGCATCTTTGGTATCTAAAGATGAGTTCAAGAAACAGGTGGAACTTCACAGTAAAACTATCGAGAAACACTTCGGCAAAAAGCCTAAATGTTTCAGAAATACCGAGCTTATCTACTCTGACGAGATAGGTGAGATGGTTTACAAACTTGGTTTTAAAGGTATCCTTACTGAGGGCGCAAAACATATTCTCGGCTGGAAATCACCTAATTATGTATACTCAAATGCTAACAATCCCAAGATGAAGGTTCTTCTGAGAAACTTCACTTTGAGCGATGATATAGCTTTCAGATTCTCTGACAAAGGGTGGAATGAGTGGCCTATGGACTGCGACAAATTCGCATCTTGGGTACAGGATCAGGCATCAAAAGATGAGATCATCAACCTGTTTATGGATTATGAGACATTCGGTGAGCACCAGAGTGCAGCCAGCGGTATCTTCGATTTCATGAGGGCACTCCCTCAGACACTGTTGGAAAAGACAGATCTAGAGTTTGTAACCCCATCTGAGGCTATCAAGAAACACGAAGCTGTATCACCTATCAATGTTCCATTCTCTATCTCTTGGGCAGATGAGGAGAGAGATACATCTGCATGGCTTGGAAATGAGCTTCAGAATGAGGCTTTCAGCAAGCTTTATGACTTGAGCGACAGAGTACTGGCTCTTCAGGACGATAAGATTACCAAGGATTATATGAAGCTTCAGGAGAGTGATCACTTCTACTATATGTGTACCAAGTTCTTCTCAGATGGAGCAGTTCACACATATTTCAATCCTTACGATACACCATACGAAGCATTCATCAACTATATGAATGTCTTGAGTGATTTGATTATCCGCATCGAGAGAAAGCTGAGACTGGGATAAAAACGGATTTTTAATCTTATATGAACCAAAAAGAATTGATTAGCCCCGACTACTTGTTCGAGGTTAGTTGGGAGGTATGCAATAAAGTGGGGGGTATCCACACTGTAATTGCTACCAAATCCATAGGTATGGCAGATGGGATCAATGAAGAGCAGATCTTCATTGGTCCCGATGTCTGGATGGATACTGCCCAGCATCCCGAATTTAAGGAAGATCCGCTGTTGTTCAGAACCTGGAGGGTCTCTGCTGCACAGGAAGGGATCAGGGTAAGAGTAGGTAGATGGAATGTACAGGGGCATCCTATAGCTATTTTAGTAGATTTTACGCAGTATATTACCCAAAAGGACAAAATACTCGCAGACTTCTGGGAGAAATTCCAGCTTGACTCATTGAGCGGAGCCTGGGATTATGTGGAGTCTGCACTCTTCGGGTATGCTGCCGGAAAAGTAATTGAGAGTTTTGTGAACTTCAATCTCCTCTCAAGCCATAAGGTGGTAGCCCAATTCCACGAGTGGATGACAGGAGCGGGAGTTCTCTATCTGAAGAATTCTCCCCTTTCCATTGCGACAGTTTTCACCACTCACGCCACTACTCTGGGAAGGAGTCTGGCATACAACAATATCAAACTGTATGATGTTATCGATGTGGTAGACGGCGACCAGAAGGCGAGAGAGTTGAATGTGACTGCGAAGCACTCACTCGAGAAGTGTGCTGCGCACAATGCAGATGTGTTTACCACAGTCAGTGACCTCACTGCCAAGGAGTGCTCACGCTTCCTGAGCAAGGATGTGGATCTGGTCACTCCAAACGGTTTTGAGAACACCATTGTCCCTCAGGACAAAGAGTTCGGCCAATACCGTAAGCAAGCGCGTGAAAAACTGTTGCAGGTGGCTCAGATGATGGCAGGTGATACCTTCGTTAATCCACTATTCGTAGGTATTGGCGGGAGGTATGAGTTCAAGAACAAAGGTATCGATATCTTTGTCGATGCGATGGCCAAGCTGGAGAAATCTGACTACAGCGGAAGGGAGGTGGTGGCATTTGTCCTGGTTCCTGCAGGTATCAACGGATACGACAAGGAACTTGTTGCCAAGATTTGCGGTAGCGGCAGCGACTATACCACCCATACATCGCATAACCTGCAGTACCCTGAGAATGACCCTGTCCTTTGCAGAATGGGGGCACACGGGTTGAATAACCGCACCAATAAAAAAGTGAAACTCCTCTTTATCCCTTCATACCTGAATGGTAACGACGGAGTGTTCAATCTCCCTTACTATCAGCTGCTGTCAGGACTGGATCTGTCGGTATTCCCCTCATATTACGAGCCTTGGGGATATACTCCGCTTGAGTCATTGGCATTCAGTGTACCTACCATAACCACCACATTGGCCGGATTTGGACTATGGGTGAATGAGTATTACACCAAAAAGCATCCCGGTATCTCAGTAGTCGAGAGGAATGAGTCGAACTATGATGAGGTCGTGGAGAAGGTGTATGAGAAGATCATAGAGGTGGCTTCTCTCGATTCCAAGGGGGAGAAAAAATACAGAGACAATGCGAAGGCTGTGTCGGAGATAGCATTGTGGAGCAATAATTTGAAATATTACAGGGAGGCGTACTCTCTGGCTATCGAAAGAATAATAGAAAGAAAGGGGAAATATCCCGAAATAAATAATGTAAAGAATATGGAGTTTAAGAAAATTGAAGTAGGAAATCCTTCTTGGAACAGAGTTTTGGTGACAAGGAACATACCGGAGAGATTGAAATATCTGGATATCATTTCCAAAAATCTCTGGTGGTGCTGGAACCAGGAAGCGATGGATTTGTTTAAAAGTATTGATAAAGATCTGTGGATAGCATTGGATCGTAACCCTATAGCATTGCTTGACCATTTGTCATACGATCAGTATCAGCTGCTGGAGAAAAATGAGAAATTCCTCCGTCAGCTTGATAAGGTAGCTGCATCTTTCAACGAGTACATGGAAGGTAAGAATCATCGTGAAGGTGCATCTATCGCATATTTCTGTATGGAGTATGGTCTGGATGCCTCTCTTAAGATATACTCAGGCGGTCTTGGTATTTTGGCCGGTGACTACCTTAAGGAGTCAAGTGACTTGGGTGTAAATATGACCGGTATCGGTCTCCTTTACAGATATGGTTACTTTAACCAGAAACTTTCAGGTTATGGAGACCAGATCGCAGACTATCAGCCACAGGACTTTATGAAGATTCCTGCAGTGCCTGTAAGGGATGCAGAGGACAAATGGGTGACCATCTCTGTCGCTTTCCCCGGAAGAAATATCTATGCAAGACTATGGAGAGTAGATGTAGGTAGGACAGAACTTTACCTTCTTGACACTGACTTCGAGGCCAACTTGCCTGAAGACCGTCAGGTAACCTACCATCTGTATGGTGGTGACTGGGAGAACAGACTCAAACAGGAGCTTCTTCTGGGTGTAGGTGGTATCAGAGCTCTCAGAGCATTGGGCATCAAAGCTGATGTTTACCACTGCAACGAAGGTCACGCAGCGTTTATCGGTCTTGAGAGACTCAGAGAGTATATAAACGATGATCACCTATCATACGACGAAGCTATGGAGGTGGTAAGATCATCATCACTCTTTACTACCCATACACCTGTTCCTGCAGGACACGATGCATTCAACGAGGATCTTTTGAGAAAATATATCTCACACTACCCTGACAGACTGAAGATCAGTTGGACTACCCTTATGTCACTTGGTAAGAACAATCCTTATGACCAGAATGAGAAATTCTCTATGAGCAACCTGGCTTGCAACATCTCTCAGGAGGTGAATGGTGTGAGCTGGCTTCACGGAAAGGTGAGCCAGGATATTCTTGCAAACATGTGGCCCGGTTATCTTCCTGAAGAGCTGCACGTAGGGTATGTTACAAATGGTGTACACTATCCTACCTGGACTGCACCACAGTGGAAAGAGGTTCACGCCAGAGTATTCGGTGACGAGTTCAAGACACACAAATATGACAAAGAGTGCTTCAACGGTATCTATGAGGTAAAAGACGCTGAGATATGGAGCATCCGTCAGGACCTTCGCACAAGACTTATCAAATCTGTGAAGAAGCGTCTTTCTGATCCGGGTGCATCGAGCCACTACTCTCCTCAGCACATCGTAGAGATCAAGAACACCCTCAGAGATGATGTACTTACTATCGGTTTTGCACGCCGTTTTGCTACATATAAGAGGGCTCACTTGCTTTTCAGAGATCTTGACAGACTTTCGGCTATCGTAAACAATCCTAAGAGACCTGTCCAATTCCTGTTCGCAGGTAAGGCCCATCCGGCAGATAAGGCCGGTAGCGATCTGATCAAGAAGATCGTCGATATCTCCAAGATGCCTCAGTTTATCGGCAAGATCGTATTCGTTCCTAACTATGATATCAATGTAGCCAAATATCTTGTACAGGGTGTGGATGTGTGGATGAACAACCCTACAAGACCTCTTGAGGCCTCAGGTACATCTGGCGAGAAGGCAGCTATGAACGGCGTTATGCACTTCTCTGTACTTGACGGATGGTGGGTAGAAGGTTATAAAGAGGGTGCAGGTTGGGCACTTCCTATGGAGAGAACCTACGATGACCAGAACTTCCAGGATGAATTGGATGCTGCTACTATCTACAATATCATTGAGAATGAGATAGCTCCTACATACTACGATGTGAACCCTGTTACAGGTCTTCCTGTAGACTGGATCAAGATAATCAAGAACTGCGTGGCACAGGTAGCTTGCAACTTTACCACCAACAGAATGTTCAACGATTACATCGACAAATACTACAATCCTCTGTTCAGCAGAAGTTCGAAACTTATCGCTTCGGACTACAAAGAGGCAAGGGAGATCGCTCTTTGGAAGAGAAAGATGCGTAACGGCTGGGAGCAACTTCAGGTTCGTCAGACAAACTTTATGAATGATGCCCAGGGGCAGCTGCTCCTCGGTAAAGAGCTGACCTCTACCATCTCTATATTTGTCGGAGATATGGATCCTAACGACATCGGTGTAGAATTGTTGTATGCCCGTCAGAATGCAAAAGGGAGATATGTGAAAGAGGGTGTATATACATTTGAGTTTGATAAGCTTGAAGATGGTGTGGCTACATACAAAGCTACTATCCTTCCTAACACTACCGGTGCATACCAGATAGCAGGCAGAATCTTTGCCAAGAGTGATAAACTTCCTCATCGTCAGGATTTTGAACTTGTGAAATGGTTGTAGCAGCGACTGGTTTCTTCGATGGGGTGCATCAGGGGCACCGAGCTGTTCTGGACAGTCTTAAGAAAATAGCGGCCCAGAAGCAGATGGAGAGTGCTGTGATAACATTCTGGCCTCATCCAAGAACCGTTCTGCAGCAGGATGCACATTCATTGAGACTATTGAACTCCCTCGAGGAGAAGAGACAAAGGGTACTCTCATTGGGAATTGACCACTTCCACGTGGTCAATTTCTCCAGAGAGTTCAGCAAACTCTCTACCGAGGAGTTTATGAAGGAATATCTGATCGACAAATACCAAGTATCTACCCTGGTTATCGGATATGACCACAGACTGGGTAACTCCTCCCTGCAGACACAGGACCAGATGAGGCAGATAGCAGCTTCACTTGGTCTGGAAACGGTGAGGGTGGAGGAGGTCCATCTTGGGGACAAGATGATCAGTTCTACCAAAATCCGGGCAGCGCTCCATAGCGGAGATGTATCAGGAGCAAGTGAACTTCTGGGATACAATTACCACCTTCACGGGGTGGTGGTCTCCGGCAAGCAGATAGGGAGGACCATCGGATTCCCTACTGCCAATATGGAACTGTATGAACCGCTGAAAATGGTTCCCGGTAATGGGGTATATCTGGTAGATGTGGATCTGATGGGGAAAAAATATAAAGGGATTTGCAATGTGGGTAACAGACCCACAGTGGGGGAGAACCAGAACAGGACCATAGAGACACACATTCTTGACTTCAATGAGGATATCTACGGACTTGCATTGAGCATAGATTTTGTAGCTAAAATCAGAGATGAAAAGAAATTTGCCTCGCTGGATGAACTTAGGAAGCAGATAGCAAAAGACAAAGAATTTGTTATCAACTCATAAATTAAGTACATTTGTAAATAAACTTCAGATGCTATGGGAGAGTCTTGGATAACGATTCTTATAATGGTCTGTTTTACACTTTTGCCGATAATTTTCGATGCAAAGAAAAAACAGAGATCTGCCAAATCAGGGGAGGACGCAAGCAAATTGGAAGAGCTTCTGTCTGAACTTGAACTGGTCATTCCGGAAGAAGAACCGGAAGAGACGGATATAGTACTGGAGGAGTATGAAAAACCGGAGATAAAGATAAGACCGACTGTCGTAAAACCTGATCCGGAGAAAAATGTAAAAAAAGAGGTGGAGGTAGGCAGAGGGATGTCAAAAGAGGATAAAAGGAAGCTTGTCATCTATTCAGAGGTGATGAGCCCAAAATATAAAGAGTATTAAACTGAAAAAGAAAGATAAGAAATATTATGTCTGAAATTCATTATGTAACTGCTGAAGGTCTGGAGAAACTGAAAGCGGAGTTGGCTGAATTGATCGCCCAGAGACCTATAATATCGAGACAGATAGCAGAAGCCAGAGATAAAGGTGACCTCTCTGAAAATGCAGAATACGATGCTGCAAAGGAGGCGCAGGGACTGTTGGAACTGAAGATTTCCAACCTTCAGAATACTATCGCCAATGCACGTGTCATAGACGAATCACGTATCAATACAGAGCAGATCCAGATGCTCAATAAAGTGAAATTGAAAAATCTTGTAAACAACACTATAGTGGAGTATACTCTTGTAGGTGAGAGTGAAGCGAACTTCCGTGAAGGTAAGCTTGCTGCCGCCACACCTATCGGGAAGGCCCTTATCGGCAGGAAGAAAGGTGATGTGGTAGAGGTTAAAGTGCCATCCGGAGTGTTGAAATTTGAAGTTTTGGATATCTCTATTTAACGATTATGGCTACTATTTTTACAAGAATTGTCAACGGTGAAATACCATCATACAAGGTGGCTGAAAGTGACAGATTCTATGCATTCCTGGATATCAATCCACTTGCACAGGGGCATACACTGGTAATACCCAAAAATGAGACAGACTATATTTTTGACATAGAGGATCAGGAGTACCAGGAACTCTTCCTTTTTGCCAAGAGGGTGGCGGCTGCTATCAAGAAAGCGATCCCTTGCAAAAGGGTAGGAGTGGCTGTTCTCGGTATGGAGGTTCCACACGCACACATCCATCTGGTACCTCTTCAGACCGAAGGGGATATGGATTTCAGAAAGGCCAAACTCTCACTGACTCCAGAGACATTTAAAGAAATTGCAGAGAAAATATCACAATCATTTGAGTAACCGATGAAAAGAATTTCACTATTTATCATAGCGCTACTGTTTGTCGCTTCGTGTTCATCAGACAAAACAGCAAAAGTATCCTTCAATATCTCAGATGCAGCAGACAGCACAGAGATCATTGTGACCAAACTGGCCATCAACAGAATAAATGTAGTGGATACTATTTATGTAAAGGGCAATAAAGCTTCATTTGAGGCTGTATGTTACCCAGGTTCTCCCGACTTCTACTATTTTGTCCACAACAATCAGAAGTTTGCATCCATCGTACTTCAGGAGGGGGACAAACTCGATGTGACCGCTACTTTGAAGGGTGGCGTCTCAGCAGTGGCAGGCTCCCAGGAGGCAGAAAAGTATGCAGAGATAGACAGGGCAAACGACGAAGTGATGGGCAGAGTAAATGCTTTGTCAGAGGAGTTGGTGGCAGCACAGCAGGCAAACAATAATGCAAAGGTCAAAGAGGTGACCAAGGAGCTGAGCAAACTATACATCAAACATAAACAGGAGGCGACAAAATATATCTACAACAACTCCAAATCCATTACAGTTATCCCTGTAATGTATCAGAGGCTCTCTTCAGAACTCCCCCTGTTTGGTGAGATCAACGATGTATTCATATTCAAGACAGTGTATGACTCTTTGAGTACTGTATACCCAAGTTCACCTTATATCACATCTTTGGCCGATGATATCAAGAGAAGGGAGCAGTATCTGACTCTCGAGAGTAAAATTCAGAGTGTAGGGGAGATGAATTATCCGGATATCAGCCTCTACGATCAGAATGCAAAAGTCAGAAACCTTTCAGAACTTGACGGAAAAGTGATAATTCTTTCGTTCTGGTCTACCACTGAGCCAACTCACAAAATCTTCAATGCTGAGCTGAAAGAGATCTATGACAGATATAAAAATCGTGGTCTGGAGGTATATCAGGTGTGTGCTGATCCTGACAAGACTGCTTGGGCAAGACAGGTGAAAGATCAGGGCCTTGAGTGGGTAAGTGTTTGTGATCCAGGTAATATCTCAGGTACACTTAACCTCTATAATGTCAGAAATATCCCGGCTATGTATATTATAGACAAGAATGGCAATATTGTAGAAAAGGATGTTTTCGATCCTGCCAAACTTGAAAAAGTGATCTCTAAACTGGTCAGATAAGGGACTTTTTACTTACGCCGGCTACAAAATCTTTAAGATAGAAGGGTTCAAAGTACGCAACGTCTTTGAACTCTTTTTTATTGTACGCCTTGATGGTGGACGGAGCCATATATCTTGCGTCGGGCCTGCAGCCTATGATAGTGGACTTGGAGAGCTTCTCTTCATCGAGACAAGTTCTGAATTTCTCAGCCCCATCTCCGATAAAGATTATCTGATCATATCTCGAGAATAGTCCACTGAAAGAGTTTTCATCGAGGATCTCAGCTTTAACATCAGATATCCTTTCACCCATAGCATCGTATGATGAGCAGTAAACCTCCATCCGTCTGGCGTCAAGCATAGGCACTATCACGCAGTTTTCACTTTTCTTATGTTCAAGTCCCATCTGAGCCAGAATATCGAGAGTCGGTATACCTATAAGGGGGATATTGGCACCATAGCATAACCCTTTGGCAGATGAAACACCCACTCTGAGGCCTGTATAGGATCCGGGCCCTTCACTGACAGATACAGCGGCACACTGGCCGATGGTTACAGATCCTTCAGAGAGTACCTTCTCTACAAGTGGCACAAGAAGGCGGGCGTGGGCCTTGTACTCCTGAATGTATTCGGAAGCGATAATATTTTCACCATCTGTAAGTGCTACTGAACAAGCGTCAGTGCTGGTCTCTATCAATAAAAACTTTTCCATTATCTGTCAAACTCCTGTTGATGGCGTCGTATGGCCCGGAAACGACCATCTCTTCCATACTCAGTCCATCAATTATTTCTATGTTGTCTATATCCTGGATCCCTGTGACTACTCTCCTCTCCTCTACAGTAGAGCCGTCATCCCGGACCACAAATATACAACCATTTGAGTTTATACACTTCAGAGGGATGGTAATAATGTTATCTTTTTTTTCTGTGGTGATGGCTATCGTAGCTGACATCCCAGGTCTGAGACGGGAAGTGTCATCTGACAGCAGTATGTTTACCTCGAAAGATGTTATCTGTTCGGAGAGATATCCTGTGCTTTTGGCAGAGTTGGCCACTTGGGTCACTATGCCTGAGAATTTCTGTCCCTTGAACGCATCTATCTCTACAGAGGCTGTATCACCCCTCTCCACTTTAATTATGTCATTCTCATTTATCTCTACCGATATCTCCATTCTGGAGAAGTCTGCCACCCTCAGAATCTCAGTTCCTGCCATCTGGGAAGTTCCTACTACCCTCTCCCCTTTCTCTACCATCATCCGGGAGATGATCCCGTCCATAGGGGAGTATATGGAGGTCTTGGCCAGATTCTCCCGAGCTTCTCTGACGGAGGCTGTAGCGCTTTGGACCTGATATCTGGCCGACTCCAGTACCCTCTCTGCTATCTTGAAACTTGACTCGGCCTCCTCGTATTCTGAGAGTGCTATGGCACCCTTTTCCAAAAGAAGTTTGGACCTCTCAAAATGGAGCTTTGCCTGGCGTAGGGAGGCCTCCTGCTGTGAAAACTGTGCTTTGGATCCATTCAGGGCTGCTGTGGCCTGATCGAGTAATGAGAGGTATATGTCAGGCTTGATCTTCAATAAAAGATCCCCTTTGTGTACGAAGTCCCCCTCCTGAAAAAATATCTCCACTATCTCTCCGGATACATCAGGAGTGATATGAACTTCAGTTACCGGCCTCACTTTCCCGTTAGCCGGGATGGTCTGATGTATGGTACCTACGGCAGGTGTTATGACACTTACACCTATACCATCTTCTGAGTCCCACAATATGACCAATATCAGCAGGGAGACTCCGATGATCCACCATCTCTTTTCCCTGATTTTACCGATAATGTTCACCTTTATAAAATTCTAATATTTTGAGTTGGAATATATACTTGTATTTGGCCTGAAGGGATCTTGAATGGGCCTCGAAGAGTGTGTTTTTGGAGTAGTTATAGTCTCCGGTGGTGATTACCCCCACATCGAGTTTCTCTCTGCTGAATTCGAATGCTGTCTGAGCAGCACGGAGGTGGTCCAGAGAGGCCATATACTCCTGATAATAGGATATCCCGTCCTGAACCGCTTTCCGGATCTCTTTGTATAGTTCCTGCTCCTGCCGTTTGACCTCCAGAAGAGATTTCTTGTGCTCAAGTGAGGCATTTTTGATATTGGTTACAGCGTATCCTCCATTGAAAATGGGAATCTCTATTCTGAATCCTATGTTTGTCAAGTGATGTCTCAAGTCATATCCGATATCCATAGAGAGGGTGGGGGATATGCTTCCTGCTGCCATTCTGGCCTCGTACATCCTCTGTCTGGCTTTCAGCTCTGATGCTCTGATATGGGGGAGGCTCCGAGCTTTCCGGAAGATGGTGTCGATCGATTCCCAGGTAATGGGTACTATATCTTCCTGAGATATCTGGTCTGATATCCCAAAATCTTCAGAGTAGGGTAAATTGATTAAGTGACTCAATAATATATGATTCGAAGACAAAACGTTACGATAGTTGTACAATTTTACCCTCTCTGAAGAGCGTTGGGACTCAATATCCAGAAGGGATGAGTATGAACTCTTCCCCGATTCATACAGTACCTTCTGTTTGGTGTATTGTTCATCTATCACCTGATAGCTCATATCTGATATCCTGACCATCTCTTTGGCCAGCAGTACCTCCAGAAAAGCTTTGGTGATGGCTATTGAGAGATCGTTCCTTATCCTCTCCACCTCCTGCTCAGCGATCTGAGATGATGCTCCAAGGCTCTTTGTATGGTAATATCTTCTCATCCCGTCGAAGAGTTTGGCTGATATCTCTACTGTAGAATTTATGCTCCTCTGCGGGTGCAATACTACCCCTGTTGAACTGTGGATGGTCGGGAGAAACTCAAGTTTGGATCTGGTGTGTTCATTTATGGTCTGAAGTCTGGAGATCCTTTCCGATTCTATATCCAGATTGTGTTCAATCCCATACTCTATACACCTCTCCAGTGTCCATATCTCCTGAGCAGTCCCTGTTATGCCGGTACCTATGAGCAGACAGATAATAAGATGAACAATTTTTTTATCCATTACTGATTTGCAGGTTTTCGCTGTGCATCCTTGAATGCCGATCTGATTTTGTCTATGAGTTTGGCTATGATGCCGAATCCCATACCAAGCAACTCCATTACATCTGCTATCTCATCAGATTTTCCTCCATAGATGTCATAAGTTTCATCTTCGGACAATAGTATCAGATTTTTATACATAGTGACCTCCATTTTAAAATAAATTCCATCCGTTTTCATACCCACGCTTGAAATCGTCGTAGTACTCCTGAGCAAAACTGAACAGGCTTCCGATCAGTTTGAGCAGACGCTTTATATCTCCCAGTCCGATGCCCCCTCTGATGGCCTCTGCCTCGGAAGAGCTAAGCTCCACCCATTTTTCTCTTTTTAAATGCTTTTCTTCCATAGTGCTGATGTTATGTTTGGTCGCGACTTGCAGGTGGGCGACTATTCACCTTCTGTGTACACATATTCTCGATATTTACTATATAGTCCGATATTTGGGCAAACTCTTTCGAATGGGTGATGTTTATAATGGTCATTCCGCTCTCGGCAAGCTTCTGTGTGAGGGTGTGTATCCTCTCTGCAGAGTCCCCATCCAGATATGATGTCACTTCGTCCATAATGAGTATCCTGGGGCTTCTGTATAGTGCCCGTGCAAACGAGACCTTCACCCTCTCTCCCCCCGAGAGCAGTTTGCCCCTTTCACCTATCGGGGACAATATCCCTTTCGGGAGACTCTTAATAAAATCAATCATCCCTACCAAATCACAGATCTCCCACACTCTGTCAATGTCAGGTTTTTTATCCCCTAATACAATATTTTCCAACACACTTCCATCAAATAGACAGTCTCGTTGGGGGATGATTGATATGAGTTTTCTCCACTGCTGGATATCCAACTGGTTAATGTTGATATTTCCTATATTTATGGACCCCTCGGACGGGAGATAGCTCCTCATCAGAAGTGATGCTACAGTGCTTTTCCCGCATCCGTTATTCCCGGTGATGGTGGTGATCTTCCCTTTCGGAATACTGAATGAGAGGTGCTTAAGAATCTCCTTCTTCCCGGGGTAACCGAATGTCACATTTTCAAAGGTTATCTCTCCATCAGATGTGGTGGAGATGGGTAGGAACTCCTCTTCAAACCCCTCTGACGGCAGATCCATAATCTCAAACACCCGTCTGATGGCCACTTTGGCTTCACTCATCTGCTGGGTACTCTCGATAAGAATAGTCAGGGGTGAGGTGAAAAATGATGAAATGGAATAAAATGATACAAGTTCGCCGGTGGAGAGCTCCCCATTAAGGACGAAGATGCTCCCCAGTGATATGGTGACAATAGTGATTATATATGTTACAATGTCGATACAGCTCCCTATTCCGGCATTGAATTTTCCCCCTCTATAGAGATCTCGGGCCATATCTGTATACCTCTCCTCGATACGGTTAAAGAAATATTCTTCACCTGAGAAGTATTTGATGGTCTCTATCGATGATACGGTGCTTATGGCGCTGTGGTCGAATCTGGCCGATGCTTCGATGATTCTCCTATTGTGCACACTATTCTTCCTGTTTGATATGTAGTACAGAAGACAATACGCGGGGATAAAGCCCAGTGTCATAGCAGCCAGCTTCCAATAAAATGTGAACAGGAGCCCGAATGAGAATAAAAGGGCCAGGACAGATATGCTTACCATAATAAGTCTGCCGGAGACGAACGATCTGATTCTGTAGACATCGTTAATTCTGGATGTAATCTCCCCTGTCTCCCTCTCGTGGAAGAATCTGAGGGGGAGCCGGAGGATATGACGGACATATCCCATTATCAGTGATCCGTCTATCTTTATGCTCCCTCTGACCAAAAGAAGGGATCTGATGTATCCGATAAATAGAGATATGGCCACCAGTACTATAATTCCCGATGTGTACCATACAAATGCCGCGATATCACCTTCCGGGATAATGTGATCAATGATATACTGAAGGTATAGCGATATGCTCAGCCCCAGAAGGACATATATGACAGAGCCTGCAAAGGAGGGTGCCAATTCTTTTTTGTGCAGCAGAAGGATATGTCTGATCCTGGAGGCCAAAGATACAGTATAGTCACCTTTCTGGAACTCTGCTCCGGGTGTTACCACTATTATGTAACCGGTCCAGGTCTTTCTGAATTCATCCTGATCCATCTTCCTGATCTTCCCGTCAGAAGGATCCATCACGAGTATCCTCTCCCTCTCCACTTTATACAGGACAGAGAAATGGAGCCATCCGTCTTCACTTTTAAAATGGAGAATGGAAGGAACAGGGATCCCCGACAGGTGTTGTAGATAGTAGCAAGGTGTAGAAGATTTATATGCGCGAGCCTCCATATTCAGAGATGAGGCCGCATCGAGGATCCCTTTTATATTGGTCCCTTCCTTGGTGGTGCCGCATTTTCTCCTTATGACAGTTACAGGTATATCGAGCCCGTAATAGGAGGCGATGGATGCCAGGCAGGCTGCGGCGCAGTCTTGCTTGTCCAGTTGGTGTATCTTTATTCCGGGTCTCATAAGGCTATAAAGGTTAAAATAGAGAAAAGGACCAAGGCGAGAATCAGTGCCAGGATGTACAATGTGTGGATGGTGGGGTTGGTGTGTGGTAACATCCCCTGCACGCTCGCCTCGATCTCTCTCCTCATTTTTTTCATGTCTGTTCTCTTTTCGAGGGCAAACATAATACCCTTGAAGCCAAAAAGAAGACACATTCTACAACACTTTGAAAAGTTGTAGAATGTGTCTGTTTTTGTGTGAATTTTAAAATTCTATAAAATTCCGTTATTTCTGGAAAAGATTTTTAAAATATGGAAAAACCATATTTGCAAGGTCCTCCAGAGGCTGGTACAGGACCGATTCTGCTATTTTCTCTTGGGGGATGATGGTAAACCAGGTCTCATTGACATAGGATATGAGGCAGATGACTGCACCCAGTATAAATGCAGTCCCTGCAAATGCAAGGAGTACACCAAGCAGTTTGTTTAGCCATCCGAGCATTACGAAACTGAACAGCTTTTCTATAGCTTTGGAAAGGAGTGCTGCGGCTATGATCACCAGTACTATGATAATGGCAAATGAGATGATTTTTATAACAGACTCACTGGCCTCTATCCATTGAGAAATATAGCCTGATACCAGTGCTGAGAAGCGTGTGCCGAGGATTATACCCAGGACGATGCCGCTGATCCCTGCGATTTGTCCCACAAAACCGTTCTTTATCCCTTTATAAAGGGCAAAAGCGAAGGGGACCAGGATGACGATGTCGATAATACTCATAGTTCTTAAGCTCAAATTTTCTCAAATGTAATTAAGTTTTAATATCTTTGCAAGTTAAAATTTTAAACTATATGAAGTTCGCAGAGTATAAAGGTTTGGATCTAGTCGATGTAAATCGTGCAGTACTAGATAAATGGAAGAAAAATAATATATTTGGCAAGTCTTTGGAGGCCAGACAGGGCTGCCCTAAGTTTGTGTTTTTTGAAGGTCCCCCTTCAGCAAACGGTATGCCCGGTATTCACCACGTGATGGCCCGCAGTATAAAGGATGTTTTTTGTAGGTATAAAAGCCAGACAGGTTATCTTGTAGAGAGAAAGGCAGGCTGGGATACACACGGTCTCCCAGTGGAGCTTGGTGTAGAGAAGATGCTTGGCATCACTAAAGATGATATAGGCAAGACTATTACAGTCGAGGAGTATAATGATACTTGCCGCAAGGAGGTGATGAAATATACCAAAGAGTGGATGGCCCTTACAGAGCAGATCGGTTACTGGGTAGATATGGACGATCCATATATTACCTATGATAATAGGTATATTGAGACACTTTGGTATCTGTTGAAGAAGATTTATGATAAGGGTCTTCTCTATAAAGGCTACACTATCCAGCCATATTCACCAGCCGCTGGAACAGGTCTGAGTACACACGAACTTAACCAGCCGGGGTGCTACAGAGATGTGAAAGATACCACTTGCGTAGCACAGTTTGAGGTGGTGAGAGATGAAAAATCAGAGGTGCTCTTCTCAAGAGCAGGCGAACTCCCTGTATTTTTCCTGGCCTGGACCACTACCCCTTGGACCCTCCCTTCAAATACTGCACTCTGCGTAGGTCCGAAGATCAAATACTTGACAGTAAAATCATATAACCCTTATACCGGAATACCGGCTCTATATGTAGTGGCAGAGCCTCTTCTTAATGCACACTTCAGCCCTAAGGCTGCTGAGGTGGCTATGGAAGAGTACAAAGCCGGGGACAAACTTGTCCCTTGGGAGGTGGTAGGTGAGCCTTTGATGGGACCGGAACTTTGCGGTATGTCATACAAGCAGCTGATCCCTTGGGTGAGACCTGAGGCCGGTGCATTCAGGGTGATCCCGGGTGATTATGTTACCACCGAGGATGGTACAGGTATCGTCCACATTGCACCAACTTTCGGTGCTGATGACAATAAGGTGGCAAAAGCAGCGGGTGTTCCACCTCTTGTAGTGGTAGATGCACAGGGTGTGCGTCAGGCACAGGTGGACAAAGCGGGCAGAATGTACCGTGTGGAGGATATGGATCCTGCCTTTGTGAAGAACAATGTAGATATGGAGGCATACGCTCCATTCTCAGGCAGATATGTGAAGAATGCTTACGACAGTGAGGCTGATGACCAGACCCCTACACTCGATGTGGATATCTGCGTAATGCTCAAACAGGAGAACAAGGCCTTCAAGATCGAGAAGCACGTCCACAACTACCCGCACTGCTGGAGGACAGACAAACCCATCCTATACTATCCCCTTGACTCTTGGTTCATCAAGACCACTGCTGTTCAGGAGAGGATGGTGGAACTGAACAAGACCATTCAGTGGAAACCTGAATCTACAGGTACCGGCCGCTTTGGCAAATGGCTTGAGAACCTGCAGGACTGGAACCTGTCACGAAGCAGATATTGGGGTACCCCACTCCCTATATGGAGGAGCGAAGACGGCAGCGAAGAGAAGTGCATAGGCTCTGTAGCAGAGCTGTATGCTGAGCTTGAGAAAGCTGTTGCCGCAGGCATTATGGCCAATAACCCTCTTAAAGAGAAAGGGTTTGACCCTGCAGATATGTCGAAAGAGAACTACGACAAGATAGACCTGCACAGACCTTATGTGGACAACTACTTCCTCGTATCGGATTCAGGCAAAAAGATGGTGAGGGAGACAGACCTTATCGATGTTTGGTTCGATTCAGGGGCAATGCCTTATGCGCAGGAGGGGCTTGCGAAGCTCTCAGAAGCAGCATTCGGGCAGACTGCAGACTTTATCGCAGAGGGTGTGGACCAGACCCGCGGATGGTTCTTTACCCTGCACGCCATCAATACTATGGTGAGCGACAAATGTGCATATAAGACAGTGGTTTCAAACGGCCTTGTGCTGGATAAGAACGGCAATAAAATGTCCAAGAGGCTTGGTAATGCTGTGGATCCTTTCAAAGCACTTGACCAATATGGAGCTGACTCTCTCAGATGGTATATGCTAACCAATGCCCAGCCCTGGGATAACCTTAAATTCGATGAGGCAGGGGTGGATGAGATGCGTAGAAAATTCTTCGGAACACTATACAATACCTATTCATTCTTCGCATTGTATGCAAATGTGGACGGATTCGACGCTAAAGCGGCTGAGGTGCCGGTAGAGAACAGACCTGAGATCGACAGATGGATTATCTCACTGATGAACAGCTTGATCAAAGATGTGAAAAACTGCTATGAAAACTACGATGTGACCACAGCCGGGCGTATGATCCAGGATTTCGTATGTGACCATTTGAGCAACTGGTATGTCCGTCTGAACAGAAAGAGATTCTGGGGTGGAGAGATGAATGAGGATAAATTGGCTGCTTACCAGACACTTTATTCAGCACTTGAGACAGTGGCTCTCCTCGCTGCACCTATTGCACCGTTCTATATGGACAGACTCTTCTCTGACCTTAACGCCGTGTCAGGGCGTCACGAGGAGGAATCTGTTCACTTCGTGATGATGCCTTCATTCGAAGAGAAATATATCGATAAAGATCTTGAAGAGAGGATGGAGCTTGCACAGAGGAGCTCATCTATGGTCCTCGCACTTCGTAGAAAAGTGAATATTAAAGTTCGTCAGCCACTTGCCAAGATGATTATCCCTGTACTTGATCCGAGGATCGAGGAGCAGTTTGAGAAGATCAAATCGCTGGTACTTGGTGAGGTGAATGTGAAAGAGGTAGAGTTCATTAAAGATACCACCGGCCTTATCACCAAGAAGATCAAACCTGTATTCAAAGTACTCGGAAAGAAATATGGCAAGCAGATGAAAGAGATCGCTGCTGTATTCGGAACACTGTCTCAGGAGATGATCTCTGCCATAGAGGCAGCAGGCATCGCTGAACAGACATACACCCTTTCATTGCCATCAGGCGATGTGGTTCTTGAGAGTGCAGACTATGAGATCACCTCTGAGGATATGCCGGGATGGCTTGTATCTACTGAGGGTAAACTCACAGTAGCTCTTGATGTGACCATCACAGATGAATTGAAAAAAGAGGGTACAGCTCGTGAACTTATCAACAGGATCCAGAACCTCAGAAAAGAGTGTGACTTCGAAGTTACCGACAAGATAGATGTAAAAATCGAAGCCAAAGAAGATGTGGCAGAGTCTTTGCAGACATTCAAGGAGTACGTTTGTAACCAGACTCTGGCTCTCTCTATCGAACTTGTTGAAGGCCTGAAAGATGGAAAGGATGTAGAGTGGAATGACAGCGTAATTAATATTGACCTCAAAAAGATTAAATAATAAGGATAATATGTAAAAGTTTTATTATATTTACATATTATTATAAAAACAATACGATTATGGCAACTAGTAACGACAGCGAACAAGTTCTTGAAAAAGTACGCTACAGCGACGAAGAACTTCAGGAATTCAAAGAGCTTATCCTGCAGAAACTTGAAAAAGCAAAAGATGATTATGCTCATCTAAAAGCAGCTGTAACTCACAGTGCCAGCAATGATACTGAAGATACATCTCCTACATTTAAAGTTCTGGAAGAGGGTGCATCCGCACTTTCTAAAGAGGAGAGCGGACAATTGGCACAGAGACAGGCTAAATTTATCCAATCTCTTGAAGCAGCCCTTATCCGTATTGAGAACAAGACATACGGTATCTGCAGAGAGACTGGTAAGTTGATCCCTAAAGAGAGATTGAGACTGGTACCTCACGCCACACTATCGGTGGAGGCCAAGATGAATATGAACAAATAATAGAAGCGGATGGCACTCAGCAGGGGGCAAAAACTTACGATTATAGCGACAATACTATTGGTGATTGACCAGGTATCCAAAATCCTGGTCAAGACCAATATGAGAATAGGGGAATCAATTTCCGTACTCGGAGATTGGTTCCAAATTCTTTTTATAGAGAATCCAGGAATGGCTTTCGGGATGGAATTTGGTGGTAATATAGGCAAATACATCCTCACCATCCTGAGAATAGTGCTGGTGGTGGTGATGCTCATCTACCTTCGCAAGCTCCTCAAAAAAGGGAGTGAGGTCCCTATGGGGGTCTGTGTCGGTGTAATGCTGGTGATGGTAGGTGCACTGGGCAATATCATAGACTGTATGTTCTATGGTGTCCTTTTCGGAGAATCTACTATGTACCAGGTGGCAGGATTTCTCCCTGAGGGTGGGGGATATGCGCCATTCTTCCTGGGTAAAGTGGTAGATATGCTCTTCTTCCCGATCATCGATACCACCTGGCCCGAATGGGTCCCGATGGTAGGAGGTGACAGCCTGGTCTTTTTCAGACCTATCTTCAACTTCGCTGATTCCTGCATTACAGTAGGTGCCTTCTACTTGCTGATATTCCACTGGAAATTCTTTTCTGAAAAATAGTAAAATATTTTTTGCAGAATTGAGAATTATTTCTACTTTTGCAGTCCCAAAAGGGAATTGGAGAGATGGCAGAGTGGTCGAATGCGGCGGTCTTGAAAACCGTTGACCTGAAAGGGTTCGGGGGTTCGAATCCCTCTCTCTCCGCAGAAAACAGGCCGGATGATGAAAATCATCCGGTTTTTTTGTGTGAAAAATCCTCGCAGAGCTTGCTCTAGCAGAGGATTTTTTGCATAAAAAACGGAGCGTAGCTCCAGGCCTGTTTTCTGCAAGGGCCCCTCCGGCGAGGAGAGAGGGAATGCCGGAGGCCTAATCCCGCAGGCCCAATCCCAGAGGGAATGCCAGCGGCCCAATTTCTTCGTGATGATATCACCAAAACACTACCAGGGAATGAAATGCCTACTTCCTCTCCACAAAATTCCTGTAGAGGCACTCTACAGATTCGCAAAGGATGTTGGCGAAGATGTCGTTGTCTGAAACGCCGGTACAGCCATTGGTCATAACTACGAATCCGTAATTATCTTCGGGATGCCAGTACATAGCTGTATATGCTCCCAGAGCCAGTCCGTCGTGACCGAGAAGACGCTGTCCCGAAAGGAGATCATTGGTCCTGATCATAGCCATACCGTAGTGCTCCCCTTCGTGATCGGTAGGGGTGAGCTCAGACTGCATCAGGATAGCACTCTCGCGATCGAGAATCTTTACACCATCAAGTGTGCCGTGATTCATATGCATCATCATCACACGGGCCAGATCCTGAGCGGAGATCTTGAGACCTCCGGTAGGGGAGAAGAGTGTGGTGGAGTAACCGAGCTTATACTCGGACAAAGCATCGGGATGAAGTTCGTATGCAGATTCGGTCCATTTGAATGAACTGTCCCTATGGCTATATCTGTATATCTTGACAAACTTATCAGGGTCAAGCTCATTTACATTGTGGTGGGCATATACTCCGAGCGGTTTGAGGATATTCTCATAAACATACCGGTCAAATCTTACACCGCTGCACTTCTCGATAATGGCACCGAGGGTGTTGAATCCCAGATTGCAGTATTGGTAACCTGTCCCCGGCTGATAACTGTTCCAGGCCTTCTCCCAGGTGGGTGAGCAATCCCTGTGAAGATAATCGAATGAGAAATATCCATTGGCATCACTCATACTCGATGTGTGGGAGAGGAGCATCTTTACTGTGATGGGGGTGTCGGGGTAGTGTGGGTTTCTGATGGTGAACCCCATAATATCCGATACGTCTGCATCGAGGGAGAGTTTGCCTTGCTCTACAAGCTGGAGTATTGCGGTAGCGGTAAACGATTTGGAGATAGAGGCGATACGGAGTACATCCTCTTTTTCCCAGGCCTCTGTGGCATCCAGGTCGCTGTATCCGAAGGTCTCGTTATAGACTACGCGGCCATCTTTTACTGCCACTACAGCCAGACCGACGGCCTTATTGCGCTCCATAATCTCTTCAAATTCTTTTTGTGCCTGTTTTTCAGCAGAACAAATGCAAGATACTGCCAGAAAGACCATTGCTCCCATAAGGAGGATATTTCTGATAATTTTCATAATGTTACTCTTCTATAGGTTTGAATCCGTTTCCTAAAATCTCTTTCGAGTCTATGATATTGATAAATGCTTTGGAGTCCACTTCGTTTATTCTGTGGCGGAGGATAGATGACTCTCTACGGGTGACGATGGTATAGATAATCTCACGGGAATCACCTTTGTAGCCCCCCTCTCCGTGAAGGATGGTGGCACCTCTCCCTAACTCTTCGATGATGATGCGTCTCACCTGCTCAGTCTCGGAGGTGATAATCATAAGGGTCTTATGGACATTGGCACCATCCACTACCAGATCGATAACTTTCCCCTCCACGAAGATCAGTATCCAGGAGTACATCGGGAGCCTCCAGTCACCGAACGCTATGACGGTGGTGAGGGTTATACAGCAGTCCACTATGATGACCAGTGTGCCGAGTGATATGTGTGTATATTTATGAAGAATCATAGATATGATGTCACTCCCTCCGGATGTGGCGCGTGACTTGAAGATCATACCAAGACCTATACCGTAGACGATACCTCCGAAGATGGAAGAGAGGAGCTGCTCTTCCAGCAGGGCCCTGTCTGTAATACCGGGCTCAAGTAGAGCATCGAAGCCATAGAACTTGTGGATAAGGCTCATAAAGACCGGGATCATAAAGGTGCATACCACGGTCTTGACTCCGAACTTGCCGCCGAGGAATATAAAACCTATAATCAGCAGAGGAATATCCATACACAGTGCTGCTGCCTCTGTCCTCCAGCCGAAAAGGTGGTGGAATACGATGGATAGTCCGTAAGTGCCGCCCGGAGCAAATCCGTAGGGCTCGGCGAAAAGGATATTGCCAAGGGCAAATAGGAAACAGCCTGCTGCCAGCCAGGCGTATGTGATGAAAAAATCCTTAGAAAAGGGCTTCTCTTTGGTAGTATAGCTCATAAGATATTTATATAAACTACAAAGGTAAGAAATTAAAACTATTATTTAATTTTGCACACTATTTGAAAAAACAGTTTACAAACGATAATGAAAAAGATTTTATTAACCCTTTCAACTGTCGCTCTTATGGCAAGTTGTAACCTTAACAAGGTCGAAAACGTACCCGCCATCGACCGCGCCAATTTTGATGAGAGTGTAGCTCTCAAAGACGATTTCTATCAATATGCCACCGGCGGATGGCAAGCTAAAAACCCTCTAAAACCTGAGTTTGCCCGCTACGGCACTTTCGATGTCCTTCGAGAGAACAATGAGATCCGTCTCAACGAACTTTTTGCCTCTATCGCCAAATCTAAATTTGAGCAAGGGACAGTGGACCAGAAGATCGCTGACCTCTACACTATGGGGCTTGACTCTACCCGTCTGAACAAAGAAGGTATAGCCCCGGTAAAGGCTGACGTTGAGCAGATTATGGCCATCAGCAAAAGATCGCACCTGGCTACCGCCACTGCCCTTATCCACACCTCTGCAGGAAATCCACTATTCGGACTATATGTAAGTGCCGACTTGCTCAATAGCAATGTAAATGTCCTATACATCGACCAGTCGGGCCTCGGTATGGGTAACCGTGACTACTACCTCGATGCAGAGAATCAGTCAAAACGTGAGGGTTACACCCAATGGCTCACCAAAGCCTTCACTATGCTGGGATGGGAAGACGCCTCTTCCAAAGCAGAGAAAGTGCTTGCCCTTGAGACTAAGATGGCCAAGGCTTTCCGCACCAATGTGCAGCTTCGTGATGTCCCTGCAAACTACAACCCTATGACCAAAGCCGAGTTTGTAAAACGCTACTCTGCTTTCGACTGGAATAGCTACTTCTCCCAAATGGGTATTGGTGAATTCGATAAAGTGATCGTAGGTCAGCCTGAGGTGCTGGATGTGGTATTCAAACTCTTCGCAAAAGAGGATATTGAGACCATCAAAGCATATATGGCAGCAAGTGTGGTTTCGAGTGCAGCAAGTTATGCAGGTGATGAACTCTATGCTGCATACTTCGATTTCTTCGGCCGCCAGATGTCAGGACAGCAGGAGATGCGTCCGCGCTGGAAGCGTGCTATGGCTGTTCCAAACGGTCTCCTCGGCGAGGCTGTAGGTGAGATCTATGTGAAGAAGTACTTCCCTGAAAGTGACAAGCAGCGTATGACTGAGATGGTTAAAAACCTTCAGGTGGCACTCGGACAGCATATCGATGCGCTGGAATGGATGTCTGAGGCTACAAAAGCGAAAGCTCAGGAGAAACTCAACACATTCACCGTTAAGATCGGCTACCCTGACAAATGGAAAGATTACTCATCTCTGGTTATTGACCCTTCACTCTCTTACTGGGAAAATATCAAACGTGCAAGTGCCTGGTATACTGCCGACAATCTGTCTGACCTGGGCAAGGAGGTGGACCGCACCAGATGGTTTATGTCCCCTCAGACAGTAAATGCATACTATAACCCTACCACCAATGAGATCTGCTTCCCTGCAGCTATCCTTCAGCCACCATTCTACAACTCTGCAGCAGACGATGCTGTAAATTATGGTGCAATAGGTGTGGTTATAGGTCACGAAATGACCCACGGCTTCGATGATCAGGGCCGTCAGTTCGATAAAGATGGCAATATGAACAATTGGTGGACTGCTGAGGATGCAGCAGCATTCAAAGTACGTACAGATGTCCTCGTAGAGCAATTCAATAAGATCGAGGTGCTCCCTGCAAAGGGTGACCAGCCTGCAATTATGGCCGATGGTGCCCTTTCACTTGGTGAGAATATCGCAGACCAGGGTGGTTTGAGGGTATCTTACACCGCTCTTCACAATTCGTTCAAAGATAAAGGGGAGCCTGTACCTGTGGATGGCTTCACCGCCGATCAGCGCTTCTACCTCTCATATGCTACCATCTGGGGACAGAATATCCGTGACGAGGAGATCGCACGCCTCACCAAGGTGGATGTCCACTCACTTGGCAAAAACCGCGTGAATGCGACTCTTCGAAACATCGAGACCTTCTATCAGGCATTCGGCATCACCGATGGCCAGATGTTCCTGCCTCAGGAGGAGAGGGTAATTATCTGGTAGTGGCTATACAATATTATAGGAAACCTCTTCTGGATCGCCAGAAGAGGTTTTTTATTGTCTTCTAAATTCAGCGCAGATAATAGCGGTAGCGATGGCTACGTTAAGAGATTCTGATGTGACGGAGTCTGCAGGGTAGGGCGGTATGTAGAGTTTGTGGTCTATCACCCCTCTGAGTTCATCAGAGATGCCGAATGATTCGCTTCCCATCACGATAAGACCGTGCTTCTGGTCTTGTCGGAGGGAATCGTACATATTTTTACCGTCAAGAAATGTCCCATACACAGGGAGACCGGCAGATAAGAATTTTCTGCACAGATCGGGCAGTTCTGTATATATGACCTGTTTTCTGAAGATTGCACCCATAGTGGACTGGACCACCTTAGGGTTATAAACTTCTACTGTCCCAGGGCTGGCAAATATAGCCTCTATCCCGAACCAGTCAGCCAGTCTGATGATGGTCCCCAGATTGCCGGGATCCTTGACTCCGTCGAGGGCCAGATAGAGCCCTTCCGATGATGGGGTTATGTTTTTGAGAAACTCACTTTGATCAGCATCCTGTTTGCGTATTACAGCGAGTACAGGTGATGGTGAAGAGAGGTTGGAGATTCTGGACATAGTCTCCTTACCTATCTCATCGGCGCGGTATATCTCTTCTACTTCATATCCTGAAGCCAAAGCCTCACTGACCATCTTCTCCCCTTCAGCCACAAACAGACCATACTCATCCCTGAACTTCTTCTGGGAGAGTGAACGGATGAATTTTATCTTATTTGCAGATAGCGTGGCCATAATGAAAGTAAAGTCCGAAGGTATTGATATTTCATAAATTTTGCAAAAATATAATAGTATTGTAATTTTGTATCTAAAATATACTGTATACTTATGTTACTATCTAAGGAGATCGCTGTGGAGCTGAATCTGACTGCCTGCAAGCTGAAACAATATATCGCCGCTATGCTTAAAAAGAGGGGTGTACCTCTGACTCCGGAGCAGTTTATTCTGATAGACCTGTTGTGGAATCAGGGAGAGATGTCGCAGCAGCAGCTCGCTGACCAGATGCAGAAGGACAAGAACTCTGTTACCAAGTTGGTGGATGCTATAGAGAAGAAAGGTTTTGTGGTGCGGCAGCAGAATCCGCACGACCGCAGGTCAAATACCATTGTCCTGACTGAAAAGGCAGAGCAGCTGAAGATCGGAGCCAAGCAGAAAGGGATCTACATTCTCGATAAGATGCTGGAGGGGATAAGTGAGGATGAGTTGAGAAATTTCCTCCAGACACTCGACAAACTGGATAAGAATATGTCAAGCATAGAGTAATAAAAAAGGTGAGGCTGATCAAAACCTCACCTTTTCTATGTCATAATTCATTATTTCAAAAGCGCCATATTTGGCATCTCTTTGTCGAATTCGCCGCGATCAAGTCTCTCTTTCATATCGCGGAATGCTTCCAATGTCCTCTCTACATCTTCCATACTGTGTGCGGCGGTAGGGATAACGCGGAAGATAACCATTCCAGGAGGGATTACAGGGTAGATGACTACTGAACAGAAGATATGGTACTCTTCGCGAAGTGCAACAGCGATATTTGATGCCTGATTTACACCTGCTTTTACGTGAACAGGGGTTACACAAGCCTCAGCAGGGCCAATATCGAATCCCAACTCGCGGAACCCTTCCTGAAGTCTTCTGGTCACTTTCCAAAGCTGGGCTCTGCGCTCATCACCCTCAGGGCTGTCGATAATCTCAAGTCTCTTCAGACACCCCTCTACGATAGGCATAGGGAGAGATTTGGCGTAGATCTGAGAACGCATATTGTATTTGAGGTAGTCGATGATATCTTTGTCTGATGCTACGAAACCACCGATGATGGCCATAGATTTGGCGTAAGCACCGATATAGATATCGATCTCATCCATCACACCGAAGTGCTCTGATGTACCGCGACCGTGAGGACCCATCACACCAAATCCGTGTGCATCGTCGATCATAATACGGAAGCTGTATTTCTTCTTAAGGGCAGCGATCTGATCCAGGATACCAAGTGCACCGGTCATACCAAATACACCCTCAGTGATAAGAAGTACACCACCACCGTTTGCATCTGCCTCAGCGCAAGCTTTTGCCAGGACACGTTCACAGTCTTTAATGTCGTTGTGACGGAATTTGTACTTGCTTCCGATGTGAAGACGGATACCGTCGAGCAGACAAGCGTGGTCTTCAGCGTCATATACGATCACATCGTGACGCCCCACAAGTGCATCGATAGTGGATACGATACCCTGATAACCGAAGTTGAATTCGAAAGCGGCCTCTTTCTTCTCGAAAGCTGCAAGACGGCGCTCAAGCTCTTCGTGAAGATGTGTCTGACCTGTCATCATACGGCTACCCATAGGGTATGCAAGACCCCAGCGGGCAGATGCCTCTGCATCTACTTTACGGATCTCAGGGTGGTTTGCAAGACCAAGATAGTTGTTCAAACTCCAGCAAAGGACCTCTTGTCCATTGAATTTCATATGAGGGCCAAGATCACCTTCCAGACGTGGGAATGCGAAGTAACCCTCAGCTTTATCACGGTACTGTCCGATAGGACCACCGGTAGACTTTCTAATTCTGTCAAAAATATCTAATTGCATATTGATTAAGGTTTTATTGTTTCTCTTGATACTAAGCCCATCATCCTGAAGAGGAATTTGGGAAGTGACTTTTGTGGATCGCGTTTTCTCATATCGATGAACCAGCCCAGTTTTTTGGCTACTGGCACCTTGTGAGTCTCTACAAACTCGATCAGTGTCCCGTCGGGATCTTCGATGTATGTGAAATGGCCGGAAGCATCACCCATATCGAACTGCTCACCGCCAGGGCAGCTGTCCACTGTGAATGGGTGCCCTTTGGAGGCGCAGAACTCGCCCAATGCCCTCATCCCTGTCACATCGAAGCATATCTGGATAAATCCTGGGTCACCCCAATATCTGCCTTCGTATATTTTGCGGGGGGTACGTTCCAATGCCTGTACAAGCTCGATGGTAGAGTCTCCGAAGAGCTCTGCGAATGCACCGCTGCGCTTAGGTGCTGCCAGAATAACCCGGCGGCACTTCTTGTCTGCCTGGGGGAGGAGATTATGCTCGCTGAATCTCCCTACTGTGTCACTCTTGACGATGCTGTAGCCGAGGACTTCGCTATAGAAGCGGACAGATGCATCCATATCGCTAACTCCTACCACTGCACCTATCATACCTCCGGTATATCTGTTCTGGTTAATGAAAATATCTTTGCGCTCTACGATCTGGAACCAGTTGCCATAGAGATCCTTAAGATAAAAGTAAGGGGTGCCGTCAGGGAGGGTCTCAGGGGCGCTGCAGTCTGGCCACTTGGCTGAAATCTCTTTATAGAATGCCGCCACATCGCTGCATTTGAGTTTGGCTGCCAGGACACCCAGATCACCCACCTCTATAGTGAATGGGCAGGGCTCAGGTTTACGTTTTGAGTATTGCCATATCTCAAAACCTCCGCCACCCTGAAGATTTACTGCGATGCAGGCGTGGCGCTGCTGGGGCTTCCCTCCAGTGTATGGGAGCATCCTTTCAGCCACTGTGTCATCTTCCAGAATCTTAACATCTGTCCCAAACATCTCTATATACCAATTCCACGATTTTCTGAAATCCACGGTGCCTACACCTATCTGCTGAATTCCTGAAATAAGAAATGACTCCATATTGCCGGTTTTTGGTTTAGTAAATAATTATATAGTAAAAGGTTTTACTTTGGTCGCAAAAGTAGAAAAAATCATTTATTTTACAAAATGGACAAAATTCCTAACTTTGTATGAAATCAAAACAAGAAAAACGATGGAACAATGCTATAACTCTAATTCTCAGTGGTCAATGCCACGCATAGGTGATCAGGCCCCTGAATTCAGGGCGATGACTACCCACGGAAAACTTAACTTCCCTGGTGATTATGCCGGTAAATGGAAGATACTTTTCAGCCATCCGGCAGATTTTACCCCTGTATGTACTACAGAATTCATCGCCTTCGCCAATATGCAGAAGGAGTTCGAGGCACTCAATACCCAGATAGTGGGGCTCTCTGTAGATAGCCTGAGCAGCCATATCGCCTGGGTCAGAAACATAAAAGAGAAGATAGAGTGGGAGGGATCCAAAGATGTAGAGATAGGATTTCCTATCATCGTGGATATCAGTAAGAAAGTCTCTACGCTATATGGTATGATTATGCCTGGTGAGAGTAACAACTCCTGCATCCGTGCCGTCTTCTTCATCGACCCTACAGACAAGATCCGCGCCATCATCTACTACCCTCTGAATCTGGGTAGAAACTTCGATGAGATCAAGCGTGTCATCATAGGACTACAGACCTCTGATGCCCACGATGTGGCGATGCCTGCGAACTGGCAGCCGGGCAAGGATGTGGTCCTCCACTACCCGGTCACCACCGATGATGCAAAAGCACGTGTGGCTCAGGAGGGGATCAAATGCCACGAATGGTATCTCTGCTCTAAAAAGCTTTAGGATATGACGCTGCAGCAAATGGAGTATATAGTGGCTTTGGACAACTACCGCCACTTCGTAAAGGCTGCTGAGGCTTGCGGCATCACCCAGTCTACCCTCTCTTCGATGATCCAGAAACTGGAACTTGAGCTGGGGGTGACAATATTTGACCGCAAATCCCATCCGCTCAAGCCTACGGAGGTGGGGCAGGAGATAATCCGCCAGGCGAAAGTGGTCCTGTACAATGCTGCTCAGCTCCAGGAGCTTGTAGTGACCAAAAAAGGAGAGGCAGTGGGTGAGTTAAGGCTCGGAGTAGCCTCTACCATTGCCCCCAGTATCCTCCCAAAGCTGTTCAAATATCTCACTGCGCACCACCCGGGGATCCATCTGGTGGTAGAGGAGGCTCGGGTGGATGACCTGGCGGCAAAACTCGAGAGGGCGGAGCTTGACATTGCCCTGATGGCCACCCCTGTTGTGGGTGAGGAGCTACTGGAGATCCCCCTCTATAAAGAGAGATTCTTCGCATATGTATCCCCTGTGGAGCAGCTTTATCATCAGCAGGCCATCGAGACTATGCAGCTTACCTCTGAAAATGTATGGGTGCTTCGAGAAAGCTATTGCCCACGGAGTGGGGCACTTCCATTCTGTCAGTGCAATACCTGCAGAAATGCTGTCTACGAAGCAGGAAGTATAGAGACTCTGCTGAGAGTCGTCGATGAGAACGGTGGGTACAGCATCATCCCCGAGCTCCATATCCCTCTGCTCAGTCAGGAGCAGAGAAAGCATATCCGACCGCTTCAGAATCCTGAACCGGCCAGAATCGTGGCATTCATAATCCGTCAGGATTTTGTAAGGGAGAGGATGATAAATATCCTGCTGGATGGGGTCAAATCCATCGTTCCGAAAAGTATGATACACCCAAGGCTCCATAAATTTCCTATCAAGTTATAATATTGATTTTATCTATATTCTTATTTATGTTATCGTTTGTATAAATAAAAATACGGCAGTACTTTTGCTGTAGAAAAAAACGAAACATTAACAATTTAAAAATATAAGAATATGGAAAGCAATAACAATAACAATATTTACCAGCCTATGCCACGTATCGGTGACTTGGCTCCTTCATTCAAAGCTGTAACTACTCAGGGCGAGATCAATTTTCCGGGAGATTTCAAAGGCAAATGGAAGATTCTCTTCAGCCACCCCGCAGACTTTACCCCTGTATGTACTTCAGAATTTATGACTTTCGCCAGTATGGCACAGGAGTTTGAGGCACTCAATACTCAGCTGGTAGGTCTCTCTGTGGATGGTCTGTACAGCCATATCGCTTGGCTGAGGACCATCAAGGAGAAGATAAACTGGAAAGGGATGAAGGATGTGGAGGTGAAGTTCCCCCTTATAGTGGATATCTCGACTAAAGTAGCTTCACTATATGGAATGATACACCCTGGAGACAATGAGACAGCAGCTGTAAGGGCGGTCTTCTTCATCGACCCACAGGACAGAATCCGCACAATAATGTATTATCCTATCGTTCTGGGACGCAATTTCGATGAGATCAAAAGGGTGATAATAGCTCTTCAGACAGCAGACAAGTTCGGTGTAGCGATGCCTGCAGACTGGAGACCCGGAGATGACGTGATCGTACCTACCGCCGGATCTTGCGGTGTGGCGAAAGACAGGATGGAGAGCAGCGATGAACAGGTTCACTGCCATGACTGGTTCTTCTGCACCAAGAAACTCTCCAAGGATGAGGTAGAGAAGGAGTTGGGGAGATAGAGATATCAGTAATTGATTACGTACTTTTTCTTGGTGGTCTCGATCAATACGAGCCTCTCCAGATTGGTGGCGTAAAGGGTGTATGATCCTATCGAGCGGTGTCTGAACTTACCCCAATATCCGAAAGCACCGCTACTTCCTGCCATGCGACCGGAACGGCGCACAATATGGGCATCCACTTTGGTGGCGGAGATGATGTCACACTTCTTGATGACGATTCTCCCCACCAATTTTTTTACTACTATATACTCATCATCTACGATAAGCCCTAAAGGTGTGAATGTGGCCAATAGTGCTGTGACGACTATGAGGAGAAGACCTGAACATATCATCTCTAACCCTTCAGTCCGGCTCTGTACAAACACAAATATCGCTATACCAAGCATACCCATAGTCGATATGACTGTCATTACATTTGCCATCTTGTCCCAGACGAAGCGTATCGACCTGATCTCTTTTATATCTATTTTAGTATTTTCCATAGTACGGTTAATTTGTTGGGCAAAGATATATATAATTGCTAACTTTGTGGCTCTTCGAGAGATCAATTTTAAAATCGTATACCTATGAAAAAATTCTTTCTATTATTGTCATTGGTGATGCTGGTGTCCTGCAATAGCGACCCTGCTGCCAAGTATTACAAATCTATCCCTAAAGGTTTTGACAAAATGTGCCAGAGGGCTATCGATGAATGGAAGGTGCCCGGTATGGCAGTAGCGGTGGTAAAGGATGGTGAGATCGTATTTATGGAAGGTTTCGGAAAAGCCCATCTTGGTGACTCACTTCAGGCTCCTGTCCCTGTGACCCCTCAGACTCAGTTCGTTATCGCTTCTACATCCAAGGCGATCACAGCAGGTCTGCTTGCTACTGTTATGGATGACTATCCAGAGATCAAATGGGATGCCCCTGTGAAGAACTACCTCCCCGATTTCAGACTATATGACCCTTGGGTGACCGAGAATTTCCAGGTCCGTGACATTATGTCCCACCACACAGGATGGAAGAGTTACTGTCTGGATGATCTTCCGGCGTGGGGGTATGACAGGGATGACCTTTACAAGCTTTTTGCTGTGGTACGCCCTACATACAGTTTCCGTACAAAATATGCATACAATAATGAGATGTACACCGTCTCTGCCAAAATTATCGAGAAATATACCGGCAAGAGCTGGGATGAGGCTATCGTAGAGAGGATCTTCACCCCGCTGGAGATGAAAAACAGTACTACCGGCAATGTCTCTTTCTATACTGCAGAGAATCTGGCCCAGGGTTACCGTATGCGTAAAGCTGAGGATAAAGATGAAATCAAAGTGGTGCCCCGTACAGATAAAGAGGATGCCTTCACCTGGCTCTCTGCTGTAGCACCTGCCGGCTTCGTCATCTCTACAGTGGAAGATATGGCAAACTGGGTAAAAATGAATCTTGCCCACGGTGAGTTCAAAGGCCAGCAGATCATCTCACGCGAAAATCACGATATGCTCTTCTATCCCCAGACCATCACATCCTGCACAGACGAGAGACTATGCAACTATGCCCAGGGGTGGACTATCGAACATAATAGAAGGGGCAAATATATTCGCCACACAGGTCTTGCTTATGGCTACACTGCACTTGTGGGTATGGTTCCCGATCTCAATTTAGGTTTCGTATTCTTAACAAATAATGGCAGCTCATCTGACCCTCAGTCAGCTATCGCCCGTGATCTTATCGAGATGTATTACGGCAATAGGGAGTCTACATATTTCGATGAATACTTCGCCGAGTACAAGGAGGATCTTTTCGCTGTAGAAGAGGAGGAAGAGGTAGAGCAGACACCTGTGGCTCCACTTCCAAACAAAGCATACGTAGGTACATATTATCAGGATGTGTGGGGTGATGCCAAAGTATATGAGAAGGATGGACAGCTCTACTTCAAACTGAATAAAGTGGACAGCCCTCTCACCCATAAAAACGGCGATGTGTTCACATTCTATCAGCCCGGCTCAGGCACATTTGACCTCACTTTCACAGCCAAGAACCGGAGAGTACAGTCTCTTACCTTCAATATCAACGACCCTATCGGTGATTTCAAGAAGGTGAAATAGATAACTAACCCTGTCCCTGGGATTTTACCTCTATAGGATCATCCCAGCTGTTATGTGCGGTGGTATGGAGTTTACGTGTGTAAAACCTACCACCGCTCTCTATAAATATCTGGTCTCCATCAAAATAGAGCCTGTCGACAGGTCCGCTTGGGAGGGATAAGATAGCCCTTACCCTTCCATTCTGATCACATATCTGGATCCCCATATAGGTGGCCACATACAGATTCCCATCTGTGTCAAACACCATATTTCCTGTTGGGTGCTGGGAGTGGTTGGATGTATTGTGCAGCCAATAGAACCTCTGTCCCCCATATAGTGTGCCGTCAGGCTTGATGAGATAACTGATAAGCCAGTCAGAATTCTTCTCAGATGTGACCAGAAGCTTGTGGTCCGGATAGATGGCCATCTGAGGACCGCCGTTTTCCACAGTATACATCTGGCTCCAGATTTTGGTTTTGGAGTCGTAGAACCATATATCACCATCCACTGTAGATACATAGGCACTTCCATCTGGTAGAGGGAGAGTCGTGTGGATAGAATTTTTTACAGATTTGGGAGGGCGGGATCGGGCTATAAAGTCACTTATAGATGGAGGTACTATGACAGATGGACCCTCCTCCAGCATAATAATCTCTTCCCAGGGCGAATCGGGATCTATGGTGGAGGTGATCATCTCATTCATCGTGGTGCCGCACTCCACCTTTTGTGGCCATCCTCTCCATAGCCAGCGCATAGCGTCCGGATAGGCGATAGTGCCGTATTTTATACTGTGTGTCCCTTTGTCCCAGCGGTTCATCACCTCATAGCCGGCATAGTTAAGGGCACTCTCCATCAGCTGGTTGTATTCCCACCAGTCACCAAAAATATGGTTCCAGGTGTCATTGGCACCATCCTGAAGATAGATGCGCAGCGGCTTGGGCTCACTCTTTCGGATGATGGCAGGGTACTCATTTCCGCCGCGCATAGCGACAAAAGTCCCTACAGAGCTGTAGACTCTCCTGAACAGGTCCGGGCGCTCCCAAGCCACAGTGAATGCTGCGATACCGCTGCTGCTGGCACCTGTTATGGCCCTGTCATTGGGGTCATCGGAGATCTTTATCTCCCTCCCGTCAGGGGTGGACATCTGCTTTACAAATGGGATCACCTCCTGCTCGAGAAATGTGGCAAAAACCCTGTCTGTCTTGTCGAACTCATTGCTTCTGTTGTATCTGGCGACAGATCCGTCGGGGTGGTAACTTACCCCTGGATCGAGAAAAATCCCGATAGTTACTGGCATCTCCCCCGCCCGTATCAGATTATCGATGACTGTGATGGCACCAAAAAGATTGCCGTCAAGACCTACGACCAGACAAGCAGGTCTCTTTCCGTCATATTGTTTGGGTACGAAGACCTGAATTTTCCTCTTGGTAGTGGGGTATATGAGGGAGTACTCCATAGTGGCAGTGATGACTGTCCCTTTGAGGCTGTCTGCAATGGGTAGTGTGGCAGGATCCATAGGCTTTTTAGAATTGTGTTTCAATTGTGAATATCCGGCGAAGGATATAGATATTAGTGCTGTGATGATCAGGAGCTTTTTCATAAAAATGCGATTTGGCCTACAAATTTAACTATATTTGCACAAATTTTTTGAAAGAGTATATGGGAAAAATAATTCTTACAGGTGACCGTCCTACCGGTCGTTTGCATTTGGGCCATTTTGTGGGCTCGCTTGGTAGAAGGGTAGAGCTTCAGAACTCAGGTGAGTTTGAGAAGATTTTCATTATGATAGCAGATGCACAGGCTCTGACCGACAATGCCGACAATCCTGAAAAAGTTCGTCAAAATATCATAGAGGTGGCACTTGATTATCTTTCAGTAGGTATTGATCCTGCCAAAAGTACCATCTTTATCCAGTCTCAGGTCCCTGAATTGTGTGAACTTTCGTTCTACTATATGAATCTGGTGACAGTATCACGTCTTCAGAGGAATCCCACAGTGAAGACTGAGATCCAGATGAGAAACTTCGAGACCAGCATCCCTGTAGGTTTCTTCACATATCCTATCAGCCAGGCTGCAGATATTACCGCTTTCAAAGCTACTACAGTTCCGGTAGGTGAAGATCAGGAGCCTATGATAGAGCAGACTCGCGAGATCGTACGCAAATTCAACTCAGTATATGGTGATACACTTGTGGAGCCTGAGATTCTGCTCCCTGACAATTCAGCTTGTCTGAGACTCCCCGGTACAGATGGGAAAGCGAAGATGAGCAAATCGCTCAATAACTGCATCTATCTCTCTGACACAGCGGAGGATGTCCGCAAGAGGGTTATGAGTATGTTTACAGATCCTGACCACCTGAGGGTGGATGACCCCGGGAAGGTGGAGGGGAACACCGTCTTCACATATCTTGATGCCTTCTGCCGTCCTGAGCATTTCGCTGCATATTGGCCCGATTATGCAAATCTTGACGAGGTGAAGGATCACTATCGTAGAGGTGGCCTTGGAGATGTGAAGGTGAAGAAGTTCTTGAACTCTATCCTTCAGGAGATGCTTGAGCCTATCAGAGCTCGCCGTAAAGAGTTCGAAAAGGAGATCCCTATGGTATATGACATCCTTAAGAAGGGTAGTGAAGAGGCAAGAGCAGTGGCAGCGGCTACACTGGCAGATGTCCGCAGATCTATGAAGATCGATTACTTTGAGGATGCTGCCCTTATAGCAGAGCAGGCTAAGAGATTCAGAGGTGAATAGTTATATTACAGCACCGCAGGCTGTTCGGAAGGGGATTTGTAAAAGTCCCCTTTCTTCTTTTTAAGTTCTTTGGCGAGAACCTCTATAACCATATCTTCCAGAAATGTGAATCCATAGCTGGTGAAGTGGACTCCGTCATAGCTGTATGGCTTCGGGAAGGC
Organism: Bacteroidales bacterium; assembly: GCA_017504965.1. Classification (GTDB taxonomy): domain Bacteria; phylum Bacteroidota; class Bacteroidia; order Bacteroidales; family UBA932; genus CAAGNP01. The sequence continues at coordinate 107,912 of JAFVQD010000008.1, read as the reverse complement.
ATACGATTCGTCCGCAAACTTGCTATATGAGTCGATGAAAGGGATTTTGTTTGCCTTGGCGAACTCTTGAAGTCTGGCATTGCACTCCTGAATCATAGGGACCGGATCCATATCTTTTCTCCAGGAGAAACCTGCTGAAGGGTGGATGGAGATGATGATGAAGTCGATTTTGTTATGTTTTGCCAGTTGGTACATAGACTCAATATTGTCCATAATGTTCTCCACTGAGATATAACCCAAATTCTGGGCCACATCATTTGTCCCGCCGCAGAACACTACGATCTTAGGTGCAAGTTCTATCACATCGGGTCTGAATCTGCAGAGCATCTCAGCAGTGGTCTGTCCTGAGATACCTCTGGCAGCAAAATTGTTGTTGTCGAAAAATGCAGGATGATCCCTATACCATATCTCAGTATTTGAGTCCCCCATAAATACTACATCTACTTTGCCGGCCTGAGTGGTGTTTTTCTCCGCATAGCGTGAGAATTTGGCCCAGTCCTTAGTTTGTCCATTGATAGAGAATGAGATAGCAAACAATAAAAGAGTTAGCGATAATAATGTCCTGATAGTTTTCATCTGTATTTTCATTTTATACCCCAAATGTATTAAAAATAGTTTGCTATTAAAAATTAATTAGTACCTTTGCAGTCCATTTCGGGATGTGGCGCAGTTGGCTAGCGCACCACGTTAGGGACGTGGGGGTCGGATGTTCGAGTCATCTCATCCCGACAAGAAGGGTGACTTAAAGGTCACCTTTTTTTGAATCGGAAAGTAGCGCAGTTGGCAGCGCACTACGTTCGGGACGTAGGGGTCGGGCGTTCGAGTCGCCTCTTTCCGACAAAATAAAAGGGTTTGACGCGATGTGAGTCAAACCCTTTATTCATTTATGTTCTCCTTATTATATGTTTGGAATATCCAGAATTGAGAAATCCACAGTCTCTACCAGCTCTTTCCCTTTAGAGGTGATACTGAAGTACATATGTCTTTTATCCTCGTGACCGAGTTCTCTATGGATGTATCCCTTGTCTTCGGCTGAAGAGATAATCTTAGAGGTGTTTGAGTGAGACAGGCCAAGCAAATCGCTTATCTCACCGGAGGTCAGCATCTTCTCTGTGTTCATCAATGTACACAGAAGTGTACCTTCATTGAAACAAATTCCATATTTTTCCTGGAAGTCGTGTTCGATGTTCGAAATTGCGTGTTGAATGTCTCTAATTCTGCACAATCTTTTCATAACAATAGTTTTATGGTATTATTTATTTAGAAGTATTTCATCTATAAGTTTTTTGAACTCAGCCTTTCCCATCGCACCCTGTGCCACTTGGGGATTACCCTCCATAGGGGCAAAAACGATGGTAGGGATAGAGCGGATTCCAAATGCTGCAGAGAGCTCTTGCTCTTTCTCGGTGTTGACTTTGTAAATTACGATGCTGTCACCATATTCGGCAGCCAATTCTTCCAGAATAGGGGCCACCATCTTGCAAGGGCCGCACCAGCTGGCGTAAAAATCTATGATAGCGGGCTTGTCACCCAAATACTTCCACTCAGTGGGATTCTTTTCGTAGTTTACTACTTTTTCAAGGAACTGTTCTTTGTTGATCTCTATAGTTTTCATAACTTTCTCCGTATTAGTTTTGTTAGTTTGTCCGTTGGCGCACGCCGAAAACATAAATACTATAATTGCGCCAAGAATAAGATGTTTCAGTCTCATATTAAAACTTATCTTTATTTCCTGACGCAAATATAATAAGGAATTTCTAATAAAACAAATTTCTAACGGAAAAAGTTAAAGATGTTTTATAAATCCCATCCAAGGGCACTTGCACCGAGGATAGCGGCATCTGAATCTTTCAGCTGTGAGAATAGAATTTTCACTTTGTTTTTCCAGATGCTGACCACATTTTTATTCATACTCTCGATGATGGGCTTCTCGATAAACTCTCTCGATTTGGTCAGACCTCCGAACAGTATGATGGCTTCAGGGGCGCTGAATGCTATGAAGTTGGCAAATGCTTCACCCAGAAGGTTAGCTGTGAAATCGAAGATCTCCAGCGCCATTTTGTCCCCTTTTTTGGCAGCATCATATACATCTTTCGACGTGATTTTATCTACAGGGATTTCACGGAGAAGTGATGGAGTTCCGCTGTTTTTAATACGCTCCTGAGCTGTGCGTGCCACACCTATAGCAGATGTGTATGCCTCCAGACACCCTTTCAGACCGCAGCTGCACTGTCTGCCGTCACGAATGGAGATGGTGTGCCCAAGTTCACCTGCGAACCCGTCGTGACCATAGACCACTTTGCCGTCTACTACGATACCGCTCCCGACACCTGTCCCGAGGGTTATCATTATGAAGTTCTTCATCCCTTTGGCAGCACCGTAGGTCATCTCCCCTATGGCAGCAGCGTTCGCATCATTTGTCATCGCTACAGGGATACCGAGTCTCGAACTTACTATTTTGGCGAAATCGATATATATTCCCTGTCCGTTTGCATCACGACCCCAGGTGAGGTTAGCGGCACATTCGATGGTCCCTTTATAATAGTTGGCATTAGGGGCACCTATACCAACACCTTTTATAAGATGCTTGCCACCTACCTGGTCAATAAGGGCCTCTATGGCTTTAACCAGGTCGTCCACATATTCTGACAGCTCATTCTGGAGAGAAGTGATAACACTCTGACAAAGGATGTTGCCTCTTGCATCCACTATGCCCAGCTTGGATGACTGAGCACCTATATCTACACCTACTACGAGTGATTTTTCCATATCTGTTATTCTGTTTTAATGTCTTTATTCACGTTTTTGGAGCCTGCAAGGGCGTAGAACAGTAGGTATGCTGCACAAACTACCACCACGATATAGCTGGTGAGGAATGAACCTGAAAGGTCGGCTATCCACCCCTGAAGTGGAACGAGTATACCGCCACCGCATATCATAGTCATAAATGCGCCGGATGCTATCGCTGTATATTTTCCAAGACCCTCTACTGCAAGATTGAAGATGGCACCCCACATAACTGAAGTGCAAAGGCCCACAAGTACCAGTGCGAAGATACCCACAGGGACTTCGCAAGTGACAAATCTGCCGGTAGAACCCTCAAAACCGAATGCTGTTACCAGTGTATCGGTAGGGGCAAACATACCGACAAGAACCAGTACCAATGTAGCAATAGATACCCCTGTCAGAAGGGCTTTGCTCGATACTTTACCCGCTATGATGCCTCCGAGAAGACGCCCTACAAGCATCAGAAGCCAGTACATAGCTACCAGTGTGGCAGCTATACCTGCATCCATACCGAAGCCAGGGGTGGCTGCGTCAGCTGCAGATGTGAGATACTGAAGAATATAAGTAGGGGTACCTACCTCCACTCCCAGATAGAGGAAGATGGCGATGATACCGAGTTTGAAGTGACGGAATGAGAATGCGCTGTGTGGATCCTTCTTGTCGCTCTTGGCTGCAGCTGCTTCTGCCTCTGCTGCTGGCTCCGGAATTCTTGATATCAAAAGAACTACAAATGCTATCGCGAAGATGGCCAGGGCAATGAACAGAGCAGGGGTAGCCTGCGAGATTTGGGCTTTGGTGGCATCACCGATAAGTGACCCCATAAGGATGGTTACAAATACTGCAGAGAATGAGTTGAGCACACCTCCGAACTGGATCAGCTGGTTGCCTTTGTTTCCTCCGCCACCCAAAGTGTTCAGCATAGGGTTAACCACGCAGTTAAGCATACACATACAGAAACCTGCTACGAATGCGCCGATAAGGTATACCCAGAAACTCTGGATAGAATCCCATCCTGACATATATTGTAGAAAAACACCTGCAAATCCGATGATGATAGCCAGTAGAGCTGTTTTCTTATAGCCATATTTCTTCAGTAAAATACCTGAAGGGATACCCATTATGGCATAGGCGATAAAGTTGGCAGCGTTACCGAGTTGTGCTGCGAAGTTTGATGCTCCGAACTGATTTTTGACTATTACAGCCATAGGGGAGCAGAGATTTGTGACGAATGCGATCATCGCGAATAGTGCGAACATCATCACGATAGGTAATGTGTAATTTTTTTTCTGTGTTGTCATGATAAGGATTATTTTCTAACAAAAATAGGGATATAATCTGATAAAAGAGATAAAAATTTCTAATTTTGGGGCAGCTAAATGAAAAATTTATGAAAAAGAGTGTTTTTGCCTTTATTTTCTTTATGGCATTCACATCATTTGCCTATTCACAGACCAGAGTTATAGCCCATCGCGGATTCTGGAAAACACAGGGATCGGCGCAGAATTCGATTACTGCACTGCAGAGAGCTGCCCAGGCGGGTGTGTATGGAGCCGAATTCGATGTGTGGATTACAGCAGACGGTGTCCCTGTAATCAACCACGACAAGGATATAAATGATGTGGTGATAGAGAGCTCCACCTACGATCAGGTGAAGGGGGAGAAACTTCCGAACGGTGAGACTATATCTACTCTGAAGGAGTATCTGAAAGTGGGGGCAAAATATCCGGAAATGAAACTTATCCTCGAACTGAAGGATCATTCGAAAAAAGAGAACGATATGAGGGCTGTAGAGGCGGTCATAGAGTATGTCCGCAAGTCCAAAGCATACCGTAGAGGGCAGATGGAGTTCATATCATTCAACTACGATATGTGTAAAGCGTTTGCCAAAGCGTTCCCAGATATTCCTGTGGCTTATCTGAGTGGAGACAAATCTCCCGAGACCCTCCTTAAAGATGGTATAGATGGCCTGGACTACCATAAAGCTATAGTGGGTGTGAGAAAAGACTGGATCCGTAAGGCCCACGAACTCGGTATGACAGTAAATGTCTGGACAGTGAACAAAGACAGTCTTATCGTGAGAATGGGTGAGTTGGGTGTCGATTTTATCACCACTGATGAGCCGTTGAGGGCTATAGAGCTTTTGGAGAAGGAATAGCGATCCCCTCTTTCTCCAGAATTTTCTTCTCCTCTTCAGATAGTTCTTCGCTCTCTTTGATCTCAAGGACCCTGTCTATCTGCTCATCTCTTTTTACCACCTCTACCCGTGTGATATCCCTGTTTCCCTTCTGGAAGATATCTGACAAGCTGTTTCTGAGATTTATGCGTGAGTCATCGATGAGTTTGGTGTAGCTGGGGACATCAGCACTCTTGTACAGAGGTTTCCCTATTCTGAACTTCATATCATCAAATGTGCCCGATACGTTTATACCCAGTTTCAGAGGGATGGGCGATTTGATGACAGATAGGTGGTACTTGAACGTCATATCGAGATTGTGCACCCCGCTGGCGGCTGCCATCACTCTGTCCATCTGCACTACGAACGGGAACATCTCCACCTTATTGTCCTTAACGAGCATCTCTATCGAGATCTGCTCTATCTGGTTATTCTCTCTGTCCTTAAATCTCAGCAGTTTGGCCACTTTGGCAAATGTCTCTCCGTCGAGCAGAACCAGATCTTCTCCCTGCAGTCTGGCCACGCCGTTAAGGGTAGGGAGGAGAATATTCATATTGGTGTCGAGTCTGGCGGTGGCGGCCATCTCACAGTCGAGGACCCCTTCAAACGATTTCAGCATAGGGACCAGGGTGTCTACAGAGGGTACCATATCGATAAGCTTTTCGACTTGTACATTGCGCAGTTCCAGATCGAATCCTGTAGAGAGATCCTCTTTGGATTTGGTGGAGTAAAGTGCAGTCAGAGCGAGGTTTCCGGCCTCTGTTATAGCTTTAAGGTCGTGTATCTGAAGTACTCTGTCACGAGCATAGAGATCTCCTGAGATACCATTGAGGGCTATGTCTGCAAACTCGCCATACCCCACGAACAGACCTATTTTCAAATCGACATTGCCGGGGATGAGCAGAAGCGGAGATGTGGCCAGTGTGTCTTCCCCCTCTATATTGTCCTGAATCATCTCATCCAGATCCTCTTCTGATTCTATTTCAGAGATGGTGGACATAGAAGAGTTCTCAAGCGCACCCAGAAGCTGATTCACATCGAGGGTGTCGGATGATACCAGCAGGTCTGCCCTCAGTTTCCCTTTTCCACTGATAGCTCTCCTTATTCCCCATACTCTGCCGGTGAGGTTGAGGTCTGTATTGCCGAGATTCACTCCGGTGTTGTTGAATCGTATCTCATTGGTATTTATCGACATATCTACCTGGTCGAGGGAGTTTCTCAGTGGGAGGTAGCGGGTGAATATGCGTCCTCCGTCAGCTTTTATGGTCAGGTTGGCGTCCCATTTGTCGAGTAGCTCCCCGACCGATTTATCGACAGATAGGTCTATATTTCCCTCATCTCCAAGTATATCAGTGCTTCCTGCCAGACGGAGAGATCGGGTGTGGGCCAGGAGTGAATCCCTGGGTATGTCGGGGTATATTCTGGCCAGGGAGTCGAGCCTTCTCTCCCTTCGGGCCTGGGCGGCGGGGTCGTTTCTCCTCTGTTTGATGGTGGTAGAGCGGAGTGTGCCGCCGAAATCTATATCTGCCCCTCTGACTGATACGAAATTATCCGCATCTCTGTAAGCGAGTCTACCAGCTGCAGTTTTCAGGCTGAGCTCCGGCGCCAATGAGTCAATTTTGGATGGCAATACACTTGCCTGAAGGACGAGGTCACCTCCCCTGAGGCGGATGGAGTCGGTCATAGCCACCCTCAGTGCTCCGGCGGAGACGCTCCCCTTGAGGGGATGGACAGCTGTGGTATCACCCGAGAGACCATCTGCAGAACTTTTTACGGAAGCTCTCGCTTTGGAGAGCTCGACTTGGGCAATATCCCGGTACTGCACGTGGGCAGTATCTGCCCTCAATGAGGCTTGAAGTGTCTTCTCACCTATGGTAATGGTGGTGTCCCTCCTGTTCTCCATCGCTCCGAAGAAAAGTGTGACTCCCCCAAGTCTGGCATATATGGAATCCTGTGGAATATCCACCAGCAGATTGTCTGTTTTGAACCTCCCTGCTGCCCGGATATTTCCGATTCTGGCCAGAGTGAGGTCGCTGCTCTTGAGCTTACCCCTAAGGTCTATGGCCACATCACCCTGAGCTGTTATACCTGCATCTTTAAGGAAGATGGATGAGAGTTTGGTGAGGTCTGCAGCGCCATCTATGGAGATCTCCAGTGCCGGATCCTTCAAAAGGTTAGTGGCTATGCCATCCCCTTTGAGTACGATCCCTGTGGCATCCAGATCTATGGAGCGGATCGCTATGGATGTGGAGTCTATTATATAAGGGTCGTAGTTCAGTTCCCCGTCAAAACCCAGTCTGTCGACAGTCACATCTATTCCTGGGTATTGGAACATCCCTTCAGGGATCTTTATCTGTGCATTTATGGCGGGAAGGAGCCCTGTGGAGCTCTCATATCTTCCCTGGGCTTTCATATCCAGACAGAACTTCAGGTCTGTGGACATCCCTTCAAATATGGGAAATGCCTCTGTGTCGAGATATGATATGAGTTTTCCGATATGGAATTCGGGTATGTTGCACCGGAGATTCGTAAAGATATTTTCCCCCATAAATCCCACCTGTCCGTCGAGAACGATAGGGGACTCGGCAATAGATACCACTGTGCTGTCAATCTCGAAATTTCCCAAATTGGAGATATCCATCCCCAGGGTGCCCTGAATATTGAAAGGGAAGTCTCTGGTATATCTCTTTTTCCCCAGGGCAATATTGGAGTGTGATGCCAATATAAGATCGTATCTCTCATTGGCTTTGTCCCCTTTTATATAGAGCGAATCGATACCTACTTTGATCCAGTTCCCCCCTTTTTTCATATTTACAGAGAAGTCGCTCTCTTTCAGTATCAACCTTCTGATATCCATCTTATCCATATCGAGTGATATGTGTCCGGTGGTGAAGAATCTTCTGATGTTTGCCTGATACACGCTTCTGTTCTGACCGTCGTGGAGAGTCACAGATGCGTCACTCAGTGCAAACCTCCCTACCGACAGGTCGAGGTTTGATCCAGACTCCTCCTCTTCTTCTTCAGATATAGGGAATATCTCCCAATTTGGCTTACCCCAAGGTGATATGTATGCGTAAATTTGTGGCTCGACTATACGGACCCTTTTGATATTGATCTTTCCGAGCAGAAGACTCGGGATGTCGACAGAGACGACTATCTCGCGGAATGTGACAGGGGTATGGGCCTGGGTGGGGATTTGTGCGGCATCGTCAAAATACTCCTGAGGGATGTCGAAAAAAGCGTAGGAGTGTATGGCCCCGTTGTAAAGCTTGACACTCAGATGTGGTATCTCTTCCAAAAGAGAGACAGACAGGGAGTCCATCCCTATCTGTCCATCTTCAATAAAGGAGTTGCAAATCTCGTTAAGTTTCGGTCTGAACCAGTCAGATGATATTATAGCTGTCGCGACCAATGGTATCATCACTATGATGACGGCCAGCGATATTATGATGCGTCTGACGATTCTCAAAACTTCTTGCAGGATTAGTAATTGTTCCTTTTAGGCTCAAAATATGCTTGAGGGTGAACACAAGCGGGGCATTTCTCAGGGGCTTTTTTACCCTCCCATACGAAGCCGCAGTTACGGCACTGCCATAGGATAGCCTCTTCTCTGGAGAATACTTCACCTTTTACCACTCTGTCGTAAAGTGTTCTGTAGCGTGCTTCGTGTTCTGCCTCCACTTTGGCGATCATTCTGAAGGTGACAGCGATATCTTTGAAACCCTCCTCTTCAGCCACTTTGGCAAATTCAGGATATAGTTCTGTCCACTCTTCGTTCTCCCCTTCAGCAGCAGCTTTAAGGTTATCTGCTGTAGTGGATATGATACCTGCAGGGTATGAAGCGGTAATCTCTACCATTCCACCTTCAAGATATTTGAAGAATCTTTTTGCATGCTCTTTCTCCTGCTCAGCAGTCTCCAGGAAAATGGCTGCAATCTGTTCGTAACCCTCTTTTTTAGCTACACTTGCAAAATATGTGTATCTACCTCTTGCTTGTGATTCGCCTGCAAATGATTTTAGCAGGTTCTGTTCTGTTTTTGTACCTTTTATACTCATATCTTTTATCTTTTTATTGATACACAAAGTTAAAAGAAAAAACTATATTTGCACCCGTTTTTCAGATAAGTTTTTTTAATTTTTATGGATTACGCACTTATTACCGGAGGAAGTTCCGGAATGGGTCTGGAGTATGTCAGGCAATTGGCAGCCAGGGGATATAATCTGATTATAGTAGCACTCTTTCAGAATGAGACAGATGCAGCCAAGGAGATGGTCTCGCAAGAGTTTCCCCATCTGGATATTCTTTCCGTCGGGATGGATCTCTCTGAAGCAGACGCCCCACTGAGGCTTTATCAGAGGATCAGAAACGAGAGACCCGATGCATTTGTAAAGGTATTGGTGAATAATGCAGGTGTTCTCTATCCCAAACACTTCAAGAGTATGACAGAATCCCAGGTGAGCAGGATAATGATGATCCATAACCACACTACGGCGATGCTCTGCCACTATTTTCTCCCCGCTATGCTTGAGAACAAGTGTGGATATATTCTCAATATATCATCATTGGCAGCTGTATTTCCTTACCCTTTCATCTCTATGTATGCTGCAACCAAGTCTTTTACCAAAGTCTTTACCAGAGCGCTGCGCACTGAGCTGAAAGGGACGGGTGTAGTGGCCTCTTCCGTATATTTCGGTGCAGTATCTACACCGCTTTACAATCTCTCTGACAATCTGCGCAAACTTGCCATCAATCTTGGGGTGATGATAACCCCTCAAAAGGCGGTGAGGATAGCGCTGAAGATGCTCTTCAAAGGGAGGAGCGGAAAAACTCCGGGACTGGTAAACAAGTTTGCTGCCCTCCTGGCTAAAGTTCTCCCTCATACCCTTATCTCGTGGATTGATAAATTTGTAACCAAAAAGTGGAATTTTGACTAATGGATAAAATTGGGTCGAAGCTTATTTCTATCATTAAGGGTGCCCTCCCCGGCACCTTCAAGACCTGTGTATGGGTGGTGAAATTGACCGTAGGTGTCTCTTTCTGCATTATGCTTCTGAGGTATCTGCAGGTGATCCCCTGGATCTCAGCACTGCTGGAGCCTGTTTTTCACGTAGTGGGGCTTCCCGGTGAGGCGGCTCTGGCATACGTGTCGGGCTATTTTGTAAATGTATACTCTGCCATTGCTGTAGCGGTGACCCTCGATCTTAGTGTGAGGGAGATGACTATTCTAAGTGCTATGGTCCTCTGTGCACACAATATCATAGTGGAGACTGCTGTCCAGAAGAAGACCGGCACCCCTGCAGTGAGGATTATAGTATATAGGACCATCTCCTCCATAGTGGTGGGTCTCGGACTGAACTGGGTACTCCCGGCTGAGTCGGTGCAGGCTGTAGCTCACGGAGTGGAGGGTGAAGAGCTCCTCTTCCTCCCCCTTTTGAAGGATTGGGTCATCTCGACAGCGGGACTGGTGGTGAAGATGGTGGCGATCATATTCTCTCTGAACATTCTTCAGAGGATCCTCTCCGAATTTGGAGTGATAAAATGGATTTCGAAGTTTCTCAAGCCGCTGTTGGCAATATTCGGTCTCCCAGCCAAATCATCATTTCTCTGGATTATCGCGAATGTGGTGGGACTTGCTTACGGGGCTGCAGCTATGATAGATGAGGCGAGCACCGGTAAACTCTCACAGAAGGATGTCGATCTGACCAATTTCCATATCTGTATCTCTCATAGTAACCTCGAAGATGTCTTCCTACTGGCATCTGTCGGTGCTGTGTGGTGGATTCTTATAATTTCCAGATGGATATTGTCTATAATATTGGTTTGGGGCTATCGTTTTGAGTTATGGATTAGAAATAAATTTGTACCTTTGCAGACTAATATTTGATCGAATGGAACAAGAAAAAGTTAAATGTCTTATAATTGGCAGTGGACCAGCTGGTTACACTGCTGCTATATATGCTTCAAGAGCTAATTTGAATCCTGTTTTGTACGAGGGTATGTTGCCCGGAGGGCAGCTGACTACCACTACAGAGATCGAAAACTTCCCGGGCTATCCCGAAGGTGTGGACGGTAATCAGATGATGGCGGACCTCCGCAAGCAGGCTGAGCGTTTCGGGGCAGATCTGAGATGGGGTGTCGTGACAGAGGTCGATTTCTCAGACAGACCATTCAAAGTGATCGTGGATGGAGAGAAAGAGATAATCGCTGAGGCTGTTATTATCGCTACAGGTGCCTCTGCAAAATATCTTGGTCTCCCTTCTGAAGAGAAGTTCAGAGGTCAGGGGGTATCGGCGTGTGCCACTTGTGACGGATTCTTCTACAGAGGTAAAGTGGTGGCTGTAGTAGGGGGTGGTGATACCGCTTGTGAAGAGGCTACTTATCTTGCAGGGCTCTGCAAGAAAGTATATCTGATCGTCAGAAGAAACGTCTTGAGGGCATCGGATGTTATGCAAAAGAGGGTTCTCAATACAGAGAACATAGAGATACTCTGGGAGTGCAATACCAAAGAGATTCTTGGAGATGATATGGGTGTGAATGGCCTGATAGTTGTAAACAAGGCAGGTGAAGAGGTCAGAAAAGATATCGACGGCTTCTTCCTGGCTATCGGTCACCATCCTAACTCAGAGGTGTTCAGCAAATGGATTAATGTTGATTCTCAAGGATATATCGTGACAGATGGTGTAACATCGGCTACCAATGTGCCGGGCGTATTTGCTGCCGGTGACGTGCAGGATCCACACTACCGTCAGGGTATCGTGGCTGCAGGTTCGGGCTGTAAGGCTGCTATGGATGCCGAGAAGTTCCTTGCAAATCAAAACCTATAATGATGAGAATAAAACTTTTTATAGTTACAGTTATCGCCCTGCTGATGGGTACATCCTGTAAGAGTGAATTCGAGACACTCTTGCAAGGTAATGATGTAGCTGCCAAGTATGATGCTGCATTTGCATATTTCGATGCCGGCAAATATTCGAAAGCGGTCTCACTTTTTGAGTCGCTCAAGCTGGCAGTGAAGGGTACAGCACAGGATGATACAGTGCAGTACTATTCGGGACTTGCCAATTACAGATGGGGTGACATCTTTACCGCTGAGGCCTGCTTCAACACATTTATAAAGACATTCCCTCTGAGTCCGTTCAGCGATAGAGCCAATTACTATTATATCGAGTGCCTGTATCAGCAGACACTCAGATATGAGCTGGATCAGAACCCTACCTATAAGGCGATGGACCACATCAGGGAGTATCTGAAAAAGCATCCCAATACTGAGTACAGGACAAACTTTGACGATATGCTCAAAGATTTGGATGAGAGGCTGGACAAGAAGGCTCTGGAAGCAGCCAAGATCTATTATCATACCGAAGATTACAAGGCGGCGCAATACGCCTTCAAGAATATTTTGAAAGAGGATGCTGCAAATATTTACCGTGAGGAGATATTGTACTACACAGCCCTCTCTTCTTACAAATATGCTTTTAACAGTGTATTTGAAAAACAAAAGGAGCGTTATATGGTTTTCGCTGATGACTATCTGAACTTTATCAGTGAATTCCCCGACTCAGACTACAAGAAGGAGTTGGACAACCTGTCAAAAAAAGTGAATAAAATATTAGGTAAATAATATGGAACAAAGAAAAATCAGTAACAACACAGAGACAAGAAATCTTGTTGAGATCGCATCTCCAACAGGGAATGTTTATGAATCGACAATGATTATCGCCAAAAGGGCAAACCAGATCTCTGCATCCATCAAACAGGAGCTCAGCCATAAACTTGAGGAGTTCTCAAACTATGCTGACACTCTGGAGGAGACTTTTGACAACAGAGAGCAGATCGAGGTTTCAAAATATTACGAAAGACTTCCAAAACCCACCCTTACAGCTATCGACGAGTTCCAGCACGGGGAGGTTTTCTATCGTAAAGCTTCAGAAGAGTAGAGGCTATGTCTTCATTGAAGGGGAAACATATCCTGCTTGGAGTTACAGGTAGTATTGCCGCCTATAAGGCTGCTCTACTTGTCAGACAGCTGGTGAAAGAGGGGGCTGAGGTCAAGGTTATTATGACCGAGATGGCCAAACAGTTCATCACCCCCCTTACTATGGCCACACTTTCGAAGAACCCTATCCTGGTAGAGTTCTACAATCCTGAAAATGGGGACTGGAACAGCCACGTCTCTCTGGGCCTATGGGCAGATATGTATCTGATAGCACCTGCTACTGCCAACACCCTCTCCAAGATGTCATCGGGAGTGGCGGACAATCTCCTTTTGACTACCTACCTGTCGGCCAGATGTCCTGTAGTGGTAGCTCCCGCTATGGATCTGGATATGTACAAGCACACCGCCACACAGCAGAGCCTCGCCACACTTAAAGAGAGAGGGGTCTGGATCTCAGAGCCCGAATCCGGTGAATTGGCCAGTGGCCTGGAAGGTAAAGGGAGGATGGCAGAACCTGCCGAGATAGTATCTTATATCAAGTATGTTTTCGGTGTGAAAGGGTCTATGGTGGGGCGAAAGGTCCTCATCACAGCAGGACCCACCAGAGAGGACATTGATCCGGTAAGATACATTACAAACCACTCTTCGGGTAAGATGGCCTATGCTATAGCGGAGTCACTCGCTTGCAGAGGCGCCCAGGTGGAGATAGTGAGTGGCCCCACATCGCAGAGAATATCGATGCCCAATACGAAGGTGACAAGTGTCATATCGGCCGGGCAGATGTATGAGGCTGTGATGGAGAGCTATACCACATCAAATCCCGATGTCACTATCCTATGCGCGGCAGTTTCGGATTTTACCCCATCAAACAAAGCTGATAAAAAGATAAAAAGGGAGGGGGATGATATGGTCCTCACCCTCAAGCCTACAAACGATATCGCAGCATCGGTCGGAAAGATAAAGAGGGAAGGATCGATTCTGGTAGGGTTTGCGCTGGAGACAGATAATGAGCTCTCCAATGCCCAGGGCAAACTGGAGAGAAAGAACCTGGATATGATAGTCCTTAACTCCCTTCAGGATCCCGGTGCCGGATTTGCTGTGGATACAAATAAAGTATCGATTATTTTCAGGGGTGGCCATACACACGAATATACCCTCAAATCAAAAGCCCAAGTGGCAGAAGATATAGCAGATAATATCGAAAAACTACTCGGATGCTCAGAAAATTGATAATACAGAATTATGCCCTTATCGACTCTCTGGATATCTCTTTTCCGGAGGGGCTGGTGATTATAACAGGTGAGACTGGCGCCGGCAAGTCTATCCTATTAGGGGCAATATCGCTTCTCCTTGGACACAAGGCAGAGGCGTCTGTTTTTAATGACTCTACCAAAAATTGTGTGGTGGAGGCTGAGTTTGACGATGATCTGATATTGAGACGGGTGATTACACCTGCAGGGAGAAGCCGCTCTTTTCTGAACGATGAGCCGGTGACACTTGCCAAGTTGACAGAGATCTCGAACAAAATTATAGACATACACGGACAGCACCAGCACCTTTTGCTGAGTGATTACGCTTTCCAGTTATCTGTTCTGGACCAGTATGCAGGTTCTCAAGGGGATCTGGAGAGATACAGGGATGTCTACGATATGCACAAGGCCAAATCCGAGGAGCTTGTAGAGCTCCAAAGGGAGATAGATGCTCTGGCCTCTGATGCTGAGTATAGAGAGTTTCAGCTCAAGCAGCTGGAGGATGCCAGACTGGTGGAAGGGGAGCTTGAGGAACTGGAGCAGGAGCAGGGGCAACTTGCGAATGCAGAGACTATAAAAGAGAATATACAGACAGTGGTATCCCTCTTCAACCCATACGAGGTGTCGCTGTCGCAAAATATAAAGGAGGCATCATCACTCCTGAGCAAGATGGCTGCATATATTCCGTCGTTTGAGGAGTATGCCAGCAGGCTTGAATCAGCCAGAATAGAACTTGATGATATAGAGCAGGATGTGGAGAGAGTGGCTGAAGGTGTAACGGTCTCCCCCCAGAGGCTGGAGCAAGTGGAGCAGAGGATGTCCCTCCTGTATGACCTGATGAAAAAGCACCATTGTACCACAGTCAGAGAGCTGATCGGGATTAGGGAGAGCCTGAGGGATTCGGCGCAGGGTGCGCAGGATCTGGAGCAGAGGAGAGATCTATTGATAGAGGAGATAAGTGCGCTCGAGAGCCAGAGAAAAGAACTTGCAGCACTCCTCTCTGCCAAGAGGGAGAAAGGTGCACCGCAGCTGGCCCGATGCATAGAGAGTGCAGTGAGGTCACTGGAGATGCCCAGAGCAATATTTGATGTGGAGGTTTCGAGGTCTGAAAAATTGACACCCAAAGGTGGGGACAAATTGAGATTCCTTTTCTCTGCCAACGGAGATAGCAGACTTTCGGATATATCCAAGGTAGCTTCAGGTGGCGAACTCTCCAGAGTGATGCTTGCCCTGAAGTCGGTGATGGCCAAGTTGACTACACTCCCTACTATGATCTTCGACGAGATAGATACGGGTGTGTCTGGCAAGATAGCGGACAAGATGGGAACTATGATAGGTGAGATGGGTGAGAATATGCAGATATTTTCCATTACACACCTTCCACAGATAGCCAGCAAAAAAGGGGCCCACTATCTCGTGTATAAAGAGTTTGTGGATGGTGGAGCCAAAACATATATCAGACAGCTGAGTGATCAGGAGAGGGTGATGGAGCTGGCCAGAATGCTCAGTGGTGCGGATCTGACCGATGCTGCCGTAGAAAATGCAAAAGAACTATTGAAAAACAATTTATAATAGAGAATACTATGAGACTAATTATTGAACCCTCTTACAGGGAAGTGTCAGAGTGGGCAGCAGCCTACATCGTAAACAAAATCAACACATTTGCCCCTACACCGGAGCGTCCTTTTGTTTTGGGTCTTCCTACAGGTTCCACTCCACTTGGAACATATAGGGAACTTATCAGACTTTATAAAGAAGGTAAGGTCTCTTTTGCCAATGTTGTAACCTTCAATATGGACGAATATATCGGTCTTGACGAAGGTCACCCTGAGAGCTACCATTCATTTATGTGGAACAACTTCTTCAATCACATCAATATCAAAGAGGAGAATGTAAATATTCTTGATGGTAATGCTTACGATCTGGAAGCAGAATGTGAAAGATATGAGAATAAAATCGCCTCTTATGGTGGCATCCATCTGTTTATGGGTGGTATCGGACCAGACGGTCACATCGCTTTCAATGAGCCCTGTTCATCATTGAACTCACGCACCAGAGTAAAATCACTTACTACTGATACTATTATAGCAAATTCACGTTTCTTCGACAACGATGTAAACAAAGTTCCAAAGAGAGCTCTTACAGTAGGTGTAGGTACCATTATGGATGCTCAGGAGGTTCTTATCCTATGTAATGGTCACGCTAAAGCTCGTGCTTTGGCTCACGCTGTAGAGGGGTCTGTTAACCACTACTGGACTATCAGTGTCCTTCAGATGCATAGAAAGGGGATCATCGTTTGTGACGAGGCTGCTACTGTAGAATTGAAAGTAGGTACTTTCAACTACTTCAAAGACATCGAGAAAGACAATCTTGATGCCTCTAAAATGTTGAAATAATCAGAGAATATATGGATAGGAGGGGGGCAATAATCTCTCTTCGCACCCTTATGGAGCGAAAAGGGATCTCTGCAATGATTATTCCTTCCAATGACCCACACTTCGGAGAGTACATTCCCGACCATTACAAATGTAGGGAATGGCTCTCTTGTTTTACAGGGTCGGCGGGGACACTTGTAGTTACCGGACAGAGTGCTGCTTTATGGACAGACTCCAGATATTTTGTTCAGGCAGACAAGGAACTGGCAGGGACCGGTATACTTCTTATGAAACTAAAGATAGCCGGTACGCCATCTATCCCGGAATGGATCAAAAGTGAACTTCCAGAAGGGGGGACAGTGGCTATCGATGAAGATCTGTTCACCTATTCGGAGTACAAAGGGTATCTGTCTGCTCTGGATCCTCTGAAAGTGGAGATGATATCAGACCCTTTCGACGAGATATGGGAGGGGAGACCATCTCTGGAGTTTCACAGTGTGGAGTGTATGCCGGAGTCGGTGTCCGGTGAATCTGTCATCTCGAAACGTGAGAGACTGTGTGCTGCACTGGGTGTAGGTACACCATTCGCTTATGTGGTTACAGCTCTGGATGAGATAGCGTGGCTCTGTAATATCAGAGGTTGTGATGTGGAGTATAATCCTCTGGTGATAGCCTATGCCATAGTGACCACAGATAAGATAACACTATTTGGATGTGTGAATATGTTCCCTGAGCAGGTGAAAAGTTATCTCAGATCCCAGAATGTAGAGATAGTGGGATACAGCTCTTTAACCGATGCCCTTAAGGGACTTGGTGACGATGTAGTTAAGATCTTCTCATCTGATCAGGCAACTGCAAAAAATTATATGGCTGCTGGTCCGAATATCCTCCCTGACCCTACCACCGGAGGGACACTTAACCTGATGAAGGCAAAGAAAAACAGTGTCGAACTGGATGGCTTCCGCAGAGCTTGTGCAGAGGATGCGAAGGCCTGGAAAAAACTTCTGGAGTATCTCAGGGTGAATATCGTGGAGAAAGATCCTCAGGAGTATATCCTTAATCCATTGACTGAATATGATATAGCAGAAAAGCTAATAGAGTTCAGAAGTGAGTCAGAGGACTATAGGGGTGAGAGTTTTGAGCCGATAGTGGCTTATGCCGCCAATGGGGCGCTTCCACACTATACAGCCACCAAAGAGAGCTACAGTGTTATCCGTCAGAAGGGATTTCTCCTGATAGATTCAGGTGCCCAGTATACATATGGTACTACAGATACCACACGCACTATCCCTATGGGACCATTGACACAGGAGGAGATGGAGGACTATACTGCTGTCCTGAAGGGGATGACAGATCTCTCTATGGCGAGATTTCCGCAGGGGACCAGAGGAGCCCAGCTTGATATATTGGCCAGAGGCCCACTCTTCTCCAGAGGAAAAAAATATCTCCACGGGACAGGTCACGGAATAGGACATTATCTGTGTGTCCACGAAGGGCCTCAGAGCATAAGGATGGAGGAGAATCCAGTCCACCTCTATCCAGGTATGGTACTTTCAAATGAGCCTGCAGTATATGTAGAGGGGTCACACGGTATCAGGATAGAGAATACCATAGTGGTCTCACCTTGGAAGGTGGGAGATGATGGTGAATATTACGAATTTGAGACTATAACTCAGATACCTATATCTACAGATCCTGTGGTGTGGTCAAGACTCTCTGAGGAAGAGAAGCAGTGGCTCTACTCCCACGGCTTTATCGACCAGCCCCCTATGTAGTTGATATTTCTGACTCCGTTGTTTACGAAGCCGGAACCGGAATTGGCCTTTTCGAATCTGATATCGGATTGGAGAAGGCTTTTTTCGTAGTTGGCTACATTGGAAGGGAACGATGTGCCGTATTCGTGTAGTGCGGAGATAAAGTATGTTACGATATCATACCCCTGAAATGCGTATTGGGTAGGATCGGTCTTGAAGTTATACCTGAAGTCGTCCAGAAATTCTATAGTCTTAGGGTCTGTATAGTCTATAAAATACTGGAATGAGATATGGGTGTTGAGGTCGTGAAAGTATGAGAGCTCTATGATCTCGAAGTTTTTCCATTTTGGGAGACCATACAGATCTATCTCTATTTTTGAATTCTGACCTTTGGCCAGAAGGAGATTTCTCAATACATCTGAGACGAATGCCTCATTTTCTGAAACTACGAAGACGGTATTTACACGTGTAGTGTCCATCTTCTGCAACATCTCAGCATCGATACCTCTACCTTCGAGAATTCCATATCCGAGAGTATCTATCTCCACCCCTCTCGCCTTGGTGGCGTTTATGGCTTTGGTGACCAACTGTGAGTGTCTTGTCCAATTCTCATATATAATGAGGGGTTTTACCCCGTTAAGCTGACTCTCGGAGGCCACTCCGTCATAAGTGGAGAGTATGAGATTCTCCTGAGCCGGAGGGAACTGGAAAAAGTATGGATTGTCAGCGACAAGATCACTCGCTTTAGGATCCAAAGGTGAAACGAGTGGAATCCTCTGTGCGCGGGCCCAGAATGAGAGAGGCTTGATATCTTTCTGGTATATGGGGCCGATGATAAGTTCACTTCCATCAAGTATACCCGATCCGATAACTGAAGAGATGCTGCCATACTCTTTCATATCCACCACATTCAGTGTGTAGCGGCTATCTTCGTGAGCTTTTTTGAAATCTCTGAATGCTATAAGTGCCCCTGCGTAGAAGTCCATCTGGTTGTTTCCGTTGAAAGGGAGTACCAGAGATATTTTATAACTTCTCTCCTGTGCCGGCATATATACAAATGTATCGTCTTGGGTTATCCGGTCAGATACAGCCAGAGTGTCGGTCTTGGTGGAGTCTGCAGGGAATGTGATACCTAACTCACCTTTAGGTGTATTGTTAAGTTCACCTCTGCGGCTTCTGTTGTAGTCTGTGATGTACTCTTTGTCGGGGATAAGCAGAACCTGTCTCTTTTTAAGTACGGTATCTTCACCCAGTGAGTTTATGGCGATCAAGGCATCTACCGGGACCTTATACTTTTGGGCTATATCGTAGATGTTCTCGTACCATTTTACGGTGTGCTTTTTATACTTTTTATTCTTGGCTTTGGGGGCAGGTGTGACAGCCGGTTCCTGAGACACCTCCTGAACCTGTTCAGGGGTTACTTCAGAAATGGTGGCTACCACTACAGTTCTTTGGACACCTGTAGGTATGTATATGGTAGTGCCGGCTTTCAGACCATCCTTGAGTGACGGGTTGGCCTGTCTGATGGCATCTGCCGATACGTTGTATGCTTTGCTGATGGAGTAGAGGGTCTGCCCTTTGAGAACATTGTGTGCGTAGAATATGTACCCGTCGATGTTGACCTCTTCTGTAGAGACCTGCACCGGGGTTGGGACATATCCCTGTCCTGACAGTGTGGACTGACATCCTATCCCTAAAAGGATGCAAAGAATTATACCTGCTTTTCTGATCATATGATTCGGGCAATCATGTTTTCAATATTGGTCTCAATCCTTTCGTAAGACTGTGGCCCATATTCACTTTTCTCAAATTTCTTGCCAGTAATGTTTTCGAACAACTCTATGTATCTTCCTGATATCTCCTCCACTTTTTCAGGGGTCATCTCAGGGACATTCTGTCCAGGCTGTCCACTGAAGCCATTGTCCATAAGCCACTCCCTTACGAACTCTTTTGAAAGCTGGCGCTGCTGCTCACCCTTGTCGAACTTCTCCTGATATCCCTCTGCATAGAAATAACGTGATGAGTCAGGAGTGTGGATCTCATCCATAAGGTAGATCTCTCCGTTTCTGGTACCGAACTCATATTTGGTGTCCACCAGGATAAGTCCCTGTTTGGCAGCCATCTCTGTCCCCCTTTCGAATAGGGCCAGTGCTATCTGCTCCAGTTTTTCATACTCATCTGCGGGTACAAGACCTTTGGCGATAATCTCCTCTTTAGAGATATCTGCATCGTGGTCTCCTATCTCTGCTTTGGTGGTAGGGGTGATGATGGGCTTCTCAAACTTCTGGTGCTCTTTCATACCGTCAGGAATCTGTACGCCACAGATAGTGCGCTCACCTCTCTGGTATGCCCTCCAGGAGCTACCTGTAAGATAACCTCTGACGATCATCTCAATAGGGTAGCCTTTACATTTATAACCCACTGTGACCATAGGGTCGGGAGATGCTATTTTCCAGTTCGGTACTATGTCCGAAGTGCTGTCCAGAAACATAGAGGCTATCTGGTTAAGAACCTGGCCTTTATAGGGGATACCTTCCGGTAGTACTACATCGAATGCAGATATTCTGTCTGTAGCGATCATCACCAGGATATCGTCTGCGATAGTGTAAACATCTCTTACTTTTCCTACATATTTCGCTGTCTGTTTGGAAAAATTGAATTCTGTGCGGGTTATAGCTTTCATAATTAAAAAATTGCCACACCCGTATGATGGAATATCATCTGGGTATGGCATTAATTTATTGGTTTATACTATTTGTTTCTTGTTTTGATGTACTCTTCGTTAAGACCTGCCAATACGTCCTGAGTGATATCAAGGGCAGCGTTACCCTCCATTACCACCTGGGTGGTAGCTGATGATGTGAGGATAAGTGCAAACTGGTGGGTCTCATTGTATTTCTTTACATAAGTCTTGACAGCGTCCATCACTTTGTTGATCATCACGCTCTCCTCTTCAGCCATCTCCATCTGTTTCTGCTGGGTGTAGTTCTGAAGCTCCTGCTGTCTCTGCAAGAGTGAAGCCTGCATACTCTCAGCCTGAGATCTGGTCAAGAGCCCTTTGTTAAGTTTCTCTTCGAAGTCTTTTGCGTCGTTCTCGAATGCTCTGCTCTTCTTGTTAAGGTCATTCTGGATTTTGGTGGCTTTGCTCTCAAGTTCTGAGCGAAGATCGTTGAACATATCATAATTGTTCACCAATGAATCGATCTGAATGTACACGATATCACCTTTCTGAGCTGTACCTGCTTCAGATGCAACTGCTTCACCACTGGTTGATTTTGAGTTGTTTGAGAAGAATAGAACAAACAACACTACTACTGCTACAACAAGTACTACATTTAGTACTACCGAAAACTTTTTCATTTATTGATCTCTTGTTAATTTTAATTTATCGTGCAAATATAGTTAAAATTTGTTTAGTTGTCTTAAATACTGACTAATTGTGCTCTCCAGTCCGTAGTAGAGTGCATCACATATAAGTGCATGTCCGATAGATACCTCCAGCAGTCCAGGGATGATCTTGTCGAAGTACTGTAGATTGTCCAGATTTAGATCGTGACCGGCATTGAGGCCCAGACCTACCTCCTGGGCTGCGAGTGCTGCCTGGTAGTAGGGTTCTATCGCCTTTTCCCTGTTCTGGTGATATTGGGCAGCATATGCCTCTGTATAGAGCTCCACTCTGTCGCAGCCGGTATCTGCAGCGTGTCTTACCATCTCTGGTACAGGGTCTACGAATATGGATGTGCGGATCCCCTCTTTTTTGAATACAGCACATATCTCTTTCAGATAAGATTTGTGTGTTATGGTATCCCAGCCGGCATTTGAGGTGATGACGTTAAGGGCATCGGGAACGAGTGTTACTTGTGCAGGATGGGCCTTAAGGACCAGTTCCATAAAGGAATCGATAGGGTTCCCTTCGATATTGAATTCTGTGTTCAGAATAGGCTTGAGGTCCAGAACATCACTATATCTTATGTGCCTTTCGTCCGGTCTGGGGTGAACTGTGATCCCCTCTGCGCCGTATCTCTCGCAGTCGATGGCAGCTTTTACTACATCGGGGAGATTTCCACCTCTTGCGTTGCGGAGAGTCGCAAATTTGTTGATATTAACACTTAATCTTGTCATATTGGTCAGTTATTTTTTGCAAAAATATACATAATAAAAGAAATTTAACAATCTTTGCATTATGAATATAGCACTGTTCGGCTCAGATATTGCCCCCAGGTATTGCGAAAATATAGCCTATCTGCTGAAGGATCTTCTCTCTGCAGGGGTGGGACTCTCATATTATAAAGGTATCTTCCCTTTTTTGCAGGAGGTGGCTGCTGCGAGCAGTTTTTCATTGCCCGAAGGGGCAGTTTTTTCCTCTTATGAGGATATTCCCCGGGAGACAGATATTTTCCTGGCTCTGGGGGGGGACGGGACATTCCTCCACTCATTGACCTTGGTGAGGGATAATGATATAAAGGTGGCTGGGATCAATTTTGGAAGGCTCGGTTTTCTGACTACAGCCAAAGCTTCAGGTGAGGGGGATGAGTGGATCTCTGCACTTATGGAGGGGAGATACGATGTTATAGAGCGCTCGACTCTGGAGATAAGAACCGATTCTCTCCCTGCAGATTTCTACCCATTTGCATTGAACGAGATCTCTATTCAGAGGAGAACACCTTATATGATAGGTGTGGATCTTCAGATAGATGGTATAGGTATACCTACCTATTGGGCAGACGGGCTGCTGATAGCGACCCCTACCGGTTCTACCGCATATTCACTGAGCGTGGGGGGACCTATCGTAACACCGCAGGCAGGTGTATTCGTGATATCACCTATTGCACCGCATAACCTGAATGTGAGACCGCTGATAGTCCCGGACAATGCCGATATCAGGATGAGAATTCTTTCCAGAGCAGATGAAGTGATGCTTACTGTGGACAACAGGGAGCTGATTATCCCTTCAACTGCAGAAATATGCTTGAATAAAGGTGATTTCAGTATGAAGACAGTCTCTCTCAAGAAAGAGAATTTCTTCCAGGCTTTGCAGGAGAAACTCTTATGGGGAGCAGATAAAAGGAATAATTTATAGTATTGATTATGGGAAATTTACCAAAACATATAACCATCATTATGGATGGTAATGGCAGATGGGCCAAACAGAGGGGAAAAGAGAGAATCTATGGCCACTTCGAAGGGGCAGAGAGTGTGAGGGCCTGTTGTGAATTGGCAGTGGAGATGGGGATAGAATATCTCAGCCTCTATGCTTTCTCCACCGAGAATTGGAACAGACCCAAGGAGGAGGTGGCGGGCCTTATGAAACTTATGGCCAAATCCATTCTGGAGGAGAGACCCACTTTTGAGAAGAACAACATCAGATTTATGGTCCTTGGAGACAGATCGATGCTCTCTGATGATCTGATAGCCGATATCGACAATGCGATGGAGGAGACCAGCGGTAATACCGGCCTTACACTTATCGTATTTCTCAGTTATAGCGGCAAATGGGATCTGGAACAGGCGGCATCGAGATATGCCCTGGATTTCAAGGATGGCAAAACAGATATAAAACTGGAAGACTATCTGTGTACTGCAGGTATCCCCGATCCCGATCTTCTGATCAGGACCAGTGGAGAGCAGAGGATAAGTAACTATATGCTCTGGCAGTGTGCCTATACTGAATTCTACTTTACAGAGACTCTTTGGCCCGATTTTCGCAAACCTGAACTCCGTCTCGCTATAGAAACTTATAGCTCAAGAGAAAGAAGATTCGGCAAAACAGGCGAACAAATCAAATAAAGTAGTATATTTGCAGATTGAGTTATATCCGACAAATGAATTTTAAGAAGCTGTATATCACTGCATTATTCTGTTTGTGCCCTCTTTTTGCGCTTGCGCAGCAGGAGAGTAAGACAAATGGAATAGTGGTTAATTATGAAAAACCCACGACTTATGTAGTGGGTGGTGTAGAAGTAGAAGGTGTCAAGTATTTGAGTAAAGACCAGCTTGTGGCCCTTACAGGGCTCAAGGTGGGAGATAGAGTGAAGGTCCCAAGTGAGGAGATCTCCTCTATCGTCAAACGTATCTGGCTTCAGCGCTATTTCGAGGATGTCTCTATCTCCATCGACTCTCTGGCACCCACCAGAGATACCGCATTTTTCAAATTGACCCTCCAGGAGAGACCCCGTGTGTCGAGATGGAGCTTTACAGGTGTAAAAAGTGGTGAGCAGTCAGACCTTCAGGAGAAGCTCAGTCTGAAAAGGGGTGCTGAACTTTCTGAGTACGGAATCAAGACAAATATAGGTATTATCAAGGACTACTATAAAGAGAAGGGTTTCCAGAACTGTGAAGTGAATGTTCGTCAGGAGAGGGATACAGTGATCAAAAACGCAGTCCGTGTCACATTCGATGTGAAGAAAGGTGAAAAGGTGAAAATCAAGCTGATAGAGTTCGAAGGGGTACAAAATGTGAAAGAAGGAAAACTCGTGAAGGCGATGAAGAACACCAGAGATATGCGTTTCCGTAACTTCTTCTCGTCCAAGAAATATAAAGAGAAAGAGTATGACAATGACAAAAAGGCGATGATCGAGGCTTTCAATGAAGCCGGTTTCAGGGATGCCAAGATTGTCAGTGACTCGATGTATTATATAGAGCCGAACAGATTGGCTATCAAGTTCAAGATCGACGAAGGAAAGAGATATTATTTCAGAAATATCACCTGGACAGGAAACTCTCTGTATACAGAAGAGGAGCTTAACAATGTGCTTATGATCAAAAAAGGTGATGTCTATGATGTAGTGAATATGAACAAGCGTCTCAACGGTGACCCTAAAAAGCAGTTTATGGATGTGGGTACGATGTATAGGGACCTGGGTTATCTCTTTTTCAATGTGATCCCCGTAGAGCTCAATATCGTGGGTGACTCCGTCGATGTGGAGATGAGGATGGTCGAGGGAAAGCCCGCTACCTTCAATAACATCATCATCAGTGGAAATACCATCACAAATGAAAAAATCGTAAGGAGACAGATATTTACCAAACCTGGCTATCTGTATAGCCAGTCTATGTTCGAGCGTTCTATCCGTGAGATATCTTCTATGGGACACTTCGACCCTGAGCACGCTATGGATCCTTCAAAAGGTTATACCTTGATACCAAATGCGATGACCAATACGGTGGATGTCTCTTATAATGTGGCAGAGAAGCCAAACAGCCAGTTGGAGCTTTCGGGTGGCTGGGGCGGCTACTCGTTTGTAGGTACAGTCGGTGTGAGCTTCAATAACTTCTCTGTGAAGAGGATGTTTGACAAGAGCGCCTGGAGGCCCGTCCCTCTCGGAGATGCTCAGGTACTCTCTTTGAGATTCCAGACAAACGGTACTTACTACACTGCAGCCAGTGTGAGTTTTATGGAGCCTTGGCTATTCGGTAAAAAACCTACATCCTTCAGCTTGTCCGGATACTATACCAGACAGACAAACTCATACTATTTCTATCAGAACCCTGATGAGTATTTCGAGGTGTATGGTGTAGCGGCATCGTTGGGTAACAGACTAAAATGGCCGGACAACTACTTCGTCCTATATCACGAGCTGAGCTGGCAGGCGTATAACCTTCACGACTGGGGCTACAACTTCCTCTTCTCGACAGGACAGTCAAATAACCTTAGCTATAAGATGACACTTGCCAGAAACTCTACTGACCAGCAGGTGTTCCCCCGTCAGGGCTCGGACTTTACATTCTCGGTGCAGCTGACCCCTCCATACTCACTGTTCAGAGATCCAAATACTAACTATCAGAGTATGACCGACCAGGAGAGATATCGCTGGATCGAGTACCATAAGTGGACATTCAAAGGTGCCTTGTATACGAAGATCGTAGGTGACCTGGTCCTTATGGCCAGAGCGCAGTTCGGTTATCTGGGATCATATAACAAAAAATGGGGATACTCACCATTTGAGGGCTACCAGGTGGGTGGTGACGGTATGTCGGGTTATAATACATACGGTTCTGAGATTATCGCCCTCAGAGGTTATGAGAACTACTCTCTGACCCCAAGAGATGAAAATGGGGTGTATAACGGACATATCTATGACAAATTTACCATAGAGCTGAGATATCCGCTTGTACTTCAGCCCTCTTCCACTATCTTTGCGCTCCTGTTCCTGGAGGGTGGTAACTGCTGGGATAGGATCGAGAAGTTCAATCCGTTCGAGATCAAAAGGTCTGCAGGTGTAGGCTTGAGGGTAATGCTGCCTATGGTAGGTCTTTTGGGTATAGACTGGGGATGGGGCTTTGACCCTGTCTTGAACAAGGACAGGAGCGGCTCGCAGTTCCACTTCGTTATCGGACAACAATTCTAATCAGATTATATGAAAAGAGTCTCTATAATATTTTTGGCCCTTATGGCCTCTGTACAGTTTCTCTTCGGGCAGAAAGTGGGCTATATGAATACCCAGACTGTTCTGGCTCAGATTCCTGAGTATGTGGCAGCTACCCAGACACTTGAGAAACTGGGTAAGCAGTATCAGGACTATATCGAGGGGGAGAAGACAAAAATTGACAATGCCTACCGCAAATATCAGGCAGACAGACCCCGTCTGGGAGAGTCTGCAAGACAAACCCGTGAGAATGAGATAATATCTATGGAACGGGATTTGCAGAAGAAGCAGAAAGAGTACTTTGGAGAAGGTGGAGTGATGTCTGCCAAATCTGAAGAGCTTTTGAATCCTATAAAGGAAAAGGTGGATGCTGCAGTCAAAAAGGTCGCCAAGGAGAGGGGTCTCTCTTTGATTATAGACGTTTCTGCTCAGCAAGGTGTGGTTTACCAGGATCCGGAGCACGATCTAAGTATGGAGATAGTCAAGAATTTATAAAATATTAACAAATACATCTATGAAAAAATTAACACTAATTCTATTTATCGCACTTTTCGGTTCGATGACCTCTTTTGCTCAGGAACTGAAATTCGGTCACGTAAACATGCAAGAGGTAATCTTCCTTATGGATGAGATGGACTCAGCACAGGTAGTTCTTGAAAAATTCAGCAGCGAACTTCAGGAGACATTTATGTCGATGCAAAATGAGTTCCAGTCAAAAGTGAGCAACTACGAGCAGATGAGTGCAAACTGGACACCTGCAGTAATGGAGGCAAAAACTCAGGAGCTTGAGAGTATGCAGCAGAGACTCCAGCAGTTCCAGGCAAGTGCCCAGCAGGATCTTCAGAGAAAACAGCAGGAGCTTATCACACCTATCCAGACAAAAGCGTTTGAAGAGGTAAATGCACTTGGCAAATCTCAGGGTTTTGTATACATTTTCGATATCTCAGCAGGTTCACTCTGCTTCTTCGATGAGACTAAGAGTGTGGATGTTACAGAGATGCTTAAAAAGGCTCTCAATATCCCTCTTGACAAGAAACTTCAGCCACAGCAGCCTATCCAGTAATTTAGATTTGTAAGGATAAATCATAGAAAGGGAGACCATTTTTAAGTGGTCTCTCTTTTTTTGTTAAAATAAATTGGCTAAGTGAAAAAATAATGTTTAATTTTGTCTTTACTAAACTAAATTATATATGCAGCACAAAGTTATTGACATACAAGATGTTGTTATCCGTTTCGCTGGTGACTCGGGTGATGGTATGCAATTGACCGGTACTCTTTTCGCAGACTCATCTGCGTTGTACGGCAATGAAATTTCTACTTTTCCAGATTATCCTGCAGAGATTAGAGCTCCTCAAGGCACTGTTTCAGGTGTTTCAGGATTCCAGGTTCACGTCGGAGCTGTAGAGATAAATACTCCAGGTGATTTCTGCGACGTTCTTGTCGCTATGAACCCTGCAGCATTGAGGGCAAATGCTAAATGGACAAAACCTACCGCGACAATTATCCTTGATGAGGATGCTTTCGATGAGGCAAATATTGTAAGGGCAGGTTTCCAGACTATGAATCCTTTTGAAGAGTTGAAGATTGAGGACAGAAATATCATTGTCTCTCCTATCACCACTCTGACAAAAGAGTCTTTGAAGGACAGTGGCTTGGACAATAAGTCTATCGTTCGTTGTAAGAATATGTTCACTCTGGGTATGTGTTTCTACCTTTTCAACAGGGAGATGGACCACACATTCGAGTATCTGGAGAAAAAATTCAAGAAAAAACCACAGCTTATTGATGTCAATAAGAAAGTGTTGAAAGACGGCTTCAACTATGCAAGCAATATCCACGCTATCGCCAATACATATACTATAGCACCTGCTCAGCAGGAGAAAGGTACCTACAGAAATATCAACGGTAACCAGGCTACTGCTTGGGGCCTTTTGGCAGCTTCTGAGAAATCGGGTATTCCATTGTTCTGCGGTTCATACCCTATCACCCCTGCTACAGCTGTTCTGGAAGAGCTTGCAATATATAAAAATCTTGGTGCCAAGACTGTTCAGTGTGAAGATGAGATCTCAGGTATCTGTACCGCTATCGGTGCTGCATACGCAGGTAACTTCGCTGTGACTACCACTTCAGGTCCGGGTCTTTCACTTAAATCAGAGGCTCTCGGTCTGGCTATGATCACAGAGCTTCCATTGGTTATCGTAGATGTACAGCGTAGTGGCCCATCTACCGGTATCCCTACCAAGACTGAACAGACAGACCTTAACCAGGCACTTTATGGACGTAATGGTGAGTGCCCTATTATGGTTATGGCAGCTCACTCTCCATCAGACTGCTTCGATAAAGCATTCTATGCAGGTAAATTCGCATTGGAACATATGATGCCGGTTATCCTTCTTACAGAGGGTTTCCTCGGCAATGGTTCTGAGCCTTGGAAGATCCCTTCTATGAAGGATTATCCATCTATCAAAGCCCCTATAGTTACAGAGTGTGAAGGCAAATTCAAGCCATACGTAAGAGACGAAGAGAAGTATGCAAGACAATGGGCTATTCCTGGCACCCCTGGTATGATGCACAGAGTAGGTGGTTTGGAGAAAACCCCTGAGGGAGTTATCTCTTCAGATCCTCAAAACCACGAGATGATGGTGGCTGCACGTGCGGAAAAAGTGGCAAGAGCAGCAAATTATATCCCTGAACTTGAGGTTATAGGTGAAAAAGAGGGTGAAGTTCTTGTAGTAGGCTGGGGTGGTACATTCGGTCACCTTTATACCGCTGTCAAAGAGTTCCAGGCTCAGGGCAAGAGCGTATCTTTGGCCCATTTCGACTATATCAATCCACTACCTAAAAATACAGCAGAGGTATTCTCCAAATTCAAGAAGATTATCGTATGCGAGTTGAATAGTGGTCAGTTTGCTGCATATTTGAGAGACAAACATCCTCAATTCCACTATCATCAGTTGAACAAAGTTCAAGGTCAGCCTTTCATCGTTAAAGATGTAATGGATGCAGTTAATAACATTCTATAATAGAGGAGGAAGTCAGATTATGAAATATACAGCTCAAGATTTTAAAAGCAATCAGGAAGTAAGATGGTGCCCAGGCTGTGGTGACCATATGGTTCTTATGTCACTTCAGAGGGCTATGCCTGAGGTGGCAGAGGCTATGAATTATAACCTTGAAGATTTTGTATTTGTATCAGGTATCGGTTGTTCTTCACGTCTTCCTTACTATATGAATACTTATGGATTCCACAGTATCCACGGTCGTGCTACTGCCATCTCTACAGGTGTGAAAGTAGCTAACCCCAAACTTGCTGTATGGCAGGCTACAGGTGACGGTGACTCACTGGCTATCGGTGGTAACCACTTTATCCACGCTATCCGTCGTAATATCGATATCAACATCGTATTGTTCAACAACAGAATCTACGGTCTTACAAAAGGTCAGTATTCTCCTACATCACCACTGGGCAAGATCACTAAGACATCTCCTTATGGTACAGTAGAGCAGCCTTTCAATCCGGGTTCACTGGTAATTGGTGCAAGAGGTACTTTCTTCGCACGCAGTATCGACTCAGATATCAAACTTAATCAGGAGGTGTTCCTTGCATCAGCAAAACATAAAGGCTGTTCAGTAAACGAGATGTTGGTAAACTGCGTTATCTATAACGACGGAAGCCATAAAGAGATCTCAGACAAGGATGTGAAGGCAGACAGAACCATCACCCTTCGTCACGGTGAGCCTATGATCTTCGGTAAAGAGAGAGATAAAGGTCTGGTACTTGGTGAAGATGGTAAACTTAAAGTGGTGAAAATCGGCGAAAATGGAGTTACTGAGAGTGATATCCTCGTTCACGATGCACACTGCCAGGATGCTGCTATCCATACTATGCTGGTAGAGATGAAACACCCTGACTTCCCTGTGGCATTAGGTGTTATCCGCGATGTAGAGGACGGCACTTATGACCAGAGAGTGGAAGAGCAGCTAGAAGAGGTTAAAGCCAATGCGAAGATCCACTCAGTGGACGAACTTCTCCATAGCGGCGCCACTTGGGAAGTGAAATAATTAGAATACCTTAAATTTTTAACATTATACTTTAATTAATAAACAGTTATTATGAAAGTTTCAGAAGTAATGGCCAAACTTGAGGCTAAGTATGGTCACGAGAAAGAGTATCTTCAAGCTGTAAAAGAGGTACTTGATTCAATCGAAGAAGTTTACAACCAGCATCCTGAGTTTGAAAAAGCTAAGATCGTGGAAAGAATGGTAGAACCAGACCGTATTTTCACTTTCAGAGTTACTTGGGTTGACGATAAAGGTGAAGTTCAAACTAACCTTGGTTACAGAGTTCAGTTCAACTCTGCTATTGGCCCTTACAAAGGTGGTCTTCGCTTCCACAAAGCAGTTACCCCTTCAATGTTGAAATTCCTAGGTTTCGAGCAGACTTTCAAAAACGCTTTGACTACTCTTCCTATGGGTGGTGGTAAAGGTGGTTCAGATTTCGATCCAGTAGGAAAATCTGACGCTGAAATCATGAGATTCTGCCAGGCATTTATGTGGGAACTTTGGAGATGCATCGGTCCTGATCAGGATATCCCTGCAGGTGACGTAGGTGTAGGTGGTCGTGAGATCGGTTATATGTACGGTATGTACAAAAAACTTGCTCGTGAATATAACACTGGCGTATTGACTGGTAAAGGTGGTACTTGGGGTGGTTCTATCCTTCGTCCTGAAGCTACCGGTTTCGGTGCTCTTTACTTCACTCAGCACGTTCTTCACAAAGCAGGTAAAGATATCGCAGGTAAGACTGTTGCCCTTTCAGGCTTCGGTAACGTAGCTTGGGGTGCAGCTACTAAAGCTGTAGAGCTTGGCGCTAAAGTTGTGGCTATCTCTGGTCCAGACGGCGTATGCGAGATCCCTGAGGGTATCACTAAAGAGATGATCGACTATATGCTTGTTATGCGTGCTTCTAACCGTAACAAAGTAGAGGATATGGCTACTCAGTTCCCTGCAGCTGCCAAATTCACTGCCGGTAAGAAAGCTTGGAGCGTAAAATGTGATATCGCTCTTCCTTGTGCATTCCAGAACGAGCTTAACGGTGACGACGCTAAAGAACTTCTTGCTAACGGTACTTGGTGCTGCTGCGAGGTTTCTAACATGGGTTGTACCCCTGAGGCTATCCACACATTCCAGTCAGCTGGTATCCTCTTCGCTCCTGGTAAAGCAGTTAACGCAGGTGGTGTAGCTACTTCAGGTCTTGAGATGACTCAGAACGCTTCTCACATCAGCTGGTCAGCTAAAGAGGTTGATGAAAAACTTCACTTCATTATGGAAAGCATCCACGAGGCTTGTGTTAAATTCGGTTCACAGCCAGATGGTTCAGTTGACTATGTGAAAGGTGCTAACATCGCCGGCTTCATGAAAGTGGCTCAGGCTATGCTTGAACAAGGTACTCTATAGTATAAGTCATTTCCGGTCAGACCGGGAATCTCATATAAATCGAAGAGAGACGAGATCAATATCGTCTCTCTTTTTTTTATAAAAGTATTATATTTGTGGGTTAAAACACTTGTTATGGCTATAATTAAATCATTGAACGGATTTACCCCGAAAATCGGAAAGAACTGTTTTATAGCAGAAAATGCGGTAATAGTGGGAGATGTGGAGATCGGAGATGACTGCAGCATCTGGTACTCTTGTGTCCTTAGAGGCGATGTAAACCCCATCAGAGTAGGTAATAGGGTGAATATTCAGGATGGAGCAGTGCTCCATACCCTACATAAAAGATCCATCGTGGAGGTGGGCGATGATGTGTCGGTCGGTCACAATGCTATCATCCACGGAGCGAAGGTGGGGAGCAATGTCCTGGTAGGTATGGGTGCCATCCTTATGGACAATGCAGAGGTGGCAGACGGAAGCATTATTGCAGCGGGAGCTGTGGTATTGTCCAATAAGAAACTAGAGCCAGGTGTATATGCAGGTATACCTGCTGCCCAGGTCAAAGAGGGGAGTGAGGAGATAACAGCCGCTGCCCATAAAAATGCCCAGGGATATATGATGTACAAGGAGTGGTTCCTGGATGAAGAGAATTACAAATAAACCATAAATAAAAAAAGTATGAAAAAATTGTTCCTTTTGGCCGCAGCAGTAGTGGGATTGGCATCTTGCTCAAATGGCGGTTATAATATCACCGGCAGCATTGCAGGTGAAGATGAAGCCTTGAAGAACGGAAAGGCCTATCTTGTAAGTTCAGATAGAAAGAACCCTACCAGAGACACTGTAGATCTTGTAAACGGTAAATTCCAGTTTAAAGGTGTAGTGTCTGATCCTGAAAACTACTACATCCAGGTAGAGGGGCTTCCAGGATATGTGACACTCTTCCTGGAGAACACCTCATTCACTGTAAATGCAGTTTCTGACAAACTTAGCGAAGCTGAGGTTAAAGGTGGAGAGACACAGGCTCTTATCACCCTTGTAAATGAAGAGGGCAAAAAGATTCAGAATGAGCTTATGCCTGACAGAAAAGCTCTTCTGGATGAGTATAGAGACAAGAATACATCTTCTGAGAGAAAAGCTGAGATCGTGGCCCTTTTTGACGAAGTGGACGCCAGAGTACGTGCTTTCTCCGATTCAGTAGTGCTGGCAAACCCTATGAGTTACTATGCCCTTATGCAGTTTGCAAGTGATGTATTGGATATGAAACTTGAAATGGCTGAAGAGGTGTTGGCAAAATTCAAAGCAGATGCACGTTTTGCCACTCACAAGAGACTGGTGGCAGCAGAAGAGTTGATCGTTAAGGAGAGAGCTCTCCAGATCGGACAGGTAGCCCCTGATTTCACTATGAAAGATCCTGATGGAAAAGAGGTTAAGCTTTCAGATGTTTACAAGAAAGGTAAAGTGACTATGATAGATTTCTGGGCCGGCTGGTGCAACCCTTGCCGTCAGTTTAATCCTAAGCTTGTAAAGATCTACAAAGAGTATCATAAGAAAGGCTTCGAGATCCTGGGTGTATCTCTGGACAGAGACAGAGAGCAGTGGCTTGATGCTATCAAGACTGACAAACTTACCTGGACTCAAGTTTCAGATATCAACTTCTGGGACACCGAGGCTGCTAAACTCTACAATGTAAGATACATTCCTCAAAATGCATTTGTGGACGGAGAAGGTAAGATCATCGCACGCAGAGTATCTGAAGAGGAGATTATCAAATTGCTCGAAGAGCACCTTAAATAGTCTGTATGATAGGTGTTTTTGATTCCGGAGTGGGCGGGCTATCTGTATTCAGGGAGCTATATGCACTGATGCCTGAACAGGACTATGTATATCTCTCTGATGCAGCACATTGCCCCTACGGGAACAAGCCTGTCGAATATATAATTGAGCGGGCAGAGGCTATCACCCGGTTCCTTATCGGTAAAGGGGCCGAGGTGGTGGTCATCGCTTGCAATACAGCCACTGCTGCGGCAGTGAAATATCTGAGGGAAAAATATCCTATCCCTTTTGTGGGGATGGAGCCGGCCATAAAACCGGCAGCTCTCACATCCAAAACGGGAGTGGTAGGTGTCCTGGCGACCGCAAATACCTTCAAGGGCTCCCTGTATCACAATACCCTTGAGAAATTTGCCAGTGATGTAGAAGTCATCGAAAAGGTAGGGGCGGGGCTTGTAGAATTTGTCGAAGGGGGACTTACTGAAGGTCCGGAGGTAGAGAAGGTTCTACACAGGTATGTCGACCCTATGCTGGAATCTGGAGCTGACGCCATAGTGCTTGGCTGCACCCACTACCCATTTCTCGAGTCAGCTATCAGAAAAATAGCGGGAGATGGGATAAATATCATCAATCCGGCACCCGCTATCGCCCTTCAAACCAAAAGATTGCTTGAATCTATAGAGGGGAGAAAACACTCATCATCACAGTACTTGTTTTACTCTACGGGGGACACTTCGGTAATGCACTCAATCGTGTCAAAAATCGTCCCATCTGTGCCTGATCAGGCATTTCTTACAGTTAAAGTGTAGTCAAGTGTGATAAAAAAGAGGCTGACATCGTGTGCCAGCCTCAAAAATGTTACTTCTGCCTCATCTCTGAAATCGCCTCATTTCATATTGGAGGGTGGAGGATGATATCTTTTCTGAATCCAAAATTATGGTGTAAATATGATGTTTCAAATTGTTAAGAATGGCTCTTCCAGGTGAACAACCCTGATGCGCCCTCTCTTTTTACTCCAGTACTTGGCAGGAAGACTTAAATGGAGTGATAGGCGTATATCCTGTCCGCAATGGTGGATTCTCACCCAAATGGCGATCTCTTTATCCCCTTTTTTCAGAGAGCGGGTAAAATAAGAAACTGTCGACATAATATTAACGAATTATAGTGCTATATGAAACAATTAGTCTAAAATAGGCCTGTATGTGCTTTCAATTTGAAACCCTGTTATTTTTAAATTTATGTGCCAAATGCCCAAAATTTATACTTTTTCCATCGAAAAAATCTGCCAACATTTTGCAGTTATGAATTATTTTTTTATTTTTGCTCCTTAATCGCTGACTTTTAAGGCGTTTAAGTGTGAAAAAAGTAAAAAAATTTGGAGTTATTTTTAACAAATTGCAACCAATAAACCAAATTCAGTTAAAGAGAAACAAAGAATTTTTAATTATATTATTATTTATTAACCTTAAAAAATTATCTACATGAAAAAAATCAGACTAGTTTTAACATGTCTGTTACTTGCGGTAACTTCTGTAGCTTTTGCACAGAATATCCAGGTATCAGGTACTGTTACTGATGCTACTGATGGATCAGCACTTATCGGTGCTTCAGTAGTAGTCAAAGGGACTCTTGTAGGAACATCGACAGACGTGGATGGTAGATATACCATCAGCGTGCCTGCAAATGGTGTGTTGGAGTTTGTCTATGTAGGTTACACTACAGCTACTATGGCTGTTAATGGTAATACTGCATTGGATGTTGCTCTTACTCCTGACGCAGAGTCTTTGGATGAGGTAGTGATGGTAGCTTACGGTACAGCGAAGAAATCTTCGTTCACCGGTTCTGCTGCTACTGTTAAGACCGAAAGCATCACCAAACGTACCGTTTCCAACGTTGCTAAGGCGATCGAAGGTCTTGTTGCCGGTGTAACTACCACTTCAGGTGGTGGACAGCCTGGTGATGGTGCTTCTATCCAAATCCGTGGTGTAGGTTCCATCAACGCTTCATCTACTCCTCTTTACGTAGTGGATGGTATCGCTTTCGACGGTAACCTTGCATCTATCAACCCTAATGACATCGAGTCAATGACCGTTCTTAAAGATGCTGCAGCTGCTGCTCTTTACGGTGCTCGTGGTGCTAACGGTGTAGTTATGATTACTACTAAAAAAGGTTCTGATGGTGTGACTAACGTAAACTTCAAAGCTCAGGTAGGTATGCAGCAGCGCTCTCTTAAGAGATATGATGTTCTTGACCAAAGAGAGTTCGTAGAGATCACTTACGAAGCTATGAAGAACAACTACTACTTCAACGGTGGTTATCCTATGGATGTAGCTATGCAGTATGCAATGGAAGATCTAGGTCCTACACTTGGTGGTGAGACTTATAACCCTTTCAAAAACTACACTTGGGATACAGTTATCGACCCTGCTACCGGTAAAGTTCACGCTGATGCAGTTTCTTCTTGGGATGAGGACTGGATGGATGAGTTGACTAACACTCAGGCTCTTCGTCAAGAGTATCAGGTAGGTGCAAACGGTGGTAACGAGAAAACCAAATATGCCCTTTCAGTTGGTTATTTGAAAGAAGACGGTGTTCTTATCACTACCATGTTCCAACGTTACTCAGCTCGTGCAAACGTAGACCATAACGTAACCAAATGGTTGGCTATGGGTGTTAACGCAAACTACGCTTACACTAACTCTAACTCATCACAATATTCAAGCACCCAAACTGGTAATGCTTGGTATTCAGCTCAGTTTATGGCTCCTATCTACCCTGTATACAGAAAAGATGCAGCAGGTCAGACTATGGTAGACGAGTTTGGCAACAAACTATATGACTATGGTGAGGATGGCCGTCCAAAAGCTGGTGGTTTCAACGTAGTGGGTGACCTTTATGATAACCACTATGAGACTCTTCGTGACAACGTAGGTGCACGTACTTACTTCAGACTTGGTGGTAACGATGATAGCCTTGGCGCATTGAAAGGTCTTACTTTCACTGTAAACTTCGGTGCTGACCTTACCAACAGAAACATCACTTCATACTACAACCCTTATCACGGTGATGGTGCTCAGACCCAAGGTTCTGTAGACAAATACAATACACGTACATTCTCATACACTTTCAACCAGTTGTTGGCTTATGACCGTACTTTCGGCGATCACCACATTTTGGTTCAAGGTGGTCACGAGTACTACTCATACAACTATAAATATTTGTATGCTTCTCGTAACCAAGTATATCCTGGTATTCCTGAGCTTGCTCCTGCTGTAACTATCGGTGGTGCCAACTCATATTCTCAAGACTACAGAATCGAGTCTTATCTTGGTCGTCTTGGTTATGACTATGCAGACAGATACTATCTTGAGGCTACTTGGCGTACTGACGGTTCTTCACGTTTCTACAAAGACAACCGTTGGGGTCAATTCTGGTCAGTGGGTGGTTCTTGGAGACTTTCTGAAGAGCCATTTATGAAAGGTGCTGCTTGGATGGACAACATGACAATCCGTGCATCTTATGGTCAGCTTGGTAACGACGACCTTGGTACTTACTATGCTTGGCAGTCATTCTATGATTTGACTTGGGCAAATGCCGGTAACCCTGGTGCTCTTGTTAACTCACTTGAGAACAAAAACGTAACTTGGGAGAAGAAAGGTACTTGGAATATCGGTTTGGAAGCTACTCTATTCAAGAGACTTTTGAACTTGAACGTTGAGTACTATATCAGCAAAACTACTGATTTGCTTCTTTCAAACCCTATGGCAATGTCTACCGGTTTCACTGGCTACAGCGACAATATCGGTTCATTGAAGAATCAGGGTCTTGAGGCTACAGTACGTGTTAACTGGCTACAGAAACAGAACTTCCGTGCAAGTTCTACTGTTATGTTCTATACCAACAAGAATACCGTTCTTTCACTTACTGATGGTGTAGATGAAATTTCAGGTACTCAGGTTATTAAAGTAGGTCTTCCTATCTACACTTACCACATGGTTAAGTCTGCTGGTGTAGACCCTGCAACAGGTAGCCAGCTATACTGGGCATACAAGAAAGATGAGAACGGTGATAAGATCGAAGGTTCTGACTACATAACTTCTAGCAAAACTGAGGCTCAGAACTCTAAATATTATCTTGACAGCCGTGCTCCTAAATTCCAGGGTTCATTCGGCTCAGACTTCCAGCTTGGCCCAGTTGACTTCTCATTCTTGACTACTTTCTCTTATGGTGGTCACGTATATGAGTCAGTATATGCTCAGTCTATGGAGGCTATGTACTTCGGTGATACTTGGAACAAACAGATCCTTCGCCGTTGGCAGAAACCTGGTGATGTAACCGACGTACCTGCAGTTATGGTTAACTCTGGCCGTCTTGGTACAGACAAGAACTTGATCGACGCTTCATACTTCACTATCAAGTCTATCCAGCTTGGTTACACCCTTCCTCAGAAATGGACTCAAAAGGCTCATATCAAAGGCCTTCGTATCTTCCTAGTGGGTGACAATATCGCTATGTTCAACTACTTGAACGGTATGGACCCTCAATACAACTTGACTGGTGGCACATCTTATAGCTATGCTCCTACCAGATCATTCTCTTGTGGTATTGACATTAACTTCTAATGGTGGAAATGATTATGAAAAAAATACTATTATTAGCAATCGCAGCCGTGATGGCTCTAGCTACTTCTTGTAATGAGGAGAAGCTTAACACCAACCCTACTGATGCGGTATCAGGTGAGTTTATGCTTGAGAACACCAATGGTGGTATGATGGCACTAAACGGTACTATCCGCTTTCTATGGTCATGGGGTGTTACCACCACAGGTAACTACCACCAATGTTTCGGTATCCAGTCTTATGCCCTTATGGGTGACCTTATGGGTGAAGATATGGTTATGGACAACCAAGGTAATGGTTGGTTCTGGTATGACTATCTGTATGATGTAAAAGATGCTTATACATCTGGTACTTGGCGTCCTTATGACTGCTGGAACTACTATTATACTATTATCTCTCAGGTAAACTATATCATCGCTGCTCAAGAGACTATGCAAGGTCCTTCAGCTGATGTAGCTTACATTATGGGTAATGCTTATGCACTTCGTGCTTACTCTTACCTATATCTTGCTATGACTTATGCACGTAGCTATATCGGTCACGAGGACAGACTTTGTGTTCCTATCTACACTGAGCCTTCTTCAGCTGGTACTGAGGGCAAACCTCGTTCTACCAATGCTGAGGTTTATACTCAGGCTATGAACGATATCAACACAGCTATCGATCTTCTTAGCAAGGGTCAGGCTCAGCAGCACTGTTCACATATCGACATCTATGTAGCTCAGGGTATCAAAGCTCGTATCGCTTTGAATATGGGTAAATATGATGTGGCTTATACAGCAGCTACTGAGGCTCTTAAAGGTGCCGACCTTACTGCAGAAGTTCTTGATGGCTTCAATGATGCTACAGCTGATGATGTTCTTTGGGGTGCTGAGATCATCCGTGACCAAGGTACTACCAACCCTCAGTTCCTTGCACATATGGATATCGCTTTCGACGGTTATGGTCGTGATGCAAGAAAAGCTTGCAGCGCTTGGCTATATGACCAGATCGCTGCAAACGACGTTCGTAAAGCTTGGTGGAACTATGAAGCTCTTGCTGACGGCAAAACTATGGGTTACCAGCAGTACAAATTCAGATTTGCAAATGCAGCTGACCCTTATGTAGGTGCTGACCATATCTTTATGAGAGTTCCTGAGATGTACTTGACAGCTGCTGAGGCTGCAGTTAGAACTGGTAATGAGGCAGAAGCAAAAGCTCTATTGAACGAGTTTATGAGCTATCGTCGTCCTAATTATGACTGTTCAAATCTAACTGGTACCGCACTTGGAACACTTACTACCGACAAAACCGGTTCACTTCTTGAGGAGATCCTTCTTCAGAGACGTATCGAGCTTTGGGGTGAGTATGGCCGTGTATACGACATCAAACGTCTCCGTCAGGGCTTCGTTCGTACCCGTGAAATGGGTCACCCTGTAGCAGGTCTTCTTAACAATCGTGACTGTACTAACCCTGAGTCATTTGACTGGGTTATGACAATCCCTCAAAAGGAGATCGATGCTAACCCTGGTATCGTTCAGAACCCTATCGGAAGTGCACCAGAAGGAAATACAGGTGACGATCCTGCACTAGCTCCTAATGTTGAGTAGTTTTAAGTATTTGTTTAACATAAAATAGAATAAGATTATGAAAAAAATATTTAAAGCATTATCATCAATTGCAGCAGCTGTCCTTCTAGTTTCTGCATGTAACGTAGAGCACCCTATGCCTACTTACTCACCAGTGAATTCTTGCGAGGTTTCTTTTGTTCAAAGTACTTTAGTAAACCAGGAGATTCTGGATACTTCACCTACTTTTGATGTTCTACTTTCACGTAATACATCATCTGAGGCTACTACTGTAGCTGTTAAGTCTACATTCACTTCTGGAGTAGTTTGTCCTGCATCTGTAACCTTCAATGCCGGTGAGAGCACTGCTGTCCTTTCATTGGATATTACAGCTATGGAAGTTGGTAAATCATATAAAGGTACTGTGTCTCTTGCAGACTCTGCATCTTTCAATGCAAATATCGCTGTAGCTTCTGCTACACTTACACTTGCCAAAGCTTACACTTGGGTATCTCTTGGTGAAGGTGAGTGGTTCGATAACTTGGCTCTTATGACATCTACAGATTATGGTATCCGTAAAGTAGAGGTTCTTAAAGCTAACAATTTTGACCGTTATCGTATCATGAATCCTTACAACGATGCAGCTATCGCAGCTGCCGGTTGGGAGCCAGGTGGAGCAAGAAACTCTTATATAGAGTTCTGGGTTCTTGAGAATGGTGTAAACGTAGCTTGGAGCGGCTGGTGGTGTCCTGGTATACTTTATCAAGGCGCCGGTACAGATATCAAAGCTTACTATCCTTCATATTTGACAGGTTCAACTGCTGAAGATGTTAAGAGTAAGTTCTATGAAGAGAAAGTTATCGGTTTCTACCCTTACTGGTATATCGATGGTCTTGGCGGCTTTGGTACCAAATACCCTTGCTTCCTATCTCTTCCAGGAGGTCCTGCTCTTGAGAGCTGGCTATAATCTGGTATAGATTAAGCATATAATCAGACCGTCTCTTTTCAAGAGGCGGTCTTTTTTTTATATGATATGCATATATATCCCAATCTTTTTCTTATCTTCGTTCTTATGTATTTAAAAAAAGTTGCTATGAGCAGAAGATTTTCATTATTAGCGGGTATTTTATGTATACTCATCATCGGATGTAATACGAAAGAGTCGTATGAAATCCAGGTACCATCTCAGACCACTATAGAGGATGTAGGGACTGTTCATACAGGTAGTATAGTAGTAAAGATGAAAGAGGAGATAGCACAGACCAAATCGATCTCTGATGCCCTTTCTGAACTCGAAATTTACAGTATTGAGAAGCTCTTTCCTACAGATCCGAGATTTGAGGAGAGGCACAGGGCTGCCGGGCTCCACCTGTGGTACCATATAACATTCAATCCGAATGTATCCCTAACTAAAGCTGCACAGGATTTTTCAGTTTTAGAGGGTGTGGAGATCGTAGAGTATATGCCTGTTATCAGACCTGCACAGGATAATGCACTTTCAAATCCATTCAATGATCCATATTTCTCACATCAGTGGCACTATCATAATACAGCCCCTAAGGATGGTTATGTTATGGGAGCCGATATAAATCTTTTGAAAGCGTGGAGTCTGGAAACAGGAGATCCATCTGTGATAGTGGCAGTGATAGATGCCGGTGTAGATTACAGACACGAGGATCTGGCAGATGCTATGTGGGTGAATGAGAAAGAGCTTAATGGTACTGTGGGGGTGGATGATGACAATAATGGATATAATGACGATATATATGGTTATAACTTCGCTGTAGGGGCAGACGGATCATCTATGCAGGGAGCCATCAAGCCGGAGGACCACGGTACACACGTGGCAGGAACAGTCGCAGCTGTGAATAATAATGGGAAATACGGTGCCGGTATCGCCGGTGGTAATGGCACTGAGCCAGGAGCGAGGATTATGACTTGTCAAACTATCAGTGGCAATTCTCCGGCATATATTCAGAGGGCTTTTGTCTATGCAGCTGACAATGGCGCAGTTATCTCTCAAAACAGCTGGTCTCTTCTTGATGCTACATCTACACCGGAATACCTGATAGAGGCTATAGAGTATTTTAAAGATAACGCAGGTATAGATGAGCACGGGAATCAGATTGGCCCGATGAAGGGTGGAGTAGTGATTTTTGCTGCAGGCAATGAGAATGCTACGACAGCATATCCAAGTATGTATGACGGGGTTATCACTGTGGCTGCTACAGGCCCTTCAGGTGCGAAATCTTCATATTCAAATTATGGCAGCTGGGTCGATATAGCAGCTCCGGGTGGTGAGAACGGAGCTTCTCCATATGGTGATGTGTATAGTACCATCCCGAATAACCAGTTCGGTGCTATGAGCGGAACTTCGATGGCCTGCCCTCACGTATCTGGTGTGGCAGCCCTGATGGTCTCCAAGTTTGGAGGTCCCGGGTATACCAATGATATGCTGTGGACCAAACTTCTGGAATCTGCAGATGAGGAGAAACTTTATTCCAATGAGATAAATTCACGCTACAAAGGTTTGTTGGGGGTAGGTGCACTGGATGCTTTTGCTGCCCTTTATGAAGATGATGGTGCTCTCCCTGAGCCTGTGACCGAACTGGCAGCTACCCCATATTCGAACCAGCTAAAAGTGGAATGGACCACATCTGCTACAAACGGTGAGTCCACTTATGGATACAGAATATATTATAGTACTAAAGACTTGTCTGCCTTTAATCCTGAAACACAAGACGATTTGGTGAAGACAGTAGTAGTTTTGGGTGGTGCTGTCCCATTAGGGGAAAAACTTACCTATACTGTTACAGATCTTGAATTCCAGACTGATTACTTCGTAAGGATTCAGGCTTTCTCAGCATCCAATAAAGTATCACAGCTTTCAAATCAGGTTAGTGCCAAAACAGAAGACAATATCGCCCCTGTGATTACACCTGGGGATGATATATCGGTTACACTTAAGCCTTTCGAGTCAAAAGTATACAAATTTGTGGTGAAGGATCCTGACAGTCACTCTTGGGACTTTGATTTTAAATCAGGCTCATCGGCTGCAGGGGTGAAGAAAATTGGGGATACTCTTGAAGTCTCTTTGGATGCGTATAAAGCAGATTCAGGATCATATTCAGCTAAACTTACTGTGACAGATAAGTATGATGGCACAGCTTCTGTGTCTATAAATTATACCATCAAGCCAAATACACCTCCGGCT
Source organism: Bacteroidales bacterium (assembly GCA_017504965.1). GTDB lineage: Bacteria > Bacteroidota > Bacteroidia > Bacteroidales > UBA932 > CAAGNP01. The sequence continues at coordinate 64,684 of JAFVQD010000008.1, read as the reverse complement.
GTCTCTGCCCAGATCCCTAATGTTTTGATCCAGAAAGGGGAGGAGCAAACCATTGACTTGTCCCAGTATATTAAAGATGATGACGGGGAGGCACTGACCTATACTGCTACATCATCAGCCACTTCCAAGATAGTGGATATGACCATCGATGGCTCTACACTCAAGCTGAAAGGTAACTGGTATGGAGCCACTACCATCACTGTGAAAGGGGCAGATGCAAAAGGGGCTTCTGCTTCAGCTTCGTTCGATGTACTTTTGAGAGATAGTGCCGTGCCTCTGGATATCTATCCTAACCCCGTTCAGACCACATTCAATATAAGAACTGCCAATGAGGTGGTGGCCAAAGTGGTAGTCACCAATATCTCAGGAGCTACAGTATACTCACAAGCAGATGTGGCCATAGATCCTTTCCATCCTTATACAGTAGATGCTACCACCTGGGGTGCCGGCAGTTATTCTGTAGAGGTGAATGTTAATGGTGAGATCACAAGAAGAAGTATTGTCAAACTATAGAAACTTCGGTTATGAAAAAAATATTATTGGTTTTCGTTTTGTCATTTATTGCTTTAGGCTCATATGCTCAGAGTCTCGAGTTTTTGAATATCTCCTCTGATCCATACTCATACAGTATGGGTGGTAATACCCTTACTCTGGATGCAAACTCTTTTACAGTGACAAACAATGCTTCTGCTATGGCCTATGCAGAGGACAATATGTACGCATCAGTGTCATATATGGCGTGGCAGCCTGAAATATTGAATAATAATATGATGGGGCTCTCCGGTTTTTACAGGATGGGCAAGCTCGCTGTGGGTATAAGTGGAAAGTACTATACACATACACCGTATGATATTACAGACAATATGGGCTTTGTGTCAGAGATGTATACCCCGGTGGAACTCTCTGCTGAGGTGGCAGCTGCCTATAAACTCTTTTTAGGACTCTCGTTGGGAGCCAATATCCGATATACTTTGTCATCTATGATCAAGGACGGTGATGCAAGTGCCATATCTGCAGACATATCGGTCTCATACAAACTGAAGGGCCTTATGGCCTCTGTGTCTGTGACCAATATAGGCTCAAAGATAGATTATGGGTATGGCCCTTATGATCTTCCGGCTATGGCTAAAGCCGGAGTGGGTTACAAATATGGCATCAATGAGAAGAATACCCTCTTGGTAAGTGCCGAGGCAGACTACCTTATATATAAAGGTGGTATTATGGCCGGTGTAGGTGCTGAGTACAATTATAATAAGATGATCTCGGCCAGAGTGGGTTATCACTATGGAGATGATAATGCCATCCCAAGCTATGCCTCTGCTGGTATAGGTATAAATATCTTCGGTGTCACTGTAAATGGTGCTTATATTATGGGATTTGGTGATTCACCGGTGAATGGTTCATATATCTTATCTCTGGGGTATGACTTCTAAGATATAGGATGAATGGAGATATAAGAAAAGGAGGTGGCTTTTACAAGTCACCTCCTTTTGGTTTATTACTTCGGATCAGATTACTCTTGTGCTCCTGTCATCTTCTTGTAGTCATCCATAGATGCCACGATGATCCTTTCGTACTCTCTAAGACCGGTACCTGCAGGGATAGGATGTCCGCAGATAACGTTCTCTTTAAGACCTTCAAGAGTGTCGACTTTACCTCTGATAGCTGCGTCTGAGAGAACTTTTGTAGTCTCCTGGAATGAAGCGGCAGACATAAAGCTGCTTGTCTTCAATGCTGCACGGGTAATACCCTGTAGGATCTGATTTGATGTGGCAGGAACGGCGTCGCGAGCCTCTACAAGTTTAAGATCCTGACGTTTGAGGATAGAGTTTTCATCTCTTAGTCTGCGGAGAGTGATGATCTGACCAGGTTTAAGCTCTGTAGAGTCTCCTGCATCAGTTACCACCTTCTTATCGAAGATCTCATCGTTCTCGTGGTTGAATTCCCATTTGTCTACAAGCTGCTCAGGCAGGAAGTGGGTATCACCCGGATCTACGATCTGCACTTTACGCATCATCTGACGAACGATGATCTCAAAGTGTTTGTCGTTGATCTTCACACCCTGCATACGGTAAACGGCTTGAACTTCGTTTACGATATACTCCTGAACTTTGATAGGACCGAGGATATTCAATATGTCAGAAGGAGAAACAGCACCATCAGATAGAGGCATACCTGCCCTTACATAGTCATTCTCCTGTACAAGAATCTGTTTGGATAGTGGTACAAGATAGTGTTTCTCATCTCCTGTCTTCGATTTGACGATGATCTCTCTGTTACCGCGTTTGATCTTACCCATCTGTACCTCACCGTTGATCTCTGATACTATAGCAGGGTTAGATGGATTACGTGCCTCAAACAGCTCGGTCACACGTGGAAGACCACCGGTGATATCGCCTGACTTACCGATAGCTCTAGGGATCTTGACGATAACATCACCCACTTTGATCTCTGAACCTTTGTCTACCATAATGTGGGCACCTACAGGGAGGTTGTATTGTTTCACCTCGATGCCATCTTTCATAATCTTGATAGAAGGGTTCTTTGATTTGTCACGTGATTCGATAACCACTTTTTCACGGTGTAGTGAGAACTCATCAGCAGCTTCTTCCCTGTAGGTGACACCCTCTACCAGGCTGTCGTACTCTACAGTACCTTCCACTTCTGAGATTGTCACTGCGTTATATGCATCCCAGTCACAAATCTTGTCACCTTTGGTAACCAATGATTCGTTCTTGATATATAGTTTTGCACCGTAAGGGATATCGTGCTGTGATAGGGTAATACCGGTATTTGCATCTACGATACGCATCTCTGCAGTACGTCCGATAACTACTTCGTATTTATTGCCCTCATCACTTGTGACCTCTACAGTTCTAAGTTCATCGATCTCGAGACGACCGTCATATCTTGCTATGATCTCTGATTCAGATGCCACACTTGATGCAGTACCACCGACGTGGAATGTACGAAGTGTAAGCTGAGTACCAGGCTCACCGATAGACTGTGCTGCGATAACACCTACTACCTCACCTTTCTCTACCATTCTGCCGGTAGCAAGGTTACGGCCATAACATTTGGCGCAGACACCTTTCTTGGATTCACAGGTAAGTACTGAACGGATCTCTACCTGCTCGATAGGAAGTTTGCTGATCTGGTCTGCAATCTCCTCTGTGATCTGTTCGCCTGCAGGAAGGATAAGTTCACCGGTAAGAGGATTGTAGATATCGTGAACAGAAGTTCTTCCCAGAATTCTCTCAGCGAGTGATTCCACTACCTCATCCTTATTCTTGATAGCGGTAGCGATCTGACCTCTTAGTGTACCACAGTCCTCCTCATTGATGATAACATCGTGTGATACGTCTACAAGACGACGTGTCAGATAACCGGCATCAGCTGTCTTAAGAGCGGTATCGGCAAGACCTTTACGGGCACCGTGGGTAGAGATGAAGTACTCAAGAACTGACAGACCCTCTTTAAAGTTAGAGAGGATAGGGTTCTCGATAATCTCAGCTCCGGTAGAACCCGATTTCTGTGGCTTGGCCATAAGACCACGCATACCGCATAGCTGACGGATCTGCTCTTTAGAACCACGGGCACCTGAGTCAAGCATCATATAGATAGGGTTGAAACCTTGCTGGTCAGATTCAATACGCTTGGTCACCATATTGGTCAAACGAGAGTTGGTATTGGTCCAGATATCGATAATCTGGTTATAACGCTCGTTGTTGGTGATAAGACCCATATTGTAGCTGTCCTGAATGCTCTCCACATTTCTGTAACCCTCTTCCACAAGTGCACTCTTCTCCTGTGGTACGATAACGTCGGCAAGGTTGAATGACAGACCACCTTTGAACGCCATAGTGTAACCGATGCTCTTGATGTCATCCAAGAACTGTGCTGTGCGTGCTACACCACATACTTTGATTACGTTACCGATGATGTCACGAAGTGATTTCTTGGTAAGGACGGTGTTTATATAACCAACCTCTTCAGGAACCACCTGGTTAAATATGATTCTACCTACTGTGGTATCTTCTTTAATATAGTATCCTTCAGAAAGATCTTTAGGATTCTTAGGAAGTCTTACTGATACTTTGGCGTGAAGTGACACTCTACCCTCATTGTGAGCGATAATAGCCTCCTCAGCACCATAGAATATCATCCCTTCACCTTTTGCACCCGGACGTGGTTTGGTAATGTAGTACAAACCGAGAACCATATCCTGAGAAGGTACGGTAATAGGGGCGCCGTTAGCAGGGTTCAGAATGTTATGTGAGCCAAGCATAAGAAGCTGAGCTTCAAGAACAGCAGCATTGCCAAGTGGCAAGTGAACTGCCATCTGGTCACCATCGAAGTCGGCGTTGAACGCTGTACAGGCAAGAGGGTGAAGCTGGATAGCCTTACCTTCGATAAGCTTAGGCTGGAATGCCTGAATACCCAGACGGTGCAGGGTAGGGGCACGGTTAAGAAGCACCGGGTGACCCTTCATCACGTTCTCCAGGATATCCCAGATTACAGGATCTTTTCTGTCTACGATCTTCTTGGCAGATTTTACTGTCTTGACAATACCTCTCTCGATAAGTTTTCTTATGATGAATGGTTTGTAGAGCTCAGCAGCCATATATTTTGGAAGACCGCACTCGTGCATCTTAAGTTCAGGACCTACCACGATAACTGAACGGGCAGAGTAGTCAACACGTTTACCAAGCAAGTTCTGACGGAAACGGCCTTGTTTACCTTTCAAGCTGTCAGATAGAGATTTAAGTGTTCTGTTGGCCTCAGTCTTGACAGCATTTGATTTACGTGAGTTGTCAAATAGAGAGTCCACAGCCTCTTGAAGCATACGTTTCTCGTTGCGGAGGATAACTTCAGGAGCTTTGATCTCGATAAGTCTCTTCAGACGGTTGTTTCTGATGATGACTCTTCTGTAAAGGTCATTAAGGTCAGAAGTAGCGAAACGTCCACCATCAAGTGGAACCAAAGGTCTCAAATCAGGAGGGGTGACAGGGATAACTTTAAGGATCATCCACTCCGGCTTGTTCATATCCTGTGATTCGCGGAAAGCCTCGATAACACTTAGTCTCTTAAGTGCTTCAGCTTTACGCTGCTGAGATGTTTCGCTCTCAGTTTTGTGTCTAAGTTCGTATGATAGTTCATCCAAATTCAAGCCCTGAAGTAGAGTGTAGATAGCCTCTGCACCCATACCTGCGATGAACTTGTTAGGATCAGAATCATCAAGCATCTGGTTCTCTTTAGGGAGATTGTCCAAAACTGCAAGATATTCATCCTCAGATAGTAGAGCCATACGCTCTATACCCTGTTCAGCAGCAGCACCGGGCTGGATAACGATGTATCTTTCATAATAGATGATTGACTCAAGCTTCTTCGATGGGATACCGAGAAGGTAACCGATCTTGTTAGGGGTAGAGCGGAAGTACCAGATATGAGCCACAGGCACAGTAAGTGTGATGTGTCCCATCCTCTCTCTACGCACCTTCTTCTCTGTAACTTCTACACCGCAACGGTCGCAGATGATACCACGGTAGCGAATTCTTTTGTACTTACCGCAGTGGCACTCGTAGTCCTTAGAGGGTCCGAAGATTCTTTCGCAGAATAGACCATCTCTCTCTGGTTTATAGGTGCGATAGTTTACAGTTTCGGGCTTGAGGACCTCCCCTGAAGATCTGGCTAAGATCTCTTCAGGGGAAGCAAGTCCAATAGTAATCTTGTTGAAATTGCTTTTAATCTTAATCTCTTTCTTAAAAGACATATTGTTGAATTTTCAAATTTCAAAAACCAAGTAATTAATCTAAGCTAATGCTCAATCCAAGTCCGCGAAGCTCGTGAAGGATAACGTTCAAAGCTTCAGGAATACCTGGTGCAGGCATTGGATCACCTTTAACAATAGCTTCGTATGCACGAGATCTACCTACGATGTCGTCAGACTTGATAGTCAGGATCTCCTGAAGGATATTTGATGCACCGAATGCTTCGAGTGCCCAAACCTCCATCTCACCAAATCTCTGTCCACCGAATTGAGCCTTACCACCAAGTGGCTGCTGGGTGATAAGTGAGTAAGGACCGATAGAACGCGCGTGCATCTTATCGTCAACCATATGCCCAAGTTTGATCATATAGATAACACCTACAGTAGCTGGCTGGTCGAACAGTTCACCTGTACCACCATCTCTCAAATATGTCTTACCATATCTTGGAACGCCGGCTTTGTCAGTGTATTCGCAGATATCATCCAGAGATGCACCATCGAAGATAGGGGTAGAGAACTTCAGACCGAGCTCTTTACCTGCCCATCCGAGGACAGTCTCATAGATCTGTCCGAGGTTCATACGAGAAGGCACACCAAGAGGGTTAAGAACTATATCTACAAGGGTACCATCCTCCAAGAAAGGCATATCGGCGTCTCTAACCACTTTGGCTACGATACCTTTATTACCGTGGCGACCCGCCATCTTGTCACCAACTTTGATCTTTCTCTTCTTGGCCACATACACTTTGGCAAGCTGCATGATACCAGAAGGGAGCTCATCACCGATAGTAAGATTATACTTGATACGTTTGAGTTCTGCATCAAGCTCTTTGAATGCGATGATATAGTTGTTTACAAGTTTCTTGATCTGTGAGTTGGCATTCTTGTCAGAGGTCCACTTGGTAGCATTGATATCTTCGTAGTTTATCCTTTCGAGGATCTCACGGGTAAAGTCTTCACCCTTAGGAACGATGTCAGCACCATACAAGTCGCTCACACCTGTAGACTTCTTGCCCTCTACGAGGATCATAAGTTTGTCAAGGAATTTCTCCCTTAGGGCACCAGCCTTGATATTGAAATCCTCTTCTGCTTTAAGGACCTCTGCTTTAGAGGTGCTCTTGCCGCGTTTGCTACCCTCTTTGGCTACCCTTGCGAATAGTCTCTTGCCGATGATAGTACCTGACAATGAAGGAGATGCTTTAAGAGATGCATCTTTCACATCACCAGCTTTATCACCGAAGATAGCTCTAAGAAGTTTCTCTTCAGGAGATGGATCACTCTCACCTTTAGGGGTAATCTTACCGATAAGGATATCGCCAGGCTCTACGTTGGCACCGATTCTGATGATACCATTTTCATCAAGATCTTTGGTAGCCTCTTCGCTCACATTAGGGATATCTGAGGTAAGCTCCTCCATACCACGTTTGGTGTCACGAACCTCCATAATATACTCATCCACGTGGATAGAGGTGAAGATATCTTCTCTCAATATCCTTTCAGAAAGTACGATAGCATCCTCGAAGTTGTAACCTTTCCAAGGCATAAACGCCACTTTAAGGTTTCTACCGAGAGCAAGCTCTCCGTTCTGGGTAGCATAACCTTCGGTAAGGATCTGACCGGCTTCCACCTTGTCACCTCTTCTTACGATAGGTTTAAGGAAGATAGAGGTACTCTGGTTAGTCTTTCTGAATAGAGGAAGTTTGTAAACAGTGATTTCAGGATCAAAGCTTACAAATTTTTCAGCTTCTGTCTGTTCGTATTTGATATGAATCTCTCTTGCATCTACATATACTACCTCTCCTCTCTTTCTGGCCACGATCTGGGTGCGTGAGTCACGAACTACAGGACCCTCAAGACCGGTACCTACGATAGGAGCTTCAGGCTTGATAAGTGGAACAGCCTGACGCATCATGTTGGATCCCATCAATGCACGGTTAGCATCATCGTGCTCAAGGAATGGGATAAGGGATGCTGCGATAGATGCGATCTGGTTAGGAGCTACGTCCATGTAGTGAACTTTATCTTTCGATACTACAGGGTAGTCTGCCTCATAACGACACTTGATTCTTTCGTCAAGGATGGTGCCATCCTGATCCAACTGAACATTGGCCTGTGCCACCATCTTATCCTCTTCCTCCTCTGCACTCATATATGTGTAACCTTCGTTACTCATATCTACCACACCGTCGTTTACCTTTCTATAAGGGGTCTCGATGAATCCAAGATCGTTGATTTTTGCATATACGCATAGTGATGAGATAAGACCGATGTTAGGTCCCTCAGGAGTCTCGATAGGACATAGACGACCATAGTGGGTATAGTGTACGTCACGTACCTCGAAACCTGCTCTATCACGTGAAAGACCGCCAGGACCCAATGCAGACAGACGACGCTTGTGGGTCATCTCTGATAGAGGGTTGGTCTGATCCATAAACTGAGACAATTGGCTTGTCCCGAAGAATGAGTTGATAACTGAAGATAGGGTCTTCGCGTTGATCAAGTCGGTAGGAACAAATACTTCGTTGTCCCTTACGTTCATTCTCTCTTTTATAGTACGGGCCATTCTGGTAAGACCTACGCTGAACTGGTTAGCAAGCTGCTCACCTACAGTTCTGATACGTCTGTTGCTCAAGTGGTCAATATCATCCACGGTAGCTTTCGAGTTGATAAGCTGGATGAGATACTTGATGATGGCGATAATGTCGTTTTTGGTAAGAACTCTGATATTTGCATCGGTCTGCAAATTGAGTTTCTTGTTAAGTCTGTAACGGCCGACCTCACCAAGGTCATATCTCTTTTCAGAGAAGAAGAGCTTGTCGATAACGTCTCTTGCTGTAGCCTCGTCAGGTGGTTCAGAGTTACGAAGTTGTCTATAGGTATAGAATACAGCCTCTTTTTCTGAGTTACAGGTATCCTTCTGCAGTGTATTATGTATAATGGTATAGTCGCTTGTGTCTACATCCTCTTTATGAAGAAGGATAGTGCTGACACCAGAGTCAAGGATAGCTTCGATCATCTCCTCGTCAAGGATGGCTTCACGATCGACTATGATTTCATTTCTTTCGATAGATACAACTTCACCGGTATCTTCGTCTACGAAGTCCTCGTTCCAAGTGTTAAGAACGCGGGCGGCAAGTTTACCACCGATATGTTTTGTCAAGTTAGCCTTGGTTACTTTTACCTCATTTGCCAAACCGAAGATATCGAGGATATCTTTATCGTTTTCATAACCGATAGCACGGAGTAGGGTAGTAACAGGTAATTTTTTCTTACGGTCGATGTATGCATACATCACGTTGTTGATGTCTGTAGCAAACTCGATCCATGAGCCTTTGAACGGAATGATACGGGCAGAGTAAAGTTTGGTACCATTTGCGTGAACGCTTTGTCCAAAGAATACACCAGGTGAGCGGTGCAGCTGAGATACTACGATTCTTTCAGAACCATTGATGACAAATGTACCTCTGGGGGTCATATATGGGATGGTTCCAAGATATACATCCTGAATGGTAGTGTCAAAATCTACGTGTTCCTCATCGTTGCAAGAGAGCTTAAGTTTAGCTTTCAATGGAACACTGTATGTTAGACCTCTGTCTAGGCACTCCTCGATAGAATAGCGGGGAGGATCGATAAAATAATCGATAAATTCAAGCACAAAGTTTGAGCGGGTGTCTTCGATAGGGAAGATCTCCTGGAAGACTTGGAATAGACCCTCATTTCTACGATTCTCCGGAGTAGTGTCCAACTGGAAGAAATCCCTGAAGGATTTCAGCTGAACCTCCAAGAAATCCGGGTAATCGAGAAGTGCCTTTGTGGACGCGAATGTAATTCGCTGGTTATTAGTTTTTTGCGACATTGTAAGTTGCTTGGTTGAAAATAAACTTAAAAAAACGACAAAAAGGTTTAGAGCCTGTTAGACTCTAAACCTGAAGGTATTCCCATCTAGGGATATAGTTAAGCTTATTTAACCTCAACTTCAGCTCCTGCTTCTTCCAATGCTGCTTTAAGTTGTTCAGCTTCTGCTTTAGAAACTTTCTCTTTGATAGCTGTAGGTGCTTTGTCAACAAGCTCTTTAGCCTCTTTAAGACCAAGACCGGTAAGTTCTTTAACAGCTTTAACAACGCCAAGTTTAGCCTGACCAGCTGATTTAAGAACTACGTCAAACTGAGTCTGCTCAGCCTCAGCAGCAGCGCCAGCAGCAGCTGGAGCAGCAACTGCAACTGCAGCAGCAGCTGCAGGTTCGATTCCATATTCTTCTTTAAGAACTTTAGCCAATTCTTGTACTTCTGCTACAGTAAGATTAACCAATTCTTCTGCAAATTTTTTGATATCTGCCATTGTTGTATAGTTTTAAATGTTTTTATTATTTTATTATTCTTTTTCTGATAAAGTCTTTACAATGCCTGCAATTTTACCTCCACCTGATGCGGTAAGAGCTGAAATAACATTCTTAGCAGGTGATTGCAATAGACCGATAATGTCACCGATAAGTTCTTCACGAGACTTGATGTTAACAAGATCCTCAAGGTGTTGGGCACCAACATAAGCACATTCCTGAAGAAGTGCACCCTTAAGGACAGGTTTACCCATTTTAGCACCGAACTCTTTGATAAGTTTTGCAGGTGCGTTAGGAGTCTCAGTAAACATTACTGCTGAAGAACCTTTCAATGAAGGAGCGATATTAGCAGCTTCTGCAACATTCAATTTGTCAAGAGCCTTAACAAAAAGAGTGTTTTTAACTACAACCAATTTGATACCTTTTTCGAAGCAAGCGCGGCGAAGTTCGGTAGTGTTTTCTGCGTTTAGACCTGCGATGTCTGCAACATAGAAGTTTGGAGTAGCTTCCAACTGTGCTACAAGCTGATCAATAATTTGTGCTTTTTCCTCTTTTCTCATAGTTACTAATTATTATTCAGCTGATGCACTGAGTGATTTACTGTCTACATTGATACCAGGGCTCATAGTTGATGAAAGGAATACGCTTTTAACGTATGTACCTTTAAGAGCCTGTGGTTTAAGTTTTATAATGGTATTGAGCATTTCAGCAGCGTTCTCTGCAAGGGCCTGAGCACTGAATGATACTTTGCCGATAGCAGCGTGAACGATACCGGTCTTGTCCACCTTGAAGTCGATCTTACCTGCTTTAACCTCTTTAACTGCTTTACCAATTTCCATAGTAACTGTACCAGTTTTAGGGTTAGGCATAAGACCACGAGGACCAAGGATACGACCGATAGGACCGATTTTAGCCATAACAGAAGGGGTACAGATAATTACATCTATATCTGTCCAGCCACCTTTGATTTTCTCAATATATTCATCCAAACCTACGAAATCAGCTCCAGCTTCTTTAGCTTCAGCCTCTTTGTCAGGTGTACATAGAACCAATACGCGGGTTACCTTACCTGTACCGTGTGGAAGGGTCACAACGCCACGTACCATCTGGTTAGCTTTACGAGGGTCAACACCAAGTCTTACAGCGATATCTACTGAAGCGTCGAATTTGGCATAAGATACTTCTTTTACCAATTCACAAGCCTCGTATAGTTTATACTGCTTGTTGGCATCAACTTTAGCGTTAGCTATTTTTTGATTTTTAGTTAGTTTAGCCATAGCGTGTGATTATTTTACATCGGCAGGAAATTCTCCCTCTACTTTGATACCCATACTTCTTGCGGTACCTGCAACCATTGACATTGCAGATGCCAAAGTAAATGCATTCATATCAGGCATTTTATCCTGAGCGATAGTTTTAACCTGATCCCAAGTGATGGTAGCAACTTTCTTTCTGTTAGGCTCTGCTGAACCGGTAGAAATCTTAGCAGCCTCTTTAAGCTGAACTGCTACAGGTGGTTGCTTAACAACAAATGTGAAAGATTTATCACTATACACAGTGATAATTACAGGTAAAACCTTGCCTGCTTTATCTTGGGTACGAGCATTGAACTGTTTGCAGAAATCCATAATGTTCACACCCTTAGAACCCAAAGCAGGACCTACTGGAGGTGATGGATTGGCTGCTCCGCCCTTGATCTGCAATTTAATAAATGCGGCAATTTCTTTAGCCATAATGTTGTTTAATTAATTATTCTTTAACTACTTGAACGAAATTCAGTTCTAAAATTGTCTTTCTTCCGAAGATCTTAACGATCACTTTCAGTTTTTTCTTGTCGTGAAGTACCTCTTCGATTGTACCGTCAAAACCATTGAATGGACCATCTGTGATCTTTACAGATTCACCTACATAGAATGGTGTTACGTTTTCCTCTTCCTGATCCAGGAGTTCGTCTACGCGACCAAGTATGCGGTTAACCTCTGATGGTCTTAGTGGAACCGGTTGTTTGTCATTTTTGTCCTTATCGCTCTTCTCGGTCAGGAAACCGGAGATGTTAGGGACATTACGGATGATGTGCTGCAATTCACCGGTAAGATGGGCTTCAATAAGTATATAGCCTGGGAAGAAAATTCTCTCCATGCTAACCTTTTTGCCATTCTTAACCTGATAAATCTTCTCAGTAGGGATAAGAACCTGTGATACATACTCACCCAAACCAAGTCTTCTGACTTCGTTCTCCAAGTACTCCTTAGCTTTCTTCTCCTTACCACCAGCAGCACGTAAAACGTACCATTTTTTGGTAATTTCACTCATATCTCCGTACTAGTACAAAAGTTGGTAAATAAATGTCATTAGATGCCTGAAACAAAAGTCCATAGCAAAGATGACCAACGCGAAAATAACCGACGCAACCATCACAAGAATGGCTGAACTCTGAAGGGATGACCAGGTAGGCCAGCTTACCTTCTTAGTAAGTTCGGTATAAGACTCTTTAATATACAACGAAATTTTGCTCATTTTTTTTGTTTTGCCGACACTTAACAATGGAAGCTTTGTCAAAGTATCGCTGTTAAACAGCTTCCGCGTAACCTAAAGCTATTTTGCAGGGGCAGAGAGAATCGAACTCCCATCAACGGTTTTGGAGACCGCTATTCTGCCATTAAACTATGCCCCTAAAAAAGTTCGTAGGCTTTGTAACCTACGAACTAGGTTTTATGATAATTCTTTAAGAATTAGTCAAGAATTTTAGTTACCTGACCTGAACCAACTGTTCTACCACCTTCACGGATAGCGAAACGTAGACCTTCGTTGATAGCTACAGGGTAGATAAGTTCAACATTGATCTGAACGTTATCACCAGGCATTACCATTTCTACACCTTCTGGAAGAGTGATCTCACCAGTGATATCAAGTGTACGGATGAAGAACTGAGGACGATATTTGTTGTGGAATGGAGTGTGACGACCACCTTCATCTTTCTTCAATACGTAGATAGCAGCCTGGAATGATTTGTGAGGAGTGATGGTGTTAGGGTGTGCGATAACCTGACCTCTCTTAACCTCTTTTTTATCAATACCACGAAGCAATAGACCTACGTTGTCACCAGCCTCACCCATGTCAAGGATCTTACGGAACATCTCAACACCAGTTACAACTGATTTTTTAGGCTCTTCACCAAGACCGATGATCTGGATCTCGTCACCAGTTTTAACAACACCTGTCTCAATTCTACCGGTAGCAACAGTACCACGACCAGTGATAGAGAAGATATCCTCAATAGGCATCAAGAAAGGTTTCTCGTTGTCACGCTCTGGAAGTGGAACCCACTCGTCAACAGCAGCCATAAGCTCGATAACTTTAGCTTCCCACTGAGGGTCACCGTTCAAAGCACCAAGAGCAGAACCACGGATAACAGGAGCGTTATCACCATCGAACTCATAGAAGCTAAGAAGTTCACGAACCTCCATCTCTACTAGGTCGATCATCTCAGGGTCATCAACGATATCAACTTTGTTAAGGAATACAACGATTCTAGGTACGTTTACCTGACGAGCTAGAAGGATGTGCTCACGAGTCTGAGGCATAGGACCATCAGTAGCAGCACAAACAAGAATAGCACCGTCCATCTGAGCAGCACCAGTAACCATGTTTTTAACGTAGTCGGCGTGGCCAGGGCAGTCAACGTGAGCATAGTGACGATTAGCAGTCTGATACTCTACGTGAGCAGTGTTGATAGTGATACCTCTTTCTTTCTCCTCTGGAGCGTTGTCGATAGAGTCGAATGAACGCAACTCTGAAAGACCTGCTTTAGCAAGAACTGTAGTGATTGCAGCGGTCAAAGTGGTTTTACCGTGGTCAACGTGACCGATGGTACCAATGTTTACGTGGGGTTTGTCCCTTTTAAAGGTTTCTTTTGCCATAGTATATATACTTTAATTTAAATTAAATATTTCAAATTAAAAAAATAGAGCCGGTGATGAGATTTGAACTCATGACCTCTTCCTTACCAAGGAAGCGCTCTACCCCTGAGCTACACTGGCTTATGAGAGCGGAAGACGAGGTTCGAACCCGCGACCCTCAGCTTGGAAGGCTGATGCTCTACCAACTGAGCTACTTCCGCGACTTATTTACAAAAAAAAAGTGGGGAGAGAAGGATTCGAACCTCCGAAGGCGTGCGCCAGCAGATTTACAGTCTGCCCCAGTTGGCCACTTTGGTATCTCCCCATGACACTAAGTCAATATTTTTTTGAGCCGATGGAGGGATTCGAACCCCCGACCAGCTGATTACAAATCAGCTGCTCTGGCCAACTGAGCTACATCGGCGTTGGCTTCCCATAAACAGCTTGTTGTTTTTTGGGACTGCAAATATATACGATTTCTTAAAAACTACAAAACATTTTCGAAAAAAAATCTAAAAAATAATCAATGCGACTCTGAAGACTATGAAACTTATTATCCAGGCGACCCCCAGAGTGCTTACTATAGAGACAGTTGCCCATTTCCAGGACCTGCTCTCCCTTTTTATGGTAGCTGCAGTGGCTATGCAGGGAAGGTATAGCAGTGAGAATATCATAAACGATAATGTGTTCGCTTTTGTGAAATGCGGATCTTTTGAGAGCTTCTCAGCCAGGTCCGTTTCGGAGATCCCCTCTTCACTTTGGTAGAGAACACCGAGAGTACTTACGATAAACTCTTTGGCAGATATACCTGTTACCAGCGCCACACTCATCTTCCAGTCAAATCCCAGGGGCTTCATCACCGGCTCTACAGCCTTCCCGAATTGCTCCAGGTATGATTCTCTGGCAGGGCCATTCTCCTTTTGCAGCGGGAAGTAGTCGAGGGCCCATATAATCACCACTGCGAGCAGCACTACTGTCCCGATCTTTTTAAGGTATTCGGATGCAGCGTCCCACATTACCCTGAGGGAGGTTATGAACGAAGGGGTGTTGAGAGGTGGCAGCTCTATGATGTAGTCGTCAGATTTGGCTCTGAAGAATATGTATTTGTATATAAGCGCTACCAGTATACCTATAAATATACTCCCTCCGTAGAGGAGAAGCATCACCAATACCTGCTGCTCTCTGAAGAATATTCCGGAGAATACCAGGAACACAGGCATTCTGGCACTGCAGGGGATATATGGAATGGCAAGCATAGTCAGGATCCGGTCGCTCCGCCTCTCGATGGAGCGGGTAGCCATAATGGCTGGGACATTGCACCCGAATCCCATAAGCATAGGGATAAAGGAGCTGCCGTGCAGTCCGATAAAGTGCATATATTTGTCCATCACTGTGGCTGCTCGGGAGAGGTAGTTGGACTCCTGCAGGATAGACATAAAGAAAAAGAGGATGATGATGTTCGGCAGGAATGCCAGTACGGCACCCACACCATCTATAATTCCCTTCTGGAGGAAATCTTTAAACCAGGAGATGCCCATATTCTCCTCCACTATCCTCGATAGCCACCCCATAAGTGACTCTATCCACCCTTGGGGGTATGCACCCAGATTGAAGGTACAGTAGAACATCAGCCATATTATACCTATAAATATAAGAAGACCCCAAAGTCGATGTGTAAGTATCCTGTCCACGCGACCTTGGGGTGTAGTATCTCTATGTACATTCAAAATATTGCCATCGCCGTCGTTGTCTCCTCCGGCGTGGTTTATTCCACCTGTATGGTTGTGTCTGTTATTGTGAATCATCGTTTGTAATTCTCTTTGATGGCGTTATAAATGGATTCTGCATCGTATCCGCATTCACGGTGAAGCTCGGCTACACTTCCCTGCTCTATGAATCGGTCAGGTATACCCAGGCTGATCACTTTGTTTCCTAATCCATTTGTGGTTACATATTCCGATACGGCGCTGTGAAGACCTCCGTACAGAGCTCCGTCCTCCACTGTAATGATGGTCGGGGCTTTTCTGCACGCTTCGCTGAGTATCTCTTCGTCGATCGGCTTGATAAATCTCATATTGAAATGGAGCACCTGTATCCCTTCCCCTTCAGCTTTGAGTACAGCTTCAGATGCCTTGTTCCCGACTGCTCCGATAGTAAGTATGGCAATACCTTCCCCTTCGTGCAGCTTGATCCCTTTGCCTACCGGTATCTCCTCGAATGCCTCATCTCTCCACGAAGCTCCCTGACCTGTGCCACGAGGATATCTTATGACTGTGGTAGGGTAGTGGGGTAGTGTGGCTGAATAGAGCATATTCTTAAGCTCCAGCTCGTTGATGGGTGCAGCGATGGTGAGGTTAGGGATTGGTCTCAATGCTGCCAGATCAAAGCATCCGTGGTGGGTGGCCCCGTCTTCCCCTACAATTCCTGCTCTATCCAGGCAGATGACTGTCTTGAGGTTCTGTATGGCAATATCGTGGATGATATTGTCATAGGCCCTCTGCATAAATGAGGAGTAGAGGTTGCATACGGGGATCATCCCTCCGGCTGCAAGGCCGGCAGTGAAGGTGACTGCGTGGGATTCGGCTATCCCTACATCAAATACCCTTTCGGGCATCTCTTTTGCCAGGTAGTTCATACCGCATCCGCTGATCATAGCAGGGGTGATACCTACAATTTTTGGATTCTGTCTTGCCAATTGGAGCAATGTCTCACCGAATACATCCTGATAGCGGGCGATATCCCCGGTTTTGGAGGTCCTTTTACCGGTCTTGGGGTCAAATGTCCCCGGTGCGTGCCATACGGTCTGGTTCTCCTCCGCAGGTTTGAACCCTTTTCCCTTCGTGGTGACTATGTGGAGAAGTTTGGGCCCGTGTATCTCTTTCAGCTTGCCGAGGGTCTCTACCAGCTGTTCGATGTTATTGCCGTCGATGGTACCGAAGTACCTGAATCCGAGCGACTCGAAGAGGGGTGCCCCCTGGAACAGGGCGTTCTTGGTGCTCGATACGAATGTCTGCAAGCCTGATCTCAGCTTGTCTGCCCCTCCAAGTCTGTTCCAGATCTTGTTCTTGACAGAATTGTAGGTGTGGGATGTGGATATTTTCAGGAGATGGTTGTGAAGTGCACCTGTGTTCTGGTCGATGGAGATCTGATTGTCATTCAGGATGACCAGGATGTCTGTCTTCATCGAGCCGGCGTTGTTCAGAGCCTCAAATGCCAGACCTCCGGTCAATGCACCATCCCCTATGACTGCCACCACTTTCTCATCCCTCCCTTCCATCTTGGATGCCACTGCCATTCCGAGTGCAGCAGAGATGGATGTGGATGAGTGGCCGGTGCCAAAGGAGTCATAAGGGCTCTCCGACATTTTCGGAAAGCCACTTATCCCCTTATATTTTCTGTTTTGTTTGAAAGCCTCTTTCCTTCCGGTGATGATCTTGTGTGCATATGCCTGGTGCCCCACATCAAACACAATCTTGTCCTTAGGGGTGTTGTACACATAGTGTAGGGCAATGCACAATTCCAATGCACCCAGGCTGGCGCCAAGGTGTCCGGGGTTACAGGCGCAGCACTCTATCATATACTCCCTTACCTCGGAACAAAGCTGCTCAAGCTGTCCGAGGGTGAAGCCTTTGATGTCGGCGGGGGTATGGATGCTGTCCAGGAGGCTCATATCTGCAATTATTCTCTTACGATGGTCTGGTCACGGTCAGGTCCTAAAGAGATGATGCTTACAGGTACACCCACCTCTTTTTCGATAAACCTTACGTAGTTCATAAATTCAAATGGAAGTTCTCTCTCGTCTTTAGCTTTTGAAAGATCTTTGTTCCATCCTTTAAACTCTTTATAGATAGGGGTGACCTCTGCATAGGTGTCGTATGGTACAGTGTCGCACTCTTGGCCGTTTACCATATAGCCGGTAGCTACCTTGATGGTATCAAAGCTGTCAAGGATGTCGCTCTTCATCATAATGAGTGAAGTTACACCATTCAGCATCACTGCATATTTGAGGGCTACAAGGTCAAGCCATCCTGTCCTGCGTGGTCTCCCTGTAGTGGCTCCGAATTCGTGACCAAGCTGACGCAGTTTCTCTCCGTCTTCGTCAAACAGTTCGGTAGGGAACGGACCGCTACCAACTCTGGTACAGTAGGCTTTGAAGATACCATATACTTTATCAATGGTGCAAGGTGCTACACCCAAACCGATACAAGCTCCCGAACAAGTGGTGCTTGATGAGGTTACGAATGGATATGAACCGAAGTCCACATCAAGCATAGAGCCCTGTGCCCCCTCTGCAAGGATTCTTGAACCCTCTTTGAGCTTTTTGTTTGCAAAGTATTCGCCATCCACCAGATTGAAGCTCTTCATATATTCGATAGCGTCCATCCACTCTTTTTCATTCTGGTCCGGATCGTACTCGAAATCGTATTGTTTGAGCAAGCCGATGTGTTTGTTCTTCAGGGTCTGATATCTCTCTACGAAGTTATCCGATAGGGTATCACCTACTCTAAGACCATTTCTTCCGGTCTTGTCCATATATGTAGGACCTATCCCTTTGAGGGTAGATCCGATTTTTGATTTCCCTTTGGCTGCCTCGGATGCTGCATCCAGAATTCTGTGGGTAGGGAGGATGAGGTGTGCTTTCTTGGCGATTACCACCCTTTCCCTTACAGGTACACCTATGGCTTCGAGCTTTTCGCACTCTTCGCGGAAGATGATAGGGTCCAATACCACGCCATTTCCAATAATATTGATGGCGTCTTTTCTGAATACCCCAGAAGGGACAGAGTGAAGTACAAAAGACATCTCTCCGAAGTGAAGTGAGTGACCGGCATTGGGGCCACCTTGGAATCTGGCTACTACAGGGTAGTTGTTGGCAAGTACATCCACGATTTTGCCTTTACCTTCGTCACCCCATTGTAAACCTAGTACTACATCGACTTTCATAATAGTGTGTGTATATTTTATATTTGTTATTTCTGATTAGAATGGCAGGTCATCTCCTTCATCTTCCACCGCGCTCATATCGATGATAGGGGCGCTTTTAGGGACTGATGGTGCGGGTGTATACGCAGGGGCAGCCTGTGCAGGTGCAGGGGATGCTGCCGGGTAGGATCCTTCGCTTCTGCGTCCAAGCATCTGAAGATTGTCCGCATTGATCTCTGTGATATATCGGATATTACCGTCTCTGTCGGTATATGAGCGTGTGCGGATTCTCCCCTCTATGTAAAGCTGAGTTCCCTTCCTGACATATTTTTCAACTACTTCAGCAGTGGCTCTCCAGCATACGATGTTGTGCCATTCTGTCTGCTCTTTTGTCTCCCCGTTTCTGTCTTTGTATCTCTCAGTGGTGGCGAGAGTGAATGATGCGGTAGTCGCTCCGCTTTCTAAGTGTCTTACCTCGGGGTCTTTCCCTACATTGCCTATCAGCATTACTTTATTCAGTGACATAATCTTTATAGTTTTAATGACCCGTAAAGGTACAATTATTATATGAAAATGAAAAATAAAAGTGGTGTAGAGAACTTTAATTTTGGCATCTCCTCAAAAATGCCTATTTTAGTCGATTATTTGTGTAAATTAATCTAAAACTATCTATTTTACAATGACAGCTAAAGTCCAGAAATTTATCAATGATAGTGGTCTGGCGCGTTGGTCTGCGCTGGTGCTGATAGCACTTATGATGTTCTTCGCTTATATGTTTGTGGATGTGCTATCCCCACTCTCCACCCTGTTGGAAACCTCTAAAGGTTGGTCGGCAGAGACCTACGGAACATTCTGCAGTTCCGAGTATTTTCTTAATGTATTCGCATTTTTCCTGATTTTCGCAGGTATCATTCTGGATAAGATGGGTATCCGTTTTACCGGTATCCTCTCAGCTGCAGTTATGGTGATCGGTGCATCGATCAAACTATATGCTATCAGTGACCTCTTCTCTCCAGAGAGTGGCCTTTATAGATTCCTTGATTCGTTCTGGGTAACTTTCCCCCCTACAGCGAAACTCGCTTCGGTAGGTTTTATGATCTTCGGATGCGGTGTCGAGATGGGTGGCGTGACAGTCTCAAAGGCTATCGCCAAATGGTTCAAAGGTAAAGAGATGGCTCTGGCAATGGGTCTTGAGATGGCCATTGCCCGCCTCGGCGTTTTCGCTGTGTTCCGTATCTCTCCGGCACTTTCGACCTGGGCAAATGAGGCTATGCCTACAGTGGTGACCCCTGTATTGTTCTGCACAATCCTCCTTATCATCGGCCTTTTGACCTACACTATCTTTACCTTTATGGACAAGAAGCTTGATAAACAGCTTGGTGAAGTAGCTGCTGATGAGCCTGAAGAGCAGTTTAAAGTCAGCGATGTGGGCAAACTTTTTACCAGCAAGACTTTCCTTATCGTGGCAGGCCTTTGCGTTCTCTACTACTCAGCCATCTACCCATTCCAGAAGTTTGCTACCGGTATGCTGGAGACCAACCTCAATATGCCTACCGAGAAGGCTGCAGGTCTTTTCTCTTGGTTCCCTATCGGTGCAATGCTCCTTACCCCATTCCTGGGGGCATTTCTTGATAAGAAAGGTAAAGGTGCCACTATGCTTATTGCCGGTGCTGTACTTATGATCGTATGTCACCTGACATTTGCCCTGATACCACTTAATCAGCCAATCGCATACGCAGCCATCATCCTTTTGGGTGTATCCTTCTCTTTGGTTCCTGCTGCCCTCTGGCCATCTGTTCCAAAACTTGTGGAGGAGAGATATCTCGGCTCTGCATATTCGGTAATCTTCTGGATTCAGAATATTGGTCTGATGCTTTTCCCTATCATTATCGGTAAAGCTCTTGATGTGACCGGCGGTTACAGAGTTCCTATGCTTATCTTCTCATCTCTCGGCATCCTGGCCCTTGTTCTGGGTTTGTGGCTGAAAGTTGAGGACAGAAAGAAAGGGTATGGCCTGGAAGAGCCTAATATCAAATAGAACCAAATCAATTATTAATCAATAAAAATTTATGAATAAAGTAGTTAAAACCTTGAAAGAGAGCAAGAGCGCATGCTGGATTGCTTGGGCTTGCCTGGTAATCCCGATGTTTGCGTCGTACTTCTTCGACGATATGTTCTCTACAATCTCTCACATCTTTAAAAATCCTGAAATGCTGGAACTTGGTTGGAGTATGTCTGACTATGGTTTCTATGCCGGTGGTTACTCATTCCTATGTGTATGGGGAGGTCTTATCGTATGCGGTATCCTTCTTGACAAATGGGGTGTACGTGTGACAGGTTCTATTTTCGTGGGTCTTATGACTTTGGGTGCAGCATTGGTTTACATCACCATCTCTTCACCTGCTATCGTGGCGAAAGGCAACTCACTTACTATCGCTTATGTGGGATGTATGCTTTTCGGTTTGGGAAGTGAGATCGCCGGTGTGGCTGTAACCCGCTCTATCGCCAAATGGTTCAAAGGTAAATCTATGGCATTGGCAATGGGTCTTCAGCTCTCTATCGCCCGTCTTGGTACTGCTGCTGCTCTCCTTCTTTCACCTGTATTGGTGGCTGAATCTGCTGCAGGATATCCACTTGACGTGACCAGCAAACCTGCATTTATCGGTGTGATGCTTCTTCTTTTAGGCTCTATCGTGTGGGCTATCTTCGTGGCAATGGATGCCAAATTTGACCGTCAGGCCGGTACCACAGATAAAGTGGAGACTGCTGAGGAGGATAAATTCAAATTCTCTGACATCATCAAAGTGCTTACAAACAAACACTATCTGCTGATCTCACTCCTTTGTGTGTTCTTCTACTGCTGTATCATCTCTTTCAAGAAATTTGCTACTGCTATCCTTATCCCTAGATTTGGTGGCGAGGTGGCTGCAGAGTTCGAAAGGACTGCATCTACTATGGTATCTATGATCCCATTCTTTACTGTAGTGTTCACCCCTCTATTCGGTAGCCTTGTGGACAAGATCGGTAAAGCTACCACTTGGATGATTACAGGCTCAGTACTTGTATTCTCAGCTCACCTTATCATCGCATTTGCACCAGCACAGCCTATCTTCGGTTATATCGGTATCGCTATCTTGGGTGTAGGTTACTCATTGGTACCTGCTGCTATGTGGCCATCAGTTCCTAAGATCGTACCTGAGAAGAACCTTGGTACAGCTTACTCACTTATCTACTGGATCCAGAATATGGGTATGCTATTGGTTCCTATCTTCGTAGGTGGTATTCTTGAGAGAAACACAGGTGTGGAGGCAGCTGTGAAAGCAGAGTATATCTTCATCGCACTGGGTATCGTAGCTATTACAGTATCACTTATGCTTTTCTTCTCTTCTAAGAAGAATCCTCAGCTACAGCTTGATGAACCTAACAAGAAGTAGTGTAGAAAATATCCCAAGCTGATACAGCTTGATGCAAGAGCCACTCTTTACCGCTGATGTAAAGGGTGGTTTCTTTTATTATAGAGGGGGTGATTTGAGGGTCGCGATAGTTCGCTTCGAGAACCACTTTGTCGCTGAAATCGATTTTGGAGAGTCCTTCGATGGCGACAGGGAGGGTGTAGATGATGAAGTCGTACAGATCTGCTATCTCTACCGCTTTCTCCAGAGATACTGCATCTATCCGGTCATATCCCCCTATAGAGATAAGTCTCTGGGCGAAGAGTTCCCCTTTTCTGAGGCTCCGGTTTGCGATGGTGACTTTGCATCCGAGTTTGGCCATAGCGATGGCAGCAGCCTTGCCTGCCCCTCCGCACCCTATTACGAGGGCACTCCGTCCATATTGGGCTTCGCCCGAATGGGCTGCGATGGTGCGGTATACCCCGTCGATATCTGTATTGTACCCTCTGATCCCTCCATTCACCTTTTTCAGGAGATTGGTGGCTCCGCACAGTTCGCACTCCTTCTCCAGTGTATCAGCTACCAGCATTGCCCTCTCTTTGAAAGGTGCAGTGACATTGATGGCATCGAAGTCCCTTTTGAATATGGAGATCGCCTCATCGAAGTCCGGGGTCTCGATAAGATCGTATCTGTCTTCTGTTCCGGGGTGATTTTCGTAGAAAAGGGTAGGGCTCTGGCTGTGTGAAATGGGGTGCCCTATGAGGCCGAAATGTTTGATGCTGCCCATAGCTAAAGGGATTTGTTTCTCTGCCTTACAGCCTCGTAGCAGAGCACTGCTGCCGATACGGAGACATTCAGCGAGTCGAGTTTGCCGAGCATAGGGATGAGGATCTTGGCGTTAGACTGCTCCCGCCAGAAGTCGCTGAGTCCGTCGGCCTCTGTCCCGAAGACTATTGCGGTAGCGACCGTCATATCGATATCGTAGTATGGTTTGGAGTCCTGAAGCTGGGCTGTGAGGATGTTGAATGAACGCTCCCGGAGCCATTTGGCTGCCTCCTGGGAGGTGGCGGTGGCTATCTGCAGGGTGAAGACCCCTGAGATACTTGCACGGATGAGATTAGGGTTATAAAGGTCGGTGAGGGGGTCGCAGACTATCACAGCATCCACCCCCGCAGCATCGGCTGTACGGAGGATGGCCCCGAGGTTGCCGGGCTTCTCTACCGACTCCAGAACCAGAACTAAAGGTGCTTTATTGTCCTGCAGGACAATCTCTTCGAGTCTGCGGTCCCTGCTTTTGAAGAGGGCCACTGCCCCTTCGGTGGTGCCTCGGTACGCTATCTTCTGGTACACATTGGGGGCTACCGGGAAGAGGGCTTTTTCGGTAAGGGAGAGGGTGCTGCGGAGCTCCACCAGACCCCTCTCGGAGATGATCTCAGGACAATAAAATAGCGCAGAGGCGGTAAATCCACCTGCTGCGCAATTTGATATTTCGCGGATACCTTCTACGGCAAACAACCCCTTTTGTCTCCTCTCTTTGGACTTTTCGAGCAGGAGGGTGAGATCCTTGATTTTAGGATTCTGGGTAGAGGTTATAAGCTCGGCACCCATAGTATGCTATTTTTCAGGACGCATTTGAGGGAAGAAGAGTACATCCTGGATAGTGGTAGAGCCGGTCATAAACATAGTCAGACGGTCGATACCCATACCAAGGCCGGATGTAGGTGGCATACCGTACTCAAGTGCCCTTACGAAGTCCATATCGATGTACATAGCCTCGTCGTCACCCTTCTCTTTAAGCTCCAGCTGCTTCTTGAATCTGTCAAGCTGGTCGATAGGGTCGTTAAGCTCGCTATATGCGTTGGCCAGCTCCTTCCCATTCACGAACAGCTCAAATCTCTCGGTCAGACGAGGATTGTTACGGTGCTTCTTGGTTAGAGGAGACATCTCGATAGGGTAGTCGGTGATGAATGTTGGCTGGATAAGGTGATCCTCGCAGTACTGGCCGAAGATGGCATCGATAAGTTTACCTACGCCGTAGCTTGGCTGTACCGGCACATTGAGGTCTTTACATACCTGACGAAGCTGAGCCTCATCCATCCCCTCCACATCTACACCTGCATACTCTTTGATAGCCTCAAGCATAGGGAGTCTGCGGAAAGGTGCCTTGAAGTCGATCTCGTGACCGCCGATATTTACGGTAGTCTTTCCGTGAAGTTTGAGGGCGATCTTCTCGAGAAGTTTCTCCACGAACTCCATCATCCAGATATAGTCTTTGTAAGCCACGTAGATCTCCATACAGGTGAACTCAGGGTTATGGGTTTTGTCCATACCTTCGTTACGGAAGTCCTTGGCAAATTCGTATACACCTGCGAAACCACCTACGATAAGTCTCTTCAGATAAAGTTCATTGGCGATACGGAGATAAAGAGGGATATCCAGTGCGTTGTGGTGAGTGATGAACGGTCTCGCTGTGGCACCACCGGGGATAGACTGAAGGATAGGGGTCTCCACCTCCAGACAGCCGTGCTCGTTGAAATACTCTCTCATAGTATTCACGATCTGGGTCCTCTTGATGAAAGTGTCTTTGATCTGAGGATTTACGATAAGATCGACATATCTCATTCTGTATCTGAGCTCAGGGTCTGAGAATGCATCGAATACTTCACCCTCTTTCTCTTTCACGATAGGGAGCACTCTGAGTGATTTGCTCAGAACTGTAAGTTTCTTGGCGTGGATAGAGAGCTGCCCTGTCTGTGTGATGAATGCATAACCTTCGATACCTACGATATCGCCGATATCCAAAAGTTTCTTGAATACGGTGTTATACATAGTCTTATCTTCTTCCGGGCAAATCTCGTCACGTTTGACATAGACCTGAATCCTACCTTCGGTGTCCTGAAGCTCCATAAATGATGCAGCACCCATAATCCTTCTGCTCATAATCCTACCGGCGATCACTACATCTTTAAAATTCTCCTCTTCGGGGTTATATTTCTCTTTTATCTCTTTGGATGTGGTGTTTACGTGGTACTGGGCAGCGGGATACGCTTCGATACCCAATGCCTCAAGCTGCTTGAGGGCTTCACGCCTGTTCAATTCCTGTTCGTTTAGGTCCAAAATATCCATCTTTTATCCATTTTATGTATTGAAAGGCAAAAATAACTTTTTTTTACCGATTTAGGAATAAAATTTGTAATTTTGCAAAGATATGGCAGTAGATAGAAAATGGATAGTGAAGGAGCCCGGTAATCCGGCGCTTGTCCGTCAGCTCTCAGCAGAGCTGGGGATCGATCACGTATTGGCTAATCTTCTTATCCAGAGAAATATCAAGTCATATGAGCAGGCAAGGGAGTTTTTCAGACCCGATCTGGCCCGCCTTCACGACCCTTTCCTGATGACAGATATGGACAAGGCTGTCAGACGCCTGGATCAGGCGATCAAAGATCAGGAATCGATACTCATATACGGTGACTACGATGTGGATGGGACTACAGCTGTAGCCCTTATGTATACTTTCCTGAAGAGATTTAACCCTAATATCGAGTACTATATCCCCGACAGATATGATGAAGGTTATGGTGTCTCATATAAAGGGATAGACAGTGCAGTGGAGAACAAATATACACTCATCATATCGCTGGACTGTGGTATCAAAGCGGTGGAGAAAGTGAAATATGCTTCTGAGAAAGGGGTGGATTTCATCATCTGTGACCATCACTTGCCCGATGAGGTGCTCCCCCCTGCAGTAGCTGTCCTTGACCCGAAAAGGGAGGACTGCTCCTATCCTTTCGACGACCTGTCGGGATGTGGAGTGGGATTTAAACTGGTTCAGGGCTATGCCCAATACAAGTCTATCCCGTTTGAGGAGATTATCCCCCTTCTGGACCTGGTGGCTGTAAGTATCGCTGCCGATCTGGTCTCGGTGACAGGTGAGAACAGAATATTGGCCCATTATGGGCTTCAGAGACTGAATGAAAATCCCTGTAAAGGACTCCAGTCTGTCATCAAATTATCAGGACTTGAAAATCATAAGATAACTATCGACGATGTAGTCTTCAAGATAGGTCCCCGTATCAATGCTGCCGGCCGTATGGAGTCCGGAAGGACAGCGGTGGATCTTCTGATCTGTCGTAACGATGAGCAGGCGAAGCATATCGGAGCTGCCATTAACGACCACAATAACGAGCGCAAGAGTATCGACCGTGAGATCACCTTTGAGGCGATCAATATGGTGAAGAACAGTCCTGGCTTCGCAAACAAGAAGTCTACTATCGTATATAACCCCCAGTGGCATAAAGGTGTAGTGGGTATTGTGGCATCACGTCTGGTAGAGGCATTCTACAGACCTACCATAGTCCTTACACAGTCAAATGGCTTCATTACAGGCTCAGCGAGAAGTATAACAGGGTTTGACCTGTATGCTGCGATAGAGCACTGTTCGGAGTATCTTGAGAATTTCGGTGGCCATATGTATGCGGCAGGCCTGACTATGAAAGAGGAGAATCTGGAGGCGTTCTGCACGAAGTTCGAGGACTATGTAGTCTCCAAGATTACAGATGAGCTGCTTGTACCTCTGGTAAATATAGATTCTTATCTCGACTTCAAGCAGATTACCCCCAAATTCTTCAGACTTCTGAAGCAGTTCCAGCCTTTCGGCCCGGGTAACCAGTCCCCTGTCTTTATCACTGAGAATGTCTACGACAATGGCAATGGCCGTAAAGTGGGATCTGACAATGGCCATATGAAACTTGAACTTATCCAGGAGGATGAGCCTTACAGATATATCTCTGCCATAGCATTTAACCGCTCCGAGCATTTCGAACATCTTCACGTAGGTAATCCGGTAGATGTATGTTACTCTATAGCAGAGAACTACTACAGAGGTATAGCCAATATCCAGCTTCGAGTTAAAGACATCAAAATCAGAGAAGATTTATTCTAATGGAGAGTCTCTTCCGTTATCACTACAGACCCCTTTGTTTATATGCCCTTCACTATCTTAATGATGTAGATGCATCTGAAGATGTGGTGCAGGAGGCCTTTGGTGTGTTATGGGAAAAGCTCTCGGCAGGGAAGAAGATAGTGAATCAGAAAAGTTATCTCTACACTGTCGTAAGAAACAGGTGCCTGGATATTATAAGGAAAGGTAGGTCGCAGGTGGAGATCTCACAGCTTGAGGGGGAGGCGCTTGATATTCTGGAGCCCTCTGTGGAGGATTCGCAGGTGGAGGCCCGCCTGTGGACCGCTATCGATTCGCTCCCGGACAAGTGCAGAGAGATATTTCTGATGTCCAAACGGGACGGCTACAAGCAGGAGGAGATAGCCCGGGAGCTCGGGATCTCCCTCCAGACGGTCAAGAATCAGGTAAGCAAGGCCTTGAAAATATTGAAAGATGGCGCTGTGAAGATTTATATGCTGATATGCTGCTGATGCATAGTACTTTTTAATAACTTCTTCGTCTTATAGGTGAAGATATCGATCAAATCTATGTCAGAAAACGAAAACAAACACCTCGATTTTGTGCTGAAGCACTACCGGGAGGGCAAATTGGACACCAATAAAGCTATCTCCAAGTTTTACGCTGCCCACGGCACAGCACCCGCTGCCAAGCCCAAGGGGAGGAGAGGGTGGATATACTTTGCCACAGGGATTGCTGCAGCACTTGTGCTGGGGGTGATGATCCGTTTTGTCCTGATCTCGACCGCGGAGGTGACTCTGGTGGCCCAGGGGGCGAAAGATGTGTTTCTCCTCCCCGACAGTACCAGAGTGACATTGCCCGAAGGGGCCTCATTGACCTATAAGGTGAGAGGGTTCGAAAAGGGGACCAGAGCGGTGACTTTGACCGGAAAGGGGTATTTCGAGGTGACCAAAGATCTCGGCAGACCTTTTGAAGTGACCACCGGGAACTCTTTTGTAAGGGTATTGGGGACCAGGTTTTTAGTGGAGACATTGCCTGTGGCCAGGGTGTATGTCTATCAGGGGAAGGTCCATTTTGCCCGTACAGAGAACCTTGAAGGGGTCGTATTGACCGAAGGGATGGGGGCGACCCTGCCGAAGGGGGCCATCAAACCGCACTTGGACCCGAAGGGTGGTATAAATGGAATTGCCTGGGTGAGAGGGACATTTATCTTCGATGATACACCACTGAAGGAGGTTCTTGTCACCATCGGAAATTATTACGGAGTGTCGTTCGGAGCCACAGATCTGAAAAAAAGGCTCACCGGTGAGTTCAGCACCGAGGATATGGATCTGATAATAGAGTTGATCGAATCTGCATTGGATGTAACCATTATTAAAATGTAATTCGAAAGATCGATGAAGAAGATTTTGTTATTGTATCTTCTGGTGTTGCCGTCTATCCTCTCAGCCAGAGGGGGCGCGACACTGAAAGAGAAGATAGAGCAGGTGCACGAGATGTTCGAGGTGAATTTTATTCACGATGCGGCTCTGGACCTGAATATCCCCTCTGAGGCAGAGATAAAAAAGGGAATGAGCCTGGAAGAGGCCCTCGAGGAGTTGTTTGAAGGGACCGGTATAGAGTGGGAGATAAATAAAAAGTATGTCGTTCTGACCCGGAAGGGGAAGAAGGTGAAGAGCTATGATGTGATGTTTGAGGATGTGTGGAGGGACACCCTCTCCAAAGCCTACATCACAGCAGATGCCGACCGGAAAGTGAAAGTGACCCAGACTGGGCTGAAGAAGATAAATACAGAGTTCCTGAATTCAGGTTTCGCCTTTTTCAGTACCCCCGATGTGATAAAGACTATCCAGCTCCTCCCGGGTGTGGCATCGGGTACCGAACTTATGTCGGGTCTGTATGTTCACGGGGGAGACGGAAGTGATAACCTATTTCTCCTGGATGGGGTTCCGATCTATCAGGTCAGCCACCTGGGTGGTCTCTTCTCCTCGTTCAATACCGATGTAATAGAGAATATCGACTTTTATAAGAGCGGTTTTCCGGCCAGATTCGGCGGGAAGATGTCATCTGTGGTGGATATAACTACCCGTGACGGTAATTTTTATGACTATCACGGGACATTTGCCATAGGGCTTATCGATGGGCATCTCCAGTTTGAGGGGCCTATCGTGAAGGGGAAGACCTCTTTCAATGTGGGGCTCCGAAGGACCTGGATAGAGACCATATCTGAGCCGATCCTCTATTTTTTCAATAAAGAGAACCAGCCTGACAAACTGACCCTCGGCTACTCTTTCAGTGATCTTAATGCCAAGGTGACCCATAAGTTCTCCCCTAAAAATACTCTCAGAGGCTCTTTCTATATGGGACGAGACGTTTTCAGGTACAAGCAGTACAATTTTTCGGAATATTATCAGGTAGGTGAAGATGGGGTCGCTGAGATTCATCGGCAGCAGGAGAATGATATGGGGATCCCTATGAACTGGGGCAATACCCTCGGCTCGCTGGACTGGAAGTGGGATATTTCGGACCGCCTCTCTATGAACGCCGCTGCATATTATACCAGATCACACTCCCGTCTGGGCTTCTATTTCGAAGACTGGACCAGCCTCCACCCCGATGTGAGGGAGAAAGGGGGGCAATATGTAAACTCTCTGGTGCACGATTTCGGCCTCAATGCAGACTTTTACCACAGGCTGGGGGAGAATCATAAGCTCCGCTACGGCGTCACGGCGCAATATCATATCTACAGCCCCACCTCTACTCTGGAGGATGCTCTGATATACAAGGACAATACAGAGGTGAGTGTGGAGATGGGGGACTCGACCACTGCCCATATGCAGACCGCTGCCCTCTACTTCGAGGATGAGATGTCGCTCGGGGATAAATTGACTATGAATCTGGGACTGAGGTATTCGATGGTGGCATCCGGAGGGAAATATTGGCATTCGGTAGAGCCGAGAGCCGCTTTCAACTACACATTCAATGATTACATCTCGGCCAAGGCATCCTATACAGAGATGTCGCAGCCTACCCATCTGGTCTCGACCATATATCTCGATCTCCCTACCAACTGCTGGCTCCCTTCTACCGGTTCCATACCCCCTTCGCGCTCTCGGGAGGTGGCTGCAGGGATCTATACCAAGATACCGGGGCATATAACCCTCAATGTGGAGGGGTGGTACAAGCATATGGACCATCTTATAGAGTATTTCGGGGTGAATGCACTTTTCCCACCTCTTACCGAATGGGACAAATCTTATGTGCAGGGTAAGGGGCGCTCCTGGGGTATGGAGACGGAGCTGAGCTGGAAAGGGGAGAAGACCGAGGCATCTGCATACTATACACTTATGTGGAATCAGAGGAAGTTTGATGATTTCTACAGGGATTGGTACAGGGACAGAAATGACAGCAGACACAAACTG
Source organism: Bacteroidales bacterium (assembly GCA_017504965.1). GTDB lineage: Bacteria > Bacteroidota > Bacteroidia > Bacteroidales > UBA932 > CAAGNP01. The sequence goes on along the minus strand of JAFVQD010000008.1, from coordinate 34,024 downwards.
ACACTTATGCTCAAGCACAAGTTTACCAAGAGATTTGAGGTCTATGGGTGCTGGAGCTGGAGGACAGGTAACAGGATGACGGTGGAATCGCACTATGCTGAGAATACTGAGCCGGACCAATACGACTATATGACCCATTTTCCTGTATATAGCGAACCGAACAATCTTCAGCTTCCCGATTACCACAGACTCGATCTGGGGCTGAACTTTCATAAGACTACTAAAAGGGGGAACCTAAGTACCTGGAACCTGAGCATATATAATGTCTACTGCAGGACCAATGTAGTATTTGCATATCTGTCCGGTGAATATGATGATGATGGTAATCTTGTGAAATATATAGGTGAGGGGCTGGGAATGATCCCCATTATCCCGACATTCAGTTATACACTTAAATTTTAGGAGCTAAGAGATGAAAAGAGATATAAATATATTTTTAATGCTTATGATGGCCCTTCTGTGGACATCCTGTGAAGTGGAATTTGATTTGAAAATGGAGGGGGAGAATATAATTTTCGTGGAGTGTCTCCCAGGAGTAACAGATCATATATCGGTGAGTGTGAGACCATGTGTGGCAGTGAACAGCAGTTATGATGTGAAGAATTTCAGACCTGATGTGAAGGTTTTTGTAAATGGAGATATGGTACCTGTGACCAAGCAGGAGGGGGCAGATGTACCTCGAGGTGGTGCTGCAGGCTCTTACGTCGCAGATGTGGCTCCTCTTCCTGATGATGAGATAAAGGTGGTGGTAAGTGCAGACGGATTCGAGACAGTGGAGTCGGTGACAAGGATCCCTGTCCCTGTGTCTTATGATGGTCTGGAGTATGAGGTGTTCGATATGACTGATGAGCAGCAGACCAAGGATGTCGGACAGAGTCCGGGGGTGAATTATAATCTCCGTCTGAGGGTGAAGTGGCCTATAAAGGATGATCCTTACGCCACAGATGCTTATGGAATACAGCTTGTGAGGGAACAGCTGTACGAATATTATGCAAAAGACAGTAATGGTGAGTTTTTCGATAAGGATACCACTCTGGCCTGCTACTCCGGAATCATAACTGCGATGGGGGACAATCCCCTTCTTCCTCAGACATCTTCAGTCCTGAATGTGAATTATAATGGCTATTCATTTGAATGTTACGAGAGTCTCACTATGTTTATGGATAAGGATTTCAATGGTGAAGATCACATTCTGGAGGGGATATGGACCTATAATGAGGGGATGCACGCTGAGGATAAGGGGGAGAATGGCGATTATATATACATTACAGATATCAAATACAGATATAAGATAAGACTATACAAGATGACATCCGATTTCAGCAGGTATGCCTATGCCCAGAACCAGATAGATGAGAATATCTTCGGGGAGGTGGGGCTTGCACCTGCCGGATATGCCTTCACAAACATCATAAACGGTGCAGGAGTCCTCGCCGGAGTCCTGATGTATGAGACCGATTGGCTGGAACTCTGATTTTTACACAGTATGAAGGGAAATTCAAGGTGGTTATCGAAGGTCTGACAGAGGGGGGAAGGGAGATCTACTCATCCAGAATATTCTAAAGTTGCAGCAAATTTTTCCAACCTTTCGTTCTGTGTTTACGTCTAATAGGTGTAAACATTAAAATTTTTCGAATTATGGGTTTTCAATTTTTGATTCCGATAGGCATTTGTGTTGTATTGCCTGTTATGATTGTGTGGCTTGTGATGAGAGGACGTCAGCATGAGATGGACAAAAAAACTGAGGTTATGCTCAAGGCTATTGAGGCGGGTGCCAAAATCGATGCTGACTTCTTCAGAGGTCACCAGGAGGCTCTGACCATTAAGGAGCGTCTTTTGAAACGTCTAACTTCAGCCTGTGTCACATCTTTGCTTGGCCTATTTATGCTGGTGGGTGGTGTCCTTTTTGGTGAGGGGATGGGTTGGGATATATTGGACGGTCCTGGTTTTATCCTGGCTGTTCCCGGTGGAGTGTTGTTAGCTATAGGGATTGCTCTCTTTATTGTTTATTTTGTAGGCAAGAAGATGCTTGCCAAGGAGATTGAGGCTGAAGAGAGAAACATCAAATGACGCAGGAGCGCTTCATAGACCTGGTTAGGGGGGAGCAGGAATCTTTGAGAAGGTTTCTGCTTGCCTTGTGTGGTGGGGACTCATCTTTGGCGGATGATATAGCGCAGGATGCCCTCGTCAGGGCCTATGTGGCATCAGGCTCATTCCTGGGACTCTCAAAATTCAGCACCTGGCTTTTCAGGATAGCATATAATTGTTATCTGGACCATCTTAGAAAGCCCAGGTTTGAGACTCTTCCGACGGATGCTCCGCAAATGTTGTCCGTCCCTTCTGCGGATGAGACCGATGGGAGGTTCAGATATCAGAAACTCTATCAGGCACTCAATATGCTTCAAGAGAAGGAGAAGGCCGTCATTGTCCTCTTTTATTTTGAGGACAGAAGCATAAAGGAGATAGCCTCGATACTCCAGATGCCATCAGGGACTGTAAAATACCATTTGTCTACGGCCCGTAACCATTTAAAATCGATACTCCAATGAAAAATGACAATATAGAATCGTTCCTACGGAACAATAAGCCTCAGGTAGAGGACAATCCCACCTTCCTGCTCGAAGTCAGGCAGAAGATCAATGCTGTGGATGGGATCAAGTCGGAGGTGGACAGGCAGAGAAGGACCGGTAGGGTAGCACTTGTCGCTGCTCTTGTTATAGGACTGCTCATGGGGATATTTGCCATGTTTATAGTCTGGCTTTATCCGGTATCCACCCCAGAGGTGGGATCAGAGCTGATCTCAAAAATTCAGTCTGCCATTGAGCCCTACAAGCAGTACCTTCTTCTTCCTATTGCAGGCTGTGCCATCTTTTTAGGTCTCATATTCGGAAGGGAGGAGAGACGTGTGTTTTAGTGTAACTATAAAAAATAGTTGCATTAAAAGAAAATTTAGTTACCTTTGTGCCATAAACAAATTTGGCATGAAAAAACTGACTAGAAAAGAGGAAGAGATCATGAATCTCTTTTGGGATGAAGGTGCTATGTTCGTCCGTGAACTTCTGGATCACTATGAGGAGCCCAAACCCCATTTCAATACCTTGTCAACGATGGTCCGGACATTGGAGGCAAACGGTTATCTGAGCCATAAGGCCTACGGCAACACCTATCAGTACTTTCCTATGGTCAAGAGAGAGGATTATGCAGGGAGCACTGTGGGGGGGATCATCAGCAGCTACTTCAACAATTCTTATCTGAGTGCAGTATCCTCTTTTGTAAAGGAGGAGAAGATCAGTGTGGATGAGCTGAAGGAGCTAATCGAACAGATAGAGATGGGTGAAAAATAGGGGCATATGGCAGAATTTTTGACATATCAACTGAAGGTGGCCATTGCGCTAAGCGTATTCTATATGTTCTACCGCCTCTTGCTAAGTAAGGAGACTTTTCACCGTGTGAACCGTATTGTCCTTTTGGCGACAGCGCTCCTCTCTTTTTTGCTCCCATTTTGCGTGATAACATTGCACGACGTAGTGGTCATCCCTGCCGGAGCGGTGGCAGAAGTTGGTACTGCTGCTGAAGAGGTGGCTGAAGGGCACTCTCTATGGACCATTGTCCTTAGTATCCTCTTTTTTATAGGTGTGGCAGCGGTGCTGGGAAATGTTCTTGTCTCTTTAGTCCGGATCAAAAGGATCATAAAAAGTGGAAGTCGCCAGGAGATTGCCGGGGGTATAGATCTTATCATAACTGAGGATGATAGTGCCACTTTCAGTTGGATGAAATATATCGTAATCTCCAGAGAGGATTACCACAGAGGATGCCCACAGATACTAATGCACGAGAGGGCCCATATAGAGTTGAGGCACTCCTGGGATCTGTTGTTTGTGGATATCCTTACATCTATCCAGTGGTTTAATCCGGCCATCTGGCTACTCAAGGGTGATCTCCGTATGCTTCACGAGTTTGAAGCGGATGATGCCGTATTGAGGAGCGGTGCCAATATGAAAGAGTACCAATACCTTTTAATCAAAAAATCGCTTGGCGGTAGCGGATACTCGCTGGTCAATAATTTTAATCACAGTACATTAAAACAAAGAATCAGTATGATGTTGAACAAAAAATCTTCCCCATTGAGTACTTGGAAGGTGCTCTATATTGTCCCTATTATCGGAATTTTCCTCTTGGCTATGGTCGAGAGAAAAATCGAGGTCCAACGTGAAAAGCCTATTGTTATCAGTATTATCACTGAAGATGGCGGATCAAATATCAATATAGATGGAAAGGTGTGTACCAAGGCTGAGGTGGAGAAGATCATATCTGAGAAGATTGAGAATGTCGGTTATGTACCGATGGTGACCATCAATGCATCTTCAGATGTAGAGCTTGGAGAAATTATTGATGTTAAAGATGAGCTTAGAAAGACTAAAGCCCTGAAAATCACTTATGGAACTCTTGGAAAAGAGTAAATTATGGCCTAATATTTGAAATTGGATTTGTATGAAGCGTTTGTTTGTGTCTTTTGTGGCCCTTGTCCTTTCTGTTTCTGTGAAGGGTCAGGTGGTTATGGATTTCTCTATGTTTGAGAAAAATAGGAATGTGGAGGTGAAGTTTGAACTTAAGGATTCCCAAAGTGAAGAGCCTATCCCCTGGGCCTCGGCATATCTGGTCCCTGTAGGTGATACAGTCATAACCAGTTTTGCTCTGTCGGATGATAAGGGAAAGGTGAACCTTAAAGATGTGCCGGTGGGGAAATATACCCTCAATGTGGAGCTTATCGGCTACAAGCCATACAAAAAGGTTCACGACTGTACCTCTTGGGAGGTAAATCTCGGTGTCATTAAGATGGAGGAGAATCCTGAGATGATCGATGCTGCATCCATCTCAGCGGTGGGAAATCCTATCGAAGTCCTGCAGGATACCATTATATACAATGCTTCATCTTTTAAGGTAGGGGAGAACGATATGCTGGAGGAGCTGCTCAAAAAGATGCCCGGTATGGAGGTGGGTGATGATGGTACAGTCAAGGTCAATGGTGAGGCGGTGGACAAGATCACCGTAGGTGGAAAGACATTCTTCTTCAATGACCCTTCGGCAGCCCTTAAGAATCTCCCTGCCAAGATAGTAAACAAGATCAAGGTGGTGGACAAGACCAAGGATGCCGCTGCATTTACAGGAGTGGCGACTCAGGATGACAAGGAGAAGGTGATGGATATAGAACTCAAGCAGGAGTACACCAAAGGGTGGTTCGGAAATGCCAAGCTTGGGGGTGGTGCTTCGGTCAATCCCGACAAGAAGAGTGATCTGGTGGAGGATGGAAAGTTCCTCTATAACGGCTCTGCACTGGTGACAGGGTATACAGAGAAAGATCAGGTGGTGATTCTTGGAAACGGACATAATGTGATGGATGCAGGAACCGGAATGGTGATGTACTATAGTGACGGTACAGAAGTATCCGATGACTACTCTAAAATCAGAGGCCTTACCACCAGTGCGCAAGGTGGTGTCAACTATAATACAGACAGAATAAAAGGGGTGGAGACCAATGCCTCTGCTATGTATAAGAACAACACCAAGGACAGTAAAAAGGTGTCGTCCCGCATATCATTCCAGCCATCCGGCGAGGAACTTTATACAGACACGAAATATACCGGTTATGGGGTGGAGAATGGTGTGAATGCTTCTTTGGAGTTTAAGAATAAGGAGAAGAAGAAATACTCTTTCGAATTCAGACCAACTTTTAATTACGCACGCAACAGGGTGACTGTGTCCAATCAGTCACAGACCTATACCTCCGGTGCATCTCTTAACAAATCCACATCTGATGTTCAGGCGCACAATACCAAGACCGGGACAGGTGGCTGGGCTGATTTCGGAGTCAGGGATCTGGGGAAAAAGAATAGATCGCTTACAATCTCTCTCGATTATAATATCAGCGATCAGAATGGGGATAAGACAGAGAGAACTCAGGTGGAGTATACATCTTCTACAAATGTAAAAAATATCGACTATGATATCAAAAGGGAGTACTACCATGCAGGTGGATCGGTCAGCTATGTAGAGCCTATATCCAAGAGGTGGCTTTTCAGAGGGAACCTCAGCTCAAGTATCTCTGCCAACAACAATTCTGAGATGGCCTATTCAGCCGGTGTTCTGGATAATTATTACTCATCTGCCAATAACAGTCGCTATTTGAAAGAGGCGGTTTCCCTACTATTTCAGTACAACAATGACACCACCAATGTCCAGTTCGGTCTGAAGGGTGATATGGTGCAGAATGTGATCAATACCAGATCTATGGGTGTTGAGACCATTACCGGTAAAGGGGAGTGGCTATATAACTGGTCGCCATTCTTGAGTTACAGATATAGGAAAGGTGAGAGCAATCTCTATTTGTATTATTCCGGTTATACCCAGACAGTGTCGGGTGACAAAGTGATCCCTACACTGGATATCTCAAACCCTATACAGATACAGGCAGGAAATATCTATTTGAAGCCCACCTTTTATAATAACTTCAGTGCCACTTATAGGGTGAGCAATAAGAAGTCCTTCTCATACTTTTATATCAATGTATATGGAAATCTCGTATCCAACCCTATCGTTACAGCCAGCTGGTTTGATGGTGAAGGTGTGAGATATGGTATCCCCGTAAACTCGCAGAAGCTGGGGACAACTGTCTCAAGCAATATGAGTTTCAATAAGTCTTTTGGAAAAGACAAGAAGTACTCGATGTCACTGGACGGATATGCTTCGTATACAGCTAATACAAGTTATCAGTCAGCAGGGGAGATGGAGGGGCTTGATCTGGATAATTTTGACTATTACAAGTTTATGGAGAGTTTCTGGGGTGATGAGTCCGGAGATCTGTTCTATAGTGGAAAGAGTGGATTTCAGGAGAGCAGGACCAATACACTTTCGTGGAGTGCAAGTACCTATTTCAAGTACAATGCAGATAAACTCAACATCTCCCTTCGTGCCGGGACACGTAACAGAATATCCAGGTATTCACTCGACCCAAATGCCAACCTGAACACCTGGGATCACAGTTTTTCCGGTGATGTCACCTACAAACCAGGAAAAGGGTGGGAACTTAAGAATTATCTTGGATACACATTCTACAGAGGTTATGCGAACGGCTATGGAGATCCTTCCTTCAATTGGAATCTCTCTGTAGGGAAAAGTATCAAGGCAGTTACCCTATCGCTGTCTGTAAAGGATATCCTCAATCAGACCAAATCTCTTAACAGGTACACATCTGATGAATACACAGAGGACACATACTCAAATGTCCTCGGCCGTTACTTTCTCTTCACAGTCTCATTCAACTTCGGCAAGATGAACGCCAAGAAGAACTCCCGCGTCCAGAATGCCATGTGGAATATGATGTTCTAAAAACCTGTTATATAGATGATGGACTTTCTGATATATGAAATAAAGGTGGCAGTTGTTCTGCTGGTTTTCTACCTCTTCTACCGTTTTCTATTGAAAAAGGAGACATTCCATCGTTTCAATAGGGTAGTGTTGGTGGGGATAGCGTTTTTGTCTTTCCTCCTGCCACTTTGTATTATCACTATCCATAAGGATATGCAGATGGGAGCCGCTGAGATGATACACACTGCTCAGGTGCCAGAACTTGCACTGGAGGTGAAAAACAGAGCATCCTGGTGGCCAATGGTCCTTGCCCTCGTTTTCTGGGCAGGTGTTTTATTTGTCTTGGTCAGGGTGATTGTGTCTATAATCTCCATTCTCAATATGGTGAAGAAAGGTGAGCTGGTGAATGAAGAGGTTGGCTGTAAAATTATTTTAACAGACAGGGACGTAGCTTCATTCAGCTGGATGAAGTATGTCGTTATACCCCGAAAAGACTGGGATGAGGATAGGGAGTCTATCCTTATTCACGAGAAGGCTCATATAGCTTTGGGGCACTCTGTCGATATACTCCTGGTAGATATCTTATCTGCTCTCCAGTGGTTCAATCCGGCCATTTGGATACTTAGGTCAGATCTGAGGGAGCTTCACGAGTATGAGGCTGATGATGCTGTTCTTCGAGCCGGTATAGATATTAAAGGGTATCAATACTTACTGGTAAGAAAAGCTATCAGCGGGAGTGGCTATTCTATCGCGAATAGTTTTAATCATAGTATCCTTAAAAATCGTATCACTATGATGACGAAGTCCAAATCTCATATCCTTAAGAGATGGAAACTGCTCTATTTGCTCCCTCTCGTGTGTCTGTGTGTAGCTTTACAGGCTCGAACAGTGTATGATATTACAAATTCTCCATTGTATATACTTCTGGAGAGTGGGGTGGAAAAGGAGATTAGTAAGATGGATTTTGATAAAATCGATCCGAACCGTATTAAATCCATTAGTATTTTGAAAGATGCATTTGCAAAAGAGAAATATGGAGAGAGAGCTTCAAATGGGGTAATTATGGTTACGATGAAACGGCCACAAGAACTCGATGAAATAGTAGTAATAAGGTATGATGAGAAGGAAAAAGAGTATCCATTTTATATTGTTAATCCAGAAAAAATGCCCCAATTTCAAGGTCAGGATATGATGGCTTTTTCACGCTGGCTTAATGCCAGGATTACGCCGCCTGAAGGGTGTAATCACGAAGGTACTATGAAAGTGGCGTTTGAGGTAGGAGCTGATGGTATCGTCAGAGATGTCAGGGTATTGGAAAGCATTTGCGAAGACTTGGATGCTCACGTGGTGTCACTCATCAGGCAGTCTCCAAAATGGGAGCCTGCAATATATGGAAATAAACCTGTAGCTCAGAGGCTTTCCATTCCGATAGTATTTCAGAACCGATGAAGGTATACTTTCTTAATTTCTCTGGCATCTCGTCCGAAGTTTTGTATGTGGCAACACCGTTTGTAGTTGCCGGCTAAAGTAATCAAAAGCACCTTTGCCCCAAAAACCTTGACGGGAGTTTTTTGAAACATAGCAACCTATGCCGCAAGAAAAACTCCCGCGTCCAGAACGCAATGTGGAATATGATGTTCTAAAACGGGCTCGAAAAGTGGCGTTTCTGTGCCCAAAACTGCGGCATCCCTCTCTACGTCCCTCTTTAATGTTGTGTGGAGAGGAAACAATCCCTCCCACACCTCCGGTGCGGGCTGCTCGCTGTGAGCACCCACTGGATGCTCACTATTCGCTCACGACCTCTGCGGCCAGAGGGGTAGCACGGTTTCCTCTTCCCACACAACATTAAATATGTTGGCAGTCGAGAATCCACGAAGTCCAGGCAGCATTTATTTTTGAATAGGTTCTACATTGTAACCTGCTTGCTTTAAAAGGGTAATCATCCCCTTTTCACCAGGGAGATGTCCTGATCCAACAACAAACAAAGAGGATTGTGCTGGAACAAGCTCCACAATCTGCTTTTCCCAGTTCCGGTTTCTCACTGAAACAAGAGCGTCATACTCATATCTGGTCATCTGCTCTTTAAATACATTCCATAAGATATCAAGATTCTGAGACTTGTACGCAGCAGTAAGTTCAATCAACAACTCTTTGCTATTACTGTTTTGAGCCATCTCCAGCAAGGCATCAGCTTGCTCTTCAAGGGAACTTCCATAAAGGAGACTCATCTGGTACTCCATTGTCTCAAGTCCGCCAACGCTCTTTCCCTTGCTCACAGCCAATGTCTGCATATACTTGTCTATGCCGGTCATTGATGCTATGTCGGGAATAATATCCATAAGAATCCTGTTCTGCACAGTAACCATTATGGTCATGGGTTTCATTGCAGAAAACATCTGCAACTCTGCCCCAACAGTTTCCTTAAGGTATGCATCCAACAGCTCTTTTTCTTCCACGTTGAATAATGACAGCAAAGTTGTATCTGCAGGCATCATCATCCTTTTCTGCATATTCTGCATCTGGACCGGTGTCATCTCTCCCATCTTTATCATATCAAACTCTCCAATCACATAATCCACCTCTTCAAAAGCCTCCATCAGACCGGGAATAGAATCACAATAGGTAAACGGAACTGCGTGATGAGTACCCAAAATATAAGAAGGTTTCTCAATTCCTCTTCCCGATATTTTCCATAGAAGCTGGGCCGGGGCATAAAGGGTGCCGATCACCATCAAAAGTATAGTAACAAGTAAACTTTTCATCTCAAACATCTATTTTTCTATATCCTTAACTATCTCATCCAAAATACGCATAACTTTAATCTCGGACTGCAGATTCAGAATGGTCATAGCTACCACATAGATAATCAGTAGTATAATTCCTAACGAATCTTTTACAGGGAACATACTGAAGAACACCCACAGCCACACGATAACCCAGATATAACCGATGGCATGGGAGAGAACAACAGGTCTCAGAAGATTGGTTTTCAGCACTTTTATCTGATGTGAGAATTCTTTTATGTCCCCGTTGAAATCAAGCGTTTTATTTTGCAAATGTTTCTTATAAAGGAACAGTGTCACCTCTATCACACATACACATATTGTAAAAATAGAACTCCACAAAGGCATACCGTGATCAAACTGCCTATATATAAGCCATCCACCTAACAGAACCCAGGAGAGTATTGGCCACAACACCGCCTTTCTGTTGAAATTTTTCAACTTGCTTTTTACGCATGAACGGATAATCCTATCATTAACAATATTCTGCTCCTCTACCTTTCTAGTCAGGATACTGAACTGCTCCCGCATCTGCTCAAGTTCCTGAGATATTTCAAAATTATCTTTATTGTTCATTTTGCTCTGTTTTTTGAAGGTTTTACATTTGTTTGAGTTTCTCCCTTATCCTTACCAGCTTTACGGAAACATTGTTTGCCGTTATTCCCAGGATAGCGCCAATCTCTTCATAGCTCATATTCTCCAGCCACATAAGGATGATACTCCTGTCAATGAATCCAAGCTTGTTGATCCTGTTGTAGAGCTGCTTTATCTGCATGGAATCATCATCGGTATCCTCATACAGATTAAAGCTTACGTCCAGAGGCAGGGTTGGAATCTCCTTTTTCTTCTTTTTGGTGTAATTGATGCAGGTATTCAGGCTCACCTTCCATATCCAGGTGCTCAGGTGCTTCTCTCCCTCAAAAGACTTGAGGCCGTTCCAGATATTTATAAGTATATCCTGGAACAAATCATTCACCTGCTCTGTATCCTTGGAGAACATATAGCAGACCGTGTAGATCCTCCTTTTGTTCTCCCTCACAATTCGCGCAAATTCTTTCTCGTTGTTATCCATAAATCAGGTTATCAGGTTTGTTTTCTACGTTAAACAACAAACCATTCAAAAAACTACAGCTATTTCTACAAAAATATGGAAATTTTTTGATCAGCAGACAATATCTTACTGTTGTTTGGGAATGGAAGATGGAGGTGTTATGGATTCGCTAACTCGTCAGACCGTTGATGTGTGTTGGAGGGCGTTCTGTGAGTGGGTGAGTGGTCTAAGCATAGCCAGTTAAGGGGGCTTGAGCACGCTGATGTCGCTCAGAAGTAGCTGTAGAAGTGGTAAGCGGTCTGGCGAGTTGGCGGATGCTAAAACGGGCACGAAAAGTGGTGTTTCTGTGCCCGAAACTGCGGCATCCCTCTCTAGGTCCCTCTTTAATGTTGTGTGGAGAGGAAACAATCCCTCCCACGCTTGACAGCGCGGGCCCCTCCCTCTGCGGCCAGAGGGGTAGCACGGTTTCCTCTTCCCACACAACATTAAAGAGAATTGCCAGTCGGAAAGGACTATGTCGTACAACAATACGGGACTTCGGGAGTGGTGTGTGGCGGAGATAATGTGTCCGGAAGGCCTAAGCACCCGCGCTTGATAGCGGGAGGGGCCCGCACCGAAGGTGTGGGAGGGGATGAGCGTAGCGAATGCCTGGAGGACTTTATCTCCGCCACCTAACGGACGGAGTCTTTTGAGAGCAGAAAGCTTGCCTACAAGAAGTAAGTCTTGCGGGCGAGGCGGGTGTAGAGTGGAGTGCGCTCTTTGTAGAGCTTCTCGATGCGGGCCAGGAGGGCGTCACCGCTCTCGCCGCCGAGCATAGGTCTTCCGGCCGCTTCAACCTGCTGTGACAGCCTCTGCTTGATCACCTCTATGTCGGTATGTATATACATACAGTAAGTAAATCTGGAGATAAGGTCAGCACACTCCGGATTGGTGACGATGCCTCCACCTAATGAGAGGATCATAGAGCAGTTCCTGACAGTGACAGGGGCATCATCTTCGGTAACTTCAGGTGTGAACGGGGGGAGATCTTCGAGGGTCTCGGGATGTTCGGCAATATGATCTTCAAGAATGTCCTGAAGATAATTGAACTCCATATCCCTAAACCCCTTCTCTCCACTCTGTTCGAATATCTCAGATATGGTCTTCCCCTCTTTCTCTTCGATATAAGCATCCAGATCTACAAAAGGGCATTTGACAGATTGGGCAAGCTGCTTGCCGATGGTGGTCTTTCCGGCACCCATAAAGCCTATAAGTGAGATAATCATAATCCGATCAGTTAAAATAGTGTAAGTTCCTCTCCATCAATATTTATATCTACCGAATCCCCGGGCCTGTAACTCTGTGGCTGAGAGCCATCTTCACCCGGAGTGAAGTTCTCTTCATTTATATCTTCAGAGTCCAGCATCATATCCTCAGCATCAAAAGCGGGGGCATCTTTCTCCAGTGGCTCCACAAATTCTATAGTCGCCACCTCGCCTGCAGCAGCCCTCTTCCCTTTGGCCTTGTAACCTTTGACTGCGATAAACTCATCGGCATCGATAAATTCTGCCTCTTTCTCTTTCCTTCCGTTCTGTACGAATGTCACTTTTACCTGAGGATACAGATCTTCCGATATGTCGACGAGTCTGGCACCTGGGGTGTCGGCGATAAAGAACTGGACATTGTTGTCGCTCAATTCGAAGACAAACCTCTTGATATAGTATGATTTGACGGTATTGTCCCAGTAGATGGCGGTAAATACCTTTTCGGAATCAAACTTCTGCACCTTCATCAGGTCACCCTGATACTTGTTGAACAGGTCGAGATTTGTGGTGTAGAATGTACCATCCTTGCAGATGGCGATAATATTCTCTTTACCCTTGAAGTCTCCGAGAAGTTCTCCCCTTCCATCCTCATTAAGACGGTTGATATCCCAGTCGAACCACATCTTCTTGCCACCGATGGTAGATATGCCGGCAGACTTGAGAGCCACCTTCTGGATAGGGTATTTGGTGACGATATTACCCATAGATCCTCTGTTCTTGATGGCCAGTGTCGAGAAGTCGAAATCGAGGATAAGCTTCTTCAACTTCGGCTTTGGCCTGAGGTATACCCTCAGAGTCTCTGCCTCTCCATTTGAGTTCGAAGTGAACCAGATCACAGATGATCCCTCTTTACCTTTTGTGAGGTTGTACCATTTGTCTTTGGAAACACCTGTCACAGAGAAACGTTTGGCGTAGGCGATACCACCTTTCCCATCTTTGTATACTACATTGTAGATGGTGCGGCTGTCAGACTTGTTGAAGACAGCCACGTGGATGATATTTCTGTCCACGAAGATCTTGTCTGCCACTTTCTTGATGATATATCGTCCATCTTTGGTAAATACGATAACATCATCGATGTCAGAGCAGTCGCATATATATTCGGCATCCTCTATCTTCTTCTGGGAGATACCGATAAATCCCTCAGCTTTGTTTGCGTAGAGCTTGGCGTTGTTAACCACCACTTTTGTGATCTCGATGTTCTCGAATGATGTGAGTGTGGTGCGGCGGGGATAGGCTGCCCCATATTTTTTCTTGAGGTTCTCGAAGTACTCTATACAGTACTCGATCAGGTGCTCCAGATGGTGCTGCAAGGTCTTCTCCTGAGCCTCTATTTTCTTTATCTTCTCATTCACAGCCTTGACATCGAAGCGAGAGATCTTCCTCACAGGCTTCTCGACAAGTCTGTTGATATCCTCTTTGGTGATAGGCTGACGGAACAGGTGCTGATAGCCGAGCATCCCCTGATGTACATCCTTCAGCTGCTTCTCCCAAGTGGATGCATTGTTTTCCAGAATCTTGTAGACCTTCTCCTCGAAGAACACCTTTTCCAGTGAGGTGTAGTGCCACTCCTGGCCCAGTTCTCCCAGTTTGATCTCAAGCTCCCTCTTCAGCAGCTCTTTGGTGTGGTCTGTATTGTATCTTAGGATATCATCCACCCCGAGGAACTGGGGCTTGTTGTCCTGTATGACGCAGCAGTTAGGTGAGATGGATACCTCACAGCTGGTGCAGGCATAGAGGGCATCGATAGTCTTGTCGGGCGATATGTCGTTATGAAGGGTGATGACGATCTCTGCATTCTCTGCTGTATTGTCATCCACCTTCTTTACCTTGATCTTCCCTTTGTCATTGGCCTTGATGATGGAATCGATTATATCTGCAGTGGTGACACCGAAGGGGATCTGGTTGATTACCAGGGTGTTTTTGTTTACTTTTTCGATCTGAGCCCTCACTCTTACCCTGCCGCCGCGAAGCCCTCTGTTATAGCCGGAGATGTCGGCAAGGCCTCCGGTAGGGAAGTCGGGATAGAGTTCGAACTCTTCACCTTTGAGGTGAGAGATGGATGCGTCGATAAGTTCGTTGAAGTTATGAGGGAGGATTTTGCAGGCCAAGCCTACGGCAATACCCTCGGAGCCCTGTGCCAGCAGCAGTGGGAACTTGACAGGGAGATTGACCGGCTCGCGGTTACGGCCGTCGTACGAAGGTACAAACTCGGTGGTCTTGTCGTTGTATGCCACCTCTTTGGCAAACTCACTCAGGCGTGCTTCGATATAACGTCCTGCCGCTGCGGCGTCTCCGGTAAGGATGTTTCCCCAGTTACCCTGACACTCTACAAGAAGTTCCTTCTGTCCGAGCTGCACGAGGGCATCTTTGATGGAAGCATCACCGTGAGGGTGATATTTCATAGCATCACCCACGATGCTGGCCACTTTGTTGAAACGTCCGTCGTCGCACTGCTTCATCGCGTGGAGGATACGTCTCTGAACAGGCTTGAGACCATCTTCGATGTGGGGGACGGCCCTTTCGAGGATGACATACGAGGCGTAGTCGAGGAACCAGTCTTTATACATTCCCGACAATTTGTATTTCTTATCTCCGTCGTTTATGACTTTGTCAAACTTTCCAGGCTCGGATGCTACAGCTTCCACCTCTGCAGCAGGAGTCTCTTCCACCTCTTCTGCCCCTTTCAAATCTTTATCCTCTGTACTCATATCTTATAATATATAACCGAAACTTTTCAATTTCCTTTTATCCTCTCTCCAGTTGGGATTTACCTTTACGAAGGTCTGGAGGAATACCTTCTTCTCGAAGAACTCTTCCATATCCTTACGGGCTTCGATACCCACCTTTTTCAGGGAGGCACCTTTGGAGCCGATGATGATACCTTTCTGAGAGTCTCTCATCACATTTATCACCGCCTGAATGTCGTATCTGTCCGGATGCTCCTTGAACTCTTCGATCACCACCTCAGTACAGTAGGGGATCTCTTTCGAATAGTTGAGAAGGATCTTCTCGCGGATGATCTCAGACGCGAAGAAGCGGAGATTTTTGTCTGTGAAGGTATCCTTGTCGTACCACGCCGGCTGGATGGGGAGGAGCTCCACTATCCTGTTGAAGATGGCGTCCAGATTGAACTTCTCTATCGCTGAGGCGATAAAGACATCCGCTTTCGGAATCTCACCTTTCCAGTACTCGGCGAGTTTGAGCACCTCTTCCTGAGTACTGATATCGATCTTGTTTATAACCACTATGACAGGGCAGTCCACCATATTGAGTTTCTGGACATACTCCCTGTTCTTGTCGCTCTTCTCCACTACATCGGTGATATATAGGATGATGTCAGCATCTCCGATAGCGGTCTCCACGAAGTTCATCATACTCTCCTGAAGTTTGTATGATGGGCGGAGGATACCGGGTGTATCGGAGTAGACAATCTGGTAATTGTCACCGTTCACGATACCCATAATTCTGTGCCTGGTGGTCTGTGCTTTGGATGTGACGATGGAGAGCCTTTCGCCCACCAGAGCGTTCATCAGTGTCGATTTGCCGACATTGGGGTTTCCGATGATGTTTACAAACCCTGATCTGTGAGGAGGATGGTTACTGCTCATTGTTCTTCACTTTAAGCATACCTACCTCTGCATCTGTAAGGAATCTCCACTGACCTCTTTTGAGGTTCTTTTTGGTGAGACCTGCGAAATATACTCTGTCGAGTTTCTTGACATTGTAGCCAAGGTGCTCGAACATACGTCTTACAATTCTGTTTTTCCCTGAGTGGATCTCCACACCTACGATGTTTTTCTCGGCGCCGTATGCGGCAGCATCAGCAGCGATAAATCCGTCCTCAAGTTCAAAACCCTCAAGAAGAGCCTCGAAGTCCGGCTGTTTGACATTTTTGTCCAGAGTCACTTCGTAGATTTTCTTCTTGCCGTATGATGGATGGGTCAGCATCTCGGTAAGGTTTCCGTCGTTGGTCAGGAGGAGGATACCGGTAGTCGATTTGTCAAGTCTGCCGACAGGGAAAATTCTCTGAGGACAGAGCTCTTTGCTGATCAGGTCCATCACATTTTTCTCTGCGTGGGGATCGCTGGTGGTGGTGACAAAGTCTTTGGGCTTGTTAAGCATAATATATACTTTCTTCTCACCTTTAAGTCTCTCGCCATTGAATCTCACATCGTCATCGATATTTACTTTGGTACCAAGTTCGGTAACCACCTCACCGTTTACAGTCACAAGTCCTGCAGCGATGTATTCGTCGGCTTCACGGCGTGAACATACACCTGAGTTGGCTATGAACTTGTTAAGTCTCACATCACCTGTAATCGAAGGTGTAAATGTATCGCTGTCGATATTCTCGTCTATCTGTTTTGGAACTCTCTTCTTGAATGGTCTTTCACCTCTGGATGCAAATGACTTGTCTGCACCCCTTTTGCCGAAAGGTCTATCCCCTTTAGGACCAAAAGATTTTTCCCCTTTTCTGAAAGGCTTCTCGCTTTTACCGAAAGGTTTGTCACCTCTGCTGAAAGGTTTGTCGCTTTTGCCGAATGGCTTGTCGCCTCTCCCTTTTTCAGGCTTGGTTTTGAAGGACTTATCGCTCTTTCCGAATGGCTTGTCCCCTTTGTGATTTTTGGTCTTCTCTTCAAATTCGCCGTAGCGTTTGCCAAAATTGCGTCTTGGAATTTCGTAAGTTTTCTCGGCTGTGCCCTTATTGGCAGAACCTCTTGTAATTCTTGTTCTCATTATAATGAAATAAATTTGGGGGCAAAGGTATCTTTTTCGCAGAAATTTTCCTATTTTCGCATACTATTATTTTTCAACAATGAGGAGGAGGACTTATGAGGCGGGAGATTTTCATAGAGGCTCTTAACTCTATAAAGAGCAATTATTTAAGAACCATACTTACCATATCGATCATCGGCATCGGGATAACTGCCCTGGTGGGGGCTATGACTGCCACGATGGGACTGGAGTTTGAGCTGCAGCGGAGCATCGGAAAAATGGGTGGCTCCTGCTTCCACATCAAACGCTCTGCCGGAGAGAAGAGCAGGAGGATCTCGTACCGGGAGGCGAAGTTGTTCCGGGGGCAATATGACTCTCTGTCGCTTGTCTCCGTCTACACTGCCGCGGAGCTTGGCTTTGAGGGGGTGTCCGCTTCAGGGAGAGGCTCATCACCCGAAGTGGAGGTGATCTGTGTGGATGGGGGTTTTATCCCCCTTAGCGGGGGCAATATTGCCGTTGGCAGGGGATTTTCAGGTGCGGAACTTGGTGGTACAGATGTCTGCATCGTCGGGGCGAGGGTGGCGAGTATGCTTTACGATGGACGGGAGAATGGGGTAGGAGAGTACCTTTCTGCAGGAGGAAAGAGGTTTCGTGTGGTCGGTGTTTTGGGGGAGATGGGCTCCGGAGGGGGCTCTCTGGATAATGTGGTGCTGGTCCCTCTGGAGAGTGCCAGAGGTGGCCTTTTGAGTGGCCGGGAGTCGTTCTCCATAGGGATATTGCACCCCGGGGAGAAGGATATGGATCGGGCAGTGGAGGATGCAGTGGCTGTGATGAGGAGAATCAGAGGTGTGGAGCAGGGGGATGAGGACGATTTTCAGATCAGCAGAAGGGATGTGGTGATGTCGAAGATGAGGGATGTGATGGGGATGGTGAATCTGGCTGCCTTTCTGGTAGGGGCAATAACGCTGCTGGGGGCCTCAGCCGGGCTGATGAATATTATGCTGGTGAGTGTGCAGGAGCGTAGGAGGGAGATAGGTGTAAGGAAGGCTATCGGAGCATCCGACAGGGAGATAGGGGCACTTTTTCTGTGTGAGGCTGTGATTATAGGGTGTGCCGGTGGAATAGCGGGTGTCGTGCTGGGGCTGGGTGCCGGAGGGGTGGTATGTGCTGTGATGGAGATCCCTTTTGTACTCCCCTGGGGCTGGATCGGAGTGTCGCTGGTGGTAAGTATGGCGGTCTGCCTCATCTCAGGTTCCCTCCCCGCCAGGAGAGCTGCAGCATTGCCCCCCATTGAAGTGCTGAGGGGGGTGTAACAACAGACACCCGAACAGGTCGGGTGTGAGGAGATAGTGCGGTATCGCACATAAGAAGGTGATCAGCGCCCTCACGTTTGCATAGTAGGGAATGAAACCATAGTGTTCGTTCCCTACTATGTCTGTTTTCGGGGTGATTTGGGAGATTTCGGGGTGTAGTAGGGAATGGAAGTAGGCTTTTTATTCCCTGGTAGGGTTTTGACGGTGTCATCGCGAAGGGTCTGGACGGGAAATCTGCCTTGTAGAGCAGAAAATGCTCTTGGTCCCTTCGCTACCTTTACCGATCCAAATCTATGTTCATATGACGTGACCTAAATTATCTTTTCTTACCATACGGAGTATGCTCCGGCTCACTGAGGTATTTTGTCTGAGGGGTGAACCCATATCCGCAGATTGTAGGTCTGACGATTTCCACTGTCATTCCGAGAGCGGCAATCATTCTGTAAAAGACAGCAACGCTAGGTATGATCACTCCGTTCTCAATACGGGATATATATGATTTGGTGGTCTGCGTGCGACGTGCCAGTTCAGCCTGAGTTACCTTAGCATCCTTTCTTGCATCGCGGAGGATCAATCCTGTATAATATGCGTATGCGTCTTCCTCAAATTTGGTACGTTCAAGAGTTCCTTCCTTTCCATATCGTGCGTCAAGGACTGCATCATAGTCCTGAATCATTGGTTCGCTTGTATTCATAATATTCCTCTCTAATCTTTAGTGCCTTTGTAATCTCGCCAGCTGGTGTTTTTTGTTTTTTTTTCTGAAATCCATTAAAAAGTACCACAATATTTCCTTCGTCAAAAATAAAAAATACCCTATATATATTGCCATTGTACTCTGTCCTCAGTTCATACAGTCCGTCGCGTATATGTTTGACGAATTTAGCCGGCAATCTATCCTGAGTCTTCAGCAACACCATCCCATAGTCAACCTTCTCCCTCTCTTTAGCAGTCAGTCCCTCCATAAACTCGTTAAAATATCTGCCAAATGTTATGATCCTCCGCTTCATGGTGCAAATATATAAAAAGTTACAATATCTTGTAACTGTGTCGGCAAAATATTTGCCAATAATATGTGTAGTGAGTGATTACCTCAATGTGAAGACATAGGTGATGGTCCCCTCCTGGATGATGGGGGCGGACTGGCTGATGTTGAAACGGGCGTTGAGGGCCGCTTTCTTGGCTGCTTCCCATAGGGTGGCATCCTGCACTGTGGTCCCTTGGGCACCGGGAATGGCGTCGGTCACTTTGCCATACTGGTCCACCTTGATACGGACTACCACCTTTCCGGCAGACTCTACGCTGTAATCTGGAACGGGTAGATTACCCATAACAGTACGGCCGGCAAGCTTGGCTGATGGAGCGCCCTCGATTCCACCCACTTCGGTATTGCCTTGTGAATGACCTGCGGTGAGTTCATCTGAAACCTCTTCGGCCACCTGCTGGGCCATAGTGTCCTGTTTGTTTTTGGCACTGTTGAACAGAGCTTTTTTATTGATGGGCTTGGGACGGGGTGGCTCCGGAACCTCCACATCCCCTTCTGTCCCGACAGTGGTCTCCACTCCGCGATTCTCTGCGATACCTTGTACAGGTGCTTCTGATCGCTGCACCAGACGAATATCATTATCGGGGTCAGCATCCTGAGCACGGGGCTCTACCCCTGTGTTCATCTGTATAGGCTTGGCTTCATCCTGTTCGAACTCCAGGAGAATGCCAAGCTCCTCTGGTGGAGGATATATATATTTTAATCCTGCTTGGAATGAGGCAAATAGCAGTCCTGCGTGGATAAGTATTGTGAGTACAATACCTACCCAGCGCCCTTTCCTGTCGAAAGGTGATGCGTATTTGTCGTATCTGCCCATTATTCCGGTGATGTGGCGAGGATCACTTTATATTTGTTCCTTTTGGCGATGTTCATCAGATCCACTACGTGCTCGATGGGGACACTCTTGTCTGCGTAGATGGAGAAAGTGGGATCCTCCTCTTCCTGGAAAAGATCCTGGAGTGTAGGCTCCACCTGGTCAAAACGGATAGGCTTCTCTTTACCATTTATGTGATATGAGAAGGTGTTGTTCTTCTGGTGGTGCTTGATAGATACACTGACTGTAGCCTTCGCCGAGACCTGATTGGTGCTCTTGGGGAGGAGGAGCTTCAAGGCATTGGGATTGACAAGTGTGGATGTTACCAGGAAGAAAATCAGCAACAGGAACACAATGTCAGTCATAGATGACATCGAGAAGCTTGAGTCTACTTTATTTCTGCGTTTGATAGCCATAATTATCTGATAGTGTCAGCAGGTTCGTGAAGCATATCCATAAATTCGATGGTAGTGCTCTCCATCATAAATACCAGGTCAGAGATCTTGGATGTCAGGTAGTTGTATCCGAAGTAAGCGATAATACCTACGAAAAGACCGCCGACTGTGGTTACCATCGCAGTGTAGATACCGCCTGAAAGGAGGGTGATGTCGATATTGTTTCCGGCCTGTGACATATTGAAGAAGGCCTGGATCATACCTGCTACAGTACCCAGGAAACCGATCATAGGTGCGCCGCCCGAGATAGTGGCGAGGATAGGGAGGTTCTTCTCCAGTTTTGCCACCTCGACATTGCCTGTATTCTCTACTGCAGCCTGGATGTCAGAGAGTGGTCGTCCGATCCTCTCGATACCTTTCTCTACCAGACGGGCGATAGGTGAGTTGTCGTTTTTGCACATCTCAAGAGCTGCGTTGATCTTCCCTTCGTGGATGAGGTTACGGATCTCATTCATAAAGTTCTTGTCGATATTGGCAGCCTTTCTGATAGCCCACCATTTCTGACCGAAAATGTAGATAGCGACGATCGATAGGGCCAGTAACACGAGCATAAGCCATCCACCTTTTACGGCCATACTCCATAGAGAAAAATTCAGTTCCTGTGTAGCGACTACCTCTTGTGCTACCACTTCAGTGCTTGCTTGTAATAGTGTAAACATATCTATTTGTTAATTTTATTGTTTTCTATGTATGGGTATCTGACCTCTGTCAGGAATAGAGCGTGTCCCGGGACCGACTGGCCGGCGGCACATCTGTTTTTCTCTGACAGCAGTTCCTCTATCCATTCGGGGTCCTTTCTCCCCCTTCCGATCTCTACCAGTGAACCTACTATAGCCCTCACCATATTTCTCAAAAACCTGTTGGCAGTGATCGTAAATACCAGATATTTGGCACTGTCACTCCCTCCCACTACAGGGATGTACTCTTCCCATTTCGCCTCTGTGACCTCGCATATCGAGGTGGCATTTCCTCCGTGAAGCTTCTCAAAACTGCTGAAGTCCTTTTTTCCGAGCAAATATCGGGCCCCTCTGTTCATCGCCTCCGTGTCGAGATCGAACTTGCAAAAATAAGAATAACTTTCACAAAATGGGTCTTTCGTGCAGTGAATATAGTATTTATATGTTCTGTGGGTGGCATCGAAGCGGGCGTGTGCGTCGTCGTGAACAGGAAAAATGGAATTGACCGATATTCCGTATGGGAGAATGGCATTCATTTTGTAAACCATCTTCCCCGAATCGGCAAGAAGCTTGTCACGGCTGGTGTCGAAATGGGCATAAAAGTTCTTTGCATTCACACCTGTGTCTGTCCTTCCGGCACCCACTACATCGATGGGCTCTCCAAGCAGTGTAGAGAGGACCTTCTCCACCTCAGCCTCGATGGTGGGGGCGTTCTCCTGTATCTGCCAGCCACTGAAGCCGGATCCTCTGTACGATATGCATAAGAAATACCTCATCAATAAGAATTTTTACTAATTTTGTAGGTTCAAAAAACTACGCAAAAATACAAATAATTTAATATGGATACCGTAAACATTAAAGAATTAAACGAACGTATTCAGTTGGAGAGTTCATTTGTGGATCTTCTCACTATGGAGATGAACAAAGTGATTGTGGGTCAGAAACATCTGGTGGAGAATCTGATGATAGGTCTGCTCGCAAATGGACATATTCTTCTGGAGGGTATGCCCGGACTTGCCAAAACATTGGCCATCAACACTCTGGCATCTTGTGTAAATGCCAAGTTCAATAGAATTCAGTTCACTCCGGATCTCCTCCCTGCGGACGTGTTGGGTACTATGATTTACAGCCAGAAGACCGAACAGTTCCAGATCAAAAAAGGTCCCATTTTCGCAAACTTCATCCTCGCCGATGAGATCAACCGCTCACCTGCAAAAGTTCAGTCTGCCCTTCTCGAGGCGATGCAGGAGAGACAGGTGACTATCGGTGACGAGACATTCAAGCTGCCGGAGCCGTTCCTGGTACTTGCCACCCAGAACCCTATCGAGCAGGAGGGTACATATCCCCTTCCTGAGGCACAGGTGGACCGTTTTATGCTTAAAGTGGTGGTTACCTATCCTAAAAAGGAGGAGGAGAAACTTATTATCCGTATGAACAATGGAGGTGGCTACCAGAAAGCGCAGCCTATCCTCAAACCTGAGGATATTGCACGTGCAAGAGAGGTGGTGAAAGAGGTGTATATGGATGAGAAGATAGAGAAATATATAGTCGATATAGTGTATGCTACCCGTACACCTGAAGAGTATGGCCTGGGCAAGCTGAAAGATCTGATCGCGTATGGAGGATCTCCTCGTGCATCGATCTCTCTGGCGATGGCGTCGAAAGCGTATGCATTCATAAAGAGGAGAGGCTATGTGATTCCTGAGGATGTGAGAGCGGTATGCTATGAGGTGCTCAGACACCGTATCGGCTTGACCTATGAGGCTGAGGCTGAAAATATCACCACAGAGAATATCATTTCAGAGATTATTAATGCAGTAGAAGTTCCTTAACAGATCTCCCCACAGGTATGGACAGCGAATTGTTGAAGAAAGTAAGGAAGATAGAGATAAAGACCAGGTCTCTCTCACATCAGATATTTGCAGGTGAGTACCACTCTGCATTTAAAGGGAGGGGTATGGCCTTTAGCGAAGTGAGGGAGTATCAGTATGGGGACGATGTGAGGAATATGGACTGGAATGTGACAGCCCGTCTCCGAGCCCCATATATCAAGGTCTTTGAAGAGGAGAGGGAACTTACCGTAGTGCTATTGGTAGATGTCAGCGGGTCGAGGTTTTTCGGTACCTCTTCCAAGATGAAAAAGGATCTTATGGCTGAGGTGGCAGCGGTGCTGTCGTTTTCTGCTTCGATCAATAACGATAAAGTGGGTGCCCTGTTTTTCAGTTCTAAGGTGGAGAAGTTTATCCCACCCAAAAAGGGGAGGAGCCATCTGTTAAGGATCATCAGAGAACTTATAGAGTTTGAACCTCAGGAGAGGGGGACAGATATAGGTGAAGCCCTAAGGTTCCTTACCAATGCGATAAAGAAGAAATGTACGGCTTTTCTCCTTTCGGACTTGCTGGATGTGGATGAGACAGGAGATCCCAAATATGAAGATGCCCTTAAAGTGGCTGTAAACCGTCACGATATCTCTGCCATCAATATATACGACCCCCGAGAGAGGGAGATGCCCGATGTGGGCCTTATAAATGTGGCAGATGGCGAGACCGGCGAGCAGATATGGGTGGATACATCCGATAAAGGGTGGAGAAGACACTTCAAACAGTGGAATGATACCGTTCACGACAGGGCTATGGCCACACTGCGGAAGTATAAGGTGGACTGTGTGAGCATCAGGACCGATGAAGACTATGTAAAGGGGCTGGTGTCATTATTTAAGAGTAGAGCATAATGAACAGATTTTTAAGAAATATATTTTTCATTCTGATGACCTGTCAGGTCTGTACGACTGCCGTTTCTGCTCAGGAACTGCTCTCGTCGACATTCTCAAGAGATACTATCCTGATAGGTGATCAGGTGGAGTGGGGTGCGAGGGTGAACGTCCCTAAGGAGGTCACCATCTGGGTGGATTCCCTGTTAAATCCGGTAGTCCCCGGTGTAGAGCTTATAAGTGGCTACACTTTCGATACGCTGAAGACAAAAAGGGACTTCTATGATATCGATATGAAGGCTATTATCACCTCTTTCGACAGCGGATCCTACTATCTGCCACGTCAGGTCATCTATTTCTATAAAGGTGAAGAGCTGGTGGATACAGTGGTGGTGGAGGAGAGGACTCTGGAGGTAACCACTATCCCTGTAGATACCGCCACATATCAGATGTACGACATAAAAGGGCCATATACATACCCTGTAACGGCGGGTGAGGTGCTCCCCTGGGTAGGGGTGGCTCTGGTGGTTCTGGCATTGGGGTATCTCATTTACAGAATGATCCGTAACAGGAGAGAGAATAGATCTCTCTTCGGCAAGGCTGAGGTAAAGGATCCCCCTCATATCACAGCACTCCGACACCTGGAGGATATCAGAGGGAAGAAATTGTGGCAGAATCATAAGGAGAAAGAGTATTACACTGAGATAACAGACACTATCAGGGAGTATATAGAGGCGAGATATGAGGTCTCTACATTTGAGAAGACCACTGCCGAGATAGTGCAGGAGCTGGAATCTCTCGAGATAAGCGGCTCAGAATGGGAAGAACTCAAAGAACTTTTCGGGGTGGCAGATCTGGTGAAGTTTGCCAAGTACAGTGCATCCGAAGGGGAGAACGAGAGGGCTATCCCAGTGGCAGTCAGATTTGTAAATGCTACTTATGTAGTCAAACTGGAGGAGGAAGAGAATAATGGATAGTATGTTTTTTGAATATCCCGAGCTCCTCTATCTGGAACTGCTGCTGGTCCCTATGGTGGCACTCTATCTCTACAGGGAGCTGAAGAGGAAGAGCCCATCGCTGACAGTATCCTCTCTCTCACCTTATAAATATAGTGGCAGACAGTGGAGCAGGGTACTCCGTCATATCCCCTTTGTGGCGAGATGTATTGCGGTAGCGGCCATAATCATTGCGATAGCCAGGCCAAGATCCTCTTCCACATTTGAGAAGATAGATTCGGAGGGTATAGATATCGTATTGGCGATGGATATTTCGACCAGTATGCTTGCGAGGGATTTTAACCCCGACAGAATAGGTGCAGCGAAGGATATTGCGATACAGTTTATAGCGGAGAGGCCCTCTGACAGGATAGGGGTGGTGGTATTTGCAGGGGAGAGCTTTACCCAGTCCCCATTGACCACAGACAGACCCACCCTGATAAACCTGATGAAAGAGGTGGAGTGCGGTATTATCGAGGATGGTACTGCGATAGGCAACGGGCTTGCAAATGCTGTAGCGAGGCTGAAGGACAGCCCGGCCAAGAGCAGGGTGATAATCCTCCTCACCGATGGTGTGAACAATAGAGGTGAGATCGCACCACAGATGGCTATCGAGATAGCCAAAACATATGGTATCAGGGTGTATACCATAGGTGTGGGTGCGATGGGTGAAGCACCTTACCCAATGATGACCCCATACGGCGTGAAAGAGATGATGGTGAAGGTGGAGATCGATGAGGAACTTTTGAAGCAGATAGCCACAGAGACAGGTGGGGAGTATTTCCGTGCCACAGACAATACCAAACTGCTCGAGATATACCGTCAGATCAATGAGATGGAGAAGAGCAAGACCACAGTAGACTCGTTCCCGCTATATAAGGAGGAGTTTTCTAAGTTTGCGCTGGTGGCTTTGGTGGCACTTGTTATAGAATTGATTGTGAGACTTTTTGCAGCGAGGAGGATAGTATAATGATACATTTTGCACAAGGACAATATCTCTTTCTGATCTTTCTGATCCCGTTCTTCTTCCTGTTCTACTGGCTGATGCTGAGGGGAAGGAAGAGGAGAGTAGCCAAGTTCGGGGATCCCTCTCTGGTGGCCAGACTGACCCCTGAGAGATCATCCAGAAAAGGGTGGGTAAAACTTGTATTCTACTCTCTGGCATTTTTCTTCTTCTCGATAGGTATGGCCAGACCACAGATCGGGGCGACACTTAAAAAACAGGAGGTGAAAGGTGCCGAGATAATGATAGCACTCGACGTTTCGAACTCTATGCTGGCAGAGGATTACTATCCTAACCGTCTGGAGAGGGCCAAACTGGCCATATCGAAACTTGTGGACAGACTTCAGGACGACAGGATAGGGCTGGTGGTATTTGCCGGGCAGTCTTTCGTACAGCTCCCCATCACTACAGACTATGTCTCTGCCAAAATATTCCTGAATAGTATCAATACCGAGAGCATCCCTGTGCAGGGGACAGCTTTAGGTGACGCCATACTCACCTGTGTGAGGAGTTTCAGTATGGATAGCGAGAACAGTCGCGCCATTATCCTTATCACAGATGGTGAAAACCACGAAGATGACCCCATCAGTGCTGCCAAGGATGCTACCACTATGGGAGCCAGGGTATTCTGTGTGGGTGTAGGCTCTTCAGAAGGGAAACCTATCCCTAAAGATGGGGAGCTTATGAAGGATAAGGATGGCAATATAGTAGTGACACGCCTCGATGAGCAGACTCTGCAGGATGTGGCCCGGGCGGGAGAGGGGCTCTATGTGAGGGCAGGTACTACAGAATTCGGACTTAACCCTATAATAGATGAAATTAAAGATATGGAGGCGAAGAGGTACCAGAATGTGGTATTCGAGGAGTTTGATGAGCAGTATATGTACTTTTTCGGGATAGCCCTCTTCTTCCTGTTACTTGAGTTTATGATAAACAGCAGACGAAATAAAAGGAAACTCTTCGTGGCATTTCTACTCCTCTCCACTACCGCTTTCGGACAAGTGGACAAGAGGGAGGTCCGTGCAGGTAACCGAGCTTACAAGAAAGGGGAGTTCCAGCAGGCTGAGATAGACTACCGTAGGGGTGTGCTGAAGGACTCCACCTCTATAGCAGCCCAGTATAATCTGGGCAATGCCCTCTATAAGATAGAGAACTTCGAGGAGGCCGCCAAGCACTACTCTACAGTAGCAGATACGCTGGCTGACTATAAGGAGGACAGGAGTGCAGACTATTACCACAATGTGGGCAATGTCGCTCTAAAGCAGAAAAAATATCAGGAGGCTGTAGATGCATTCAAGGAGTCTCTCAGGAGAAATCCTGCCGATATGGAGACAAAATCGAATCTGGCCTATGCCCAGAAGAAGCTGGAGGATCAGCAGAACCAGCAGAACCATCAGAATCAGCAGGACCAGAACCAGGACCAGAACCAGCAGAACCAAGATCAGAATCAGGATCAGAACCAGGACCAGAATCAGGATCAGCAGAATCAGGATCAGAACCAAAATCAGGATCCTCAGCAGCAGCAAGCTCCTCCCAAAATCACCCCTCAGGCTGCCCAGCAGATGCTCCAGGCCATAGAGGATAAGGAGAAAGAGACTCAGGACAAGGTGAAGAAGGAGAAGGCAGAGAAGCTGAAATCAAAACAAAAAGAGAAAAATTGGTAAAAGAGATATGAAGCTAAAAGCAATAAAACTGTGGATGGTGATATCCCTGCTGTGCGGATTTACTTCGGTAAAAGGGCAGCAGCACGGGCTCACTGTGGATGCACCGGCGGTGGTGGCACTCGATGAGGCATTCAGGGTAGTCTATACAGCATCGGGAAAGACCAAGGAGTTCAATCCACCTCAGATCAGCGACTTTCAGGTGTTGGCAGGACCCACTACCTCCACTATGTCGAGTACAAATATCATAAATGGGAAGAGGACCCACACCTATCAGGAGAGCTTTACATATATTCTTCTGGCCAAAGGTGAGGGTAAGTTCACCATCCCGGCAGCATCGGTAAATATTGATGGAGATACATATACCAGCAAGAGTGTTACCATCGAGGTGGTAAAAGGTGGACAGAGTGCTGAGTCGTCCTCCGGAAATGGTGTGAATGGCCGTGACAGGTACCCTACCATAGGGGAGAAAGATATAATCCTCTCGATGACCCTCAGTAAGGACAATGTGGTGAAGGGTGAGCCTGTAATCGCTACACTCAAGCTTCTGACCAGAACAAACATAAGTGGTGTGGAGGATATCAAATTCCCATCATTCAACGGCTTCTGGAGCCAGGAGATAGAGGCCCCAAACAACCTCGAATTTGTCAGAGAGACCTATAACGGTGAGATATACAGCGCTGCACTTCTGAGGAAGTATATGCTTCTTCCACAGCAGACAGGCGAACTCTCTATCGAGCCTGCAGAGATGATTTGTGCAGTGCAGGTGAGATCAAGTGCCCCTTCCCGTTCGATCTTTGATGATTTCTTCGACAATTACCAGACTCTCAAAAAGAGGATCCATACACCGAAACTGAAAGTGACTGTGAGACCATTGCCCTCAGGGGCACCTGCATCATTTACAGGTGGTGTGGGTAACTATAAGCTGGATGTGAAGCTCTCCAGAGACTCCCTCAGTGCCCACGAGGCCGCTTCACTGATCGTCACTGTATCTGGAACAGGAAACCTCAATCTGATAGAGGCACCGAAGGTGAATTTTCCACCCGATTTCGAGGTCTACGATGTGAAGAGAAGTGAGAATATCTCCACCACTGCATCTGGATCTTCAGGCTCGAAGAGATTTGAATATCCGTTTATTCCGAGAAGCTCAGGTACATTTGAAATTGAACCTATTGAGTTCAGTTACTATAATGTGAATGCCAATAAGTATATGACCATCAAGTCTGAGCCGCAGAGCATAGGTGTGGCCAGAGGTGCCGAGAGTGCTGCACCGGTGATATCATCCGGTATCAATAAGCAGAGTGTAAAGTCTCTGGGGAACGATATCAGGTATATCGAGACCTCTGCAGAGCATCTCGACAAGGGTCGCACTTTTGCCATTGCGTCAGCAGGCTTCTGGTGCGGAATGGGTGCGGTAGTGTGCGGATTCCTGGCAGCAGCTTATATTCTGGAGAGGAGCATTGCCCGCAGGCAGGATGTAGTGGGAAGACGAAACAGAAGGGCGAAGAAAGTGGCCAAGGCCAGACTCAAGAGGGGAGAGGAGTTCCTCAGACAGGAGCTTTATACGGCATTCTATGAAGAACTGCACAAAGCGATATTGGGATACCTCTCTGACAAACTGATGGTCCCCGCAGGTGAACTGAACAGGGATGTGATCAGGGAGAAACTTCTGGCCAGGGGGTGCACCGAAGAGCTGATATCGGCGCTGGAGGGGGTTATAGATGCGTGTGAATATGCACGTTATGCCCCATCAGGCGGAGCGAGTGCTATGGAAAGCCACTATCAGGAGGCTATGAGAATTATTTCTGAAATTGAAAGCTAAGGGTATGAAAAAGATAATATTTATTTTGCTTCTGGCAATGATGCCTTTTGCAGCCCGGGCTGCAAGTCAGCAGGATTCCCTGTGGAATGCCGGTGTGGAGTGCTACGCCAATGACGATTTCAGCGGTGCGCTGGAGTGTTTCCGGGCCCTGGAAGATCAGGGATACAGCTCTGCAGAACTCTATTACAATATGGGTAATACCTATTTCAAGATGAGCGGCTATATCGCCTATGCTGTCCTCTATTATGAGAGGGCTCTGAAGCTGGATCCTTCGTATAAGGATGCCAGAGCCAATCTCGATTTTGCGCACCAGTTTACACTCGACAAGATAGAGAAGGTACCGGAATTCGTGCTGGTGACCTGGTTCAAATCGTTCAGAGAGACACTCTCATCCGATGGCTGGGCCTATGTGGCGCTCGCCTCTTTAGTCCTCGTAGCCATCCTTTTACTGGCGTTCAGATTCGGACGTTCGATGGCTATCAGAAAATTATCTTTCGTTTTTGCCATTATTGTTGCTATATTTATGCTTTTATCTGTCATATTCTCATTCGGGTTGAGGAGCGAGATATTGGGCACTGACGGGGCTATAGTGATAAATCCGGTAAGTTCGGTGAAAAGTTCTCCCAATGCATCCGGTAAGTCCCTCTTCATAATCCACGAAGGGACCAAAGTGACCATACTGGAGGAGCTGGGAGAGTGGAACAAGGTCGAACTCAGTGACGGAAGACAGGGCTGGATACTTAAAAGAGAAATAGAAACTATTTAAAACTATAAACCAATTATACTATGACACTAATCAAATCTATCTCTGGTATCAGAGGTACTATCGGTGGGGAAGTGGGCGACTGCCTTACCCCAGTAGACATCGTGAAATTCACTTCTGCTTACGCTGTAAGACTTAAAGAGAGGATCCCGGGAAAGGAGAAATATAAAGTGGTAGTCGGAAGGGATGCACGTCTTTCAGGTAAAATGGTAGACTCAGTAGTATGCGGTACACTTATGGCTTGCGGTATCGATGTAGTGAATGCCGGACTCGCTTCTACACCTACTACAGAGATGGCTGTCATCTTCGAAAAGGCAGATGGCGGTATCATCCTTACAGCATCACACAACCCTAAACAGTGGAACGCGCTCAAACTTCTCAATGAAAAAGGTGAATTCCTCGATGCAGAGGAGGGTGCAAAACTTCTGGCAGTAGCTGAAGCTGAAAACTTTGATTTCGCAGATGTAGACAATCTTGGTACCATCGAGTATAAAGATTTTACCCAGCAACATATCGATGCTGTCCTTGCTCAGCCACTTGTGGATGTAGAGGCTATCTATAAAGCAGGCTTCAAAGTAGCTTTGGATGCTGTAAACTCAGTGGGTGGTGTCATTATGCCTAAACTTCTTGAGGCTTTGGGCGTGCAGTGTGAATGTGTTCACTGCGAACCTACAGGACATTTCGCACACAATCCTGAACCACTTCCTGCACACTTGGTAGACCTCTCTGCTAAAGTGGTGGAGACCGGTGCTGACTTCGGTATATCAGTGGACCCTGATGTGGACAGACTTGCACTTATCTGCGAAGATGGCAAACCATTTGGTGAGGAGTATACCCTCGTATCTGTATCAGACTATGTCCTTCAGAATGTGAAAGGCTCTACAGTTTCTAACTTGTCATCGTCACGTGCACTCAGAGATGTGACTGAGGCTCACGGATGTACATATACAGCTGCTGCTGTAGGTGAGGTAAACGTGGTTACCGAGATGAGAAGAACCGGTGCTGTTATCGGTGGTGAAGGCAATGGCGGTGTTATCTTCCCTGATCTTCACGCAGGTCGTGACGCACTCATCGGTGTGGCTCTATTCCTCTCTAACCTTGCACACAAAAAGATGAAAGTTTCTGAGCTAAGAGCGACATATCCTCCATATGTGATTTCAAAGAACAAGATCGAACTTTCAGATCCTGTACTTATCGACAAGATTCTTGAAGAGGTTAAGAAAGAGTTTGCAAATGAGAGAATCACCACTATCGACGGTGTGAAGATCGACTTCGATGCTGAAAAGATGTGGGTACACCTCAGAAAATCAAACACTGAACCTATCATCCGTATCTATTCTGAGGCATCTGACGAAGCTAAAGCTGAGGCACTTGCACAGAGAGTTATCGCGGTAGCAAACAGAATTAAAGGTTAATGTTCTCATTCAGAACCACACCTCTGGACCAGCAGCCCGACATTGTCCTGGCAAAGGGAAATGTCGGGGTGCTTTGTAATCAGGTGGCCTGGAATCCCGAGAAGGGGGAGTACCTCTTTGAGACACTTCATCGTAAAGGGAATCTGAGGAAGGTCTTTGTCCCCGGGGATGAGCTGGGAGGATTTACGGCACTTAGCCTTCAAGGGGTCGAATTTTTCCCTATGGAGGATATGGTGGAGAATCTTGCCGGGCTGGATGCCATCATAGTGGAACTTCAGGAGATAGGTGCCAGATACTCTCCGATTATCGACCTGATGGGTGCCCTCTTCGGCACCATCCACCAGCAGGGACTTGAGATCTCTGTATATGTGCTTGACAGGGAGAACCCCACAGGCAGATCTGTCGAGGGTACTATGGGCACACTCGGCTTTCCACACAGACACGGACTTACATTGGGAGAGATATCCAATATGTTCCACTCTGAGATGGGGGCCAAATTTCCCCTTCACATCGTCTCTTATCTGGTCAGATCGGCTACCCAGTATATGATGCCCTGGAGTATCCCGCCTATGGAGGATGTGGCCGGGATGTTTACAGCCGGATTCTATGGAGGTCAATACCTGTGGAGGGGGACCAATGTGACCCCCGGTCTGGGTACTACCCGTCCGTATGAGCAGTTCGGAGCCCCATTTATGAAATCACTATCGGACTACTGTGTCAGAAATGGCTATGAGAACTGGAACGATCCCCGGAACCCGATATATGATCCCGCCACTTTCATAAGGTGGACTAAATTTGTCCCTCAGGATGGGAGATATCAGGGACAGGAGTGCTATGGTTTCCAGCTTATACCCAATCCGGGTGTCCAGTACCACGCCTTGGCGCACGCCCTGAGAATTATGAGATTTCTGGTGCAGGAGTGTCCGGAATTCGATGTGGAGTGCGGACTGGAGGAGCTGCTGGATGACAATATCCTTATGGAATATGTCAGAGGGATCGATATATGGAACGAGGTGAAAGAGAATATAAAGGTGGAGGAGCAGAAGTGGATCAAGAAGGCGAAAAAGTATCTCCTCTATGATGATAGTTTGTGGAGAATCAAGCAAATATTTTCAAAATAATTTGCAGTGAAAGTAAATAATATCTACTTTTGCTGCCCGTAATTAAAACTGATAAGAAATGAAACAAGGAATTCATCCCGAAACCTACCGTCTTGTAGCTTTCAAGGATATGTCAAATGAGCACGTGTTCATCACTCGCTCTTGCGTTAATACTAAGGAGACCATCGAAATCGAAGGTGTTGAATATCCTCTAGTAAAGGTCGAAATCTCTAACACTTCTCACCCTTTCTATACTGGAAAGATGAAACTTGTGGACACTGCCGGCCGCGTGGACAAATTCTACCAAAGATACAAAAGAAAATAAGCTGCCAAGACAGTATAAAAATAGCGACTCTGATATCAGGGTCGCTTTTTTTGTGTCGGTATTCCATTAGAGCCGCCGTCTTACTCAGGACCCGCTGGCTCAGAAGTAATATTCAGAAGCCACACCAAAGCCGTTCAGATGCCCACTGTTTCGTCCTGCAATTCGGAGTCCAGCGAAAACCGCTATACAGGCCATCCTGAGGCCATTTGTGCTGGATACCCGAGCAATTTTCCTCGGGTATCCAACGCTATGGGCCTCCTACATACCTGTGGGACACATCATGCTGGACTCCGAATTGCAGCAGGCCTTTATTTTGAAAAATCAGAATAATTTTGTATCTTGTCCCACAAGGTAAACCCGAAAGTTCATTTATAGCGGTACCACATCACTGATTTACTAACCATTAAAAATTTAGCGTATGAGATACCCCATTAAACCACTACTCACGGCTATTATTATAGTCGTCTTTCAGTTACTGCCCATACACCGACTTTATTCCCAATGGGGATTCAAAGTCGGCGAAGAGAGTAAGATTCCATCAGCAGACAAATGGAATTTCATCAAGCACGGCGAAGTAGAAGCCAATCTACATACCGGAACCATCAATTTTAATATTAACAGGGCATCCTACTAATCAAATAGAGTTTTAAAAATATGTGTAAATTTTATATTGCAATATTGATGATCTTATGTTCATTGAAAAGCTA
>JAFVQD010000007.1 GCA_017504965.1 Bacteroidales bacterium | reverse complement strand
TCTTCCCATTCCGAACAGAGAAGTTAAACGCACTTGTGCCGATGGTACTGCCCTAACCCGGGTGGGAGAGTAGGTAGCCGCCGCCCTTTACAAACCCTTCACTCGATAAAAGTGAGGGGTTTTTTTGTATCTTTGTTCTATGATGAATATGGATATTAGAGTTCAGAAGAAGGAAATTAGGAGTGCTATTCGTGAGCTGAAGCGATGTGTCGACCAGGCGTGGATGCTTCAGGCTTCAGATAGTATTATGTCGCAGTTGGAGTCGCTGCATTTATTTAAGGTAGCTGATACTATTCTCCTCTATCACGCCTTGCCTGATGAGGTGCAGACCGCCGCTTTTCTCGATAGATGGTATCAGACCAAACGAATTCTTATTCCATTGGTCTCGGGAGATGATCTTATATTAAAGGTATATTCTCCTGATAAGGTGGTGCCAGGCTATAAAGGGATTCCGGAACCATCGGATGATGCAGAAACAGTGGGACCGTCTGAAGTGGAGCTTGCTGTTATTCCGGGTGTGGCTTTTGACAGGACCTGTAACAGGCTGGGTCGAGGGAAGGGTTTTTATGACCGTCTGATACCCTCGCTAAGGTGCCCTTTGGTCGGTTTAGGTTTCGATTTTCAGATAGTAGAGCAGGTTCCTGTCGAAATATTCGATAGAAAACTCGATATGGTGATAACTCAGAATAATCTATTTTATAGATAGGAGAGCTTTGGCAAGCTGGTCAGGGCAGGAGGTGCTTTTCCTTCCACATTTGATCCCCTGGAGGCGGGATATTGCTTCATCTATTCTCATCCCCTTAACCAAAGCGGCTACACCTTGGGTGTTTCCGCTGCATCCGCCCAGATATTGTACTTTCTCGATGGTATCTCCATCAATTGTGATGGTGATCATATGTGAACACACCTCCGAGTCTGTCTGATATTGGTATGTGGTGCTTCCGTTCGATTCCTGAATTTTACCTGTTATTGTTCCCATATATAAATTTTTTATCTGCTTCGACCCAATCTATTTTCCCCATCTCTTCTGATGTGAGCCATTGCCCTTGTGTATGCTCTGTGAGTGTGATGTCTCCACCGAGAAGTGAGCATTGCCAAAAATGGAGCGTCACTTCGAAGTCGGGATATTCGTGATGTATAGTGCCAAGCTTTTTGTCGGCAGAGATGTCGATGAGAAGTTCCTCCCTGATCTCTCTGACGAGGGCTTGCCCCTCTGATTCTCCGGCCTCTATTTTTCCCCCTGGAAATTCATATTTGTATGAGGTGTACTCATACTTTGTCTTACCACGCTGTACGCAGAAAGTCCTGTCTGAGTGTGTGATTACTGCTGCGACGACACTGTAGTGTGGTTTGATGTAAATATTTTCCATATCAGCAAAGATAATGTTATATTTGTATATAAATACATAGTTACTATGAAAAAGGTTTTATTAATGATTATCGCAGCCTCTTTCCTGATGCTGGAGAGCTGCACAAATAAAAAAGAGATGGAGTTGGAAAAGATTATCAAAGAGGTAGAGGAGCAGATTATTCCTCTTCGTAAGGTGGCAGCAGAGGCTTCCTGGGATGGTTCCATCACCGGTGATCCTGCAGATTTTCAGAGGTATTCAGAGGCCAGTATGAAGATGACAGAGGTGTTCTCTGATAAGGTGGTGTTCAATAAATTGAAAGCACTCAAGGAGAGCGGTAAGATAGAGGACCCTATCCTTAAAAGGGAGCTTGATGTCCTTTATGATTCGTATCTGAGCAATCAGGCCGATACTGCACTCCTCAATCTTATCATCGAGAAGGAGTCTGCTCTGGAGATGAAATATTCTGAGTTCAGAGCTATCTATAAAGGGAAACCTATCAATGACAATAAAGTCGAGGAGATCCTTCAGAAATCTACCAATAACAGAGATCTTGAGGAGGTTTGGAGAGCCCATAAGGCTATCGGTGATGTAGTGGCTGAAGATGTTCTGGAGATCGTCCGTCTGAGAAACAAGGTGGCACACGAGCTCGGTTTTGACAATTATCACACTATGAGTCTTAAACTTTCCGGTCAGGATCCTCAGGAGATATCTGCCCTTTTTGATGAACTTGATGAGATGACCCGTGACGGTTTTGCAGCCCTTAAGGACGAGATGGATGAGAAATTCTCTAAAAGATATCGTCTCCCTAAGGAGAAACTGATGCCTTGGCACTATCAGAACAGATTTTTCCAGGAGGCACCAAATCTCTATCCGGTGGAGCTGGACAAATATTATAAAGGTAAGGATCTGGAGGCTTTGACTACAGATTTCTACAAGAGTTTGGGTATGGATGTGGAGAGCATTATGAAACGGAGTGACCTGTATCCTAAGGAGAAGAAGAACCAGCACGCCTACTGTACCGATATTGATGGTGAAGGGGATGTCAGAGTCCTATGCAATATAGCTCAGAATGAGCAATGGATGAGTACTATGCTGCATGAGTTCGGCCACGCTGTCTATGCTTTGGGTCACGACTGCCCCGAGAATCCATATATTTTGAGGGATGCTGCGCATACATTCACTACTGAAGCTGTCGCAATGCTATTCGAACGCCTCTCTCGCAATCCTGAGTGGATGCAGTTGAATCTTGGTATCTCAGAGCAGGAGAAGAACAAGATTAAAGAGGACTGCTTCAAATCGTACAGACTGCAGCAATTGGTGTTCTCTCGCTGGACTCAGGTGGTATATCGATTTGAGAAAGAGATGTATGCAAATCCTGAGCAGGACTTGAACAAGCTTTGGTGGGATATAGTGGAGAAATATCAGATGATGCGCAGACCTGAGGGTCGAAACAGCCCTGACTGGGCATCCAAGATCCATATTGC
This sequence comes from Bacteroidales bacterium, assembly GCA_017504965.1. Classification (GTDB taxonomy): domain Bacteria; phylum Bacteroidota; class Bacteroidia; order Bacteroidales; family UBA932; genus CAAGNP01. The sequence goes on along the minus strand of JAFVQD010000007.1, from coordinate 61,087 downwards.
CCTTTATCCTTGCTACTATCACAATTATCAGCTGGGAGCCTTGCTTGCAGCGCAGTTCCAGCATTTCATCGTGACAAACATTACCAGAACCGGTGATATGAAATATGACTGCTACACCGAGAATCCGAAGGTTATCGGTACTTGGCTGCAGGAATATGTCTTCAAACCCGGTATGAGGTACGAGTGGAATGATATGATCGAGCAGGCTACAGGTGAGAAGCTTACTGCGAAGTATTATAAGATGTTGTTTGTGGAGTAGGGGATTCTGCGACTTGGTAGCGGAATGAATCAGATGATAGCCAGGATATCATCTGTATTATGGACGATAAAGTCGGCCAAAGATTTTGCCTCTTGATTCAGGGCAGGATCGGCCGGCTTTCTCCATTCTATAAGGGCAAATGTCAGACCTGCAGCATTGGCACACTTGGCATCAAAGATAGTGTCACCTATAAATATGCACTCCTGAGGCTTGGCATTGTGCCTTCTCATATACTCTATAAGGGGATCTGGGTAAGGTTTAGCCCTCTCTGTGTCAGATGAGCCTATGATAGAGCAGAAATATCCTGCCTCCTTCCACCCTTCCAAGATCTTATCTGCCTGGAGTTCAAGTTTGTTGCGGGATGTAACCAGCCCCATATGGTACCCCTCTTTTTTAAGGTAAGGCAACAGATCATCCACACCAGGATATGGCTTCGCAAGATATCTGTTGGCCAGATAGAGCTCTTCCCATCTCTGCAGGTCCGATTCCGGATTTTTAAACCCTATGAGTTTTACAGCCTCTTCTGAAGTGAAACCGAACACTTTCACCAGCTCTTCGTATGGTACCTCTTTATTCAGCCTCTCCCTTACAGTCTGCTGGAGAGAGAGCATACTTGTCTTTTCTGTGTCAATAAGGGTCCCGTCTATATCGAAGATTATGTGTGAAAATCTCTTTGTCATATTTACTTTTTTTAAGGAGCGCAAAAATAAGAATTTTATTTATAATTTTGCGTCTTGGGTGGAACACTCTATCGCTGCCATCTTAGGATGGGGGAGGAAAGTCCGGACAGGGTAGAGCATCGCACTGTGGAAAGCACAGATAGGCGTAAGTTTATGGATCGTGTAACAGAAAATTACCGCCTCTTCGGAGGTAAGGGTGAAAATGTGGGGTAAGAGCCCACAACGGGTAATGGCGACATTATCCGGGTATGCTCCTGCGACCTGCAAGGCCAAATATACCGACATTTAAGGATTGCTCGTCCGTTGTCGGGGGGTAGGCTGCTTAGATAAATGATAGAGGCCTGGCAACAGGTACAGAACTCGGCTTATCGTTCCGCCCTTTTTTGATTATATTTTGATTAAATATATTATTAAGATGAAGTGTTTCAAATCGTTTGTAGCCATTATTGTTCTCTTGTCGGGGGCATTTTTCCACTCTTCAGCTCAAAATCAAAATGTCAGATATGACGAAAAGGATCCATCTATTTTCTATGATGTGGTAACACACGTGAGGAATAGTTCTCATCTTCCTATGAACGAGCTGGTTACAGAGATAGCCCTTCATCTTCTCGGGACACCCTATGTCGCTGCCACACTGGAGCATGAGCCCGAAATGCTCACCATCAATATGAGGGAGACCGACTGTATCCTTTTCGTGGAGATGTGTATAGCTCTGGCCATTACAGCTAAAGATGCACACCCTTCATTTGAAGATTATTGTAATCATATCAGGGAGTTCAGATATCGTGATGGTAAAGTAGATGGATATACTTCCCGTATACATTATACTTCTGAGTGGATTATACAGAACAGTGACAGGGGGTATATGAAAGAGTTTACTTCAGATCTGGGAGAGCCGCTTAATCAGACTTTCTCTTATATGTCCACTCACTCCGATAGTTACAAACAGCTTAAGGACTATCCTGATCTGATCAGGGAGATACGAAATGTGGAACGGGTTCTGAATGAAAGTGGTCCGTACTACTTTATCCCTCAGGATAAAATAAAAGAGTGCGAATCCCAAATCCGTAATGGTGACATCATCTGCTTTAGGTCAAATGTGGAGGGCCTCGATATCTCTCACGTGGCTCTGGCTTATTGGGATAAGGGAGAGCTGAAGTTCATTCACGCATCATTTAAAGAAAAAAAGGTAGTCATCGACAGACAAACTATCGCTGACTACGCTAAAAATGGTATAAGGGTAGTGAGACTTAACTAACCCTTTCTGATATTTCTTTCGAGTTCCTTCTTCTGGAATCTTGCCACCTGACAATGTTCGTGGCACTGCATATCGTAGTTCCAAATGCGTGCTACACAGTAGTTGGCGTGCTGACAACCCGATTTAGTCACTTTGCCATCCCTCAGTTTGTTCACAAATTCAGGGTCATATACAAGTGGTCGTGCCATCTGGATAAAATCAAATCCCGCCTCCATCACTTTATTTATCGACTCTACAGAGTTGAGTCCTCCTACGAATGCTAATGGCATATCCAGCGCCTCCCTGAATTTGATGGCGTCGTCGTAGAAGAAGGCCTCCTGGAAAGGTTCGTTCTTAATAAGCAGTTTCCCTGCTAACGCAATGCCGATCTTAAGCCACCATAAAGATTTCCAGGGCATATATCCCCAGAGAGTGCGCATAGGCATCCTCCCTTTCATCACATACATAGGGGCTTTGCTCACGAAGCCTCCGCTGAGTACAAGGCAATGTGCCCCAAGCTCCTGGAGCCTTTTGGCCACTTTTATGCAGTCATCTACCTCCATTCCACCTTTGAATCCATCCCTCGTGTTGGTTTTTACCAGCACTGCGATATCGTCGCCTGCTGCCTCCATCACCTCTTTCATTACCATATCCATAAATCTCATTCTGTTCTCCAAGGAGCCGCCGAACTCATCTTTTCTGTGGTTTGTGTATGGAGAGAGGAATTGTGAGATGAGGTATCCGTGTCCTGCGTGTATCTCCACAGCGTCAAAACCACCTTTTCTGGCTATGCGTACTGCATTACCGAAGTCTTTGACAATCTGCTCGATCTCATCCTTTTTCAGTCCATGGACAAATGTTGGGGAGTAGAGGTTGAATCCACCTGAAGCACCTACCGGACGGCAGCCGCAGTATCTTCTGTGTGACATATTGCCGCAGTGGCCAAGCTGTACACAAGCTTTGGCTCCACCCTGGTGAATCGAGTCTGTAAGTTCTCTCAATTGGGGGATGATCTCTTCCCTCATCCAGAGCTGTCTATGGAATGATAGGCCGCTTTTGGTTACTGCTGCGTATGCCACACTGGTCATACCGATCCCTCCGCGGGCCACAGATGTATGATAGTTAATGAGTTGTCTGGTAGGGGTATGGCCGTCTGCCATCCCTTCATATGCAGATGCCCTGATAGTCCTGTTCTTAATCTCAATCGGGCCTATTTTTCCGGGAGTGAAAACTTTGTCGTTAATGGTGCTCATATCGTTTAGTATATGAATGGTATTACAGCTTTACGTTTAAGTGAAGTGAACTCTTCGCCGAATTCCTCTGTATATTTTTTATATAGAGATTTGGCTCTGGGTGCCAGATTTGCAAATGTCCAGATGCAGAACAGAGCTCCTGGGAGAGACCAGGTGAGGATGGCAAATCCAAACCATTCGGTTATCTCTCCGAAGTAGTTGGCTGAGGATACGTATTTGAACATTCCACCTTTAGGTATGTAGTGTCTGGTGTCGCCCGGTTTGCGCAGGTGGCGTATGATGTAGTCTGACTGGAGATTTACAAACATACCGAATATGAAAATGATGGTCCCTATAATGAACTGTGGAGATATGAACCATTCTGTATCATATGAGGAGTATTTGAATAGCCACAAACCTATAAGGATGCCATTGATGACATTGAAAGTGGCACCCATCAGGATGATCGCTACAGGCATTTTGCTATTACCTTTGATAAGCAGTGGAAATATAAAGGATCTCTGGAAGTAGTGTATCAGAAAGAGTGTAGCCATAGTGACGGTTACTGCATTTGTATTATCCCAGTATTTTATCATAAGAGCTACCATAATCAGGAATACCGGACACTCCATCAATATCCACGCCGGCTTGTTAGGGATAGACGGGCCCCATTTGGGTGTTCTGAGATATCCGTATCCCGCTTTGAAATATTGGAGGGCGATGTAGACAATCACCGCTATGACCGCCATCACTATAATGGCTGTTTTATATGTGTCAGGGAACATACTTTATTTGAATTTGATTAGTGTCTGGAATATCGATTCTCCATCTCTTTTTCCCTCTACCATATATATATTGTCATCTGGGGAGGCTACATGGAAGTCTATAATATCGCCGATTTTGGACTCTTTGTTGAAGTTGATCTGGAATTCATCCACTTCTGAGTGCAGTGTCACATCGGTGGGAAGTACATCGAATGCCCACTCCATATATTTGGCATTGTTTGTGTGCTGGTTCATATCGATGTCTGATAAAACCACTTTATGGCTGGTTACCAGTGCCATATCTTTTGGGAATACAAGCTTTCCACACGCCTCTTCCATCGCATCTTCGTGGTGTGCAGTGGTGAAGATGTCCTCTCCAAGTACGTGTTCTGCCCTCTGCAGACGACGGGTGTTCAGGTCCATAATAAGCCAGCTGGATGTGCACACGATGACCGGATTACCGGGGTCTGATGCCAGTGACGATGAGAAATCTCTGACAGAGAAGAGACCCTGCATCCCTTTGTGCCAGGTGGTGATGGTATATTTGTCCTGCCATTTGGGTGAGTATAGAAACTTAGCTTTGAGTCTTGAGAGTACCCAAGCGCACTCTTTCTGTATCAGCCTGTCGTATCCGAAACCCAGGTTAATGGCATGATCATTGGCAAGCTCTTGAGTATTGCATAGAAAGGAGTATATTTTCAGGTTTTTATTGCTGTCTGTTTCAGAGCTCAGAACAGTCAATTCTTTCGTATATTTATTCATCTTACTCTGTAAAAAGTCAAAATTTCCGATTGCAAAATTAGAAAAAATCCATAATTTTGTATCCCCGTATAGAACACTAAATTTATTCGATATGTCAGCAAAGTATGTATTCGTTACGGGTGGAGTTACCTCGTCATTGGGTAAGGGTATTATCTCTGCTTCTTTAGCAAAGCTCCTTCAAGCTAGAAATCTTAGAGTTACCATTCAGAAATTTGATCCATACATCAATGTGGACCCCGGTACGCTGAATCCTTATGAACACGGTGAGTGTTATGTGACAGAAGATGGTGCTGAAGCTGACCTGGATCTGGGTCACTATGAGAGATTCCTGAATATACATACTTCGAAGTCAAATACGACCACTACAGGCAGAATCTATCGTACAGTTATCGATAAAGAGAGGGAAGGTGCCTATCTGGGCAAGACTGTTCAAGTGGTTCCCCATATTATCGATGAGATCAAAAGGAGAATGCTCCTTCTGGGCAAAAGTGGAAACTATGATGTGGTGATTACAGAGATTGGCGGTACTGTAGGTGATATAGAGTCACTGCCATATGTGGAGGCTGTGCGTCAGCTGCAGTGGGAACTTCCGGAGAATGACGTTCTTTTGGTTCACCTGACCCTGGTACCTTACCTGAGTGCAGCGAAAGAGCTCAAGACCAAGCCTACCCAGCATTCAGTAAAACTTTTGCAGCAGAATGGTCTTCAGCCTGACGTTATCGTTTGCCGTACCGAGCACCATATCTCTGCTGAAGCCAAGAGAAAAGTGGCATTGTTCTGTAATGTAAGACCTAATGCTGTTATAGAGTCTATGGATGCCAAAACCATCTACGAAGTGCCTCTTATGATGAGGGAGGAAAAACTTGACGAGGTGGTTATCGAGCATCTGGGGCTGAAGAATCTTCCCGAGCCTAATCTGGAGAAGTGGGAGGCATTCATTGCGAAGCTGAATAAACCTAAAACTACCATCAATATTGCCCTTGTGGGTAAATACGTGGAGTTGCAGGATGCATATAAATCTATTCAGGAGTCATTTATCCACGCAGGTGCGGAGAACGAATGTAAGGTAAAGGTAACTTCTGTGCAGAGTGAGCATCTGACATCGGAGAATGTAGTGGAGAAGCTGAAAGGTATGGATGGTATTCTGGTGGCATCAGGTTTTGGAGAGAGGGGTGTCGAAGGAAAGGCATTGGCGGCAAACTATGCCAGAGTGAACAATGTCCCTTATTTCGGTGTCTGTCTCGGTATGCAGATGGCTGTGGTCGAGTATGCAAGAAATGTTTTGGGTCTGAAAGAGGCCAAGAGTACTGAACTTGAACCAAATGCCAAATATCCTGTGATAGATCTGATGGCAGAGCAGAAAACTGCTATGATTAAAGGCGGTACTATGAGATTGGGTGCTTTTACCTGCCAGATCAAGGAGGGTTCACTCGCCCATAAAATTTATGGAAAGACAGAAGTGGCAGAACGTCACCATCACAGATATGAGGTAAATAATGAGTATCTTGAACAGCTTGAGGCTGCCGGTATGGTAGCGACAGGATTTAACCCTGATACAAATCTCGTGGAGATAGTGGAGATCCCAGCACATCCTTTCTTCATAGGTGTACAGTTTTTGCCTGATTTCAAGAGTACTCCGGAGAATCCACACCCTCTATTTGTGGCGTTTGTGAAGGCTGCAATAGAAAATAGAAAATAAGATATAGTGTTGAATAAAAAACAGACTACAAAAATCATCGTAGCGGCTTTAGTGGCTGTGGCGGTGATTTTTTGTGCTTTCAGCTCAGATGTAAAAGCGCAGAAAGTCAGGAATTACAGACTTAAAGTGGAGGGTTCATATCCTCACGATGTGAATGCCTATACACAGGGACTCTTTTTTCACAAAGGGGAATTGTATGAGACTACCGGACAGTATGGACAATCATCCGTCAGAAAAGTGGATCTTGCTACAGGTAGGGTGTTGAACTATCAGCCTGTGGAGAAGAAGTACTTTCTGGAGGGGTCGTGCGTTCTGGGTGGCAGACTATATGTCCTTACCTGGATGGAGAGTGTATGTTTCGTATATGATATTTCCACTATGAAGAAAATAGGGGAGCTGAGAAATCCCGGAGAGGGGTGGGGGTTGACTACTGATGGCAAATCCCTTATAATGAGTGACGGGTCGGACAAGATCTATTTCAGGGATCCCCTTACATTTATGGAGCAGAGGTCTGTCTCAGTGACTCTGAATGGGAAGAAGATAAATTATCTGAATGAGCTGGAATATATAGACGGAAAGATATGGGCTAATGTATACACTACAGATACCATCCTGATTATAGATCCTGAAGATGGAATGGTAACGGGTGTGATAGACTGCAGGAATCTCCTCCCATATGCTATGAGAAGACCCAATACTGATGTGCTGAACGGTATAGCATTTGACGAAAAGGATGGTTCAGTCTATCTTACCGGGAAAAATTGGCCGAAATTATTCAAAATCTCTCTAATAGAAGTTAAATAAGCAAGATGGATATTTTTGTCGAGGTATTCGGTCTGGTGACCGGTATACTGTACCTGTGGTACGAAATCAAGCACGATAACAGGATGTGGTATATCGGGATAATTATGGCCCTGGTATATATATATCTGTTTGCGGCTGAGCATCTGTATGCATCTATGTCATATCAGATATACTATCTGCTGATGAGTGTATATGGTATATATTGCTGGAAGAGGGATGCTTCCGGTGATTCGGCGTTAGTAGTGAACAGAATGGAGGTGCGTCCTGCTGTTATCTCCGGTGTCTTGGCTCTGATGGTATTCCTGGTGAGTTACTTCCTGTTGAGCGATTATACTGATGCATCCCAGCCTTTTCTGGATTCACTGGTGACATCACTCTCCCTGCTGGCCACTTACTGGCTCAGCAAATCCTGGATATGGCAGTGGGGACTGTGGGTTATTGTCAATGTGTGCAGTGTGATAATGTTTTGTAATCAGGGGATGTTCCCCACAGCATTATTGTATTTGTTTTACACATTTTCTGCCATTTATGGTTTTTATTACTGGAGAAATTTGTAAATTTGCATTTTGCTAATATTAACATACTTTATATAAAGATCTTTTATGCAATTAATAGCTGATAGCGGCTCTACCAAAGTGGATTGGAGAGCGATTAAGGAAGATGGTTCGGTTATCGAGATCTCAACCGAAGGTATCAATCCTGTATTTCAAACCAGAGAACAGATTCTGGATATTTTCAATACCAAGCTTGTGCCAGTTTTGGGCAATGGTGTGAAAGAAATTTATTTCTATGGTGCCGGTGTAGTTTCTCCAGAGGTTTGCGGCGCATTGTCAGGTTATTTTAAAGAGGTGTTCCCTGAGTCGGAATGTTTCGCAGCATCGGATGTGCTTGCTGCTGCAAGAGCTCTTTGTGGACACAAACCAGGTATCGCTTGTATCTTGGGCACAGGTTCTAACTCTTGTATGTATGATGGTAAGGATATCGTGAAAAATGTCAGAGCAGGTGGCTTTATCCTTGGTGACGAGGCTTCCGGAGGATATCTTGGCAAACGTCTTATCTCAGATTTTATCAAAGGTCTTCTTCCTAAAGAGATCGAGGATGTATTTGTAGAGAGATATGGCCTGGATTATATGGCTATCGTACAGAAAGTATACAGAGAGAGCCTTCCCAGCCGTTTCCTGGCCTCATTTTCACCTTTCCTGAACGAATTTAAGGAGCATCCTTATATCCACAATCTGCTACGCAGTAGTTTTGATGAGTTCTTCAAGCGTAATATCGTTCACTACGATTACCAGAACAATGAAGTGAATTTCGTAGGTTCTATCGCTTACTATTATCGTCCTATCATCGAGGAGAGCGCTGCTGCTCAGGGTATGAAGGTCGGCAAAATTATTAAGAGCCCTATTGATGGCCTAGTTGAATATCATAAAGAAGAGATATAATATGATTACAAAAGTTACAGAACAAGCTTCCAATTACAAGGACTTGGATAAAATGCCTACGAGAGAGATTCTCGAAAATATGAACAAAGAGGATAGAAATGTTCCATTGGCAGTGGAAAAATGTATTCCTCAGATTACTGAATTGGTAGAGGGTATCGTAGAGAGAATGAAGAAAGGTGGTCGCCTTTTCTATCTTGGTGCCGGTACCAGCGGTCGTCTTGGTATTTTGGATGCATCTGAGATCCCACCTACATACGGTGCTCCATTTGATCTTGTAATCGGTCTTATCGCCGGTGGTGATGGTGCTATCAGAAAAGCTGTTGAGGATGCAGAGGATAGCCTGGAAGGTGGATGGAATGATATGGCTCCATATCGTCCTACCCCTAACGATACAGTAGTAGGTATCGCTGCATCAGGTACTACCCCTTATGTTATCGGTGCTGTAAGAGAGGCTAAGAAAAATGGTCTTTTGACAGCTTGTATCACTTGTAACCCAGGTGCACCTGTGGCAAATGAGGTGGATATCCCTATCGTGGCAGTAGTAGGTCCTGAATTCGTAACAGGTAGTACACGTATGAAATCAGGTACAGCTCAGAAACTTGTTCTTAATATGATCTCTACATCTGTAATGATCAGATTGGGTCACGTTAAAGGTAACAAGATGGTGGATATGCAGCTTACCAATGCCAAACTTGTCGACAGAGGTACCAAGATGATTATGGACGAGACAGGTATCAAGGATTATGACTATGCAAAATTCCTATTGTTCGAACATCATTCTGTCAGAAATGCTGTAGACTACTACTTCGCAAATAATAAGAAAGAAGAATAATGAATTTTTCTCCAGTGGGGAATAAATTGTTGCAAGACGCAGTGGAGCAACTCTCATCATTGCCGGGTATCGGTAAAAAGAGTGCACTGCGTTTTGCGCTATACTTACTAAAGCAGCCGGTAGAGAATGTAGAAAGGTTCGGAAACTCTATTGTCTCTATGAGAAGGGAGATAAAATATTGCACTGAGTGCAATATGATTTCCGATGGACCGAAATGTTCTGTATGTGCAGACCAGAGGAGAGACCACAGAACCATATGTGTGGTGGAGAGCCTGAGGGATGTACTAAGTATCGAGGCTACAGGTGAGTATAGGGGTGTATACCATGTACTGGGTGGTGTGATATCACCGATGGACGGTATAGGACCAGCGGATTTGCCCATTGATGCGTTGTGCAGAAGGGTGGAGGGGGCCCGGGTGGATGAGGTTATATTGGCATTGAGTACCGGTATGGAGGGTGAAACCACCTCTTTTTACCTGTATAAGGTGTTGTCACCGATGAATGTCAAGATTACAACCATAGCCAGAGGGGTCGCTTTTGGTGATGATCTGGAGTATACAGATCAGCTTACACTTGGAAAGTCTATTGCCAACAGGCAGATTTTTTCACCTGAAATTTAACTAATTAAACTATATGAGACACGAATTTCCTCTTTACATTTTCCTTCTGGCATTCGCTGCTTACACAGTGTTGCTGTTCTTCATCTCTTGGATGACAAGCAAGAAAGCCGGAAGCAACTCTTTTTTCTCAGGAGATAGAAAAGCGCCTTGGTTTGTTGTAGCCTACGGTATGGTGGGTACATCGATTTCAGGTGTGACATTTGTCTCTGTGCCAGGTAACGTATTGGCACAGAACTTTTACTATATGCCTTTGGTATTTGGCTTTGTAGGTGGTTACATAGTGATAGCCAAGGTGTTGTTGCCACTTTATTATAAAATGAATGTAACCTCTATCTACTCATATCTGGGTGATAGATTTGGTGTCAATTCATATAAAACCGGTACTGTGGTATTTATGATATCGAGAGTGCTCGGAGCAGCTGTAAGAATATTTGTTGTAGTGCTGGTGTTGTTTGCTTTCTTGCCCAAAGGACTGCTTGGCAGTGATTTGGTCGGGTTCAGTATAGTGACGCTGGTGTTCCTGATGCTATTGTACTTCTATACATATAAGGGTGGTGTCAAAACCATTATCTGGACAGACGTGCTTCAGACCACATTTATGCTATTGGCAGTTTTCTTTACCATCTTCACTATCTGTAAAGAGATGGGCTGGAGTTTTGGCCAGATGGTTTCAGCTGTGGCAAGCACAGAAAATCCTGCTATCGAAGGTACCAAATTCTGCAATCTCTTTGACTGGAGATGGGGAACAGGTACAAATGCAGTCAAGCAGTTTGTGGCAGGTATCTTTATGACTGTAGCTATGACCGGTTTGGATCAGGGTATGATTCAGAAGAGTCTTGCTTGTAAAGATATCAAATCTGCACAGAAGAATATGTATACCACTTCAGTTATCGCTGTGGTAGCAAACTATTTCTTCCTCCTTTTGGGTGCCATCCTTTCTATCTATGTAGCACATATGGGAGGCTTTGAGGCTTTGGGTATTACTAAGACCGATGATATGTTCCCAACTATCGCCAGCAATTATCTGGGAGTAGGTATCGGTGTGGTATTTTTGATCGGCCTAATCTCAGCTTCTTATCCAAGTGCAGGTGGTGCACTTACATCTCTTACTACCTCATTCTGTGTCGATTTTGCAGGTTTCAATACCAGAACAGATCTTACAGAGGCTAAGAAGGAGTCTATGAGGAAGAAGATCCATGCGGGATTCACTCTCCTTTTCTTCCTGATAATCCTTGTGCTGTTTATCGTAAGTAATGATGCTGTAGTAAATCTTGTATATAAACTCGCTTCATATACCTACGGACCTCTATTGGGTATCTTCTTCTTCGGAATCCTTACCAAATACAAAGTGATGGACAAAGCTACCCCTTATATAGCTGTAGCGGCACCTGTCCTTTGCTTCCTGATAAATTTCTTCGGAAAAAGATACTTCGGTTTCGACCTCGGATTTACACTTCTTATTGTAAATGGTCTTTTGACATTCTTCGGAATGTGGCTGTTTAGAAAGAAATAGTATGTATGACTTATATTGAGCTTCTTCTCATAGGTGTCAGCCTCTGTTTTGATACTTTCGCAGTCTCTTTGACAGGTGGTGTATGTATGAAGAGAAGACCCAGTGTCGGTCAGACCACTAAAATATTTTTGACTTTTGCTCTGTTTCAGGCAGGATTCACCTTTCTGGGGTGGATCCTCGGAACAGAGCTTTATTCTTATATAGAGAAGATAGATCATTGGATCGCATTCCTCCTTTTGGGATATATAGGTGTCAATATGATTATGGAGGGGTTGAAGCCTAAGAGAAACGGGTGCTGTGATGAGTGTGCCAGGTCAAAGTCAGATCTTCTCAATGCCGGGAATCTGGTTTTGCTGGCTGTGGCTACCAGTATAGATGCCCTGGCTGTGGGTATCTCACTCGCTATGGTATCGCTCTCTTCGGTGAAAATCGCTGTAGGAATCTTCTCAATTTTCTTTTTTACAGCACTTGCATCCTATATAGGTCTGAATGGTGGGAGATCTCTTGGAGACAAACTTGGAAACAGACCAGAACTCATCGGTGGGGTGATTTTAATGATAATAGGTGTTAAAATTCTTCTTGAACACCTTGTTTTTTAAATAAAGTTATTACTTTTGTCGGTTGAAACATTAAAACTTAAGAATAAAATGGACGATTATGGTTCGAGTTGCATTAGGGTTATATACGCTTCAGGGTGTATGGGCGTGGGTGCATTCGTCCATAACTGCTCTGTTTGATCTTTCCAAATTCCGAGTCCGATGGTAGTTGCCTGAATTGTACACCAGCTGTACCGTTAGCCAATTATCAACCTGTTAAACTCGGAAATCATGATTCAAATTTTTTACAAAGAAGACAGACGTATAGTTCCATCTGAAGATATGACCCTCCTTAAAGAGTTGGGTTTTGATGATGTATTGTGGATAGACCTATATGCACCCACAGGTGAGGAGAAGAGGGAGGTAGAGGAGTTCCTGGAGACAACACTTCAGTCCAGAGCACAGGCTGAGGAGATCGAGTCATCATCACGTTATTCTGAGACCGAGACATCTATCTTCGTAAATACAAACTTCCTTATCCCCGGCCCTGACGACTACTCTATGGAGGCTATATCTTTCATTTTGTGTGAAGGTATTCTTGTCTCTATCCGTCAAGCCAATTTGAGAACCTTTGTAGATATACAGAGGAAGATACAGATTCACAGCAAGCTTTATCCTACAGGCTATCACGTCTTCGTAGGTATATTGGAGAATCGTATCGACCTCGATGCAGATATGATCGAGCTTATGGCTAAAGAGCTTGACACATACAGTAAGAAAGCAAGTACAGGGAAAGATGTAAATGAGGATTTCCTTTTGGATATCAATCAGCTGCAGGATAATACCATGTTGGTGAGAGAGAATATTGTCGACAAGCAGAGGATGATATCTGCTATCCTCAAGAGTGACAAGTTCCCTAGAGATGTATATACCAAGCTCGGTGTCATAAACAAAGACATCGGATCCCTTATAAACCATACCAATTTCAGTTTCGAGAGACTTGATTATTTGCTTAATACAGTAGTCGGCTTGATTAACCTCGAACAGAACAGGATTATGAAAGTGTTTACACTGGTGTCACTGCTTCTGATGCCACCCACTCTCGTCGCATCTGTATATGGTATGAATATTCATCTCCCTTTTATGGACAAGAGTTGGGCATTTGTGGCCCTGGTAGGGATTATGTTGGTCACTATAGGGGTGACCCTCGTAGTATTCAAAAAAAGAAAAATGTTATAATATATGGCTTCAGAAATTAGAGATTTGGCTCTCTGGGAGAGTGGAAAAAGAAAAATAGAGTGGGTGAGGGGCAATATGCCGCTTTTGAGGGCGATAGAGCAGGATTTTATTAAGAATCAGCCGTTCATAGGGTTGAAAGTAACACTTTCAATTCACCTGGAGGCAAAAACTGCATATCTGTGCAAGGTGCTCGCTTCCGGTGGAGCCCAGATGTATGTGACAGGGAGCAATCCTCTTTCTACACAGGATGACGTGGCGGCTGCACTTGTGCACGATGGACTAAATGTCTTTGCCTGGTATGATTGTACTCCGGATGAGTATCACAGACACCTTTCAAAAGTTTTGGAAGCAGGCCCGAATCTGATTATTGATGATGGTGGTGATCTGGTCCATATGCTTCATACAGAGTATCCTCACCTTATACCTAATGTTATAGGGGGATGCGAGGAGACCACTACCGGTATTATGAGACTATTGGCTATGGATAAGGAGTGCAAGCTTCAGTTCCCTATGATGCTGGTGAATAATGCCAAGTGCAAGTATCTTTTTGACAACAGATATGGGACAGGTCAGTCTGTGTGGAATGGTATAAACAGAACCACAAACCTTATCGTAGCCGGTAAAACTGTGGTCGTAGCCGGTTATGGATGGTGTGGTAAGGGTGTAGCAATGAGGGCAAAAGGGTTAGGTGCATCTGTAATTGTAACAGAAGTGGATCCCGTAAAGGCTATAGAGGCTGTAATGGATGGATTCAAAGTGATGACTATGGATCAGGCTGCTCCTCTAGGAGATATATTTGTGACAGTGACAGGCTGCTCTGATGTGATCGTGGAGAGACATTTCCGAAATATGAAGGATGGGGCTATCTGCTGTAATGCCGGACATTTTGACTGCGAAGTGGATGTGGCTACCATCAAAAAGATTTGTGTAGAGAGCAGACTCGCAAGAGAGAATATTATGGGGTACAGATTTGAGGACGGACATTGGGTATATATCATAGCTGAGGGGCGTCTGGTGAATCTTGCATCCGGGGATGGCCATCCTGCAGAGATTATGGATATGAGTTTCGCTATACAGGCATTGAGTGCACAGTATGTGGTGGAACACTTCAAAGGGGTGAAAGGTGAGCCTGGTAAGATGGCGTTTGAGATACCCGGGCAGATCGATGATAAGGTAGCCAGGATGAAACTTGACAGCTGGGGGTATTCGATTGATTCTCTGACACGAGAGCAGAAAGAGTATCTTGGAATATAAAAAACGGGGTGTCAAAACAAACACCCCGTTTTTATAAAAAATTATGACCTGTGTGATATACGTTTACGGCGCAAAAGTAAAAACTTTTTTTTGAATAACAAACACTCTATCTTACTCAAAGATTGGAGTTTACTCCCATTTTTTTGCCAAGTGTGCCCCAGATGTGTTTGTGGAGGGGATAAGTAGTGATAAATTTTTTTTAAAAATTTTTTAAAATGAGAAAAAGTAAGAGCTCTTCAAGATTCTCACCCACTTTTTGGGTGGCTGTAGTAATGGAATTTTTCGAGAGAGGATCATATTATGGGATGATGTCTGTACTGTCGGTTTTTTTGGTGCTGAATGGTGATGAAGGTGGTCTTGGCTTTACCAAAGAGCAGGCAGGAAGCATTTTGGGAACCATCCCTCCACTTCTTTACTTTTTACCCATCGTAGCGGGAGCTATAGCAGACAGGTATGGATATAGAAAGATTCTCTACTTTGCTTTCAGCTGTATGGTGGTAGGATATGGACTTACCGGCATCTTCTCAGGAAGTGGATTTGACGGTGTGGGTGGCAGGTACCTTCTGGTTTTCACATCACTGCTGGTAATGGCTGTGGGGGCCGGTTTTTTCAAGCCGGTAATTTCAGGTACGATAGCCAAGAGTACAAATGAATCAAATTCCGGACTGGGATTTGGGATCTTCTATTGGTCCATCAATTTGGGAGCATTCCTTTTTCCTCTGATTCTTATCCCTGTACTAAAGTCATATTCATATAGTTATATCTTTTATTTGTCTGCAGGGATAGGTGTGTTGCTCCTGCTGATCAATACTTTCTTCTATAAGGAGCCTAAGATAGAAAGCTCGGAGGATCAGAGTCCCAAGCAGCATAAATCTTTGGGGCAGGTCTTTGCAGAGATGCTGCTGGTCATAAAGGATTGGAAATTCCTCCTTATGGTAGGCCTATATTCAATTTTTTGGATACTTTATTTCCAGATGTACGGCACAGTGCTGTGGTATGTTGATGAGCATATGGATATGACCCCGGTAAATAATGCCGTGAACAGGTTCCTGTCACTTTTTGTGGATAACCCGTCGTGGTTCTTCGATGTGGAGCACGTGACAGTGGTCAATGCCGGTGTGATTATACTGCTGCAGCTTGTGGTTTCAAAAATAGTACAGAGGGCTCCGGCACTTCCAACTATGATTGTGGGTATAGGATTTGGGACCCTCGGTATGGCAATACTGTCATTCTCTGACTCTCCCTGGCTTTTTATAGTGGGAATTATGACTTTCACACTTGGAGAGATGACTGCCCACCCAAAATACAATTCATACATAGGAATGATAGCACCTCCGGACAAGAAGGCTCTCTATATGGGATATTCATTCCTGTATGGTGTCATAGGGAGCAGTATAGGTGGTTTTATAGGGGCAGCACTATATGTCAAGTATGTGGAGGAGATGGCAAATCCATCTGCATTTTACCTGATTTTTGCCTCTCTTGGCCTATTCAGTATGATCGCATTGATATTATACAATAAATTTTGGAAATCAGTTAAATAGTTCCTATTTTTGCGCGCTTTCCGAAAGGAAATTATAAATAATGTCTAACTACTTGTTGATAAACTAATTATTAATTATGTCAAACGAAAACATTCAAAACCAAGTTGAGGAAACTGCTCAGGCAGTGGAATCTACTCCTGCTGTGGAGGTTAAAACCCGCAAAAGCAATGCTTCTGTTCCAGTAGACCAATTTGACTGGGATAGTTTCGAAAAAGATGCAATTTATGACGTGGACAAAGCTCAGATTGAAGAGAGCTATAACCAGACTCTATCTAAAGTCGTAGAAAACGAAGTGGTAGAAGGTGTGGTAATGGCTGTAAACAAAAGAGAGGTCCTAGTTAACATTGGATATAAGAGTGAGGGTGTTATCAACATCGGCGAATTCCGCTATAACCCAGACATCAAAGTTGGTGACAAAGTGGAGGTTTATGTTGAAACAACTGAAGATAAAAAAGGTCAGCTTATCCTTTCTCACAGAAAAGCTCATTCACTTCGTTCTTGGGATATGGTTAACGAGGCATTTGAGAAAGATGAGATCGTTAAGGGTTACGTTAAATGCCGCACTAAAGGTGGTATGATCGTAGATGTATTCGGTATCGAAGCATTCTTGCCAGGTTCTCAGATCGATGTTAAACCTATCAGAGATTACGATGTATATGTAAACAAAACTATGGACTTCAAGATCGTTAAGATCAACCACGAGTTCCGTAATGTAGTAGTTTCTCATAAAGCACTTATCGAAGCTGAAATCGAGGCTCAGAAAGCTGATATCATCGGTAAACTTGAAAAAGGTCAGGTTCTTGAGGGTGTTGTTAAGAATATCACTTCTTACGGTGTATTCGTAGACCTTGGCGGTGTTGACGGTCTTATCCACATCACTGACCTTTCTTGGGGTAGAATCAACCATCCTGAGGAGGTTGTATCTCTTGATGAGAAGATCAACGTGGTTATCCTTGACTTCGATGATACCAAAAAACGTATCGCTCTAGGTCTTAAACAGCTTAACGCTCACCCTTGGGAAGCTCTTGATGAGAACTTGAAAACCGGTGATGTAGTTAAAGGTAAAGTAGTGGTTCTTGCTGACTACGGTGCATTTATCGAGATCCAGCCAGGTGTTGAGGGTCTTATCCACGTATCAGAAATGTCTTGGTCACTTCACCTGCGCAGCGCACAGGATTTCTTGAAAGTAGGTGACGAGGTTGAGGCTGTTATCTTGACTCTTGACAGAGAAGAGAGAAAGATGTCTCTTGGTATCAAACAGCTTAAAGAGGATCCATGGGCTAACATTCTTGAGAAATATCCAGTAAACTCTAAACATACTGCTACTGTTCGCAACTTCACTAACTTCGGTGTATTTGTAGAGCTTGAAGAGGGTGTTGACGGTCTTGTACATATCAGCGATCTATCTTGGACTAAGAAGATCAAACATCCATCAGAGTTCACCTCTATCGGTGACACTTTGGAAGTTCTTGTTCTTGAAGTTGATCAGGAGAACCGCCGTTTGAGCCTTGGTCACAAACAGCTTGAGGAGAATCCTTGGGACGTATTTGAGACTATCTTTACTCTTGGTTCTGTTCACGAGGGTACTATCGTTAACTTTGTGGACAAAGGTGCTACTGTAGCTCTTCCTTACGGTATCGAAGGTTTTGTAACCCTTAAAAACCTTGCTAAACAGGACGGTTCAAATGCTGTAGCTGATGAGAAATTGAGCTTTAAAGTGGTAGAGTTCAACAAATCAAACAAGAAGATTGTCCTTTCACACACCAAAACTTGGGAAGAACCTAAGAAAGAGGAAGTAAAAGAGAAAAACTCAGAAGCTGAAAGCACACAGAAAGCTGTTAAGAAACTGAAAGCTAACTTGGAGAAAACTACCCTTGGTGATATCTCTGAACTAGCTGACCTTAAGAGCAAAATGGAAGAAGCTTCCAGAAAATAATAATGGACTTTAACTTCACTACTTTAGGAACGGCTTCGGCCTTACCGACAAATAGTAGATATCCAAGCGCTCACGTATTGAACATACGTGGGCGTTTGTTCCTTATTGACTGTGGAGAAGCTGCTCAGATTCTACTATTCAGAAAGGGTATCTCAATACTTAAGATTGATAATATTTTCATTTCACATCTTCACGGAGACCACTGTTTCGGTCTGTTCGGTCTTCTCTCATCTATGGGGATGAAAGGGCGTACTGCAAAACTTACCATACACGCCCCTGTGGAGCTGAAAGGGATGCTTGATTTCTTTATGAGAGCCTTTGAAGGGGATGCGATGAATTATGAGATAGAACACAATGTGCTTGATGCTACGATGAAAAAGGGGGAGATGCAGAAGATCTTCGAGTCCAGAAATATAGAGGCCTTCGCTTTCCCTCTTAACCATAGGGTTCCTACCTTCGGGTTCCTCTTCCGAGAGAAAGAGCCTGCACCTAATGTGAGAAAAGAGCTTCTGGAGCCGTATGGAATCACCCTAAAGGAGATAGCCATTCTTAAAAGGGGGGAGGATGTGTGTAGAGAAGATGGAACAATTCTTGCTTCCAAAGATTTTACATATATCCCATTCAGACCCAGGTCGT
Organism: Bacteroidales bacterium; assembly: GCA_017504965.1. Lineage (GTDB taxonomy): Bacteria > Bacteroidota > Bacteroidia > Bacteroidales > UBA932 > CAAGNP01. Next base: position 42,098 of record JAFVQD010000007.1, on the reverse strand, counting down.
TTGCATATTGCAGTGATACTGCCCCTTTTGAAAAGCTTGCTCAGGTGATTGACAGTGTGGATCTTCTCTATCACGAAGCCACTTTTGCGCAGGATCTGAAAGGGACAGCCCAGACCACCTTCCACTCTACAGCCAAGGATGCGGCGGAGGTGGCTCTCAAGGCAAATGTGAAAAAACTTGTTTTGGGCCATTTCTCATCAAGATATGTGAGTGTGGAGCATTTGAGGGATGAAGCGAGGGAGATTTTTCCTAATACAGAACTTGCTGAAAGGGGGGCAAGATTCGATATTGAACTTGAAAAGTATTGATATAAAATGAAACGGATACTGCATATTTTATCACTTCTACTGGTATGTGCCTCTTCTTTTGGTCAGAGTACCAGGGATTTGTCTCTCCAGCTCAATAAGTATGGACAGACATTGTACTATATCAGGAATTTTTATCTGGATACGGTAAATGTACCGAAGATGGTTGATGCTGCTATAGTGGAGACCCTCAAACAGCTTGATCCTCACTCTTCATATATATCAAAAGAGGATGTGGAGGCGATGAATGAGCCCTTGGAGGCTGAATTTGAGGGGATCGGTGTGGAGTTTGCCATAATAAATGATACACTCACCGTGCAGGCTACAGTAGCTGGCGGGCCATCTGAAAAAGTGGGTATCAGGGCCGGTGACAAGATAGTGACTGTGGATGGAGAGAATATTGCCGGGGTGAAAATTACCAATGATAAGGTCTACAAATATCTCAGAGGGAAAAAAGGGACAAAGGTCCTTCTGGAGGTGGTTCGCAGGGGAGTATCTGAAAAACTTGCCTTTACAGTGGTAAGGGACAAGATTCCTCTTCACTCACTGGATGCAGCATATGAGCCTGTTAAGGGGTGCTTATACCTGAAGCTCAGTCGTTTCGCAGCTACATCCTATGATGAGATAATGACTGCATTTGAGCAGCATGCAGGGATCAATAGTGTGATTCTTGACCTCAGAAGCAACTCTGGCGGGTATCTCCATACCGCTATTGCGATAGCAAATGAATTTCTTGAGAGGGATCAGCTTATAGTATATACCGAGGGGAGAACTGTCCGTGGGGCGAAGGAGTTTGCTGATGGCGAGGGGATTTTCCAGAAAGGGCCACTCGTGGTATTGGTAGATGAAAATTCGGCTTCGGCGAGTGAAATCGTCTCTGGGGCCATTCAGGACCAGGATAGAGGTGTGATTATTGGGAGAAGAACATTCGGCAAGGGGCTGGTTCAGCAGATGCTGCCTCTGAATGATGGTGCACAGCTCAGACTTACGGTGGCAAGGTATCATACACCTTCCGGAAGGGTAATTCAGGCTCCTTACCAGGAGGGTGAGAGGGAGAAATATTATGAGCAATTTAACAGGAGATTTACCCACGGTGAATCGTTCAGCAAGGATAGTATCCAGATGCCCGATTCGCTCAAATATGAGACCCTCATCTCGAAGAGGGTGGTATATGGTGGAGGTGGCATTATGCCGGATATCTTCATCCCGCAGGATACTTCGTTCTACACCCCTTACTATGGATTACTGCTTCGCAATGGCCTGGTGCAGGAGTATGCAAACAAAGTGACAGATGCCAACAGGGAGAAATGGACCGGTAAATATCGTTCGTCTGACCATTTCATCAGATCATTCAAGGTGGATGACGATCTTTTTAATGGTCTGGTGCAGATGGCCAAAGATAGTGGAATAGAGCCTGTCGAGGAGCAGATCAAGATCTCTCGGGAGACATTGGATAACTATATAAAAGCTTTGATTGCGAGTGCTTTGTATGATAGGACGGATTTTTATAGGGTGCTTCATTCAGGGGGAGACCCTGAACTTGAGAAAGCGCTGGAAGTAATTAAAAACTGGGATAAATATTTGGAAGAACTGGATATATATGAGAAGAACAATTAAAATAGCAGCCATATCGGTTGTGGCGCTGCTTTGTGGTATCTTGTCAGCTACTTTATCAGGGCAGAGCAAGAAAGAGACCAAACAGTATCAAAAAGCTGTAAAGCTGGGTACAATAGAGGGGTACAGGTCGTTTTTGACCAAGTTTCCTGAATCTGTATATGTTCCTAAGGTAGAGCATTTTATCGATTCGATAAACTATTCAGGTGTAAATCTGGATGAGATCTCTTCCTGTGTTGCCTTTATGTATGAGTACCCATCATCAGAATATTTCACATCTCTCGAGGAGAGGGTGAAGTCTATGGCGCTGGATCAGAGGTATATTCAAGACAATAATCTTTCCCTGTATAGGGTGGTACACGATTTTGAAGTGGTGGAATTCAGTGGCAACAGCTTCTATTACTATATATATGAGAATCTGGATCCGGGTTTTAAAGGTGAACTGCTTCCCGGGATGAAGTGTGAATATGTGGTCAATATGCTTGATAAAAAAAGTGGAGCGATCCACTCTTCTATGTTCAGCGGAAAGGTGATTCCAGCAAACAATGATAACGGTTATATGCTGGAAGGGGACTTTATGGATGAGGGGGCTGCCGGGGGCTATGTGGTTCCAGAGGCGATATATCTGCTTAATATCCTTAAAGAGACAGATTTTCTCCTCCCTATCTCAGAGGGGGATGTGATGACCGACCAAGCTATAGAATGGTGGCAAAGTAATAACCCTGCTACTGCCAAAAGACTGAAATTCGGACTTCTGCCACAAGAGAGCTCTATCGTGGAAATGTTTGCAAATCAAAAAGATGCTGAAAGTAATAGTGGTTATAAGGTGGCTCAGTTCGATGTCAGAGGATATACCGTAATAGTGGCTTATCAGAAATCTTCAGGAGAGTATATGCTGGTATGGTCAGAACCTGTCTGCAAAGACAAGAAGAGTGATCCACTGCTGAATACCATATATTTCGAAAATGCAAACTCTCTGGTTCTATACTATTATAAAGGGAGAACCACTTACAAGGTGAGGATAAATATGGCAAATAAGACTATCTCGCGATAGTCTTATTTTTTTATCAGATTGTCGAATATGAAGGGCATAATGGATGAGACCCCATCAAAGACCTTAATGGCTCCGGTCGATCCTATTATGATTCTTACCGGAGTCCCGGCGAGGTTTTCATATTCTGCCATAACCTGTCTGCAGGCCCCGCAAGGGTAAGTTATAGTAGGCAGCATATTGCCCGAAGGGTCGACCGAGGTGATCGCTATCGCCTCCATCCTGTCCTCTGGATGTATAGTGTGAGCATAGAACATAGCGGTTCGTTCGGCACACAAGCCCGACGGATATGCAGCATTCTCCTGATTGGCACCTATGATGATTTCACCATTGGACATTCTGACCGCTGCACCTACTCTGAATCTGGAATAGGGGGCATATGATCCTTTGGTGGCATCTATGGCTTTTTGGAGCAGTATTCGGTCGTCTGCAGGGAGCTCCTCCATATTTGAATATTCACAGTATTCTATCGATAAACTCTTTTTCTCCATTGCTCAGTTTTTTAGTAAGACAAATATAACAAATATTAAATATAATTGTACTTTTGGCTATCTTTGCGTTGATTAATTGGAACTATGAAAAGGGTACTCTTTATATCTGTATTGCTCGGTCTGATATTTTCAACCGACTCTTATGCTCAAAAAAATCAAGCGCGTCTGGCCTATATCGAGAAATACAAAGATATTGCCATAAATAATATGAAGACCCACGGTATACCTGCAAGTATCACACTTGCTCAGGGGTGTCTGGAGTCGGGTGATGGCCTTTCGGATCTGGCTGTGAAGGCGAACAACCACTTCGGTATCAAGTGCCATAAGGAGTGGACGGGACCTACATATTATAAGAAAGATGATGAGGTGGGCAAGTCGTGCTTCAGAAAATATAAGAGGGCAGAGGATTCATTTAAGGACCATTCCGATTTTTTGAGATACAGGGACAGGTATGCATTTCTGTTCGATCTGGATGTTACAGATTATAAAGGATGGGCATACGGACTAAAAAAGGCAGGGTATGCCACAAACCCCAAATATCCACAGCTGCTGATCAAGATTATTGAGGATTATGATCTTTATAAATATGATAGAGGTATAGTCGCCGATGGTAAAAAGAAGGATAAGAAAGATGGGGAGAAAGTGTCTGAAAGAGATATAATACCTCCAAGTCCGGCTCAGCTGGAGGCTGTCAAACAGCTTAATCCGACAAAAAGATCGGTATGGTACAAGTTCTCTCAGAACAGACCTCTGTATATTAAAAATGGTGTTACCTATATTGTCGCCAATGGTGGTGATACTTACTCATCCATAGCTGCAGAGTATAACCTATTCCCGAAAGAGATATTGAGATTCAATGATCTTAAATCTGATACCGAACTGTCAGCTGGAACTGTGGTGTATCTGGAGAAAAAGAAAAATAGAGCTGCAGAACATCTTGAGTGCCATATAGCAGAGGAGGGGGATGATTTCTATACACTTTCCCAAAGATATGGAGTGAAACTTAAAAAGCTGCTTGAGTACAATAACAAGAGATCCATACACGATATCTCTCAGGATGATGTAATTTATTTGAGGAAATATAAAAAATAACATAAACAGAATATGATTCAGAGAAGTAGATCATATATCCTTATAGCCCTTATTATACTTGGCTGCTTCGGAGTGGGCTTTGGCCTTGGATATGGGATAGGTTACTGGTGCAAGTACAGAAAGGCCAATGTGACAGAAGATACTGTCATAAAGGTGTACCGGGACTATTCATATGGAGAGTTTATGGATACTCTTCAGAACAAAGGGGTGATCAAAAGCTGGAAATGGTTTGAGAAGGCCGCTACATCGAGAGAGCTGGAAAAATATGTCAAACCAGGTAGATATGAGCTGAAAGAGGGTATGTCTAATCAGGAGGTGATAAGGATGGTGGCAAATGGATGGCAAACTCCTATGAAGATGACTTTCAGAGGGTATGTGAGGAGGTTGGACAAATTGGCTTATGTATTCTCACAGTGGTTTGAAGCAGATTCGGCCTCTTTTGCCCAGGTGCTTAATGATAAGGATCTGATTGATAGCCTTGGTTTCAAACCTGAGACTTTTATAGGGATGTTCCTCCCCAATACCTATGAGTTTTACTGGACAGCATCCCCTGAAAGTGTGGTTTTAAGGTTTAAAAAAGAGTATGACCGTTTCTGGAATGAAGAGAGACTGGCTAAAGCTAAAGCTATGAAATTCACCCCTATGCAGGTCTCAATACTTGCCTCCATAGTGGCGGAAGAGACCAATGCGCCGGGAGAGTGGCCCAAGATAGCGGGTGTCTATATGAACAGACTTAAAAAAGGGATGCCTCTGCAGGCTTGTCCCACTGTGAAATATGTCTTCATAGAGTCGGAGCCCAATATGACCAGAATCCTGAACAGACACTTGAGGGTGGACTCACCTTATAATACATACAGGAATAAGGGACTCCCTCCCGGACCTATCACCATCGCTCCCCCTGCAGTGCTTGATGCAGTTCTCAATTATGAGAAGACAGATTATCTTTACTTCTGTGCCAAGCCTGAATTTGATGGGACACATAATTTTGCCAAGACATACAGCCAGCATATGAAACACTCCGCAGCCTACAATAAAGCCTACAAGGAGTGGCTGAAACGAAAAAACGCCAACCAGTAGAACCCGAAGCGCCACCCGGAACAGAACCCGGAGCAGAACCCGGAGCAAAGCGACTTAGCCCTCCCTCGGGGGAGGGTTGGGTGGGGGAAATAAAAAAAGGGTAAGCTTGATACATCGCACCGCTACAACCTTTGTACCCTTGCTACCTTCCGGTCCTGGGGGAGTTAAAAGGGAGCTGGTCGTGTATGACTTACCCGAATGCAAAGGTATGCATTTTTATTAAAAAAACAACAAAGATGAAAAGTAAAATTAGAATTGCTGTGGGATTGTCGGGGGGGGTGGACTCTTCTGTTGCAGCTCTGCTGCTGAAAAGGGCGGGCTATGATGTATTTGCCCTTTTTATGCAGAACTGGCACGATACCACAGGGACTCTTCACGGCGACTGTGAATGGGAGGAGGATTTGAGTGTGGCGAGGATGGTGGCCAAGAAACTTGATATACCATTCCATTTTGTGGACCTCTCCGGTATTTACAGGCAGAAAGTGGTCGATTATATGTTTTCCGAATATGAGAAAGGGAGAACACCCAATCCTGATGTGCTATGTAACAGCGAGATAAAATTTGATGCTTTTCTCAAGTGTGCGGAGGAGCTGGGTGCAGATTATGTGGCTACAGGGCACTATTGCCGTAAGGCGATGGTGAGAAAATCGACATTGGAGGAGATACCTGTGATGGATGGTGGGGTGCCTCAGGATTTGTGCAGTGGCAGGGAGTCGGGGGAGGATATTGCATATAGAATCATTGCTGGAAGCGACAATAATAAGGATCAGACCTATTTTCTGTGCCAGCTTACCCAGCAACAGCTCTCCAAGGCATTGTTCCCGATAGGGGATATAGTAAAACCGGAGGTGCGCAGGCTGGCGGCAGAGGCAGGACTTCCGAGTGCGGATAAAAAAGACTCACAGGGGATTTGCTTTGTCGGAAAGGTAGATCTGCCGCTCTTCCTTCAGCAAAAGCTGGCTGCCAAGGATGGGGATGTAGTGGAGATATTTTCCAATTTCTATGACAAGCTGGAGGGGTATCCGGGATATGGTTCTTCCAGAGCAGTGGAAGGTGGTCAGATGCACGTGGTAGAGTCTGAGGCCAATGGCCTTCCGACCAGGGAGGTGACATACAGTACAGGAAATTTGAATCTGGAAGGTATGGGGAGTGAAGAGTTGGATAACGCGTTGGACAGTCTGTCGGCTGTGTATAGATATAAGATCAAGGACGGTAAGAAAATAGGTCGTCATTATGGAGCGCAGTTCTTTACAATAGGTCAGAGAAAAGGTCTTAATATAGGTGGTCATAAAGAGTCTATCTTCGTGATAGATACTGATATAGAAGATAATGTGATATATGTGGGGGAGGGCCATCATCACCCAGGCCTGCTACGAAAAGCTCTGAAAATATCGGCAGATGAAGTTCACTGGATCCGTGAGGATATGGCTATGAAATCTGGGGAAAGCCGTGAATATAAGGTGAGAATACGCTACAGGCAGCCGCTTCAGGATGCAGTGCTGTATCAGAGGAACAAATACCTTTATATAGTATTCAAAGAGCATCAGAGGGGAATTTCTGCCGGTCAGTTTGCCGTATGGTATGACGAAAACGGAGAGATGTTGGGGAGTGGCGTTATAGATTTGTAATTATTTTGGTCACAAACTATAGTATTTGTCATTATATTGAGTTTTTTGTCTAACTTTGTATAATGAATAAACTATGGATAAATACTTTATAGGGATGTTTGGAAAACTATTTAGACAATTTCAGGATAGATATGCGCATAAATCCATCATTTTTATCATAGATGGTTTTGCTTCGGTATGTGCTACATTGTTAGCGTTTACAACTGCTTTGTTTTTTGTGAAGTTAGATATACAAGACATATTCTATCTATATCTCTTTCTATTTGCATCTATAGCTTCATTTGTGAGTATAATAACCTTCAAAACATATACTGTAGCGGTAAGACACACTACTATAGTGGAGGTGTGGAAGCTTATAGGGGTATCCATCTTTAAAGCGTGTATCCTTTTTATCTTCCTATTCGCACTCCTTTTGAATGGTAGATATGGCATCTCTGTCGTAGGTCTTCTACTTATCGAATTGCTGGACATATTGATTACTTTTGTCTTCTTTATCCTGATAAGAGCTTTTGTATCATATGTTTATAAGGTAATGCTCAAAAAGGTGAGTGAGGATACAGCGCAGAGGGTTCTGGTTTATGGTGATGGTGACAAATCTGTATCTGCCGGTATGATGATCATCAAGAGCAGGGACTATATTTTTGAGGGGTATATGGTCATCGAACAGCCTGGGACATTCTCAAAAAGATCCCTTTCAGGTTATAATCTCTACTCTGTAGGGTCTGAAAGAAAATTTAAAGAACTTGTCGAGGCTCATAATATTACAGGTGTGGTTTTTGCCAATTATGATGATGCGAGAAAAGAGCAGGACAGATTGTTGGCTTACTGTACCAAAAACGATATATCGGTCCTGATATCTCCTGGTGTAAGTGAGTTGAGCGAAGGTAGTGCTATTATGCCACCTCTCAGAGAGGTCAAGATCGAAGATCTTCTTGGAAGGGAACAGGTGGAGATCAATATGGATGAGATCAGAAGCTTCCTGACAGATAAAGTGGTTATGGTAACAGGTGCAGCAGGCTCTATAGGTAGCGAGCTTTGTCGTCAGCTTTTGAAGATACCTATCCAGAAGCTTATCCTTTTCGATGCTGCAGAGACCCCTATGAATGATGTTATGTTGGAGCTTAAGGATGTCTCACCCAGAATAGAGAAGAAATTCGTGATAGGAGATGTGAGACAGAGACCTAAGATGGAGTATGTCTTCAGAAGATATCAGCCTAATGTCGTGTTCCATGCTGCCGCCTACAAACACGTCCCTATGATGGAAAATAACCCTGTAGAGGCTGTCAATACAAATGTTTTCGGTACTATGAATGTGGCTAATATGTCACTTGAGTTTGGCGTGGAAAAATTTGTGATGATATCTACAGATAAGGCTGTTAACCCTGCCAATGTGATGGGTGCATCCAAGAGGATAGCTGAGATATATACCCAAAGTCTGAGTAGAGCTGTCGCTTCCGGGGTTATGAAGGGGAGAACCAAATTTGTCACTACCAGATTCGGCAATGTGCTCGGATCAAATGGTTCGGTTATCCCTCTGTTCAAAAAACAGATTGCAGCAGGTGGCCCTGTCACTGTGACAGATCCACGTATTATCAGATACTTTATGACCATCCCTGAGGCGTGTAGACTTGTATTGGAGGCTGCTACTATGGGTAAGGAGGATGAGATCTTTGTGTTCGATATGGGTGATCCTGTGAAGATCTCAGATCTCGCCAAGAATATGATTACCCTCGCAGGTCTCGAGTTGGATAAGGATATCAAGATTCAGTATGTGGGTCTCCGCCCTGGAGAAAAGCTGTATGAGGAGCTTCTGAGCAATGAAGAGAATACTGTTCCTACCGTGCACAAGAAGATTTTCTTGGCCAAGGTGAGAAAATATGATTATAACGATGTCAAGGCCTGTCTTGATAAGCTGATGGAGGCTACCATTACTATGGATAAAGAGGCTACTGTCGCTCAGATGAAGGAGATAGTTCCCGAATTCAAAAGCTGTAACTCGAGATACGGGAGACTGGACAAATAATATTGGAGATTGGGGATGAGAGAGACTAAGATTTGTGTAATAGGTTTGGGGTATGTGGGGCTTCCTATTGCCAGACTGTTTTCTACAAAATATAAGACTGTAGGTTTCGATATATGCGAATCGAGAGTGGATGCCCTTATGAAGGGGCACGATGATATGCTTGAGGTGAGTGATGAACTGCTTCAGACTGCTATCAAAAATGGATTTGTATGTACATCAAGTGTTGAGGACATCAAGGATTGCAATTTTTATGTAGTGGCAGTCCCTACACCAGTCGATAAAAACAATAATCCCGATCTTACCCCTCTATATTCGGCAAGCTCCATCGTAGGCAGTGTGATGAATCCAGGAGACGTGGTAGTATATGAATCTACTGTATATCCTGGTGTTACAGAAGAGGAGTGTGTCCCTGTTATCGAGAAGGTCTCGGGGCTTGTATTCAATAAAGATTTTTTCGCCGGTTACAGCCCCGAGAGGATAAATCCTGGGGATAAACTTCACCCGGTCGAGAAAATAAAAAAGGTCACTTCCGGATCGACACCTGAGATAGGTGAGTATATAAATGAAGTATATGGTTCAGTCCTGGAGGCCGGAACACATCTTGCACCATCCATTAAGGTGGCTGAGGCGGCTAAAGTGATCGAAAATTCTCAAAGGGATATAAATATCGCTTTCGTTAATGAACTTTCCAAAATCTTCAATAAACTGGGGATAGATACATATGATGTTCTGGAAGCGGCATCTACAAAATGGAATTTTCTCCCATTTATGCCAGGCCTGGTAGGAGGTCACTGCATCGGTGTAGATCCATATTATCTGGCTCAGTGTGCCCAGAGACACGGTTATAATCCAGAGATTATCCTGGCCGGAAGACGTATGAATGACGGTATGGGTGAGTATGCTGCAAATCAGACAGTTAAGCTGATGATGAAAAAGGGTATCCAGGTCCTTGACTCGAGTATCCTTATCCTCGGCGTCACCTTCAAGGAGAATTGCCCTGATGTCAGAAATACCAGAGTGGTGGATCTGTATAACTCGCTTAAAGAGTATAATTTGGATATCAAGGTTTATGACCCTTGGGCAGACCCTGCTGTAGTGAGAGAACACTATGGCATAGAATTGGAGAGAACTCTTCCGCAGGAGAAATTTGATGCAGTAGTGCTGGCTGTAGCTCACGATCAGTTTAAAGTGATGGATATCCACTCTATGGTTAAGACCAATCACGTTATTTATGATATCAAGGGCATCCTGCCTAAAAATATGGTGGATGGAAGATTGTAATTTAGAGATTTAATATGGGATTCTTTCTTATAATAGTCATAGGTGTAGTCGGTTTTATCGTTCAAAACCGTCTTCAGAGTGTATTCAGTAAATATTCTAAAGTCTTGGCCCCCAATGGTATGACCGGTAGAGAGGCTGCTGAAAAAATGCTTAGAGATTATGGGATCAGGGATGTGAAGGTGGTAAGTACCCCAGGTAAATTGACCGACCATTATAACCCTGTGAACAAGACTTTGAACCTGAGTTCCAGTGTATATAATTCAAACAGTGTGGCAGCACTGGCTGTAGCTGCTCACGAATGTGGTCATGCAGTTCAGCACGCTGAGGGATATGCACCTCTTCAGATGCGTTCGGCACTTGTTCCTGTCGTTCAGTTTTCATCTACCTGGGCACAAGTGGTCCTGGTAGTAGGAATTCTCCTCGTGAATACTTTCCCTGCACTTTTCTGGATAGGTATCGCTATGTTTGCTATGGTGGTCCTTTTCAGTTTGATTACCCTACCGGTAGAGTATAATGCTTCCAACAGGGCATTGGCTTGGCTGGAAAGATCAAATTCTCTCACTTCTACCCAAGTGGATCAGGCTCAGATAACTCTAAAATGGGCAGCGAGAACCTACTTGGTATCTGCATTGTCGGCGTTGGCTACCCTAATCTATTATCTGGGATTTGCCAGAGACAACGACTGATGTCTATGAAACTATATGATATAGCCATAGTAGGTGGTGGCGCTGCAGGTCTTATGGCGGCCACACGCTGCGCATCAAAAGGGTTAAAAGTCATAGTTTTAGAGAAAAACAGGGAGTGCGGAAAGAAAATCCTTATCACAGGAAAAGGACGCTGTAATATTACCAATATATCCCCCTGGAGAGAATTCCAGACACACATTCATCCTGATAAAAGTTTTATCAAAAATGCTTTCTACCACTTTTCAAATGAAGATGTAGTTTCATTCTTGGAGGGGATAGGGCTCCCTTGTAAAACAGAAAGGGGAAATCGTATTTTCCCACTATCCGACAGAAGTCACGATGTGAGAGATACCATTGTATCTTATCTGAAAAACTCAGGTATTGAGATAGCTTGTGGCTGTGAGGTGGAGAGTGTGAGCAAATCAGAGGATAATTTCTCTATAAAGATGGCTATGGGGCAGGATAGAGGTGTGACTATACGGGCGAGGAGGGTGATTCTCGCTACAGGTGGACTCTCTTATCCCACTACAGGATCTACAGGAGATGGATATGCCATCTCTCAAAGTTTTGGACACACTATTATAAATACATTCCCATCACTTACAGCCCTTAAGCCGGTGGAACCGGATAGCAGACTTGAGGGGCTGTTGTTGAAGAATATCAGGATGGATCTTTGGATCAATGGTTCTGTCGTGCAGTCTGAGTTCGGTGAGATGCAGTTTACTTCGGGTGGAATTGAAGGTGCTTTGGGATTCAGGGTGAGCAGAAAGGGTGTCAAGGGGCTGATAAATGGGCAGAAGGTGGAGGTCTCTATAGATCTGAAACCGGCAGTAGAAGAGGGTGAGCTCACTAAGAGGGTAGAGGAGCTGGCTTCCGGGATGAAAAGTCCTAATGTCATCAAACTTCTCCCCAAACTTATGCCATCCCAGATGATAGATTCATTTGTAGAGAGCAGTTCCCCAGGACTCTCAGTTAACAATCTGGCCAAAAGACTAAAGGACTGGAGATTCAAGATATCAGGCTATGTGGGGTATGAGAGGGCAGTGGTTACTGCAGGCGGAGTCTCTCTGGATGAGGTCTCAAGGAAGACTTTGGAGTCAAAACTGGTTCCGGGGCTGTTTTTCGCCGGAGAATTGCTCGATATAGATGGAGATACAGGTGGGTATAATCTTCAGATAGCCTTCTCTACTGGGGCACTAGCCGCAGATTCTGCTATAAAATCGTTGGCTATTTGATTACAAAATTGAATATCTCCTTTTCATCCACTTTACCTATAAGTCGCGGAGGGAACTCTTCGCCCGGCTGATGTGATATCTTTATTCCGGGTGTAAGCTCGATGGTGATAAAATCTCCTATTCTGAGGGAGCAGTATCGTGAGATAGTGGATATTTTCTCCATAATCTCTTCATATGTGGGGAGGTGTAGCTCTCCAAAAGGATTTTTATAGTTGAGCGATGTCTCAAATTTGTGCGTATGAAAAGCCAGTTCGGATTCTGGAAATGAGAGTAATGGGATTATAGAGGTGTAGTCGAGAGAATTCTCGATAAAAGGTCTCTCTGCCTCATCTGTAAATACCTCCCTTTTAAGTGTAGGGTGGAGAAGGATCCCAAATCCGAATGAGTCGATATATCTCTCTGCAAATCTGTGTGCTACAGCTTTACCTGCCCGTAATGTCTTGATATACATTACGGGGGAAGCTGCAATTCTCTCTACCTGATCAGGTATGTAGTACTCATCCAGGGCCCTTATGAGTGTACTGTCCGGACGACAGTAGAAGGTGGGTTTTCCGTATGGAGATACTATGATATTCATATCTACTTCTGTCCTAAATGGATCTCTGTAAGAACTTTTTTGGTGTCGAGGGTGAAGTCTCCGTTCATCATCCAGGAGTAATAACTTGGCTCTTTGGCCAATACCTCTTTAACCGGGACCCCTCTGTGTTTTCCGAAGTTGAATACAGGGATATTCTTCTCATTGTATACAATCCTTCCGGCGTAGTCCACGTTTTTGTTCTTGGTAGAGAACTCTGCGAGGAATGACATATCATTCTGAAGTGTCTCCGGGTATCTGTCCAGCTGGGCCTTTAGTATCTCGTATGTAGCGAGTGTGTCAGCCTCGGCTGAGTGTGCATTCTCCAGATCTTTCTGGCAGTAGAACTTGTAAGCTGCACTTAGTGTTCTCTGCTCCATCTTATGGAAAATGGTCTGAACATCTATCAGTTTCCTCTTTCTGAAATCGAAATCGGGCACTTCAGCTCTCAGAAATTCCTCTGCCAACAGAGGGATGTCGAACTTGGTAGAGTTGTAACCGGCAATATCACATCCGGACATCCACTGGGCCAGGGATTTGGCTATCTGCTTGAAGGTAGGGCAGTCTTTCACGTCCTCATCAGAGATGCCGTGAACAGCCTGTGCTTCAGGTGATATAGGAATGGTAGGATTTATCCTTCGGGTTTTAATCTCCTGATCACCATTAGGGTGGATTTTTACTGCGCAAATCTCTACGATCCTGTCGGTCGCCACATTAAGTCCTGTACTCTCTATATCGAAGAAAAGTATAGGGTTCTTAAGATTAAGTTCCATATCGGTGTCTGCTATGATGGGATACGGATTGGCATCAATAGTGAGCATATAACCTCTTCCGGGTCGGTCTCATCTGCAGCCAGAATCAAACCTGCTCTGGTAGGGTCAGACAATTCGATGGATACCTCTTCATAAGGGAGGTTGCTCAGAATCTCTGTCAGGAAGTTGGATTTGAATCCTATATGCATCTCATTACCCTCATATGAGCAGTCGAGTGTCTCGTGAGCTGACATCGAGAAGTTAGTGTCAGATGCTGAAATTACGAGCTTGTTGAATGAAAGTGACAATTTGACGTGTGAAGTCGACTGATTTGAGCATACTGCCACTCTCTTGACAGCGTTGAGCAGCTGAACTCTGCTGATGACGAGTTTGTTAGGATTGTTCTTAGGGATAACCGAACGGTATGCAGGGTATGTGCCTTCCTGAAGTCTGCAGATAAGGATGTTGCCCTCGAATTCGAAGTAGGCATTCTTCATATCGAAAGTCACCTTTACGATGTCGTCACTCTTTCCAAGAAGTGTGCGAAGGATGGCAGCAGGTTTCTTGGGGAGGATGAATGAACATTTCTCGGCAGCTTTCACATCATTGCGGGTATAATAGACGAGCTTATGTGAGTCGGTAGCTACCAGAGTGGTGCTCTCAGGGGTCATATCGAAGAAGATACCGTTCATAACAGGTCTGATCTCATCTTCTGCAGTAGCATAGATGGTGTTGTTAATGCCTGTAAGGAGGATAGGAGAGGGGAATGTGGCAGAAATGGCCATATCTCCCAGCTCCGGAAGTGCAGGGTAGTCATCTGCAGGGAAGAAAGGTATCTTGGATGCACCGCTCATCCAGCTGATATTGAGGATGTCCTCATTGGCCTCGGTGCTGAACTGCAATGGCAGATCAGGAAACTCTTTAAGTGAATCTGTCAGAAGCTTAGCGGGAACTGCAATTTCCCCCTCTTCCTGAACATCCTCTATTGCAATTGAAGTTTTAAGGGTCATCTCAAGATCCGAAGCTGTAACTTCCAGAGTATTGCCAGTAAGGACAAAAAGGAAGTTGTCAAGGATAGGTAGGGTGTTTCGGCTGGAGATCACTCTTGATACGGACAAAAGTCCGTGCAAAAGTTCTGAACTTGATACTGTGAATTTCATATTCTATGTGTGTTTTTTGTTTCTTTTCTTCTAAATGCAAATGTAAAAAATTTTTGGCATATATTTTGAGTTTGACAGGTAAAGTTATTTAACAATCTAATATGGAAATGAAAAAATATTTATTGGTAGCGTTGTGCGCAATTTTAGTGGGTGGTGCTACATCCTATTTGGTAGTAAAGAAGGTATTGGCCAGTGAAGATGGCGGAACTTATGTATATTCGGAGGAGACACCTCAGGTGAGGAATGTCCAGTTTTCAGGGGAGTATCCGGATTTTACCTATGCTGCAGAGACTTCAGTGCAGGCAGTGGTATTTGTGAAGGTGGTGAAGAGATCTGAAGGGAATCAGGTCCCTCCATCAATTTTTGATTATTTCTTCGGATTTGGTGGCCAGTCTGCCCCGCGTGAGCAGGTGGGTAGCGGATCAGGGGTCATCATAACCAAAGATGGATATATTGTCACCAACAATCACGTGGTGGCAGGAGCTTCTGAAATAGAGGTGACAATGGACAATAACCGCACCTTCAAAGCCGATCTTATAGGGGCTGACCCTGCTACCGATGTGGCACTTTTGAAGATAGATGCAGAAAATCTCCCGACCATCCCTTATGGAGACTCAGACAGACTCCGTCTGGGAGAGTGGGTTTTGGCAATCGGTAGTCCGTACGGGCTGAATTCGACCATCACTGCAGGTATCGTCAGTGCCAAAGGGCGCTCAATGGCCAATAATGGAGAGTTCAAAATCGAATCTTTCATTCAGACAGATGCTGCTGTGAACCCGGGTAATAGCGGAGGTGCGTTGGTAAATATAAAAGGTGAGCTTGTGGGGATAAATACCGCTATAATTTCCAATACCGGATCTTATGCCGGATATTCGTTTGCAGTGCCTGTAAATATCGTGAGAAAAATCGTCGCAGACCTTATGGATTTTGGGAAAGTGCAGAGGGCAATGTTGGGAATCTCAATGCAGGATATTACAGATGCACTCAAGAAAGAAAAAGAGCTGACAACACTGGATGGTGTATATGTGGCCGAAGTGGTCCAGGGTGGCGCAGCCGACAAGGCTGGTGTCAAAGCCGGTGATGTCCTCATCTCTATAGAAGGCGAAGCGGTTAAGAAAGGATCTTCTGTACAGGAGAAGATAAACAGGTACAGGCCGGGTGACAAGGTTTCTCTAGTGGTCTTGAGAAAAGGTAAGGAACTGAAACTTGAAGCTACCCTTATAGGCAAAGATGCACAAGATATGGGTACTGTGACAAGTCAGGAGAAGATAAATCTTTTCGGCGCAGAGCTAGTTCCTGCACCTAAAAACGTACTGGAGAAATTGGGTCTCAAATCAGGTGTCCAGGTATCATCCATCGAGAAGGGGAAAATGAGAGAAGCCGGTATAAAACAGGACTTTATAATCACCTTCGTGAACAACACTATGGTGACATCTCCTGCTGATGTGGCGGCTATCGTGAAGAAAGCCAAGAGGTCTGTCCTCGTGGAGGGTGTCTATCCAGATGGATCTGTCTTCTACTATGCTATAGGGCTATAGTCCTAAGAGCAGAAAATATATATCAAAATACAAGGGTTGCAAAGGTTGCATATTAAAAAAATGCTATCTTTGCAACTTATTTGTATACAATGAGACAGTTAAAGATAACAAAATCGATTACTAACAGAGAAAGCGCATCTCTGGACAAGTATCTGCAAGAGATAGGTAGAGAGGAACTTATCACCGTTGAAGATGAAGTGGAATTGGCCCAAAGGATCAGAAAAGGGGACCAGGAGGCTCTTGAAAAACTGACAAGGGCAAATCTCCGTTTCGTGGTTTCTGTGGCCAAGCAATATCAGAATCAGGGTTTGAGCCTTCCTGACCTTATCAATGAAGGGAATCTGGGACTTATAAAGGCAGCTGAGAAGTTCGATGAGACCCGAGGTTTTAAATTTATCTCCTACGCAGTGTGGTGGATCCGTCAATCGATCCTTCAGGCTTTGGCTGAGCAGTCGAGAATAGTCAGACTGCCACTGAACCAGGTAGGTTCACTTAACAAAATCAATAAAGCACTCAATAAATTCGAGCAGGAGAATGAGCGTATGCCATCACCAGATGAGTTGGCCGACATCCTCGACATTCCACGTGAGAAGATCGCCGATACACTCAGAGTGTCGGGACGTCACGTCTCTGTGGATGCACCTTTTATCGATGGTGAGGATAACAGTTTGCTCGATGTGCTTGTAAACAACGATTCACCTAATGCCGACAGAGGGCTTGTAAATGAGTCTCTGAACAAAGAGATAGAGAGGGCACTCTCTACACTTACCGAGAGGGAGAGGGATATCGTTAAGGACTTCTTCGGTATCGGTACTTCAGAGATGACCCTGGAGGAGATAGGTGAGAAATTCGGACTTACACGCGAAAGGGTACGTCAGATTAAGGAGAAGGCTATCAGACGCCTCAGAAACAGCAACCGTAGCAAGCTGCTGAAGAGCTATTTGGGATAATAATCTTTAAAATTTATAAATATGAAAAAATCATTACTTGCAATTTTTGGAGCAATGGTTATGCTTATGACTTACAGTTGTGAATCAAATCCACTTCTCAAAGAGTGGGATACACCGTTCGGAATACCACCATTTGAAGAGGTACGTCCTGAACATTATATGCCTGCTTTCCTTAAAGCTATGGAGGAGCACAAGGCAGAGATCGATGCCATCGTTAACAGCAAAGAGGAGCCCAATTTTGAAAATACCATCCTCCCTTATGACAAAGCCGGAAGCTTGTACAGTAAGGTGGCTGTAGTATTCTCAAGCGAAAGTGGTGTAAATTCCAGTGATGCCATTATGGCTATCTCAAGGGAGCTTTCACCTATCCAGAGTGCCCATTTCAGCGAGATTTCACTTAACGATGCATTGTTCCAGAAAATCAAGGCAGTATATGACAAGAGGGAGAGCCTGGGTCTTGATAAGGATCAGATGAGACTTGTAGAGGAGATCTATAAAGGTTTCGAACGTTCAGGTGCAAATCTGCCTGCCGACAAAAAAGCTGAACTAAAAGAGGTTAATGCAGAGATTTCTGCTCTTCAGCTCGAGTTCGGTCAGAACCTTCTGAAAGAGACTGCTGCATACAAGCTTGTGATCGATAATGAGAAAGATCTTGCAGGTCTGTCAGAGGCACAGATCGCCGAGGCTGCTTCGAGAGCAAAAGCTGCAGGTATGGAGGGCAAATGGATTTTCGGACTTGACAATCCAAGCATTATGCCTTTCCTTCAGAATGCTGAGAATGCAGAACTCAGAGAGCAGATGCTTAACGCTTATCTGATGCGTGGCAACAATAACAACGAAAATGACAGCAAGGCTACTATCGCCAAATTGGTCGAACTTCGTCTGAAGAAAGCTCAGATTATGGGTTGCAAAAATTACGCTGAATATGCTCTTGATACCCGTATGGCCAAGACAGAAGAGGCAGTTTTCGATCTTTTGGACCAGATCTGGGCACCTGCACTCAAAGCTGCCAAGAATGAACTCAAAGATATGACCAAAATAGCCAGAAAAGAGGGTTTCAAAGGTGAATTGAAAGCTTCTGACTGGAGATACTATTTCGAAAAAGCCAAAGTGAGCAAATTCAACCTTACAGAGGATGAATTGAGACCTTATTTCAAACTGGAGAATGTTCGCGAGGGTATCTTCTATGTGGCTAACCAATTGTACGGCATCACTTTCACCCAGCTGGAAAATGTTCCACTTCCTCACCCTGAGGCAGTAGCTTTCGAGTGTAAAGAGGCTGACGGTACTCATCTTGGCGTTATCTTCTTCGATATGTTCGCACGTCCCGGACAGAAAAGGGGTGGTGCTTGGTGCGGCGGTTTCCGCGAGCAAGTGTATGAGGATGGCAAGAGGGTGGCTCCACTTGTGACAGTGGTAGGAAACTTTACCCGTCCAGTCGGTGACCAGCCTGCTCTTTTGAGCCCTGATGAGGTGGAGACATATTTCCACGAGTGTGGTCACGCACTCCAGTCACTCCTTCAGGATGTCAAGTATGATGGTCTTACCGGTATCACCCGTGACTTTGTAGAGCTTCCTTCACAGATTATGGAGCATTGGGCATTTGAGCCTCAGGTTCTTAACCAATATGCAAAACACTACCAGACCGGAGAGGTGATTCCTGCTGAACTTGTGGAGAAACTTGACAAATCGGGTAAATATGGTCAGGGTTTCGCTACTGTAGAGTATCTTGCAGCCTCATATCTTGATATGGACTACCACGTGCTGACAGAGATTCCTGAAAATCTTGATCTGGTGGCATTCGAGGCAAAAGTTCTTGGAGATAGAGGTTTGATCTCGCAGATCCCCCCAAGATACAGAACCACCTACTTTAACCACACTTTCGGTGGCGGATATACTGCTGGATACTATAGCTATATCTGGGCTGAAGTGCTTGATGCTGATGCCTATCAGGCATTTGTAGAGACCGGTGACATCTTCAATAAAGAGGTGGCTTCGAAATTCAGATATGAAGTTCTGGCAAGAGCCGGTGAGGATGAGGCGATGACTCTATATGTGAACTTCAGAGGCAAACAGCCAGGTATTCAACCATTGTTAAATAATAGAGGACTATAATAATATGGCAAACTTCTGGTCTGCACTGGAAAATGGAATAACCGCAGTAAGTGATTTTATCTGCGGTTATCCTCTTTTTACACTCCTGGTGGGAGGTGGATTGTTTTTCCTGATCTATTCGGGATTTGTCCCATTGAGATATTATGGCAGAGCCATAAAATCCCTGAATGCAAAAGATGATAAGGCTGACGGGCAAATCAGCTCATTTGAGGCACTTGCAAGTGCTATTGCTGCTACTGTAGGTATGGGTAATATCGCAGGTGTAGCGATCGCACTCTCAATCGGTGGTCCTGGTGCCATCTTCTGGATGTGGGTAAGTTCCATCCTTGGAATGGCTACCAAGTTCTTTGAAGGTACACTGGCTGTTATGTTTAAAGGAAAAGACGATGCCGGAGAGGTGCAGGGTGGCCCTATGTATATGATTATGTCCGGATTGGGCCCCAAATGGAAACCAATGGCGGTATTCTTCTCTATCTTCGGTCTGATCGGTACTCTCTGTATTATGCAGGCAAACCAGTTTACTGAGGCTATCACTACCGTATTCTTCAGACCTGAACAGAATACCCTCACACTAAGATTCATTATAGGTGTGATCATATGTGTTGTCGTAGCGTGTGTGATTCTGGGTGGTATCAAGAGAATCTCCAAGGTGGCTACCAAGGTGGTCCCTGCTATGGTAGGTATGTATTTCATATTGGTGCTTTATATTATCTTTACCCACCTTGATGCAGTTCCAGGTGTTTTTGCATCTATCTTCACAGAGGCACTTACCGTCAAAGCGGGAGTAGGTGGCGGTATCGGGGCACTGGCCTCTATCGCACTTATCGGTATCAGACGTGCAGCATTGGTTAATGAGGCGGGTGTCGGTACAGCATCTATGATGCACGGGGCATCCAAAAACAATGAGCCTGTAAGGGAGGGCCTTGTCGCTATGATCGGTCCATCTATTGACTCGGGACTTGTTTGTACCCTTACTGCTATTGCCATTTTGATCCAGAGAGACATATTGCCTTTGGGTGATGGTATCAGCGGCTCTATCGCAGGTTTGAGTGTGGCACTACAGGCATTTGATGCTTCAATCCCTGGGGTAGGCAAGTATCTGCTGCTCCTTATGCTCTTCTTCTTCGCATTCTCTACCATGTTCTCTTATTCGTACTATGGTCAGAAATGTACAGGTTTCCTTTTTGGTGCCAAATATTCGAAATACTACAATATCTTCTTCCTGGTGATGCTTGTAGTGGCTGCTATGATTCCACTTAAAGCTGCTGTGGGTCTGATCGATATAGCATATGCACTTATGGCATTCCCTACAATGATAACCCTGTTTATCCTCTCTCCTAAGGTTAAGGCTGAGATGAAGAAGTATTTTGCTAAAAACAAATAATATAAAATAGATGAATCAAGAAGTTTTTATATCAGAAAAAGTAAAAGAGGCGGTTAAATCTCTATATGGCGAAGCTGCTGCGGCTCTCCCTGTACAGCTGCAAGCTACCAGAAAAGAGTTTGAAGGGGATGTGACAGCTGTGATGTTCCCATTGTTGAAAGTGAGCAGAAAATCTCCTGAAGCTACAGGGGAAGAGGTGGGATCCTGGCTTAAAGAGAATACACCTGAGATAGAGTCATATAATGTAGTCAAAGGATTCTTGAATATAAAAATTTCTCAGGCTTTCTGGAATAGCGTATTTGCTGATATAGCAGGTACAGAAGACTTTGGGCAGGGGGCACCTACCGGCAGGACCATTATGGTAGAGTATTCTAGCCCAAATACCAACAAACCTCTCCACCTGGGCCATATAAGAAACAATCTTCTGGGCTCTTCTGTATCTAAACTTCTGGCAGCCAATGGTCACAATGTGATCAAAGTGAATCTGGTAAATGACCGAGGTATCCACATCTGCAAGTCTATGCTTGCCTGGCTTAAAAGGGGCAATGGGGAGACCCCTGCCACTTCTGGAAAGAAAGGTGACCATCTTGTAGGTGATTACTATGTCCTCTTCAACAATATGCTCAAAGAGGAGTGTGAGAAACTCGGCTGTGAAGACAAGGATGCCCCCATTATGAAAGAGGCACAGGAGATGCTCTTCAAGTGGGAGAGTGGTGATAAAGAGGTGGTGGAGTTGTGGAAGAAGATGAATGGCTGGGTGTACGAAGGGTTTGACGAGACATATAAGAGATTGGGTATAGAGTTCGATAAGATATACTACGAATCACAGACATATCTTTTCGGGAAGGCTTTGGTGCAGAAAGGTCTTGAAGCGGGTGTTTTCGAGAAGATGGAAGATGGCTCTGTATGGTGCGATCTTACAGCAGACGGGCTGGACAGAAAGCTCCTTCTCCGCTCAGATGGAACATCTGTATATATGACCCAGGACTTGGGTACTGCAGAGCAGCGCTACTCCGAATTCAAACTTGATGAGATCATATATGTAGTAGGCAATGAGCAGAACTACCACTTCCAGGTTCTCAAACTTATCTTGAAAAAACTTGGATTTGACTGGTCTGATGCCATCTATCACCTGTCATACGGTATGGTGGAGCTCCCTGAAGGGAAAATGAAGTCGCGTGAAGGTACAGTAGTGGATGCAGATGATCTTCTGGATAGGATGTACAATACAGCCAAGGAGACTTCACTGGAGCTTGGCAAGATGGACGGTATGACAGAAGAAGAGCAGCACAAACTGTTCGAGATGCTCAGCCTTGGAGCTTTGAAATACTTTATCATCAAGGTGGATCCTCGCAAGACTATGCTCTTCGATCCGAGGGAGTCTATAGATTTCAATGGCAATACAGGGCCATTTATCCAGTATACACACGCCAGAATCAAATCTATCCTGAGGAAAGCACAGATCGGTAATCTCCCAGTCAATGGCCTGGCAGATCCTTCAAAACTGCTTGAGAAGGAGATCAGCATCATCAAACTCCTCAATACATTCCCTGAGAGGATTAAAGAGGGAGGTATGGCACACTCACCCGCTATCGTGGCTAATTATGCTTACGAACTGGCTAAAGAGTTCAACCAATACTACCATGATGTAACCATTATGAAAGAGACAGATGAGGAGGTTCGCCTGTTCAGACTCGCTCTTATCAGTGTCATCGCCAAGGTGCTAACCAAAGCGATGGGTATATTGGGTATCGAGTTACCCGAAAGGATGTAATAACGGTATTGTCTTCGCGTGTCACCCTTTCTACCTACATCCAAGAAAGAGATAGATGCTCTCGGCTGGGACTATGTCGATGTGATATTGTTCTCAGGGGATGCCTATATAGACCATCCATCATTCGGAATAGCGGTCATAGGGAGAATTCTGGAGAGAGAGGGGTATAGGGTGGCCATTATACCGCAGCCTAACTGGCGAGACGATCTCAGGGACTTCAAGAAGCTAGGAAGGCCCCGTCTTTTCTTTGGTGTGAGTGCAGGTGCTATGGACTCTATGGTAAATCACTATACGGCCAACAAGCGCCTCAGAAGCGATGATGCGTATACTCCGGATGGCAAAGCTTCATTCAGACCCGATTATGCTGTCAAAGTATATACAAATATCCTTAAGGAGCTCTATCCCGATGTCCCTGTCGTAATAGGTGGGATCGAGGCTTCACTGAGGAGATTTACCCACTATGATTATTGGCAGGACAGACTCCTTCCATCCATACTTATAGACTCAAAAGCAGACTATCTGGTGTACGGAATGGGGGAGAGGTCTATTGTAGAGCTCGCCAGATGTTTTGACCAGGGTTGCAGTGACTATGAGTTCCACAAAATACCTCAGATAGGTTATCTGGACAAAGGTGGCAGGAATAGAGGTAAGGAGACCATAGTGCTCAAGTCCTATGAGGAGGCTCTCTCTTCAAAAAAAGTATTTGTGGAGAATTTCAATATTATCGAGACAGAGGCAAACAAAATGCACTCTGCCCGTCTGGTGGAGCCTTATGAAGATGCGGAGGTGGTAATCAATCCCCCTTATCCTCCCGCTACCACAGAGGAGATGGATTCATATTTCGACCTCCCATTCACAAAACTGCCCCATCCCAGATATAAAGGTAAGAGGATTCCTGCATACGATATGATAAAGTTCTCCATCAACATCCATCACGGGTGCTTCGGAGGGTGCAGCTTCTGTACTATAGCGGCTCATCAGGGGAGATTTATACAAAGCAGGTCGCGTAACAATATTGTTAACGAAATTAACAAACTTGTTTCTCATCCTGAATTTAAAGGTGTTTTGTCTGATGTGGGGGCTCCGACAGCCAATATGTATCAAATGGGCGGGAAGAACCGGGAGATGTGCGGAAAGTGCAGCAGAAAGTCGTGCCTTTTCCCTAAAATGTGCCCAAATCTGGATCATTCGCACGAAGAACTGCTCAAGCTTTATAAAGAGATATCGGAGATAAAAGGGGTTAAAAAGTTCTTTATAGGGAGCGGTATCAGATATGACCTCTTCCTTGACGAGAATGGTTATCTGGACCAGACTTCTTGTCCGTACCTGAAAGAGTTAATCACCAAACATACATCAGGGAGACTTAAGGTAGCCCCTGAACATACTGAGGACTCTGTATTGAGATATATGTCAAAGCCTTCATTCAAACTCTTCTCTGTCCTTCGGAGGGAGTTTGACAAAATTACCGGAGAGAGGGGCCTTAAATATCAGCTTGTCCCATATTTTATCTCATCGCATCCCGGGTGCAGAGAGGAAGATATGGTCAAACTGTCACGTAATAAGGATCTTAGGGGTGTCTATATGGAGCAGGTGCAGGATTTTACACCCACCCCTATGACAGCATCTTCAGCTATGTTCTATTCAGGTTTGGACCTGAAGACACTCAAACCTATTTTTGTCGAAAGAAATCAGGAGAATAAAAAGCGACAAAAATCTTATTTTTTTTCTCGCAGATAAGATAAAAAGCATTATTATTGCATCATAAATGTATCTAATAATCAGAAATGAAAAAAACAGGTGGAAAGTCAGCATCTCCAATTAAGAGAGCGGTCGTAAGTTATGAGAATATGTCTGCTGAACTCCAAGCAGCATTTAAGGAGAAGTATCCTAAAGGGTATGCAGATTATATGGGGGATATCTTCAAGGTAGACAAACCTGACGGTTCGTCCTTCTATGCTGTATCTGTAGAGATGCCGGGTGCTATATATTTGGTAAAGATATCGGTTAAGGTAGATGATTATGAGGATGTAGAGAAGGATCTTTTCAATGACGACATTGAGGATGATGCTGCCGGGGACGGTACATTCCCTGAAGATGGGACCGATTCATCTGCTTTCAGTGAAGATGATGACTCTAAAGAGGAATAATATATTTGAGTATATTTCCCGATTGCTGCATAAGCTCCCCGAAGCACAGTTCCTTTTAATTTTAGCTTTTATAGTGGGTCTTGTAAGCGGCGGGGCTGCAGTTGCCCTGAAACTGCTAATAGAATTAGTAGGAGACTTATTGATAGGGTGGTTTGACACTTCTACCGATAGTTTCCTATATTTGTTGTATCCGGGTCTCGGTATGCTCATATCGATGCTTCTGGTCAAGTATCTCATTAAGGACAATATCGGGCACGGTGTGACTAAGGTCCTTCTGGCCGTATCGAAGAACAATTCAAAAATCAAGGCACACAACACCTGGTCCTCCCTCCTTACCAGTTCGATAACCATCGGATTCGGAGGATCTGTCGGAGCTGAGGCACCTATAGTCTATACAGGTGCTGCCATAGGTTCGAATATCGCCAGAGTTCTGGGGCTCTCATACAAGCAGATGACCATCCTTTTAGGGTGTGGTGCTGCCGGAGCGGTAGCCGGTATTTTCAAGGCCCCTATGGCAGGTATATTGTTTACACTGGAGATTCTCCTTTTCAATATATCGATGACCTCCATCCTCCCTCTGCTGATGTCTACAGTGACAGCGACTGCTGTATCATACTTTTTCCTGGGGAGGGATGTGGCATTTATGAGTACCATCGACCCTTTTGTGATGAAAAACATCCCTTATTATCTGATTCTGGGTGTTTTCTGCGGTTTTGTCTCTCTATACTTCACCAGAACCACACTGAGTCTGGAGGATAAGATAAAGAGTGTTGCCAATCCATATAAAAGATGGGCTCTGAGTGCTTTGGCGCTGGGTGTCCTGATATACATTTTCCCTCCATTGTTCGGTGAAGGTTATCACGCGCTGGAGTCCCTGCTGACAGGTAACCCCGTACAAGGACTTGACAATTCCCTCTTCGCTTCACTGCTGAACTATAAGTGGTTCATCCCTGTATTCTTTGCTTTTGTATTGATATTCAAAGTGTTTGCTATGTCGTTTACAAATGCCGGTGGTGGAGTGGGTGGTACATTCGGCCCTACACTTATTGTGGGTGGTATAGCAGGTTTTATCCTGGCGAGGGTGATCAATCTGACAGGTATCCATATCCTTCCCGAGAACAATTTTGTCCTTGTAGGTATGGCGGGACTGATGGCCGGTGTGATGCAGGCACCTATGACTGCGATCTTCCTCATCGCGGAGATCACCGGCGGTTATGAGCTTCTGATGCCTTTGAGTATCACTGCTGCGATATCATTTGCCACCATCAGGGTATTTGAGCCATATTCCATTTACACCAAACGTATTGCCAAGAGTGGAGAACTCCTCACCCACGACAGTGACCAGGCGGTACTTACCCTGCTGAAGACATCTGATCTTATCGAGTCGGATTTCTGCCCTGTCCATATGGAGGATAATCTGGGCAGTCTGGTAAATGTAGTGGCCAAATCCAAAAGGAATATATTCCCTGTAGTGGATTCAGACGACCGCTTCCAGGGCTATATCTCTCTGGATGATATCAGAATGGTGATGTTTGACAGGGACAAATATGACAAAATCTACGTATACAATATTATGAAGCAGCCACCCCATACAGTCTGCGACTGCGAGAAGATGGATAGTGTGATGGATAAATTTGAAAAGAGTGGCGCCTGGAACCTCCCTGTAGTGGACCAGAATAACAGATATCTGGGTTTTGTATCCAAGTCCAAAATATTCTCATCATACCGCGAGAAGCTTCAGGATGTTTCTCACGACTAATCTCTTAACATTATGAAATCTTTGTATATTGACTTTATCAGCCATAGGTTGGGTGTCGCCGGTTGGCAAGTGGAGCACTGTATAGATCTGATGGAGGAGGGTGCTACCATCCCTTTTATCTCGAGGTACAGGAAAGAGAGGACCGGAGGGCTGGATGAGGCTCAAGTGGGTGAGGTCAAGCATTTTTTTCAGAAATTTGAGGAGCTGGAGAAGAGAAAGGAGGGTATTCTGGCCTCAATACAGGAGCAAGGGAAGCTCACTGATACTTTGAGGGATGAAATAGAGAGTTGTGTGGAGTCCCAGCAGTTGGAGGATCTCTATCTCCCTTACAGACCCAAAAGGAAGACCAGGGCTTCCATAGCCAAAGAGAAGGGGCTGGAGCCTTTGGCAATGGATATTTTTAACTGCAAAGTGACAGATCCTGCAAAGTGCGCACAGAAGTATGTCAGTGATAATGTGGAGGATAGTGAAGCAGCTCTTCAGGGTGCACGCGATATTATAGCCGAGTGGGTCTCTGAGTCTATAGAGGTAAGAAATGCACTTCGCGGACAATATGGCAAATATGGCAAACTCTCAGCCAAGCTTGCCCGTGGAGTGGATGAGGAGTCCGATGATGCCCTCAAATACAAAAACTATTTCGAGTTTTCGGAGGATATCTCCAGAGCACCATCCCACAGGGTGCTCGCTATTCTAAGAGGTGCATCTGAGGGTATCCTTAGTGTGAAGGTGGATGTGGACGGTGACAGGGCGCTGGACAGGATATATAATCTGACCCTCAAAGGGAAGAGACACCCTTCGGATGGGGTGGCCGAGCAGATAGATATGGCGGTAGAGGACTCATATAAAAGACTGCTACACCCTTCTATAGAGAATGAATCCCTGAAAATGGTCAAGGAGAGGGCAGATATCGAGTCAATAAAGGTGTTCGGTGAGAACCTGAGACAGCTTCTGATGGCACCACCATTGGGACAGAAGAGGGTTCTGGCCATAGATCCAGGATTCAGAACCGGTTGTAAGGTGGTGTGCCTGGATGCTCAGGGAGCACTGCTCCATAATGATGTGATCTATCCTCATCCTCCTGTCAATGAGAGGACTATGGCGATGAAAAAGATCTCGAATCTGGTAGAGGCGTATAAGATAGAGATTATTGCCATCGGCAATGGTACAGCCGGGAGGGAGACAGAGGCATTTATCAAGAAACTTGCACTTCCCCAGGGGATAAGGGTATACTCTGTAAGTGAAGATGGTGCATCTATCTACTCCGCATCATCCATCGCCAGAGAGGAGTTCCCGGAATATGATGTAACTGTCAGGGGCGCAGTCTCTATCGGAAGAAGGATTATGGACCCTCTGGCAGAGCTGGTGAAAATAGATCCGAAATCTATAGGTGTAGGGCAATATCAGCACGATGTGGACCAGGCTATGCTGAAAGAGAATCTGGATAATGTGGTCGAGAGCTGCGTGAACAGTGTGGGTGTGAATCTCAATACTGCCAGCAAGCATCTTTTAGGATATGTGTCGGGTATAGGACCCTCCATCGCACAGAATATCGTGGATTACAGAAGTGAGAATGGGCCATTCTTGTCCCGTAAAGATCTGCTGAAAGTGAAGAGGTTAGGGGAGAAGGTGTATGAACAGTGCGCCGGCTTCCTCCGTATTCCGGGGGCTGAAAACCCTCTGGATAACTCAGCTGTCCATCCTGAAAGGTATCAGCTGGTTCAGAAGATGGCAAAGGATCTCTCGGTAACAGTGGAGGATCTTATTAAAGATGAGCAGACCAGGGGGAAGATCGATATTGAGAGATATGTTACAGAGGAGGTGGGACTCCCTACACTTAATGATATTATGGCAGAGCTGGCCAAACCGGGAAGGGATCCACGTGCGTCCATAAAAATCCTTGAATTCAGTGACGAGATCAGGAGTATAGAGGATGTGAAAGTGGGGATGGAGCTCCCGGGTATCATTACCAATATCACTAATTTCGGTGCATTTGTAGACTTCGGTATCAAGCAGAACGGCCTCATACACGTATCCAAGCTCTCAAACAAGTTCATTACAAACCCTGCAGATGTGGTGAAGATACACCAGCACGTGAAGGTAAAGGTGCTTGAGGTGGATATGCGAAGAGAGAGAATCGCCCTCTCCCTTATTGCTGCTTCTGTGTAATGGCCACTCCGAGAATCACTATAACGATTCCGAGAATCTGCTGCCAGGTAAAGGTCTCGTAGCCGTATATATAGGCTCCGACAGCTGATACAGCCGGGATAAGTGAAGTGAAGACACTTGATCTGGCTATCCCCAGCGATTTGATGGAGAATATGTAGAGGACAAATGAGAGGCACGAGCAGAGAACAGCGAGATAGAGTATAGGCTTGAGTATGTTCCACTCAAACAGACCGGCCACTTGGTAATCTCCGTTGAAAATCAGAAAACAGGGGAGGAACAGTATAGCGCCAAATACAAACTGATAGGTGGCGATGGTGAAGCTATTGTATCTGGAGAGCCTTTTGACCACAGTAGAGTATCCTACAGAGCCGAAAATCGCCAGGAAAAGAAGTGCGATGCCCCACCAGTATTCTGGATTCATATCACCTGTGTTCAGGACCATCAGCAGGATGCCCGGGATGGTGGCGATCACACCCAGAAGATTTATCCAGGTGACCTTCTCTTTATAGATAAATACACCGGCCCCTAAAGCAAATACCGGGATCAGCGCTATGATCAATGCGCTGAGGGTGGGGGAGTTGGTCGCCTGAAGGCCGAAGGTCTCCCCTATAAAGTAGATAAAGGGCTCGAAGAAGGCCATCAAAAAGAGGAGTTTGTAATCTCCTTTCTCTATTTTCTGCAGCTTCCCTGTAAATTTTGAGAATAGATACAGCAGAGTCCCCGCTATAAACATCCTGAAAAAGATGAATGTAAATACTGGGATATCCTCCATCAGAATCTGATTGGTCCAGACAAATGAAAATCCCCAGAAAAATATGGCCAGAAATACCGCTGTAAATACTTTTATATTCATATGATTATCTATCAAAAGTGAGTCTGCGCCCAGCATTGGCTCCGGTCAGTTTGTAATCTTTGACCACTTGGATGCCATTAACAAAAGTATGGGCTACTCCGAAGTCCAGTTCTTCCTCTCTTATCGGAGTCCATCCGCATTTGTATGCAGGGGTGGCATTTCTGCTCTTGGACTCCTCTACCAGCACCAGGTCTGCAAAATATCCCTCCCTAATATACCCCCTCTCTGCTATGCGGAAAGTCTCGGCAGGGGCGTGGGACATCATCTGTGGCACCATTCCGATAGGGAATACCCCCTGTTTTGAGAGTTGGAGCATCATCCTCAGGGAGTGCTGTATGGTAGGGAGCCCCGAAGGTGCCTGAGTATAGCTCCCATCTTTCTCTGTAAGGAGGTGAGGTGCGTGATCTGTGGCTACAGCGCCTGGAAGCCCCTGAGCCACAGCACTGCGGAGTGCCTCCATATCGGAGCGGCGCTTGATGGCAGGATTGCACTTGATATGTGTCCCATATTTCGGATAATCTTCGTCGCAGAACCATAGGTAGTGGACACAGACCTCAAAAGAGATATTGGGATTCTTCTTCCTGGCTTCGAGGACCATCTCGACCTCATCAGCAGTGCTGGTGTGGAGAATGTGGAGCTGAGCGCCGCTTTTCAGAGCCATCTCGATAGCCTTGGCAGTAGATTTGATGCAGGCCTCGCGGGTGCGGATGTGAGGGTGCTCCGCAATGGGGATGTTTTCCCCATATTTCTCTTTAGCCCGGGCCAATGCCTCCCGGATGGAGGTCTCGTCTTCGCAGTGGGTGGCAATGAGGGTAGGGGCACTCCTGAAGATAGACTCCAGAGCCTGCTCATTGTCCACCAGCATATTGCCGGTAGAGGAGCCCATAAAGAGCTTCACTCCGCAATTGGTCTTGGGGTCAAGCTTGAGGATCTCCCCTATATTCTCATTCGAAGCACCGAGGTAGAATGAATAATTGGCAGGGGAGCATTGCGAAGCAATGGCATATTTCTGCTCTATGGCATCGATGGTGCAGGCAGGAGGGTTGTTGTTGGGCATATCCATATAAGAGGTGACGCCGCCTAATGCAGCGGCAGCACTCTCAGAGGCTATATCCCCTTTGTGTGTGGCACCCGGCTCGCGGAAGTGGACCTGGTCGTCAATGACACCGGGTAGGAGGAGCATCCCCTCTGCATCTATGACCGAGAGTGGGTCGGCACTATCCTCTATAGCAGAGAGCTTGACTGCATAATCTTCGTCTGATGAGTCCAGAATCTTGGAGATCCTGTCGTTTGTAATCAAAAGGCTACCCTTGAAAGATAGCCCCTCGTTTATTATTGTCGCGTTTTTGATAAGTGTACCCATAGATATCTATCTTGGTCTGATTCTTCTGAATTTAAGTTTTAGAACCCCCCAGAATGCCTCGCCGAATATCGAACTGCTCATCTTCGAGGTCCCCTCTTTTCTGTCGGTAAAGATGATGGGTACCTCCTGGACTTTGAAGCCCAGTTTGTAGGCATTGTACTTCATCTCGATCTGGAAACCGTAGCCTTTCATCCTGATGTTCTGCAGATTGATGGTCTCAAGGACCTTCCTGCTGTAGCAGATGAAACCTGCTGTGGAGTCGTATATCTTTATCCCGAGGACAGATCTTACATAGAATGATGCACCATATGACATCATAATCCTCCCGACAGGCCAGTCTTTTACTGCGATACCTCTGCAGTAGCGGGAGCCGATCGACATATCTGCACCCTCTACGGCACACGCATCGTGAAGCCTTATAAGGTCATCAGGATCGTGCGAGAAATCGGCATCCATCTCGAAAATATAGTCATATTTGTGCTCTATCGCCCAGTTGAATCCCGCTATGTATGCTGTTCCAAGTCCCAGTTTGCCGGAGCGCTCGAGGATGAAGAGTGACGTGGGGAACTCTTTCATCAGCCTTTTTACTATATTGGCTGTACCGTCAGGTGAGCCATCATCCACTACCAGAATATGGAAGCTCCCCTTCATAGAGAAGACTTTGCGGACCATCTTCTCGATATTCTCCTTCTCATTATATGTGGGGATAATGACTAATTTACTTGTTTCCATCTAAATATTCATTTTATCTCCCAAAGGTAGCAAATTTATTGTTATCTTCGTGAGTGCAAATTCAAAAACCTTATGAAGAGACTGAAATCTGTCATAATATCGCTTCTGTTTACCTGTGCTGCTTATGCTCAGGAGGTGGTGTGGAATGTCGATTTCGATGTGAGGCTCGACAATCACGAGTTTGCGAAAATGGATATAGGACGTTCCAAGACACTTTTCGGACTCTATCTCGCACCTACAGTGGGCTTTGGGTGGGATGAGAATATTCACTCACTGAATGTGGGGGCAGATCTGCAGACCTCTTTCGGCCTGGTGGGGGATGAGCCGTATACAGGATCTCTGCTGGCCTATTATAAACTCGATGCCCCCAAGCATAAAGTGTATGCCGGAGTATTTCCTGTAGGGGATATGTTCGATGATTTCACTACAGCATTTGTCAGCGATGAGATGAGATTCAATGACAGATCTCTTGAAGGTGTGGCATATGTGTACAGAGCGAGGAGGGGATATGTGAAGCTCATTTTCGATATGCCCAGATGGAGCAGGGACTATATGTCGGAGATATTGACCCTCTACTCCTCATCCAAATGGACTTTTGGAGGGTTCTCTATGGGGTATCTTTTCGATCTTAACCACTATGCCTACGGGATAGACAGAGGTCTTATAGTGGACAACTATTGGCTGAATCCTTTCGTGGAGTACTCTTTCGGGAAATATATATCGCTCCAAAAAGGTATCATAAATATTGGTGGTATAGTTACAGCCCAGAGGGACAGGACTGTGACCAGTGAGCTCATCTTCCCGATGGGTGGACAAGCCCGACTGAGTGTTCAGAAGTGGAATGTGGGGCTGGACAATACATTCTATTTCGGGGACAACCTTATGCCGTATGCAGGCTATGTGGATTTGTATCACGGAAGTGAGATGTATATGACCCAGACAGGGGTGTATAACCGTCTGGAGTGCTATTTTGATGCATATACAACCGATTTTATGGATGTGTCGATATCTTGGATTATGCACACCGACGGTGTCGGGATAGGGTGGCAGCAGAAAGCCAAAGTGTCTATCGCCCTGGACAGCGGCAAATGGAATTCGATGATCAAACAAAAAAAACACAGCAAATATGAAACTAAGTAAACTTCCCCTTTTGGCCAAAGTGGTAATAGGTATCCTTTTGGGTGTTCTCTTCTCCATCTTCCTCCCGGAGTGGTGTGTGAGGATATTTGTAACCCTTAGTGGTATCTTCAGTAATTTTCTGGGATTTATCATACCGCTGCTGATCGTCGGATTGGTGGCACCTGGTATTGCAGAGCTTGGAAAAGGGGCCGGTAAACTTCTGGGTATAACCTCCGCTATTGCGTATGGGTCGACGGTATTTGCAGGATTTCTCTCATATTACAGCTGTGTATGGACATATCCCTCTATAATAGATCGTACCCCTGAGGCTATGGCCAAATTTGAGGGGCTGGCATCATCGTCGATAGCACCTTATTTTTCTATAGATATGCCCCCTGTAATGTCTGTGATGACTGCTCTGATCCTCGCTTTCGTGCTGGGTCTTGGCCTTTCAAAGGTTCAAGGGGGAGTGTTCAGAGGTGTACTGAATGAACTTAAGGAGGTGATAGAGCTGGTCATCAGAAAGGTGATTATCCCTATTCTCCCTTTCTATATATTCTGTATATTCCTCAAGATAGGAGCAGAGGGTAGTGTAGTGGCTGTGCTGGGGCTCTTCCTGAAGGTGATTTTGGTGATATTTGTCATACACGTACTTCTGCTGTTGATTCAGTTCAGTGTAGCGGGAGCCATCGCCGGCAAGAATCCATTCAAAGCTCTTTTGACTATGCTTCCGGCCTATATGACAGCGCTCGGTACGCAGTCGTCTGCTGCCACTATCCCTGTGACATTGGCGCAAGCCAAGAAAAACGGGGTGACAGATGAGGTGGCAGAGTTCTCTATCCCGCTATGTGCCACCATACACCTTGCTGGCAGTACCCTCAAGATAGTGGCGTGCGCTTTCGCCATCTCCTATATGCTTGGGATGCCTACCAATGTGGGACTCTATGCAGGGTTTATTATGATGCTGGGTATCACTATGGTAGCAGCACCCGGTGTTCCCGGTGGGGCCATTATGGCAGCGTTGGGCGTCCTGACATCGATTCTGGGATTTGATGAAAATATGATCGGCCTTATGATCGCACTATATATAGCTATGGACAGTTTCGGGACAGCTTGTAATGTGACCGGTGACGGTGCCATAGCAATGGTGGTGAATAAAATCTATAAAAAAAGGTAGCTGTGGAGAGAGGGGTGCTTAAAGTGGCGCTATGCCAGTGTGATGTGGTCTGGGAATCACCGAAAGAGAATGGGGAGAGACTCTGGGAGCCCCTGGAGAAGTTTTTTGACGGTCATAGTGCAGATCTTTTGGTATTCCCCGAATTCTTCTCTATGGGATTTACTATGAACAGGGATGCTGTGGCTGCAGAAGGTGGATACACCCTCGGGTGGATGAAGAGGGTGGCGCAGCGGTTTGATGTGGCAGTAGTGGGCTCTGTTCCCACCCCTGTGGAGGGTAAAATCAGGAACAGGTGCTATTTCATCACACCGGATGGGGCTGAAACCTATTATGACAAGCGCCATCTGTTCAGGATGGGGCAGGAGAACGAGCACTATAGTGCCGGGGGGAGACAGGTGGTGGTCCCGTTCAGAGGATGGAATATTGCCCTGAATGTCTGTTATGACCTCCGCTTCCCGGTATGGAGCAGAAACGTGGAAAACAGGTACGACCTGCTGGTCAATATTGCATCTTGGCCAGATAGCAGGATAGGTGTTACAGAGCACCTTGTCAAGGCAAGGGCGATAGAGAATATGAGTTATGCACTTTTCTGCAACAGAGTGGGGCAGGACCCTTCAAATAGCTACAACGGCCACTCCAGGGTCGTCTCCCCCAGAGGTGAGGATATGGCTACGGAGATAGAATTCGGCGGGGTTACATTTTTGGTGGCGACCCTATCGTCTGAAAAACTCGATATGTTGAGGGAGAAGTTCCCTGCCTGGAAAGATGCAGATAAATTTGAAATGGAAATAGATAGATAAAAATGAAAAGAATTGGATTATTGCTGCTTGCAGCCATTTTGTTTTTTAGCTCCTGTGTGGAGAGAGAGCATACAATATACATTTATGCCACAACTGATGTTCACGGAAACTATATAGGGGAGAACTCCCTCTCAAATGTGAAGAGTTATGTCGACCTGAAAAGGGCGGAGTATGGAGAGAAATCGGTCTTTCTTATCGACAATGGGGACCATCTTCAGGGGACGAATGCCGCATATTATTTCAATTTTAAGGATACAACAGGGGGAAAGCACCTGTTTACCAGAGTGATGGAGAATATAGGCTACGATGCTGTGGTGATGGGTAATCACGATATAGAGGCCGGGCACCCTGTATATGATAAGGTGGATGCTGAGATGAGCATCCCATATCTGGCTGCCAATGCCATCAGTGAAGAGACCGGGAGACCATATTTTCAGGAGTATGCCATCATCAAGAAAGGTGGGGTGAAAGTGGCTGTGATAGGCTTTCAGAACCCCAATATCTCGCAGTGGCTGGCATATTCCCTATGGGAAGGGATCAAATTTGTCCCCACTTACCCTATGGCCGATTCATTGGTCAAAGTGGTGAGGCAGAGAGAGAATCCTGATGTGGTGGTGATCTCTGTACACGGTGGTATCGGTACAGCTGATGAGCATAAAGTGGAGAATCCTGCCCTCTATCTCGCATCCAATGTGGAGGGTGTGGACCTCGTGATTGCTGGGCACGACCATAGGAGATTTGCTGATAAAGTGTACAATAATGGAGATAGTGTCCTGGTTATGGATGGTGGCAGCAGGGCGAAATACCTCTCTGAAGTGAAGATCTCATTCAAGAAAAAAGGTGGGAAAGTATATGACAAGAGTGTGGAGGGGGAACTTGTGGATATGAGGGATGTCCCCCAATGCGAAGAGTTCGATAAGATGTTTGAGCCCGATGCCAAAATCGTTGAGGAGTTCGTAAATGTGAAAGTGGGGGAGATAACCCAGGATCTGAACTTCGCTGATGCCCTCGAGGGGATGTGCGGATATATGGATTTCGTACATCTGGTGCAGCTCGAATCCACAGGTGCAGATGTGTCGATCTCTGCTCCACTGGCCACATCCGGAGGCGTGGCTAAAGGTGATGTCCTGTATAAAAATCTTTTCGATCTGTACAGATTTGAAAATCAGCTGTATGTGATAACTATGAGCGGAAAGGAACTTAAAGACTATCTGGAGAATTCATTTGATTTGTGGATAGGTGGTAAGGGGCCTGCATATAATTACGATTCTGCCACAGGCCTGAACTATACTGTGAAGAGATCGGCACCTAAAGGGAGCAGGGTTAAGATAACCACTATGGCCGATGGAAGGGCGTTCGATATGAATGCCACATATACAGTAGCGATGACCTCATACAGGGCGAGCGGAGCAGGGGATCTTCTGAAAAATGCAGGGATAGATCCATCTGAGATAGACGGGAGGACAATAGACAGACATCCAGAGATTAGGGAGCTGATATATGAATATCTGCTTAAAGAGAAAGTGATAGTTCCAAGTGAACTCTCCAAAAATCCAAAATTGGGAAGATGGAATTTTGTTAAATAAAATCTCTTTCTTACCTTTGTGTATTAAGACGAAAGAAATGGACAAAAGCAGAGAAATATTGCTGAATGATTTGACTAAGAAGATAGAGCTTCTTATATCGAAATATGAGCAGGTTCGAGCAGAGAAGACAGATCTTTCCCTTAAGCTTGCACAGTGCAAGGAAGAATTGGAAAACAGTAATAACAAGATTAAAGAATTAGAACAAAAGATAGATAACCTA
This sequence comes from Bacteroidales bacterium, assembly GCA_017504965.1. GTDB lineage: Bacteria > Bacteroidota > Bacteroidia > Bacteroidales > UBA932 > CAAGNP01. The sequence goes on along the minus strand of JAFVQD010000007.1, from coordinate 5,446 downwards.
CAATTGATTGAAGCATTCAAGGCATCCAAAAGTGATGTCAGGGAGGCCAAACACAATATTGGTAAACTTGTCAGAGAGATAGATAAGTGTATTGCTCTTTTGAACGATTAGTATGGACGAGAATAGGCACAGAATCACCATCAATATAGCCGGTAAGGACCAGAACTTCAGTAATATTGCACCTGAAGAGGAGGAGTTTATGCGTATGGCTGCGAAGATGATTTCGAGCAAGGTCGATGAGTACAAGAAGAAGTATACCAGACTGTCCGATCAGGACGCATTAAGTGTTACCTCACTGATTTTTGTCACCCAATTGATAAAGGAGAGAAGGAATAATGATGCAGGGGACTTTGAGCAGAAGATATCAGAGCTAAGCAATAGCCTGGACGAATATATAAAGACAAATCTCTAGCCGCTGGATACGCTCTTTGCGAAAATCAACAGAATTTACATAACCGAGCCAACTCGACGGATGAAGACAGGCCTAGGTGACTCCTTCGGAGGATTACGTATATACGTGACGTTGGAAGTTTGATTCCATAATCGGAGCTCAAATCTTATTTTATAAGGTTTTTCGATGAACAGCGATTTAGCGGCTTTTTTCAATATAAAGTAGTGATCTCTCTTTTGTTGTAGTAGCGTTTGAACGAAACTAAACACTATATTTACAACAATGAATACTATAATAATACTTGCTACAGGAATATGTTCTGCCCTTGCCTCCATCGGGTGTTATATTCTTGTAAAAAATGTGATTCTAAAGAAAAAGGGCAGTCAAATTATCCGTGATGCCGAGATCCAGGGGGAGAACATTAAAAAAGAGAAGATTTTTCAGGCTAAAGAGAAGTTCCTCCAGCTCAAATCAGAGCACGAACAGCAAATCAACGAAAAGAATTTCCAGATCCAGCAGTTTGAGAACAAACTGAAACAGCGCGAGATTCAGATCAATCAGCAGGCATCTGAAGTCCAGAAAAAGCAGAAAGAGGCTGACAGTATCAGAGAGAACCTTAAAGCTCAGCTCGATGTGGTGAACAAAAAGGCTGAAGAGTATGAGAAGCTTAGGGTTCAGGCTATCGAAAAGATAGAGAGTATAGCAGGGATGTCTGCTTCTGAAGCTAAAGAGCAGTTGGTAGAGAGTATGAAGGCTGAGGCCCGTACACAGGCGATGTCCTATATCAATGATGTGATGGACGAGGCCCGTCTGACAGCATCTAAAGAGGCTAAGAGAGTGGTGATCAATACTATCCAAAGAATAGCCCCTGAAACTGCTATCGAAAATGCTGTGACTGTATTCCATATAGACAGTGATGAGATAAAAGGTAGAATCATCGGTAGAGAGGGTAGAAATATCCGTGCCCTCGAGGCCGCTACAGGTGTGGAGATCGTAGTGGATGATACACCGGAAGCTATCTTGCTGTCTGCTTTTGACCCTGTTCGTCGTGAAGTGGCCCGTCTGGCTCTCCATCAGCTTGTTACCGACGGTCGTATCCACCCGGCACGTATCGAAGAGGTGGTGGCAAAAGTTCAGAAACAGCTTGAAGATGAGATTATGGAGACAGGTAAGAGGACTTGTATCGACCTGGGTATCCACGGCCTTCACGTAGAGCTTATCAGACTTATCGGTCGTATGAAATACCGCTCTTCTTATGGACAGAACCTTCTGCAGCACTCCCGCGAGGTGGCAAATATCTGTGCTACTATGGCGTCTGAACTTGGTTTGAACCCTAAAGTAGCCAAGAGGGCGGGTCTTCTTCACGATATCGGAAAAGTATCGGAAGAGGATTCTGAACTTCCACATGCTATTCTGGGTATGAAATTGGCTGAGAAATATAAAGAGAAGCCGGAGATCTGCAATGCTATCGGTTCTCACCACGAAGAGGTAGAGATGACATCACTTATCTCTCCGCTTGTATTGGTGTCTGACGCCATTTCAGGTGCCCGTCCAGGTGCCCGCCGTGAAGTTATCGAGTCTTATATCAAGAGACTGAAAGATATGGAAGGTATCGCCCTTTCTCACCCTGGTGTTACCAAGACCTATGCTATTCAGGCAGGTCGTGAACTTCGTGTTATCGTAGGTGCAGACCAGGTGTCTGATGCAGAGTCTGAGGTATTGTCAAATGAGATCGCCAAGAAGATCCAGGATGAGATGGTATATCCCGGTCAGGTGAAGATTACCGTTATCAGAGAGACCAGAGCTGTAGCATTTGCAAAATAACCCTGTATTCTTTACATACCTTGAAATTCCATAAAAATCGCTCCCAAGAGGGGGCGATTTTTTTATGTCACGTTCATTTTTGTAAATTTGCTTTCATAAAGTGAATAATGTTATGACCAAGAGAATTTTCTGTGCTTTGGCACTTTTTATAACTGTCGTTTTTGGACTGGAGGGTAAAGTCATGCTACCATCCATTATCTCTGATAATATGGTTCTTCAGCAGAAGAGCGATGTGAAGATATGGGGATGGGCAGATGCCGGGAATGAAGTATCTGTGACTGGGTCGTGGAGTGGAGAAGTGTATTCTGTAAAAGCTGATGAACAGGGGAGGTGGTCTCTCTACATAAATACCCCAGGATGTATGACAGGGCAGTCATTGGTCATCTCATCAGGAGATGATGTGGTAACTGTGGAGAATATCCTTATAGGTGAAGTGTGGTTGGCCAGCGGTCAGAGCAATATGGAGTTCGAGATGAGACCCCATCCGGTAGACAAATGGATGACCGGTATGTATGGGTGGGAGGAGGAGTCTGCAGATGCTGACTATCCGGGGATACACCTATTTAAAGTGGAGGAGGCCTGGAATTATGATGCTCCGGTGGAGGACTGTGAAGGTAAATGGGTGGTGTGCTCACCAGAAGTGGCTCAGACATACTCTGCGATAGCATTTCTCTTCGCAAGGGAATTGCACCAGGCACTTGAAAGGCCGGTAGGGGTTATCCTCTGTGCATTTGGAGGGACACACGCTGAGTCCTGGACCCGTCGGGAAGTGATGGAGAATGATCCCATATATGACAGAGTGTATGAGAGTTACTCTCCAGAGAAAACCACCCCCAAGGGATATCAGCATAAAGTCCCCTCTGCGATATGGAATGCTATGGTGAACCCTATCCTCGGTTATACCATCAAAGGCAATATCTGGTATCAGGCAGAGTCGAATGCCTGGAGGTCAGAAGATTATCAGCATATTTTCATAAAAATGGTGAACGATTGGCGTAGCCTGTGGGGACAGAAGAGGCTACCTTTCTACTATATGCAGGTGGCCCCATTTGGAGACTTGTCAGGTAAAGTGCGTCTTGAGCAGGCTGAGGTATGGGAGGAGGGGAAACTGGATGATATAGGGATGGCTACCGCAATAGATGTGGGGGATTCGCTCGATATTCACCCTAAAAACAAGAAGGACCCTGCCCACAGATTTGTCCTCTGGGCATTGGCTAAAGAGTATGGATATGATGTAGAGTGTGAGGGGCCTCTTCTGAAGGATGTAAAAGTGAGAGGGGAGAAGATGGTCTTGAGCTTCAAAAATGCCAAAGGATTGTATATCAAGGGGGATTCGGGTGTGAGATATCTCCATATTGCAGGGGCAGACGGCGTTTATTATCCGGCCCAATCAAAAATAGAGAGGGGAAAACTTGTAGCCTGGAGTCCATCTGTACCCGAACCTGTACATATCAAATATTGCACAGAGGACTATTGCCGCGGCACTATATATAATGAGGCGGGCCTCCCTGCGTATCCGTTTGAAAGGTAAAGGTGCGCTGGACACATCTCAAAACCTCAGTAGATGCGTTCTGTTGAGGTTTTGAGATGTGTGGGGTCAAAATGTTCCCACATTGTTCCCACATTGGGGTTGACATTAGAAAAGCCCCTCAAATTATGAAATTCTTGGGGCAGTAGCAAAATTAAATACTGCTTTACAGCAATATCACGAGCAAATTTACTCATATTTTCAAATCTCTAAAATAATCTTATTTTGTGCTGGGGAATTGGCAGTGGTGCCGAGTCCTATCCCACCGGTCAAGGCGAAACTTCCTGAAAAAGCCAAAACCGAACTCCATACGAAGACAATCACGGAAATCAAGACCGTCGAAGTGAACCGTCTCACGAAGTGGCAGAAGGTAATGATCTGCTCATCCTGATCAGATTGCTCACATCAAAGGTTTTGGTCAATGTTACCATAGGCATAGGGGAACTCATCCAAAGTTCAAATGCTTCTGCTCTATTTGTGTCTTGTGGATTTACTTCAGTTTTCATATAACAGATTATTTCTTTTCACCCAGTACACACCATCTTATGAATGGAATGCGCTTGAGTAATTCATATAATAACGGCGATAGTATATATACTGCAATTGTCAGGAGGATATATATGCATAATGAGGACATCTGTGTATTGGTCTTCAGGAAATAACCGATTGTAGCGATCATCAGATAATGTACGATGTAGATGCCGTAGCTTGAGCGTGTCATATATGAGGCGAATGCTCCTGTCCTGTCAAACGAGGTCTTGAACCAGCCCATCATCGCAAGGCACATAAGCCATCCGTAGATATTGTTAAGAGGAGAACTCAGATACTTCGGCAACGTGTTATCCTGACCGAACCCTGTCAGCGTCAGAATGGTGCCTGAAACCAAAGCACATACCATGAGCGGAATCCATGCACGGCCCACAATTTCCTGAATGCTATCATGTGAGAATACGAAATATCCCATCAGGAAAGGAATCAGGTAGAATACTGGCTTGTAAAGATTCCATAGTCCGTTAGCCCCTGCAGGATCAGGTTCCATTATAAGGGTCTGATGTCCCAGCCAGAAGAGTACGCCCATCAATATCAGTGGAACCATCCCGACCTTGCCACAGAGGTTCATGAACTTGCCTTTTGCATCCATCTTTCTGACGACGAGCAGAACAAGAGACAGCAGCCAGAGATCCTGAATGAACCATAACGGGCCGATGCCGCTGATAGACCATATCAGATATTTTACAGGACCTGGAAGTGCTGCAATACTTTCCGCAGCTGGCCCGCTCATGGTGTTAATCCATCCTATACCGGCACTCAAGAAGAAGAGTCCTATAGTTGATGGAACAAGAAGCTTTCTCGTACGTATCTTGAACCACTCCTTGGCAGACCGTCGTTCCAAAGCATATCGCGCACTAATTCCTGCAAGGATGAACAACAGAGGCATAAACCAAGGGTAGAGGATGTACATGACGACATCCTGATACTGAGGTCCGTCACCAAAGCCTCCTATTCCTCCGAAAACACCTTTATTGTTGTAGAAATAAATGACATGATAAAACAGAACAAGAAGGACTGTCACCCAGCGGAGATTGTCTATCCAATGTTTTCTCATTTTGTCAGTCCCTCCATGACCTGACCTACAAGGTCCTCGAAAATCTGAGTCTTTACTAGTGCCATTCCGTTATTATCCCCAAGCAGAAGTAGAGCAT
>JAFVQD010000030.1 GCA_017504965.1 Bacteroidales bacterium | reverse complement strand
GTACACACCGCCCGTCACACCATGAGAGTTTGTAATACCCGAAGCCGGTGGCTTAACCGCAAGGAGAGAGCCGTCTAAGGTAGGACAGATGATTGGGGTGAAGTCGTAACAAGGTATCCCTACGAGAACGTGGGGATGGATCACCTCCTTTCTAAGGAGAAAGGTGAAAAGCAAGATGACTTTTCAATACACTTTCGTTAGTGAGTAACTAACAAATTCAATAGGAATTAGTCCTATATAAAACAATTCTTTTTGATTTCCGACTCCCACTCTGTTATGTTTAGTTTTGAAAGATTATTTTATCTTTCATATAATCATTTTAATTAATGAATATAGATCTTTGAAAATTGAATAATACTTGTCGCAAAATAGATTAAAGCGATCTAAAAAGACAAAAAGACATTTAAACAATGAATGCAAATTTATTTAAAATGTGTTTTTGGATTCAAGACAAAAAACAATATTTTGACAATTTCGAAAGAAATTTATCGAAGTATTCACACAATTAATTAAGAGAACTAGATAAAGTTTGTAAGGTTAAGAAAGAAAGAGCGCACGGAGGATGCCTTGGCACTAGAAGGCGATGAAGGACGCGACGAACAGCGAAATGCTACGGGGAGCAGTAAGTACGCAAAGATCCGTAGATGTCCGAATGGGGGAACCCAATAGCACGAACTGCTATTATCGTATGGTGAATACATAGCCATACGAGGCAAACCTGGAGAATTGAAACATCTTAGTACCCAGAGGAAAAGAAAGCAATAGCGATTCCCTAAGTAGAGGCGATTGAAAGGGGAGCAGCCCAGACCACCGTATAGAGTTACAAAATTTCATCATAGTAGAATCACACTGGGAAGTGTGAACCAAAGAGGGTGATAGTCCCGTATACGAAATGAGGAAATCTCTGGTGGGCGAAGAGTAGGGCGGGAAAATCCCGGTCTGTACCCGCTATCTGGTAGAGGGCAGGGAAACCGATGAGTTTCCGTTCCCCTCCATGCTGGAAACGGCACAGCCGGTAATTGAGTATATGGACGGTTGGAGCTGTGACATTTCCGGTGTCCGAAGCTGGGAGGAGCTGCCCCCTGCCGCCCGGCGGTATGTGGCGTTTATCGAACAGCAGATCGGCTGTCACATTGGCTATGTCTCCGTCGGCCCGGAGCGTGACAGCATCATCATTCGGTAAGGAGAGAATAAAATGACAAACAAATACGAATCCCCCCTCAGTTCCCGATATGCTTCCGAATATATGCTCCACCTGTTCTCTGCCGATATGCGGATCCAGACCTGGAGAAGGCTGTGGGTTTCTCTGGCAAAGGCAGAGATGGAGCTGGGCTTGCCCATCACCCAGGAGCAGGTCAGCGAGCTGGAGGCCCATATTACGGATATCGACTTTGAATGTGCCGCTCAGCGGGAAAAGGAAGTCCGCCATGATGTGATGGCCCATGTCTACGCCTACGGTAAGGCTGCCCCTTCCGCTGCCGGGATCATCCATCTGGGTGCTACCAGCTGCTATGTGACGGACAATGCGGACATCATCCTGTACCGGGACGGTCTGAAATACCTGCGCAGAGAGCTTTTGAAGGTCGTCGCAAATCTGGCTGAATTTGCTGACCGGTATAAATCCATGCCCACCCTGGGCTATACCCACTATCAGCCTGCCCAGCTTGTGACCGTGGGCAAGCGGGCGACCCTCTGGATGCAGGATCTTCTGTCCGATCTGGAGGAGCTGGATTTTGTCATCGG
>JAFVQD010000029.1 GCA_017504965.1 Bacteroidales bacterium | reverse complement strand
GCGGCAAAAGTCTGGCCTGACGGACAGAAATCGCATATAAGGCCTACATGTAGGGTAAGACTGCATAAGAAGTCAAAGCCCTATAGTCATTCGGAATACATGTGGGTAGATGCGGCAGGCATAAGTCGGAAAGAACATGTCCTTATCTGGGGAGGTCTCGTAGGCGAGCCGTGAGGCGAGTAGTAACAACGAACTGCGAGAAGTCAGCCGAAGCCATAGTACCCGAAAAAAAAAATCGGCACGTTCGGGGAAGGGCAGAACCTTATATAAACAAGTGCCGTGAATGACAACCCTATGACGGAAGAAATGCAGAAAACGAAAGGCTGCCTGCTGAGGGCTAGGACGGAATCCGAAGAGTACGCAGGAGTGCAGACCGTAATAGACATATCTCATGAATCACTTGTGGAAGTTACCTTAAGTAGTGAGATGCTGTTGGAAACGATGATGTCCCGTGTAAATATGAACGCTGCTTACAAACGCGTCCTATCCAACAAGGGTCGTGGTGGTGTCGATAATATGGGCTTGGATGACCTCCTCCCGTATCTTAAAAGCCATGGAGAAGAACTGACAGCATCCATTCTGAATGGACGTTACAAGCCTAACCCCGTCCGTAGAGTAGAGATACCCAAGGATAATGGCAAGAAACGTCAGCTCGGCATACCGACTTTGGTAGACCGTGTAATCCAGCAGTCCCTGTCCCAGGTACTGTCTTCAATCTATGAACCTACGTTCAGTGCAAGCAGTTATGGCTTTCGTCCCAACCGCTCTGCACATGATGCGTTGCTCCGCTGCAAGGAACTCATTAATCAAGGCTACACATATTGTGTAGACCTTGACTTGGAGAAGTTCTTTGATACCGTAAATCATAGTTTCCTGCTTCGTCTTCTGTCCTTTACAATCAAGGACTGCAGAGTCATATCACTGATACATAAGTATCTGAAAGCAGGTGTCATGGTCAATGGTATCGTTCAAGAGAGCAAGGTGGGCACTCCTCAAGGCGGTCCGCTGAGCCCCCTCCTTAGTAATATCGTTCTCCATGAACTTGATAAGGAGTTGGAGAAACGTGGCCATCCTTTTGTTCGCTATGCCGATGATTGTGTCATCTTCTGCAAGACCCCACGAGCTTCGGAACGTGTCAAAGAGAGTATAACGAACTTCATAGAGAAGAAACTCCATCTAAAAGTGAACCGTGAAAAGAGCGTAGCATGCAGTGTGAGGTCTATCAAGTTCCTTGGTCACTCCTTCTATGCCTCCCACGGCAGTGTTTGAAGGCTTCGCATCCATGGTGTATCACTTGCGATGTTCAAGTCCAAACTGAAACTTCTGACAATGAGAAGTAACGGTATGGGTTATGAACGACGCAAGGAGGTATTGCACAATGCCTCCCGTGGATGGGTCAACTACTTTAAGTATGCAGATGCAAAGACAGCTCTTCAAGGCCTGGATGAATGGCTTCGCAGACGCATCCGAATGTGCATATGGAAGAGTTGGAAACTCCCTCGGACACGTGTGCGTAACCTTATCAAATGCGGAATACCACAATGGCGAGCCTATCAATGGGGTAATTCTAGTAAGGGATACTGGGCAGTGGCGGGCAGCTTTATGAAAGTCGCAGCGAATAATAGGATGCTTAAGCTGGCAGGCTATCCGTCACTGATGGAATACTATGACAGGTATCATCGGATATAAGGAACCGCCGTATGCGGACCCGCATGTACGGTGGTGTGAGAGGTCGGAAAACAAAAGTAGGAGGAAAACCTACTTT
>JAFVQD010000006.1 GCA_017504965.1 Bacteroidales bacterium | reverse complement strand
TATTTGAAAAGCATGAGGAATATAGTGTAACAAAACAAGTTAGCAATTTCTTATCCATTGCCCATTCTCATGCAAGTTCTTCTTAATGGTTTGATACTCAAAGAATCTTAATCAAACTACATCAAATATACGAAAAAAAGAAAGACCCTGTAACTAAAAATTTTCAGTTGCAGGGTCTTTTTGTCTGTTATTTGTCCGTTAGTCTACGCACGCTTTGAGGTTACGGTCGCCCCAGCCGTTGTCTACTCGGGTAACATAAGGCCAGAATTTGTTCTCTCTGATCCACTCTGCAGGGAATGCAGCCTGCTCTCTGGTGTATGCGTGGCTCCACTCAGAAGCACAAACTTCATCAGCAGTGTGAGGAGACATCTTGAGTGGATTGTCCACCTTATCAAGTTTGCCTGCTTTGATATCTTCACACTCCTGTTTGATGATCTTCATCATCTCGATAAAGCGCTCAAGCTCAGATAGAGGTTCACTCTCTGTAGGCTCTACCATAAGTGTCTCGTGAACAGGGAATGAGAGGGTAGGTGCGTGGAAACCGAAGTCCATCATACGTTTGGCGATATCGGTAGCATCCACACCGAACTCCTCTTTGAATTTCTGTACATCGATGATACACTCGTGTGCTACACGACCTGTCGCACCTGTGTAAAGTACACTGTATTCAGGGGCCAGTCTGGTAGCGATATAGTTTGCGTTGAGGATAGCCATCTCAGATGCTTTTCTCAAACCCTCAGCACCCAGAAGTTTGATGTAAGCGTGGGTGATGGGGAGAAGTAGCGGACTGCCGTAAGGCGCAGCAGAGACTGCCTCTACACCTGCACCGCCACACTCAGGAACCATAGGGTGACCTGGAAGGTATGGGGTAAGGGCCTCTGTGCAGCAGATAGGGCCTACGCCGGGACCACCACCACCGTGAGGCATAGCGAATGTTTTATGGAGGTTAAGGTGACAAACGTCAGCTCCTATATAACCGGGGTTGGTGATACCCACCTGCGCATTCATATTGGCACCGTCCATATATACAAGACCGCCATTTTCGTGGATAATACGGCAAATCTCTCTGATCTGTACCTCAAATACACCGTGGGTAGAAGGGTAGGTGATCATAAGACCGGCAAGAACATCCTTGTTCTCCTGAGCTTTTGTGCGAAGTTCTTCTACATTGATATTACCGTTCTCGTCACATCCTACCAGGACAATATTGAAGCCTGCCATTGCAGCACTTGCAGGGTTGGTGCCGTGTGCTGATGTAGGGATGATGATCACATTTCTCTCTTTCTGCCCATTTGCGTGAAGATATCCGCGGATGGTCATAAGACCTGCATACTCACCGGCAGCACCTGAGTTTGGCTGAAGAGAGCATCCGTGGAAGCCTGTGATGACAGCGAGGTCGTGCTCAAGCTCTTTGATGATCTGAAGAGATCCCTCTACCTGATCAGCAGGGGCGTAAGGGTGAACACCGCCAAGCTCGCTCCAGGTGACAGGCATCATCTCTACAGCGGCGTTGAGTTTCATAGTACAAGATCCAAGAGGTATCATAGAGTGGGTTAGTGAGATATCTCTCCTCTCGAGTTTCTTTATATAGCGCATCATCTCAGTCTCTGAGTGATATGTGTTGAAGATGGCCTGGGTAAGGATAGGTGTCTCTCTCTTCATAAGCTCAGGAAGCTGAAGCTGGCAGCCGCACTGAACCTCTACACCGAAGATGCCGCAGATGGCTCTTGCCTCTTCACAGTTTGAGAGTTCGTCAAATGAGATCTGTACACAGCTTTCGCAAGGGTAGTAGAAGTTGTAGCCAGCAGCAAGTGCTTTGGCCTCGATAGCTTTGGCATCCACATCTACTATGCGGATAGTGTCGAAGTAGTTCTCAGTAGCAAGTTTGTATCCACCGTTAACGAGTTTCTGTGCTACGATATGTGCATATTTATAACCATTAAGGGCGATCTCCTGAACACCTTTAGGACCGTGGTATGCAGCATACATTCCGCTCATTACAGCCATAAGTGCAGTAGCTGTACAGATATTTGAGGTAGCTTTCTCCCTCTTGATGTGCTGTTCGCGGGTCTGTAGGGCCAGACGTACTGCCGGTTTGTTAAGTCTGTCAACAGAGATACCGATGATACGGCCGGGAAGATTCCTTTTGTATTTGTCATTGGTAGCCATCCAGCCTGCGGTAGGGCCGCCGAATCCCATAGGGAGACCGAATCTCTGGGCAGTACCTACAGCGATGTCAGCACCCCAGGCAGCGGGCTCTTTAAGAACAGCAAGTGCCAGAAGATCGCAGTATGCAGATACAAGTACACCGGCCTCGTGAGCTTTGGCAGCAAACTCGGTGTAGTCGCAAACTTCACCATTGGAAGCGGGATACTGTACAAATGCACCGTAGCACATAGGGTCGAAGCCGGCTGCGAGCACCTCTTTCCAGTCGCCGATCACAAGTTCGATGCCGAGGGCAGCTGAACGGGTCTTGAGTACCGAGAGTACTTGTGGGAAGATGTTGCTGTCTACGAAGAATTTGTTTTTGCCAGCCTTGACTGCATCCCTTGAGCGTAGCTCATAGGACATCCTCATAGCCTCTGCAGCAGCGGTAGCATCATCAAGCATAGAGCAGTTAGAGATGTTGAACCCTGTTAGAGAAGAGATCATGGTCTGGAAGTTGATAAGTGCCTCCAGACGACCTTGGGAGATCTCAGCCTGATATGGAGTGTATGAGGTGTACCAGCTTGGATTTTCCAATATGTTTCTGGTGATAACAGCAGGAGATGCTGTGCCATAGAAGCCGAGACCGATCATAGAGCGGTACATCTTGTTCTTGGATGCGATCTTCTGCAGGCGGTCAAGATATTGGTGTTCACTCATTGCAGGATCAAGTTTTAGAGGCTCCTGCAGGATGATGTCCGATGGGACAGTCTGGCCGATAAGTTCGTCCATACTCTGAACTCCGATAGCCGCAAGCATCTCTTTAACTTCGTGAGCTCTTGGGCCATTGTGTCTGTCTGAAAAATTAAAAGGCATATATCTGTTTTTTTTAAAAATTGTCAATCATACAAAGTTATAAAAAAGTTCCGATTACTTCCACCTCTCCAGGTCAAGTCTTATAAATATGAACAAAAGAGTACTGAAAGAGAGGAATGATGTACCGCCGTAACTGATAAACGGAAGGGGAATTCCCACTACAGGGAAGAGCCCTATCGTCATCGCTACATTTATGAATACGTGCATAAACAGGCAGCAGGCTACACAATATCCGTAGACCCGGATGGATCGGTCAGTGTGTTTTTCTGCATTGCTTATTATTCTGAATATCAGTGTGAAAAATACTATGAGCAGCCCTACTGAGCCGACAAACCCCCACTCTTCTCCGATGGTGCAGAAGATGAAGTCGGTGCTCTGCTCGGGGACGAATTTGAATTTGGTCTGTGTCCCCTGAAGGTACCCTTTCCCCAGAAGACCTCCGGAACCTATCGCTATTTTGGACTGGTGCACGTTGTATCCTGCACCCTTCAGATCCTGAGTGATGCCCAAAAGGTTCTCTATCCTGTCCCTGTGGTGCTCCTTAAGAACTTTATTGAAGATAAGCTGCACCGAAAAGATAAACAGCACAGAGCAGGCAAAAGTGAGTGCCAGGTATCTGAGGCTGTAGTTCTTGTTCCCCCTTTTGTGCCTTATCAGAGATACCACAATAGTCACTACGGAGAAGAATAATATAAAATAGTGTGGTCCCAATTCGTGAAGTTTGTGCAGAGGTTCCCAGCTAAGAAGTCTGGGGATAAACGCCAGTGCTGTAATTATCACCCCGTAGAGCAATATGTTTTCTGCTACCCTTTTATCCACAATTCCTTTAAGGATGCCGTAGATCCCCAGCAGGACGAGAATGGCTGTCCCCGGGTCGAATTTGAGGGTGACGACGAAGAGCAGTATTATCAGAAATGCGAAGGAGATAATCCATCCGGTAAGCCCCTCCCTGAAGAGCATAAATACAAATCCGCAGTATACCATCATAGTACCGGCATCGGGCTCCAGGATAATCAGCCCCATAGGGATGAATATGGTGACGAGTACTTTGGCCAGATCGGGGAGATTGGAGATTTTAAAATTGTATTTTCCTATTATCGAGGCCAGGGCCAGCGAGGTGGTTATCTTCGAAAACTCAGAAGGCTGGAACCTGAATCCCCCCAGGGCAATCCACGACTTGGAGCCGTTCACCTCCTTGCCGATGACCAGCACCGCTATTAGCAGCACCACCACAGCCAGATAGAACCACCAGGTGAAGCTGAAATAGAAGCGGGGATTAATGACGAAGAGGATGAGGCAGATGACTGCAAATGAGACACCTATCCACAGCAGCTGCATCCCGCTTCTCTGATCCAGAGAGAATATGCTGGCACTCTCGTCCGAATAGGACGATGCATAGATATTTAGCCACCCGAAGATAATCAGCAGCAGGTAGCATATGACCATCAGCCAGTCGATTTTCCTGTATATGTTCCTATCGGTCGTCATTCTCCAGTTTCTCTTGTAAAGTTTTCCAGGCAGGGACTTTGTCCAGAAGGAATCCATCTGCGATTCTGTCCTCCAGCCATTTTCGTTTAGGGTCGACCCCTCCGTTGAGATATTGCTCTACGAGCAATGAGGCAGTAGGGGCTGCCCAGGTGGCACCGAAGCCTGCATTCTCCATATATACGGCTACCGCAATTTTTGGGTTCTCCTTAGGGGCAAAGCAGATGAACACCGAGTGGTCATCGCCGTGCGGATTCTGGGCTGTGCCGGTCTTCCCACAGATCTCAAGACTGTCCACTGCAGCAATGGTGGCGGTGGCACCCTTGCCCGGACGGGTGTTGACTGCCATATGCATCCCCTCAATCACAGGTTCGAAATAGGAAGTGTCTACCATAGTGTAATGCCTCTCCTTATACTTGGGGTCTATCTGCAGCGAATCGGTATCCCTGATGATGTGGGGGATATAGTAGTAGCCCCGATTTGCAATGGTGGCTGCCAGGTTTGCCAGGTGGAGAGGTGTGCACCCCAGCTCACCTTGTCCGATGGAGAGGGAGATCACAGAGAGCGATTTCCATCTCCCCTTTCCGTGGAACCTGTTATAGGTCTCTACCGACGGGACGAAGCCCCCCTTCTCCGAAGGGAAGTCGCTGCCGAGTTTAGTGCCGAAACCGAAGCTCTGCACATACTCTCTCCATTTGGTAAAGGAGTGCTCTATATTTTCATATTTGGGGTTGTCCAATATCTCGCGCAGAACATTGCAGTAGTATGCATTGCAGGACATCATAATGGACTCTCTCAGATCCACCGGGGAGGGGTGGGTGTGGCACCCTACGGTAAGATTGCCTGCGTGGTAGCCGTTTCTGCATCCATACTCTTTGCTCTCTGTGATGACCCCCTCCTGAAGTCCGATAAGGGCATTTACCAGCTTGAATACAGATCCCGGGGGCTGGGGGGACATCACTGCCCTATTGTACATAGGCTTGAATGGGTCAGAAGAGATGGTCTTGTAGTTTGCCCCTATATCGGAAAGGAGGCTCACATCGATCCCCGGGCTTGATACCATAGCGAGAATCTCGCCGGTAGATGGCTCGATAGCCACTATCGAACCCACTTTGTTTTTCATCAGATACTCCCCGTAGTGCTGGAGCTCAGCATCGATAGTGGATACCACATTCTCGCCGGGAATGGCAGGCTTGTCGTATTCACCGTTTTCGTAGTGGTCCTGAATCCTGTTATTGGCATCACGAAGGTAGATATCGTACCCCTTTTCACCTTTCAGGGTAGCTTCGCATACCTCCTCCAGTCCAGTCTTGCCGATATAGTCTCCGGGGGAATATTCGGGGTGCTTTTTCAAAAACACAGGGTCTGCCTCTGTGACATAGCCGAGGAGATTGCCACCGGCATTGTATCCATAACTCCTGATGGAGCGTGGTGAGGCTGAAAAACCTGGGAATTTGTATTTTTTCTCTATGAAAAGGCTGTATTGGGAGTACGAAACATTTTTAAGAAAAACCCTGCTCTGGTAGCCGATTCTCGTGCGGTATCTTCTATAGTAGCGGAAGGTCTCTTTTACCTCATCGGGATCAAGTGAGAAGATCTGGCATAAAGCCAGTGTGTCGAATGGCTTTACGTCATAAGGGGTGACGATAATGTCGTAAGAGTTTGTATTGCCTACCAGTACCTTTCCGTGACGGTCCAGAATAAGTCCCCTGACCGGGTAGCGGGTCTGGTATCTGAGGGCATTGTTCTCAGCATTAATTTTATATGTGTTGTCGATAAGCTGAAGGTTTACGAGCTGAAGCACAAGTAACAGGAAGACCGTCACGAGGCCTACCACCAGAATTGTGTACTTGTTTCCGTTACGATGCTCCATAATACGTCAAGCCTTCTTGTGGTTTTTGAAAATCCACAGGGTGATGGCGCTACTTATGATAGTGCCTGCTACGATTTTTATGATATTTATCCCAAATGGTCTGAATCCGAAATTGTCCAAAAAAATATAGGTGCAGAAAAACACCAGGTATGATGAGAACAGGTAAAATACAGCCTTTCCCATACCCATAACTTTGACGTCAGGACTGTCGTGACGCTCCATATTGCGCTCATCCAGTATGGCGTGGAGCAGTTTCTGTCTCACAAAGGCCACAGCTGTGAGGGCACCTGCATTCAGCCCTATTATCCCTGTAGTGAAGATATCGACGCATACCCCTATAATAAATGCGAGGAGCATACTGGAGATGGTACTGTATCTGTATGGGAGGACAAGAATAATGCAGGGAATCAGTACTATACGTACATATATCCCCAGATCGACAAAATTGTCCAATATGCACTGGATCACTATGAGTGCTACCGCGTATAAAACTTTTCTGAAGTCTATATTCATTGTAAGCTGTCCCCCTTGTTGATCAGATTTTTGAATTCTATATTGTTAGGGTTGTCCACTATGTATACGTGGTGCAGAGTGGAGAAATCCTCAAACAGCGAGATGGTAAGGTCAAAACTTGTCCCACCTGCACTTTTGGATGATTTGATGGTCCCCAGGTCTATCCCTTTTGGATATATGGCTGAAAATCCGCTGGTAGTTACGGTGTCACCGATAGCGAAAGAGGTGTGGATGGGAATCTCACTCAAAGTGACCTCTGACGGATTTTTCCCATCCCAGTTTATGGTGCCGAATGTGCCGCTCTTTTTCAGAATGGCGGTGATGGTGTTGTCCACATCCAGAAGGGATACTACCAACGAGTGCTTTCGTCCGACACTCTGGATATAGCCCACCACACCACTGGGTGTGATGACACCCATATCTGTCTTTATCCCATCATCTGAACCTTTGTCGAGAACGATATAATTGTGCCTGCGGTTTGTATTGTTTTTTACCACAGTGGCCGGTATATACTCGAACTCGGGATTGTATGCCTGTATAAGGCTGTCCGAGATATATCTGGAGGTGAAGATTTTGTACTTTTCGAGTTCCTGCACCAGACGGATATTCTCCTGCTCCAAGGATTCATTTGTCTGTTTGAGAGAGAAAAAGTATCTGATATCTTTAGTTCCGTCCCATATCAGGGTCTGGATATTGCGTATTCCGGTCATCAATTTGTACTGCTGCATCGCACCATTTCTGGATATCAGAAAAGCAGATAGTCCCTCTATCAGTAAGAATACTACCAGAGAGACTAATGCTGTATTGATGGACTTGCGCCTGTTCATATCTGATTATCGCATCAGGAACTGATATCTTGATGTCCCTTTAAGTGCCATACTTGTGCCTCTTGCCACAGCGCGAAGGGGATCTTCTGCTACGTGGAAAGGGATATTGATTTTCTCTGTCAATCTCTTGTCAAGACCCCTTAGAAGGGCGCCACCACCTGTGAGGAAGATACCCCTCTCTACGATATCCTGATATAGTTCGGGTGGCGTCTGCTCAAGTACTGATAGAATTCCAGACTCTATTTTTGCCAGAGATTTGTCCAGACAGTGTGCCACCTCCTGAGAAGTGACTCCGATCTCCATAGGGTGGGCTGTCATAAGGTTAGGACCCCTTACCACAAATGGCTCTGGAGTGTTTTCCAAGTCGGTTATGGCTGCTCCGATTCTTATTTTGATCTCTTCAGATGTGATTTCTCCCACTTTTATATTGTGCTGCTGACGCATATACTGCTGGATCTCAGAAGTGAACACATCTCCTGCTACGCGAAGGCTCTGCTGGGATACGATACCTCCCAGAGAGATGACAGCGATCTCAGTAGTACCACCTCCGATATCCACTACCATATTTCCTGTAGGGGCCTCCACATCGAGGCCGATACCCATAGCGGCCGCCATAGGTTCGAAAATCATATATACATCAGAGCCGCCGGAGTGGTTGGATGAGTCACGTACTGCACGGATCTCCACCTCTGTGCTTCCTGAGGGGATGCACACCACCATCTTGATGTTTGGGGTAAAGAGTGTTCTCTTGTTGTTAATCATTTTGACAAACCCTTTGAGCATCATCTCTGCTGCGTTGAAGTCTGCGATTACTCCATCCTTCAAAGGTCTGATAGTCTTGATATTGGGATGCGTCTTTTCGTGCATTAACCTGGCTTTTTGCCCGAATGCAATAGGTTTGCCTGTATTTTGATCAATTGCTACTATCGATGGCTCGTCAAGCACGATCTTGTTGTCCATCAGGATGACGGTATTTGCTGTACCAAGGTCGATAGCCAATTCTTGTGAAAGAAATGAGAATAGCATAGTTTTTTCTAATGTTTGAAGTGTCTTTTACCAGTAATTACCATAGCTACGCCGTGTTCGTTGCAGTAGTCCACACTCTCTTGGTCTCTGATGGAGCCGCCCGGATGGATAACTGCTTTCACACCGGCCTTGTGTGCGATCTCCACACAATCAGGGAATGGGAAGAAGGCGTCAGAGGACATTACGGCCCCTTCAAGAGAGAGTTCGAAGCTGCCGGCTTTCTCGATAGCCTGTCTGAGGGCATCTACACGGGAGGTCTGCCCGATACCGCTGGCCAGAAGCATTCTGTTTTTGGCCAGAACGATAGCGTTGGATTTTGAGTGTTTTACCAGGATGTTAGCAAAAAGCATATCCTCTATCTCTGCTGCAGAAGGGGCGGTCTCTGTAACTACCTTCAGGTCCTGTGGAGTCTCCACTACAGAGTCTCTCTTCTGGAGAAGCACACCACCAAGAAGAGATCTGAACTTCTCTTCAGAAGGGGTGATTTTATTGTTTTTGAGGATAATGCGGTTTTTCTTGGTTTTCAGGATGGCGAGTGCATCTTCATCATATTCAGGGGCGATGATAACCTCAAAGAAGATTTTGTTGATCTCCTCAGCAGAGGCAGCATCCACACATCTGTTAGCCACGATGATACCTCCGAAAGCAGATACGGGGTCAGCACTCAATGCATCTTTCCAGGCTTGAAGAATAGTCTCCCTTACAGCGCATCCGCAGGCATTGTTGTGCTTGATGATAGCCACAGCAGGGTCTGAGAAGTCTGAGATAAGTTCGATAGCTGCTTCGATGTCGAGAAGGTTATTGTATGAGATCTCTTTCCCGTGCAGCTGCTCTGGAAGTGAGTCCTGTACTCCGAAATAGACACCCTCCTGGTGTGGGTTCTCGCCATATCTCAGATGCATAGTCTTGGTGATGCTCTTGTCAAATACAGGGAAACGGGTAGTCCTGTTGAAGTAGTCGAAGATCATAGTGTCGTAGTGAGAAGAGGTGAGGAATGCTTTGGCAGCAAAATACTCTCTCTCCTGGAGTGTCGATGCGCAACCGTGGTTCTGAAGAACCTCCAGAAGTTTGCCATACTCCTCGCTACAGGGGACGATGATCACATCGTTATAGTTTTTGGCAGCAGCTCTGATGAGGGAGATCCCTCCGATATCGATCTTTTCGATGATAGCCTGGTGCTCTGCTTTAGCTGCCACATACTCTTCAAATGGATACAGATCCACGATCACAAGGTCGATGTCAGGAATCTCGAATTCGTCTCTCTGGGAAAGGTCTCCTTCCAGATCACGGCGGTAGAGGATACCTCCGAACACTTTAGGGTGGAGGGTCTTTACGCGGCCACCGAAAATAGATGGATATCCTGTGATATCTTCCACAGCAGTCACAGGGATGCCCCTGCTGCGCAAAAAGTCGTAAGTACCCCCGGTGGAGATAATCTCTACACCACCTTTATGCAGTTCATTTACAATTTCTTCCAGTCCGTCCTTATGGTAAACGGATATCAACGCTTTGCGGATTTTTTTCAGTTGAGGATCTTGTGACATCTGTACTTGATTTGAGGTTAAAAATAGGTTGTAAAAATACAAAAAATAAAGATATAAGGGCTATATTTGTGTAAATATTTTGACAAAAAAACGAGATGGAAAAAATGGCTCCGAGATATGCGATTATCACAGCGGGTGGAAGTGGTACCAGAATGGGTGCGGCAGTCCCCAAACAAATGCTTGAAATAGAGGGGAAACCCATTTTGAGATATACTGTAGAGCGCTTCCTTAACCTCCCGTTTCAGGTCAAGATTATTCTGGTGATGAATAAAGATGCCAAAGAGTCCTGGAAAAGTTACTGTCGGGAGAGCGGATTCTCCTTTAGCCATATTCTGGTGGATGGCGGCATCACCAGATTCCACTCTGTGAAAAACGGTCTCAAGTATGTTCCAGAAGGGGCAGTGGTGGCTGTTCACGATGGAGTAAGACCTTTCATTTCGGAAGCCAAACTGATAGAGATTTATAATCTGGCAGAAGAGAAGGGGGTAGCCATCCCCTGTATGAAAAGTGTTGAGTCTATGAGGATGGTGGATGGGAAAGGTGATTATGTATATGTCGACAGGGATAAGTACTATTCTGTGCAGACCCCTCAGATATTCAGATCAGATATCTTGTTAAAGAGCTATGAGCAAGCCTTTTCCACAGAGTTTACAGATGATGCCTCTGTGGTGGAAAAAGCGGGTTACCCCCTTTGTTTCTGTGAGGGAACCCGCTATAATATAAAAATTACCACTCCGGAGGATATGACCCTCTCGAGAGCTCTTATCAGTCTTGGTTCGGATAGTCTTTAACCCAGATTTGTCTTTCGATCGCCTGGTCAAGTGACACCCAGGTTTCAGTTTTTTCCACATAAGGGATATTCTGAATGGTGTTGATAAGCACTTTCATCAAGTGGTCGTGGTTAAAGCAGTAAAGTTTTACAAGAAGAGCGTGGGTGCCGGTTACAAAATGGCACTCTACCACCTCAGAGATTTTTTTGAAATGTTCGATTACCTCCGAGTATTTGCTCGCTTGGGAGAGCTGGACGCCTACAAAGGCGCATACATTAAGTCCGAGAGTTTGGGGCTTAACTAACAGACGAGATCCGGTAATGATGCCGAGGCTCTCCATTTTTTTGACTCTCTGATGGATAGCCGCACCGGACACACCGCACTCACGTGCGATCTCCAGAAAGGGCATTCTTGCATTCTTTACCAGGAATGACAAGATCTTCTGGTCGGTTTTGTCAATTTGGGACTTAGTCATAATCTTTATTGTTAGATTTCACGCAAAATTAAGCAAAATCTGCAAAAGATTATACTTTGAAACTACTTTTTCTTATAGTTTGTTATGATGTTCTGACACTCTTCGAGTGTAATTTCCTCTGCATTAGTACCTTTAGGTATCTTATAATTGTTACCTGCGTGTTTTATATATGGCCCGAACCTTCCGTTGAGGATAGCTATATCGTTTTCAGGGAACTCTTTGATGTGCTGTTTCGCCTGTTTTTCCCGGTGCTCTTTTATAAGTTCTATGGCGCTCTCCAAATCAAAGGTGTAAGGGTCCTTTTTACCTATAGAGATAAAGCTGCTCCCCACTTTGATGTATGGTCCGAACCTCCCCGATGAGCAGGTGATCTCTTTCCCTTCCCATTCACCGAGTGTGCGGGGAAGTTTGAAGAGATTCAGTGCCTCCTCCAGAGTCAGGCTCTCGATAAGTTTCCCTTTAGGGAGACTTGCAAATTTCTTCTCCTTGTCATCAGCATCACCGATCTGTACCAGTGGCCCGAAGCGACCCATTCTTGCTACTACACTCTTTCCTGTGGCAGGATCGGTGCCGATAATCCTCTCGGCATTTTTGGGCATAGCGTCGTGAAGGGTCTTCTCCACACCTTCGTGGAACGGTGTGTAGAACTCTTTGATAGGTTTGTTCCAGACCAGTTTGCCTGCTGCTATCTTGTCGAAGTTCTCCTCCACTTTGGCAGTAAATCCGTAGTCAATAATCGATGGGAAGTGCTCATCCAGAAAATCTGTAACGATGATTCCTATATCTTCAGGGCAGAGTTTTCCCTTCTCTGAGCCGATAACTTCGCTTTTTACACCTCTGCTGATCTCCCCTTTTTTCAGTTTGAGGGTGATCACCTCCTTCTCCTCCCCTTTTCTGTTGTCCTTGGTCACATATCCCCTCTGGGTAAGGGTGGTGATAGTGGGTGCGTAGGTGGATGGTCTTCCGATACCCAGCTCCTCCATTTTCTTTACGAGTGAAGCTTCGGTATAGCGGAGAGGTTTGGCGGTGTATTTTTCTGTGGCTGATATCTCCACCTGCTCCATATTCTGACCCATAGCCAGTGCAGGGAGAAGATCTGCCTCTTCTGAGTTCTGTTCATCATCGTGGGACTCCATATACACTTTCAGGAATCCGTCGAAAATGACCTGGGAGCCTTGTGCAGCGAATTTTTCTTCAAATCTGTCAGAAGCGATCCCTATATCTGTCTTCTCCAGTTTGGCGTCTGCCATCTGTGAAGCGATGGTCCTTTTCCAGATCAGATCGTAGAGTTTTTTCTCCTGTGCTGTCCCCTCTATGGAAGTTCTGTCGAGATAGGTGGGGCGGATGGCCTCGTGGGCCTCCTGAGCACCTTTCGATTTGGTTTTGTATTGTCTTGTTTTTGAATATTCCGCTCCATATAGAGCCTCGATGCTCTTTTTTGCAGTGTTGAGGGCCAGCTTTGAGAGGTTTGTAGAGTCGGTACGCATATAGGTGATGAGACCCGATTCATACAGACGCTGCGCGATGCTCATAGTCTGGCTTACAGAGAAGCCGTATTTGCGTGAAGCCTCCTGCTGTAGGGATGAGGTGGTAAAGGGGGGTGCTGGGGTGCGTACCACATCCTTCTTCTCGATGGATTCAATATGGAATTGCGCCCCGGCGCAATTCTCGAGGAACTCGCGGGCATCTGCCTCAGAGGCAAACTTCTTCTCGAGAGAACTCTTCAATTTTACCGCTGCAGGTGCTCCACTGGGGTGGAATATGGCCTCTACCTTAAAATATGGGTGCGACGCGAAACCGAGGATCTCCCTCTCCCTGTCTACGATCAGGCGAAGTGCTGCAGACTGGACGCGACCTGCAGAGAGCTGTGGTTTGACCTTTTTCCATAGGATGGGTGACAATTCGAAGCCTACCAGTCGGTCAAGAACCCTTCTGGCCTGCTGTGCGTGCACCAGGTTTGTGTCTATATCTCTGGGGTTTTCGATGGCATTAAGGATAGCATCCTTTGTAATCTCGTGGAAAACAATGCGTTTGGTTTTTGCAGGGTCGAGTCCCAATGTCTCAGCCAGGTGCCAGGCTATCGCCTCTCCCTCGCGGTCCTCATCGGATGCGAGCCATACCATCTTCGCCTTTGAAGCAGACTCTTTAAGAGAAGAGACCACCTTTTGTTTCTCTTCAGATACGATGTATTCAGGGGTGAAACCGTTTTCGGTGTCGATTCCAAGATTTTTCTTGGCCAGGTCGCGAATATGTCCGAAGCTTGATTTGACTGTGAAATCCTTACCTAAAAACTTTTCGATAGTCTTGGCTTTTGCCGGAGACTCAACAATAACTAGATTCTCTCCCATAATGCACATTTGTCAACGAGGGTGCAAAGTAAAGGATAAAGTGAGATAAAAACCAAATTTTTGTCTAAATTTGTGAATTATAAAGATTGTGAAGATGAACGAAAATAGCAGAAAAAAGTGGATCAAATGGATGTGGATAGTGGTGTTCACACCATTTTTGGCACTCTTCCTTTTTATATTCTGTGTAGGGGTTTTTGCTGAGATCCCCTCATTTGAAGAGCTGGAAAATCCTAAAAGCAAATTGGCCACCGAACTTATTTCGGAAGATGGAGAAGTGATCAATACCTATCACATAGAGAACAGGAGCTATGTGAAGTTTAAAGATCTTTCACCCAATCTCGTGAATGCGGCAGTGGCTACCGAAGATATCAGATTCTACAGGCACGCCGGTATCGACTTCAGAGGTTTGGCCCGTGTGGCAGTGAAGACCCTGGTGATGAGGGATGCAAGCTCCGGTGGTGGCAGTACCATCACCCAGCAGCTGGCCAAGACCCTTTTCCCGAGGGATACCACCAGTGCCAAATTCCCCGGACATAAGGAGTTCAAACTGGTAGTGAGCAAGTTCAAAGAGTGGATTACTGCCGTAAAGCTCGAAAGGAACTACACTAAGGATGAGATAATGGCTATGTATATGAATGCCATATTCTTCGGGAGCAATGCTTACGGTATCAAGGCTGCATCGCAGACATTTTTTGCCAAAGAGCCCTGGGAACTGAATGTGGAAGAGAGCGCCACTCTGGTCGGAATGGTAAACAAACCTACCAGATATAACCCGGTACTGAACTATGACCGTTCGATAGGGAGGAGGAACCACGTCCTCTCCCAGATGAACAAATATGGATTCCTGGATCAGGCTGCATACGACTCTATAGTGGCACTTCCGATAGTATTGTCCTACAGGCAGCAGGACCACAATGCCGGTCTTGCACCGTACTTCAGGGATATGCTCCGCAGGTATATGAATGCATCCGAGCCTAAGAAATCTGCATACTATTTTAAAGAGGACTACGAAGCGGACAAAGTCCTTTGGGAGGAGGATCCCCTTTATGGCTGGCTCAATAAGAACCTGAAACCTGACGGTACAAAGTACAGCCTGGATAAGGACGGTCTCAAAATATACACCACCCTTAACTCCAAAATGCAGCGCTACGCAGAGGAGGCGGTGGTGGAGCACCTGTCAAAAGATCTTCAGAAATCGTTCAATAATGATATGAGGCGCAAACCAAACAAGCCTTTTGCCCTCGATGTCCCCCAGGAGACCATCGATCTCCTTATGCAGCAGGCCAGAAGGTGGAGTGACCGCTACCGCAATATGAAAGCGGCAGGGGCGAGTGCAGAGGAGATAGCCAAAAGTTTTGACACCAAAACCAAGATGAGGGTCTTCGCCTGGAATAAAAACGGCTATGTGGACACCGTTATGACTCCGAATGACTCCATCAGACACTACAAGTCGTTCCTGAGGGCTGCATTTATCGCTATGGAGCCCCACACCGGTAACATTAAAGCTTATGTGGGTGGCCCAAATTACAGATATTTCAAATATGACAATGCCCGTCAGACCAAACGTCAGGTGGGCTCCACTATCAAGCCTTTCCTCTATACTCTCGCTATGCAGGAGGGGTATACCCCTTGTGACAAGGTGGTAAATGTCCCACAGACCTTTATTGTGGGTGATACCACCTGGACCCCAAAGAGTACAGACAAGGCTGAGTGGATCGGTCAGACAGTTACACTCAAATGGGGATTGACCAAGAGTAGCAACAATATCTCAGCCTATCTTATGAAGCAGTTCGGCCCCAATGCTATGGTCGATATGTGCCGCAAACTGGGGATCACCACATATCTTCCTGCAGTCCCTTCACTATGTGTAGGGCCGGCAGACATCACAGTGATGGAGATGGTGAGTGCGTATAACACATTTCCCAGCAGGGGTGTGAATATCAGCCCTATGATGGTGACCAGGATAGAGGACCACGACGGCAATGTCCTCGGAAACTTTGCCCCACGAAAGAGGGAGTCTGTCAGCGAATCTACAGCATACCTTATGGTAAACCTGATGCAGGGTGTGGTAAATGAGGGAACCGCAGGAAGACTGAAATGGAAATATGGGATGAAGGGGCAGGTGGCAGGCAAGACCGGTACCACCAATGACCAGTCTGATGGTTGGTTTATAGGGTATACTCCCAAACTCACTGCAGGTGCCTGGGTGGGTGCAGAGGACAGGCAGGTGCACTTTGAGTCCCTGGCTTTGGGTGGAGGATCGAATATGGCCCTCCCTATCTGGGGTATCTTTATGCAGAAAGTTATTGAAGATGGTACACTTGGTATATCTCACGACGACAAATTCCTCGCACCTCCGGGACTTGTCCTCAATCTGGACTGCGACGGAAGTGATGCAGATGCCACTGTGACCACTACCCAATCAGACGATATGTTCTTTTAGCCTATGAAACCGAAAATAGCCTTGATCTACGGTGGATACTCATCAGAGTGGGAGGTATCCGTAAAGAGCGGGAAAAATGTTTTCCGAAATATAGATCCCCTCAAATATGACCCTTATGAGGTATTTATGACCAAAGAGAGCTGGAAAGTCCTCCTCCCTGACGGAGAGAGTGAGCAGATCGACAGATCCGATTTTTCATTTGTTCACGACGGCAGGAAGATCACATTTGACAAGGCTTTCATAATGATACACGGCACTCCGGGGGAGAATGGTCAGCTCCAGGCCTATTTCGAGTTGATAGAACTTCCCCATACAGGGTGTACAGCGATGACATCTACCCTTGCATTTGACAAATTTGCCTGCAAGACATATCTGAAAGAGGCAGGCATAGTGCTGGCGAAGGACCATTTTCTCAGGAAGGGCGACAGTTATTCTCCTCAGGAGATAGTGGACAAACTGGGACTCCCTCTGTTTGTGAAGCCCAATCAGGGAGGAAGCAGCTTCGGTATAACCAAAGTGAAGAGGGTCGAGGAGCTCGATGCAGCTATAGAATATGCATTTAGAGAGGATGACAGTGTGCTGATAGAGGAGTGCATTACCGGCCGTGAACTGACTATGGGTATCTATAAGGTGGGGGGAGAGTTGAAGACACTCCCTGCTACAGAGATCATCCCCAAGAATGAGTATTTTGACTACGAAGCCAAATATTTGGGAGCCAGCGAAGAGGTGTGTCCTGCAGATATTCCACAGTCTGTTTACGATAAAATAGCGGCAGCGACCAAGAGGATATACAGACGCTTCGGGTGTCACGGACTCGTAAGGATGGACTATATTCTCAAAGGTGATGACCCCTATTTCCTGGAGATCAACCCTATCCCCGGTATGACCGATACCAGTCTTGTCCCTCAGCAGGTCAGAGCAGCCGGGATAGATATGAAAGAGTTCATATCCAATATTATAGAGAACTGACAGATGATGAACAAAATGAAAAAAGTGGTTTTGGCCCTCGCCTCTTTTATGGTGGCCTGCACCTTGTATGGGCAGAGCGGGGTCGTGTTTGTGGATTCAAATTCCAATGGTGTGAGGGATGCAGGTGAGGCCCCTCTGGCGGGAGTGGTGGTCTCTGACGGATTCTCACTTGTGAAAACAGATGCTGAAGGGGTATTCTCTCTGGAGACCACAGACAGATCCAGATTCATAACACTGTATACCCCTACGGGATACAGACATACCACCCCTTTCTATGTGGATATCAGAGAGGGTGTCCCATCTTCTGTCTCTTTCGGACTTGTCGGGGCCGACGACTATACAGGGCAGTTCATACAGATGTCAGATATAGAGGAGAGGACATACCTTGACTGGATGGATGATTTCAAGTCCTATATGGAGATAAAAAAGGTCGACTTCGTGGCTATGACCGGTGATATCTGCTACGCTCCCGGTCTGCAGCTGACAGGGAGCGAGTTCAATACCGATGATGTGGGTGTGAGGATGGTATACACTTTGGGTAACCACGATTTGATAAAAGGGTATAAAGATTCTCAGGGTCGTGACTATGGGGAGAAGCCATATGAAGATCAGTTTGGCCCTGTGTGGTACTCATTTAATATAAAAGGTGTCCACTATATGGTTACACCTATGCTTATCGGAGATGCTACCCCCTCTTATACACCCGATGATGTGTATAACTGGATGAGAAAGGATCTGGAGAGTATACCGGAGGGGACACCTGTGGTGATATTCAATCACGGAGTTCTGGGTGATACCGAGCATCTCGTCCTTAAGACAGATACACAGACCCTTGATCTGTCCGAATACAATGTTGTAGGGTACATCTACGGACATAATCACGTGAACTACCACTATGTAAATAAGAACGGTGTCCAGATGATATGTACCATTGCCCCTAATAAAGGGGGCAACGACCACTCCCCATCTTCCTGGAGACTTTTCACTGTGGATGGAGAGAAACTTACCAACGAACTCCATTATTACCCTATCCCCAAGCAAATGGCAGCGACAGGAAAGGTTGTGGGGGATAAGGTGGAGATCTCTGCCGTGGTCTATGATGGTAAATCTGATGTGGAGAATGTAAGGATTATTCAGGGTAAATCTGCTGTGAATATGACCCGTGAGGGGCAGTTCAGATGGCGGGGTACTGTACCATACACCGATGAAAAAATATATGTGGGTGCCCTGTTCAGTGATGCCGGGGTGAAAGTGGAGGGGGTGAAATTCCCCAAAGGTGTCGTGTGGGAGAGTCAGATGAGGGGACTTGGAGGGCTTGGAACACCTATTGTGTCGGGTGATCTGATATATGTTCCACTTGTGGATGACCAGATGAGCGAGCATTGTGGTGTGGTCGCTTTAGATAAGAATACAGGTGAAGAGGTATGGTATTATAAGACAGACGGTTCGGTAAGAAACAATATGGTGCTGGCAGAGGGGCTTCTCTTTGCTTCCGATGTCACATCGCAGATATATGCCCTCGATCCATCGAATGGGCAGGAGGTGTGGAGGTACAAGTTCAGAACAGATGGTATGCACCCTTGCAATTCCCAAGGGGTGTGTTACTCTGATGGGATGGTGTATGTGGGGCAAGGCCTTCACTTGAGAGCCCTTAAAGCTAAGGATGGCACTGTGGTGTGGAAAAACACTGAGGTGAGAAATACAGGTATTACAGATGTCTCTACATACGCTGTGGCTGACGGTGTCCTGTGTGTAAACGCATACTGGGTGGCAAGATATGGTTTCGATGCTGCTACCGGAGAACTCTTGTGGCAGAAGAACGATCCTGAGACCCGATACAGTACCGGTACACCTGTCTATCACGAAGGGAAGTGGTACTTTACTGCATATCAGACATTGGTGGAGATGGATCCCAGGACCGGGGAGCAGACCAGACGTGTCAAGCAGGGGCATATTTTCAACACCCGCTCGAAGATGCTGATAAAGGATGGTATAGTGGTGGTAGGTACATCAAATCACGGTATGACCGGCTATCGATTTGATGACTTCTCGCAGATATGGAATACCACCACGATGCCGGCACTGATCTACACATCTCCATATACCAAGAGTTATGAGATGTCGATCGAAGGTGACCCCGTCCTCTATGGGGACAATATAATATATGGTGCAAATGACGGATATGTCTATTGCAATACTATAGATAAAGGTAGTTATGTGTGGAGATTTGAGATGGGACTTCCTGTCCTGGCAAATCCTGTGATAGACGGTAAGTATCTCTATGTGGTGGATATGGGGGGTAAACTTGTAAAACTTTCACTCGATGACCTATAAGGAGTTTGTAACCAAAGCTATAGATGCCCTTCAGGAGATATATTCGATCAATGAATCGAAAGCTATCGCCGTGAGGGTACTTACGCACTATCTGGGGATCTCGGATTATGAATATCTGGTATCTCCAAATGTGATAATACCCAAGCCGGAGGTAAAAAAACTCCAGGGGGCTCTTGATGAGCTTCTGGCGTGCAGACCTGTGCAGTATGTGCTCGGTTATGAGGAGTTCGCAGGGCATAAGTTCTGTGTGTGCGAGTCTGTACTTATCCCGCGGCCTGAGACTGAAGAGCTGGTGAGGCTTGTTGAGTCGGATTGGGTGGAGGACAAGATGTCGGAGCTTAAAATTCTGGATGTATGTACAGGGTCGGGCTGTATAGCACACTCTCTGGCAGCCCATTTCAGGAAGGCCAGAGTGATGGCCTGTGACCTCTCTGATGAGGCTCTGGAGGTGGCCGGTAAGCAGAAAATATGTGAAAATGAGCCACTCTTTTTCAAATGGGATGCACTGGCCGGACCACCTGATGAGAAAGATATCGCCACATCTTCAGAGGCTATTCCGGAGCTGGAGGAGCTTGATATTCTGGTAAGCAATCCCCCTTATGTTTGTGAAAAAGAGAGGGACTTTATGTCCCCAAATGTCCTTGACTATGAGCCCTCGATGGCACTGTTTGTCCCCGATGGCGATCCGCTCAGATTCTATAAGGCCCTCGCAGAGTGGGCATCAGCACTGCTTCGAGTGGGTGGTAAAGGCTATTTCGAAATCAATGAGGCCTATCATCGTGAAGTGGTAGCCCTCTTCGAAAGCTACGGCTTCAGCGATGTCACTATGGTCGAAGATATCCACACCAAGCCCCGCATAGTCCACTTCACCAAGTGGTTCTAGATTTCTTCTTGGTTTTCGGTAGATGGTAACTGTCTGTGTAACGGCCTCGGAGAGTTATAATCTCCAGGCCAATCTATATAGCCAGATATGGTTCGATCATCTCGCGGATCTCCTGCTTGGCCGCTTTCCAGCGGGGGATATCCACTTTGGCACCTATCACTTCCACCACTTTGGCTGAAATGATGGATCCTATGTTTCCACATATCTTGATAGGTAGGCCGAGGGAGTGTCCATATAGGAACCCTGCGGCATAGATGTCACCGGCTCCTGTAGCATCGACAGCATTTGCAGGCCAGGGTTTGATAAAGTGGTATTCGTCGCCACTCTTCACCATAGAGCCCTCTTTACCCACCTTTACCACAGCGATCCGGCACGACTGAGCTATCACATCGAGAGCTTCACGAGGGGGAAGCTTGGTATATGCCAGAGCCTCTGTCTCGTTGGCAAATACGATATCGACATAGTTCTCCACGATGTCGTGAAGGAATGCATCATTTGACTCCACTACATTATATGAAGCCATATCTATAGAGATAATCATACCAGCCTCTTTTGCAAGCTCCACTGCGCGGCGGAGAAGTGCCTGATTCTGTACGAGGTACCCCTCGATATGGAAGTAGTCGTAGCCCTGGAACATCTCGGGTGTAAGATCCTCCGGTACCATCTCGAGAGCGGCACCCAGGTATACTGCAAAAGTCCTCTCTGCATTGGGATTTGAGATAAACACCATAGCGCGGCCAGAGGATGATTTGCCTTTAAGGAGTGTAGCCTTTATCCCATTGCGCTCCAAATCAGTTTTGTATAGGGCACCCAGATCGTCGTCACCCACTTTGCCGATGAATCCGGCACGCATTCCGAACACGGCAGCTCCGTTGATGGTGTTGGCTGCAGATCCCCCTGCCACATACTCCACACCCATCGGCTTGAGTGTAGCCCAGATCTTGTCACCGGTGGACTGGTCCACGTGCTGCATACTCCCTTTGGGGAGGTGGTACTGTTTTAGTAACAAATCGTTTGGAAGGACAGCCAGAATATCTGTCAGAGCGTTCCCTATACCTAAAATAGACTTCATTTTGATCGATGTTTTAACTTCGCAAAGTTAAAGTTATATCCGATAATTCACAAGGAAGTTTGGATATGTTTTTGAGAGACATTACATTTGCACCGAAATTCGATGCAGAATGATTATAGCTAAAACTTTGGCTGAATTTGAGTCAGCCAGGGCTGCAGTAGGCAGCGGTAAAAAAGTGGGTTTTGTCCCCACAATGGGTGCCCTTCACGAAGGTCATCTCTCACTTATCAGAAGATCGGTGCAGGAGTGTGATGTTACCGTCATCTCCATATTTGTGAATCCCACACAGTTCAATAACCAGAACGACTTCAATACATATCCCCGTACAGTAGACAACGACTGCACTCTTGTAGAGCCGGTAGGTGTAGATATTGTCTTCGCCCCCAGAGTAGTGGATATATATCCGAATGCAGCAAAAGGTGACGGAGCTCCACTCGATACCAGAGTGCTTGATCTTGGAGGACTTGACCAGTACGGAGAGGGACCACGCCGCCCGGGCCACTTTAATGGCATGGCGCAGGTGGTTACACGTCTGTTTGATATTGTAAAGCCTACTCACGCATTCTTCGGTGAGAAGGACTTCCAGCAGCTCGCCATCATCGAGTATTTTACCAGGAATCTGCAATATCCTATCGAGATCGTCCGCTGTCCTATCGCCAGAGGTGAAGATGGCCTGGCCCTAAGTTCACGCAATGAGCTTCTTACCCCTGAGCAGAGAGCGGCAGCTCCCCACATCTACAAATGCATCTCCAAAGGTGTAGATATGGTAGGTAAAGTGAGTGTGGCAGAGGCTGTGGCAGCTATCACTCAGGAGATAAATTCAAATCCACTTCTGGAGACAGAATATGTGGAGATAATAGACGGATCGACACTTGAGCCCATTACAGAGTGGGATCAGGCAGAGAAGATCCAGTTATCTTGTGCAGTATTTGCACACCCAGTAAGACTTATAGATAATCTTAAACTCAAATAAGATGCTTCTTCAAATATTAAAATCCAAGATTCATAGAGTAACCATTACCGAGGCAAACCTTCACTATATCGGCAGTATCACTATCGATAGCGCACTTATGAAAGCTGCAGGTCTTTATGCAGGGGAGAAGGTGCTGGTGGTGAACATTAACAATGGAAACCGTCTGGAGACTTATGCCATCCCCGGTGAAGAGGGTAGTGGAAAGATCGGGCTTAACGGCGCAGCAGCACACCTTTTCGGTGTAGGTGATGTCGCTATCATTATGTCCTTTGCACTGATGACCGAGCAGGAGGCTGCAGAATACAAACCAAAACTTGTATTCCCCGATACAGCGACCAACCAGCTTGTATGAGTAAACGTCCTAAAATAAGCTGGAGCTGGCTTCTGATGCTGGCTCTGGCAGCAGTATTGCTCTATTTCGCCTTCAGAGGGGTGAAGTGGAGCGATTTTATTAGTGGACTGGCCAGCTGCAATTTCTGGTGGATTGGGGTCTCGATGTTAGCGAGTGTGGCTGTCTTCGTCCTTAGGGGGATCAGGTGGAGATACATTATGCTACCGCTGAATCCCGCCATTACCCGAAAAGAGGGGTATGACGGTGTCACTATCGGTTATATTTCCAATTTTGCACTTCCCAGAGCGGGTGAGTTTGTCAGATGTGGTGTTATCTCATCGACAGGTAAGGCCAGTTTCGAGTCGGTACTCGGGACAGTAGTGCTGGAGAGGAGCTGGGATATGCTCTGCTATGCAGTGATCCTGTTAGGTGTACTCCTCCTCAGCTGGGAGAGATTCGGAGCCTTTATGACCCAGGAGATATGGGGACCACTGAAAGAGAAGCTCCCTTTCGATATTGCCTGGCTGATAGTGGGGGTATCTCTGGCTGTCGTGGCCGTGTGTCTGTGGATCTATCTGAAAAGGGATTTTCTAAAGGAGAAGAGTAAGATTTTCAAGAAGATATTCGGTATCATAGAGGGGCTTGTGAGTGGCTTGGCTGCAGGTCTGAAGATGGAGCATAAGTGGCAATTCCTCCTGAGTACCATACTTATATGGGTGGGTTACTGGGTGATGAGCTACTCTACCATCCTTGCTTTTCCTCAGGTAGAGGGACTTACCGCTGTAGATGCTGCATTCCTGATGGTGGTGGGGAGCCTCGGCTGGATATTCCCTGTTCAGGGGGGGATAGGTGCTTACCATTTCGTATTAAGTCTCGCACTATTCTCGATCTATGGGATAGAGCAGACCTCAGGTGTGATTTTTGCTACCATTTCTCACGAAAGCCAAGCTCTGACTATGTTAATTTGTGGAGCTCTTTCATTATTTTCTTTGAGAAAAAGAAAATTTACTATCTTTAACCAACAAAAAAATTAGAGATGAAGAAGATATATATCATACTTGTAGCTGTAATTGCTACATTTATTCTGTCAGGTCAGGATGCTTTTGCGAGAAAATACAAACACGAGAAAGAGGTGGACGCTCAATATTTCCCCAGAAGTGAGATCTATGTGCAGTATGGCAGCCCTACCATCCTGGAGCTTGTCACTATGCTTAAAGCTCCCACAAGCTTCGAAGGGTATGAGACTACAAATCAGGTTTTTACCGGTACTCCGGGTGTGGGATACAACTTTTTCCTTAGGGATGATTTGTCTATCGGAATTTTCGGCGGATACAGTTTCGCCAAGTCAGATATATGTAAAGAGACCTCCGGCGATATCGGTGCCAGACTCTATAGTCAGGGGGTAAAGAACTATGTGGGGCAGCTCTCTGCGAACTGGACATATTTCAGTGAAGGTCCTCTAACTATGGAATCAGGTCTGTATCTGGGTGTTTCATATATGGATAGGGAGATCACAAAGGCAGAAGGCCTCAGCCCTGAGCTTCACAATCAGCTTCCCAAATCAAATGAGCAGATCAAAGTGGCTTACCATATCACAGCCTGCAAACTGAGATATGGCAACACCTTCGGTATCTTTGGAGAGCTTGGCTTCGGCTACAGAGGCTTGGTGAATCTGGGTATCTCTATCAAACTTTAGCTATGAATATCTTTTTCAGTGTAGATTTTCGTACCCGCTTCGGTCAAAATCTATTCGTTACCGGCTCGTTGCCAGAGCTGGGTGGCGGTGATTTGTCCCGCGCACTCCCTATGACCTACTGTGGCGAGAGGTGGCAAGCGAAGATAAAGATCAATACTTATAAGGACAAAACATTCAATTACCGCTACTTCGTCCGGGAAGAGGACGGGCTGGTTTTCCAGGAGGTAGGGCAGGGGAGGACCATAAATCTCCACAGCACTGCAAACCTCACCCTTATGGATGCCTGGCAGGGCAATGATGACAATGCCCCGTTTCTCCATTCTCCATTTGCAAATATATTTCTGGCACACAGGAGCGATAATATAACCCATACCCACAAATATTCCAGAGAGCTGATTATCAGAGTGACTGCCCCTATAGTGGAGAGTGATGCTGAGGTGTTTCTCAGCGGCAGCTGCAGAGAACTCGGGGCCTGGGATCCGTCAAAAGCACTCCATCTTAAGAGTATACGGGACTTCAAATGGGAGATCCACCTCGATATGGAACGACTTACTTCTGAGTTCAAATACAAATTTATAAAGCGCTACAGAGATGGCTCTGTGGTTTGGGAAGAGGGGGAGGACCACTATCTCTCATTGCCGCAGGCGGGAGAGGGTGATACCCTCTCTGTGGAGCACTCAGCTGACAGATTCCACGGGGCAAAACCCCGCTACGCAGGTGTGGCTGTACCTGTTTTCAGCCTCAGGAGCAGGGAGGACTGCGGTATAGGTGAGTTCAGTGCGATAAAGCTGATGGCAGACTGGGCATCAGCTACAGGGCAACGGATCATCCAGCTTCTCCCTATAAACGACACCACATCAGATGGTAGCTGGAGGGATTCATACCCGTACAATTGTATTTCAGTAATGGCATTGCACCCGATGTATATCAATATCCAGGCTTTAGGAGAGCTCCCTACCGTAGAGTTGAAGCGGGAGTTTGATCAGGAGAGGAAGGTGCTGAATGCTCTTCCGATGCTTGATTATGAGAGGGTCTTTGCCTTTAAAATGAAGTACCTGAAGATCCTTTTCGAGACATATTGGGCAGAGACTGCCCAGAGGGAAGATTTCAAGGAGTTTGTGGCGCAGAACAGGGATTGGCTTGCCCCTTACGGCAAATATTGCGCTAAGCGCGACAAGGCCGGGAATAGGTATTTCTACCAATATGTCCAGTACCACCTCTCGAAGCAGCTCACAGATGCTGTGGAATATGCCCACTCGAAGGGTGTTGCCCTGAAGGGGGATATACCTATCGGGGTCTCCCCTCTGGGGGTGGAGGCCGCAACTGAGCCCCACCTTTTCCATCTCGATTCCCAGGCTGGTGCCCCTCCCGATGATTTTGCTGAGGATGGGCAGAACTGGGGCTTCCCCACTTACAACTGGGAGGCAATAGGTGCAGAGAATTACCGATGGTGGAAGCGGCGTCTGACCAATATGGAACGCTACTTCGATGCATATCGTATAGACCATATCCTCGGATTTTTCCGGATCTGGGAGATCCCTTCAGGATACAAGAGTGGTATTATGGGGCACTTTAACCCCGCCCTCCCCCTCTCCAAAAGTGAGATCGAGGCTGCAGGACTAAAATTCAGAAGGGGCTTTAAAGAGACCATTTTCTTCGAGGATCCTGTGAAAAAGGGGCTCTATCACCCCGGGATATCAGCCCACAAGCACACGATATACCAGAGTCTCACAGAGGGTGAGAAACTCGCTTTCAACAGGCTGTATGAGGACTTCTTCTATGTGAGACACAATAAGTTCTGGGAGAGGATCGGTTATCAGAAACTTCCGGAGATCGTCTCCGCCTCAAATATGCTCCCCTGTGCGGAGGATTTGGGGATGATTCCTGACTGTGTGCCAGGGGTGTTGAGAAATCTTAAAATTTTGACCCTGGAGGTGCAGAGGATGCCCAAAGAGTACGGATGCTCTATAGGGAATCCTGCGAGGTACCCTTATCTCTCGGTCTGCACGACAGGTACTCACGATATGGAGACCCTAAGAGGGTGGAAAGGGGAGTGTTCTGTGGACCAGGTGAGAGAGATCGTCAGAGAGCATCTGGAGAGCCCTGCTATGCTCACTATCCTGCCACTGCAGGACTGGCTAGCCCTCACTGATCATCTGAGGGTGGATAACCCTGCTGATGAAAGGATAAATACCCCCGCCGATCCAAATAACCGGTGGAGGTATCGTATGAATATTTATCTGGAGGAACTAATGAAAGAATCCCACCTAAATGGTGAGATTCTCCAGATGATTAAAGCTTCGCGGGGCTGATCTTAGCTTCATTTACAATCCATTCGAAGATAGGTGAGAATTCGCACTCCCCTCTGCTTGCAAATGCTTCAGGGTGGAACTGAAGGCCCAAAACCCTCAAATCACCGGTCCCCTCGATAGCTTCCACTACACCGTCTTTTGCGACAGCGATCACTTTAAGTGAAGGGGCTACTTTCTTTACAGCCTGGTGGTGGAAAGTGTTTACAGCGGTGGTCTCTTTCTTCAGAAGATTGTAAAGCAATGAGTTTTTCTGGATAGTGATAGAGTGTGTTGCGCAATAGTTTGGAGCATCCTGTCTGTGGTCCACCATTGAGCCTTTAACTTGTGATGGGATGTCCTGGATAAGTGTTCCGCCAAAAGCTACATTGAGCATCTGCATACCACGGCATATACCGAGGATAGGGATACCTTTCTCAGCAGCTTTTCTGATGAGGATGTAGTCAAAGTCGTCTCTTGCAGGTGCGATCTCTCCCATCATAGGGTGTGGCTCTTCACCATAGAATTTAAGTGGGTTGACATCCTCTCCGCCGGTCATTACCAGGCCTGTGATGGTGTTGAGGATAGCATCAAGCTGTGCCTCATCTGTAGTCATAGGGATAACAAGTGGAACACCACCTGCATTTTTAATTGCATTGATATAAGTAAGTGGAGCGCTTGCAGAACCTGAAGAGGCTGTAGATGATACGCCGATGATAGGTTGTGCCAACAAGCTGCCGGCAAATAGAAGGGATATAATCCCGATCAATACTCTTTTCATATTATAATTTGTTTTAATTAATACTAATGGTGGTCATGCTCTTTTTCCCATGGTCCGAAGTTGTTGCCTTCTCCATTGTGGAAGTCAATCTCAAGTTTGATAGCCTCTTTGCCCTTCTTGTCCATAGTGAATTTTACAGGGAAAGCGTATCCGTCTGAACGGAATGAATATTCAAGCCCGTTTACGTGGGTAAGTTCGCGTTTCCACCCTTTCTTTCCCACTTTGATGTATAGTTTGCCATCTTCAAACTCCACTTCTGCACAACCGAAAAGGGGACCTTTGTGGTAGTGGCCTGTGATGGCTTTAGGATTTGGAGCAGGGATAACCTCTACAGGTTTCTGATTTTTCTCCTTTTCTGCCTGGTCCTTTCTCTCTGATTCCCACCATGATGCGAGGTATTCTGCATTGTAGTCCCTCTCTACACCGTCGCCAAGATACAGGTCTATGGTTTTGCGCATGATGGCATAGCGTGGATCTGAAGGAACTTCACTGTTGCAGAGAACTACCAGACCCAAATCAAGTTCAGGTACAAATGCGCAGATGGCGGTGAATCCCCATGTGGTACCTGTATGGAAAAGAAGTCTGTATCTGTCATTCTGCTCTACAAACCAGCAGTGACCGTATAGTCTGATATAGTCATCTGACTGAGATACGATGGTCTGCCCTTTATGGAGGTATTTCATCTGTCTTTCAGAGATCACCTGTTTGTCGCCCACTTTGCCGAGATCGAGGTGGAACTGTGCATATTTGGCCATATCTTCCACTGTTGAGTTCACGCTGCCGGCAGGTCCGATAACTGTCTCCCACCACAAGGCTCTCTCATCACCATAAAGTGGGGCAACATGCATTTTGTCAGGAACATAATAGAATTCGTGAGGTACGCAGGCCCTCTCACCTGCATCCATAAAGCCGTTCTCCACCTCCGATCCGTAACCGTTGACACTTGAAGAGGTCATTCCAAGCGGCTCGAAAATTCTGGTTCGTATGTTCTCTTCCCATGTTTTTCCGGTAACCTTCTCTATGACCTTTTCAGCTATAATGAAAGTGATGTTGTTGTAGGCATAAGTGTGGCGGAACTGGTATTTAGGTTTGATAAGACCCATCATCTGGTATACATCATCCCTGTCGTAACCTACGTTGGGGATATATGTGCCCACCTGGCCGCCGATACCTGTCTTGTGGGTCATCAGGTCCTTCACCTGCATATTGTTCTCCACATATTCATCGCCCCATCTGAAGTCGGGGAGGATGTTTTTCACTGTATCATCCCAAGATACAAGCCCTTCATCCACAATAGAGGCCATAACAGCAGCTGTAAACGACTTGGAAACAGAGCCGATCTGGAAGATGGAACTGCTCTCGACAGGGGCATTGCTACCCATCTCCTTTATGCCGTATCCTTTGGAGAATACCATCTTGCCGTCCTTGATTACAGATACTGCCATGCCAGGTATTTCCCAACCCTCTTTCACCTGTTGGATATACTCGTCCAGTGTATTGAGAAGCTGGTCATTTGGACACTCGTTTTGTGAATAACCTGCCCAAGTAAAGGTAAGCAGGGCAAGCACTAGAGCAAAAAAGAATTTCTTCATATCGTGATTGATTTATTTATCCACAAATATAGTTAAATTTGCTTTCAAATAGAGAGAAAGGTTATGGCAAAAAGTAAAACAGTGTGGTTTTGTTCCTCTTGTGGCAATGAGAGTCCGAAATGGATGGGGAGATGCCCCGCGTGCGGTGAATGGAATACTATGGTAGAGGAGCCTAAAGCCACCTCCGCGAAAAGTTCTTCGGGCGACCGCAGCAGGTCTCTTCTGAAGATTTCAGACGCCAGACCTACCCCTATAAAAGAGATTGATATCACTCAGGAGAGCAGAATCTCCATCGGCAATGAAGAGATAGAGCGTATCCTTGGAGGTGGTCTTGTCCGTGGTTCGATGATCCTTATCGGTGGTGAGCCGGGTATCGGCAAATCTACCCTCTCACTACAGATCCCACTCGGCTGCCCGTCGCTCAGGACACTTTATGTCTCGGGAGAGGAGTCGCCACGCCAGATAAAGCTGAGGGCGCAGAGACTCTCCGGTGGCAAGGAGGATGAACTCTCCAATTGTCTGGTCCTCGGTGAGACCCTTTTGGAGAACATTATCTCTACAGCCAAGGAGACAGCCCCGGAACTCCTTATAATTGACTCCATACAGACAATATACTCTGAAGCCCTCGATTCATCCCCCGGCTCAGTGACCCAGGTGCGTGAATGTGCATCTGCATTGCTTCGCTATGCCAAGGAGAGCAATGTCCCGGTGATACTTATCGGACATATCACCAAAGAGGGATCCATTGCCGGACCGAAGGTCCTGGAGCACATTGTGGATGTGGTTCTGCAGTTTGAAGGGGATACCCGA
Source organism: Bacteroidales bacterium (assembly GCA_017504965.1). Lineage (GTDB taxonomy): Bacteria > Bacteroidota > Bacteroidia > Bacteroidales > UBA932 > CAAGNP01. The sequence goes on along the minus strand of JAFVQD010000006.1, from coordinate 325,050 downwards.
CATGCATACAGAATATTGCGCAGCATAAAGAATAGGTTTGGCTCTACTGCGGAGCTTGCCATTTTCGAGATGCTCAACAGCGGCCTCAGACAGGTGAGCAACCCTTCAGAGATTCTGACCCCGATGCACGATGACGATTTGAGCGGTGTCGCCGTAGGGGCAATGCTCGATGGGACAAGACCGTTCCTTATCGAAGTGCAGGCCCTTGTCTCTACCGCTGCTTATGGAATGCCGCAGCGCTCCGCTACAGGGTTTGATGTGAGGAGGATGAATATGCTCCTGGCTGTCCTTGAAAAAAGGGCAGGGTTCAAACTCTCTGCGAAGGATGTGTTCCTGAATATTGCCGGAGGCCTTAAGATCTCTGATCCGGCCTGTGACCTGGCGGTGATATGTGCTATCCTCTCTTCCAATTTCGATCTGAATATCTCCCCGAGAATATGTTTCGCAGCGGAGGTGGGTCTAAGTGGCGAACTCCGTCCGGTAGGGCAGGTAGACAGACGCATCGCTGAAGCACAGAGACTTGGCTACAAGAAAATCTACATCTCCTCTTATAACTCCGCAGGTGAATTCCGCGGCAAGAAGACCAAAGGTATAGAAGTAGTCGAAGTATCTAACATCGCAGCCCTCTGCCGCAGCCTCTTCCAGGAGTGATCCCATCGCGAACTTCCATCCCGCAGCCGAATTCATCTCCCGTCACTCCCGACCACGTTCGGGCGTCTGTGTCATATAATGGCGGAGCTGTGCTTAGTGCTGACTTGTGAATATTTTAAAATAGTCCGTATAGCTGTGCATCGATTCGGTCGATGATCTGATTCAGGTGTTCGGGGTTTTCTTCGAATTTGAGTTCATCTACATTTACTACCAGAAGGGGACCGTCCTTGTAGTTCTCGATCCACTCTTCGTAGCGGTCATTCAGACCTTTAAGATAGTCGATACGGATGCTGCTTTCGTATTCACGACCTCTCTTCTGGATCTGTGCCACCAGGTTAGGGATGGATGATTTGAGGTAGATGATCAGATCGGGAGCTTTTACCAGAGAGGTCATCAGGTTAAACAGTGATGAGTAGTTTTCAAAGTCCCTCGAGTCCATAAGACCCATAGCGTGCAGGTTCGGGGCGAAGATACGTGCATCCTCATAGATGGTTCTGTCCTGGATGACATTCTTCTCACTGCTGCGGATAGCGACCACATCTTCAAAACGACGGTTCAGAAAGTATACCTGCACATTGAAGGACCATCGCCTCATATCGTTATAGAAATCGGACAGATAGGGGTTGAAATCCACATCCTCGAATTTTGGCTCCCAGCCATAATGTTTTGAAAGTAAGTTTGTAAGGGTGGTTTTCCCACTTCCTATATTTCCAGCGACCGCAATATGCATCTTATTACCTCCGATATTTTAAAGTTCAGGTGACAAATATACCCATTCTTTTCGTAAATTTGCCACTATGATAAAGACTTTTTATTTTAACGATTTGCGTACCTGTTGCTATGTGCTATGGGACGACACTAAAGAGTGTGTTATAGTAGATGCAGGATGCTACTCAGAGAGTGAGAAGAGCAGACTGGCCAAGTTTGTTCACGAGAATGGTCTCAAACCTGTCAAGCTTCTCCAGACTCACGGTCACTTCGATCACGTGATGGGGTGTATGTTTGCCAGAAAGCAGTGGGAGATACCAGCATATATGAATCACGGGGATATTCCTCAAGTATCCAGAGCCACCTCTTATGGAGGCTATTTCGGATACGATTTCCCTGCACCTACCGAGGATTTCATCGATCTAAAGGATGGTGATGAGATAAAATTCGGAAATACCACCCTTAAAGTTATGCACACCCCCGGCCACTCAAAAGGTGGTGTGGTCTACTATAATGAGGCTGAAAAGTATGTGATTACCGGCGACTCTCTGTTTGCTCAGAGTATCGGCCGCACAGATCTCCCGGGCGGTGATTTGGATGAGCTTATGGCGAGTCTGAAGAACAAGATTCTGGCCCTTCCTGAAGATACAGTGGTATATCCCGGACACGGACCACAGACAGATATAGCGACAGAGAAGAAGACCAATCCATTTCTGATGTAGCCTATGGGTAGCATAAAGATTACTGAAGCTAATGTGCATAACCTTAAGGGTGTCTCACTGGAGATACCCCGTCATAAGCTTGTGGTAATCACTGGACTCAGTGGCAGTGGCAAGTCTTCACTCGCTTTCGATACCATCTTCGCTGAGGCTCAGAGGAGATATCTTGATACCCTCTCCCCTTATGCCAAGCATTTTATCGGTGTGATGGAGAGACCGGATGTGGAGAGCATCGAGGGGCTGAGCCCTACCATCTCCATCGAGCAGAAGAGCACAAACCGTAATCCCAGATCGACAGTAGGTACTATCACTGAGATTTCTGATTTTCTCAGACTTCTGTACGCCAGGGCATCCCAGGCTTACTCCCCTGTGACAGGGAAGGAGATGGTCAGATATACCGATGCCCAGATCGTAGAGTTGATTCTCAATACATATAAAGGTGTCAGGACGATAATCCTCTCCCCTTTGGTAAAGGGTCGCAAGGGACACTACAAGGAGCTGTTCGAAAGTATGCTCAGGAAGGGGTACACCCAGATGAGGGTAGATGGGGAGTTGTGTGCCATTTCTGATCTTCTGGATGGTGTGGACAGGTATAAAACCCACTTCATAGATCTGGTGGTGGATAAGATTGTCCCCAAGGAGGAGGATTATAAAAGGGTCAGGGACTCTGTCCAGACAGCCCTCAATTATGGAAAAGGCTCCCTCTCTGTATGGGATCTCTCTAAGGATGAGGTCTCCCATTTCAGCAAACACTTTATCTGTCCCGACAGTGGAGTCTCATTTCCCGAGCCGGCACCCCATACATTCTCCTTCAACTCCCCGCAGGGGGCCTGCCCCCATTGCAAGGGGCTTGGGGTGGTCTCTACTATCGATATATCCAAGATAATTCCCGATGATTCACTCTCTATCGCTGAGGGTGGTATAGAGCCTATCGGCGCCAGAAAGGACAACAATCTTTTCGCAGTGCTCGACAGCATCGCGCAGAAATATGATTTCTCCCTCACTACCCCTATCAAGGATCTGCCGGATGGGATTCTTAACCTTATCCTCTATGGTTCGGAGGAGCTCTTCAGGGTCAGGACCATCGGTGGTCTTACAGAGATGGTATCATTCCCCGGCATCATAGCCCGTCTGGAGCACAAGGAGGAGGAGAGTGATGACAGTTTCGAGAAAAAAGGGCGCTTCTCACAAGAGAGTGTCTGCCCCGTTTGCCACGGCACCAGGCTCAAGGATGAGGCCCTTCATTTCAGAATTGACGGGAAAAATATAGCTGAGGTATCCGATATGGATATCAGCGAACTTTATGGCTGGATCTGCTCTTTGAGCAATAAATTTGACAAGAAACAGAGTGCCATCGCGCACGATATAATGAAGGAGTTGAGGGACAGAGTGGGGTTCCTGATAGATGTGGGCCTTGAGTATCTCTCTCTCAGCAGGGCCACCCGTACCCTCAGTGGTGGTGAGAGCCAGAGGATCAGGCTCGCTACCCAGATCGGCTCCAAACTGGTAAATGTCCTCTATATCCTCGATGAGCCCAGTATCGGACTTCATCAGTCGGACAACCGCAAGCTGATCAATTCCCTTAAGAAACTTCGCGATGAGGGGAACTCGGTGATGGTGGTAGAGCACGATGAGGAGATGATGCGGAGTGCCGACTGGCTGGTGGATATTGGCCCCGGTGCAGGGATCGAAGGTGGGGAGGTTCTCTTCAGTGATTCACCCGACAAGCTGGCGCAATCTTTCCCTGACGAGGGTTTCTCACTTACTGCAGATTACCTCCTCGGGAGGAAAAAGATAGAGGTTCCTGCCACCCGCAGAGGCGGCAATGGGAAATTTTTGGAACTCAAGGGTGCCTGCGGCAATAATTTGAAGAATGTGGATATCAGGATACCACTCGGGTGTCTGGTGGGGATAAGCGGCGTCAGCGGCAGCGGCAAATCATCCCTTATAAATGAGACACTTATGCCTATTCTGAGCAATAAGTTCTATCGCTCGCTATATCAGCCTCTCCCATACGGGGAATTGCTGGGTATAGAGAATATCGACAAGCTGATAGAGATAGACCAATCACCTATCGGCCGTTCGCCCAGAAGCAACCCTGCCACATATACAGGGGTCTTCTCCGATATCAGAAAACTCTTCGAGCAGACTCCGGATGCCAAAATCAGAGGCCTCAAAGCCGGGAAATTCTCGTTCAATGTAAAAGGTGGACGCTGTGAAGTGTGCAAGGGTGCAGGTGTGGAGCTTATAGAGATGAATTTTCTCCCATCCGTGCAGGTCACTTGCAAGGAGTGTCGCGGGAAGAGATACAAACCCGATATTCTGGCTGTGAAATATAAAGGGAAGAGTATAAATGATGTTCTGGAGATGACTATCTCCCAAGCAGCGGAGTTTTTCGAGCCTATACCGTCCATCTACAGAAGGATAAAGACTATGGAGGATGTTGGCCTTGGGTATATCAAACTCGGACAGTCCTCCCTCTCTCTTTCCGGAGGTGAGAACCAGAGGGTCAAGCTGGCGGCAGAGCTCTCCAAGCCCAGCACCGGCAACTCCATCTTCCTACTGGACGAACCCACTACCGGTCTCCATACAGAAGATATAAAGGTGCTTCTGGCTGTTCTTCAGAAACTTGTAGATCAAGGCAATACAGTGGTGGTGATAGAACACAATACCGATGTCCTCAAGTCTGTAGATTACCTTTTCGATATGGGACCGAAAGGTGGACGTGAGGGGGGCTATATAGTGGCTCAGGGGACCCCGGAAGAGGTCGCCCAGAACCCTGATTCGGTTACAGGCAGGGAGCTGAATCTCTAATATTTGATGGAGCTCCCGCCGATAAATTCCCTAAGTACAGATGTAGGTGGTACGGCGACGATCTCCTCCGGTGTGAGGGGGGTGATGTGTGCCAGGAATTTCAGCATCCTCACGCTCTCCGTATAAGCTGGTGATGTGACTGGGATTCGGCGCAGGTGAGGCTCTGCGTAGTATTTCAGCAGCGGCAGTTCGAAGATAAGTGAAGAGTTGAACATCACATCTGCATTCTCCTGGAATGGGAAGATATTCTTCTCTTCCCCTCTGCGGACACTCGGCCATCTGAGGATGGTATCTTCGGGGGTTACACCTCTGGTTCTGGCATCCCTTACCATCCTGCGGAGAAGTCTGCTGTCTGTAGTCGAGATGACATTGTTCTCATCCAGAGAGAGTGAAGTGAGGGCAGATACATATATCCTGAAAAGTTTGTCCTGGTCAAGTTCTTTTGTGAGCTCTTTATTGAGTGCGTGGATACCCTCCATAATAAGGATATCCTTCTCTGTCATCTTTATCTTTTTGCCGGATGGGACCCTCTCCCCTTTGACGAAGTCAAATTTGGGCAGTTCTACCTCTTTTCCTGACAGGATGTCGTTCAGCTGAGAGTTGAGGAACTCCAGATCCATAGCATAGAGCGATTCGAAGTCGTAATCACCGTTTTCATCTCGTGGGGTCTTGTCGCGGCTGACAAAGTAATTGTCCATCTCCAGAACGATAGGGTTCATACCGAGGGTACGGCACTGGATGGCGATTCTGTTGGAAGAGGTGGTCTTGCCGCTGCTTGACGGGCCGGCTATCAGGATAAGTTTGATTTTGTCCCTGCGGGAGTGGATCATATCTGCTATCTCGGCATATTTCCGTTCGTGCAGAGCCTCCGCTATCTGGATAATGGGGACTATCTTCCCGGCCTCAATAGTCTGATTAAGGTGAGCCAGGGTCTCCACTCCGAGGATATCGTTCCACTGTGAGTGCTCTTTGAAGACATTGTTAAGTTTGTCTTGATATTTGTAGTCTGTTATTCTGGTCGGATCAGATGAAGATGGTGCCTGAAGGCAGAATCCACCTCTGTATGGTGACAGGTCAAACAGATCTATGCATCCTGTAGATACCAGCAGCGGACCATAGAAGGTGTCGCTATATCCGTCCAGGGAATATGTAGATATGAAATAGTGCTTGGAGTTTTCAGCCAGGGCACTTTTGGCTGTATATCCGTTGGTCCTGAAGATAGAAGAGGCGATATCTCTTGGGAGTTTCTTTTTCTCAATAGGGAGATTTTTGCCGATATACTCATCCATTTTCCCTTTCAGGGCCTCTACTTGCCCCTTGGTAAGGGTGATGACGGGGTATTTCCCATCTTCACCTTTCTCTTTCTCCCTGATCTCACCGTAAAGGCCGTTCGGGAGGGTATAATTGAAAGTGAGTCTGTACTCGGGGAACAGCTCCACAGCACTCCTCTGAAGGATGAATGAGAGGGTCCTCATATAGATTCTTCTCCCATCAGGGTGTGACAGGTCTATAAATCTTATTATATGTGGATTGTATATTTTGTAGCTGAGCTCTTTGAGCTGGTTGTCCACTATGGCGCCGAGTGGGGTGTAAGTGCATTTGTGATCCAGAGTCTTAGAAAGCTCTTCCAGACTGATGCCAGGTTCACACTGATGCAGAGTAGATGTGTTTTCACAAAAAACTTGTACTTTTTCCATATCTCTTTCAATTATTTTCTTAACCAAAGTTCTGGATTCTGTTTGTCTGTCCCCTTCCATAACTGGAAGTGGATGATAGCGTTGCCCTCTTCGCTGTCATCGATGGTACCTATGGCCTGCCCCCTTTTGATGGTCTGGCCACTCTTGACATCCACTTTCTTCAATTTACAGTAGAAAGTGAAATACTCTCCGTGCTGTACCAGCACACACTGGTTATATCCCGGCATCACCAGAATCTGTTTTACTATTCCGTCAAAAATGCAGAGGGCCTTGGCATTTCGGGAGGTGGAGATATTGACACCGTTGTTGAAAGGGAGTTTCACATTTTTGAACACAGGATGGTATGACTGTCCGAATTTCTCCACGATGACACCATTATCCACCGGCCAGGGGAGTTTTCCTTTGTTGTCACTGAACTTGGCGGAGAGTTCGTAGTCCACTTTAACTTTCTGGCCCGCTTTCTTCTGCTGCCTGACAGCCTCGGCCAGGATCCTCTCGATCTCTTTATTAAGTCTCTCTACCTCTTTTTTCTTCTTGTCCAGTTCTGCACGGAACTTTTTCTCCTGCTTCTTAAGAGAGTTGATGGTATTCATCACCTGAGTCTCTTCCTTAGTGAGTTTGGCATACTCCTGCTCTCTCTGTTTCTGAGTCTTGACAGATTCCTGCTTGAGGTTCTGCAGCCTGTCTTTCTCTTTGGTGAGCTGGATCTGAACATCCAGAATCTGTGTCGCCTGCACCCTTACAGATGATGAGAGATTTTTCAGGTATGACCATCTCCTGACACCCTGGCCTATGTTTTCACTGGCCATTATGTACATAAACCACACTTTGGAATCCCTGTTCTTGTATGCGTTGTATACCAGATGTTCGTGGTAGCTGCGGAGGGTGTCAAGTCTTCTCTCCAGTCTGGAGATCTCATTGGCCTTGGCCGAAATGTTCTGGTTATACCCTTTGATCTCTTTGTCCAGAGCCCGAATCATCCCTTTCCTGTTCTCGATCTTTTTCTGGGTGAGGGTGAGTGCGTTAAGACTTTTCTTCTGTTTGCTTTTGGTGTTGCTCAGCTGCTTGTCGATGTATGCTATTTCATCCTCTATCTTCTTCTTCTGGGCATTCTGTTTGGAGATATCCTGCCCCCAGGAGATCTGGAGAGCCAGCAATAGTGATATTATGGTCAGAACTCTTCTCATCGTTATTTCTTCAGCTGTTTTTTACGTTCTGTAATCTTATTGCCAAGTCCCAGAGAGGGATCCTTTTTGTCTGCTTGTTCCCAATATATGAAGGCCAGATCGTACTCTCCAAGTGCATATAGGATCTCGGCGTAGTGGTCCAGAAGGGTAGCGTCCTCATTGCCCCCATAAATCATAGCCCTCTTGATGTGTATCTTGGCCTCTTTGTATTCACCCATATTGTAGAGGATCCAAGCATATGTGTCGAGATAAGTGGGATTGTCGGGCTCAGAGAGGATAGTCTGTTTGCTCATATAGGCAGCTTTTTTCAAGTCTTTCCCCTGGAGGCAAAGGTAGTAAGCGTAGTTGTTCAGGACCGGATTGTACTCCGGATTTACCTTGAGGGCCTTTTTGTAGTATGAATAGGATTTCTTGGAATTCCCTTTTTCGTGGTACAGGTCTCCCAGTGCGGAGTAGTACCTGTAGGCGGTGGTATCCTTGGGGGGCAGCCCTTTGAGTATTTTTTCGTATTGAGCTACAGCACTGTCAAAATCACCACTTTGCCAGTATGCTACAGGTAGGATCTCCAGCATAGACTGATCTTCAGGAAAATAGTGTAGAGACATCTCCACCTGGTCGGCCAGAGTCTCCCAGTCCTGAAGGTAGTACAGGAGCGATATGTACTCTATGTTGGCGCGATGGTCTTGGGGATGGGCCTCTACAGCACTCTTGAAAAACATCTTGCCGAGACTGTCCCTTCCGGTCTGCAGATAGTAAGTGCCGGCGAAGTATAGTGATGCGGTATCCTGTGGATGGGCATTAATGATATTGTTCACCATCCCATCAATATCTTCCATATATTGTCTGATAAAGTGGGGATTTACTACCACTTCCTTCATATATCTCGCTTTCAGATCGACACTCATATCGGGACTTTTGAGAAATACATTTATGTTGGAGAAGTATTCCGGGAAGTTCATATTGGTCCTGTATACCTCAGCCAAACCCAGATGGGCGGGGGGATATTCAGGCTGAAGAGCGAGGGCTTCGTGGTAATAGAGTATGGCCAGAGAGTCCCTCATAAGCGATTTGTTGAGGTCTCCCAGGACAAGAGCCACACGGGGGGTGGGGTATTTGGTGTAGTACTCCTCCAGGTGGGCCGTAGCGTTTTGATAATCACCTTTTCGTATCATCAGCTCATATTTTACCTCTCCTGTAATCTCGTTCTCACCTTTAAGGGATTCGATCTTGTCAAGTGTCTCCAGTGCTTTGTCATACTGCTGGCTGGCAGTATACAGATCTATGATGTCGTAATAGATGGAGTGTTTGGTGGGGTACTCTTTTGCGATGGCCTCATATATCCGGATAGCTTTATCGATATTATTGGTCTCTGTATAGAATTGGGCCATCTTTACCTTGTACCAGAAATTGTCGGGATCTTTCTCCTGCGCTTTGGTCAGGTAGGCTTCACCTGCCTGAGGATCCTGAAGCTGGAAATATGTGAGGGCCAGATAATAATACGCTGCATCGTTCTCACTGTCGGCTCCGATCGCTTTTACAAACAGCTCTTTCGCTTCCTTATATGACTCCTCATTATAGTGCCTCATCCCTTCGATGAAGTATTCAGAAGGGGTAATCTCCTGAGGTAGGATCTGTTGGGCAGTCAAAGCTGTCGACAAAAATATTAAAAGTGCAAATATGATATGTCTCATAAAAGTCAAATTTCGCTAATTACTACAAATGTAATTATTTTTTAGAAGATGCAGCAAAATGGGTTATTTTTGCATCTATATTATGGAACAAGAACTTATAGCGGCTTGTGTCAGACAGGATAGGTCTGCTCAGAGAAAAATATACGAGAAGTATTCTCCTCGTATGTTTGCTATTTGTTTGAGGTATGCTCGGGACAGGGATACGGCTAAAGATATCCTACAGGATGGGTTTATTACCGTCTTTTCCAAGATTTCGAGTTATAAAAATGAAGGTTCTTTTGAAGGGTGGATGAGAAAGATATTTGTCAATACAGCACTGATGTCACTCAGACGTAACGACCTCCTTAAAAATGCAGAGGATGTGACAGCCCCGGGATCGGATATCCCTTTTGAGGCAAATATTCTCGAGAGACTGGATGGGGAGAAGATTATGAAACTGATATCAGAGATGCCGATGGGCTTCAGAACGGTGTTCAACTTGTCGGTCTTTGACGGTTTTTCACATCAGGAGATAGCCAAGCAGTTAGGTATTTCGGAGGGGGCCTCCAGATCCCAGCTAAGCAGGGCAAGGGTCTGGCTTCAGGAGAGGATAAAAAATATGGAAAAATAGTTTTATGAATAATATAGATTTTGACAGAAAGATTAAGGAGATGATGGACTCTTACCAGGAGCCTGTAGGGGAGGATTTGTGGCCTGAAGTAGAGAAGGGGCTCAGAAGGAGAGAGACTCTGTTTTGGGTGAAGGGTGTGACAGCTGTAGCGGTGGCAGCCTCTTTGGTCGTGGGCTTGATTCTCGATTTTGGACATACTGATACAATATACAGCAGCCAGCTGGCTTACTCGATAGATATTCCTCGCTTCAAAGGGGATATTGAAGAGGATGGCCCCCATTCGGTAAAGAGACTTTATGTAGTGGAGCGTCCGGCACCTCAGATGGCGATAGCGTCACAGGTGGCTCCTCAGACAGAGATGGAGCAGATAGTCCCTTCCGTTTCTGAAGTTTCTGAAAATGTGGAGGTGCTGTCTCAGCAGAATATGGGTGAAGAGGATGTGAAAGCTGTGGAGGAGGTATCACAGAGTTATGATTGGGACCTTCTGGCTGAGAACGACACATATGTGGAGAAAAGAGGTGTAGTTCTTGATCTCTCTTCCAATGTTCTGGCCCTGGGTGGAGGTTCGAATGTCTACAGCGGCACTTCATATATGCCCGGTGTCTCTATGGATGTGAAAAATGGGATCGTCCCCATCTCCAAACCGACCTATTCACTCCCTTTGTCGTTAGGATTGAATCTTCAGATCCCTTTTACCGAAAGGTTTTCTATCGGGACCGGTCTTAAATATACCTATCTGCACAGCAGTTTCCAGGCCCTTGTGGACAACTCTGCTCAGGCACTTGTCGATCAGAAGATGCACTATATCGGTATCCCTGTCTCTCTCTTCTACGAGGTGCTGAGTCAGAAAAATCTATCCTGCTATGTGACCGGTGGCGGTGTGATGGAGAAGGGGCTCGGTTTGGCCAGTGAGATTAAGGATATCAAAGATGGTATTTCTCACCGTAAAGAGAAGATAGAGGGTCTCCAGTGGTCTGTGAATGTGGGTGTGGGTCTCCAGTATTTCTTTACAGATTTCTTCGGTCTCTATTTTGATCCGAGTCTCGTCTATTTCTTCGATTGCGACCAGCCTTTCAGTATCAGGACCAGCCAGCCGCTTCAGTTTGAGATGGAGCTTGGTTTCAGATTCAAGTTATAATCGTATATCAGGTGGTTATTCTTTACACGATAGGTCTGTTTCTATATTTCTTGGGTGCGAGGCTAGCGGCCCCGTTCAGCAAGAAGATATCGCTGTTCGTGTCGGGTCGCAAAGGATTGCTTGACAGGATAGAGGAGGCTGTAAAGGGTGAAGAGTCCATCATATGGTTTCACTGCCCGTCGGTAGGTGAGTTCGAGCAGGCAAGACCAGTCATAGAGAGATATAAAGAGAGGGGTGGCACAGATAAGATTCTCCTCACCTTTTTCTCCCCTTCAGGGTACGAGCTGAGGAAAAATTATCCATATGCAGACTGGGTATTCTATCTCCCTATAGATTCTCCACGCAAATCGTCCCGTTTTCTCGATATAGTCAAGCCTAAAGTGGCAGTCTTTTCAAAATACGATTTCTGGTATTTCTATCTTATGGGGCTGAAGAAGAGGGGTATTCCCACATATATTATATCTGCTATCTTCAGAGAGGAACAGCCATTTTTTAAGGGGTGGGGGTGTATGTGGAGAGAGATGCTCAAATGTTTCACTGAGCTATATGTACAGAACGAAGAGTCCAGAAAACTACTCCAATGGGCCTGCAATCTGGAAAATGTGATAGTGGCGGGGGATACACGATTTGACAGGGTAGATGATATCGTCAGGGGTGCAGCCAAAAAGAATCTTATCGTGGACTCTTTCATCACCGGTAAGAGGGTGATGGTCGCAGGCAGTACCTGGGAAGAGGACGAAAAGAGAATCCTGGAGGCAGTTGAAGGGAAGGATCTCAAGATTATATTGGCTCCACACGAGGTGTATCCGGAGCATATATCCTCTATAGATAAAATGTTTGCCGGTTATAAGGTGGTAAAATATACCCGGAATCCATCTGCTCAGGAGGCTGAGGATGCAGATGTGCTGGTTATAGACTGTATAGGACTTCTGTCTTCTCTATATGGATACGGAGACTTTGCTTATATCGGAGGGGGATTTGGTGCAGGAATACATAATATCCTGGAGGCTGCCACCTATGGAAAAGGGGTGATTTTCGGGCCTAAATACCATAAGTTCCAGGAGGCAAAAGATCTTGTCGCTGCCGGTGGAGCAGTCTCATATACCACTTCAGAAGAGCTCTCCGGTATCCTCGGGGAGTGGCTCGGTGATTCTGAAAATCTGAAAAAAGCGGGTAATATTTCTAAAAAATATGTGGAGGAGCATCTTGGTGCTACCGATCTTTTCCTGAAAAACGTATTTTCTCTCTAATAATTTTAAAATCCGGTTTTTATTTTTCCTGACCCTTTGACGGCTATTTGCCAATATCTATTTTTGGTCCCAAAAAATGATGTTGTTCAGAGCTTATTGTGCTACCTGTGTGGGGCTGGAGGTGATACCTGTAGTGGTGGAGGTGTCTCTCCAGCCGGGGGTCGGTATTTTTCTTGTGGGTCTGCCTGACAGTGCGGTGAAAGAGTCCCTTCTGAGGGTGACTACCGCACTTCAGAGCTGTGGTTATCGTGTGCCGGGGAGAAAGGTGGTGATAAATCTTGCCCCAGCGAATATCAGAAAAGAGGGGTCGGGCTATGATGTGGCCATTGCCCTTGGGCTGTTGGCAGCTTCCGGCCAGATATCTCCTCCCGATATTCAGGACTTTCTGATTATGGGGGAGCTGGCCCTGGATGGGTCGTTGAGAGGGGTGCACGGGGTCCTGCCGGTAGCGCTGAAAGGGGCTGAACTTGGTTTCAGACGGTGCATTTTCCCGGTAGATTCATCTGTGGAGGCTGCACAGGTAGAGGGGGTAAAGGTATTTGGGGCAGAGACACTTTCCGATGTTGTGGATATTGTGAGTGGAGCAGATGGGATAGAGAGGCTGGTGGTGGACAGGGAACCCAGGAAGGTCCAGCCGTGTATGTTAGGGGTAGATTTTATGGATGTTATGGGGCAGGACTTTGCCAAGCGGGGGCTTGAGATTGCTGCAAGTGGTGCGCACAATCTGATTTTGAGTGGTCCTCCAGGCTCAGGAAAGAGCTTTATGGCATCCTGTCTTGCATCGATTCTCCCTCCGATGGATAAGCAGGAGTCGCTTGAGACCAGTGCTATATACTCTGTGGCTGGTCTGCTGACCGGAAATGGGGGATTGGTCACACAGAGGCCGTTCCGCACCCCGCACAATACATCCAGTGTGGTGGCTATGGTGGGGGGTGGACCGAATGCCACTCCTGGAGAGATCTCACTGGCACATAACGGAGTCCTTTACCTGGACGAAATCTCACTTTTCAGCCCTACCACCCTCGATTTGCTCCGACAGCCTCTGGAGGAGAGGTCTATCTCCATCTCCAGGGCAAGGTATAAGGTGACCTACCCGGCTTCATTTATGCTTGTCGGGTCGATGAACCCCTGTCCCTGCGGATATCTGGGGGAGCAGGGGGACAAATGCACCTGTACCCCGGGGATGATCGCGAGGTATCAGGCGAAGATTTCAGGGCCATTGCTCGACAGAATAGACCTCAATATAAAAGTCAAACCTGTGGATAAGGGTGCTTTGGTGCGGTGTGCCCGTGGTGAGTCGAGCAGCGATATTGCCCGGAGGGTGGCTGCGGCCAGAGAGATCCAGCGGCTGCGTTTCAAGGGGTCCGGTATCTTTACAAACTCCCAGATGGATGCCCGCCAGCTGCAGGAGTATTGCCCTTTGGGGGAGAGCCAGAAAAGGTTTATGGAGAGTGTGATGGAGAAATTCTCCCTTTCAGCCAGGGGTTATAGCCGTATTCTGCGGGTTTCCAGGACAATTGCCGATATGGCAGGGGAGGAAAACATCTCTGCAGCGCATATTTCTGAGGCAGTGCAGTATCGTTTCCGTGATTTTTTGTAACTTTGGGAATTATATTGGTATGAGAGATATTGTTATAAATGGCCTTGGGCAGATAGATGATGCTGCGCGTGAGTTCCTTAAGGAGATAGGGGACAATAGGATTATAGCCTTGTATGGCTCGATGGGGGCCGGTAAAACCACCTTTGTTACAGCCCTTTGCAGGGTTTTGGGGGTGGAGGATGTGGTGAACAGCCCTACATTTACTATCGTCAATGAGTATATGACTGAGGATGGAGAACTTGTATTCCATTTCGATTTCTACAGAATAAAGTCCCTCAGAGAGGTGGAGGATCTCGGATTTGAAGAGTATGTCTACAGCGGGGCGTTATGTCTGATGGAGTGGCCGGAGATGATAGAGGATATACTCCCTGAAGAGACTGTAAAGGTCTCTATTTCGGAGCAGGAGGATGGTTCAAGACTGATAAAATTTATTTAACACGATATGAAAAAACTATTTGCACTATCACTTTCGCTCCTTATGATGGTATCTTGCTCTTCAGCACAGAAAGAGATACAGGTAGGAGCATTGTCATTCGATGAATACTTGCCTCTTCTTGAGGGCAAAAGGGTATCCATCCTGTCAAACCAGACCGGTATGGTCTCTTCTACCACCCACCTTCTGGATACTCTTCTGGATATGGGTGTGAATGTGGTATCGATTATGTCTCCCGAACACGGATTCAGAGGTGTGGCTGATGCCGGTGAACACGTAAGCAGCTCTATAGATCCTGATACCGGAATACCTATCAGATCTCTTTATGAGTCAGGGGTGAACAGACCTTCAGACGAATCTATGGCAGAGTTCGATGTTATGGTATTCGACCTTCAGGATGTGGGTGTGAGATTCTATACCTACAACGCTACTATGGCGAGAATGATGGATGCCTGCGCTCAGTTCGGCAAGAAGATGATCGTACTTGACAGGCCTAATCCTCTCGGCTACTATGTAGATGGCCCTATCCTCGATATGAAATACAAATCTGGTGTGGGTTGGCTCCCTGTCCCTGTAGTTCACGGTATGACTTTGGGCGAGCTTGCCCTTATGATCAATGGTGAAGGGTGGCTTAAGGATGGTATCCAGTGTGACCTGACAGTGGTCCCCTGTAAGAACTATACCCGCGATATGGAGTATGTGCTCCCTATCAAACCATCTCCAAACTTGCCTGATATGAGATCTATCTATCTCTATCCTTCTACTTGCTACTTCGAGGCTACCCCTGTAAGTCTGGGTAGAGGTACAGACAAGCCATTCCAGATCTATGGTCACCCCGATATGACAGGATATGACTTCTCTTTTACCCCTCGCAGTGTCCCTGGTGCGAAGAACCCTCCTCAGCTTGACAAGCTTTGCTATGGTGTAGATTTGAGCTCTCTACCTATAGAGGAGATCAAAGCCAGAGGTATCAATATGGAGTATGTTATCGATGCATACAATAACCTCAAACTTGATGACAAGAAGATGTTCCGCTCTTTCTTCGAACTTCTGATCGGACAGGGTTATGTCAGAGAGATGATCGTAGAGGGTAAGAGTGCAGCCGAGATCGAAGCGATGTGGGCTGATGATGTAGTGAAATTCAAAGAGCAAAGAGCTCCTTATTTGATTTACGAATAGTCTATTCCATAACGATACGGACACCGAAGTTGTATCGTCTGTGGTTTATGTATGAATGGTGGCGTTTGTCCAAATAGCAATTCTTAGAGCTGTTTGTCCAAGACGCCCCTTTCATTACATAATGGGGCTCTTTGTTGGTCTCCTGTATGGTCCACACTCCATCTTTATAAGTGGATGTTGATTCTTTGATGGGACCTGTAGGGTTTATGACATCTTCTGAAGGGTATTCTCCGTAATTGTCATAGCACCACTCCATTACATTTCCTGTCATATCGTATATCCCCAGTTCATTAGGCTCTTTAGTCCCCACTTCGTGTGTTTTCTTCCCGCTGTTCTCTTTGGTCCAGGCTACCTCATCCAGATTATTACTGCCACTGTATTTGTATCCTTGGCTCTTATAGCCTCCGCGAGCAGCATACAGCCATTCTGCCTCCGTAGGCATACGGTATTTTTTGCCTGTAATCTTGCTTAGTTTGAATACGAACTGTCGGACATCTGCGTATGATACATTGTCGACGGGGAGGCTGTCTCCTAAAAAGTAACTTGGATTGGATCCCATAATGGTTACCCACTGTTCCTGAGTTATCTCATATTTGCTTATACTGAAATCACTGACAGTAGCTGTATGTACCGGAACTTCATCTGAAGGTATATTGTTTGTTTGATGCTCCTTGTTGCCTATGCTAAATGTACCCCCTCTTACATATACCATAGGGATATATATATCATCAAAATCCTTGACCTCGACCTTAAACTGTAAAAGTGAGGGGGGAATCTGATCGTAGCCGGCGGGTGCATCCCATATCATTGAACGTGATGGACCCTGCTTTATGTCGCAACCGGCATCACCGGACAGACCGGCCAAAGGACCATTGAATGTCTTGCCTCCATCTACCGATACATAGAGGGATACTGTCCCCTCCTTATATAAGGCGTAGTTTATCTTTATTTGTTTATCTATAAATTCGTGGGATGTATATATGGCATTCTGCGCAAAGACCGCAACAGAAACAAAAAATAGGAGAACTAATGAGGCTGTTTTTTTCACGTTGTTAGGTATTACAAAAATATTTTGTTACTTCGATAATTTCAACCACACTCTGTAGCCGTTTATGGAGTTGGCGGTGTAGAAGAGCCACATTATGAGCATAAGGGCGGCGTGTGGTTCGTGTGCGATGGTGAACTGGAGCCAGATGAAGACAGATACCAGGTTTACGAGGATCCAGAGGATCCATTGCTCCATATAGGCATTGACCATCAGTAGCATAGCGATGATGGAAACAATAGTGGTGATAGAGTCCTTGACAGGATATGGATCTCCCACTTTAGCTAAAACGACAGCACCTATCGCTGTAGTAAGCACTGTAGCTCCTCCCCATACAGCCCTCTGCCTCCAGGAGAGTCTGCGCCCCTCCACTTGTGAAGAGTTTTCTGCGCTACCCCTTTTGCGCCAGCTGTAAAAACCGATAAACTGCATAGGGATATAGTAGAGTGCATTAAGGGCAAAGTCGCCATACAACTGCGACTTGAAGGAGATATAGGCATAGAGAGATACGTTTATCAGACCGAAAAGATAGTTCACTATACTCCCTTTGGCACAGAGAACGACATTCACGAGGCCGGCGATGGCTGCCACCATACCAAGCACATCCCACTCCCCTGTCAATGATGAATATATGACACTACAAGCCACCACTCCGACTATCAGAAAATAGTCGAAGGGGGCAAGTGTGCTAAGAAATTTCGATCTAGTCATTGTTCATCTGAGGGATATCCACTGTATTCTCGAAATCTTCGAGGAGATATCTGCTGTAGAAGTCAGCCATTCTCCAGAAGAAATATTCGGACATATCTCCAAAACCGTGTCTCTGACCTGGGAGATAAAGCATCTCGAAGCGTTTGTTAGCTCTGATAAGTGCATTTACCACTCTGGTAGTGTTGGCAGGGTGAACATTGTCATCGATATCACCGTGAACAAGGAGAAGTCTTCCCTTCAGGTTCTTGGCGAGTTCGTGGTTCTTCTTGATGTCATATTTGAATGTGGTGTCACCTTTCTCTGAAACTACCTCCTTAACTCCGTGGTGAGTTTCACTCCACCAGCGGTTATAGATGCTGTTGTCGTGGTTGCCTGCGCAAGATACAGCCACTTTGTAGAAATCGGGGTAAGTAAGGATGGCGGCAGTGGACATAAATCCTCCACCTGAGTGGCCGTGGATACCCACTCTGCTGATGTCAATGAATTTGTGGCGGGCTGCAAGTTGCTGAACTGCCACTTTCTGGTCCTCAAGACCATAGTCACGCAGATTCCCGTAACCGAAGTTGTGGTACCATTTCGAGCGGTTAGGGTGACCACCACGGTTACCTACAGTGATAACCACGAAGCCTATCTGAGCCAGACGGTCGATTCTGTCCATACCTTTTGACCAAGAGTAGTTTGTAGCCTCAGTCTGTGGACCCGGATATACATACTCGATGATGGGGTAGACTTTAGTGGAATCAAAGTCAAATGGTTTGTACATTACACCGTGAAGATCGGTGATGCCATCGGCAGCTTTGACCACGAAAGTCTCAGGGAATTTGTAACCGGCCATAAAGAGCTGGCTGAAGTCGGCAGTCTCAAGATCCATCACCTTTCTACCCATATTGTCATATAGGGTATTCGTAGGGACTGCATCTACCCTTGAGGCGCTGCTTACGAAGAACTTGGCATCATCGCACATAAATGATCTGGTATCGTAGTTCCCTTCATTGAGAAGTTTCATCCCGGTACCGTCAAAATTGATGCGATACAGATGTTCGTAGTATGGGTTCTCTTTTTTGTTCACACCGTGAGCCCTGAAATAGATCACTCTGGCTGCCTCATCCACAGCTACCACATCCTCTACGTGCCAGGCACCCTTGGTAATGGCATTTTTAAGTTTGCCATCTGCACCATAGAGATAAAGGTGTGCCCAACCGTTTCTCTCTGACCATTGGATAAGCTCTTTGGTGTTTTTTACCTCCCTTAGTGAACGGGTCTCAATGTAAGTGTTGAGTCTTTCTTCTATGACCACTCTGGCTGTGTCATCACCCAAAGTTACCTTACATACATCCACGCGGTGAAGGTCTCTGCTCAGACGGGTAAGATAGAAATAGTCGTTCTCTCCCAGCCATACGATAGGGTAATAATCTTTATATCTCTCTTTATTGGTCATAGGTTTGTATGCCATTTCCAGAGATTGGTCTTTGAAAGCGGCCACATTGATCTGCTTGTAGCTTTTCTCCTCCATATTGAACAGAAGGGTGTAGGTTTTGGGACCTGGTTCACCCGGCATCTGATATTTGTATGATTCAAGTTTTGGGCGTTTGCCGGAAACTGCATCGATGACCCATAGCTCTTTAACCTCAGACATATCGTATTTGTTCATTACGAAATGTTTTGAGTCCGGAGACCACGCTGCATATATGCGGTATCTCTTGGTGGTGTCTCTGTCATCTACGATACCTTTATAGTCATCACCACCGTATGCACAAGCCTTGGTTCCATCTGTGGTGAGACGGTGTTCTACGATAGTAGAGTCTTTGTCATCCTCCATAATCTTGCGGAGATTGTCCATATCGGTATAGTAGAGGTCATAACCTTTCGCATATACCACTACACTGCTGTCCGGAGAGATGGATGCCCATCGGGGGTATGATTTCCTCGCATCTTCATCGGAGATGTCGGTAAGTTTTCTGGTGGCGATGTCGTATTTGAAACGGAACAGTTTCTTCTCCATTTCAGGACGTTTTTTCTTGGCAGCAGTAGTGTCTGCACCCGATTTCTTCTTGTCTTTCTTCTCTACCTCCAGATTAGACTGTATCTCGAAAGTGAAATATTTGTCCTCTTTAAGTTCAAGTTTCTTGAAAGGGATGTGTTGTGCGTCGAATGGGTCGTGAGTGATCTCTGTAAGCTCCATTGCCAGTTTTTCAAGATCGAAAACAGGTGTTTTGGTTTTTGCTACAGGGTCCACGATATAGTATTGTTCCCCTTGAGATGTTTTCCAGCTGTACCAGAATTTGTTTGAATTTGCAAACCAATTTGGTCTGAGTGTGGTAGAGTAGACCATCCTGTTCATCTTCTTGGGTGAAAATCTCTCAGCCAGCTCATAGTTTGCCTCTGTAACCGGAGTTTGAGCTTTGGCACCGAATGACAGCATCAAAGCGGCGATAATTAGAGCATAAGTTGTTTGTTTCATAGATTATAAGGGTTTATTGTTGTTTCTATCCCACTCTCCGACCTCCATAGAGATGATTTTTCCATCATCTATCTTGAATCTGAGGGCTGTTCTCACGATATGGAAGCCAGAATTCCCGGCAGCACCCGGATTGATGGTCATCATATCGTATTTTTTGTCGTTCATCACCTTCAATATGTGGGAGTGACCGCAAATGAACAGATTTGGAAGATGGGCATTTATAAGTTCGAATGCTTTGAAGTCGTATCGTCCCGGATACCCGCCAATATGCATCATCAGCACCCTCATCCCCTCACACTCGAATACCTGAGTATAAGGGACCCGCTGTCTTATGGGGGTTCCGTCACAATTGCCATAAACCCCTTTCATCGGCTTGAAATGGGCTATAGCGCTTAAGGTCTCCAGATCTCCGAAATCACCGGCATGCCATATCTCGTCCACAGGCTCGAGAAACTCCCGCAGCTTGTCATCGAAGGTACAGTGGGTATCGGAAATCAGTCCTATATATTTCATACTAAAGTTTGATTACGATCTTCTTTTTGTACAGGAACATCGCCATAGCGGTGAATACAGCCACATATACGAGGGCATAGATAAGTGATGACAGTTCATTGCTTTCACCTACGATAGCCACGCATACATTGTTGTAGAACCACGACAGAACACTCCAGGTCTTCTCTTTTACCGACCCGTCTGCAAGGGTTATCATAGAGGTCCATTTGATCATCCTGCCCAAAATCTTGGCAAAGAGCCCTGCCATAACAAAAGCAAACAGAGGGTTCATACCCAGCGCTTTGAAAGGTGTAAAAATCTTCTCCTTCCCCTTGACATCGATAAGGTAGATGAAGAAAGCGAGCATAAGGATACTCCAGCCACCTGCATACAGAACATATGACCCTGTCCATAGGGCCTTGATGATAGGGTAGCAAAGGCTCCATACGAGACCACCTGCCAGGCAAAGCATACCGATGGTGTAGAGCTGTGCCACCACATCGATTTTGCTCTCTGTATTTCTGATTTTGTTCCCGATAAGGTAACCCAGCAGCACTGTGCAGGCACCGGAGAGTGCCCCCAAAAGCCCCTCCGGATCAAATGGGATACCGAATCCTTTGTATATATGACTCTCTCCGAAGATGGCAAGGTCAATAACATCAGCATTTTGCCCTGCAAGGGAGAATGAGCCTGCTGCCCCGTTTACAAGGGGTGCGGAGTGGTCACCTATCAGGAAGAGTATGAGCCAATGGAGTCCCATCAGCACCCCCATTGAGATAATAATTTTTTTGGTAGACTTGAGCCAAAGGGCAACAAGACCTCCAAGGATATAGCACATAGCAATTCTCTGCAGCACACCTACAATACGGACGTGTCCCCAATAGTCAGCGAGATTTCCCCAGAAAGTCAGCTCTGGATCGGGGCTGGTGGGGTAGAATGGAAATGCGTTGAGGCCAAGCCCTACCAGAAAGATAAGGATACCTCGCTTGATCAGCTTCTTCACGCTGGCGGCGTTCAGCCCTTCACTGTATTTGGCGAAAGAGAAAGCCATCGCAGCACCCACTACAAATAGGAAAAATGGGAATACAAGGTCGGTAGGTGTACACCCCGCCCAAGCAGCGTGCCTGAGTGGCGGATAGATGCTTCCCCAGGTCCCCGGGTTATTTACTAAAATCATACCGGCTACTGTCATCCCCCTCAGGACATCCAGAGCCACATACCTGTTAGTTTTGATAGAACTCATAGTTTATATTTTATTGCAAATTTACAGTTTATGCAGGTAGTGTGCAAGTGTGGCGGTGAGGGCAGCTGTCTCTGTCCTGAGACGTGACTCACCGAGGCTGATGGGGAGGAAGCCGGCAGCTGCAGCGTGGCGTATCTCCTCCATAGAAAAGTCCCCCTCTGGGCCGATCAGCACTATTGAGCGGAGCTCTCCTCCCCCATTTTCCTGCTGGGAGAGGGCCTGGGTCATAGGGATGCGCGGTATGGCATTGCCCTCGGCATTGATCAGTTCGCTATCGCAATAGGCGATGTATTTCCCACCTTCAAACCCTGCAGCGGAGTCTATGAACTCTCTCACCGGAGTGAGAGGATGGGCAGTGGGTATCTCCCCTTTGAGAGACTGTTTCGCTGCTGCGATAACGACCCTCTCCTGACGCTCCTCTTTTACCACTTTCCTTTCGGAGTGTGCACAGAGGATGGGGGTGATCTCATCTATCCCCACTTCTGTCGCTTTCTCGAGGAACCATTCGTAGCGGTCTATGTTTTTTGTCGGTGCTACCGCAATATGGAGGTAGTAGGGGTGTTTGCCGAACCCCCCTTCGATAGAGAGGATGGAGAGGATGGCTCCGCGTGGGCCGGCCTCTTCGATGATGCAGCGGTAGAGGTTTCCGTCTCCGCCACTCACCTTCACCTCGTCCCCCACTTTGTGCCTGAGCACCTTGATGCAGTGGGTGCTCTCCTCCGGAGAGAGGGTGATCCTGCCGTCGGCAATATGGTTTGAGTAGAATACTTCCATCGCTATTCCCTTACGATTTTCACCTCTCCGTTCACTTTAAGCTGGATGATGGATGATGCTTTCCCTGTAGCACCGGCATCCCAGGAGGGCTGGGCTGTCCAGTCTGCTGCTGACGCAATGGCTTCGGATACATCTTTAAGGTGTGCAGGGGCCTTCTCCCCTGAGATATTTGCGGAGGTGGAGACGATAGGTTTGCGGAATGCTTTAAGGAGCTGGAGGCAGAACTCATTGCCCGAAGGGACCCTTATCGCGATACTCCCGTCTTCTGCGACGACATTGGGTGCAAGCCCCACTGCATCAGGATAGATGATGGTAAGGGGTTTGTCGGTGATCTCCACCAGGGTAATGGCCATCTCGGGGATCTCTTTCACGTGCAGAGCGATCATATCGAGGTCTGCAGCGAGGACTACCAGACTTTTTGAGTCTGACCTCTGTTTGATTTTATATACTTTTTCTACCGCTTCGGGGTTTGTTGCATCGCATCCGATTCCCCAAATGGTGTCGGTAGGGTATAGGATGATCCCACCTTGCTTGAGTACTTCTACTGCTTTTTTTATAGCCTCTTTCATAGTGCTTTATGTATTTCTGTTATTACCGGATAGTGGTCTGAATATCTGATTCTGGGGGTAGTGTGACTCTTGACCTGGTAGTCTGATGGGACCAGGACGTAGTCTATCCTCAGGAGTGGCCACAGGAAGGAGTATGTGGAGCTGAATCCGTGTCCTGCCTCCAGGAATGTGTCCTTGCTCACCTTTCGGAGCTGCTGGTATGTGTATGACATCGGGGTGTCATTGAAATCACCGCAGATGATAGATTTATATTCGCTTTTCTGGATGTGTCTCAGGACACTGTCCACCTGATGGGCCCTCTTTATGTTCGATACTCTCATCCTCTGGTGAATCTCCTTCCATTCGTCTGAGATGGAACGGGTCCCATTGCGGAGCCTCTTCAGCAGTGCCGAAGGTGAAAGGCTGTAAGATTCGAGGTGGTTATTGTATATTCTGATGGTGTCCCTGTCGAATTTGATATCAGCGTAGATGGAGAGATTCGTGCTCTTCTTGAAAGTGATTTTCCCTTTGGAAACTATCGGCCTTTTGCTGGCGATGAGGTTCCCGAAGTAGTAGTTGTCCCTGATTTTTATCAGGTGGTGCTGTTTGTAGGGGAAGGTGGGGAGGATGCCGGCAGCCTGTGACGGATCGCTGATGTAGAACTCCTGAAGGCACACCACATCGGGCTCTTCTTTCTCGATAAATGAGGCCACTTGTCTTCTGCACTCCTTACGGGAGATATCCATTTTCCCAGAGTTATATTGACCTACATTATAGGTGATAACTTTGTAATTGTTCTCAGTAGCGGGCTGCTCCTTTCCGAAACTTACAAAATGTCTGAGGAAGAACAGCGAGGGGAGGAGTACTATGACAGGGAGCCAGGCAGAGGCTGACCAGCGGACTACAGCCATAGAGAGGAGGATTACATTCACTATGACTATGGGGATGTAGTAAAGTCCGAAAAGGCTGATAATCCAGAGTTTCGATGGGTTGAAGAATATGGATATATATGAGATGAACAGTGCGACGGCTGCTATGGCCACCGCTACTCTGAACAGATACCCCCAGATACTTATCCTTTTCTTCCCTTTCCTGGCCATCTTCAGATACACTAATAGTAGAGCTTATTGTTCTTTTTCCATATAAGGATCATAATCAGACCGAAGAGCATACCGCCCAGGTGTGCAAAATGGGCCACATTGTCCCCCGAATTTCCCATAGCACCGGATAGACCTGAGGTGAATTCGATGATACCGAATATGATTACGAACCATTTGGCCTTTAGGGCAATCGGTGGGAATACCAGTCTCATTATATTGTTCGGGAACATCATACCGTAAGCCAGCAGAAGGCCATATATGGCACCTGAAGCGCCTACGGTAGGTGTCATCATAAGCATTTTAAGCTTCATTCCGGCATACATATCCCCTGCAGCTACTGCGGCAGAGTAACTCTCAGCCTGGAAAAACATCACAAGTTCGTGGAGAAATGCAGCACCCAGACCTGTGATCATATAGTAAAGGAAAAATTTCTTGCTCCCCCAGATATTTTCGAGCAGACTTCCGAAAATGTAAAGTGTGTACATATTGAAGAACAGGTGCCAGAAACCGCCGTGCATAAATATGTGAGTGATGATCTGGTATGGGCTGAACCACTCAGACTCCACATAATAGAGGGCGAAAAACTTGTACATAAAATCCCCTGTAAACATAGTGAACAGGAGCATTATCACATTTATGATGATAAGGTTCTTGACTACCGGAGGGGTATTGGCCCCAAATGAACTTCCAAACATATTATAACTTCTTATCTAAATCTTCTGTAGTAATAATGGACATACAGACTCTCCCCTCAGGTGTTCTGTCGGGCTCCATACATCCGAATAGTGAATCAATCAATAATTGTGCCTCCAGATGGCTCAGCTGTGCAGATGGCCCCTTGGATCCCGATTTGGCCAGTGAGAGGGCTATCTCGTGTCGCCCGTCAGCCCTGTTAAGGGCCTCCCGGCCGTGGTCAGAAAGGAGTATGACCAGTTCGTCGATGCTGTTCTTGACCGAAGGGATGTCTGTGGGGTATCCCTCTGGTACGCCATTTACAGAAATGGTGTTGCCCTGGAGGAAACTTACATCGAACCCCATCTTGGGGAGGAGATCAGATGCCTCATCCAGAAGGGAATATGATATGGGGTCAAGTTCCAGGGATGTAGGGAACAGACTCTCCTGAACCAGAGGTGTACAGTCATCCAGCTGGCGGAGGTATTTCTCGTAGAGGATCCTCTCCCGTGCTCTGCTGATGCGGATCAGCAGGAGCCCCGATTTGACGGTGGTGAGGAGGTACTTCCCCTGAACCTGAAGGATATTTCTCGACTCTGCGATCTTCTCCTCGAATACCTCACCATACCCCTCCACTTCGGGTTCGGCCTGATATTTTGGGATGGTGTTATCTGGTTTGTCGGCCCCTTTCGTAGCTCTGGCTCCGGAGATGGGGACAGAATCAAATGGGTTGAAGAGGGGATCGAAATCGATTTTTGGCGGAGGTGTGTATACACCCTGTTTGTGTGGGACAGGGATCTCCGGTGCCCCCTCCATATCAAAATCGATACTTGGTCCCAGAGAGTTCATCCCCAATGACTCCCTTACCGAGGCGTTGAGGATCTGAAATATCATCGGCTCATCCTCAAACTTGACCTCAGTCTTGGACGGGTGGATGTTTATATCTATATTTTCAGGATTGATCTCGAGGAAAATGAAATATGATGGGCTATAACCTTCGGGAACCAGCTTTTCATAAGCTTTCTGGACAGCTTTATGAAGGTATGGGGATTTGAAAAATCTTCCATTAACGAAGAAATACTGATGGGCTGCATTTTTTCGTGCATCTTCCGGTTTGCCTATAAATCCGGAAATGGAGACCATAGATGTATCTGTCTTCAGGTCCACCAGCTCCTTTATCAGCTCTTTGCCGGAGATCTCAAGTATCCTCTGCTTCACATTTCTGGCCCCTTTGAGTATGTATATATCCTTTTTATTATGTACAAGTCTCATAGAGACCTCATAATGGCAGAGTGCTACTCGGCAGAATTCAGAAACAATCTGTCTGAACTCCGATGCATCCGATTTGAGGAATTTCCTCCTTGCAGGGACATTGTAAAAGATGTTCCTTACAGAGATATTGGTCCCTTCAGGACAGGACGATGGCTCCTGAGATATCATGCCTGACTCCGAAAATACCACCTCTGTGCCGATCTCTTCCCCCCTCTTTCTGGTTTTGAGGGTTACCTCTGCGACAGCCGCGATGGAAGGTAGTGCCTCCCCTCTGAAACCGTATGTGAGGATGGAGTTAAGATCTTCAGCCTTGGATATTTTGGATGTGGCGTGTCTGGAGAAGCAGAGTCTGGCATCATCATCCGACATACCGCAGCCATCATCTATGACCTGAATCAGTGTGCGGCCCGAGTCACTGATTACCACAGTGATATTCTCTGCTCCAGCGTCGATGCTGTTCTCTATTAGCTCCTTAACCACAGAAGAGGGCCTCTGTACCACCTCTCCTGCAGCTATGAGATTTGATATATGTGAAGGGAGAACCTTAAGCATATTACAGTACATTCATAAACCAACCGAAATAGTTGGCAAAATAGTAAATGAGGACGAAGAGTACGACCAAAGAAACCAGACCGACTATCTTGCTTACGCTGGGAGACATAGAGTGACGTTTGTTCTTCTCCATATTGTCTCGCATCTTGCCGCGGATATTGCGTCCCGGAACATAACGTTCGTTCTTCCACTCTCTACCCTCTTTTTCTGCCTTCTCTTTCTCTATGGCATCCAGACGCTCCTGCATACGTTCCTTTCTCTCATCATAATAGATGGGTGTATAGTTGAAAACCCTGTGTTTAGGAGTTTTAAAAAAACTGATTCGTAGTCCCATAATATTGCTTCTTAAGTAGAGTTTAACATACAAAGATAACAAATTTTACTATTTTTGCCCTATAATAGAGTCGATATGGATATAAGAATAGGACACGGATATGATGTACACGCACTTGGAGAGGGGTTAAAGCTCTTTATCGGAGGTGTCGAACTGGAGCATACCAAGGGGTGTATAGCCCATTCGGATGGCGATGTGGCCATCCACGCATTGTGTGATGCCCTTCTGGGTGCCCTGGCCCTGGGAGATATAGGAAAGCACTTCCCCGATACATCTTCCGAATTTAAGGGGATAGACAGCAAGATACTTCTTGCCAGAGTTATGGAGCTTGTCTGGGAGAGGGGGTACCTTCTTGGCAACGCCGACATCACTATTGCTGCTCAGAAACCCAAGATGGCACCACATCTTCTCAGGATGAGGGAGGTCCTCTCCTCTATTATGAAAGTGGATGTAGAGAGGGTTTCTGTCAAGGCGACCACCACCGAAAGACTCGGTTTTGTAGGGCGTGAAGAGGGAATTGAGGTCTGGGCAAGTGTAATATTGTTAAAAAATTAGATAAACTTTTTGTTTTTTATAAAATATTCCTACCTTTGCACTCCCTTATCAAAGGGACGTCTATTGAGATATGGTGTAATGGCAGCACGACAGATTCTGGCTCTGTAAATCTAGGTTCGACTCCTGGTATCTCAACTTAAATTAAAACATAATTTGTTGGCGAGGTAGCTCAGTTGGTTAGAGCGCATGATTCATAATCATGAGGTCCCCAGTTCAATCCTGGGCCTCGCTACTGGAAGTAGCCCCTGCAAACTTTGTTTGCGGGGGTTTTGTTTTCTCTGCCCCTAGAGCTTGCTCTAAAGGGGGCAAGAGAAGGAATGCCGGAGGCCCAATCCTGGGACTCCAGCCGGTCCTCTGATGAGGACTCCGCTTCGCGGAATACTATCTCCAGATTTTTACATCATTATCCAGTATGATATAGCGGATGTCAAAACAGAATATTTCGATATGCCTGCAGCTTTTGGTGTGAATGGATGTGAAGTAATCAAAATTAAATCCTCTTAGATACAGTTCTCGGACCGATATCTGGGAGAAGCCGTTCTGAAGGTACTCCTCCAACAGATGGTGGTTGCGCAGAAGGATCCGGTGTATTCTGAAGATCTCACTATGTGTGGTCTTATATCTTTTGTTTGCATAGGCTGAGCGACATATGTCGTTGCAGAACTTCTTGTCACTTCTTCCGTGGAGAATCTTACCGCACTCCAGACAGTATCTTTTGGGATTAGATTTCATATTGCCGAAAGTTATGGTATCCAACACTGAATGTGGTGCAGAAACGTAAATATTCACTCTGTTGTAGTTTAAAAACTTAATTTTAAAATTCTCCAAAAGTATTATACGGCTATATACGTGTAGAGACTTACTGGCCTGAAAAATTCTTTGTCCCTTTGTGGCGAATTCAAAAACCAAAAATTATGGAGATATCATTTAACAGAATCGAGCTGCGAGGACACGTAGGGACAGCTCCGAAAATTAACGAAGTAGGTGGAACCAAAGTGATCAAATTCTCTCTGGCCACGAATGAGAGGTTCAAAGACAGAAACGGCACCCTTAAAGAGGAGACGACCTGGCACAATATTGTCGCGTGGGCAGGGAAAGGGATGCCGGACTTCAATGAGATAAAGAAGGGAAGCTGCCTTTCGGTATGGGGACGCATCAGAAATGTCAAGTACACAAACTCAGAAGGTGAAGACAAATACTTTACCGAAGTGTTGTCAAACAGATTGAAGATAGAAGATCCGGCCGATATGCAGATGTAAATTTGCAGAAGTGACAAAAAAAGAGGTAACTTTGTCACCTTAATTATATCATTATGGAGAGAGAAATTTTACTTTATAATACATTATCGAGAAGGAAAGAGATTTTCAAACCGGTTACCCCAGGTATGGTGGGCATATATGTTTGTGGCCCTACTGTGTATGGAGATGCCCATTTGGGGCACGCACGCCCAGGCGTTACTTATGATGTTCTGGTGAGGATGTTCCGTTATATGGGATATAAAGTAAGATATGTGAGGAATATTACAGATGTGGGACACCTGGAGCACGATGCTGACGAAGGGGAGGACAAGATCGCCAAGAAAGCGAAACTGGAGTCCCTGGAGCCTATGGAGGTGGCACAGGAGTACACTTTGAGATATCAGGAGGCTATGAGGAAGCTCAATACTTGTCCTCCAAGTATTGAGCCTCGTGCTTCCGGTCACATCATAGAGCAGATAGCACTTGTACAGAAGATATTTGATGCAGGCTTTGCTTATGAGAGCAACGGCTCTGTATATTTCGATGTGAGGGCTTTCCACGAGAAACATAATTATGGAGAACTCTCTGGCAGGGTGCTTGATGATATGATCTCGAATACCCGTGAACTTGACGGCCAGAGCGACAAGAGATCACCTCTCGATTTTGCACTTTGGAAAAAGGCTGCTCCGGAGCACATTATGAAATGGCCATCACCTTGGAGTGAAGGTTTCCCCGGATGGCATCTGGAGTGTTCGGCTATGAGTGCCAAATATCTTGGAGAGGAGTTTGATATCCACGGTGGAGGTATGGACCTTCTGTTCCCTCACCACGAATGTGAGTTGGCACAGAACAAGGCATCCAGAGGAAAAGGGGGAGTGAGATATTGGATGCATAACAATATGATTACTATCGAAGGTAAAAAGATGGGAAAATCATACGGCAACTTCATCACTCTGGAGGAGCTGTTCACCGGGAAACACAATATCCTGGTACAGCCATACTCCCCTATGACCATCAGATTCTTCATCCTTCAGGCACACTATCGCAGCACACTTGATTTCAGTAACGATGCACTTCAGGCAGCAGAGAAGGGCCTCAAGCGTATTATGCAGGCTGCTAAGGATGTCAAGTCTCTTCAGGTTAAAGGTGGCTCTGAGGATAATAAAGAGATCAGAAAGATCTATGATGATGTTTTCACAGCGATCTGTGACGATATAAATACCCCTATAGCTTTGTCACACCTTTTTGATGCTGTAAGGATTATAAATCAGGTAAAAGATGGCCAGAGTGCGATAAATGCAAATGATAAGGCTCTTCTGGATGAGTTGTTCCTCAAATTTATCCCTGATGTGCTGGGTTTGGTCGATGAGTCTGCAGGAAACGGCTCAGAGGAGCTGGTAGGGGGTCTCGTAGAGATGATACTGGAGGTAAGAAAAGTAGCAAAATCCAATAAGGACTTTGCTACCAGTGATCTTATCCGTGATAAACTCAAAGCCTTGGGTGTCCAGATTAAGGACACCAAAGACGGAGTTGAGTGGACTCTTTAGTCGTTATATATTATCCTTTTTGTAAAGATATAGTTATATGAACCTGCGGGGGTGCTGAATTCAGACAGTTTCTCCCGCTTGTCATTATATACGAGGTGTTTGGTGCCTCCGTCCACAGCGATATAGGTGTATTTGCTGTTGGCCGATCTGCCCACACCGGTGATCCCTTTACCTGTGTAGATAATCTGATGTGATCTGGAGGTGATGTTGGTAAGACACACTTCGGTGTCTGTGAATGTAAGGATGTCGTTTATATCCTTGCCGATGTACATCTGTCCACTTGGCCCTACAGGTACCTCTATGGAGTCGGATATAGTCTGTGTAGGGATGTCAAATGTGCATAGACCGTAACCTGGACAAGAGACTGTGATATACGATAGGTTGGTAACCATAAAGTATTTGGGCTCTGCCGGTGTCACTACATTTTTCTCAAGTTTGTGGGTAGTGTGTCCGTAGATCTCAATACCGGTTTTACCGGCGACATACATAAAGTCATTGTCGACATATAGAGCTGAACCACCATTTGAAACAGGTACTTTGGCGATAAGTTTATAGCCGGCGATAGTGGAGTAGACTGAGATATAGGCAGATGTATCAGGGTCATTCAGAACATACATATTGGACCCTGCCAGAGTCATAGCGACAGGATTTGACAGATCGGTCAGGATGTTGTTTTCAGTGACTTTGAATCTGCTCATATCTATAACAGGCATCATATCATAGTTTGAGAGCAGAGGGTATCCGTTCCCGGCGTTGTCCATAAATATGCCGTGAAATTCACCCATAGGTGGCATCTCATTGGCCCCTGACATCGATGTCCCCTCCAGTTCGAGAGCATCTTCATTGTATCCTATCATATCGATAGGGGTGTGGTAACCACCCTCATTGATAAGGATGGCGAGAGGGTATGATTCATTCTCATCAGGCTTTACTCTGTTGTTACAAGATGTTAATGAGAAAGCAATAGCCAGTGCTGAAAAAAATATAAATAGTCTATTCATAAATATATGTTATGTTTTTGATTACATCGGGATGCAGACTGTTTGCTACAGGGCAGGTCTTGGCTGCAGCTTCGATGATTCTTTTCTGTTTGTCAGTATAGTTGGCCCCTTTTGGGAAGTGAACATCGATTTTGATTTCAGCCACTCTGCGGGGATTGGCAGCCATCACTTTCTCTATTTCGAGTGTAGTGCCGTCGATAGAGAAGCCGTGGGTGTTGGCAGCTATGCCGATAATGGTGAGCATACAGCTGCCGAGTGATGATGAAAACATATCGGTAGGGGAGAAGAATTCGCCTTTGCCATTGTTGTCAAGAGGTGCGTCTGTGATGATTTTGTTTCCCGATTGGATATGCTCTATCTCAGTGCGAAGGTTGCCGAGATACTGTGTTCTCATTTTTGTCATAGTCGTCAAATTTTTATTGTTCTACAATTTCACTTAATAATGTGGCTGATGTACAGCCGGTTACTTTTACGTGTACATACTCTCCCGCTTTGTGGCCGAGGGCAGGAAATACGCATACTTTGTTTCCCGGGGTCCTGCCGAAGAGTTCATCTTTGTTCTTTTTGGAGGTCCCCTCGATCAGCACTTCAAATATTTTGCCAACATCTTTCTTATTGCTCTCAAATGAGTGTTTGTTCTGAAGTTCGATGATCTCATTGAGACGGCGGGTCTTCTCCTGTAGAGGAACATCATCTTCGAAGTGGCGGGCAGCATAGGTGTTGGGTCGCATAGAGTACTGGAACATAAATGCGTAGTCGTATCTTACCTCCTCCATCAGAGATAGTGTCTGCTGGTGGTCCTCCAGTGTCTCAGAGCAGTAACCTGCTATGATATCTGTGGTGATGGCTGCATCGGGGATGATCTCCCTGATTTTGTGGATCCTCTCCATATACTTTGCCCTGTCATATTTGCGGTTCATCTTCTCAAGCATCCTGTCGCTTCCAGACTGTACCGGGAGGTGGATATGTGTGCAGATGTTGGGGTACATAGCCATTGAGTAGAGGACTCCATTGCCCATATCTTTAGGGTGGGATGTGGAGAAGCGGACTCTGAGCTTAGGGTCGATGAGGGCTACAAGCTCGATGAGTTGGGCGAAGTCGGTGGTCTCTGTGGGGTTCTCTGGATCTACCCAGAGGTATGAGTCTACATTTTGACCCAGAAGATTGACTTCGCGGTATCCACTCTCGAAGAGATCTCTCGCCTCTTTTACGATGGAGTGGGGGTCGCGGCTCCTCTCGGATCCCCTCACATATGGGACGATGCAGTAGGTACACATATTGTTGCATCCCCTCATTATCGATATGTAAGCGCTCACTCCGTTCTTGTCTGTCCTGACAGGGGTAATGTCGGCGTATGTCTCGTGTCTTGATAGCCGGATGTCCATCTGTTTGGGCTCTGACTGGAGGTCTCTGATCATCTCTGGAAGTTTTCTGTATGTGTCGGGACCTGCCACGATATTGACTACCGGGTGCTCCAGAAGTTTCTCCTTTACCCTTTCAGCCATACACCCAAGGACACCTACGATAAGTTCCCCCCTCTTCCTCTTCTGCTGGAGGAAGTGGTCCAGTCTTCCCCAGACCCTCTGCTCCGCGTTATCTCTGATAGAGCAGGTATTGACAAGTATCATATCGGCACTCTCTATGGAATCGCACAACTGCCAACCCTCCTTCTGAAGGATCGATATTACCAGTTCGCTGTCGTATACGTTCATCTGACAGCCGTATGTTTCAATAAATACCTTATTCATATCTGCAAAGATAACTTTTTTATATCTTTTTGTATCTTTGCAATGAAAAACTGAGGATTTTTATGAGAAGATTAACTTTAATTTCACTGTTGTGCTTGGCCATTTTATCCAGCTGTTCTCCCGTCAAGCAGCTTAATATAGAAAAGATTAGTCTCTCTGAGGTGAGGATGGAGAGTTCGACAAAAGCCAGTATTGTCTTTAATTTGTCTGTGGAAAATGGTGCCCAGTACCCTGTCGATTTGACTTTTATGGAGGCAACCATCAAAAAGGATATGGACCTTTTTGCCACTATAGCCCTCAAGGATACAGTTTCTGTCCCCGCTTTGTCAGAAAGCGAAGTGAAGGTGCCGGTAGAGGTTACCCTGTGTGATCCGATGTCCCTGCTATCTATGGGACTTAATATAAAAAAATGGGATATCAATGAATTTACCGTCAGTGGTAAGATGACCTTGGCTGGAAAAGGTAAGAAGACCCATAAGATGAAGGATACCCCATTAAGTACACTCTTGAAACGCTTGGAGAAATAATAATATGAGAAAGTTTATTGTTACACTTTGTGCGCTGCTGGCGTTTGTAGTGGCGGCAAACGGGCAGGTACAGCAGCCTGCAGATACTGTAGTGGCATCTTCAGACTCATTGGCGCAGGCGGATGTGATTAAGGAGACAGTTTTTGAGTCACTTGGCAGCAGTGTTGTGGCATCTGATTCGCTTCAGAAATCTATGCAGGAGTATATAGCGAAGAACCCGTCCAGAAATGTGTCGGTGTTCCGTCTGAGGATATTTTTCGACAATAAGAGAGATGCGAGGGCTGTTTCTGAACAAGTAATGTCAGAGTTTCAGGAAATGTACCCCTCTGTACCTGTGTTCAGAGGGTATTCAAATCCATATTTTAAAGTGACAGTGGGAAACTTCAGGTCCAAATCTGAGGCGATGAAGTTTCTGAATGAGATAAAATCCCAATACCCTTCAGTCTTTCTGGTGAAAGAGGTTATCTCTTCCACCAATTAGGCCTGAATCTGTATGCGATAGATGACAGGAACAATTTGAGAGGGGTGATGTGTCTCTCGATCTTTTCGAAGTACATATCATCTATCTTAACCAGAATTCCGGTCTCTTCCACACCACCAAACCCTTTGTTTATAGATGTCCCGAACACCTTCATCGTGGGTGACAGGTTCATATAGGAGTTGATTAGAGGAGGGATGTTTTCTCCTCTGCTCTTGAGGGCCTTATGGAGCACTTTGTATGCTTCAGGGTAGTCAAGCCCGAAGAATAGCTCTTCGTATGAGGGGTTCTCATTGTCATAGTCGAGAGGCTCGATAGGGGTGACCAGTTTGTCGGAATCGATAAAATATTTGTTCAGAAAGTACAGAAGTGTGTTTCGGGCTGTGTAGTCGTATGTGGCATACATAGTGACCTTGCCAAAGAAATATTTATACTCATCGTATTTGGTCATCAGGGCACCAAGTCCGTCCCACACGTTGTCCAGAGCGAAAAGCCCTTTTCTCCTCCCTCTGGTCCCCTGGTATGCTGGCTGTATGAACGACCGACCAAGCTCTATGGTGTATGGAAGATACTCTTTCTCAAACTTTTCAGAGAACTCAAACAGCTCCTTGGTGGCCATCTTCTCCGGGTCGAGATCCTTACACAGGATATATCTGTATCCCCCGATAATCTCCTGGGCATCGGGATCCCACACGATAAGCTGCCTGTAGGGAGCTTCGTGGTCCACATCGTATTCGTCGATGTCTATCTCTTTTCCGGTCCCGCCACCGGCCATTCTGAATGCGAGCTCACGGAGGCGTCCTATCTCCCTCATAGTGAAAGGTGAGTCTTGAGCTGTCACTTCGTATAGCTCGTTCCCCCCCTTTCGGGTGTTTCGGATGTACTTGTCAGGTGTAAGCTCTGACAGGATAAGTTCTCTGTCTACAGGTTTAATTACTGGTTCCATAGCTAAGTTTTCTTATATGTTCGGTCCACTGATTTGCACTCTTCTCTTTAGTGATATCGGTGGAAGGTATAGGTTCTCTGATGTAGATGTCAAAACTGTGCCCCCTTTTCTTGAACATCTCGTCTACCAGAAACATCATCTCAATATTGAATTTGATCCCCAGAAATTTTCTGAGTTTTGCGAGTCTGTAGAAGAACATAGTGTTCTTTCCCGAAAAATGGACAGGTATAATGCCTCTATTGTGCTCTATCGCTTTGGTTACAAATGTCTTTTTCCACTCCAGATCGACGATCTCCCCCTTTATCAGGCGGGAACACAGCCCGGCAGGGAAGTATAGCATCTGTGCATCTGACTCGAAAGCAGCGTTGATCCTGTCTGCATACTCCTGGTTCATTCTCCTGAACTTGTTTACGGGGACAAACACCTCTTCGAGGGGTTTAATGAACATCAGCAAGTCGTTTACCACAAATCTCACGTCACCCATCTTCTCCCCTATAAGGCTGATCATAATAAGTCCATCGAGACCGCCGAGGGGGTGGTTGGAGGCAAAAATGTAGCGTCCTCCGTCTTGAGGTATATTTTCGGGGTGGTGTATCCGATACTTTACATCGAGCAGCTCCAGAGCCCTTTTTGCAAAGGGGACTCCGGTAAGCCCTGCACATTGGGACAACAGGTCATTGAGTTCGTCCTGATGGATAATTTTTTTTAGGAAATTGACCAGAAAACGGGGTGCTCTTTTTACCCCCTTGGAGGCCAGTACCTTTTCAATGTCCACGTGCAGGTGGTTTTTTTCGTTCATCATAGTACAAAAGTAAGATATTTTACTTAACTTTGCAATGAATTCAGGTGTGGGTGGTCGCTTATCGCCTCTATCCAATAATAGGGAATCAGGTGCAAATCCTGAACTATACCCGTAGCTGTGAGTTCCTTAAATCCCTTGGCCATCTCTGCCACTGTCTGAACGGATGGGAAGGCGCCAATGGGGGAACAAGTCAGAAGACCTGCCGGGATTCGTAATATGAAACTTCGGGTATAGGTTTCTAAAAACCTTATTTGATGCCAATTTTATTTAGAACAAAGACCCTTTTTGTGGTTGCACTTTGTCTGATGTCGTACTGTAATGCGACATTTGCGCAGACACCCGATCCGGATACTCTTAAGGTGGAGAATCTGGAAAAGATGTATATAGTAGGTACAGCGAAGCCCTCTTCGACCAAGCAGAGTGTCCCCATACAGACGATGGACAAAAAATCGTTCGAGAAGCTCGGGATACAGGATCTCTACGAGGCTGTCAGAACTTTTTCAGGGGTGAGCATCAGGGATTATGGTGGAATAGGTGGTGTGAAGACCGTCTCTGTGAGGAATATGGGCTCCCAGCATACAGCGGTCTGCTACGACGGTATCACCCTCTCGAATGCCCAGAGCGGGCAGATAGATATAGGGAGGTTTTCACTCGATAATGTGGAGCAAATCTCCCTCTCCATAGGACAGTCGGACGATATTTTCCAGACTGCCAGACTTTTTGCCTCGGCAGGTGCATTGAACATCAGGACTTCGAAGCCTGTATTTGGCGACCGCTCTTCGCACGTGACTGCCTCTATGCGCTTTGCCTCTTTCGGGACATACAACCCGTATCTCCTCTATCAGCAGCGCCTCTCAAAAAGATGGTCCTTCGGAATCAATGGGGACTGGCTCACTTCGGATGGAGAGTACCCCTTTACCATAAGGAATGGTGCAAATTATGAGAGTTATACCAGGATCAACAGCCAGGTCAATACCGCCAGAGGTGAGCTCAATATCTATGGGGATCTTGGGAAGGGTGGTAACCTTACCCTCAAGGGGAATTACCTATATTCCCACAGGGGACTCCCCGGTTCGGTGGTCCTATACAATCAGGATGCGAAGGAGTGGCTCTGGGACAGGAATGGATTTGGAAGTGCCCATTACCAGAACAGGCTCTCCGACCAATGGGCCATTATGGCAAACCTCAAGTATACATATTCCTGGAACAGGTATCTGGCCCTAAATGACAGACTTGCTTCCGGCAAGGAGGAGACTTTCTACACACAGAACGAGTATTACGCCTCTTTGGCAGGGGAATTTGCACCCATCGAGGGGCTCAGATTCACCCTGGTGGAGGACTACTTTATAAACACCCTCGATGCCACCCTGACAGACTTTGTCTACCCGGTGCGGCAGACCTCCCTTACAGCCCTGGCAGGGCAATACAAGAACAGCAGGGTGACTCTGACCGCCAGCCTGCTCGGCACCTTTATAACAGAGGAGGTGGAGGTGGGGACGCCGGCAGACGACAAGATGAGACTCTCCCCATCTGTGAGCATCTCCTACAAGCTTTTCGAGAAGGCCAATTTCAGGATCCGGGCTTCGTATAAAGATGCCTACAGAGCCCCTAATTTCAACGATCTCTACTACTCCCGGGTGGGAAACCGTAACCTTCTCCCGGAGAAGGCCACTCAGTTTAACCTCGGCCTCACCTGGAGCGGCACCCTATGGCCCGAGGTGGTGGAGTATGCCTCGTTTTCAGTGGATGGCTATTCAAATCTTATAAAAGACAAGATAGTGGCAATACCCACAATGTTTATCTGGAGGATGTTGAATATCGGCAAGGTGGGGATGAGTGGTCTGGATGTAAATGGGGTGGCTCAGATCTCCCTTCCCGCTATGATGTCACTTTCGCTCAATGCCAATTATTCTCTCCAGTACGCTGTGGATATATCGGATCCCGAATCGAAAACCTATATGCATCAGATACCCTATACCCCCAGACACTTGGGAAGTGTTACACTCTCCTGGAAGAGCAGATGGCTGAATATAAGTTATCTATGTACAGCGGTGGGGAAAAGGTACTCCTTCCCGCAGAATACGCAGTCGAACCTCATAGAGGGATATATGGACCATACAGTGTCGGTAAACAGAACCTTTAATTTGGGGGAGCACAAACTCTCTGTTATGGGCGAAGTGCTGAATATAGGCAATGTAAACTATGAGGTGGTCCAGTATTACCCTATGCCGGGACGCTCATACAGATTGACTTTGAAGTATAATTTTTAAATAATGACAGTATGAAAAAGATTTTTACCCTTTTTTTAGCGACCTTCGCCCTGTACGCTTGCGATATAGACGACGGTAAAGACGAAGTTCCCCCTACGATAGTGACAGAGGGTGTTTACATTCTTAATAACGGTAACTATGCATCAAATGACGCAGCCCTTTCTCTATATGATGCCCAGACCAAAACTCTCGCTACAAATGTGTTCCAGAGTGCCAATAATAAAAAACTCGGTGACCTGGCCCAGGATATGCTCATCTATGGGGATAAAATGTATATCGCGGTCTACAACTCCAAAGTGATATTCGTGACAAACCGTAAAGGTGAGATCATAGAGGAGCTCAGAGTCTCCAATGGCGATTCAAATCTCTCACCAAGGGCCCTTATCGGCTATGATGGTAAGGTTTATGCCACTATGTACGAAGGGTATCTGGCTCAGATAGATACCCTCGATTATACCACCTCTCTGGTAAAGGTGGGAGACAACCCTGAGGGGCTTGTAGCTGTGGATGACAGGGTCTTTGTAGCCAACTCAGGTGGTATGAACTATCCTGTCTACGGAAATACAGTCTCTGTAGTGACAGTAAAGGATATTATGCAGGAGGCAACTACCATACAGGTGGTAGAAAATCCTACCAGAATGGTGTCGAACATCAGAGGTGAGATATTCCTGATCTCTATGGGAAATTACGAGGATGTCCCCAATACCCTGCAGAGGATAGATCCCAGAAGCCTCGATGTGAAGGTGGTGACCGACAAGCCGGTCACATATATGTCTATGGGTTCGGACAGCAGACTATACTTCATATCCGCACAGTATGATGAAAACTGGAATATGGATATATCTGTAGGTGTGTACAATACCCTATCCGGCACTATGGAGGCCGATTTTATCGTGGATCAGACCAAAATTGACAACACCCCCACCTGCATCAGCGTCGATCCCGTCACACAGGAGGTGTATATTGGTACCTCCGACTATGTGAGTGAAGGTGATATGTACCATTTCTCGAAAGATGGGAAACTGGTAAACAAATTCGGGACCGGAGGTCTGAACCCTATGGGTGCATATTTCTTGATGGGTATTAAGTAAAAATTTTATATATTTGTGTCAAACAAGGTGCGACACAAGTATATGTTAAAGCAAGGTTTACATCAGAAATTACAGCAAGGACTCTCACCTCTTCAGATCCAGACGATAAAGCTTCTGGAGCTCCCCACCTTGGAGCTGGAACAGGAGATAAGACGCAAACTGGAGGAGAATCCGGTCCTGGAGGAGAGTACAGAGAGTGAAGAAGGTGATGATACCCCCAAAAATGTATCATTGAGTGAGTATCCTGCGGACGACCCTACACCTTCTTACAAATTATATGTAAATAATCAGGGGAAAGATATAAAACCCCAGTACAATACATTCTCAGTTAAAGAGAGCTTTCACCAGAGTCTTGAAAACCAGTTGGGATACAGCAAACTGGATGACAGGAGCAGGTCGATAGCTCTTTTTATTATAGGCAGTCTCGATGATGACGGATATCTGAGGAGGGATCTGGAGTCTCTCACATACGATATAGCCTTCAGACTCGGTATAGAGTGTGATGAGGCGGAGGTGGAGAGGGTGTTGAAGGTGATACAGGAGTTTGAGCCGGTAGGTGTCGGGGCGAGAGACCTTCAGGAGTGTCTGCTGCTGCAGCTCTACTCTATGAACCAAACCCCTGCCAGAGAGTGCGCCATCACCATCCTTAAAGACTATTTCCCTGAGTTCACGAAGAAACACTACCAGAAAATAGCGGCCAAACTTGAGATCACAGAGGAGCAGTTAAAAGAGGCTGTAGATGAGATAATCCACCTCAATCCCCGTCCCGGAGGTCAGATAGATGACTCCTATGTGGAGCAGGCACAGCAGATAGTTCCTGACTTCATCCTGGAGGACAAGGATGGTGAGCTCGTTATGACTATGCCCAAGTTCAATATCCCCGAACTCAAGGTCAATAAGCGCTATGCAGAGGTTCTGCTCAATTCGGCAAACGCCTCTACCCGTGCCGGGAGAGAGGCTGCCACATTTGTAAAGCAGAAGCTCGATTCGGCCAAGTGGTTTGTGGAGGCTATCAAGCAGAGGCACAACACCCTTCAGAACACTATGAATGCGATAGTGGACTTTCAGAAGGAGTTTTTCCTAACTGGTGATGAAGCCAATCTCAAGCCAATGGTCCTTAAAGATATAGCTGAGAAGACAAGTCTCGATATCTCTACCATCTCCAGGGTGGTAAGTTCAAAATACATCCAGACACAGTTCGGCATATTCTCACTCAAATATTTCTTCTCCGAGGGGCTTATGAACAGCAGCGGAGAGGAGGTCTCTACCAGAGAGATCAAAAAGGTGCTCCAGGAGAGTATCGAGAGTGAAGACAAAAGAAAACCCCTCACTGATGAAGAACTTGTCAATGTTCTCACAGAGAAGGGTTATAAGGTGGCCCGAAGGACAGTGGCCAAATATCGTGAGCAACTGAACCTCCCTATAGCCAGACTGCGCAAGGAACTATAGCTTGCTTCCGTATGCAAGATCTCCTGCATCGCCCAAACCGGGTACGATGTAGGATTTGTTTGTCAGCTCCTCATCTACAGCGGCCAGCCATAGAGTCACATTAGGATCGGTGATGTGCTTTTTAAGATACTCTACACCATCAGCACTCGCTATGGTAGAGACAATATGGGTGTGCTTGGGTGTGCCGTTCTTCAGGAGTCTTTCGTATGCCAGTACAAGAGATGCACCGGTAGCCAGCATAGTGTCTGCAAGGATCAGAACTTTCCCGTCAATTCTGGGGGCACTTGCGTACTCCACTTCGATGTTGAATTTGTTATCCTTTCCGTATTTACGGTATGCGCCGATGAAAGCATTCTGTGCCCTGTCAAAAACATTCAGGATCCCGTCGTGAAGAGGAATGCCGGCTCTGAGGATGCTTGCGATTACGATATTGTTCTCGTAAGTGGTGGTCTGAGCTATCCCGAGTGGGGTGGTCACTTCAATAGGAGTGTAGTCCAGCCTTTTGCTGATTTCACAAGCGATAAACTCACCTATTCTTTCAAGGTTTTTGCGGAACTTCATGCTATCCTTCTGGATAACTTGATCACGGATTTCGATAATGTACTGATTCAGAACAGATTTTTGTTCCCCAAGATTAATGATTTCCATTTTTTGTAAATTTTAACAAAGTTAAGAAATATTCCTCTTCATATCCCCGAATTTTCAGAAAAACTGTAATACTTGTCCCCCGATACTATGATATGGTCTATCAAGGTGATATCCAGAAGGGAGGAGGCCTCCCTGAGGAGTTTGGTCTGTCTCCGGTCCTCTTCTCCCGGGTGTGGATTCCCACTGGGGTGGTTGTGGAACAATATGATACCGGCTGCGAGTTTGTCGACCCCCCGTTTGATCACTATTTTGGGATCCAGGACTGTGCTGTGTGTCCCCCCTTTGCTGATGCACTCCTTATGGATAACCCTATTCTGTTTGTTCAGATACATCACCCAGCACTCCTCGTGCATAAGATTAGAGAAGTGATGCCTCATCAAGGTGTATGCCTCCTGGGCGCAGGTGATCTGGGGCGCCACCTCTACCGTCTCCCCGGAGATCCGGTTTGCCAGTTCGAAGGCGGCTATGACAGCAGTGGCCTTAGATGTACCTACCCCCTTTATCTTGCAGAGATCTTCGTATGAGGATCTGGAGAGGGAGTTAAGAGAATTGCCGTGGGCATTGAGGAGTGATTTGGCGAGACCGACAGCAGTCTGCCGTGTGTCTCCCGAGCGGAGGAGTATGGCCAGAAGTTCTGAGTTGGACAGTGTCTTGGCACCGTATAACAACATTTTTTCTCTGGGTCTCTCTTCTACGCTCCAATCTTTAATTTTAATGTTAGATGCCATAGTATAATAAAAAAAACTTCCCAACAAAGGTTGGGAAGTTTTTTAAATCTTTATGACAAAAAGGTAAATTTCTTATAGTTTATTTACATAAACAGAAATACCGCTTTTCAAGTTTGCTGCTTTATTAGCGTGGATAACGTTAATTTTAGCAAGTTTGTCAATCATTGAAGAAACTTTTGGTAGAAGAGCCATAGCAGCTTCTTTATCTGTAGTGTTTCTTAGCGCTTTGATAGCGTTTCTAGTTGTTTTTGCATAATACTTGTTATGCAATCTGCGTGTCTCGCTTTGACGATAACGCTTGTCTGCTGATGCGTGATTTGCCATTATAATATTTTTTTTATTTTCGTAGTGGGTAGGGGAATCGAACCCCTATTGCAAGAATGAAAATCTTGAGTCCTAACCGTTAGACGAACCCACCTTTCCGGATTGAGAGCGCAAAGGTAGAAATAATTTTCAAGTTTCCAAACAGGATATTGAAAAAAAGTTCAAAAAATGTTAATTATCCCACTCAAATGAGTACAGGATAGCCTCTACGTGTCTCAAGTAGTTTCTCTTGTCAAACTTGGGGGCATATATGAACCCTTCAATGACTATCACATTTTTCTGCTCTTTGTCCAGATATGTGTGGCAGACGAAAGGACCTCCCATATAGTCATTCTCCACCTCCCAGAGACCTCTCGACTCGGCGAAGATTCTCCCTTTGTACTGCAGCCAGTTGAAGCTTGGATCGACATATGAGCTTGTGATCATATAACTACCCTCTCTCATACTGGGGACATATTTTTTCATAAACTCGTTGCGGTGGGCCACCATAGTCTCGCTGCTGAGTTTCTCCCCATTATAAGGATATGTATAGATGAAAATCCCCTGGTTTACGTATGTGGTCTCGTATGAGATCCAGATGAAGTCATCTGTCTTCTTCTTCAGTGAATATCCCTGAGGGAAATATGGTGCTCCTCCATATTCGTCGAGAACCAGCTGTCGAAGTTCTATCTCCTGGTATTTCTTCGCATTCCTTATCACTCTGTTCCTTTCAGCTGTCTCCAGTGAGCTGACGATCCTCTCTCTGTGCTGCTCAAATATCTGGAGTGCGCCATCTTTGTCCGGGGCGGAGATGGTTATCACTATCTGGGGAGCGGCCCACACATCCTCCTGATATGCCACTCTGCAGGAGTCAAATGCCTCCCCGATGTGGACCCTCAGGATATTTCTGTGGGTAGAGTATGCCCCATAGTTCTGGAATGAAGACGGGGTAGTGTTGAAGAGGTTGAAAATGGGCTCTCTCTGAGGAAGATACGGAAACTCTTCGGAGAGGGTCTCCCTCAAGGCTGTCCCCAACTCACCTTCCCATTCGTTTTTATCCAGTACCAGCAGAACTT
The DNA here is from genome assembly GCA_017504965.1 of Bacteroidales bacterium. GTDB lineage: Bacteria > Bacteroidota > Bacteroidia > Bacteroidales > UBA932 > CAAGNP01. Next base: position 281,762 of record JAFVQD010000006.1, on the reverse strand, counting down.
CGCCCGGTTTGCCGGTGATGTTCGGCATATATCTCTTTTTGTTTTCAGCATTGTCCGAATTGTTGCAGGATCCGAGCATAATGGCAGCCAATGCTATGGTAAGGATGGTTCTTAATGTTTTCATATGCAGTTTATCTAAATAGTCTCAATATATCATTGCCGAAGGCGAGGAACATAATCAGAAGGAGGAAGATCATACCCACCATCTGTGCATACTCCATAAATTTGTCTGAAGGTTTGCGCCCTGTAATCATCTCGTACAGGGTGAATATGATGTGTCCTCCATCCAGAGCGGGGATAGGGAGCAGGTTGATTACAGCCAGCATCACAGAGAGGAGTGCCACGATATTCCAGAAGGCCTCCCAGTTCCAGGCGGTAGGGAATATGCTCCCTATCGCTATAAAGCTGCCGACCGATTTGTAGGCCTCAGTCTTGGGGGAGAATATGAGCCCCAGCTCCTTTATATAGTCTCCGATGGTGCTGAAGGTCTTTTTGATGCCGGCAGGGATGGCGTTGAGGGCACTGTACTCTTTCTTGGTGATATCAAAATCGGATATATCTGTCTGGAGCACCACCTCTATCTTCCCGTCGCCATCCACCTGAAGAGGATATGTGACAGACTCTTCACCCCTTTTGAACTCTATAGGGACCACCTGATTCTTATGGGCAGCGAGTGCACTCTGGAGGGCCTGGAATGATATGATCTCCTGGTCAGCCACCTTCACAAATCTGTCACCCTGAAGCAGTCCGGCAGAGAAGTTTATAGATGTGTCGGGGACCTCTGCGATAGCCACAGGGGCTGCCAGCATAAACATCCCTGGTGTGTTGAGTATGGCCGGTATATATGCCGGGTCAATATCTATTGTGACAGTATCCCCGTCTCTGAGGACCTTGGCTGTCCGTGCTTGGGAGCGTACCAGCTCCACTTGCAGTTCAGCGAAATTTTCAGGAACCACATCATCGAATGAGATGATCCTGTCGCCGTCGCGGAAGCCGATCTCGGCAGAGAGGGAATTGGTCTGGATACCATATACGGCATCCTCATTTTTCAGATACTCCTCACCCCAGGTGAACAGGATGGCAGAGTATAGGAGCATAGCGAAGATGAAGTTGAACATCACACCGCCGGCGATCACCAGCAGCCTCTGCCAGGCAGGTTTGGTCCTGTATTCCCAGGGCTTCGGCTCCTGTGCCATAGCCTCTTTGTCCATAGATTCATCTATCATCCCGGAGATCTTGCAGAAGCCTCCCAATGGGATAGATCCTATTCCCCACTCGGTGTCGCTGTTCTTGGGTTTGAACTTGAATAGGGCAGGGGGGAAGAAGAGATAAAATTTTTCCACCCTGATCTTGAATATCTTAGCAAATGTGAAATGTCCGAATTCGTGCACCACTACCAAAATCGAAAGTGCCAGAAGCACTTGGACTATTCTGATTATTACATCCATAAATCAATCAAATATTATCGTATCAGTTCGTTAGCAAATATCCTGCCCTCTTTGTCAGATTCGAAAATATCCTCTATGTCGGGGCTTGCTATAAAGTTACATCTCTGTATGGTCTTTTCTATCACTTCAGGGATCTGTGTGAACCTGATCTTATCCTGAAGGAATGCCGCCACAGCCACCTCATTCGCTGCGTTCATTATACAAGGGATATTCCCACCCTTTCTGATAGACTCATACGCTATCCCTATGCAGGGGAATCTCTCCCTGTCGGGCTCTCTGAAGGTGAGGCTTCCCATCTTGAAGAGGTCAAGTCTCTCCACATTCAGAGGGATTCTGTATGGGTATGAAAGGGCATACTGGATAGGGATCCTCATATCGGGCACCCCCATCTGTCCTATGATCGAACCATCTTCGAACTGCACCATCGAGTGGATGATGGACTGCGGATGGATCACCATCTGTATCTTGTCAGGATTCACATCGAAGAGCCAGCGCGCCTCGATCATCTCCAGCCCCTTGTTCATCATACTGGCGGAGTCGATAGTGACCTTGGCCCCCATTGTCCATCTCGGATGCTTCAGTGCAATCTCCTTGGTGGCGGCAGCCATCTGCTCTATGGTGGCATCGAGGAATGGGCCTCCGGATGCTGTGAGGAGGATCTTCTCGATGGCAGCCCTCTCCCCCTGAAGGGACTGGAATATGGCAGAGTGCTCGGAATCTACCGGTACTATGAAGCTGTTGTGTTTGCGGGCCTGTGCCGTAACTATCTCACCTGCTGCCACCAGTGTCTCCTTGTTCGCTAACGCAATGGTCTTCCCAGAGCGGATCGCTGCAAGTGTCGGTTTGAGTCCGCTGAATCCCACCATCGAGGCTACCACTATGTCGATATTGGTGCTGTTCTCGAGAATATCCGCTATCGATTCGTTCCCTGCAAAGACTTTTACCATATGGGGATTGAGGGCCTCAGAGACCTCACGGTACATCTCCTTGTTGCTGATGACCACAGTGTTTGCATTGAACCTGATGGCCTGCTCTATGAGGAGATCCTTAGAATTGTTTGCAGTCAGCAGCTCCACTTCGAACAGGTCGGGGTGCTGGCTTATAACATCGAGAGCCTGAGTCCCGATAGAGCCGGTGGAGCCAAGAATTGCTACTCTTCTTTTCATAGGGAAATGTTAAAAATTGATATATACAGTGGGGTCGACAGGCTCACCTTTGTGCCAAAGTTCGAAATGGAGGTGAGGCCCTGTACTCAGGGTCCCGGTGTCTCCCACCAGAGCTATCGGGGTACCTGCAGTGACCTTGTCCCCTGTCTTTTTCAGAAGTTTGTTGTTATGTTTGTATGTGGATACCAGGTCGTTTGAGTGCTGGATCTGAATGGTATAGCCGGTCTCATCGCTCCACCCTGCAGAGATTATGGTGCCGTCAAGGACTGCAAAAACAGAGGAGTTGTTGGGTGCAGCAACATCGACGAATGGGTGCCCGATGGCGGGGTTGTACCCTTCGGTTATCACCCCTTTGATAGGGGGGAAGAAGAGCAGCCCCTCGATCTGCTCGATCTTGGCACTGCGGATGGATGAGATGTCGAACTCCTCCTGTTTGAGGAATTGCTCTTTGAGCAGGGAGTCCTCCCTGGAGGTGATGTCGGAGATCGAAACCTTATGGAAAATGGTGCTGTCCCTGAGGAGACTGTCGATGTCCATAGGCTTCTCCCCGCGGTAGATCCGCTGGATGTTCTCCATCTGCACAGACCAGATAATCAGCTGTTTCTCCATCTTCTCTATCTTCGCAGCATTCTGGATCGCCACCCTGCGGGTCTCTGGGGATGGATACCCGGGGATCAGACGTTTGAGAGGGGTGTAGGCGATAATGGTCATCAGGATGCCCAGGATCAGCAGAGTCGCTATAATTGCACCCAGGATGGCACTAAGCCTGCTCGCTTTAAACTGGAAGCGGACTTTATGGGTGGTATCCTCTACGATAGAGAAACGATATCTTGTGGTAAGCTTCTTCTTTTTCATTAAAATGTTAAATTTGCATTATGAAACGGATTATAGGGATAGATTATGGCAAAAAGCGTGTGGGAGTCGCAGTGAGCGATCCTCTGATGATTTTTGCCTCACCATTGGAGACCGTTCCGACTGCAAATATAATTAATTACCTTAAAACTTACACCTCTAAAGAGGAGGTGGAGAAGTTTGTGGTGGGATATCCTGTAAATATGGACAACAGACCATCGGAGGCGGCGCAGTATGTGGACGGATTTCTCAAACAGCTGAAAAAGGCATTTCCGCAGATACCGGTCATCCTCGAGGATGAGAGGTTCACCTCTGTGCTGGCATTCCAGTCGCTGATAGACAGCGGGGTGAAAAAGATGGACAGAAGGGATAAAGCGGCTGTGGACAAAGTGAGTGCGGCACTCATATTGCAGACATTTATGGACAGAAAGAAATAGTATAAAAGATATGATTTTACCGATTTATGTATACGGCTCTGATGTGTTGAGAGCCAAATCTAAGGAAGTTGATATAGAGAGTGTCGACAGAGAGGCCTTCGGCAAGTTTATAGACGATATGTTCGAAACGATGAAAAATGCTGATGGGGTAGGTCTGGCAGCACCTCAGGTGGGAAAAGATATCCAGTGTGTGATGGTGGACGGAAGAGATATCGCCGACTCATACCCATATCTTAAAGAGTTCTTCAGGGTAATGATAAATCCTGTGGTGTTGGAGGAGAGCGAAGAGACATCCACATACAGCGAAGGGTGTCTGAGCATCCCCGATATAAACTGTGACATCATCCGCCCCAAAAAGATAAAAGTGGAGTTCTACGACAGGAATTTCGAGAAGCAGGTGGAGGAGTTCGATGACTTCGCTGCGAGGATGGTGCAGCACGAACTTGACCACTTGAAAGGGGTGATGTTTGTGGACAAGGCTGCCCCTATCCGCAAGAAGATGATCAGCAGCAAACTTCACAATATCTCGAAAGGGAAAGTGGGGGCGCACTATAAAATCAAATTGGAAAAAGCTAAATAAGTGAATATTATGGGAGCATTTCACGCATACGACATCAGAGGTGTCTACAATCACGATTTTGATAAGGAGACAGTATATAAAGTGGGGTATTTTCTCCCCGGACTTCTCGGGGCAGACAGGGTCCTCGTAGGGCGTGATGTGAGGGAGTCTTCGCCCGAGATTCACGAATATCTCCTCAGGGGTATCACCGATGCAGGGGCAGATGTCTATGATGCCGGACTGGCGACCACCCCGATGATATATTGGGGTACAGCAGCCAAAGGGTTCAAGGCTTCGGTGCAGATCACTGCATCCCACAACCCACGCGAATATAACGGACTCAAGGTCTCTCGTGAGAATGCATTGCCCGTAGGGTATGATACCGGACTCGGGACCATCGAAGGGTGGATCCGTGAGGGGAGGGGGTGCGAGCCTGCTGCCGTCAAAGGGAAAGTGGTGGAATTCGATATAAAGGGTGAATATCTGGAGTTCCAGAAGAGATACCTGGGTGACTACTCAAACCTGAATATCGGGGTCGATATATCGAACGGTATGGCTGGACTATTGGTCAAAGATCTCCTCGGAGAGGCGTCTGAGAGACTCCATTATATCTTTGATGAGCTCGACGGGACATTCCCCAATCACGAGGCCAACCCCCTTATCCCTGAGAATACCGAAGATCTTCGCCGTCTGGTGGCAGAGAAAAAATGTGATATAGGTGTCATCTATGATGGGGATGCAGACAGGGTGATGTTTGTGGACGAGAACTCGAGATTTGTCTCTCCCGACCTGATCATTGCCCTCCTTGGGCACTTCTTCCTCGAGGCTATCGGTTCATCGGAGGCGGTAAAGGAGAGGAGAAAAGTCCTGATGGAGACCCCAAAACTTAAAGCCGGGGTGATCCAGGATATCAGAAGCTCGAAAGCGGTAGGGGAGTATCTTGCACCGATGGGTGGAGAGATCCGCACCTGGAGAGTGGGGAGGGCATTTGCCGCACCCAAACTGAGGGAGTTTGACGGTCTGTTCGGTGGTGAGCTTGCAGGTCACTACTACTTCAAGGATTTCTTCTACTCTGACAGCGGTATTATGGCTTCCCTCATCGTACTTGATATTGTGGCACAGATGAAGAAGAGGGGGGCATCATTCTCGTTCCTCATCTCACAGATAGAGAAATACCAGAACTCAGGTGAGATCAACTTCAAGATAGAGGACAAGAAAGGGGCTATGGATAGAGTTAGAGACTACTTCCGTTCACAGGAGACCCCTACACTCTCGATGGACTTTGACGGCTACCGAGAAGAGTTTCCCGACTGGTGGTACAATATCCGCCCTTCCAATACAGAGCCTTACCTCCGCTTCCTCTGCGAAGCGACCTCCAAGGAGCTTCTTGACGAGAAGGTGGCGAAGGTGAAAGAGATAATAGAAAAATTCTAAAAAAATATTTACTGAATCTTCTGGCAGCGGACACTTAGACCGTGAACTCTTGGTGTAGAGTGTATGGAATTGTATGAGCCATCTCTGAAATAGCCGAATCCAAATCCGCTTGAGTCAGAGTCAGGGGCGCAACCCCATATTTCACCATTGTGTGTAACCTGGATTATATTGCCTTCGTGGTCCAGTAATCCTGCCAGAGGGTACCAAAACTTTCCCAGAGAATCTCTACATCATCGATGCCTGTGATGTACTCCTGGGTGTTTCCCCGGAGTGCTTTTATCTTATATGTATCGGACTTGGATATGATATAGCAGTTCGCTGTCCCTTCAGAGCTCAAGTCTGTGCAGTTTCCGTCAAACAGTGTAGTAAATCTTTTTGCAGAAGAGTACTTGGTCTCTTTATCGGTGATTACAAATGATTTTACATAATATTCGGTAAATGGTTCAAGCCCATTGATAGTGGAACTGTATGTTCCTATGTATGACCCTTCTGTGTATACAGACTGATATGAGTTGTCAAGAGTGGGGTTCTCATACTTGCCCCATACAAAGCCTCTGTCGATTACAGAATTGATGCCTTCTGATACCACTTCGGCCGTTGCTGTTACAGAATTGCTTCCAGCCTCTTCCGCACTTATCGTGTTTACAGATGGGAGCGCAGAATTGTGGTATGATTCGTCTGTCACGCAGCGTACAGACCTGACATATCCAGATCCTTCACTAAATATTGTCAGTGAAGTGCTGAATCCATCTTCATAATAGAAATGCAGACCGTATCCGTTATAACCATCACCGGTGGCAGACCAGTAGTAACCAGTGGTAGGGGGTGCATATATTTCGTGGTAGCCGAAACCTGTAGCGGGATAATAGGTGGTATTGTCCCCGTTGGTCACGAAATCCCAACCATTGTTATAATTGCCCCTTACATTGTAATAGTCATAATTTACATTTCCGCTCCATCTGTCCATACCTTTGGTAGAGAATCCTGTCCAGGCATCTAAAGGGATAATCTTATATCCTGCAGGACAGGGGTCGTAAATGGTCTTGGTAGTCTCATCCCAGGCCTGTGGTATGGCTGTCTCCATCCATTGCGAGGTTACAGGCATTCTGGTAGGATGCTGGATGGATCTGCTCATTGTGAGTTGGCTATTTGCAGTCTGATATCCATTTGTGAACGGATCCTTTCTACCCCACTGGTAGTGCATTCCCACTGCTTCTCTCCACTGTTCATCTGTACCTCTGTCCGCACGTGTCGCTCCGACATTTCTATCAAGTACGTAGTACATCCGCCCTTCGTGGTTTATGTACAGCTCTTCTTCCGGCTGGTCTGTTATCCACAAGTGCCAGCTCCAGAGAATGACATCATTTTCGTCAATAGCTGCGATCAGAACATTACCCTCCTTTCCCGTTGGGACAAAATGGATAGAGTTGTTCTCTTTGTTCAGTTCGATGAAAGAAATCATATCCTCTACAGGTGATGTGCTGTAATAATTGTCATATCCTTGTGCCCATAATACTTTTACGGATGCCGGATTTATATTCACATCTTCGGTGTGGAAGTTAGAGTCATAGATAATGCCGTCTGAGCCGTTACCTATAACGGATGCATTGATCGAATAGTGGTCTGCTACAGGTGGTACGATGTAGCAGTTTGATGTACCTGAGGCACTAAGGTCTTGAATAATGCCGTTAAATTCAGTGGTGAATGAGAGCTCATCGCTGTACGCTGTTCCATATGCATTTGTGGCATAGGCTCTAATGTAGTATGTTACAAATCCTGTGAGAGAGGTGACAGGGGCACTGTATTCACCTATGACAGGGATCAGTTCCACATTATTTCCGGTCTCAAGGGTAGGATAGTGTGATGTGCTCCATACAAATCCCATTGATGTGACATCAGAAGATCCTTGGCCATGCAGAGTCGCAAATGCGGTAGCTGAATCGTAACCTACATCAGAGATTCTGTCGATTGTGACGGTAGGGAGAGTTATATCTACATACTCCTGATCATAGATGCAGCGTATATTGTGAGTTTGAGATGTAGCTGGAGTGCCATTCTGAATATCTAACCAATCCAAGCCAAAAGACATTACCATCAGTTGAGCGTTGCCTAATTTGGTTGATGACCATAGTATTCCTGATTCAGGGTAGTACCCGTTATATGATGTCCCCTCAGGATACCAGGCGGTATTTGTCCCATCATAGATAAAGTTGTGGCCGTGATAATATTCGCCCCATACATTCATATCCTCAAGATAATTCACACTTTTGCCTGTCTTGCTGAAACCGCTCCATACACCCTGCACTGCCACTCTGTAACCTACTGGACAAGGGTCATAAATGGTTTTGATCTGGTCATTCCACAATTCATAGTTCTGCTCAGGCGTCCAGGTGTAGTGATTTTCTGGAACAAGAGTAGGATTCTCAATAGACTCCTGAATGGTCAATGTTCTGTCCACACTTTCACACTTATACCACTCAAACGGGTCTTTTCGTCCCCATTGGTAGGCAAGACCTCTGGACTCTTCCCACTCATTTCCTGCACCTCTGTCTGCTCGTGTGGCTCCCAAATTACGGTCAAGAACCCGGAATGATTGTTTGTTATAGTTTATGTAATTATGCTCCTCAGGTTTGTCTGTTATCCAGATATGCCAGCTCCATAGGATGGTTCCGTTGGCATCTTTAGCTGCTATGACGGCGTTTCCTTCTGTTCCATCGGTCACGAAGCGAATCTCGGAGTTCTCGTGAATGAAGTTTACATCGGTAATCATTCCCTCTTTGCTCTCCCAGAGGAGTTCTGCAGAAGTGGGATAGATCTCTACATTCGATGTATGGAAATTTGCTGTGTCGATGATGCCGAAAGAGCCATTTCCTATAACGCCACCGTTGAATGTGTATCTTCCGGCGTTGGAAACGATGTATGAGTTGGATGTTCCCCTCTCACTCAGATTGGTAAAACTCAATGAGAATTCTCTGAAATCCTCACTCTTGGTTTCGCCGTAAGTATTTACTGCGTATGGCTGGTAGTAGTAGACATCATCATCTGAGACGGAGATTTCGTATGAGAAGATGGTGCCGGATTCGATGTTATCCGTGCCAGCTGTGACCCTTGACAAATTGTTTTTGTCCTTACCCCAGTAGAAGCCGTACTCGATAATTTCCCCCTCACCCTTGTATCTCAGAGCTCCCCTGATGATGATTTTTTCGTCACTTATATCAGCTGTTTCGGATGTGACGATAGGTAAGAAACTTGCCCTGTTTCCAGGAGTGAAGAATATTTCGCATCCCGGCATATTCTTCCGGAGCTCGGTTACTTGCCACTGGTGTAAGGGCAATCCGCTTAAATCCAGGTATTTGAGATTAGTCAGAGTCTCTAATCCGGTCAATACGCCGATATTATTTGTCTCGGTATACGGATATTGTGAATTGCCAAGTATGAGAGTATCAAGTTCAGTCAGATTGAATAGAGGAGTCAGGTCAGATATTTTATTGCGCGCTATATTAAGAGTCCTGAGCCCCATAATATTAGTCAGATCAGGTATATTCTCTATCTTGTTACCTTCAAGATGTAATGTGGATATGTGTTCGATATCGGAGATGATGCTTATCTCCTTTACATCTGTATTAATCAAGTATAGACCTCCGTCGATATAATCTACATTTCTCAGGTAGTCGAGAGAATTGATGGTAGAGTGGTCAAAATGGAGTCTGGGTTCTCTTGTTGTGGAGATAGTACCGTCACCAGGTTCATTGACCATATTTCCTATGTATACAGAGCCATTGATTTTAGTTATTGTCTGGTCATATAAGGCTTTGAAATCATTTTCATTATATATGAAATAATCTCCGTCGGTGACTTTTTCTCCGTAGCGTCCGATTTTACTGTAAGATTTTCCTGCAGAGTTTTGAGCACAAGCTCTGAAGAAATATATCTGGTCAGTAGTGTTAATATCCTGTATAGAAGCGGTAATTGTGCTGTCTGTTTCGTTGTAAATGCCTGTTACAAAGGACATCTCGCTGAGTTTCCTCGAAGTGCCCCAATAATATCCGGGTGTGGTTATCTCACCGTCACCTTTATGTTCCACTTTGGCTGTAAGGGTGATGGATGATGCATCGTGAACTTCCCCTTGTGGCTCGCAAATCCTGGCTAAAGGAGACTCCTCCTCTTTGATGTCTGTGGTGTCAGTTATACACCCTTCGGGGAGTTTTTCAGATATGATCTCGTATTGTGTGCCAAGTATGGGGAGCCCTTTAAGGGAGAGTCTCTTCAGGTTCTGCATCTCCGTTAGAGGATCGATGTCTGATATAGGGTTGTAATCAAGGACAAGTTCTTCAATGTTGGGATTCTCTTTGAGAGAAGCGATATCACTTATCCGATTGTGTGACAGATTGAGATTTGTAAGATTTTCCAGCCCTTTGATCGAAGAGATATCTTCAAGTTGATTGTGGCCCAAGTGTATCTCTTTCAGATTAAGTTTTTTTAGTGAGTCTGATGAAGGAAGTCCCTTCAATTCGCAAGCCACGAAGAAGAAGGTCTCCAGCTCGTTATTGTATACGAGTTTATAGGGGAATGTGCTCACTTTTGTATTTATGTATGCTGCAGACTTGCTCCCTATAGTGTGAATATTCTCACTTAGTATCCCGCTCTGTCTGTCTGATATGTCAGATGGAGCCACTTTGAGTATTTTATTGTCGAATGTGACTGTGATGTTGCCGTCTAAGGAGGCTGTTTTGGGAGTCTGGGACGCTTTGATGGCAGCAGAAGCAGATGCGGCGGTATTAGAAATTACATTCCCGACGATAAGACTCTGTGTAGCTCTGGTGTAGGTGTTGTTCTCCACTTCATCAGGGGTGGTGAGTATGAGGTCCCCTTCTATGGTTATCTCTCCGGAAGCATCTTGTGTAAGTGTGATGGTGGCACTCACTGTGGAGTTTATTGTTTTGACCTCGATTGTAGTACTACGGGTCGATTCCAGATTATTGGGCTGTACGATAAGTACGATACTCTTTCCATCGATAGTCGCCTTTACCCAAGTGCTATCGGTAACATTTGCTGTGATACTTCTGTTGGTTTCAACTGGAATGTAGATGGTCTGTTCAAGCTTGGATATAAGTGTATCTGAAAAAGGTACATTCATATATGGGAATGCACCATATATTCCACCTTCATCCACTTTACATTTAGACAATGTGAGGATAGCTGCCAATGCTACGAATGCCAGGGTGGAAATTTTAAAAAATCTCTTCATAATTTGTCTCCTTTCCATTATCTGAATGCTGATTTTCTCGATGTATAAATATTAAAGCCCAGTCCGGCCGATATTGTGCTTGCAGGGAACCCTTTTCCATATATTACATATGAGCTGCTGAGTCCGTGGCAGTACCTAAGGTTAAGAAATATGTACTTACCCATATTGATACATACTCCACCCACTACGCCAAAATTGTACTTCAGTGCGCCTGGATCGGGACTTGCCTCATACTTTGAGGTGCCGAATTCTGTGTATTTTGACTGCATAAGGACGTTTTGTTGCAGCCCCACTTCAAATGATATGATGTTTCCTGCATTAAGGAGAAGGGTCATGGGTATCTGAAGATAAGATTGAGTAACTTTTACCGGGATACTCTCCACAATATAGGATCCCCCCTGCATAGCGTAGTTCATAGCTCCTCGGACAGTTAGCATCCTCCCGATGTGAATGGATGCAAATGCTCCACCGTAGCCACTGATGTGCAGTGCCGGATCTGTTGGAGCTGGTTCTGTCCTCATCTGTGTGGCGATGGCTCCACCATTGACACCTACAGATACTTTGACCAGCTGGGCAGACAGATTGGAGGTGCCTGCCAATAGGGCAAATATGATAAGGGCTATATAGGCTTTTGTATTCATATCATTCTTATTTAAAATTTCCACTCTTTCCACTCTGTTGCGATATCCGGACCATTGATCAGTTCAGGAGTCTGTTCCATATTGTTGATCCAGATAGAGTTGGTCTTGACAGTAGATGATACTTTATTGTAGAGCTCTCCAATAGAGATATCACCATTGTGGTCTTTCATAGTTTTGAGAAGGAAGTAGGTGAACAATCCGTGTCCTTTCTCCTGATAAGGCATAGATCTCTGAGAAGATGATGTGGCGGTCATAACGATAAGGTTACCTTTTACAGGGGTCTCCTTCGCTCTGATGATGATACCACGACCTACACCACTGTAGCAGGCATCCAGAAAGACAATTGCCCTTTTTGCGTTACAGTTGCTTAGAGTACTGTAAAAATCTTCCAGTTTGATACCTGCGGTGGGATCTGTGATGCTCACATCGACAGGGATAAGGTAACTGTCCTTGGAGTCTCCATCCACTTGTCCGTGTCCGGCATAGTAGACGATAAGCTCTATTTCACCCGGATTCTGCTTGGCGACCCTCTCCACCTTGCTCAGATTCTGCTTCATCTGTGCATATGTGGCATTCTTCAGAAGAATGATGTTCTGGCTTGGCACTCCCATCATATCCTCAGCAAATTTTGCAAATGTGGTGGCATCCTGCTCTGCAAATTCCACATTGGGCTGGTATGAGGCATCCCTTCTTCCGTCGTTATAATTTTCGTTACCTATAACAAGTGCAAAACGCTTTTCAGAGGTCATAGTGACGTGATTAAGTCCTATGAGAAGTTCAGACTCCTTTGCCATTTTCTGCTGAGGTGTGTTTTGGTCATATGCCATTTGTATCACAGCTCCGGCTCCGGCAATCATGTTGATTTGTGAGTTTAGTTTGCCTGATGCGAATGAGAAGTACTTGACATCTTTCCTCTGGTGTGTGAATTCATCAATATGGGCGACAACAGAAAATTCTGTATCGGCAAGGGAGTTGAGACTGTCAGCTTTTACGGTAAAGTATGTGGAGACAGTCTTTGTCTCTTCGGGCTTGATGTAGGGAATGGTGAGAATACTCTCCTTAAAATCTATGTTTTCAGGCCATTGGAGGGTGATGGTCACATCTTTGGCTGCATCCTGTCCCTCATTTTTTACGCTAATCTTCAAAATAGCCTCTTTCCCAGGTGTGATAGGGGTGTGGTCTGCATTATGTGCCCAATAAGATTCGATAACAGGTTTACAAGCGTTGATACCTGCTGCGGCAAATGTGAATGGAGACTGGATAGATGTGAAAAGGTTGCTTGCTTCTCCGCGGAAGCTCATCAGAATATCTTCAGATACCAGACTGGTATTGGCTGTTCCTGTGAAAGATACCACCCTTTTCTCTCCGGCAGGGATATTCCCCAGATTGGTAGAGATCACATCGTATGTAAACCAGGCAGACTGTTCTGCATCACCACCCATAGTGAGTTTTGCATCCATAAGCATATCGTCACCATTGTTTACGACATCCATCTCGATGGTGAAGTGTTCGTCTGCATCGACCTTGCCGTTTTTATTTGAGTCTACCAGACGGATATTGGAGATGGCCATTTGAGGGAATTTCTCATCTTTGGCAGCCATCTTGATAATACCCTGACGCTGACCTACAGCTACATACGCCTGACCGTTTTTGAAGTTGGATGCGTATGTGAACACAGTATCTACGACCAGTGTGCCTCTGGTATTGATATAGCCATATTTGCCGTTTTTCATAACCCAGGCTTTTCCGTCTGAGAAATCACCTGCATCATCGTACTCTTTCAGGTTAAGTCTGATGGCTCCTGTCTTGTCGATATAAGTAAGATTCCCGTGAATGTCTTTGGTAAGTGCATAACCCTCACTGAAGTCGTGCTTCATAATGAATGGACGGATTGAAGGTACGAGATACTTATCGACAAATATATATTTTTTGGTCCTGTCTTTATAGAATCCTATCCCATCCTCATTAAGCTTGAGTGTAGTGTCTACGGGGAATGTTACAGACTTTTTGCTTCCCTTATCTGTGATAAGAAACTTCTCATCACCTTTTGAAACTATAGCTACACCTCCCTGGAAATCAGATGCATAAGTGTATGTTGGATTTATTATGATAATGCCCTTTTTGTCGATGTATCCCCATTTGCCGTTTTTAGGGTTTTTGATTCTCGCCATCCCTCCGCTATATGGATGGAACTCATATTTGTTTGAGAGGACCTGTCTCTTTCCATCAGAGTAGAGGTAGTATTTCAGGCCATTCTCTTCTGCGAATGCGATGCCATCTGAGAATGGGGTTATATTGTCAAAAGAGATAGGGAATATGTGTCCCCCCTTGGTGTTGATAACACCATATTTTCCCTCTTTCTTAACGATACTCAGACCTTTGGAGAAGTCAGTCACCTCTTCAAATTCTGGTTTGATGACCACTTTGCCGTCAATGTCGATAAAGCCCCAGTTGCCGTTTTCAAAAAAGGCCGAGTAACCTTCACTGTAAGGGCGTACAGTTTGTTCATATACATTTCTCAGCCATTTGAAGCTATTGCTGTTTTGTGCCGTTAAGGTCACAGCGCATATTATGGCGATAATGAAAGAGAGACTTCTTTTCATAGTCATTTGATATAAAATGTTTCGTAATAAGTGCATCGGTCAGATGCAGGGATCTCGTAGATCCAGTTCAGAAGTGTCTCGAATGAGACCTCATCCTCGTAGAATGGGTAGTCTTTTTTGGTCGCAACCACCATAACATTAACGAGCTCAGTACTTGCATTTTTATCTTTCTTCTCTACTACGAGATCGTAAAGATCGTGATTAGGGAAGTCAAATTTTGCACCTTTTTTGATAAAGTGAGCCTGCTGAATCTCATTAGGGAGGATCTGGTCACCCTCAGCTTTATTGAACCAGAAGATTCTTACATATGCATCCTGAGATGTATGGACCTCCAGATCAAGGAGCTCTTCATTCTTATACACAGGGGCAATACCTTTTACCTGTACCTGGAATGATTTGTCTACAGGATCACCTTTTTTTACTTCAGCGTGGATCTTGCAGACTACATAGTTCCTTTTTTCTGATTTGGAATACTGCTGTGTGTAGGTGGGGTCCTCAAGCAAATGGACAAGACCACCCACTGCAAGTACACTCATCTCTGAGTATGCCTGCTTGAAATGCTGTCCGTCACTGTCTGTAATCATACCGAAGACAGACCATACGTTCTCATCTACACCGGCTTTGCTGAGTGCTTGATGTTTAGCCTCCTGAAGAGCTTTTTCTTCGGCTTGTTCTTGGGTAATAAATCTGGAAATTTCGCACTTTCCTTCAGCGCGTACGGACACCACCTTTGCCTGACCGGAAGCGGTAAGCAACGACGATGCAACAACAATGATTGTTGCAAGGATTCTTTTCATAACTAATTAGGCCTAAATTTTGATTAATCTGTCGCAAAAGTATGAAAAAAACAGACTAATTACAATATTATTCAAGCCCTTGGGGGATATTCATTACGATTCTTTTACCCTTTTTCCTGATGTCCATTACCAGATCTTCGTGTAGCGGGATAAGTGTACCGTTCACCTCCACGCATATATTTCCGGAGAAATCGTGTACCTGGGTGATGATCCCCACTTTTTTACCGTCCTGGTCGAACAGGGTATATCCCAGGAGAGAGTCGGACTCGTCGCTGTAGCAGTTTTCGGCGGGGAGGTAGAGCTTCTGGCCCACAATCTGTTCAGCCTCTTTCATCGAGTCTATGTCCTGGAATCTGACGAGGGCCTTGGATGTCCCTCTGAACTGTATCTCTTCAATAAAAAAAGGAACCGGCAGCCCCTCTGGGATGAGGAACACCGGTTCGTTAAGGTCAATATCGTCAGGCATCGCAGCGAGAAAACTTATCAAAAGTTCCCCCTGGGTGCCGTATGATTTCAACACCTGTGCTATCGGCAGAAGATCGTCTACGGCCGGAAACATCTGATTACGCCTCAGGATTTTCAGCGGTCTCTGCAGGAGCCTCTGCAGCAGCAGCGGCAGCAGCCTCTTCAGCAGCTTTAGCAGCAGCCTCTTCAGCTTTTCTCTTGGCAATAGCCTCTGCTCTCTCCTGATTTACCTTAGCTTCAGCAGCAAGGCTCTCTTTAGCAGCAGCTTTAGCGTTAGCTGAAAGATTTTGTTTCTTAGCGTTTACTTTAGCAGTTTTCTCTGCTTTCCAAGCTTCCCATTTCTGAGCAGCAGCCTCTTCGGTAAGGGCACCTTTAAGAACGCCACCCTGAAGGTGTTTCTTAAGAAGTACACCCTCGTAAGAAAGGATGCGACGGCAAGTATCGGTAGGTTGAGCACCGTTGTTAAGCCATTTGAGGGCTTTCTCAGCGTCAAGATTGATAGTTGCAGGGTTAGTGTTTGGATTGTAAGAGCCAAGAAGCTCGATGAAACGACCATCGCGTGGAGCGCGAGAGTCAGCAGCCACGATGTGGTAGAAAGCATAGTTCTTCTTACCGTGACGCGCTAAACGAATTTTAACAGCCATTTGTTAAAGGTTTATTAGTTGTTTATAAAATATAACCTCCTTATCTACTCGAGAAAAGGCTCGCAAATGTAGGTATTTTTTTTATATAAAAAAGAAAAGGTAGCATTTTTTGCTACCAAATCTTCTTTTTAACCTAAAACTTAACCTATGAAAAATCTATCTGTTAAAGTTTTATACAAACACCGTGCCAAACTTATTTCCATCCCCCACCCAAGGCTCTGTACAGATCAATATTGTTGTTGATGCACTCCTGCAGCCCCATTATGAGGTTGATCTGGGAGTTGAAGTACCCCTCCTGGGCACTCAGGACATCGAGGTAGTTGGCGTATCCGTTGATCAGCAGCTCTACTGAGTATTCGTAGGCTTTGCCCAGGGCAATGGCCTGTCTGGTCATATAGGTCACTTTCTCTCGGTCGGTTTTGATCGAAGAGAGGACGTTGGACACCTCAGCCCCTGCTGTCAGGACGGTCTGCTGGAAGTTGAGTGCGCTGATCTGATACTCCTGCCAGGCGACATCCTTCTGGGTGCGGAGTGCCCTGGAGTGGAAGATAGGCTGGGTCAGACCACCGAAGATTCCGTACAGGAGGGAGCCCGGCATAGCGAACCACTGCGATATCTGGGCTGCATCGGTGGAGACATTGCCCGTAAGGGTGAGAGAGGGGTACATTGCCGCCTTGGCGGTATTGAAGCCCTCCATAGCACTCTTGAGGGTGTGCTCTGCTGCGAGGACATCGGGCCTGTTGCGAAGCAGTCCTGCAGGGACCCCTACCTCGGTAGCCATCGGGAAGTGGATGTCTTCCAGACTTTTAACCTCACCCCTTTTGATCTCCATAGGGGGGACCCCCAGCAGAAGAGATATGGTGTTCTCACTCTGGTAGATGGCGTGCTCGATATCGGGGAGGTAGGTTTTTGCCAGTAGAAGCTGGGCCTCTGCCTGCAGCACCGCTACCTCGGTCACCTGGGCAGCCTCCTTGAGACTCTTCACGGTAGAGAGGTACTCCTCCCTGTTGCGGATGGTCTCCAGGATAAACCTCTTCTCGGTATCGAGAACCACAAGGGTGTAATATGCTTTCGCAATGTCGGAGATCAGACGGGTCTGCACCGCATCTTTGGAGCTCTGCTGCGCGAGCAATGTCTCATATTTTCCCCTTTTGGCACTCCGTATCTTCCCCCAGATATCTATCTCCCAGGAGAGGGTGGCCCCCAATGAAAAATAGGGGGTCTGGTCAGAGGCCAGATCGGGCTTGGTGTACCCTGCGGAGGCATTGGCATTCAGCGATGGGAAGAATGCAGATTTCCCCTGCTTGAAGTAGGCGGATGCCTGGTCGATTCGGGCGATGGCCCTCTTCATATCGAAATTGTTGGCCAATGCAGAGTCTATAAGTGCTGCCAGATGGGGATCTTTGTAGAACTCCCTCCACTCCACTTGTGCCACATCGAAGGTGGTGTCTGCCCCCTCTGCATCCCTGATAATGTGTTCCACGTCGACCTGCGGCTGCTGGTATTTCACAGCGCAGGATGTGGCCAGCAGGGTGGCGGCTATGATATATATTATCCTTTTCATACTCTCTTCTTGCTTAGTTTACTCTCCAGATTCTGGAAGATGATGTACATAACAGGGATGATGAATACACCGAAAAGTGTACCGATGAACATACCACCTACCGCTGCTATACCGATGGATATGTTGCCCACTGCACCTGCTCCGCTCGATGTACATAGAGGGATCAGGCCGAATATGAATGCAAACGATGTCATCAGGATAGGTCTCAGACGGGCCTTGGCTCCGCTGATGGCGGCCTCGACCACAGGCATCCCCGAGTCGTAGCGCTGTTTGGCAAACTCCACGATAAGGATACCGTTTTTTGCCAGCAGTCCGATAAGCATAATCAGAGCCACCTGCACATATATATTGCTCTCGATACCGAAGATGTTTATGAAGATGTATACACCTGCGACACCTATCAGAAGTGAGATCAATACTGACCAGGGGATGATATAGCTCTCATACTGGGCAGAGAGGATCAGGAACACGAAGATAAAGCATAGCAGGAATATAATCCCCTGCTGGCCTGAGGATTCGATCTCCTCTCTGGTGATACCTGAGAAGTCGTAGCCGTATCCGGTAGGGAGCTCCTCCTCAGCCACTTCGCGTATCGCCCGGATGGCATCGCCGGTGGAGTAACCGGGGGCCGGTGCACCTGTGACGGCTGTGGAGGTGTAGAGGTTATATCTGTTCAGAAGTTCAGGTCCGTACACCCTCTTGAAGTCTACCAGTGTGGAGATAGGGACCATCTCGCCTGAAGAGTTCCTCACCTTTACTGCATTGATGGAGATGAGACTCTCCCTGTTTTCGGGTGCAGCCTGGATAAGTACTCTGTAGTATTTGTTGAATCTGTTGAAATCGGATACGATAGATGATCCGTAGTAGGCCTGGAGTGTGCTGAATACATCGCTGACCCTTACCCCGGCAAGTTTGCACTTGTCCACATTCACATCGAATTCGTATTGGGGGAAATTGATATTGAATGAAGATGATGCGTACTGGATCTCCTCCCTCTCGGATAGTTTCCGGATGTAGTCCTGCTGTACCTGATAGAACTTCTCGAGACTTCCGCCACTCTTGTCCTGAAGCTGCATCTCAAATCCTGATGAGATACCGAATCCCGGAACAGTAGGGGGGACGAAGAAGATGATCTTGCCGTCACGTATATGGGATACTTTCTGTGTGAGTTCCCCTATAACATCTTTTACGGTGATCCCTTCGCGCTCATCCCAGTCTTTAAGCGACATAACGAGCAGACCATAAGAGCTTCCGATAGCATCGTTCATAAGGCTGCTGCCGGCCACACTCATCCTGTCCACGATAAGGGGCTCTGTACCGCAGATCGAGTCGATCTCGCTGAGCACCTCGTTGGTCCTCTCCAGAGATGTACCTGCAGGCATAGTTAGGTCCACCATAAGGATCCCCTGATCTTCATTGGGGATAAATCCGGTAGGGGTACTCTTCATAAGTACCACCGCGATGATACCGAATGCAGCCAGAATGGATACAGGGATGATTTTCTTTTTGGAGAAGAGTGAAAGTACATTGCCGTACTTCTCTGTCATAGTGTCGAATGCCGCATTGAAGCTGTTGGCCAGCCTCTTGCCGAATGAGACCTTCTCCTGACCTTCGTGATGGTGAGGTTTGATGAAGATGGCGCACATCACAGGGCTGAGGGTCAATGCGTTTATCGCCGACAAAATCACCGAGCAGGCCAGAGTCAGAGCAAACTGCTGGTAGAACACGCCGGTCGATCCTGTCATAAAGCTAACCGGGATAAATACGGCAGACATAACCAGTGAGATGGAGATGATCGCCCCCTGGATCTCGCCCATAGCGCTCTCAGTCGCCTCATAAGCACTGGTATATCCCTCCTGTAGCTTGGCGTGTACCGCCTCGACGACGACGATCGCGTCGTCGACCACAATTCCGATCGCTAGCACCAGGGCGAAGAGTGTAAGCATATTGATGGTAAAGCCGAACAGCACCAGACAGAACATAGTGCCTATCAGTGCTACCAGGGCCGAGATACTGGGTATGATGGTGGATTTGAGATCCTGCAGGAAGACAAATACCACCAAAAACACGAGGATGAACGCCTCAAATAGTGTCTGGAGGACGTGGTGGATAGATGCATCGAGGAATTTGTTTGTGTTGTACGGGGCTATCCACCTCATACCTTCAGGAAAGTCTTTGGATAGTTCCTCCATCTTCCCGAGAAGCTCTTTCACCACCACCTGGGCATTTGATCCGGCCATCTGGAATGCCGCCATACTGATACTTGGCTTCCTGGCTGCCGAGTTCTTTACAGAGTAGTTGAATGAACCCAGCTCCACTCTGGCCACATCTTTCAGCTTGAGGATCCTTCCGTCCGGAAATGCCTTCAGGACAATATCTTCGTATTGGGAGGGCTCGGTAAATTTTCCCTTATACTTAATGGTGTACTCAAACGCCACATTGTCGCTGTTCTCTCCGAATTTGCCGGGTGCAGCCTCTATGTTCTGCTCCTGGAGTGCCGCCGTGATGTCACTGGGCATCAGGTTGAGCTGCGACATCTTATCGGGGTCGAGCCATATACGGATAGCGTAGTCACCTGCTCCAAAGACATTGAGCCTACCCACTCCGTTTACGCGCTGAAGCTCGGGCAGAACATTGATTCTGACGTAGTTCTCTACGAATGTCTGGTCAAAGTCAGGGTTGTCCGAGTAGACAGCGAGCATCAGCAGAATGGTGTTCTGCATCTTCTCAGTAGTCACTCCGTATGAAGTTACCGCTGAGGGGAGCTTGCTCGATGCCGCCGATACACGGTTCTGCACATTGACAGCCGCCATATCGGGGTTGGTGCCAAGTTTGAAATATACTTTGATGGTGGCACTTCCGTCGTTGCCGGCGCTGGAAGAGATGTAGGTCATACCCTCCACACCGTTGATCTGCTCCTCAAGGGGGGCAATGACACTCTTGAGGACCACCTCAGCGTTGGCACCGGGATACTGTGCGGTCACCTGCACCATCGGCGAGGCGATATTAGGATATGAAGTGATAGGGAGGGACACCAGTCCCAGAACACCCAGAATCACTATCAATATAGAGATGACCGTAGATAGTACCGGCCGTCTCAGAAACATATTCTTAGCCATCTGCTTTACTCTTTAGGTGTGATGATCATACCATCTTTCAGCTTGTCTGCACCTTCGGTCACGATCCTGTCACCTCTCTCCAGACCACCTGATACTACATAATTCTTCCCTGAAGTGCCCTCGATGGTTATGATTTTTCTCGTAACTTCATTGTTCTGGCCCACTACGAAGACCATAATCTTGTCCTGGAGTTCGTAGGTGGCGTTTTGAGGTATGGTGATGCACCCTTTATAGGTGGCAGGGATTTTTACCACTCCGCTGCTCCCTGAGAGTATCTCATTATCAGGATTTGGAAATACCACCTTAAGCTGGATGGAGCCGGTGGTCCTGTCGATGATGCCCGATGCGGACTCCAGCTTCCCTTTGTGACCATACTCCTGGCCGTCGGCCAACAGTAGCTCGATGTTCTCTTTGCCGGCAGGGTTGTACTCGCCGCTATTGAACCTTGCCCTTCTGAGGGGAGCGAGGTTCTTCTCGTCAAATGAGAAATATGCAAATACATCACCGTCACCTGAGATGGTGGTAAGTGGAGCTGTGCCGGATGGACTTACCAGAGATCCTACCCTCACATCTATCCTGCTCAATACACCGGAAGTGGGGGCGAGGATGGATGTGTACCCGAGATTTATTTTGGCATCTTCGTAGGCAGCCTCTGCCTGCAGAAGGGCCGCTTCTGCTGCCTCTAAGTTCCCTTTTTTTGTCTCAAGCTCGAAGGGGCTGATAATCCCTTTCTCCACCAGAGGGGTCAGTTTCTTTACCTCCAGAAGGGCATTGTCCCTGCTCGCTTTTGCAGACTGCATCCCCGCTTTGGCAGAATTTACCTTTTGGATGTAGTCGGCATCCTCTATCTTGAAGATCTGTGTACCTTTTTTGACCCATTGTCCTTCATTTACTGATATCTCAGCCAGGTAGCCAGATACCTTGGGTCTGATCTCCACCACCGCTTCACTCTGCAGTACAGCTGAATACTCTGCATATACCACTGCTGTCGTGGTATCGATGGTCTTCACTTTATACTCTGGCGGGGCCACGGGGGCCTCTGTTTTGCTTTTGCACGAAGCAAAAGAAAGGGATGTTATAACAAGCATCCCTAACCATATTTTTCTCATTTTAGATAACAGGCTTGATGGTGATGATTTTAATCTCCTTAACTGGTTTGTCCCTCTGGTCTGTCTGTACAGATGCTATCTTGTCGATAACCTCGAAGCCGTCAAGGGTCTCACCGAAAACTGTGTATGCTCCGTCAAGCTGTGCGCAGGTTCTCTCATCCTGAACGATATAGAACTGGGAGCCGGATGAAGCCCTCTTAGGGTTGGCCATATCGCCAAGTCTGGCAGCAGCGAGGGCACCTTTTTTATGGTTGTGCTCAGCCACGAACTCTGCAGGGACTGTGTAGCCTGGGCCGCCTGTTCCGAATTTGGGGGCGTTTGCAGGGTCTTTGGTGAGAGGATCACCTGTCTGAATCATAAATCCGTTTATAACTCTGTGGAACAGAATGCCATCATAAAAACTCTCGGAAGCGAGTTTCACGAAGTTGTCTCTGTGAAGAGGGGTGTCCTTATATAGGAGGACTGTGATGGTCCCTTCAGATGTAATGATTTCGAAAATAGGCTCCTCAGGGAGCGATTCAGGTGCAAATGCCAATTTCTTTTCCATATCAGTAGTCTCTTCTTTTATTTGTTCGTTTGACTCTCCCTTTTTTGACTGGTTGTTACCGCAGGAACTTACCAGGAAGGGGACGATCATCAATAATGTAATAATTCTCCTTTTCATAATATCTTTAGCTTGTTTTTTGTATCTTTGGCTTTTGCAAATATAATGCAAAATGAAAAGAATTTATACACTTCTGACCCTTTTTTTGATATCTTTTCCACTGTACTGTCAGTCAGTGGGATTGGTGCTTAGTGGCGGCGGTGCCAAAGGGCTTTCCCACCTGGGTGTTATAAAGGCTTTGGAGGAGAACAATATCCCTATTGACTACATCAGCGGCACCTCTATGGGTGCGATAGTGGGGGGAATGTACTCCATCGGACTATCTGTAGAGGATATGGTCTACATCATAAAGTCGGACAGATTCCTGTCGTGGTATAAAGGGAAGCAGGAGAGGGACTATGCCACATTTCTTTATCAGGTGGACCCTACCCCTGCGATGTTCAGCTTCAATATCAGAAAGAACTACGATAAAAAAGGTGAGCCCGACGGGCTGAAACTCTCCCTCCCTACCAGTATAGTCTCCCCATACCCTATGGATCTGGCGGTGGTGCAGCTCTTCGGTACATCATCGGCAGCGGCGGAGTACGACTTCAATAAACTTATGGTCCCGTTTTTCTGCGTCTCTTCCGATATATCGAACAAGAAGCAGTATATAAGCACTTCCGGAGATCTCGGATCGGCTATCAGGGCGTCGATGACCTTCCCAGCCTATTTCAAGCCGATAGTGATAGATTCTACCCTCCTTTTTGACGGGGGATTCTATAATAATTTCCCCTGGCAGCTGATGCGGGAGATTCATAATCCCGATTATCTCATAGGTTCGAAGTGTGTCAAAGGGGAGAGTATGACATTTGAAGATGATGACCCCTTCGGGATGGTAGAGCTAATGGTCTCCATAGATTCTGACTACGATATACCACAGGAGCAGGGTCTGGTCATCAGCGGAGAGTATGACTATGGCTTGATGGACTTTCACGCCATAGATGAGATTATGGAGAAGGGGTATCAGGAGGCTTTGAAATATATACCTGAGCTGAAGAAGAGGATCAGTCGCGAGAGGACCCCTGCCCAGGTGGACAGTATGAGGCTGGCATTCAGACAGAGATGTCCATCTCTCACCTTCTCGGATCTTACCATCACGGGAGATCTGGATACACTCGAGAAAGAGTATCTGGTCAGGACCATCACTCAGGGGAGGGATACATTTACCTTCAGTCAGGCCAAAAGGGGGTACTATAAGGTGTCTGCCTCCAAGACTGTGAATACATTCTACCCCACATCCATATTCCATCCCGAAGACTCCCTCTTCACTCTGAATATAGATGCTACCAAAAAGAGAGGTCTGGGTGTCTCTGTGGGTGGAAACATATCATCCTCATCCCTCCTTCAGGGATATGTGGGTGTGACATATCAGGATATGGACAAGCACCCGTATATGGGCTCGCTGGACCTTCACGTGGGGCAGCTGTACATAGGTGCGGATGCCAATATCCGAAAGGATATGTCCTTTAACCCACTCAGTTTTGTAGAACTCGACCTGGTAGCCCACAGATTTGACTACCTCTCAAGCAACCAGAGCCCCATCTTCTCTACCACCCTGGCGAGGAATGTCCTGGAGACAGAGCTGTACGGGACACTGAGTGTGGGGATGCCACTCTCGACCCAAAATGGTATGATTATCAACATCGGAGCTACCGGAGGTTTCAATCACTACGACTACTATCCTACTAACTCCTATACCAAATACGACAAAAGGGACAGGACAGGGTTCCTCTATTTCACCCCCAGAGTACTGATTGAGCAGAATACCCTCAATTATAAACTTTACCCCACAGAGGGTAAGCAGAGGCACTTCGATATAAGGTATATATACGGAAAAGAGGAGTTCATCCCCGGTACCCTCTCTATGGAGCATCAGTTCCCCGAGAAATACAATAAATACAAACATAGTGTCGTTATAGACCTGAAAGTGGACAACTATTACAATATCGCCAAGTGGTTTACCCTGGGACTCAATGCCAATATAGCCGTATCCAATCCTCTGAGGATGGGTGATTATATCTCCACTGTGCTGGTCTCCCCGGGTTATACCCCTACAGTGCATAGCCGCACCTTGCTTTTGGAGGGGTACAGGGCACCTATATACGCAGCTGCCACACTTATACCTATATTCAAATTTTCAGAGAGCCTCTCTCTGAGGATCGCAGCGGGATATTTCCAGCCCTATCGGGAGATTGTAGAGAAGGGTGGGGGGCAATATGATTTTTCAGATCCTTTCCCTATGGGCAATTTCCTCGGGGATGCAGCCCTCGTCTGGCAGTCACCCCTCGGCCCGGTATCACTCTCTTGTGCATATTACCAGAAGGCGGATACCAAGTTCTATCCGCAGTTAAATATAGGATTCCTGATATTTAAAAACAGAGGATTGAGAAATTAGAATGGGTGCAAACGGAAGCATACTTAAGAAATTGGCGGGGGAGACCGCCATATATGGAGTCAGTACCATACTGGCACGCTTCATAAATTTTCTCTTTTTACCACTTTATACATACTACCTGACCACTACCGACTACGGAGTGCTCACCGAGTTTATGGCATATATCGCTATGTTCCAGGTGGTGCTGACCCTTGGTCTGGAGACCGGGTGTTTCAGATTTGCGAATAAGGAGGGGGCCCACCCCAGGCAGGTCTTCTCTACTGCACTGATTACAGTCTCTGCCGTATCTCTGGTGTTCCTGCTGGTGATGATATTCTTCGGAGAGAGCATATCTGTGGCGATGGGGTATCAGGGATACTATCTGTGCTATGTCTATATAGGTCTGATACTGGCGATAGACTCATTCACAGCGATCCTTTTCGCCAAGCTGAGGTTTGAGACCAAGGCCTGGAAGTTTGCCATATTCAAGACCACGAAAATATTGACAGAGGTGGGATCAAATGTGGCCCTCTTCCTCTGGTTTCCCAAATTTGCAGCGGCCCACCCTGATACATTCCTGCTGAAGTTTGTATCGGCTGTTCCGGACTTCTCATACCCTATATTCTCCATATGTGTGAGTTGTGTGGTGGCACTGCTCCTGTTTATCCCCGATATTCTTAAACTGAGGTTCGAGCTGGATAGGAAGGTGTGGAAGGGGCTGATGGCATATTCGCTTCCACTTATGATAGCGGGGCTTCCGGGGGTGATCAACGACTTCCTGGACAGGATCCTCTTCCGCTACTTCAATGTGGATGATACCCTCTGGAGATCTGATCTGGGTATCTATCAGGCGGCAGTGAAGGTGGCGGTGATTATGTCCCTCTTTGTCCAGATGTTTAGATTTGCTGCAGAGCCATTTTTCTTCGCCAGAGCGAGGGACAAAGGGTCCAAGGAGCTCTATGCACAGGTGATGGAGTACTTCGTGGCATTCTGTATGCTGGTCTTTCTGGGGATTATCTTCTATATCGATATCATCCAGTTTGTAGTGGGGGCAGACTTCAGAGTGGGGATGGGGATTGTGCCGATAATGCTTCTGGCGTATATGATGCTCGGTATGCTTTTCAATGTCTCTATGTGGTACAAGCTCTCTGACCGTTCGTCGTATGCGATCTATATCACCTTGGCCGGTCTTCTGGTCACAGCTGTGGTGAATGTTTTGTTTTTGGCGAAATACTCATACTGGGCTGCGGCTTGGGGCCATTTTGCAAGTTATCTGGTGATGCTGATAGTGAGTACCCTGCTGGGAAACAAGTACTACAGGATCCCTTACGACTGGGGACGCATATTTGTAATTATAGGTGCAGGTCTCGTATTGTATGGCCTAAATCTCCTGATACCTGAAAATATGCTTCTGGTTTGGAAACTCGTTATAAGAACAATATTGATTTTTGTGTATCTTGCAGGATATTTCTTATTTGTCAGATATGGAAGTAAAAATAGTAAACAGATCTAAGTACAGTACACCTGAGTATGCTACTGCCCAAGCGGCAGGTGTCGATTTGAGGGCATCCATCGAAGAGCCGATAGTTCTCTCATCTCTGGAGAGGGCGATGATACCTACAGGTATCTATATCGAATTGCCCGAAGGGTATGAGGCTCAGGTAAGACCTCGCAGTGGTCTGGCTGCCAAGCACGGGATATCTATAGTAAATGCTCCAGGCACCATCGATGCAGACTACAGAGGGGAGATCAAGGTGATTCTGGTAAACCTTTCAAAAGATGACTTTACTATCAATCCGGGAGAAAGAATAGCCCAGATGGTGATAGCCCGCTACGAAAAAGTGGAGTGGGTAGAGGTAGAGGAGCTCTCTGAAAGCGAGAGAGGTGCCGGTGGTTTTGGTTCTACAGGTAAGAAATAGAGATTATGAGTAAAGAGATAAACAAGATTCTGGAACTTTTTCCATTCTCTTCAGGTGTTAGCACCGACAGCAGAAGTGTAGCTGCCGGCAATATCTTTTTTGCACTTAGGGGGGAGAATTTTGATGGGAACAATTATGCCCGTATGGCCCTCGATAAAGGTGCCCTATGCGCAGTGGTGGAGAGGGACAGTGAATTCGGCCAGAGGGTTCTGGCTGCCAAGTTCAATCCTGACTACGGTACCCAGGCAGACAGGGATCGTCTGAGAAGGTATATCCTCGTGGAGAGTCCGCTGAAGGCTTTTCAGCTGCTGGCCAAATGGCATCGTAAAGGGTTCAGGATCCCGGTGATAGGCTTGACAGGTACAAATGGAAAGACTACCACCAAGGAGCTTATTAAGGCTGTCCTGTCTAAAAAGTACAGAGTGGTCGCTACCGAAGGTAACCTCAATAACAGTATAGGTGTCCCTATGACACTTTTCAGGATCTCGATGTCCACACAGATAGCTGTAGTGGAGATGGGAGCCAGTCACCCGGGAGATATAGAGGAGCTTGTAAATGTGGCATTGCCCAATTTTGGGCTTATCACCAATGTGGGTAAGGCGCACCTTCTCGGTTTCGGCTCTTATGAGGGGGTGAAGAAAACCAAAGGTGAACTATACGATTTTCTTCAGGAGCATAGCGGTACTGTGTTCCTGAATGTGGATAATCCAGAACTCTTCAAGATGGTCGATGACAGGCCGGGGATAAACCCTATCACCTATGGTGTGAAGCATCAGGAGGTGGAGGTGCTCCCTGTCACTGCGCACGATCCATATCTCCGTATCAAGATAGGTGGAGTAGTGGTCAATACCCATCTGGTGGGCTCGTATAATGTAGATAATGTGCTGGCTGCCATCGCTATAGGTGAGCATTTCGGAGTTCCGACACAGGAGTGCTATGCAGCTGTTTCAGAGTATGTCCCCACCAATAACCGTTCAGAGCTGAAGAAGGGAAAACATAATCTTCTGGTGGTGGATGCGTACAATGCAAATCCTACCAGTATGAAGGTCTCGCTCGCCAATTTCGGGAAGACAGAGTTCAAAAACAAAGGTGTTATTCTGGGTGATATGAGGGAGCTGGGTGAGTACTCCGCGTCGGAGCACCGTGAGATAATAGATATCCTCTCGAAAATGGATCTAAAGAAGGTAGTTCTTGTCGGAAAGGAGTTCGGCGCACAGAAAGGGTATGCATCTGAGATCGGCTGTGGTGAGAATTTTGAATTCTTCGAAGATGTCGAGGCACTAAAAGAGTCCATTCAAAAGACCCACCCTAAAAACTACACCCTCCTGATCAAAGGTTCAAACGGTATCCGCCTTCAAAGTATCCTTACAGAGTTCTAAGTGGCGGGAATAACAGAGGGGTGATTACAAAAAAAAGAGATTGGCTGCGACAGTCAATCTCTTTCTGTATGGTGTGAAGTGAAGATTACTCTTCGCCTACAACTTCTACGTTGATGTTAGCTTTGATCTCTTTGTAGCATTTAACAACAGCTGCGAAGGTGCCAACTTCCTGAACTTTGTCAGCATCTACGATAGTGATGTTTCTGCGGTCGATCTCGTGACCAAGAGCAGCAAGAGCTTCAGCTACCTGAATGTTGTTAACTGAACCGAAGATTTTGCCGGTAGAGCTAACTTTGGTAGTAACTTTTACTGTCAATCCTTCAAGTTTAGCTGCAAGAGCAGTAGCCTCTTCACGGATTTTAGCCTCTTTGTGAGCTCTTTGTCTTAGATTTTCAGCGTGAACCTTTTTTGCTGAAGGGGTAGCCATAATAGCGAATCCTTGAGGGATAAGGTAGTTAGCTGCGTAACCATTCTTTACAGTTACGATATCGTCTTTGTGTCCTAGATTAGCGACATCTTGTTTCAAAATAATTTCCATATCTCTCCTCCTTCTTATTTCAATAGGTCTGTTACGTAAGGAAGCAAAGCAAGGTGCCTTGCGCGTTTAACTGCTTGCGCTACTTTCTTCTGGAATTTCAAAGAAGTACCGGTAAGACGACGAGGAAGGATTTTACCCTGCTCGTTAAGGAAGCGTTTTAGGAATTCAGCGTCCTTGTAGTCAACATATTTGATGCCTGTTTTTTTGAAACGGCAATATTTTTTCTTTTTAACCTCTACTGTAGGAGGGTTCAGATAACGGATTTCGTTGTTAGTTGCCATAATTATATTCCTCCTTATTTAGATTCTTTTTTGTTTGCACGACGACGCTCAGCATAAGCGATAGCGTGTTTGTCCATAGCGAAGGTCAAGAAGCGAAGGATTCTCTCGTCGCGTTTGTAGTTGATTTCAAGTTTGGCGATGAACTGTGAGTCAGCTTTGAATTCGATCAGGTGATAGAATCCTGTAGTTTTTTTCTGGATTGGGTAAGCCAATTTCTTAAGGCCCCAATCTTCTTCATGCACGATCTCGCCACCCTCTGCTACGATAAGGTCATGATACTTTTGTACCGCTTCCTTTATCTGAGCCTCAGATAAAACGGGAGTTGCAATGAAAACGGTTTCGTACTGTTTTAACATTTTGATTAATATTAAGTTATAAAATTATTTGCCTTCCGGATATACCAAAAGGGCTGCAAAGATAGTCATTATTGGCTAATTTCCAAAAGATTTTGACTTTCAGGGAACTCTATTCCGGTGGATCCCCTCCTGACCATAGTCTCTATGTATCCGGGGAATTTGTTCCCTTTCCAGGAACTGGTGTTGGTGACAAACATCCAGATGGTGCCGTCTTTCTGTCTTTTTACTATGGCGCTACTTCCGGCGAGTGTCCCTGTCCTTTTCCACTCCGAATTAACACCTGCGCGTGACCAGCCGATGGGGAGTTCGCCCCCCTCGCAGGTGATCATCTTCCTGATGCTCTCCGGGGAGAGGATGTCCGGGATGGTCTCATCTCCATCTATATGTGATACGAACATTACAAACTCAGATGCTGAAGAGACCCAGCCTCCTGCTCCGTAGAGACCTTCAATATTGTTTCCGCCATATCTTCTGTAGAGGGTGTCACTGCTGTTTTTGTCGTATGAGGCGATAGGGGTGGCATCGTGGGGTTCGTAGTAGCGTACCTCATTGGGGTATTTGTCCTGATAGAGATTGCGGGCCAGGTGCATATCGTAGCACCCCGAGGGGTAGAGGATATTCTTCTGGCAGTACTCTTCATACCCCATCCCACTCAGTTTTTCTATGATTTTGGATAATATTAGGTAGCCGGCATTTGAGTATTTGGTACTTGCCCCCGGATTGAAACCAAGTCTTTGGGACAATGTATACTCTATCACCCTATCCATATCGGGGACTGTGTCGAGATTTTCCCAGATCATTATCTCGCGGGTGGTGAACAGGGGATCGCCCCTGTATGTGGCAAAGCCCCCTTTGTGTCTGAGCAGGTGCTCGACGGTGATCCGCTGCACCCTCTTGTCCCGATAGTGGGAGAACTGCTCTTCGTTCAGGATCCCCTCTTCTCCGAAGACCTTGTCATCCAGGCTCAGCAGGGAGTCCTCCACCATTTTCATTATGGCGGTAGCTGTGATGAGTTTAGAGAGGGATGCGACTCTGAATATGTTTCCGGCCTCGGTCTTTTTCTCCAGCTCCTCATCTGCCCAGCCGTACCCCTTCGCATATACCAGCCTCCCCTCTTTCATTATGGCGAGGCTTCCACCCTTTATCTCCCACCTTTTGAGGAACTTCTCCACATAATTGTCGAGTTTGCGGGTTTGCTCCATATCTGACATATCGTTGGAGATGAGGTTATTGATGGAGATATACTCCTGCTCCACCTCTTCCAGTATAAATTCTTTGTCCTGCGAACACCTGTTCAGGATGTTGAAGAAAATGATAATGACAGCGATCACTGCCAGTACTATGTCCAGTTTTTTTATTTGGGCTTCAGATAGGTTCAAGGCTATAGTGCGGTTTTAGAGGTCAATATGAATTTTTCGATGGTGCTGCTCTCCGCTGACTGTGGGTCGTAGGCGAAGATGATTTCGGCCAATGCATCCCCGGAATCGGAGAGTTTCAGCTCGGCAAACG
Source organism: Bacteroidales bacterium (assembly GCA_017504965.1). Classification (GTDB taxonomy): domain Bacteria; phylum Bacteroidota; class Bacteroidia; order Bacteroidales; family UBA932; genus CAAGNP01. The sequence goes on along the minus strand of JAFVQD010000006.1, from coordinate 250,674 downwards.
GTGCGCAAGAGAGCTTTTCGGGTCTCCCCTCCATCACCCCAAGGTCAGCCACTCCGTCGGTCACCGCCCCTTCTATCTCGCTGTCTGCCCGTTCGATAAGGGATATCTCCGCAGCAGGGTATAGCATCTGGAATTTCTTTATGGCCTTCGGCAATATGAAGCGTACCGCAATAGGACACGCCGCTATCCTCAGCTGCTCTGCTGCCCGTGTGTTTGAGGGGATAAGCTCCCTGTTCAGGGAGTCGTACAGGTGGAGAATCTTCTCTGCATAATTAAGCAGGATTTCACCTTTCGGGGTGAGGGCAATCCCCCCCTGCCTCCTCTCGACCAGAGTGTCACCCACCTGCTGCTCAAGCTCCGCAATGTTCTGACTGACTGCCGGCTGGGAGATGTGTAGCTCCCTGGCAGCCCTGGTGAAATTCTTGCGAAGTGCGACAGTGTGGAATACTTTTAACCGAAAGTCTGTTAGCATACCGACAAAGATAGAAAAAAAGGCTGACTTTTCACAGTCAGCCTTTCAGTTTATTAGTCAGGTTGTACCGGACTATGTTCGGGTATATTATTTAGTAACCCTTTCAAGCCATTTGACCATAGCCAACATACCACCCATTGAGATCAGACATACAACGAGGAATACTGTCCAGCACTGCCATATAGGCCAAGCGTTATACATAAGTGGACCAAGAGGGAGTAGGAGGTTACCGATAGCGGTAGCACACAACCAAAGACCCTGGCATAGACCAAGCATACTCTTAGGAGCCACTTTAGATACGAATGAAAGACCAAGAGGTGAGATGAATAGCTCTGCTACTGTCAGGAAGAAGTAAACAGCGATAAGGATCCACCAGTGAGCTTTAGCCTGAGCCTCAAGAGGAAGAGCTTTGAACTCAGTAGCTGAAGGATAACCGTTTACTGAAGAGAAGATAGCGAGCAACAGGTAAGCAAGACCTGCGATAAACATACCGATAGCGATCTTCCTGGGGGTAGAGATGGCTTTGCCTTTGCGCGCAAATGATGCAAACAGCCACATTACCACAGGGGTAAGTGTAATCACGAAGAAAGGATTCACAGCTTGCCAGATCTCAGGAGCGATAGCTGATGAGTCTACGAAGTCACGTGCAAATAGTGAAAGTGATGTACCGTTCTGGTGGAATGAGAACCAGAAGAAGATAACGATACCAAGCACTGCAAACAGAGCAAACATACGCTGTTTGATCTCTTTAGCTGCAGCAGCTTTCTCTTCAGGGGTATAGTCAACACTCTTGACAGCCTCTTTCTTGGCAGGGTTAGGGAATCTCTTCTGTGAGAAGAAGAAGATAACCAAAGAGATAACCATAGCAGCCACAGATGCGATGAATGAGTAGTGGATACCTTCGTTGAAGATCTGAAGATAGCGCTGGCACTCATTTGCCATATCTGAAACATTTGCACCTACCTGAGCCATCAATACTGACAAGTTATTGAATGCATCAGCAGCCATAGCACTGCCATTTGTAAGGAACTCGTGGCAAAGAGCAGGAAGCTGGGCATTGTATACCAAACCGTTGGTGCCAAGCCACCATTCACGAAGAAGAGGTGCTACGAATGGTGCGATAAGACCACCGACATTGATGAATACATAGAAAATCTGGAAACCTGAGTCTCTCTTGTCTTTAGCAGCTTTAAGCGCTTCAGGGCCCTCTTTGGCAGCTTCAGCCTCAAGGTCATCATACATCTGACCTACGATAGCCTGCAAGTTACCTTTGAAAAGACCGTTACCGAATGCGATAAGGAAAAGTGCACCACAAGTCAGAGGGAGGAGCCAGTTGATGTTCTCTGCTGTAGATAGAATAGGAATAGATAGCAGAACATAACCTGAAGCCATAATTACAAGACCGGTCTTGATGGTAGCCTTGTAGTTCTGGGTACGGTCAGCAATAAGACCTCCGACCAAGCTTAAAACATAAATACCTGCATAGAAAACAGAATAGATAGTGGTACTTTGTCCCTCTGGCAGACCGAATTTCGAGCATAGGAACAATACCAGTACAGCGTTCATAATGTAGTAACCGAAGCGTTCGCCCATGTTACTTAGAGCCGCTGCCAACAAACCTTTAGGGTGATTTTTGAACATATTAGTTTAGTTAAATTAGTTAGTTTTTCTGTAAGTATTTCGCAAAGATATTAAAATTTGTCAATAAAAGGGTGATATACGATAAATTTCATTAACTTTGTTTGTTGAGATATATTGACGATGGATAAGATTTTGTACTGTTTGGTGATTGCGCTCTTTACACTTCTCTCGTGGCTGCCGCTGAGGGTGCATTACTTTATGTCGGATCTTATATATTTCCTTTTTTACAAAGTAATAAGATACAGATTGTCCGTAGTTATGACTAATGTTTCCCGCTCTTTCCCAGATATGGACTATAAAGAGCTGGATGCTGTGGTCAGAGGATTTTACCATTCGCTTTGTGATACCATTGTGGAGACAATATGGGCATTTGGACACTCTCGGGAAAGGGTGGCCAAGCTCCTCGATTTCGGAGGTTGCGACACCCTTAATGAAGTGTATGGTGAGGGGAGAAGTGTTTTGGTGGTGATGGGACATCAATGCAATTGGGAGCTCTATACTTCCCTGCCCGATCTCAAAAGCCATTACGGACTGAAGATGGACAGCGACCATTTCTACTATGTATATAAAAAGATGTCCGGATCTGTGTCAGATATGGTGATAAACAGGATCCGTACCAAACACAATGCTTGTGTGCTGGTGGAGAAAAATCAGATAGTAAGGCATTTGCTTCGCAATAAAGACGAAGGTGGTGTCTACTATTTCATAGCGGACCAGTTTCCCGACAAGGGGGCAGGGTTATCAATGGAGTTTATGAACCAGCCCACCCGAGTTTTTAATGGAGTGGAAGAGTTGGCCCGAAAATTGTCTCTCCCTGTGGTGTTCTTTTCAGTGGATAAAGTGAAGAGGGGGTTGTACAGATCGGAATATGTGAAAATATGTGATGACGCAGCCAAGACAGAAAAGGGTTTTGTGACACGCGAATATGTAAGACTGCTCGAAGAGAGTATAAATAACAACAAGTCGAACTGGCTATGGAGCCACAGAAGATGGAAAAAATTAAAATAGAGAATATGAAAAAATTAGCACGACTGATCATTTTGCCTGTATTGGCAATGGCAATGCTTCCAGTGAAGGCCCAGAGTGAGGGTGGCTCACTGGTATATTCATTGCCCACTACCTCCATCCACCTGGAAGTGGAGGCTGTAAGGGAGGTATACACCCCCGGACCTTATGCAAAATTCGCAAAGAAATATTTGGGACTCGATGTGGAGGTGGAGCCATCGGAAAAATATCACCTTCTTTCTGTAAAGCTTACCCCATATCTGGAGGCAGATATGACCGAGAGACACGTAATCAATCTTATGGGAGCGAAGGGGCTTTCTGACTCTTTCTTCAAAATGACATCTCAGGGTCTTGTGGTCCTTTCAGACCAGAACAAGGGGGATTCAGAGTACTGGAGATTTCCATCTTTGGCAGAGAATCACGCCAAGACCGGAGTAGAGGCTACCCAGACCTTTACCTCTGTTCAGACCACCCTATACAAGAATGTGAAGAATGCCCAGGGTGGTTACGACAAAGTGGCTATCCAGCAGAGTCAGGTAGTGGAGAAGAGCTTGGAGAAGAAGGCTCAGGAGATCGCCAATGAGATCTTCAAACTCCGTCGCCAGAGGGTACAGATAATCACAGGTGATACCGATGCCACCTTCAGTGGAGAGGCATTGGGGGCTGCTGTGGATGAGATTACCCGTATCGAGCAGGACTATCTGAGCCTGTTTATCGGCAGAGTGGAGACAGCTACCCAGACAATGGGATTTGATGTGGTACCAAAACAGGAGAATGAGCGTCAGATGTATGTGGCCCTCAGAGTATCTGACAAACAGGGACTTCTAATGCCGGACAATGTATCAGGAAGACCTATCGTACTGGAGATAACCCCGGAAATAGTCTCTACACCGGCGGTGAGTTCACAAGACCTCTCTAATGTAAAGACCAAAAAGCCGAATATGGGTGTCATTTACTATAGAGTACCCGCTATCTGTACAGTTAAAATCATCGACGGTCAGGAGCTTTTGCTACAGACCAGAATCCCTGTATACCAGCTTGGTGATACAGTGGAATTGCCTGCATATATAATCAAATAAATATAAACCTTAATACATACACAGTTATGACAATTGAAAATCTTGAACCCAAAAGAGTTTGGAAACACTTCTACTCACTGACCCGTATCCCTCGTCCATCTAAGAGAGAGCAAAAGGCTGTAGAATATATGTACGAATGGGGTAAGAGCCTCGGTCTTGAGACTATCAAGGACGAAGTTGGCAATATCATTATCCGCAAACCTGCTACCCCTGGTATGGAGAACCGCACAGGTATCATCTTCCAGGCTCACTTGGATATGGTTCCACAAAACAATAACGATGTAGTTCACGACTGGGACAACGACCCTGTAGAGACTAAGGTGGTAGGGGACTGGCTATATGCTCAGGGTACTACACTTGGCGCAGACAATGGTCTTGGATGTGCTGCAGCTATGGCTGTTCTTGAGTCTACAGACTTGGCTCACGGCCCTATCGAGGCCCTTTTCACCATCGATGAAGAGACCGGTATGACTGGTGCAAAAGCACTTAAGGGTGGTCTTCTTAAAGGTGATATCCTCATTAACCTCGACTCTGAGACAGAGGGTGAACTTTATGTAGGCTGTGCCGGTGGTCTTGACACCAATGCAGAGTTCAAATATAAAGAGGAGGCCCTTCCAAAAGAGCTTGTTCAGTTCGAAGTGGCTGTCAAAGGTCTTAGAGGTGGTCACTCTGGTATGGAGATCAACGAAGGACGCGGTAACTCAAACAAGATTATGGCCCGCCTTCTTCTACCTATCCTGAGAGATATGGGCGGCCGTCTTATCTCTATCGAGGGTGGCAATATGCGTAACGCTATCCCAAGAGAGGCTGTGGCTTGCATCGCTATCCCTGCAGGTAAAGTGTCAAAAGCCAAAAAACACGTGGCAAAAGTTACTGCTGAGGTTAAAGCTGAGTACAAACCTATCGATCCAGGTGTAGAGGTATACTTCACCAAGAGCGCCGGTGCGAAAAAATGTGTACCTGCTGATGTGGCAGTTAAAGTTATGCAGGCTGTATACGCTTGTCCTTCAGGTGTAGACCGTATGAGTCTGGTAATGGATAACCTTGTGGATACATCTAACAACTTGGCTATCGTCAAATCTGAAAAAGGGAAAATCATCGTGAGGACACTTATGAGAGGTTCTTGTGACACCGCTAAACACGACTTGAGTGAAGCTATCCGTGCAGTCTTCGAACTTGCAGGTGCCAAAGTGGTATTCACCGGCGGTTATTCAGGATGGCAGCCAAATATGGAGTCACCTATCCTCAAAACTATGAAAGAGACCTATAAGAATCTTTATGGTGTAGAGGCTGATGTGAAAGCTATCCACGCAGGTCTTGAGTGTGCTATCATCTCCAACAACTATCCTCACTGGGATATGATCTCTTGCGGACCTACTTTGATGTCCCCTCACTCACCCGAAGAGAGAGTACTTATCCCTACAGTGGAGAAATGGTGGAACTTCCTTGTAGAGGCTCTTAAGAATGCCCCTGTAAAGTAACAGACCTCTTTGTCTGAAACCTATATAAAGCCTTGTCCCTTTTCCGGGGCAAGGCTTTTTTCCTGCACAGCGCACCAAGGAGGATGATGTTTAACAATAGTCCGAGGTTAAATAGAATGGTGAGGGGCCAGTTTACAGCCGGGCGGAGGGGTGCATACGGAGAGTCGCCCTCTGAGTAGCGTGCGAATGCATTGGTGTAGATGACTGTGCCGTCAGGGTAGTGGGCTGCCAGGCGGATATACGGCTCATCGGGCTGCATAATATATTGCCCTCGGGCACAATCGGAGAGAGTCCCCTTCACCTCACCTCCCTGCGAGATGATCTCTATCCTCCGGGCAGGGGCAGTCAGGGCAAAAACGATAGTATCGCCCTCAAGGGCAATGTTTGAGATGCGCGGCAGAGAATCTGTCGGAATCCCCTGCGGGGTCCTCATCGAGTAGAAATTGCCTCGGAGCAGGGCCCCTTTCACATCCGGATATTCGGCAGAGGGGGTGTTGATCCAGGTGCTGCGTCTGGCTATCCTTGCGGGATTCTTCGAGTCGTGGTTGTCGTCGGACAAGACATTATGGGCGTAGCGTCCGGCTGATAAGGCTTCGTCCCAGTGCTTCAGGTGTGTCCCCTCTCCGCCATCCCTCTCCTGGAAGCCTGAGTCACCCTCGATAAGTCTATATCCGGAGAGACGCTCCATAGTTCTGGCAGAGATGCCGAGTGTCCTGTCAGGGTGGTTGAGGACCATAAAATCGCCCCTCTTGGCGGCGAGGTTCATTTTGAACTGCTTCTGCGAGTCGAAGAGGGGGAGGAGGATATCATACCTCTGCACTTTCGAAGCACCGAAGATGTTGTTGTGAAGCTTGAACAGATTGTAACCGTGCTCATACCCGTACAGGTCGAGCCGGTTATCGTATGGGTGCCGGGTGAGGGCATTGTGATTTGTAAAGGCCACTATCTCATATCCGAGGGCCATATAGTCATCGTAAACTACATCCGGATAGTAAGGGCATTCATTGATCCCCTTGTCCACTTTTGTGTGGGTGTGGAATGTAGCCCGCTTCCATACTGTGGTGGAGTCGCTCCCGGAGTAGGGGTTGTAGATCTTATCGCCGGAGAAAGGCCTCGGCTCCTCCCATCTGTATATGGGCGAGATACTGAAAATACAGAGTATAGTGACCAGCAGTGCGAAGAATACCTTGATCCCGCGCAAAACTGTTCTTAATCCTCTGTTCATTAGGAATACCGATCCTTTGGGGCGGGGGACGGCGACGGTCTGCGGAGTGCGGACAATATTGCGGCGCATCCTCTTGAAGTCGCGGTGTGCGCGGATTACCGAACGGAAATATTCCACTTTCCCCATCAGGAGGTATGCTATGGCGGCCGCTCCATCTATGCACATCCTGGTGAAGATGATTCTGCTGCGTGAAGAGTCGGGGAGGTTTTTCTCCATCATCAGAAGGTTGTTCCTGAAGTTGAGGTAGAGTTTCCGTGGGGAGTTGTTCGGAAGGGTTCCGCCACCGACGTGGTATATTCTGGCTGAGGGGACCACCCACACCTGCTGCCCCGAGAGTTTTGCCCTCCAGCAGAGGTCTATCTCCTCCATATGTGCGAAGAAACTTTCGTCGAGCCCCCCGAGGCGGTGCCACAGCTCTGCCCGTATCATAAACGAGGTGCCGGATGCCCAGAATACCTCTGCAGGGGTGTCGTATTGTCCTTGGTCCTTTTCCACTTTCGAAAGGATCCGCCCACGGCAATAAGGGAAGTAGAATCTGTCTATCATCCCGCCGCAGGCCCCTGCGTGCTCGAAATATTCGGGGCGGTCGTAGGACAATACCTTCGGTGAGCAGATTCCTGCCTCTGGATGGCTCTCCATAAAGGTGGAGAGTGCTTCGAGCCACCCATCTGCCACCTCTACATCGGAGTTCAGCAGGAGGTAGTAGTCGAATGTGCCGTAGCTCTGAGGTGCTGACGCAATGGCCTCAAAAGCGCGGTTGTACCCTCCGGTGAAGCCGTAGTTCTTGTCCAGACGGATGGTGCGGATGGTGGGATACTGCTCTTCGAGCAATGCCAGTGAGCCGTCGGTGGAACCGTTGTCTGCGACAATTATGCTCCCCAGTTCTTCAGGGGTGCGCTGCACCAACGGGGGGAGGAATTTCTCCAGAAAATCCTTCCCGTTCCAGTTCAATATGACGACTGCTGTTTTGGACATACTGTACAAAGATAGAGTAAAAAAACTTAAATTTGTGGCATGTTTAAGGAATTGGATAAAATATCAGAGGTGGCCGGATACCTTTGGGAGAAGGGTTGGGCCGAGTACAATGGTGGAAATATATCGGTAAATGTCACAGCTTCGCTCAGTGAAGAGCTACGCAATGCGGAGCCGCTGTCGGGGAGAATAGCCCTCCCTGCTCAGCTGAAGCTGCTGGCCGGTGAGCTTTTTTATGTCACTGGTACAGGGAAGAGGATGAGGGATGTGGCCAGGGATTTGTGGAGCAATGGGGCTGTGATAAGGATTTGTGATGATGGCAGAGGGTACGAAATAGTATACAAAGAGAATATTCCACCCACCTCCGAGCTTGCCTCACACCTATTTATTCACCACTACCTCCGAGAGATGGGACGTGATATGAAAGTGGTGCTCCATACCCATCCTACAGAACTAATCGCCCTTACCCATATTGATAAATGGCTTGATGCCAAGGCTCTCACCCGGATGCTCTGGAGTATGATTCCGGAGTGCAGACTAGTGGTGACCAAGGGGGTAGGGGTGGTCCCATATCTCGAGCCCGGAACAGTAGAGCTTGCCCAGGCCACTCTTGCCCAGCTGAAGGAGCACGATGTGGTGATATGGGAAAAACACGGTCTCCTCGCCGTAGGGGACGACGTAGTGACTTGTTTCGATGTCATCGATACTCTGAATAAAGCTGCTCAGATATATGTGTGTGCCCGGGCGGCAGGGGCTTAAAATGTCCAGGCTACATTGAACGATTGTGGGACATGATCGTCTCTGTCGTAATCACCGGATTTGTTCTCGTATGCCATATCATATTCAAGAGCAATTCGGAGATGTTTCCCTATCTGAATACCTATTCTGGGGACCAGTAGGAAATGGTTTGATCCATTTGTGAAAAAGCCGTATCCGATTCCCAGTCCGGCATATGGATTGACTTTCCTGTGTGGAAGGATGTTGGCTGTGAGATGGGCCTTGGCTGATATCATATGCATTGGGATTTTTTCCTTGCTGTAGGCCTTATAGCCCAATTGGCCACCAAGATGGATATGATCCTGAATAGCGTATCTGTATTCTCCGTATGCGTTAATCGCCGGACCTCCGAAAGAAGGTCCTCCCATATAAAACATCATGGAGAGTGGCAACACCGCACCTGCACCTATCTCAAAAAGGTGTTTTTTTTGTGCTTGTAATGTAATGCTTGATGTGAGTAATATCGCTAAAAGTATAATATTTCTCTTCATAAATTGTGGAATGTTAGAATGTGAATATATAGTTTATTGATGGCATAATAGGGAATACGCACAGTTTCTTTACTGTTACTTTACCATCCGTACCGGTTTCGAATGAGAGTTTGTAAGGATTCATCCGGTTATATGCATTATAGACCGACAGATTTATATCACTATAGCTTTTCTTATGTTCAAATCTGTAGTTCACAGAGAGGTCCATGCGATGGTAATCTTCCATCTTGTACCCGTTTTTTTCCAGGTATGAATAGGCATTGCTGAGGATCCAGTAGTGATTCATCTCGGCAGATGTGTCTGTGTACCAATAGAAACGGTGGTATGGGGTACGAAGTACTATGTCTGACAAGGTGTATCTTCTTCCGGTTTTGTAATAGAATGCTGCTGACACGGTGAAGTTCTCGAATGGTATGTACGATACCTGAACTGAAAGATTGTGTCTGCAGTCCTGGGTAGACGGGAACCACTCTCCGAAATTGATGGTTTCATATTGTTCCAGAGTCTTACTCAGTGTGTACGCAATAGTGGCATCAAATGTTTTGTATCTGATATTGGTAAAGACTTCCATACCATAACTCTTGGCGTGTCCCACTTCTACAGCATCCTCCCAGTCTATTCTGCTCAGAAGAGAGTAACTCTGGTAGTAATCAAGTGTGTTCTCCATTGTTTTATAATATCCTTCCAGAGAGAACATAAGGTAAAGATCATCCATACGTTTCTCATACCACCCGCCAAAAGCGAAGTTGTCGGACAGCATAGGTGGCAATTCTGCTGTAGACGGGACCCACAAATCGGATGGGGAAATGATATTTGAGGATGAGAGCAGGTGGATAGGCTGGCTCATTCGGGAGTATGAACCCTTTAGAGAGAAGTTGGGTGTTATGACCCAGGAACATCTGATTCTTGGCTCAGGGATATAGTGATATTTTTCCATCAGATCATATATTGTAAATCTGATACCGGCTGAAATATTCAACTTCTTTCCTATGGTAAAATCATCCTCAGCATATATCGAGTATGTGTTTATTCCATAATCTGAACCGAAGTCGTTGTTTTTTACGAGAATGGAGTCCTCTTTGTCCGGTACTATATGGGTAACTGTATTTGATGCCAATATCTTGGGGAGAAGTATCTGTTTGGAGCCCCTGATTCCAAATGAAAGGGTGTGCCCTTTAGGAAGATGTAGTCTGGCATCACTCCCGACAGCGAACTCTTCGATGTATGATTGCCTTTTCAGTAGATTCTCCTCTTGTATGGTCCTTATAAGACCGTCTTTGAAGGAGGGACACAAACTGTCTGTCTGCTTGGTCTCCCTATTGCTGTATGCGTGTCTGAAGATGGAGTATGAGGCATAGGTGGAGAGATCTATTTTGTTTGATTTGGTGTAGTCCCATCTGATGAGTCCAGCCATATTTCCCCAGTTCTCTCCTGAAGATGTGCCCGAATTCCGTATGATGGTGATATCTTCCACTTCCAGACTATATGTATGATCCGTATAATTGATAGTCGATATCTTGTCATCTCCCCGATAAAATCTCACATCTATCTTGTGATTGTCCCCTATCAGCTGGGTGATACCTGCATTGACGTCGTAATATCCGGTATGTTTCAACTGCTCAAAGAAGTCATCATTCCCTTTTACAATCTTCTTATAGATGTTTCCCACTATAAGTCCGAAATAAGATTTTCTGGCAGAAAAGGTGAAAGATGTTCTCCCTTTGAATATTGGACCTTCCAGAAATATTTTTGAAGACATCATCCCCAAGTTCAGACTTCCTCCAAACTTTTGCATATCACCTATTTTGGTTTTCACATCCACGACGCCTGAGAGTCTGGAACCATATTTGGCAGGGAAGGCACTTTTGAAGATATCTATTTGGCTTACCACATCAGAGTTGAATGCAGAGACAAAACCTTTCATATGGGATGGATTGTAGATTGCCACACCGTCCAGGGAGACCAGAGTCTGGTCCACATCCCCACCCCTGACAGAGATACCGACATCACCCTCTACATTGTTCTGGATCCCCGGCATAGTCAGGACCACTTTCAGAGGATCCATTTCTCCGAAGAGCGCAGGCTTGACCTTTATCTGCAGAGGTGTCAATGTCGTCCTGGTGGAGGTCTCCTTGATTATGCTTTGGGCAGAGACTACGGCCTCTTTGAGGATACCGCCCTTTAAGGTTGTGGTGTCATTATCCTGACCCAACAATGCTATGTGGGATAGGATTAAGATAGATATGGAAAGTAGTGCCCTCATAATCATTCGAAATATCCGGCTATCTCTTCGAAGCCTATCATTATAGGTTCGGAATAAGAGTAAGATTCGCTGATGTGGAATCCGTACGCATCCCCTTTTATGTTTGAGTACAGCTGGTTTGGCTGGGAGAATATATCCTGATTATACTGCTGGGAGTACTCTTTTGACTTGCAGTATCTGTACATCTCTTCGCTCATGTTATGGAGCTTGAAGAGGCCATCGATGATTCCTGTGTACCACGGAACAGAAGCACCTTTAAGCCCATGGAAATCTGTACTGATTTTTAAAATTAATGAGTATGATTTCCCGTCGAATGATTCATCATTAAAGTAATAACTTCTTTCCGGTTCACTTTCAACATACCAAACTTGCCCCATCAGCTCAGATTCATATATAACAGATGTCGTTATATTTGGATCGTAGAAAATATGATCTCTTGTCGAAATTGGATATGTATGGAATGTTTTATACCAAAAAGGGTATTCTGGTTTGTCTATATACGGCAGTGCATCAAAGAAATAGACCAAATGTCTACTACGATCCAGGTACTCCAATACATAATAATTGGATACATTTGCTGGGTCGTGGATAGTACACTCTATGATAGCAGACATATTTATTGTAGAATGAGGCTCGTTTACAACTGTGGTGTCAATTTCCAATATTTTAACATCAAATTCGACTCTTCTTGGTATTTGGGTGGTAGCTTTCACTGTAGTGCCACTTTTGAGATCTTCAACGATAATATCTATTACATCCCCTTCCTTCGGCCGGTAGTTGAAGGTGAATAGTGGCTCATATGTATCCTCTGAAACAAATGTGTAAGGAAACTTGACAGGGACAGTTGTTTCGTAGACTTTTCCCTCAAAGCCATTTCTATATGTCTCTTTCAATGGGTAGTCTATACTTTTCATTATTGAAGTAGATACATGAGATTTGTAAGGATTTGGACCTAGTTCTCGGGTACACTCCGTCGGTTCACTTCCATTAATAGAGACCTTTACGATAGGGTTGAAAACCTCTCCGGTGTCCGGAGTATCATAGATCGTTCCCGATGATGAAACAGCTATCACTATTTTGTCTTCATTGGTGCAGACAGATTGTATTATCATCTTTGGCTCCACATACTCCCCCTCCAATTCGATAATCTCCTCACAACTTATCATCAGAAAAAGAAGGATCAAAAGACTTGATATGTTCAATACACCTTTCATAGTAGTGTAGTATTGTAATTTATATTCGTAAATTTAGCAATAATCTGAATATATAACGTAAAATGGGCTTAAATACTTCCAAGGTTTTTGAATGATTTTGAAGATTAAGAGGAGGGGGACTGACTAACATATAATAATTCACTATCTTTGTAAAGATTTATTAACCTTTGAAGGTATTATTAAAAAACTTGCGTAAATATGATGAGGTGTCTTTATTTTCTGGCTGTGGCGTTACTGTTGGTGGCGTGTGGCAATAACAAATGCAATGAGAAAAAAGGTGAAGTGATTTTGCCTGAGGGAGAATTTACTTATAATTTGCCTTGCAAGGTGGTGTATGTAAATGCCGATAAACCGGGTAAAGCTATTTTATGGCTTTGGCTTCATGGTGGTGTGCATGATCGTCCGAAACACGATATGTTCTATCATCCCAATCATTTTGATTGTTGTGATGCCGACGAATATATTCTCCAATACTTGAAAGATAGCGGTACTAAGACTGTTGCTCTGTTCCCAGTGTGCTATAAAGCAAACCTGCCGGAAACAATTAAGTGGTTAGACTGCTATGATGATGTGAAGCATATCATTGACGATTATGCCAATAAGGGACTTATAGATACAACCAGAGTTTACGTAACAGGTTCATCTGACGGAGGTCGTGGCGCTTGGGATTATGCCGAAATGCACCCTGATGTATTTGCTGCGGCAATATCAATGTCGTGTTCCAGCCCCAGACCAGTGAATATTCCTGTGTATTTTTTCAGTACAGCAAGCGAGGGCGACTGCTCCGCACGTGTGGACGAACTTGTGAAACAGGGTGTGAACATCAAATATAAATACTGTCCCGACCAAAAACACGGTGGTGACGCAATAGAATGTACTCCGGAGCTCTTAAAAGAATTCTTCTCCCACAAAAAATAATAAATGCAAGAAACCCCGAAAGTTCCGACTTTCGGGGTTTGTGTCATATTAATATTGAATTTTTATTCTGGTCTCATTATGAATTCGATGAAGTTCTCTTGAGAGAGTACCTCTTTCACAAATTCCTGTACTTTTTCTGCTGTAAGGGCTTTTACCACTTTTTCGTACTCGGTGTCGAAGTCTTTTCCGTATCTGTAGTAGTCACCAAGCTGACCTTTCCAGTAGCTGTTTGAGATGTGGTTCTCAGGGATGTTCTTCAGGAAGTTCTCTTTGGCCTTGGCGAGGAAGTCTGCTGAAGGACCGCTCTCAGCCAGAGAGTTAAGACCGGTGTGAGCCAGTTCGATAAGTTTGTGGGCCTTCTCAGGGTCTGTGTCGAACACTATCTGAAGTACATACTGGTTCTTGGGAAGCTCTGCGATGCTGCCGAATGAAGATACGCCGTATGTTCCACCCTCCTCTTCGCGGATGGTCTCTGTGTAGATCAGGTCGAGGATATAGTTGACAGCTGATGCCAATACTGTATTCTCCAGGGTGTTTTTCACATCTGCAGATGCGATGAGTGCCACTGTAGATTTAGGTGTGGTCATCTGTGTGTCGAAGTGGTGGTGGATATGACCTTTCACAAGCTCCTCTTTAGTGTCTACCCACTTAGGGGCTTTTTTGCCGGTAGGGATAGAGCCGATATACTTCTCTACAAGAGGTTTGATCTCTTCAGGGTTCACATTACCTACGATTCTTACTACTGAACCTGCTGCATTTGAGAAGAGTGATTTGTAAACTCTCTCGATAGTAGGAACACTCACTTTGTCAAGCATCTCAGGGCTGATCACGAAGCGGCGAGGGTTGTCACCGTAGATCACCTTCACAAGTTCAGTCTGAAGCTTGAAGTTAGGCTGTGAAACCAAGTTTGGAACTACGGCTTTAAGCTGGTTCATACTTGCAGCGAACTCCTCCTCAACGAAGCGTGGTGCAGTGTAGTACAGGTATGCCATCTGAAGAAGTGTCTCGAAGTCTTTAGGTGAGCACATACCATCCACACCCTGAGTATATGAGTCGATAAATGGACCTACACTTACCATTTTGCCTGTGAGCATCTTCTGTAGGGTGCTCTGAGGGAATTTGGAGATACCTGCACTTGAGTTGTAAAGCATAAATACATTGTCCTCGAACGAAGGGAGGTCTTCTGTGGCGATAAGTGAACGCCCTCCGAAGTTTGAGATGTTGAACAGTACCTCTTCTTTATTGAAGTCTGTAGGTTTGACTACCACTTTAATGCCGTTCTGAAGCTCCCATACGGTAGAACCGAACTGACCTGCATACTCTTTCTTGACAGGTGATCCTGCAAGTGCTGCTGCATCTACAAGCGGTTCCATCACCTCTTCCTGAGCAGGTGCCTCGATCTCGGCTGCAGCTACTGCTGAGATAACCTCGGCAAGCTGAGCATCGGTAGGGTGAACAAGGCCCTCTTTCTCAGGTGCTTTGTAGATTACTACAGCGTTCTTTGAGAAGTTGAGTACCTGAGGCAGCATCTGATTTACCTGTGCCAGAGGGAGCATATTGATATATCCCTGAGCCACTTCATATTCATAAGCAGGATCCATATAAGGGTAGCCGAACAGGAAGTTGATCATAAGTGGATTTACAAGTTCTGCGTTCTGACGGGTAGAGGCGTTGTCTTTAGCCATCTCCAGCTGGCGGAGAAGGTTGGTCTTGGCCCTTTCGTATTCACCCTCTGTGAAGCCGAAGCGTTTTACCTTTTCAAGCTCGGTCATAAGGGCGGTGAATGCGCTCACACCTTCACCCTCTTTACAAGCAAGTCCACCCTGGAAGGCGTCTTTGGTCTGGGTCATCTGACCGTAGCGCATATATGCATAGAGGAATGGTGCATCAGCTTTTTTCGAGATGTCGTCAAGTCTCTCGTTGATGACACCTGAGATGAGATTCTGAAGGATCTGTGTCAGATAGATAGCTCCGAATGATCTGATCTCCATAGGGACAGTATCCTCTTTGAAGTATACCTGAATCTGTGTGTTGGTAGCCTCAGGGTCGGTGATGATACCTACGATAGGGGCATCGTTGTCGGGGATCTGGTGCATAATTTTAGGCTCTGGATTCTCGCGGGCAGGGATGTCAGCGAAAAGGGTTTTGAGCTGAGCCTCGATAGCATCCTCATCGATATCACCCACTACGATTACAGCCTGAAGGTCAGGTCTGTACCAGGTCTCATAGAATTTTTTGATCTCGATAGGGTCAAATGTTTCAAGGTTCTCTTTGCTTCCGATAAGGGTACAAGAGCCATATTTTGAGTCTCCATAAAGGTATGGAAGCTCTTTTTCGTGCATTCTCCAGTCTGCAGTGCGGCGTGTTCTCCACTCTTCCACGATCACACCACGCTCTTTCTCCACCTCTGCAGGGTCGTTGGTCACGAAGCCTGAGTAGTCGTGCATAATGAGCATCGCTGTGTCGACGATACCCTGACGGGTTACAGGGATATTGTTAAGCATATACATAGTGTACTCCACACCTGTGCCGGCGTTGATGTTTCTGCCGAACTCCACACCTACACTCTGGAAGTACTCAAGCATCATCTTCCCGGGAAGATTTTTGGTGCCGTTGAGGGCCATATGCTCAAGGAAGTGGGCCAGACCATCCTGGGCCGGGCTCTCCTGAATGGCACCTACATTTGTTACCAGGTAGAACTCTGCGCGGTCGGCAGGTTTCTCATTGTGCTGGATATAGTAGGTGAGTCCGTTGTCAAGTTTGCCGTATCGTACAGAAGGGTCGTTCTGTAGAGGGGCATTGGGGTCAGCGATCTGACCGAATGCTATACTCGCACTGAAAATGAGGGCAAGTAGCGAGATAAATAACTTTTTCATTTCTTTTATTTTTTAATTGTAGCTTTTTTCAAAAGTTTGGCCACCTCTTCTTCAGGAAGTTCGTTGACTGTATAGCCACCTTTTCCTGTCATAGTCTCGGCAGCGAAAAGTGAGTTCCAGAGAGCCTCTGCTGTAGCCTCTATGGCTGCATTGAAAAGGGGTGACATATCGTCATTGTGCATAAGGGTGGGGGTGTAGAATTTGGTCTTGGTGCTGATGAGGTTCCCTTCGTATGTTGAGAAGGCGAGTACATAGTCACCACTGCCGTTGGAAGCGATGCCTCCGGTCTTGGCAAGACCCATCATAACCCTTTTTGCCAGTCTTTCCAGATTTCTGCTGTCAAGAGGTGCATCTGTGGCGATGATCATCATACAGGAGCCGTCCACATCCTGAAGTACGGCATCTCTGAAACTGTATTTGTCGAGCAATTGCCCTACAGGGACACCTGCGATCTCGAGGACTCCACCGTAGTTGGACTGGACGATAACACCCACTGTGTAGCTTCCATATCTGGTAGGAAGTACCCTCGAAGAGGTGCCGATGCCACCTTTGAAGCCGAAGCATACAGTACCTGTACCAGCACCGATATTGCCCTCGGCTACAGGGCCGGATGCAGCATTGGCGATAGCATCCAGAACGTGCTGTTTCTTCACGTGGCGGCCGCGGATGTCGTTGAGCCCTCCGTCATTGGTCTCACCTACGACACCGTTTACCGACTGCACCTTCTCATTGCCCGGCTGGGCAAGTGTGTAGTCGATAAGGGCATCCAGACCTGCTGCTACGGAGAGTGTGTTGGTCAGGATGATGGGGGTCTCGATGTTGCCGAGCTCCATAACCTGGGTGGTGCCGGCGAGTTTGCCGAAGCCATTGCCCACATATACAGCTGCGGGGACCTTGTTCTGGAAGATGTTCCCTCCGTGTGGGATGATAGCTGTGACTCCTGTGCGGATGTTCTCACCTTCGATGATGGTGGTGTGCCCCACCTTTACCCCTTTTACGTCTGTGATGGCATTGTGTTCGCCAGTCTTGAAAATACCATAGTTGACGCCGTAGTCTCTAAGGCGTTGGCCATAGAGTGAGGTGCTTCCGATGATGGCAATTGCCAAAAGTAGTATACCTTTTTTCATATATTTTGAATTTTAAAACATTTTCCCACCTACAAAGATAGAATTTTTCTCCTAACTTTGACGCCGAAATGGCGAGTTACCTACAAGTAGAAAATATAAGTAAGTCTTACGGGGAGAAAATTCTCTTCGATAAGATCAGTTTTAACATCAATGAGGGGGACAAGATAGCCCTCATTGCCCCCAATGGGACGGGCAAGACATCCCTGCTGTCCATCCTGGCCGGCAAGGATTCATCTGACCGCGGAGGCCAGGTGAAGTTTATGAAAGATATCACCATAGCGTTCCTCGAACAGGACTACGAGTTCGATCCGGATAATACCATCTTCGACGAGGTGTTCCGGAAGACCGAGCATCTCTATAAGGTGGTGCAGGAGTATGAGGAGGCCCTTCTGTCGGATGACAAGAAGAGGCTCGAGAAGGCGATCAATGCTATGGACAGTGCCGACGGGTGGAGTTATGACCAGAAGATCAAGCAGATACTTACATCGCTGAAGCTTCCTGAACTGGACAAGAAGATGTCGCAGCTCTCCGGTGGGGAGGTGAAAAGGGTAGCTATCGCAGGTCTTCTGCTCCGCAATGCAGATTTTCTGATTCTCGACGAGCCTACTAACCACCTCGATATGGATATCATCGAGTTTCTGGAGGATTACCTTAAAAAATCGCGCTGCACCCTCTTTATGGTGACCCACGACCGCTATTTCCTCGACCGCGTATGCAATACCATCCTCGAACTTGACGGCGGCGAGCTATATACCTACAAAGGCAATTATTCATATTTCCTCGAAAAGAGGGAAGAGCGCATCGCAAATACTGCGGCAGAGGTGACCAAAGCGCGCAATCTCCTCCGTCGGGAGCTTGAGTGGATCCGCAGCACCCCTTGTGCCCGCACCGGAAAAGCCAAGTACAGGATAGACGCCTTCTACGACCTCAAGGAGAGGGCAGTGGGCCGGGTGGAGGATAAGAAGCTCAATATCAATGTGCAGACCTCCCGTCTGGGCAAAAAGATCATTGACTGCCGCCATCTCTCGTTCTACTACGGCAGCCGCTGTATGCTGGAGGATTTTACATATAACTTTGCCCGCTTCGAAAAGGTGGGAATCGTCGGAAACAACGGGGTGGGGAAGAGTACCTTCCTTAACCTTATGATGGGCCATCTGGACCCTTTCTCGGGTATTATCGAGCGTGGGGAGACCCTTTCGATAGGGTACTACTCACAGGCGGGGATAGAGTTCAAACCGGATCAGACGGTGTTTGACGTGGTGCACGATATCGCCGAGACTGTGGCCCTGGCCAATGGGGACAGAGTGCCGGTAAGCACCTTCCTGAACTACTTCCTCTTCCCTCCGCATACCCATTACACTAAAGTGGAGAAGCTCTCCGGTGGGGAGAAGCGGAGGCTGTATCTGCTTACCGTGCTGATGCGCAATCCGAACTTCCTGATCCTCGACGAGCCGACCAACGACCTCGATATTATGACTCTCAATGTTCTGGAAGAGTATCTGCAGAACTTCCCGGGATCGCTCCTGATAGTGTCGCACGACCGCTTCTTCCTCGACAAACTCGCTGACCATATCTTCATCTTCCAGGGTGATGGACGGGTAAAGGATTATGTGGGAAAATGTAGTGAATGGAGACAGTATGTGAAGGATATGCGTGGCTCTGCAGAGGGTGAGGCTCCGAAGAAAAAGGAGAAGCCTGCAGCAGAGACCGTCAAGCCCAAAAGCAATGACGGTGCCAAGAGGAAGCTCTCCTACAAGGAGCAGAGGGAGCTTGAGCAGGTGGAGGCAGAGATGGAGAGGCTCGGTGCTGAAAAGGTGGAACTCGAGGGTGCATTGTCCTCAGGGGCCCTATCGGGCAACGAATTGACCACTGCATCTGTCCGCATAGGTGAAGTGATTGAACGTCTCGACGAACTGGAGATGAGGTGGCTGGAACTCCAGTGCTCTTTGGACTGATTATTGTATATTTCCGCTGTAAGATAATTGTAAAGTGCAATGATAGAGAGAATAGGAGATTTTTTGATTAGTACCCCTTGGTGGGACCCTTCGATTATCGCAGTACTGGTGGTAGTCGGAGCGTTTGTGGGGTTTGTCAACACTGTGGCCGGAATGGCTACAGTGATCTCCTACGGACTCTTTATGGCGATGGGGATGCCTATAAATATTGCAAATGCCACCTCCCGTGTGGGGGTGATGCTGCAGTTTTCCACCAACTCCTTCATCTATAAGAAGGAGGGGCTTCTGGATGTGGGCCTGGCTGCCAGAGTGGGCTTTCCGGTGGCTATCGGGGCATTTTTTGGGGCAGAAATGGCATCGGTATTTCCCCCTAAAGTGATGGAGATAGCGTCGGGTGTCCTTCTTCCGATAATAGTGGTACTGCTCCTTCTGGATAAAGAGAAAATTCTGAAAAAATATAACCTTCACTACACATCCCGGATGAGTCTCTGGAAATATATCCTTTTTTTCGTCCTGGGAATATATGGAGGCTTTACCCACGCCGGTATAGGTATACTTGTGATATTGTCCTCATTCTTCTTCTTGGGACAGGACCTCTCTCACTCGAATGCCATCAAGCAGCTCACCACGGTGATCTATACCCCGGTGGCGCTGGTTACATTCGCCCTCCACGGCCAGATCAACTGGCCTGTCGCCCTTATCTATGCCGTGGGAAATGTCATAGGTGGGGTGGTGGCATCCAAGGTGGCTATCCGCTGGGGCGAAAAATTCCTTAAAGTGACAGTTATCATCGTAGTGCTGGTAATGTCGGTCTACCTCCTCTGGAAGCAGTTCTGATAATGGTACCGTATGTTACTCCCCTCTGTTAGGTTTGGGTGAGTATGTCTGAAATCTTAGTGCCGACAGATGCTGCTGATATGTGTTAATTGTGATATGTATGGCAGCAAAACTGTTATAGCTGTCTTTGCTCAATGCCGGTAATATCACTCTGCCTCTTCTGGTGGGAATGTTGTGCTAACTCTCTGAAAATTTGGAATTTTAAATTAGTTTTGGTATGTTTGCGGAAGTGCCTACTTCGTTACTTAATTCAAATTTTTGGTAAAAGCAATGAAAAAATTTGCAATTCTGTCGCTATTTGCGGCATTGGCTCTTTTTACATCCTGTGAGGAAGATCCTGTAATGTCCATCTCTGTAAGTGAGATTACTGCCCCTTATTCCGGGTGTGATACATCAGTAGTGATAACCACAAATTATCCATGGGAGTCCCAGAGCTCGGATTGGTGCGAATTAAACCCAACAAGTGGTCCTGCAGGTGAAACGACAATTGTTGTATCTGTTAAGCCAAATGAGAGTTATGATGACAGATCTTGTGACATCATATTCAAATCAAATGTCCTGACATCTCGGGTTGCTGTCAATCAGAATGTAGAATCAATGGCAGATGCAGAAGAGATAAAGGAAGAGTGGATTATTCCGGATGATGAGATATGGTATAGAAGTGTCAGTGGTGAAGTGTTGGATATATATCCTCTTGCAGTATTTAATGCAAATATAGTCTCCAATACATATAAGAATGGTAAAGGAGTTGTAAAGTTTGATGCAGCCTTGACAACTATTGATTGTGTGGAAAACGGATATGTGTTGTTTGGTGGAGAACTATTAAAGGTAGGTTTGCCTAAGACGATCACTTATATTCCAGGGAATCCCTTCCAGCTGTATAAAGTTGCTTCTTTTGAAGGAGAATTGGCATCCGAGGACAAGTTGTCGCTGATTATAGATGGTACATTGGTAGCCTTTGCTGCAGGTTCAAATGTTGAGGAGTATGTTACACCGGAAGGGGTTAGAGCCATAGGCCCCATGTCTTTTTATCGTAATACCACGCTGAAGAAAATCGTTATATCTGAAGGGGTTACCAAGATATGTGGTGAGGCATTTATGTGTGATGTGTCTGATGATACAAAATTGGAAGAGGTGTATCTACCCTCTACGCTTGATACATTGGACTTCTATGCTTTCGCAAGATGTAAAAAGATAAAAAGATTTTACGGTGACAATAAATTCATAGGAAGTGACGGTTATGCTTTATTTGTAGATAATTATAATAACCTGGGGAAGAGGTATATGGTTTCATATGCCAGTGGTTCAGATTTGACTTCATATGATATACCTGAAGGGGTAGAGGGGATTGAATCATATACTTTCAATAGTGCTGAAAATCTTAAAAAGCTCTCTTTTCCCAGTACGCTGGAGGATATTGCCAGTGCTGACGCCTTTGAAGGTACTTATAATATTGAGTCCATATCAGGAGAATATGTGCAGGGTGATGGTATAAGTTTGGTGAAAAACGGAACATTGTTTTATGTTGCACCTAAGGGTCTGGTAAGTTACACTACACCTGAAGAGGTAACCAATTTGTCGTATGGTGTTTTGGCCCGTAAACCTGACCTTGAAACTGTCGTTATTTCGGACAATGTGACTACTGTGGATAAAAATGTTGTGGGGTGTGAGAGATCGCTTGGATATATTTTGTGGAATAATCCTAAGTTGAAAACTGTAACTGTATCGGCAAGAATGAGTTGGTTGGGTTGGGATCCGTTTGGTACAGCTACTGATAACACTTCTGCAGTATTGGAAACTGTTTATTTAAGGGCACCTATACCTCCGGCAATAACACATAATGAACCGGATAGGATAAAAGAGATGTTTGAAGATCTTGTTATCTATGTCCCTGAAGCATCTTTGGAAATGTATCAGGCTTCTCCGGATTGGGCTCCTTACAGACACTGTTTCAAGGGTTATGATTATGGGGACATGAGTGAATTCCTTCCTGATTATTACATTTCAAAAGACTATTCAAAAGATGGCGAAGTGGTTACTTTGCAGAAGGCTTCTGTGGGTAAGGGTGTGAATGTTGTGCTGATGGGAGACGCCTATTCTGATCGTCAGATAGCCGATGGAACATATGATGCGGATATGAAGTATATGTATGATAATCTGTTTACCCAAGAGCCATATAAGACTTATAAGAACTATTTCAATGTGTATTATGTTAATGTTGTATCCTTGACTGAAGGTTATGAGTATAATAATACAGCTTTGGACGGATTCTTCGGAAGTGGTACATATGTGGCTGGTGACGATAAGATGGTGTTCAACTATGCCCTCAATGCTGTTTCTGAAGAGGATATGGATGAGGCGTTGCTTATAGTGGCGATGAACTCTGAAGCTTATGCCGGCACATGTTTTATGTATTACCCGACTGAAACAGATGGCACATACGGCAGCGGACCTTCTGTGTCGTATTTTCCTAAAGGTGGTGATGCTGAAACATTTGCTTCGCTGCTTCATCATGAGGCCTGTGGCCACGGTTTTGCAAAATTAGGTGATGAGTACGCATATGAGGACTATGGGGAGGCTCCTGCTGATTATATTGCGCAGACCAAGCAGCATCAGGACAGCTGGGGCTGGTGGAAAAATGTGGACTTCACAGATGATCCGTCTGAAGTTCGATGGAACTACTTCTTGTCTGACGAGAGGTATGCAAATGACGGTCTTGGCGTATTTGAGGGTGGCTTGACCTATTGGTCTGGGGTATGGAGACCTACAGAGAACAGTATCATGAGATACAACACCGGTGGTTTCAATGCACCTTCCCGTGAGGCTATCTACTACCGTATCCACAAGCTGGCTTATGGTGCCGATTGGGAATATAATTATGAAGATTTTGTGGAGTATGATTCAGTGAACCGCAAGTCGGCAAGTGAAGCTGCTGCAGTGTCAGCGACAAAATATGTTTATCAACCAAAACCGCAGTTGCACGCACCTGTGGTAATAAATAAAACTTGGAGAGATGCAAAATAAGAAATTCAATAGAATGGCTGTGCTGGCGATAGCTTTGGTGCTGTCAGTGGTAATTGTGGCCGGATGCGGCGCTGCCAGCAAGGGTTCCGGAAAAACTGTGGAACAGAACAAAGAGCAAAATGATACAACAGAATTCAGACCGACACATCCACCAGTGGTGGTGCCACATACATGGAAGGAGGCAAAATGAGTTTCATTCCAGGAGGATGGGAACACTATGAAAGCGTAAGTGTCTGATTCTTTGAGTTATAGTATATGGAGGTGTGCTTTAACCCATATGGTTTCTGGGGTTAAGGCACGCTTCTTTATGTTGTTTCACTGATAATCAGCGTGTTATATCTGAGTGATGTGCTCTGCCTCCTGTGGGGTAGGTAAGTTCAGATAGGGTAAAAAAGAAAAAGCAGCAATGATGTGCTGCTTTTTTCTTGCTCCCCTTCTAGGACTTGAACCTAGGACCCCCTGATTAACAGTCAGGTGCTCTAACCAACTGAGCTAAAGAGGAATTTTATGTTGTTTCCCTTTTGGGACTGCAAAGATAAGCATTCAGAATCCAATTCTCCAAATATTTTGATAAAAATTTTATATTTTTTTAATATTTTTTTGTGTTTGCAGAAAATTGACTATTTTTGCACCCGTAATCGAAAGATGGTTGACACGGTGCGTTCTTCTAATGGTTAGGAAACCGGCCTCTCACGCCGGTAATAGGGGTTCGATTCCCCTACGCACTACAATAAATTTCCCCCGATCATATGGATCTTAATCTACTATCCCGATTTCTTCAGGAGTTGATCCTTGATTATGACCGCATCTCTTTGCCTGGTTTAGGAAGTTTTATCGTAGAATCGGTACCAGCTTATTTTTCAGAGGATGGCAATACTATATTCCCACCTAACAAGAGGGTTTCATTCAAGAGATCTGAGTCTTGGGATGATATGCTCCTGGTAAGGCGCTATCAGAAGGAGATGGAGATCTCTGAAGAGGAGGCCAAAGTGCAGGTGGAGGATTTTATAAAAGGATTCAAAGCGGACCTCAAACAGAAAAAAAGTATTGAGATCCCATCTTTCGGTAAACTGAGATCGACCCAGGAGGGGAATTATTTTTTTGTGGCTGACCGCAAAATCGGCATTTTCGCTGAGGATATGGGTCTGGAACCTATCTCACTGAAGGTTCTTAATGAGAACCCTGAACAGACTCTGGATATCTCTGAAGATATTTCAGCGATTATCACAGAGGGTGATTCTCTGGGTGGAGAGAGTATCTCCGACGGGGACCCTATCGCAGATATGTCAGATATCCCTATGGTCGAGCCTGTAATTTTAGCAGATGAGGAGGACCCTGTAATTATGGAAAGAAGAAAACGAATTATCATTATTCTCAGCGTTATTAATGTACTGCTGGTGCTGGCTGTGCTGTTCCTGATTTTTAAGGAGCCTATTATGGGCCTTTTCGAAGGGATGATGTATTCTGAAGAGGAGATGCAGATTCTCAAACAGAATGGTCTGATGTAATTCCTTCATCATAAATAAACGGAGGGTGGGAAAAACTCCCACCCTCGCGCATATATATAAGGACAAGTGTGCCGCTATCCTATAGTCGCACCATTGTCAAGTCGCTCTTCGGGTGTGACGATACGCATCTTCCCGTTAAGCTCTTTTGCCATAAGGATCATACCCTGAGACTCGATACCACGGATCTTGCGAGGTGCGAGGTTGGCGAGGATACAGATCTGTTTACCTACCATCTCTTCAGGTGTATAGTACTCAGCAATACCCGATACGATAGTCCTCACATCGAGGCCGGTGTCGATACGGAGTTTGAGCAGTTTGTCTGTCTTGGGTACCCTCTCTGCCTCCAGTACAGTCGCTGTGCGGATATCCATTTTCCCGAAGTCATCGAATGTGCACTCCTCCTTTGCAGGTTCGTATTTGGGTGCGTTTGCCGCCGCAGCAGCTGTAGCTGCCTCTTCGTTCTTCTTGCGGATATCTTGAAGTCTCTGAAGCTGAGCATTGATCTGATCATCTTCGATCTTGCCGAACAGAAGTTCTGCTGCACCAAGTGTGTGCCCCTCTTCCAGAAGTTTGGTGCCGAAATTGTCCCAAGTGAGTTTCTCTTCAGGGATGTTCAGCATAGAGCAAAGTTTCTTGGTAGAGAATGGGAGGAATGGTGCAAATGCAAATGCCAGGTTGGCGCAAATCTCAAGCGATACACCCAGGATCGATGCCACCCTATCCATATCTGTTTTGGCCACTTTCCAAGGCTCGGTGTCGGTGAGGTATTTGTTGCCCAGACGGGCGAGGTTCATTGCCTCCTTGAGGGCCTCTCTGAAACGGTAAGTCTCGAGATTGTCCTGAATCGCTTTTTTAAGTACAGGTATCTGTGCCAGAACCTCTGCATCGATGGCCTCAGGTTTGAGGTTTGCAGGGACTTTGCCGCCGAAGTATTTGTGGGTAAGCACCACGGCGCGGTTTACGAAGTTGCCGTAGATAGCCACCAGTTCAGAGTTGTTGCGAGTCTGGAAGTCTTTCCAGGTGAAGTCGTTGTCCTTGGTCTCAGGTGCATTGGCACAGAGAACATAGCGGAGGACATCCTGTTTCCCTTCGAAGTCGCGAAGGTACTCGTGTAGCCAGATGGCCCAGTTGCGCGAAGTGGATATCTTGTCCCCTTCGAGGTTGAGGAATTCGTTTGCAGGGACATTGTCCGGAAGGATGTAGTCACCGTGAGCCTTCAGCATCGATGGAAATACGATGCAGTGGAATACGATATTGTCCTTTCCGATGAAGTGTACCATCTTGGTATCCTGATCTTTCCACCACATCTCCCAGTCGTCGGGGCGGATCTCGATGGTGTTGGAGATGTAGCCGATAGGGGCATCAAACCATACATAGAGTACTTTCCCCTCTGCGCCCTCTACAGGTACAGGTACTCCCCAGTCGAGGTCGCGGCTCACTGCACGGGGCTGTAGTCCGCCGTCGATCCAAGATTTGCATTGGCCGTAAACATTGGTTTTCCACTCTTTGTGTCCCTCGAGGATCCACTCTTTCAGCCAGGGTTCGTATTGGTCAAGTGGGAGGTACCAGTGTTTGGTGGCTCTCTTTACAGGGGTGTTGCCGCTGAGTGAGGAGTGTGGGTTCAGAAGTTCGTCAGGGCTGAGTGTACTTCCGCACTTTTCACACTGGTCGCCGTATGCACCTTCAGCGCCGCATTTAGGGCAGGTACCTACGATATATCTGTCTGCAAGGAACTGTTTGGCCTCCTCGTCATAGTACTGCTCACTCTCTTTCTCGATGAATTTCCCCTCTTCGTATAGTTTCTTGAAGAAGTCGGCAGCCACTTTGTGGTGAGTCTTCGAGCTGGTGCGTGAGTATACATCGAAAGAGATACCGAACTCCTCGAATGAGTCTTTGATGATGGTGTGGTATTTGTCGACGATATCCTGTGGTGTGCATCCCTGCTGTTTGGCTTTGATGGTGATGGGGACGCCGTGTTCGTCAGATCCACCTATAAAAAGAACATCTCTACCACACATTCGCAGATACCTTACATATATGTCTGCAGGTACATATACACCTGCCAGGTGTCCGATGTGTACCGGTCCGTTTGCGTATGGAAGGGCCGATGTGATGAGGTAGCGTTTGTAATTCTTTTCTGTCATAATCGTTATGTTGTAATATAATTGGTTTCCGTTTTTGAGGTGGCAAATATAGCACTATTTCTCGAGAGAATATATCATCAGGTGAGACGATTGAGCTCTTTTGAGAATTGGTTCTTGACCATCATCAGAAGCTGTATCTGCTGCATAAGTTCGTTTTGCAGTTCGGTGTTCCCCTCTCTCTGAGCTTGTCCCAGCTGCGCCATCACCAGATTATAGGTGTATTCGGCCACTTTTGCCTTGTAGACCAGGATGATTTTCGGGACATATTTGCTTATCATATTCTCTTCGGGGATGAGGGTCTTCTGGAACTCTTTCACATTTACAGTGTACTCCTGATATATGAGATCGAGTACTGCTTGAGTCACAGGCTCATCAGGTCCATTTGCAAACATTCTGACTATCTTGTCGTTGTCCCGTTCGCTCTCCCTGTATTTGAAGTAAAGGTCGTACACCTTTTTATATAGTCCGTTCTGGAATTCGAGTTCGTCATTCTCGAGCTCCGCAGAGATATACTCCGATACGGTAATCTCCTGTACAGGCTGCTCACTCCCCACTATCATATGCTCTTCGAAGTGAATTATGTGCTCCCCAAATTTAATAAGGTAGTACAATATCTCCTTTTCGTATGGCACCAGAAATGGGACCTCTGCCTCCCTCTGGCGGGGTGCGCTCTCCTGTGGCTCCATCCTCTCTTCCGGCGGCAGCTGACTCTCCAGTTCCCTGCGGCGCTCCTGCCTCTCGGCGCTGCGTCGCTTCTCGAACTCCCCTGATACGATATTGTCCCTCCGTACCTTGCCCACCTCCTGAGAGAGGATCTCCTGCTTCACATCGAGCTTTTGGGCTGTCTGCTCGATATATACGGTCCTGACGATCCTGTCGGGGATAAGGGCAATGGTCCTTACTATCTCCTTTATCAGCCCCGCTTTGCGCAATGGGTCTCTGGCAATGTCTTTCGCCAGCAGTTCGTATTTGAATTCGATGAAGTCTGTCTGGGCCTCCTCGAGGAATTTGGTTATTTGGTCGGCAGAGTGGCTTCTGGCGAAGGAGTCGGGGTCGTGCCCGTCAGGAAACAGGGCCACTTTTACCTCCATCCCCTCTTCGAGGAGCATATCGATCCCTCGGATCGAGGCTTTTATGCCGGCAGGGTCACCGTCGTACAGGACGGTGATCTTGTTGGTGAAGCGCTTGATCAGCCTGATCTGCCCCTGGGTGAGTGAGGTGCCCGAAGATGCCACCACATTCTCTATTCCGGCCTGGTGCATCGATATGACATCGGTATAGCCTTCAACAAGATAGCATTTCCCCAGCTTCGCAATGGCCCCTTTGGCCTGGTAGATGCCGTAGAGGACGTCGCTTTTGTGGTATATCTCGGTCTCGGGTGAGTTTACATATTTGGCTACAGATTTGTCGGTCAGAAGTGTCCTTCCGCCAAAGGCAATGACCCTGCCGCTGAGTGAGTGGATAGGGAACATCACCCTGTCGTAGAACTTGTCTGCCAGAGATCCGTCCTGGCGCTCGATGCAGAGCCCGGTCCCGATGAGGAACTCCCTCTTGTAGCCCCCCTTCTGGGCAGCTGCGGCCAGGGTAGTGGTCCCCTCCATTTTACGGGGGTCAGGTGCGAAGCCGAGTCCGAATTTCTTGATGGTCTCGTCAGAAAAACCGCGTGCCTGTCTGAAATATGAGAGGCCGATCGATCTGCCTGCATCTGTGTGGAAGAGGGTGTCGGTGTAGAATTGCCGTGCAAACTCCGACACTACCAGCAGTGATTCGTGCCGCAGACGCTCCTGGGTATCCTCCTCGGTCTCCTCTTTCTCCACCACCTCTATCCCATATTTTTTTCCGAGGTATTTGAGTGCCTCGCTGTATGTGAGGTGCTCGTGCTCCATCACGAATGTGACCGCGCTACCCGCTTTGCCGCACCCGAAACACTTGAAAATCCCCTTTGCAGGGGATACGGAGAAGGATGGGGTTTTCTCATTGTGGAAAGGGCAGCAGGCGATATAGTTGGCCCCTCTGCGCTTGAGAGTGACAAAGTCGCTTACCACATCCACAATCTCTGCGGTATCCAAAATTTTTTGTACTGTATTGCGGTCAATCATAGTTGCAAAGATAGCAATAATATCACTATCTTTGCATAGATTAAAAAGATTGAGTTATGGGAAAAGAAATTGTAGAAAATCAGGCTGCGCAAGTGAATGAAGCCAAGCTTAAAGCACTTCAAGCGACTATCGCTAAGATAGAAAAGGATTTTGGTAAAGGGACTATTATGAAGATGGGGGATCAGCCTGAATGGGAAGTTTCCACTATTGGTACAGGGTCCATCGCATTGGATCATGCACTGGGAATCGGAGGGTATCCCAGAGGAAGGGTGATTGAGATCTATGGGCCTGAGTCCAGCGGTAAGACCACATTGGCTATCCACGCCATCGCAGAGGCTCAGAAAAATGGCGGTATAGCTGCCATTATCGATGCAGAGCACGCATTTGACCGTACTTATGCGAAGAATCTGGGTGTAAATGTAGATACTCTCCTTATCTCGCAGCCGGACAATGGCGAGCAGGCTCTCGAGGTGGCTGACAATCTTATCAGAAGCGGTGCGATAGATATTATCGTGATCGACTCTGTAGCGGCTCTTACCCCTAAAGCTGAGATTGAGGGTGAGATGGGCGATTCCAGAGTAGGTCTGCACGCAAGACTTATGAGCCAGGCACTTAGAAAGCTTACTGCAAACATCGCCAAGACCAACACCTGCTGTATCTTCATCAATCAGCTTCGTGAGAAGATCGGCATTATGTTCGGTAATCCTGAGACCACCACAGGTGGTAATGCACTCAAATTCTATGCGTCAGTACGTATCGATGTGAGAAAGGTGACCCAGCTTAAAGACGGCGAAGAGGCTACCGGTAACCGTACCAGAGCCAAAATCGTCAAGAATAAGATGGCTCCACCATTCCGTAAAGCTGAATTTGATATAGTGTTCGGTGAGGGTATCTCAAAAATCGGAGAGATCGTCGATTTGGGCGTAGAATTTGAAGTGATCAGAAAGAGCGGATCGTGGTTCAGTTATGGTGAGTCCAAGCTGGCCCAAGGCAGGGATGCTGTCAAGCAGCTATTGATGGACAATCCTGAACTTACAGAAGAGATCGAAGCCAAGATCCGTGAGAAAATCAAAACTGTGACAGAGTAATACTGATGAAGAAGGTACTTTTAGGACATAATCTCGAAGAGCTGAAGTATATCGTCTCTCTATTCGGACTTCCATCTTTTACCGCCAAGCAGATAGCTGATTGGCTGTATAAGAAGAGGGTCAGGAGTATAGATGATATGACCAACCTGTCCAAAAGTGCCAGAGAGAAGCTCTCGGCCGAGTATGAAGTGGGCCGGGTAGAGTATTCCGGAAAGATAATCTCTTCTGACGGAACCAAGAAATATCTGTTTATGATCGGGGATCGTGGGGTAGAGACCGTTATGATCCCCGATGATGACAGATCCACCATATGCGTCTCATCCCAGGTGGGGTGCAAGATGGGATGCAAATTCTGTATGACCGGACGTCAGGGCTTTCACGGCCATCTGACAGCCGGACAAATTCTATCCCAGTTTCTGGAGATAGATGAGGCCGAAAAACTCACTAACGCTGTCTTTATGGGGATGGGAGAGCCTCTGGACAATTATCACGCTGTCCTGAAGACCATAGAGATACTTACAGCAGAGTGGGGATTCGGATGGAGTCCAAAAAGGATAACCCTCTCTACCATAGGGGTCCTCCCCACACTGAAAAACTATCTGGACGACTGCAAATGCCATCTGGCAGTGAGTCTTCACGACCCATTTCCGTCAGAGAGACTCTCTCTGATGCCGATGCAGAAGCCATTTCCTATCGAAGAGACTGTCAAGCTTATAAAGCAATATGATTTTACAGGTCAGCGTAGGGTGAGCTTCGAGTATATAATGTTTGCCGGGATCAACGACACCAAGAAGCACGCAGATGCCCTCATCAGGCTCCTCAGTGGTCTGGAGTGCCGTATAAATCTGATCAGATTCCATAAAATCCCCGATTCAGAACTCTCTCCATCACCTATGCCTGTCATAGAGGCGTTCAAGAAAAGGCTCAACGATGCCGGAATCATCACCACCCTTCGTGCTTCGCGAGGTGAAGATGTGTTGGCTGCATGCGGTATGTTGGCCGGTAAATGACACTTTATTACGGTGATGAAAAAGTATATTGTCATATTGACCTTAATGGTAGCATTGGCTCCATCCCTGTATGGACAGGAGAGTGTGGAGCGTCCTACTGTAGGTCTTGTTCTGGCTGGCGGTGGTGCGAAAGGGGCTGCCCATATCGGAGTCATCAAGCTTATAGAGGAGGTGGGGATCCCCGTCGATTATATAGCCGGTACAAGTATGGGGTCGATAATAGGTGGTATGTATGCACTGGGGTACACCTCTGCCGAGATGGACAGCATAATATCCAATATGGACTGGGGTATCTATATGTCCAACAAGGTGGACAGAAGAGAGACCTCTTATGAACACAAGACCCTTGATTCGAAGTATTTGATAGATATCCCTTTTGATATTCCGAATAAGATTAACGAGAAATTGGCGAAGGGGATGTCTGAGGAGAATCCCGAAGAGGCCACCCTTGTGGGTCAGAAATCTTTCGTTAACTCATTGCCCGGAGGGTATATAAACGGAAACAATATTTTCAATATGCTCAACAGCCTCGCGGTGGGGTATCAGGATTCTATCGACTTCGACACTCTCCCTATCCCGTATGCCTGTGTGTCAGTCAATGCGATAGACGGTACCCAGAAGATCCACAGGGATGGAACACTCCCTATGGCGATGAGGGCGAGTATGGCGATACCGGGAGTCTTTACCCCTGTGCAGATCGGTGATGAGGTGCTGGTGGATGGAGGTATGCTGAACAATTTCCCTGTGGATGTCTGCAAGGCTATGGGGGCAGATATAATTATAGGTGTGAACCTCTCCGGAGGGCTCTCTTCCGATGCGCAGAAGCTCAATGCCCTGCCGGGACTTCTGGGGCAGCTTTTCGGTATAGTCACAGGGAGCCAGGTACAGGAGCACGCCAAGATGTGCAATATCTACCTTAACCCTAACCTTAAAGAGGGGGGATATGGTACCCTCAGCTTCGATAAGAAGAGTATACAGGAGATAATGGAGATAGGGTACAATACGGCCCTCTCCAAAAAAGGGGAGTTTGAGGCTCTGAAAAAAGAACTGGAGTCTTATGGCGCAGACCTTACCCAGAAATATAATAATAAGAAGGCTATCAATCTCCTTATAGAGAAGATAAAGGTGTCGGAGGTGGTGTGGAATGGTGTCAGGGTAGAGGATGTCCCCTGGCTTGAGAAGAAGTCGAGACTCGATTTGTCCTCTCCGATGACCAAAAATGATATAGACAAAGCAGTATCGTTCTTCTATGGGACCAAGGCATTTTCAAATATTACATACTACGTCAGGAAGATGGAGGGAGATGATACAGGTTATCAGCTCGAATTTGTCTTCAAACTGAATGAGCCTAACAGTTTCAAACTCGGTTTCCGATTTGATTCATACGAGACAGCAGCACTGGGATTCAGATTTGCTATGAACGAGCACAGGCTTAGGGGATTCAAGGCCAGCCTCTCTACCAAACTGAGTTATAACCCCTGGGTGAAGGTGTCAGCATCTTATGCTGCAGGAGTGTGGCCCAATATCAATGTGGAGTACTACTTTAAAGAGAACGATATCGATATCAATGAGAACGGTAACCAATTCGTAAACATAAGAAGCAACAGACAGGATGTCAAGGTATTTATCTCGCAATTCTATTCGAAGAATATAGGTGCAGGAGGCGGCCTTGATTTCCAGATGTACAGGACCCCGAAATATCTCTCGCTGACAGACGTGGGGCAGGTGGCATTTGCCCCTGTAAATACCCTGGGGGCATTTGTATACTTCGATTATGATACCAGAGACAGGGATATCTTTCCCAATAGAGGTGTGGATCTGAACCTCCACGGAGTGTGGAATTTCTACCAGTTTGGAAACAGTGTGGTGGATTTCGACCAGCCAAAGAAACTAAAACTGGGCCAGGCTTACGGAAGTCTGGTCTCGTATATTCCCATCGGGAGGAGATTCAATCTGATGCCACAAGCTTATGCCGGTATGGTCTTCGCGAAGGATGCTTACTATCACGATGACCGTCCCATCTACGACTATTTTGCTAACTTTATAGGTGGCGGACAGATGCAGGGGAGACATTTCGAGCAGGAGCTCCCTTTTGTGGGGATAAATAAGGTGGAGTATGTATATAACAATGTGGTGATACTGCGACTCGATTTCAGGTGGGAGGTGTTTGACAAATTCTACCTCACAGCGATGTCGAACTATCTTCACGATGCAAATGAGCTGAAACATTTTTTTCATCCGGACTATACGGACAATGTGTGGGGATTCGGAGTGCAGTCCGGTTATCAGAGTGCTATAGGCCCTGTGTCATTGGATCTCCACTGGGCCAGCCATACGAAGAAGATGGGTGCGTTTCTCAATATCGGATATTATTTTTAGGGTATGAAGGTGGAGATAGACCAGAAGAAGATGGCATTGGCCAAGATGGAGGCTATATGTTCCCGAAGGGAGTATTGCTCCGCAGATATAAGGGAGAGATTACTCAAGTTCTCATTGCCCGAAGGGGCTGTAGAGGAGATTGTTGAGTCACTCAAGCGGGAGCGTTATCTCGATGACGGCAGGTATGCAGCCGCTTATGCCAGGGACAAGTCATCACTTGCGGGGTGGGGCCCCAGAAAGATAGAGTTTGCATTGAAGGGAAAGGGTATCGGTTCTGAAATTATAGCTCAGGCGCTGGAGGAGGTGGACCGGGGGGGAGCCCGGGATAGGATGCAGGAGGTGGTACTGAGAAAATGGAGCTCCCTCTCTAAAGAGGAGGATGTGGAGAAAAGACGGATAAAAACGATAAAATTCGCTTTGGGCAGGGGATATTCATACGAAGAAGTGGGTCCCTATGTCCGAAGCCTAAGATAGATAGCAAGGTATGATAACATTAGAGCAAGTAAAAGATTTGCATCAGCGTATTGATACGCTGGGGAGGTGTCTTTGACGTCGATTCGAAGAGGATCGAAGTGGAAGATGCACAGGCTAAAACTACAGCAGCGGGCTTTTGGGACGATCCGAAAGCGGCGGAAAAATTCCTGAAGGAGCTCTCTGGAGTCAAATATTGGGTAACATCATTTGATGAGGTGACATCACTCTATTCGGATCTGGAGGTCCTTATCGATTTTGCCAAGGATGATCCGAGTGTGGAGGGTGATGTGGATCAGCAGTTCGAAATTCTCCTCTCTAAGGTGGAGGATCTGGAGGCCAGAAATATGCTTGGAGAGGAGGGGGATAATCTGGGTGCCATCCTCAAAATCAATTCAGGAGCAGGTGGAACAGAGTCGAATGACTGGTCATCGATGCTGATGAGGATGTATATGAGATGGGGTGAGAGGAATGGCTATAAGGTACGAGTGGCCGATGTGATAGAGGGTGATGAGGCCGGGATAAAGTCTGTCACTATGGAGTTTGATGGTGAGTTCGCTTTCGGATATCTGAAGGCTGAGAGTGGAGTCCATAGACTGGTCAGAATCTCTCCTTTCAATGCCCAGGGAAAGAGACAGACCACATTCTCCTCTGTATTTGTATATCCTCTGGTGGATGACACGATAGAGATAGAGATCAATCCTGCAGACCTGGAGTGGGATACCTACCGTTCATCTGGAGCGGGAGGACAGAATGTAAACAAAGTGGAGACAGGTGTGAGGGTAAGGCATATCCCCACAGGTATCGTGGTGGAGAATACAGAGACACGTTCGCAGCTGGACAACAGACAGAATGCCCTCAGGATTCTTAAGTCACATCTTTATGATCTGGAACTGAAGAAGAGACAGGAGAAGCAGGCTGAACTTGAGGGTCAAAAGAAAAAAATCGAGTGGGGGTCACAGATCAGAAGCTATGTCCTACATCCATATAAGATGGTGAAGGATCTCCGCACCGGCTATGAGACCTCCGACACCCAGGGGGTCCTCGACGGAGATCTCAATGCATTTATGAAGACCTTCCTGATGGGGGGTGGAGAAGATGGGAAATAATTACTACCTTTGTGAGATTAAGAATACAAACATATATATTAAATACATTCAGATATGAGTTTTAAATATGCACCTATGTTTCAGCTTGGCGAAGACAAGACTGAATACTACAAAATCCCTGGTTCAGAGCAATATGTAAGCACATCTGAATTTGAGGGACACGAGATTCTGAAAGTTGCCCAAGAGGGTCTTACAGTTATGGCCAACACCGCTTTCCGTGATGTGTCATTTATGCTGCGCCCTGAGCACAATGAAATGGTCGCTAAAGTTCTTAACGATCCTGAGGCATCTGAGAACGACAAATATGTAGCTCTTACCTTCCTCCGCAATGCCGAAGTGGCTTGCAAAGGGAAACTCCCTTTCTGTCAGGATACAGGTACTGCTATCATCCACGGTGAAAAAGGTCAGCAGGTGTGGACCGGCTACTGCGACGAAGAGGCACTTTCATTGGGTGTTTATAAAACATACACTGAGGAGAACCTCCGCTACTCGCAAAATGCACCTCTAAATATGTATGATGAGGTCAATACCAAATGTAACCTCCCAGCACAAATCGACATCGAATCTTGTGAGGGTAACGAGTACCACTTCCTGTGTGTAACCAAAGGTGGCGGCTCTGCAAACAAGACTTATCTGTATCAGGAGACCAAAGCTATCCTTAACCCTCAGACACTTGTACCATTCCTTGTAGGGAAGATGAAAACCCTTGGTACAGCTGCTTGTCCCCCTTACCACATCGCTTTCGTAATCGGTGGTACATCTGCAGAGAGAAACCTTCTGACCGTCAAATTGGCTTCTTGCAAATACTACGACAATCTTCCTACTACAGGTGATGAGACCGGTCGTGCATTCCGCGATATCGAGCTTGAGAAACTTGTACTTGAGGAGGCTTACAAGATCGGTTTGGGTGCGCAGTTCGGTGGCAAATACTTTGCTCACGATGTACGCATCATCCGTCTTCCTCGCCACGGTGCAAGCTGCCCTGTAGGTATGGGTGTAAGCTGTTCAGCTGACCGTAACATCAAGACCAAGATCAATAAAGATGGTATCTGGATCGAGAAACTTGACGACAATCCATCACGCCTGATCCCTGAAGAGCTTCGCAATGCAGGTGAAGGTGAAGCTGTCAAGATCAATCTTGACCAGCCTATGTCTGAGATCCTTAAAGAGCTTTCAAAATATCCGGTATCTACCCGTCTGAGCCTTAACGGTACTATCATCGTAGGTCGCGATATCGCTCACGCCAAGATCAAAGAGCGTCTGGACAGAGGCGAAGAGATGCCACAATACCTGAAAGATCATCCTATCTACTATGCCGGTCCTGCCAAGACACCAGAAGGAATGCCTTGCGGATCAATGGGTCCTACAACTGCAGGCCGTATGGACTCATACGTAGATCTGTTCCAGAGCCACGGTGGCAGTATGATTATGCTTGCTAAAGGTAACAGAAGCCAGCAGGTAACAGATGCTTGTCATAAATATGGCGGATTCTATCTTGGCTCTATCGGTGGTCCTGCTGCTATCCTTGCTCAGAACAATATCAAGAGCATTGAGTGCGTAGAGTATCCTGAACTTGGTATGGAGGCTATCTGGAAGATCAATGTAGTTGACTTCCCTGCATTCATCCTCGTGGACGATAAAGGAAACGACTTCTTCAAGAAATTGGGTCTATAACAGACACACTTGTAAATAAAAAAGTTCCCGCGACTGAAATTCGTTAAAATCGGTCGCGGGAACTCTTTTTTGTCGTATGTATTTAGATCAATTGGCCGGCAAGTTCTCCTGTGTGTTTGCCGTCGCGGATGGTCCATACGCCATTTACGAATACCTGTTCGATGCCTGCATTGAATTTGTGAGGTTCTACGAAACTTGAGAGGTCGATGATGGTTTCAGGGTTGAATACCACGATGTCTGCAGCGTAGTTTGGAACAAGGAGACCTCTGTCTTTAAGGTGAAGTCTCGATGCAGGGAGTGCTGTGGCTTTGTGAACTGCTGTAGAGAGGTCACATATCTTGTCTTCCCTTACATATTTGCCGAAGAAGCGTGTGAACGAACCATATGAGCGTGGGTGAGGCATTGTTTCGCCAAGAGGACCCTCAGGTGAGTATACACTGCCGTCTGAAGCCGGCATGCCGAGAGGATGGGACAGGAAGAGTCTTACATTGTCCTCGTGCATTGCGAAGCCGATGATATCGGGGTACAGTTTTTCGTCGATGAGCATTTTGCGGACAAATGGCCAAGGCTCCATACCTGTCATCTCGCAGCACTCCACGAGATTTTTGCCGATGAACTTCTTGTTCTCAGGGAGCTGGAAGCCAACTACCACTACGTTTTGGGGACCACCGAGTCTCTTGAAGCGTGATTCTGCATATTTTCCGATCTCTGCAGCTTTCTTCTCGTCGATAAGACGGGCAAGGACCTCCTCGTTGGATCCCTGACGGTCAGTAAGGGGGATAAATGAGTTCAGACCTGTAGAGAATGCGATATAAGGGTAGCGGTCAAATGCCACATCGATACCCTCAGCACGTGCCTCTTCGATTAGTTTCAGCATCGCAGGGCCTTTGTGCCAGTTATTTGCGTTCTGTGCCTTAAGATGGGAGATCTGGAGGCGTACACCCGATTTGCGTGCGATAGCGATGGCCTCTTTGATCGATTGTTCCACTCGGTCATCTTCGTTGCGCATATGGATGGCGAAAAGACCATCTTTGGCTGCCACCACTTTACAGAGTTCTACCAGCTCCTCGTCTGTAGCGTATGAGCCCGGTGCATATTCAAGACCGCACGACAGACCGATGCTCCCTGCATCCATCTCATCTGCCAGGATCCCTTTCATCTTGTCGAGCTGTGCAGCTGTCGCAGCCACTGCGTTGTCTCCGACTACAGCAGAGCGGAGCTGTCCTTGACCTGTATATGAGCCGTAGTTGATACCTATCCTGTTCTTGCGGAGGGCGTCATAGAAGCCGTCTATGTCTTGCCAGTAAGGGTATCCGTAGCGGAGTGTCCCCTCTTTGGTCCTGAAATATTCGTCAGAATAGGGGAATGGTGAATCTCCGCAGTTTCCACCTATGTCTGTGGTCACACCCTGGAAAATACGGCTGTCCCCTTTGGGGGCCTGTAGAAGATTTGTATCTGTGTGGGTGTGGATGTCGATGAAGCCCGGAGAGACAGCGA
Organism: Bacteroidales bacterium; assembly: GCA_017504965.1. GTDB lineage: Bacteria > Bacteroidota > Bacteroidia > Bacteroidales > UBA932 > CAAGNP01. The sequence goes on along the minus strand of JAFVQD010000006.1, from coordinate 212,338 downwards.
GACCGTGTACATCCACGATATTGTCAGCATAGGTGCCGAGGTTGCCGATAGCGGCGATCTTGCCGTTTTTGATACCTACATCTCCGATGATGGGAGCTTTGCCGTCACCTGTATAGACGGTGCCGTTCTTGATGATGGTGTCAAATGGGTTGTTTGATCGAACTCTGGTCCCAGAGTAGAAACCTATACCTAATGCACCGGCGGCGATGGCACCGGTCTTAAGGAATGATCTTCTTGAAATTTTGTCAGCCATATTATTGTCCTTTTACTAATTGATATTTCAGATTGTCTGTATAGTAAGTCTCCATCTTCCCTTCAGGAGTCTGGTAGATCAGGTACCCTTTGAGATCCGGACGTGACGAGAGGAACTCTTTGGACCCCTCCAGCCCTATGACCATACAGTATGTGGCGTAAGCATCTGCCAGTGATGCATTCGGGGCTATGATAGTAGCACTCAGCAAATGGTGTTTTACCGGATATCCGAGTGTAGGGTCTATAGTGTGCGAATACTTCTTTCCATCCTCGATGAAGAATTTGCGGTAGTTGCCGGAGGTCACGATACCTACATCGGTGACCGCTATCACTTCGGTGATCTTCTTTCCTGCCTCCATATTCCCATCCTCCGGAGTGTCTACGCCGATTTTCCACTCACTTGCTGATGGGTTGAGTCCCCGGCAGCAGATCTCCATCCCCACCTCGACCAGATAGTGGCAGATGCCGTGTTTTTCGAGTACTGAGGCTACCACATCGCAGGAGTACCCTTGGGCTATAGCATTGAAATTGAGTTTGAACCTGGGGTCTTTCTTGATAATTCTCCCATCCTGCACCGAAGCTTTCTCCATCCCGACGAACCTTTTTATGCTGTCTATTTTATCTTGGGATATGGCCTCCTTCTCTTTGAATCCGAAGCCCCATATATCGAACAGGGGTGCCGCCGAAGGGTCAAACTTCCCCCCTGTCTCGAGGTATATCTCATAAGAGACTCTGAACATATCTTCGAAGAGATAATCGACACTGTCTGTCAGGTTCTGGTTTACCCTGGTAAGGATAGAGTTCTTGTTGTATCCTGACAGGGAATTGTCTATGGCCAGAAGGGCGAGGTCTATCGCCTTTTTCAGTGAATCGGGGCCTGCTGTGACGATGTTTCCGGATGTGTCGGAGTCGCAATAGGTGACATTGTAGGTTCCTCCCTGGGCATAGCCGGTAATCCTGTAATAGTTACTTTTCTCTTGACAGCCTGTCAAAAAGGTGATGATAACTGCGATAGAGAGGATAAGCTTTTTCATATATTTGTACAGGTGGCATGATTTTAGCACAAATTTAGAAAAAAATGTTCATCTTTGTAAGATGAATAGTAAATGTAAAATGAAGAAAACATATTTATTTCCACTTTTTCTGTTTTTCGCCACATTCTCACTTCTGACTGTATCCTGTGATAAGGATAAGGATGAAGATGACAAGGAGTATATGACAGGTTCGGTAACGTTTGAGTTCCCACAGTATTGTCTGGTGGGGGCCACCATCGAGACATATTGCTCGGGAGTTACAGAGCCTGCAGATGTAGAGTATTTTTGGGTGTCATCGCAGCTGCTCGGCAAAGATACAGTCTTCACCCAGCAGATGACTTTTCATATACCCGATTCGGCGGGGTCATATATAGTTACAGCTTTTGCGAGGGCTGATGGCTATTATTCAAGTACCAGAGCTGCCACTGTAGTGGCTATCGACCCTGATGTGCACGATGGTTCCATCTCGGGTCTCCTCGCTTCTGATCTGAAGTTTGTGGACAGCAGGGACGGTAAGGAGTATATGTATGTTCAAGTTGGCAAACTGGACTGGATGGCTGAGAATCTGGAGTATGCAGGCACTGCTGAAGACTCGGTGGGGGTGGCATTCTACAGACAGAATGTGTTGAGGCAGATCTTCGGATCTCTCTATTCGTGGAATGATGCTACAGGTGGCCAGACAGGGAGCGGCCTGGGAGGCGGACCACAGGGTGTCTGCCCTGAAGGGTGGAGTATCCCTACCAGAGAGGACTGGGAGGATCTGGGCACCGCTATAAACGGAGGAGACACCGTCGGTTTTACAGGTGGATGGGAGGGACTTGCATCCCATCTGACCGTAGAGGCCAAGTTCAATGGGACCAGAATGTGGCCCTATTCACCCAAATTCGAGAAGAAGAACACTTACGGATGGAACGCTATCCCTTGCGGACACTCGACCGACTACTATACCAGATTCAGACATCTTCTTCAGTACGGGATGTGGTGGAGCGCAAGTGAAGATGAAGGGAAAGGTGAGTACAGATATATATATTACAATATCAATGCTGTCCCCAGACACGCAGTGGATAAGGATGATTTCGGTGCCTCTGTCCGTTGTGTACGTGTAAGCAGCGCACTTGCAGATGAGAATGTTTAACCAAAACCATACGAGTATGAAAAAGAATAAAGTTTCAACATGGGTAATAGTGCTGGCCGTAGTGGCAGTGCTGTTCTTCTGGGTAAAAGGTGTTTACAACAATATGGTAACACTTGATGAGGAGGTTCAAACAGCGTGGTCCCAAGTGGAGAACGTGTATCAGAGAAGAGCTGACCTTATCCCTAATCTTGTAAACACAGTAAAAGGTTATGCCCAACACGAATCTTCCACACTCGAAGGGGTTGTCAGTGCCAGAGCTAAAGCTACTCAGATTACTGTAGATCCTGAGAATCTGACACCAGAGTCGTTGGCTAAATTTCAAAAAGCCCAGGGCGAACTCTCAAGCGCTCTTGGTAAACTTCTCTCTATTACCGAAAACTACCCTGATCTGAAAGCAAACGAGAATTTCTTGCAGCTGCAGGCTCAGTTGGAGGGTACTGAAAACAGAATCACTGTGGAGAGGCAGAAATTCAATGAAACTGCCAAAGGTTACAACACCACAATCAGAAAATTCCCTAACAATATTTTGGCAGGGATGTTCGGCTTCGACAAGAAAGCATACTTTGAGGCAGAAGAAGGTTCTGAGCGTGCCCCTGAAGTAGTATTCTAATGAGAAGGTTCCTATTTTCAGTTTTATTGGGCTTGAGCATATTTGCTCAGGCTCAAATTCCATCCAAGCCATTGACAGAGGATGCAGTTCATGACCTGGCGGGACTCTTTAGCTCAAGTCAGAGGGGTGAACTGAACGATCGTCTCATAGCATTAGCGGATACCACTACCAATAGGGTTGTAGTGGTGACTGTATTGGATATGGGTGGGATGGATGCTTCGGAGTTTGCATATAAACTTGGTGAGAGCTGGGGTATAGGCGATGCCAAATTCAATAATGGTATTGTAATCCTTGTCAAACCCAAGACTGAGGACTCATACGGTGAAGTATTCATCGCTGTAGGATATGGCCTGGAGGGTGCATTGCCAGATGCAACTGCCTCTATGATTGTCAATAGGGAGATGGTTCCCCATTTCCAGCAAGGGGATATTTATGGTGGTGTAAAAGCTGCTGTTGATATTATCCTCCCGATTATAGCAGGTGAGTATTCTGCTCAAGAGTATGAAGAGTCCGGTGAGGGTGGACTTGGCGCTGCAGTTATTGTCATTGTAGTGTTCTGCCTTGTCCTCTATTTCTTGAGCAAAAGAGGAAAGGGTAGTGGCAGCAGCGGTTCCAGAACAAGTGGTGGACCTACCATCATCACTACTCCACGCAGTAGCGGAGGTTTCGGTGGCGGCTCCTTCGGTGGCGGCTCCTTCGGAGGCGGTGGCGGTTTCAAAGGTGGCTTCGGCGGCGGATCTTTCGGTGGCGGTGGAGCTGGTGCTAAGTGGTAGAAGATCTGTTCTAAATATACAATAAACCCCTCTGGATTAATCCGGAGGGGTTTGTTGATTGATAGTGATTGAGTCTTATTCCTCTTTGTCAAATGCTTTGACTATTTTGGTTACAAGTGGGTGGCGGACTATATCTTCGGTGCCGAAGTTTATCACTGCTATCCCTTTAATGTTCTTTACCAGCTCCACGCCGCGTAGTAGGCCGGAGTCGTTCTTGTGGGGGAGGTCAATCTGTGAGGCATCACCTGTCACTATAAATTTGGCATCGCGCCCCATACGTGTAAGGAACATCTTCAGTTGGCCGATGGATGTGTTTTGGGCCTCGTCAAGAATTACGAAAGCACTGTCCAATGTCCTTCCCCTCATATATGCAAGTGGCGCTATCTGTATGATTCCCTCCTCCATAAGGGCCTGTAGCTTTTTAGGGTGAATCATATCCCTCAGTGCATCATATAACGGCTGAAGATATGGGTCTAGTTTGTCTTTCATATCTCCGGGGAGGAATCCCAGCCTTTCACCAGCTTCCACTGCAGGTCTGGTAAGTATGAGCTTCTTTACCTCTTTGTTTTTGAGAGCTCTGACAGCCAGTGCGATGGCGGTGTATGTCTTTCCGGTACCTGCCGGGCCTAGTGCGAAAAGGAGATCGTTCTGATAGTATTCGTCCACCAACCTTTTCTGATTCTTGGTGCGGGCTTTGACCACTTTGCCGTCATTGCCATATACTATATTATATGTATCCTCTGGCATAGTGATATCCTGATGATCTACCTCGGGGAAATTCTCGTAGTCAAAAAGCCTGTCTACATCATCTTCATTCAGATTTCTCTTCCTGAGGCGTATCTCTATCAAGGTGCCGAGCCTCTCCTCAAAAAGTTTGATATCCTTCTCCGGCCCCTCGAGGTATATTTCTGAACCCCTCGCCACTATTTTCAGTTTGGGGAAGTATCTTTTGATTCTGTCCAGGATTCTGTTGTTTACACCGTAGATCTCCATAGGATCTATCTCTTCAAGGGTGATTTTTCTCTCTTTATTTGCCATATGGGATATTTTCTCTCAATCTATGATAGGTCTCTACCATATTGTCATATTCATATTTTATAGGGAAGAGGTCGGGCTTGTCCAAAAAGTCTGCCACCGGAAAGGTGGTGTAGTTCTTCTCAAATCTTCCACCTCTGGAGCACCATAGCCAGATGGGCTCACCTGAAACTATCCGGCATTTCTCCCCCTCTTTAACCAATTTCAGTACAAATATAAAACCTATCTGTGTATTTTTTGCACTCATATTGGAAATATAGTTTCCCAACGAGTAGGCTGTGACGTGCTCGATCTCCCCTTCGGCTGAACGGATGACATTTATCGGCTGCACTACGTGGGGGTGTGTTCCGATGATGGCGTTTACCCCACGGGAGTATAGGTACTCTTCCCAGTGCTTCTGCTGTGGGGACGGTAGTATGGAGTACTCCACACCCCAGTGGGGAAGTGCGATTATGAACTGTGCCCCGTCTGCACGGGCCCTCTCTATAGATCTGCTGACAGAGAGGGTGTCCATCCTCTGGACGATCGCTTTCCCTGCTGCGAGATTGGTGCCGTAGGTGAAGTTTATGAAAGCTACTTTTACCCCTTTTATTTCTGCTATATATGGAGAGGTCCTCTCCATCTCATCTGGATCGGAGTAGACCCCTGTGTATTCAGCTCCTAAAGTCTTGTAGGTCTCTATGGTCTTCTGATACCCCTTCTGCCCTTTGTCGAAGATGTGATTGTTTGCACACAGGAAAAGGTCGATCCCACCCTCCAGAGTCTCCTGCGCCAATGATGCAGGGGCAGAGAATGACGGGTAGCCTGTATATGGGGGCAGTCCGCATACAAATTCCATATTCGCTACTGCAAAATCGGCCTGGGACAATATTTCCTCGGTGTATTTGTAGTAGGATGAGTAGTCGTATGATTCGGAGAGGAGTGTGTCGGCACCTTGAACCCTGGCACTCTGCAGCTGCCTCTTGTGCTGCATCACATCGCCGATGAATGCGAGTGTGAGGGTGTCCTGACCGTGCAGAAGGGCAGGGAGCAGAATCAGTAAGGAGTATAGCCAGATTTTTCTCATCGTTAGTGTTTTATGTTTTGGGCAAGTGCCAGATTGTCAAACCCCAGCCTTACCTTCAACCACCCTTTGAGCTTCTCCATCTCCACCTGCGGAATTTCGTTCTCGGTGGTTATTATTACGATTATCTGCTCCTGCGGATCAAAGGTCTCCATATTTACCTGAGCCCCACGGGCGATGGAGAATCCATTTATCTCAGGGTGCTGCGCCAGAATCTCTCTGGCAATCTGTGCATAAGGGAGCTCCTTGCCTTTGATCTCGCTGAGTTCCTTCTCCATCCTGGAGATGAGTTCTTCTCGTCTGCGGATCTCCTGATCGTTCCTCTCGAGGATACTCTCGACTATCTCTTTATCAGAGGTGTTCTCCCTGGAGGATGTGAGGCTTTGCTGGATAACAATCTGGTCTCTGGGGATCCCCATCGCTTCACCATTGCGGAGCAATGCCTCTATCTCTGCCTCCCCTACAGTCTCACCTGCAAATGCTATTTTAAGGACAGGCTGCTTCTCGTGGTGGGATATGCTGTAGTCGAAAATGTATGCTTTGCTCATAGTCCTGTTGGCCTTTATGAACTGCTTGGCGATCTGGTTGAACCTGTTCTCCTGAATGGTGGTTACAGCAGAATATACGCTTGGTATGATCAGGATGAGCATTACGAGGGATATTGTACGGTTTACCCTCCTCTGAACTCTCGGATCTGCGAAGTGGCGTACAGGATATTTTAGAGCTTTTACCATTATGAATGCAGCCATCGCTATGAATACACTGTTTATGAAGAAGAGGTACAATGCCCCTATGAAATACTTCATCTGAAGGGTCGCGAGGCCGTATCCTGCGGTGCACAGAGGTGGCATAAGGGCAGTGGCAATAGCTACCCCTGAAAATACCGTCCCTTTCTGCTTGTTGCTTATCTCAATGATTCCTGCAAGTCCTCCGAACAGGGCAATGAGGACGTCATATATGGTAGGATTGGTCCTCGCATCGAGTTCGCTGGTAGTCTCCAACTCCAGTGGGGAGATCACAAAATAGAGAGTGGAGACCATAAGGGAGATTATCACCATATAGAGGAGGTTGGCTGCCGCTTTTCGTAGAAACTGGCTGTCGTTCACCCCCAGGCTGTATCCTACTCCGATGATGGGACTCATCAGAGGGGAGATGAGCATCGCCCCGATAATGACTGCGGTGGAGTTTACATTCAGACCGATGGATGCTATAAATATGGCACAGGCCAATACGTATGCATTTGGCCCGCTGAGGGTAATGTTCTTTCTTATATAGTCACTCGCTTCGATCACATCGACGTGGTCTGAGAGTGAAATGATATCTACGATTTTGTTCCAGGTACTCTGAAAAAACTGCTTTACTTTCCCTTCCATAGCTGTAATTGTATTTATCTGATGGTAAATATACATTTTTTTTGCCGATATGTCTAATTTTCTTACATTTGTTTGAAATAAATAAAATCGAATGAATATGAAAATAGTAAGATTATTTTCGTTGTTTTTGATAGCAGCGACTATGTTGACAAGTTGTGATTTTTTCCGCTCATTGGCAGGTAAACCCACATCTAAAGATATTGAGAGGATGAGAATTGAGGCCCAGGCCAAAAAACAGAGGCAGCTTGACTCTATAAATAAGGCAAAAGCAGATTCACTGGCTCTTATAGCAGCTATGGAGGCGGAAAAAAATGCTTTGAAAGATAGATTCTATGTAGTGCTTGGCAGCTTTAAGGTGCAGGGCAATGCAGAGAGGATGTACCAGTTCCTGGAGAAGAACAATTATACCCCCAGAACTATCCGCTTCAAGAATGGTTTCGAACTGGTGTCAGCAGCATCTACAAATAACCTTCAGGAGGCTTTGAAGATAATGGATGAACTGTTGGTATTTGAATATTGCCCTGATGATGTATGGGTATACGATGTCAAACAAGGATTACACGAATAAGAAAATATATAAGATATGAAAACAACAGCTTTTACACAGAGACACATAGATCTTGGTGCAAAAATGGTCCCATTCGCAGGTTACAATATGCCTGTGGAGTATGTAGGTATTAATGAAGAGCACAATACCGTAAGAAATGGTGTAGGTGTGTTCGATGTTTCCCATATGGGTGAGATCTGGGTTAAAGGTGAAAATGCCCTCCCATTCCTTCAGTATGTTACATCGAATGACGTATCTGTGCTGTATCCCGGTAAGGTTCAGTATACCTGCTTCCCTAATGGAAAGGGTGGTATAGTGGACGACCTTCTTGTCTACTGTGTGGATGACAAGACCTATCTTCTGGTTGTGAATGCTGCCAATACAGACAAAGACTGGGCGCACCTTTGCGAGTATGCACCCAAATTCGGTCTGACACCAGGTAAAGAGCTTTATAACGCATCCGATGAGATCTGCCAGCTGGCTATCCAGGGTCCTAAGGCTCTCGAGGCTATGCAGAAGATCTGCGATCAGAATGTGGTCGATATGGAGTACTACACTTTCAAGAAGCTCAATATCGGCGGTATTCAGGATGCCATTTTCTCTACTACAGGTTATACTGGTGCTGGTGGATGCGAAGTGTATGTAGCCAACGAAGATGCAGACAAACTTTGGGAGGCGGTATTTGCTGCCGGTGAAGAGTTCGGAATCAGACCTATCGGCCTCGGTGCGCGTGATACCCTCCGTCTGGAGATGGGCTTCTGTCTGTATGGTAATGATATTGACGACACCACCTCTCCACTTGAGGCTGGTCTCGGCTGGGCTACCAAATTTAACGATGTTAAAGGTGATTTTATCGACAAAGAGTATCTTCTGGCACAGAAAGCAGAGGGTCTGAAACGTAAATTGGTAGGTTTCGAACTGGTAGATAAAGGCGTTCCCCGTCACGGATACCCTGTTTGTGATGCAGAAGGCAATGAGATAGGACAGGTTACCTCAGGTACTATGTCTCCATCTATGAAAAAGCCAGTAGGTATGGCTTATGTGGCTACCCCTTATAACAAAGTGGATTCTGAGATTTATATAAATGTAAGAGGGAGACTTCTTAAAGCCAAAGTGGTAAAGACTCCTTTCTACAAGAAATAAGATTTTCAGGTGATATATTAAAAAGGGCCTCATTTTTGTGAGGCCTTTTTGTGTAAGACAAAAGATAAGAACTATGCGATTTTTGGGATATATGGTCGGGGCTCTCTCTCTGCTGTTTGCGTCCCCTGTTTTTGGACAGACAGATGCAGTGGAGAGGAATCTGGTGAAACACGTGGAATATTTGACATCTGATCCTCTGATGGGACGAAAGGCGGGAAGCGAAGGTGAAAAATTGGCTGCCAAGTACCTCTATCAGGAACTGAAGAGGTGCGGAGTGGAGATGCTTTCCGGTGAAGAGGGGCAGGATTTTTATATCGTGGAGAGCGGCGATTCCCTCAAATCGAGAAATATAGTCGGTATAGTGGAGGGGTACGATCCCGAACTTAAGAATGAGTATGTGGTTATAGGTGCCAATCTGGACAATATCGGGACCCACATCCTCACTGTCGATGGAAAGGAGGTAAATCAGATATATCCCGGGGCTGATGCCAATGCTTCAGGTGTTGCCTGTCTGATAGAGCTGGCGAAGAAGATATCATCATCTTCGTTTATGTTCAGACGTTCTGTAGTGTTTGTGGGTTTCGGTGCCAAGGAGAAGGGGATGGCTGGCTCCTGGTATTTTGTAAACAGATCATTCGGCCATAAGGATGATATCTCTATGATGGTGGATCTTAATATGGTGGGACGAAGTGGTCCAGGCAATATGTTTACATACTACACAGGGGTTCCCATCAAGGATATAACCAACTCAGTGAACAGAGTGTCAAACAAACTCTCATTTATGCGCCCTGTGATGGGTGTAGGGAGGGTCCCATCATCAGATTATCTGGCTTTCTATGAGCAGAATATACCCTCTGTCCTTTTTACTACAGGCCATCACGCCGATGTATATACCCTTAGAGACAATGCTGAGTCTCTCGACTATGGTTTGATGGAGGGTGTATGTGAGTATGTCTATAGCCTGGTGATGGATGTGGCAGCTATGGACTATAAAGTGGAGGCCCCTGTCCGGACCCAGGAGGTGGAGGGTAAAGTTATCTATTCTCCATATGAGGTGGACAAGGCTCCTGAGTTTTTTAAAGGTGATGAAAGGCACTTCCTCGAGAAGTGGGTATATGTCTATCTAAAATACCCCCAGGAAGCGGTTATAATGGGAGTTCAGGGTATAGTGACTGTGGAATTTGTGGTGGAGACAGACGGCTCAGTGACAGGTGTAAAAGTGGTCAGAGGTGTCGATGATGATCTTGATAGAGAGGCCGTAAGGGTGGTGTCATCATCACCCAAATGGAGACCTGCCACCAAGAACGGTGAAAAAGTGAGGGTGAAATACTCATTGCCGATAGAATTTAGGCTTAAAAAGAGATAGAATATTCTCTTTTTTCATAACTTTGCCGAGATAGAATAGAACTACTATGGAATACAATTTTCTCGACATTGAAAAGAAATGGCAAGCCTATTGGGCCAAGAATAAAACTTATCAGGTAAATATCGATCCATCCAAACCCAAATACTATGTATTGGATATGTTCCCATATCCGTCAGGTGCCGGTTTGCACGTCGGTCACCCTCTAGGTTACATAGCCAGCGATATATATAGCAGATTCAAAAGACTTCAGGGCTTTAATGTCCTTCACCCTATGGGGTATGATGCTTTCGGACTACCTGCCGAACAGTATGCTATCCAGACAGGACAGCACCCCGCTACTACTACAGAGAAGAATATAGCCAGATATAGGGAGCAGATGGACAGAATCGGCTTCTCTTATGACTGGTCGAGAGAGGTGAGGACCTGTGATCCCGAATACTACAAATGGACCCAGTGGGCATTTCTCAAGATGTTCGGCCACTGGTATAACAAACAGACCCAGAAAGCAGAGCCTATCGACTCTTTGGTCGCCAAGTTTGAGACTGAGGGCAATGCAAATGTAGATGCTGCCTGCGGTGACGTGGAGGTATTCACTGCTGACCAGTGGAGATCTTTCGATAAGAAGGTCCAGAGCGATATCCTTATGAAATACCGTATTGCATATCAGGGTGAGACATCTGTAAACTGGTGTCCTGCTCTGGGTACTGTACTTGCAAATGATGAGGTGAAAGAGGGATTCTCTGTCAGAGGTGGCCACCCTGTAGAGCAGAAGAAGATGAAACAGTGGCAGTTGAGGGTCTCAGCATACGCAGAGAGACTTCTTTCAGATCTGGAAGAGCTTGACTGGACCGATTCTCTGAAGGAGATGCAGCGTAACTGGATAGGCAAGTCCCAGGGTGCAGAGATGATATTCAAAGTTTCAAATGGTACCCAAGAGTATGATGTTACCATCTTTACTACACGTGCAGACACAGTTTTCGGCGTGACATTTATGGTTCTTGCCCCTGAGAGTGAGTGGGTGGAACTCCTTACCACACCTGAGCAGAAAGGTGCAGTGGAGGAGTATCTCCAGAAGGCTAAGAAGAAGACAGAACGTGAAAGGATGGCAGAGACCAAGAAGGTGACCGGTGTCTTTTCGGGTTCTTACGGTATAAATCCACTTACCGGAGAGAAAGTTCCGGTATGGATATCTGAATATGTACTTGCAGGATATGGTACAGGTGCCATTATGGCTGTACCTGCGCACGATAGCCGTGACTACGCATTTGCGAAGCATTTTGATCTCCCTATTGTTCCACTTATCGAGGGGTGTGATATATCGGAAGAGAGCTTTGATGCCAAAGAGGGATTTATGTGCAACTCAGGTTTCCTTAACGGTATGACTGTAGCGGAGGCCATACCTGCAGCGATCGACAGAGTGGAGGAGATGGGTATCGGTAAAAGAAAGGTTAACTACAGACTCAGGGATGCTATCTTCTCAAGACAGAGATACTGGGGCGAGCCGTTCCCTGTATATTTCCAGGATGGTGTAGCTACCCCTATGCCTGAGTCAGAACTTCCATTGGAACTTCCTCAGGTAGACAAATTCCTCCCTACAGAGGCAGGAGAGCCACCATTGGCACGCGCCAAAGATTGGAAATACGACGGATTCCCTATCGAGATGAGCACTATGCCCGGCTTTGCAGGGAGCAGCGCTTACTATCTGAGATATATGGATCCCCATAATTCGGAGGCCCTTGTAAGTAAGGAGGCTGATGAGTACTGGAGAAATGTCGACCTGTATATCGGTGGTACTGAGCACGCTACCGGCCACTTGATCTACTCGCGCTTCTGGAACAAATTCCTCTATGATTTGGGTTATGTGTGTGAGAAGGAGCCTTTCAAAAAACTGATCAATCAGGGTATGATCCAGGGTCGCTCAAATTTCGTATACAGAATCAAGAACACAAATACATTTGTCTCTTATGGTCTGAAAGACCAGTATGACACTACCGAGATCCACGTCGATGTAAATATTGTGGATCACGACAGACTCGATATGGAGGCATTCAGGAACTGGATGCCCGACTTCGCAAATGCTGAGTTTATCCTCGAAGATGGAGAGTATATCTGCGGGTGGGCAGTGGAGAAGATGAGCAAGTCTATGTTCAATGTGGTGAACCCCGACAACGTATGTAACGATTACGGTGCAGATACACTCAGGATGTATGAGATGTTCCTTGGTCCCCTTGAGCAGTCAAAACCGTGGGATACTAAAGGTATTGACGGTGTACACAGGTTCCTCAGAAAACTGTGGAGACTCTATTTTAAAGGAGATGAGTATCTTGTGAAAGATCAGAAAGGGACACCTGCTGAGATGAAAGTGCTTCATAAACTCATAAAGAAAGTGCAGACAGACATTGAGGCCTTCTCATTCAATACCTCTGTGAGTGCCTTTATGATCGCCATCAATGAGCTCTCAGAACTGAAATGCTGCTCAAAAGAGGTTCTGGAGCAGATTGTAATCCTTCTGTCACCATTTGCACCACATATCAGTGAAGAGCTGTGGGAGGCTCTCGGACATCAGGAGAGTGTCACTTTTGCATCCTTCCCAAAATATGTGGAGGGGTACACAGTAGAGGATACATTCGATTATCCTGTCTCATTTAACGGCAAGATGAGATTTAAACTTACCTTGTCGAAGTCACTGTCTCCGAAAGAGGTGGAGGCAGCAGTTCTCGCCGATGGGAATACAGCCAAATATCTGGCAGGCGGATCGGTGAAGAAAGTTATAGTAGTACCTTCAAAAATCATCAACATAGTTTGCTAAGGTGAAAAACGAAAAACTCAAATTTATCAAGGAGTACCTCCTTATCTCGATAGGTGCTTTCCTGTATTGCTGGAGCTGGACATCGTTTCTGATACCCAATGGTATCTCGGGTGGAGGAGTGACAGGTATGGCTACTGTAATCCAGTACGCTACCAATGGTTTTATCCCTGTGTCGTTCTCTTACCTCCTCATAAATGCAGCTCTGGTAACTATGGGTACGATAGTTTTGGGTAAAGGTTTTGGAGCCAAGACCATCTATTCCATCATCTTGTCTTCCATCCTTCTGAAAGTGCTGCCCGAATGGGTTCCCTGGTCATCAGATATTCAGGAGCCGTTTATAAATGCTCTTCTGGGTGGTGCTATAGGTGGTGTAGGTATATATATGATATTCATCCAGGGTGGAAGCACCGGCGGTACAGATATCATAGCACTTATTATCGGTAAGTATAGGGAGGTCTCTCCCGGCACAGTCTTTATGTGGTGTGACCTTATGATTATAGGCTCTATAGCCTTCTTGCCGGACAAAGGGCTGCAGGATGTTGTCTACGGTTACATTCAGATGGTTTCATTTACATATACCCTCGATATGCTACTTACCGGTAACAAGCAGTCAGTGCAGATCCTTATATTCTCTTCAAAATATAAGGAGATAGCGGATACTCTGGTCCACCAGAGGGATAAAGGGGTCACCGCTCTCGATGCTACCGGGTGGTATTCTCAGACTGAGAGCAAGGTGCTTCTGGTCGTGGTAAGAAAATATTGTTTGTCTGAGGTGATGAAAACTATAAAAGAGATAGATGAAAAAGCATTCACCTCTGTAACACAAGTTCAAAGTGTATATGGTCAGGGCTTTGACCAAATAAAAGCTGGAGGAAAAATACAATGGAACAAAAAACAAAAAGAATCTTGACAGTCCTTAAGGAGTATCTGATTATCACTCTGGGACTATTATGCTATACAGCGGGGTGGAGTATTTTCATTATTCCGCACGAAATGGTCGGCGGTGGAGTATCCGGTATGGGTGCCCTTATCTACTATGCTACAGGCTTCCCTGTAAGCTACTCATACTTCCTGATAAACACCGTGCTGCTCCTTATCGCCCTTAAAGTGCTGGGCAAAGGGTTCGGCTTCAAGACAGTCTTTGCTATCTTTATGGCATCACTTTTCTTCAAGATCCTGCCCGAAATAATACCGGAAACTTTTATCCAGGAGATAGCCATCTCAAACGGCAAACTTATGTCTGCCATCATCGGTGGTGCCATCTCAGGTGTGGGTATAGCCCTTACATTCTCCCAGGGTGGAAGTACCGGCGGTACAGATATAATAGCGCTGATGATTACCAAATACAGAAATGTCTCTCCGGGTAAGATTATCCTCTATCTGGATATCTTTATCATCGCTTCATCTATGTTCCTTCCAAACGACCTCAATGTGGGGGCCAAGTTTGCAAATGTGATATATGGTTATATTGTGACAGGACTTTGTGCGAGTACACTTGATCTGCTCCTCTCAGGTATGAAGCAGTCTATCCAGATGTTCATCTTCTCCAAGAACTATGCAGCTATAGCAGATAGAATATCCAAAGAGCTTCGCAGGGGTGTCACAGTTCTGGATGGGCAGGGGTGGTTCTCAAAACAGAACGGCAAGATACTTTTGGTGATAGCCAAAAAGACAGATATGAACTTTTTGTATAAAATAGTGAAGGAGGAGGATAAGGATGCGTTTATGTCTGAGGGTAGTGTAAGAGGTGTTTATGGTCAGGGTTTTGACCAGATCAAAAAATAAAAATTACAGAATCTTAAAAAAACAGAAAAATAATTACATAATTCGGTAAATCTTTATATATGCCTGATTATTAGTGTGTTAGTTTAGTGTTTTTGCTTTTAAATTTGACGGTCGAAAGAACGTTAAATTTAAAAAATATGAGTCAAAACACACTTTTCTTGTCGACTGGAGAGAGTGGTATGCTGCCACTCCTCCTTTTTTTATCCCTCATACTGTCCATCACCCTGCTGATCTCTGGGGCAGATAATCCCAAGCGTAGCCTCCCCCTGAAGTTCAGACCTCTCTTCGGCTTGTCGTTATTGATCGGACTGCAGTTCCTGTTTGTCTGTATCCCTTTTGGTAAAGCTCTCTTCTCTTCTGAGGAGATCCTTCTTGAAAGGTGGATTGATATATCCATTATGCAGATGATCCCCTGGAGCGGGGCTGTGATGCTTATCCCCATAGTGAGGTGTGGTGCTATTCTGGTTCCGTTCAGACTCCTCTGTATCCCCCTGTCGGCAGCGATATTGGCAGATGTGGCATCTGTTGTTATGTTTTTCTGTGGAGCGATGTGGGGTGCTGCAAAGTATCCACTCTTTCTATTTGTCTTTTTCTTCTATCTGTTTTATGTGTTCAGGTGGGTGAGGTATCATAAAAGTGGGAAAGAGTCATTCCTGATTTTGAGCAATCTCTATTTTCTCTTTTCACTTATGGAGCTGCTCCTCTTTTTCATAATATACTCGACTCTGCTGATGGATATAGGTGCCTCCGTAAGATGGAGACTTCTGTTATTGTATACTTTCTGCCTTAATGGGTGGATGCTCTTCTGGTTCTCCAGAGGGGAGAGGTGGCTGACGGAGAGCCGTAAGATGTACACTGTTCCTCAGAAGAAAAAGATAGGTTATGTGTTGTCAGAACCGGAGGTGTTTTACGATACATACGGGATAAAGGAGCGTCTCCTCTCATTATTCGAGAAGGAGAAACCTTATCTTTCACCCGATCTCACACTGCCGGTGTTGGCGAAGATGTTGGGTACAAATCAGTCATATCTCTCGAAAGCTATAAACAACAGCTTCAATTTGAGCTACAGTGAATTTGTCAATAAAAGCAGGGTGGATGAGGCTGTAAGGATGTTTAAGGAGGACAAATCCATATCACTGGATGAGCTGCGGAGCAGGTGTGGTTTCAGACATACATCCTCTTTCAATAACGCTTTCAAATGGCATACCGGGTGTACTCCGGGAGAGTGGTGCAGAAAAGTGAAAAAAGGGGAGGAGGTATATGGGATTGTGGAGAACGCTGATTAGAGAGAAGAAGGGGAGGGTGATGAGGAGGATCCGCTATTCAAAGATTAGTGAGGAACTTTATCCGCAGATAAGGCGTGTGATGGAGAGGGACAAGCTTTATCTGAATCAGGAGTTTTCATTGGATGAACTGTGTAAATTGCTCGGTTCGAACAGGACATATGTCTCTTACGCCCTGTCAGCCCACAATGTCAGATTCCTCTCTATGCTGAGGTGTTACAGGGTGGACTTTCTGATAGATCTGGTGACGGGGTCCCCCGGCAAATATGACCTTGAGGATGTGGCGTTGCTCTCCGGTTTCCCCAACGCCAGGACTATGCTGCACCAGCTAAGAAAATATCATCCCGATGTTTACTCACTTGTGAGGTCGTTAGTTAAAAAATAATTCCTAATTTTGTAGGATAAACACTATTTAGCATGGCAGACGAAAAAATCATATTCTCGATGAATGGTGTGGGCAAGATTCTTCCACACAACAATAGAGTTATCCTTAAAGATATTTATCTATCTTTCTTCTATGGAGCCAAGATCGGTATCATAGGTCTGAACGGATCCGGTAAATCTACCCTGATGAAGATTATCGCAGGCATAGAGAAATCATATCAGGGAGAAGTGGTTTGGGCTCCAGGTTACAGTGTAGGCTATCTGGAACAGGAGCCTCAGCTGGACGACACCAAGACCGTCAAAGAGATAGTCAGTGAAGGTGTACAGGAGGTGATGGATGTCCTGAAGGAGTATGAGGAGATAAATATGAAGTTCTGTGAGCCGATGGGTGACGATGAGATGAACAAGCTCATCGAGAGGCAGGGAGTCCTTACCGAGAAGATAGAGCAGCTTGGGGGGTGGGATATAGACTCTAAGCTTGAAAGGGCAATGGATGCACTTATGTGTCCCGAGCCAGACGCTTTGGTGAAGAACCTCAGTGGTGGTGAGAGACGCCGTGTGGCCCTGTGCCGCCTCCTTCTGAAAGAACCCGATGTGCTGCTCCTTGACGAGCCTACCAACCACCTCGATACAGAGAGTATCCAGTGGCTTGAGGAGCACCTCAGACAGTACAAAGGTACAGTTATCGCAGTTACTCACGACAGATATTTCTTGGACAATGTTGCGGGATGGATCCTGGAACTTGACCGTGGAGAGGGTATCCCCTGGAAAGGAAATTACTCATCTTGGCTCGATCAGAAGAGCACCCGTCTCGCTATGGAGGAGAAGCAGGAGAGCAAGCGCCGCAAGACCCTCGAGAGGGAGCTTGAGTGGGTCCGTATGGCTCCGAAAGCCCGTCACGCCAAATCAAAGGCCAGATTGGGTGCATATGAGAAGATGCTTAATGAAGACAGGAAGCAGAAAGAGGAGAAACTGGAGATTTTCATCCCCAATGGTCCCAGACTCGGTACCAGAGTCATCGAGGCCAATGGTGTTTCCAAAGGGTATGGTGACAAACTTCTGTATGAGAACCTTACATTCAAACTTCCACCTGCAGGTATCGTAGGTGTCATAGGTCCCAATGGTGCAGGTAAAACTACCCTGTTCCGTCTGATTATGGGGCTGGAGAAGCCTGACAGTGGAGACTTTACAGTAGGTGAAACTGTGAAGATCGCCTATGTAGACCAGCAGCACAGACAGATAGATCCAGATAAGACCGTCTATGAGACCATCGCCGACAACTCAGATTTCGTCAAACTTGGAAACAAGGAGGTCAATGCGAGGGCTTATGTGTCGAGATTCAATTTTTCCGGCGCTGACCAGGAGAAGCTTTGCGGTATCCTCAGTGGTGGTGAGAGGAACAGACTTCACCTCGCCCTCACACTTAAAGAGGAGGCCAATGTCCTTCTTCTCGACGAGCCTACCAACGATGTGGATGTGAATACCATCCGTGCGCTGGAGGAGGGTCTCGAGAACTTCGCCGGCTGTGCAGTGGTTATCTCGCACGACAGGTGGTTCCTCGATAGAATCGCTACCCATATCCTCGCTTTCGAGGGTGATTCAAATGTGTACTTCTTCGAAGGCACATACTCTGAATATGAAGAAAACAAGAAAATGAGACTTGGCAATGTCGAGCCTAAACGATTTAAATACAAAAAACTTAAATAGATATGGTACCACACGCTCAGCTTGAGATTCATATCCCAAACGTACTTCACAACTATCGCTATTTCAGGTCAAAACTTCGTCCTGAAACCAAACTTCTAATCCTTATCAAGGCCAATGCCTATGGTCACGGTGCAGTCCCTTTTGCCAAAGCAATGGAGGATGCCGGAGCAGATTATATCGCAGTGGCTACAGTAAAGGAGGGTATTGAACTTCGTCAGGGTGGGATCAAACTCCCTATCCTTATCCTCACAGCAGGTACAGAGATGTATCCTGAAGTTATCGAATACAGTCTGGAGCCTGGTATGCCAAATGTGGCCTCTCTTCAGAAATTTTCAGAAGTTCTCAAGAGCCAGGGTATAAGCAAATACCCTGTACACGTAAAATTCGACACAGGTATGCACCGTCTCGGCTTTATGGAGAACGAGCTCCCTGCACTTAAGGATTTCCTCAACGCACATCCCGAAGTGGAGGCAAAATCGTTCTACACACACTTGGCAGGTGCTGACAGCCCCGAACACGATGAGTTTACACTTGGTCAGCTGTCACTCTTCGACAGACTTACAAATGATGTCCTCTCAGCTATCCCTTACAAGCCGATGAGACACGCATTCAACTCTGCCGGTATCGAGAGATTTGCAGAAAAATATCCCCAATACCAGTATGATATGGCCCGTCTTGGTATCGGTATCTATGGCATCAGCTATGTAGATGACAAGAACATGAAGCCATCCGCATTCTACAGATGCCCTATAGTGCAGATCAAGACCCTCGGACCCAATGACGGTACTGTCGGTTACGGCCGTCACGGCAAACTCGGCCCTGATGGGAAGACTATCGCTACCATCCCTGTAGGGTATGCTGATGGTATCAACAGACACCTCAGCCGTGGAGCGGCATCGTTTGAGGTAAACGGACACTTGTGCCCCACTATCGGAAATGTATGTATGGATATGTGTATGATCGATATTACAGGTATCGATGCCAAAGTGGGTGATACCGTTACTATCTTTGGTGATAACCCTACAGCAAATGATCTGGCAGCCATCCTGGATACCATTCCATACGAGATCTACACCTCTGTTCCAGCCAGAGTGAAGAGGGTAGTGACAGGTATCTAAAAGGGTATCAGAATATTTTACCGAGCAACTCTATGAGCAGCTCCCCCTCTGTGGCGGAGCCTCTGGAGTTGCTTTTGCTTTTCATATCGCACTCTTTCAGAGAGGAGATGATCCTCATAGTCTTGCGGAGGGGGTATCTCTGCGCTGCCGCAATATAGGAGGTGGCGGTGCGGTAGTAGAGCCCTGCCTGCGATGCAGCCTCCTGGAGGGATGGTCTGGTTGACTGCAATGTGTATGCGTGGATCTGCTCAAGTTTCCAGAAAAAGAAAAAGAGGAATCCCAAAGTTTTGGGGAGGGGGTATTGTTTTGGAGACTCTCCGAAGTAGTATGCTATCTTGAACGCCTTGGCGGCATTGCCGTAGGCTATGGCATTGGTGAGTTCGGTGATGTTGAACTCCCTGCTGATCCCGATGATCTTCTCCACATCTGCTGCGGTGATATTCACACTCTTTTCCGGGAGAGACTTTATCAGTTTGTCCACCTCCAGAACTATCTTCCGGAGGTCGTTCCCGGCGCACTCAGCTATCAGCATTGCGGCATCGCCGTCGATACTTTTGCCGAACGATTTGAGGTATTGCTCTATCCATTTGGGGACACCCTCCTCTGCAAGCTTGGCAGATTCGAAGATGCAGCCGTATTTGGTCGCAGTTTTGTAGAATGAGGTCCTCTTATCGGCATTTTTCCCATTGAAGCAGAGGACCAGGACTGTGGTGGCCACCGGGTTTTCGAGGTAAGGGATTAACTCCTCGGTTTTTTTCAGCGACTGTGCCTCTTTCACGATGACCAGCTGTCTCTGGGCCATCATAGGGAAGCGGCTGCAGATGTCGGTGATCTCGCGGGGGGTGGTGTCTGTAGCGTAGAGGGTGTATTGGTTGAAATCCCTCTCAAAAGGTTCAAGGGCCTGCTCTGTGATGAGCTCAAGCACCTTGTCCACGTAATAGGGCTCCTCCCCCATAAGGAGGTAGAATGGGGAGAAGGTGCCGCCAAGTATACGGCTCTTGATCGACTTGAACTGTTCGAGTGTGTCCGGTGCTTTTTGTTTTGCCATAGGACAAATTTACAAATTATTCTTATATTTGATGAATATAAATTTTGGACTTGAGTATGAGGCAGACCATATATGACCCGTTGAGGAGGAAAGAGGTGGCAATGACCCCCGAGGAGGAGGTGAGGCAGAAGATGATAGTATGGCTTAATGTCAGGCTCGGATTCTCACTTAATCTGATGATGTCGGAGTACTCGTTCAAATATAACGGACTTCAGTACAGGGCTGATATAGTGGTGTTTGACAAGAATAGGGAGATAAAGCTTCTGGTAGAGTGCAAAGCTCCAAGTGTGGAGATAGACAGAGAGGTGATAGAGCAGGGGATCAGATACAACAGAAGTCTGAATGTCAAATATATATTGTTTACAAATGGGGTCTCGCTCTGCGGTTACCGGAGGAGAGATGGGAGCAGTGAGTATGAGGCCATTTCAGATATGACAGAGATAAAATAATTATGGGCAGCGTGGAGAATTACAGCAGATTTTTAAAACACAGAATTTTTGATACCATCTCACAGGAGGCAGAAGCTCTGGGTGTGAGGGCATTCGTGATCGGAGGATATGTGAGGGACTGTATCCTGGGGAGACCCTGTAATGATATCGATGTAGTGGTGGAGGGGAGCGGTATCGCTTTGGCCGAGGCTGTGGCGAAAAGGCTGAGATGCAGGGTAAGTGTTTTTAAACGTTTCGGTACGGCTATGATCAAGTCGAAAGGGCTGGAAGTGGAGTTCGTGGGTGCCCGTAAGGAGTCATATAGGGCAGATTCCAGAAAGCCTATTGTGGAGGACGGGACGCTGAGAGAGGATCAGGAGAGGAGAGATTTTACCATAAATGCGATGTCTTTCTCCCTGCAGAAAGAGAATTTCGGGGAATTGGTGGACCCTTTTGACGGTTTGGGCGACATCTCGCGCAAACTCATAAGGACTCCGCTCGATCCCGATACCACATACAGCGATGATCCTCTTAGGATGATAAGGGCCATAAGGTTTGCATCGCAGCTCTCATTTGAGATACTTCCTGAGTCTTTCGAGTCGATCAAGAGGAATAGGGCGAGGCTGGCAATTCTTTCGATCGAGAGGATAAATGAAGAGTTGAACAAGATTCTCCTTTCACCCAAGCCTTCTGTAGGGCTCAAACTCCTTGATGATGCCACCCTTCTGGAACTTATCCTCCCTCAGGTGACAAATCTGAAAGGTGTGGAGACTGTGGAGGGGCGTGGCCATAAAGATAATTTCTACCACTCCCTTCAGGTGGTCGACAATGTGGCCGAACTTATCCGACAAAGGCCCGTCGAGCAGAAGGAGAATAGGGCCGTAGAGGAGCTGTGGCTCCTCTGGGCAGCACTTCTTCACGATATAGGGAAGCCATCCACCAAAAGGTTCGAAGAGGGGATTGGCTGGACTTTCCATAGCCACGATTTTGTAGGGGGAAAGATGATTCCCGGTGTGTTCAAGCACCTGAAGATGCCCCTTAATGAGAAGATGAAATATGTGCAGAAGATGGTGCAGCTCCACCTGCGTCCGATATCTCTGGTGGACGATCAGGTGACAGATTCTGCTGTGAGAAGACTCCTTTTTGATGCCGGAGAGGATATAGATGACCTTATGCTTCTGTGCAGTGCCGATATCACATCCAAAAATGACAAGACTGTGGCGCGCCACAAGAAGAACTTCGAGCTTGTCAAACAGAAGATGAAAGAGGTGGAGGAGAAAGATGAATACAGAAACTTCAAAAACCCTATTACCGGAGATCTGGTGATGGAGGTATACAATATTCCACCCTGTAATCTGATAGGTGAGATAAAAGAGTATGTGAAAAACGCCATACTGGATGGCGTCATCGAAAACAATTATGAAGCCGCTTACGCCCTGATGGAGCAGAAAGCGGCCGATATGGGACTTGTCAAAGGTGGAGCACCCGCTGCTACAGGTGAGCAGAGTGGAGATTCACCCCGATAAGGTTCATAAATTCACTTCTGGTACGGACATCTTTAAGGAATGCACCTGTAAATGCCGATGTGGTGGTGACAGAGTTCTGCTTCTGGACACCCCTTATCTGCATACACATATGTGAAGCCTCGATGACCACAGCTACCCCCAGAGGGTTAAGTGTCTCCTGGATGCAGTCCCTGATCTGTACGGTCAGCCTCTCCTGTACCTGGAGCCTTCTGGCAAAGCACTCCACGACCCTCGCTATCTTGCTCAGTCCTGTGATGTATCCGTTAGGGATATATGCCACGTGTGCCTTTCCGTAGAATGGGAGAAGGTGGTGCTCACATAGTGAGTACAGCTCTATATCCTTTACAATCACCATCTGCCTGTACTCCTCTTTAAACATAGCAGAACGGAGGATCTCGCTTCCATCCTGAGAGTATCCCTGGGTCAGGAACTGCATCGATTTGGCTACCCTCTCTGGTGTCTTGATTAGCCCTTCGCGATCAGGGTCTTCCCCCAGAAGTTCCAGTGACTTTTTATAGATTTGTGCCAGCTCCTCGGTGGTCTGGAGATCGTAATTGTCTATCTTTTTGTATGCCATAACTCATTCTTTGGTGACAAATGTAGGCAAAAGTGTTGACAAGTGCCAACTATTTCGTATTTTAGAGGTTTAAAAGATTTGTGATGAAGGAAAAGGAGATTATCAGGGTAGAGGGGTTGGAAAAAGTCTACCGTGTGGGAGAACAGCAGGTGAGGGCACTGGATGGTGTGGACCTGTCTGTATTGGAAAATGAGTATGTCGCCATTATGGGCCCCTCCGGGTCTGGAAAATCGACGATGATGAACATCCTGGGATGTCTGGATGTCCCTACGGCAGGGAGTTATTTCCTGAACGGGGAGGATGTCCTGAAGATGGAGGGAGAGTTGGCAGGTGTGAGGAACAGGGAGATAGGGTTTGTCTTCCAATCTTTCAATCTGCTCCCCCGCTATACCGCTCTGGAGAATGTGGCACTTCCTCTGATGTATGCAGGGTGCACCCCTCGGGAGCGGGAGACAAGAGCCCGTGAGGCGCTCCGGAAGGTGGGGCTGGAGGATAGGGAAGCCCATCTTCCGAATCAGCTTTCGGGTGGACAGCGGCAGAGGGTAGCCATCGCCAGAGCGATAGTGAACCATCCTTCCATAATCCTCGCGGACGAGCCTACCGGCAATCTTGATTCGAAGACCTCATACGAGATAATGTCCCTTCTGGATGAGATTCACGCCTGCGGCAATACGGTGATACTCGTGACACACGAAGATGATATTGCACAGTATGCGCATAGGATCATCACATTGAAAGATGGAAAGATTTTTTCAGATAAAAGGATAAAAAACATATGTCAATGAAAATTTATACCAAGACAGGTGATGCCGGGACCACCTCCCTCTGCGGAGGTACCAGAGTGGCCAAAAACCACCCGAGGGTGGATGCTTATGGAGATGTGGATGAACTTATCTCATATATCGGTTTGCTCAGATGTGAGCTTCCTCAGGACGATGAGTTGCTCCGGAGGATACAGGAGTGTCTGATGCTGGGCTCTGCCCACCTCTCATCTGACGGCAGGAGGCAGCTCAAGAATTTCGACCCTTGCGAAATAGATTATCTCGAAGGACTTATCGACGATATGACATCGCAGATGCCCCCTCAGACTGCATTTGTGCTCCCTGCTGCTCCGCGTGCAGCTTCCTTGTGTCACGTCATCAGGACCGTGTGCCGCAGGGCAGAGAGATCATCTATCGGCATAGAGGAGAAGAATGATGAGATATCTCTTACTATCAAATATTTGAACAGACTTTCTGACTTCTTCTTCACCCTCGCCAGATACCAGTGTCACAAAAACAATATTTCTGAAGATTTTTGGCTGCCATAACGAATTATTATATATATTTGCGCCCCCAATTAACGGAGTATATAATAACGTTTTAATTATAAAGAAATTATGTATTGGACACTTGAACTTGCATCTAAGCTTGAAGATGCTCCTTGGCCAGCAACCAAAGATGAGTTGATTGACTACGCTACCCGTTCAGGAGCACCACTTGAGGTGATCGAAAATCTTGAGGATTTGGAAGATGATGGTGAGACCTATGACAGCATCGAAGACATCTGGCCTGACTATCCAAGTAAAGAGGACTTCTTCTTCAACGAAGATGAGTATTAAAAATA
The DNA here is from genome assembly GCA_017504965.1 of Bacteroidales bacterium. Lineage (GTDB taxonomy): Bacteria > Bacteroidota > Bacteroidia > Bacteroidales > UBA932 > CAAGNP01. Next base: position 187,737 of record JAFVQD010000006.1, on the reverse strand, counting down.
GGAGAGACTGCGAAGTGCAGTCTCTTTTTGTTATATTTGTACTTTAATATTAATATTTACCGGTATGAAAATAGTCTTGGCAGGAGCTGGTGAAGTGGGTAGTCACTTGGCCAAAATGTTGAGTTTTGAAAGACACGAGATAGTGGTTATTGATGAGAGTGAGGAGAGGCTCGACAGAGCGTCAGAGGGGGCTGATATCATCACTATACAGGGTCATCCTACCTCTATTGCTACACTTGTAGAGGCAGGGGTGGCATCGGCAGACCTGTTCATAGCGGTGAGCCCTGCGCACGAGCAGGATGTGAATCTGGTGAGTGCCCTGCTGGCAAAAAAACTGGGAGCCAAGAAGGTTACTGCCCGTATAAATAACGAAGAGTACCAGACCAGTGAGAACAAACTCCTCTTCACAGAGCTGGGGATCGACTCCCTTTTCTATCCGGAGAAGATCGCTGCAAATGAGATTATCAATCTTCTCAAGCAGACAGCTACTTCGGAGTTTATGGACTACTCGCACGGAAAGCTCCAGATGGTATCTTTCAGAGTGGAAGATGGTGCCCCTATCGTGGATAAGACGATGGGTGACTACTATTCGGGAGAGAATCTCAAGTTCAAGATAGTGGCCATCTCCAGAGGAGAAGAGACCATCATCCCTAAAAGGGAGACCAAATTCAAGGTTAACGATATAGTCTTCGTGGTGACACAGAAGAGTGGCGTGGAAGAGGCTCTTGCCCTCTCCGGGAGAGAGACCGTATCGGTCAAGAACCTTATGGTCCTCGGTGGAGGGAGAATCGGGGAGATGGTGGCTGCCAAACTGGAAAAATCTCTGGAGAGTGTGAAGATAGTGGAGCTCAGACCTGAAAGATGTGAGGTCCTCTCCCAAAATCTTAACAAGACACTCGTGATCAATGGTGACGGTCGCAATTCGGATGTTCTGATAGATGAAGATGTCCGTTCGTGCGATGCATTTGTGGCGGTGACCAGCAGCTCAGAGACCAATATCTTATCTTGTGTGATGGCCAAGAAGATGGGTGTCCCCAAGGTAATCGCGGAGGTGGAGAACTTCGAATATATAAAGGTGGCTGAGAGTATGGGTGTGGATGCGGTTATAAACAAAAAACTCATCACAGCGGGTAGAATCTTCCGTTTTACCCTATCAAACAAAGTTCGCTCGATCAAGGTGCTCAGTGGTACAGATGCGGAGGTGCTTGAGTTTATAGTCCCTCAGAACAGCAAGATCACTACCGACAGGATCGGCTCTCTCGGATTCCCTGAGGATGCACTTATAGGTGGGTATATCAGAGGGAAAGACAGTTTTATCGCCGATGTGAATACCCAGATCAAACCATATGACCAGGTGGTGGTATTCGCCCACCCTTCAGTGGTCTCAAAGGTGGACAAATTCTTCGTATAGCGGGGGTCAGAATGCGTGGTTGAATCCTGCAAGGATGCTCCACTCCCCTTTTCTTCCGAATCCTGCATCCAGTTTGAATAGAAGTGGTCCGAGCTCGAAGCGGTATCCTATACCGTAGTTTGGCAGGGTCTGTTTCAGATCCATCTCACGATAAGAGGGGAAGATATTCCCTGCGCCTCCCCACAGGACAGCTCCGTGATACTTGTATATTTTCTGTCTGAGCTCGATTTGGGCTATAAGTGTGTTGCGGTCTCGGTATCTTCCGTAATAGTATCCTCTCATCCTGGTGTCACCTCCTACAGGTGTCCACATAAACCAGGGGGAGTCACCATAGTTTGATTCACTGAATATATCCACTGCGAAGACTGCCCCTTTCCACCCTTTAAAGAAGAAATCGGCTGTGATGGCGGTCTGGTAGAATGGTGATGCCTGGAAGAACAGCCTGGGGTGAATTTTCTGTTTGAGTTTCAGGTAGACCCCTTTTGTGGGTGAGATCTGGCTGTCTTTCGTGTCAAAAACAATATCGGCACCGATATGAAATCCTGTGTATCCCAGAGGGTAGTCCTTTACCAGGTGTTCATATGTGAAGCTCGATGCCTTATAATAGTCAAATCCTATGAGAGGTGCCAGATTCAGATTTCTGGAGATAATGAACCTGTATGCAGCCCCGACACCCACACCAGATTCGGTGAAAAAACTCCTGTTGGTGGAATTGGTCCCATTTTCATAGCCTATTCCCCAGAAATATCTGTCATCGATGAATGATGAGGCCCGATACTCGAGTCTGGATCCCCCTATGGAGGTATAATTGGCTCCGGCTACTGCCACTTTTAAAGATCCTTTGGTGGAAGCGTATCCTATGGCTGTGACGTTTGAAAGAGGTGCTAAAGTATCAAAACCATTGCGGTATTGCCCTGCTATGCCGATGAAGAAACCTATCCCGTCCTCCTGGGTGTAGTTGATGGCTGCCATCGGGGTGACCTTCAGCTTGTTCTGGTCAGGCTTGAAGCGGTTCGGGTGCTTTCGTATGTATCTCTCTACGGAGTCGCTGACAGATTTGTAGTAGATGGAGTCAAAGGTCTCACGGATCTGGGCATAGGAGACGCTGATGCCGGAAATCAGCACTGATATGATGCATATTGCCCTGAATATGTTCCGGCTGCCCATCATCCTAATAGACTATTTCGACATTGTCGATCCATAGTTTGTTTCCCACCCCTCCGTAGAAGGCCTTTCCGTCGCTGGCTGAGAACCAGAGGATGATGTGGGTAGGGGTCTCATCTGCATCTGCCCACCCAATTTCATTTATGGTGACAGATTTTCCTTCAGAGTTCATAGCAAAATTCTCTATCTCAGCCCCTTTGCCCCGGAGTCCCATATACTCTTTGTACTCGGGATCTGAGGTTATATCGCCATATTTTATTGGGAGGAACTCCCCATTGATCCACTCCGGAACATCCTCCCGGATCCTTTTGTATGCAGTGCCGACCCTCTTGGCCAGGATATTGCCCTCTTCGTCTTCCCACCTCTTCTGGAGGAAGACCACTATATCTGAGTAGTCGGGTTCGCCGAGTGCCTTGCGGGGGGTAAGTGCTGTGGCGCGGATCCTCTCGTGACCCACATCGGCCTTGTAGTCATATTTTATCCCTGCCGGGCGCTCTGTGAAAGGTATGCCGTAGTTGAGTTTGCTGTATGGTGATTTGGTGTCGCGTATGGGTTCGTAAAGTTCTCCGGAGATGACGCTCCCCTGGGCCACTACCTTGATATTTATCATACCAATCACCTTGACAGCCTCTTCCAGCACTTCAAGTCGGGCACAGTAGCCGTCACCCCTTTTCTCCGGGAAGACCTGATTGCTGGTCTTGATGATACCTATAATATTGGCCATAATGTTGGTGGGGATGAAGACGGTCCCTTCTGGCGCTTTGTATGGAATATTTCCCTTTATGGTGTCACCGGTGTTGAAGTTGTAGATATATTTGGTCTCTCCCCCGATAAGTCCAGACTCCTTTATCTCCCTCACTATCCAGTTTTCAAATTTCCCCTGCTCATTTATCTCTTGGGTCAGGGTGGACTGGCCTCGAAGTGGGAGGCAGGCCGACAAGAAGAGTAGGACAAATGTAATTATATGGTGATTTGATTTTTTCATTCTTGATATAATCGTTAAAATTCCCTATTTTGCAGTTTAAATTTGTGCAAAAGTATAAAAAATGGGTCGGGTATCAATAATAATTCTTCTATTGTCGCTGAGTTGTACGCTGCTCGGTGTGCCCGCATACCCATATCCTGTAGAGGTGAAACAGCCTGATGGATCGAAAATTCTGCTCCTCGTCAGGGGAGATGAAGGTTTCCGTTTCAGGACAAATGTGATGGGCGATTTTGTGGTCCGGGGGGAGGATGGATTCTATCGTCCTACATTCACCCCCTCTGTGCCATCAGAAAAATGTGTGATATCAGTGTCAGCTGCCCAGAAGCCGGCCAAAAGTGTATCTGCACTCATCATCCCTGCAGAATTTAAGGATGTGAAGTTTACGGTCGAAGATCCGGAGTCCCATTTTGAGAATATGATAAATGGTCAGGGGTATTCCGAATTTGGCGCTACCGGCTCTGCCCGGGAGTATTTTGAGGAGAACCTGGCAGGAATGACCAGTGTGGTGTTCGATGTCTCCAAAAAGGTCGGCTTGAGCCAGAGTCTGGAGTATTATGGGGCAAATGTACAAACGACCGGCAGATCCGGTGGTGAGAGATATGATGTCAGGGTGTCGGAGATGATCAGGGAGGCTTGTGCTAAAGTGGACCAGGATACCGATTTTTCCAAGTATGACTATGTTTTTGTCTACTATGCAGGGTACAGTGAATCTGAAGGTGGGGATACCGACTGTATATGGCCGGCATCGATAGATATATCTGCTTCACCTATTGAGTATGACGGTGCCAGAATTACAAATGTGGGGTGTGGATCTGAATTGAGGGGCAATGTGGGGACAACCCCTTCCGGCATAGGGGCCTTCTGCCACGAATTTGGCCACATCCTGGGGCTTCCGGACCTTTACGATACAGATTATGACAATAATGGCAGGGCAAAGGGGATGTGGGGGACACTCTCACTTATGGATTATGGGTGTTACAATAATCAGGGGAGGACACCTCCATATTTTAATGCTATCGAGAGGGAGATACTTGGTGAAAAGGGGGGGAGACTTACATTGAATACACTTCATCACCTTAAGCCTGTTCATCTGTCAGGGGATTTCTATAGGGTAGATACCTCCAATGAAAATGAATATTTCCTTATAGAGGCGAGACAGGAGAGTGGATGGGATACCTTCATCGGAGGTGAGGGGATGCTGATCTATCATATTGACAAATCGGATAATCAGGCCGGTATGATTACTGCATCAGTTAGATGGGAGAATAATCTCATAAATACATACTCAGGTCACGAATGTGCGGAACTGGTGGAGGCTATCCCCGCAGCTGTAAATGTCAGGCAGGTCTTTTTCCCGGGGATGGGGAATGTAGTCACCTTTGCGACCCTCACAGAGCCTCACTTCGTAGATTGGGATATGAGGGGTGTGGGGTTGAAATTGACAGAGATCACCCTAAAAGGTGAGGACCAGGGTGTGTCGTTTATGGTTAGTCAGGATAACGATGAGATCTTGATGGTTCCTGCAGACATAAAAGTAAAGTGTGACCAGAGAATGGCCAGATTATCGTGGGATAGCGAATATGAAATGAATGCCAAATGGGGGGTGAGATGGAGAAAGAGTGACGGATACTTCAGTGAGGCCTATGAGAAGGTGGTAAGCCAGAGGGAGGCTGTTATAGATAACCTCAGAGGGGGAAACACTTATGAGTGTGAGATATATCACATAGGGTATAATAAGAATGGGGATACAGTATCTGTCAAGTTCAAGACTTTTGATATCACTTCACCTTTCCCATATATTCAGGGACTGGACAGAAATATAAATACAGGAGATACACTGAAACTGAAAGTCTATAACCTGAATGAGGTGGAGGATGATCTGGTGTGGTATCTGAATGGTGAGAAGCTTGATGACAATCTCTTCTGTTTTACCCGTGAAGGGGAAAATAAAGTGTCTGTGAGGATCAAATATCTCAGTGATGGCTCTGAGGAGACCATCACCAAGCAAGTTATGGTGTCAAGGAGGCCGGAGTATGAAGAGGACCTTTAATATAATCATTATTGCTGCTGTCGCTCTGTTTGTGGAGGTGTCTTGCAGAAGGATCGTGGAGATCGATTCTGTAGAGAAAGGGATCTTTATGGATGAGACGGAGATAGGATGCTATAAGGATGGTCACGACTATCTGGTATACGATCCTCTCCTCCATCAGCTCGCTTTAAATCCCAAAAGGCACACTTTAAGGCTCCAGACAGATAACCAGATGGAGTTCTATCATATCGATATGGAGTCGTATCCCCGGACAGTGGGGGTGACCATATTGGCAGATATACATATGATGGCGGGGCGTGAGAGTATGGAGTTCACTATGGCTTTTGAGTGTTCCAAGATGGAATCAGGTAAAATATGGCTATGGAACAAAGAGAGCAAACTGGGGGTAATCATCCCTATACACTAAAAAAGAAAGACGGCCCTGGGGTCGTCTTAACTTTCAAAAGGAATTTTCAGAAAAATATTATTTTGAAAATTCAACAGATTTCTTTCTGAACTCTTTCATAAGTTTGCTAAGCTCCAAAGCAGCCTTTCTTGCACGTGTGCCGGCAGCTTTGTTCCCTTTGTTAAGTTGAGCCTCAGAGTTCTTTACAAATACTTCGATTTGTGCGTTAATTTGTTCTACAGTAGTTTTCATGTTTATAAGATTATGTTAGTAACTTTATAAGATAGTGCAAGTTAGAGAGTTTTTTTTAATTATCAAACAAATGAGCATATTTTTTGTTAATTTTGTCGAAGAAAAATATTTATTGAGTTATGGAGTTCAGTTTTAAGGAGATAATAAGTGCGTTTATGGTATTGTTTGCCATAATCGACATTACAGGGTCAATTCCTGTTATTTTGGGCCTGAAAGAGCAGGGAAACAAGATAGAGTCAGGTAAAATCACAATATCATCACTTTTGATTTTTATACTCTTCCTGTTTCTGGGAGATGCCATTCTGGGGTTATTCGGTGTAGATATAACATCATTTGCAGTGGCAGGTGCTCTTGTGATATTTGTCTTGGCTGTGGAGATGATCCTCGGTGTGGAGATATTCAAGAACGACGGCCCCGGTGGATCGGTAACCGTCGTCCCTATAATTTTCCCCCTTATTGCAGGTGCAGGTTCTCTTACTACAGTGCTTTCTCTTAGGGCAGAGTATGCTATAGAGAATATTATTGTCGCTATCCTGCTGAATATGGTGGTAATTTTTCTGGTTCTCTATAAAATCGAGTGGTTTGAGAAGCTACTTGGGAAAGGTGGTATTTTTATCCTCAGAAAGTTCTTCGGAATCATCCTGCTGGCCATCTCTATCAAGCTTTTCTCTACAAATATCGTCACCCTATTCTAAATCATCATCAGTGGCATAATCGTCGATGTGATTGCCGCTGAGATACTTTTTGCTCTCTCTGGCGATGACACCGGAGAGGGCGAGCAGCACTATCAGGTTAGGTAGTGCCATAAGGGCGTTCATCATATCGGCAAAGTCCCATACAAGCTGCAGATTTACTACTGCTCCGATGTATACTGCCACGATCCATACAAGTCTGTAGAATTTGATCACCTTTTTGCCACCCAGGTATTCCATACACCTTTCACCATAATATGACCATCCAAGAATGGTGGAGAATGCGAAGGTAAGAAGACCGACAGACATCACAAGTGGCCCGAATACAGGGATTACACTGAAGGCAGCCTCTGTCAGGCCGGCTCCGTGTGATGCATCGATACCGTTGGGGGCCACCACACTGCTGACAAGGACAAGTCCGGTGATGGCACATACCACTACTGTATCCCAGAATGTACCGGTAGAAGATACCAATGCTTGTCTGACAGGGTTTCTGGTCTGAGCTGCCGCTGCTACGATAGGGGCAGATCCAAGCCCCGATTCATTAGAGAACAGACCTCTGGAGATACCGAATCTGCAGGCAGCCATAACGGTGGCACCTGCAAATCCCCCTCCGGCGGCCATAGGATTGAATGCAGAGTGGATTATAAGTCTGAGTGACTCACCCAAATATTCAAAGTTTATCCCCAATATGATGAAGCATCCGATGATGTAGAACAAGGCCATAAACGGGACCAGAAACGAGCATACTTTGGCGATCCCTTTCACGCCGAAGAGGATGACCAATGCTACCAGTACCGACATAATAAGACCTGATACTTGTGGAGAGAGGTGCATCGTTTTCTCCATCATCATAGAGATGGAGTTGGCCTGTACCATATTTCCGATGCCGAAGCTGGCGCAAACGGTGAAAATGCAGAACAGCACTGCAAGCCATTTGCTCTTAAGACCCCTTTCGAGTGCATACATAGGTCCTCCGAGCATAGTCCCGTCCTCAGTCTTTACACGGTATTTTACTGCGAGAAGCCCTTCAGAGTATTTGGTGGCGATGCCGAATACACCGGTGAGCCAGCACCAGAAGACAGCACCGGGGCCACCAAGTGAGATGGCGGTAGCTACACCTATGATATTTCCTGTCCCGATGGTCGCCGCCAAAGATGTGGCCAAGGCGGCGAATTGACTCACATCTCCGGTCGAGTTTTCATCTTTGGTAAATGAGAGTTTGATCGCCTTGAAAATCTTTCTTTGGGGAAATTTCAGACGTATAGTGAGGAATATGTGGGTGCCGAGCAGTAAAATTACCATCGGCCACCCCCATAATGCACCCGCTATCTCTGAAACTATCGAACTGATGGATAGGATAGTTATCATAGATTTAAGTTTTAAAGTTTATAATGTGGCGTATTTTCTGCCGTATTCAAGCTGCTGTTTCAGGAAGCTCTCGCAAGGAACCACTGCGTAGTCCACGATCTTGCCGTTCTTCTCTACAGGGACGATGTCGGGATTTACAAATCCACCGTAAGGTTTCAGCTGGAGTTCTGCATATCTCTCCCTTACCTCTTTATGAAGATCGTAATCGATGTGGATGGCATATTTCTCCACAAGTGCTTTTCCTGCTTTGAAATCACCTTCGGATTTGATCCTCTGGATCTCTGCCAGAAGTTCACCGAACAGTCCGCGTAGGGCTTCATAGTCATTTACTACGAAATATGTTTTACCGTCACGGCTCTTCTTCTCGATTACATTGTTGGCAGCACCTTTTTCATAGCACCACTCTGCAATAAGCTTTCTGTTCTGCATATGTGCTTCGGTATTGGTCTTGCCAAGTTCTACCCTTGAGAACTGGGTGAACAGACCGTTGCGGATGTATGAGTCGAACTCAGCCTTATAGGCCTCATTGTCCGGAAGGATGCCGAGTTCCACAAGCTTTTTGTCTGCCAGGTAGTAAAGTGCAAAAAGGTCTGCGCGAGCCTCTTCGAGTGTGGAGTTGTATTCACCCAGTGAGTTTGGTGCAGTGGTGGGGAGCAATTGTCCCGATCCGTGGCCCAGGCACTCGTGAAGGTCGGTGTGAAGGTCGCTGGTGAGTGTGCCATATTTTTTGGCGCGTGCTATCTCAGCCTCATCCCAGGCAAACTCGTTCAATGCACTTTTTGGAGACTCCTGTGCAGCCTTGTCATATGCAGAGGTGATGTTTGCGATGGTTACAGATTTTGAGCCGTACTCTTTGCGGATCCAGTCTGCATTAGGCAGATTGATGCCGATAGGGGTGGCTGGGTAGCAGTCGCCTGCAAGACAAGCTACAGTGATGACTTTGGCGGATACACCTTTTACCTCTTTTTTCTTGAAACGGGGATCGATAGGTGAATGGTCTTCAAACCACTGGGCATTGTCTGATATGATGGATGTCCTCTTTGAGGCCTCCTTGTCCTTGAAGTTTACCACAGATTCCCAGGTAGCTTTCATCCCCAGAGGGTCGTTGTAGTCCTCTACGAAGCCATTGACGAAGTCGATATCGGAAGCTGTATCCTGTACCCAAGCCACATTGTACTCATCCCACAGTCTCAGGTCACCACTCTTGTAGTATGCTATAAGTTTCTGGATATAGTCTTTCTGTGTGTCGTTTTCGGCTACAGCGCAAGCTGCTTCAAGATTCTCTACTATTTTGGCGATGGCGGGGCCGTAGAGACCATCGATCTTATATACCTCTTCTGTGATCTTGCCGTTCTTCTTGACAAGTTTGCTGTTAAGGCCGTATGAGATGGGGCGAGGGTCTTTAGGGTCCCTCATCTTATCGTAGAATTTCTGGGCTTGGGCTTTGGTTACCCCGTCATAGAAATTTACAGATGAAGCCAGAAGAAGGTCTTTCTCTGTGCCTGTGTATTTGCGCTGGCTGTAAAGATCTGGTTCGTAGATGACCGGAAGGAGCTTTTCGCAAAGATCACCGTCACCTACAGCCTCCATAAGTGACTGGAAATACTCTTTAGGGCAGGTAGGGATGATCTTGTCTTCGGCGTAGTGGTGGTGGATGCCATTGCTGAAGAATACCCTCTTCGCATAGATCAGAAAGTCCTGATAGTTATTGCAACCGTTGTCCCCTTCGTAATTTGTAAGGATATTCTCCAGAACTTTTCTAATCTGAAGATTGTATTTGAAATTCTGTTCCCAAAGGATGTCACGGCCATATTTTGCAGCCTCCGAAAGGTGGTAGATGTACTCTTTCTGCTGTAGTGTCAAATCGTCCCATCCGGGGATCTGGTAGCGGATGATTTTGAGATCCGCAAATTCATCGATAAGATACTTGAAATTCTCCTCTTCTGTCTTGGTTTTAGTGTTGTCTGCACAGGAACAAGCGAGCAGACCTACACCTGCAATTAGCAGCATAGTCTTCTGAATTCTGTTCATATATTTTTAACAATTAATACTATTCCCGGTTCGATATTATGGACCTGATCATACTGAAGGTCTTGAACGCCACATTGGCTACCGAATTTCTGGAAGCTGCAGCCTCAAGCCCCATATAGATGAGTCGGCCTGGGGATACATTCTCCTTGATCATCTGGATCTTGTACATAATCATAGCCTCCTGGTTCTCTACCCTGGATGAGAGGAGCTTCCTCTGGAATCTGAGCTCCTTCATAGATGATATCCTGCGATATTCAGATGCTTTATTTGACTGATTCATCTTTCTCGTTTTTAAAAATCATACCTATGAGCAATTTTACCATACTGTCAGTAAACAAACTCTTGCGGAATATGATGAGGATGATTACTGCCAAAAGGAAAATCCCACCTGTGATAAGTGCTCCCAGGGCAGGAGATCCGAGCAGAGTGCCTATCCACTGAGAAAATGCAAACGCGAAGAATCCGAATGCAACGGCACCTGTGATTACGGCCAATACAAATACGATGAGTCTACTGAAAAGAACGGCAAGGCTCTCTGTAATAGAGAGCTTGCCTTCATTTATTCGTAGATCCAAATACTCTTTCAATGATACATACAGCTCATCGAAGAGATTCCTGTTTGAATCAAATTCACTCATATGGTCAATTATTCGACGGGAGCTTCAGCCTCGGTTTGAGGTTTCTGGGCTGTATCGTCCTGATTTAACTTGGATTTAATATTCTGGTACTCTTTGTCCAGTGTCTCTTTAATCTTTTTTCGGGTCTCTGCACCGTTGTCAGGTGCGAATAGGATTGCAGCTGCTGCCCCTACGATAGCACCACCTATGAATGCCAATAATGTATCTCCTCTCATAATATATGTGGTTTTAATTGTTACAAATATAACAAAATATTTATATTTGTGATGTTAATAAATCAGTTATGCACGCAAATAAGCTATATAAAGCAATTCTATATACGTTAATTTTATTATTGCCAACATCGTGCCATTGGTTCTCCAAAAAGGACGGGGAGATAGGCAAATCACTCTTGATGTATATGGCGGTGACCTCGAATCTCAGCGGATCGATATCTATGAATATGGAGGATGTGGAGAACTCACCCTTCGTTCCTGAATATTTCGAATACCCCAAGGAGTCCGGAGATATACTCCTGTTGCTTGAGCATAAAGAGAAGTCCATCCCTAAACTCAAAAGGCTCTATAGGGATGAATTTGGCGAGATTCAGGAAGAGATCCTTCAGGAATATGACGGAGAGAGTTCTATAGATCCAGAATTTATGCAGGAGGTTCTCTCTTACGCCAACAACATTTTCCCCGCTAAAGAGAGGGGTATAATCTTCTCTTCCCACGGGACAGGATGGACACCGGAGGGGTATTATAAGAACCCCACTAAAGATGGTATCACCCCGGCTTCAGCTCTCCGTGAAGAGGACCCTTATGCCCATCTGGTGAAGAGCTTCGGCCAGATAGACGGCCAGGAGATGGATATGGTACAGATGGCCGCTTCTATACCATCGGGATATTCATATATAATATTTGATGCTTGCCTTATGGGTGGAATAGAGGTGGCATACGAACTTAAAGACAAAGCTGCGTATACGCTCCTTTCACCTACTGAGATTATGGCAGCAGGCTTTCCATACGGTGATCTTATGGAGCAGGTATTCTATTCTGAAGGAAGCCTGGTGAACAGGCTCTCGGCTTTGGCCAGATGCTACTACGATTATTATTCGGATCCCGATACTGGTGGAGGAACCATCACTCTGGTCAGAAGTGACAAGCTTCCTGCAGTAGCTTCTGCTGTGAAGCCAATATTGTCCAAAGATAGAAGTGCCATAAAAGATCTGAATATGAACTCTCTGCAGGGCTACTTCAGAGGTTCTATAAGGCATTGGTTTTATGATATGACCGATTTTATGGAGTCTGTATCATCGGATCCGGCTATGCTGGACGCATACAAAAAAGCGATGGATGAGGCTGTCGTTGTGAAGTATGCTACAGACAAGTTCCTGTCGATAGCCATAAATACATACTGCGGGTTGAGTATGTATGTCCCTAAGCCGGCAAATCCTTTTCTCGATGAGTACTATAAAAAATATTCTTGGAACAGTGCTGTGAATCTTGTAGAATAGTTAGTCTTGGCACGATGATTGAAAGGGTTGTAAATGTAACTAATAAAATTGTGCCTTATGAAACTAATTTTAATGTCTATTATTTCATCCTTGGTGATTAACCTGGGATCTATAAATTCTATATTTGACAGAGAGACTGTTATCCCTTTTGAAAAACTTCCAGCAGAGGCCCAGAAATTCCTGAACAAACATTTTCAGGGTGAGGATATCCTCTCCATAGTTCTGGATTCGGAGATAGCCGACAGAGAGTATTCAGTATATTATGAGAATGGAACAGAGGTGAAATTTGATTCCAGAGGCAACTGGGAGAGTATGGAACACGAATATTCATCACTCCCCGATTCTGTAATCCCGGAGGCTATTCTGAAATTTGTCAATGCTAAGCATCCGGAGAAAAAGGTGACATCCATCTCCAGAGATATGACCGGAAGGGACAAGGGGTATGAGGTGGAGCTTGACAATCTTCTCGATGTTAAGTTTGACATTCAGGGGAGATTTATGAGATATGATGACTAAAGGTGTTTGATTATCAAGAAATTTTTCTACCTTTGCAGCCCACAAAAAAGGGATACCCTTTTTGGTGCAATGGGGTTCGGAGAGACCGAACTGAGTAACACATTTTTAAATAATTTATTATGCAACAAATCACTATTAACGGTAAAGGCAGAGTTCTTGGTAAGAAATCTGATGTAAAACATCTTCGTAAAGAGGGTAATGTTCCTTGCGTATTGTACGGAGCAGGTGTAGAGAATGTAATCTTTTCAGTAACTGCAAAAGATCTTAAACTTATTACCCACACTCCTAACAGCTATATTATCAATTTGGTAATCGATGGTACATCTTACTTGGCAGTATTTCACGCTATCCAGTATCATCCAATCTCTGACGAGGCTCTTCACGTAGACTTCTTGGCAGTAACTGAGGACAAACCTGTAGTTATCGCTGTTCCTGTAAAAGTGGAAGGTCACTCAGAAGGTGTTAAACAGGGTGGTAAACTTGTACCAGGTGCACGCAAACTTAAAGTTAGCGGTCTTATCAAAGATCTTCCTGATACACTTTCAGTAGATATCACTAACCTTACTATCGGTAAACAAATCAATGCAGGTGATCTTAACTTCGAAAATATCCAGATCGTAAGCCCTAAGACCACTATGGTATGTGCAGTTAAAGCTACTCGTGCTTCTGCTGCAGCTGCTAAAGCTTAATTTTAAATAGTTGTTCGGGTATGAACTATTTGGTAGTCGGTCTTGGTAATATCGGTTTCGAATATGTAGATACCCGACACAATATAGGTTTTTCAGTGTTGGATGCTTGGGCTCAAGCGTCCAACACTTCTTTTAGTACCAAACGCTACGGAGATGTGGCAGAGGTCCGTTTCAAAGGGCATTCATTTACCTTGCTCAAGCCCTCCACCTATATGAACCTGAGTGGTAAAGCGGTCAATTATTGGCTTCAGCAGAGCAAGATCCCTGTAGAGAGGCTTCTCGTTATTGTGGATGATATGGCATTGCCTGTAGGGCATCTGCGCCTCCGCAAGAAGGGGAGCGACGGAGGGCATAATGGTCTGGCAAACATTGCCCAGATGATAGGTACAGAGTCTTATTCTCGCCTCCGAATAGGTATTGGTTCACATATCGGTTATGGCTCTCAAGTCGATTTTGTCCTTGGCAAATGGACTGCTGAGGAGAAGGCAGAACTGAAACCTGCCATAGAGAAGGCTATTGAGGTTATAAAAGCCTTCGGAACCATAGGTGTGGATAGAGCTATGAACCAATACAACACAAAGGGATCACCCTCTACCCCAAATCCTACCAATCAATAAATTTTTCGAGATCCCTACGCTCTTTCTTGGTGGGTCTCCCTGTACCCCTGTCCCTTTTTACAAATATTGTCTCAAATGGAGCATTGAGCTTGTTCAGCTCTTCCTGTGGTGTGATATCCTCTGCAAATTGGGATACCGCCTTGGCCCCTTGTCTGTTCCCGATAGGAATGATGACCCTCCACTGATAGTGGACACTCCCTTTTCTTACCTCTATGATATCGCCCTCTTTGATCTCCTTTGAGGGTTTGGCTTCCTGACCATTGACTTTTACTTTGCCACTTTTACACGCTTCAGTAGCTTCAGAGCGGGTTTTGTAGACTCTGATGGACCATAGGAACTTGTCCAGTCTCTCTTCTATCCTTTCCATACTATTCGTGGTCGTGGTCGTGGTGATGGTGGTGACATCCGTCTTCAATATATGAGTCTTCATCTTCCTGTTTTACGATGTAGACCTCCAGAAGTTTGGTCCCGTTCTGTGACGGAGAGAGGATAAAATCTTTATATCCGGCAGGGATGAGCACCCACTCACCCTCTGATATGGTACACACCCCTTCATCGATGCGGGCCTCTCCATTAATACAGTAATAGAGTATGAAACTTTCGTATTTGTCTGTGTAGATGTGGAAGGGGTCGTTAAGGTCGAGGGATGTGACTTTAAAATATGGGTTGTCTGTAAGGATGTGCTGTTCGTGTCTGTGTGATGCCGGGATATAATTGGCATCAGCATCAAACTTCGAATAATTGATGCAGTCAAATGCGAGTTCGTGGTGCATCTGGCGTGCTGTTTTAGGGTTGTTCTCCCTACCCCAGTCATAGAGTCTGTATGTCACATCGCATATCTGTGCTATTTCTACTATTACCAGCCCTTTTCCTGCAGAGTGGATAGTGCCAGGCTCTATGTAGAAGAAGTCCCCTTTTTTAGGGTGGTAGCAGTTCAGACACTCCTCTACATTTCCCTCCTTGCACCTTCTGTAGAACTCATTCGGGTCCATATCCTTATTGAATCCCATATATATCACAGAGTCCTCCCTGGCATCAAGGACATACCAGGCTTCACTCTTTCCGTAGGAATTGTGTCTGTCGTATGCTGTCTCATCATCAGGGTGTACCTGCACGGAGAGTTTGTCCTGAATATCCAGAGTCTTGATCAGTAGGGGGAACTCATTACCGAAGCATTTGTATATATCGTCACCCACGATATCCCCCATATAAGTCTCAATGATATCATACAGGGCGTTGTCCTCCAAATATCCATTGGAGATATCTGAACTTTCATCTTCAAATCCTGAGATCTCCCAAGACTCTCCCACAGAGGCGCCGAAACGGTCCCCACCCCAAACCCTCTCTTTAGGGATTGATTTGAACTTAAGCGGATATAACTGTTTTTTTGTCATCACGTTTTCCAATGAATTTAGAGATTATAAGGTATGATAGTGCCAGCACAGCCAGAGCTATGGCGTAGATGGCAAGATATGTCTGTGAATTGCCTATCAGATCCCTGATAGTGGCCGAAGCGGGTATGTCAGGGAAAAGATGGTAGAGGAGGGTAGAGAGGGAGTTGTTCACGGCGTGCAGCCAGATGGTGGCCCAAATGCACCCTGTCTTATGGTAGATCCAGCCTAACAGCATCCCGATCAGGAATGCAGGGATAGCCTGCCAGGGGTTCATATGGATAACTCCGAATATGACCGATGACCAGAATATCGCTTTGAGTGGTGAGGCACCATTCTCTTTCAAACCACGAAGAATCATACCTCTGCACAGTAACTCCTCCAGGATGGGGGCACAGATACAGGTAGTGATTACAGACCAGTATATATTACCTCCCAAAGCGGTCTCTTTCATCAGTTTGTCGAACCATTCAGGTGTAGTGACAAGTGCACTTGCCGGCTCGGTCGCTACCAGAAATGCCACCAGTGTAAAGGGTAGTAGGAGGAACAGCGCGGCAGGGTGCAGTTTCCCGAAATGGGGCTCATTGATCTTATGGACAGGGGTATATTCCCCCCTTCTCACTTTCAGGTATGCATAGATGAAAGCAGGGGAGAGGGTAAGGATGTATGCGAGGAGGGTGGATATGATGTGCACATCGGGCACAAGTGTGGTGGGGAGAGCGAGGATGCTTCCACATACCACTACACATGCGAACAATATCCAGCTCTCTTTAAGGTTGGGTGTAAATAATCCGATTCTTCTCAGCATAACCTAAATTTTGCCAAAGATAATGAAATTATTCGACGATAAATACCTCCTCATTCTCTTTTTGGAAGTAGTAGTGCTCTCTGGCGTACTTTTCGAGTGAATCCAGATCAGATGTGAGCTCTTTTATCTTGTCGTCAGTGGCCTGTATATCCTTTTTATATTGTCTGATGAGTCTCTCCTGCTGCGATATTTTATATTTGTTCTGGATCCATTTGATGGCGTTGTTCTTGTCTATGAACCCTACGGTAAGGAGGAAGGCAAAAGTTACAATGAAATACTTGTTGAGGAGGAGACGTGCAGCACGTGACCTCTCTTTCAATGCAGATATTTTATTGCCTAAACCCATAGTGCAAAAATACTCTATTTTATTTATCTTTCTTAAATTTGTTCCAAAAATAAGATATGAAAAAGATATTGGTCCTGTTAGTGTGGTCGATGATTCTCTCATCGTGTCACGAAAAGCCCTCCTGGGAAGGGCTCCATCCTGCTGAAAAAGTGATGATAGCTTATGTTACTTCGTGGTCAAAATGTGATGTGGATCCACTCTATCTTACACATATAAACTACGCATTTGCCCACGTCGATTCCACTTTTGACAGGGTCAGGATCGATAATCCCGAGAGGCTTGAGATGGTGGCAGGTCTGAAAAAGGACTACCCATATCTTAAAGTGCTCCTATCCATAGGGGGCTGGGGCAGCGGAAATTTCAGTGAGATGGCAGCAGACTCTCTCCTGAGATGGAATTTTGCACAGGACTGCGCCAGGTGTGTGGACCAATATGGTCTGGACGGAATAGATATTGACTGGGAATATCCCACTACAGGGGTGGCAGGAATATCCTTTTCTTCCGATGATACTCATAACTATACACTCCTGATGAGGGATATAAGGGGGGCAATAGGCCCGGACAAACTCCTCACCCACGCCACTTCCGCCACTGCAAACTATATAGATCACAGAGCGATAGACCAATACATAGATTTTACAAATGTGATGGCGTATGATTTGGGCTGGGCCCCATATCACAATTCACCCCTATATCCTTCAGAAAATATGGAAAAAATATGTGTGGATGACGCAGTGAAGAACCACCTGGCTGCTGGGGTTCCACCGGAGAAGCTGGTGATGGGACTTGCCTTTTATGGCCGGGGCAAAAAGGGGTTCCCCAGACAAAGGGATCTGACCAGGGCCCATCTGGTAGAGGGGGAATATACATTCTGCTGGGATTCGGCAGCGCAAGTCCCCTATATCACAAATGGTGATGGAGAGCTGGTTTTCGGCTATGAAAATGAGGTCTCTCTGGCTCTCAAAGGGGAGTATATCGTTAAGAATGGCCTTAAAGGGGCTATGTACTGGTCGTATGAAGGGGATAATGCCTCCGGAGATCTGCGTGAGTGTGTCTTTAAAGTGATCAACAGAAAATCAGAAAGGGAGTACTAACTCTCCAGACTCATATGTAGCTCCCGGGGTAGGTTTCCCTTTAGGGTTATAGAAGAATTGGTCTATGCCGAACTCTTTGGCACCTGCTATATCATTTGCGGGGTCATCCCCTATCATAAGGGTGGCTGCTTTGATCCCTTCCCATTTTTGAGGGTCGCCCTCCTGAGTGGAGCCGCTGAGTCTCTCAAGCGCGATTCTGAATATATTGGGGTCAGGTTTCTGGTATCCCACCTCTTCCGAGATTATCACATCGCTGAAGTATCGGTGGATGCCGCTCCGCTCGAGTTTGTGGTACTGGACCTCTTTAAATCCGTTGGAGAGGACAGCCATCTTTCCACCCAGAGACTCTATCCGTCGGAGCATCTGTTCGGCACCGGGGATAAGTTCTTTTTCGCAGATCATCTGCTGGAGATACTCTTCGCCAAACTGTTTGGCGAAAGCCTCATCGTGGAGACCATAAAGCTCAAATGCTACGTGAAACCTTAACCAGCGAAGGGTCTCTTTTGTTATCTCCCCAGACTCATATTGGGCCCAGAGTTTATGGTTGAGGATGTCGTATTTGCCGAAGAAGATGTGCTTGTAGTCACACTCTTTTCCCTCTATCTGACGGATAGCTGCGTCAAGGTGCGGATGTCTCTCTATGAGATGCCAGATCGCATGCTCTGAGTTCAGATCGAAGTCCCAGAGCGTGCGGTCGATATCTATCAGATAGTATCTGTATTGTTTCATACAGCCCTATCTCCCTGTGTAGTTGTGTGGAGAGATTCTTCTCATCTCCTCTTTCACCTCTTCAGAAACATTCAGAGTCTCGATAAATTCTGCTATTGTCTCCCTTGAGATGGCAGAACCTGTACGGGTGAGCTGTTTAAGTGTCTCGTAGGGGTTAGGATAGCTCTCTCTACGGAGGATAGTCTGAAGAGCCTCAGCTACCACTGCCCAGTTCTCCTCAAGATCCTCTTCCAGCTTTGATTCGTTGAGGATCAGCTTGCCCAGACCTTTGAGGATGGACTTGAATCCGATGATGGAGTGGGCGATAGGCATACCGACATTGCGGAGCACTGTAGAGTCGGTGAGGTCCCTCTGAAGACGTGAGACAGGGAGCTTCGAAGCGAGAAACTCGCAGATGGCATTGGCGTAGCCGAAGTTGCCCTCAGCGTTCTCGAAGTCGATGGGGTTAACTTTGTGGGGCATAGCGGATGATCCCACCTCGCCGGCTTTGATCTTCTGTTTGAAGTACTCCATAGAGATGTACATCCAGATGTCACGAGCCAGGTCGATGAGGATATTGTTGATCCTCTTCATCGCATCGAACAGGGCTGCTATGTAGTCGTAGTGCTCTATCTGGGTGGTGGGGTATGAGCGTTTGAGACCCAGTATCTCCTCTACGAAGTTAGTGGCAAATTCGTTCCAGTCGTACTCCGGATAAGCTACATTGTGGGCGTTCAAGTTACCTGTAGCACCACCAAATTTGGCAGCAAATGGCACTGCCTGAAGGGTCTTGAGCTGCTCCTGCAGTCTCACTACGTATACATCAATCTCTTTTCCAAGACGGGTAGGGGATGCCGGCTGTCCGTGGGTGCGGGCAAGCATAGGGATCTCTTTCCACTCTTGTGCAAAGTCTGAAAGGGTATTGATAATATCGTACAGGCTTGGGAGATATACATCCTGGATACCCTCAAGAAGACTTAGAGGGACAGATGTATTGTTGATGTCCTGTGATGTGAGTCCGAAGTGTACGAACTCTTTATATTTAGGGTCTACACCGATCTGGTCAAAGCGCTCTTTGATGTAGTACTCTACAGCCTTGACATCGTGATTGGTCACCTTCTCAATATCCTTTACGCGGGATGCATCATCTTCTGTCATATTGCGGTAGATATCTTTCAGCGGCTCGTACAGCGACCTGGGAAAGTCTGCCATCTGAGGGAGCGGAAGTTCGCAGAGTGCTATGAAATACTCTATCTCCACACGTGTTCTGTATCTGATAAGGGCAAATTCTGAATAGTAGGATGAAAGTTCGCTGACTTGTCTGTAATATCTTCCGTCAACAGGTGAAATCGATGTAAGCATATTGTTGTGTGTTCTTGTTTTCTATATCTCACAAAGGTAAAAATAATATTGTAATTACTCTCTGAAATTTCTATCTTTGGTAGATAGAACTGAAAAGGAAATTTACAGGATATGGATCAGAATAAGCAAAATATGATAGACGAAAGGGTTAGGAAAGCGATAGACCTTTTTGAAGGGGGGTATAATTGTTCACAGGCTGTAATTCTGGCCTATTGCGATATGTTTGATATGGATTTTGAGACCGCTGCCAAGGTCTCTTCGTCATTCGGCGGGGGGATGGGACGCCTCCGAGAAGTGTGCGGTGCCGTGACAGGGATGTTTGCCCTGGTGGGACTTAAATATCCAGCTGCAGATCCTTCAGATAAGGTGGCACGCAGTACTAACTACGAAGCGGTCCAGAGATTGGCGGCACAGTTCAAGTCTGAGATGGGTTCGTATATCTGTGCCGAGCTTCTTCAGATCCGTCGTGAGCCTCAGGAGCCTGTCCCTTCGGAGAGGACCCGCCTCTATTATAATCTTCGCCCCTGCACCCGCTGTGTCGCCACAGCTGCCCGCATCTTCGGTGAAGAGATCTTCAAATAGCCCTCCCGGCGCACCTATCAGATGCTCTCTATCAGTGCTCTCGCCGCAGCTACATCGTGGACGCGGAGGATATTTGCCCCGTGGGCAATAGCCTTACGATGTAGGGCAGTGGTGGCAGGCAGCGCCTCTTCTGGGGTGATTCCCAGCTTCTTGTAGATGAAGCTCTTGCGGGAGATCCCCACAAGTATCTCTCTCCCCAGCACTTTGAATCTCTCCAGCTCTTCGAGCAATTGGTAGTTCTGGTCTATCGTTTTAGAGAAGCCGAATCCGGGGTCGAGTATCCATTTGCCTATTCCGGCCTGGGCTGCACGCAGGTCAAATTTACGGAAGTAATCTATTATCTCCCCGACCAGATCGGCATATTCGCAGTGCTGCTGCATTGTGGCGGGGGTTCCCCTTTTGTGCATTGCGACGTAGTCGAGCCCGAGCTCCCCAACGGTGAAGAGCATCTGCGGGTCGTCCTCCCCAGCAGAGATGTCATTGACCATAAAATGCCCTATCTGGTCATATGTCCTACGGACAATCTCGCTGCGGAATGTGTCCACTGAGATTGCCGGGGCGGAGCCTTGAGGAAAGTCGATCTTTTTCAGGGCACCCAGTGCAATGGAGATCCCTTCCCATTCCTGCACCAGGGTGACCGGAGTGGATCCCGGGCGGGTCGAGCAGGCACCGAAGTCGAGGATGTCTGCACCTTCGCTGACCATCTGCCTGATCCTGCTGAGTACCTCCCCAGATGTGTGTACCCTCGATCCGCTGAAGAAGGAGTCATCATTGATGTTGATGATTCCCATAATTTTTACCCGCTGCTGTTCCATTTTACCTTTAAAAATCTTAATTTTGTCCCAAATGGACCGACAAATATAGTATAAATTATGCTGATTGTTTTGGAAGGACTTGATGGTGCGGGCAAATCGACCCAGGTCAAAAAATTGAAAGAGTATATAATCTCAAGCGGGCGGGAGTTGAAGTATCTCCACTTCCCGAGATTTGATGCCCCTGTGGTGGGAGAGATGATTGCTAAATTCCTCAGAGGTGATTTCGGGGATATTAATCAGGTGGACCCAATGCTGGTCGCTCTTCTGTATGCCGAGGATCGAAGGGATGCTTCCAAGATGGTCAGAGAGTGGCTTGCCGACGGAAGTGTCGTTCTTTTTGACCGCTATGTCTATTCAAATATCGCCTTCCAGTGCGCTAAAATGGAGGACAGTGATAAGAAAGAGGAGTTGAGAGACTGGATTTTCAAGTCTGAGTATGAGGATTTCGGTATACCACGTCCAGATATAAACATATTTCTGGATGTCCCTATCGGCTTCGTCTCTTCAAAACTTTCTGAGACTCGTGAGGGTGATGACAGAGAGTATCTGAAAGGCAAATCTGATATTCACGAAGCAGATATCACTTTCCAGATGAAGGTAAGGCAGGTCTATCTGGACCAGTGTGAGAAAGATGGGAGTTTCAAAAGGGTAGACTGTTCGGATCCTGACGGCAATATGCTCCCTGCAGAGGAAATTTTCAATAAGATCAAATCTGAAATTGACAAAGTACTATGAAGCACCAGATGGTGATATTGCGTCTTGTTTTCGGACTGACATTCATCTTCTCAGGATTTGTCAAGATCATCGATCCTGTGGGGACAAGTCTGGTTATCCAGGAGTACTTGAATGTGGCCCATCTGGGGTTCCTCTCATTTCTCTCTGTCTCTACCGGGGTGATACTTTCATTGCTGGAGTTTATGGTAGGTGTGGCCATCCTTATGAGAATGAGGATGAAGGAGGCCTCCTGGCTGGCGATGGTGATGACTGTGTTCTTTACCATTCTGACACTACTCCTGCTTATATTTGATCCTATACAGGATTGTGGCTGTTTCGGGGAGGCTGCATATCTTACACACGGAGAGACATTTTTTAAAAATATCCTACTCCTTGTCTGCATTATCCCCATTTTTATCCACAGAAAAGATTTTCGCAGGGATTCCTCAGTATTTGTGGAGTGGCTATTCCTCTCCATATACGGTGTCATCGCCCTGGGCTTTTCGATGGTCTCCTATATAAGGATGCCGGTGGTGGAGTTCGGTGATTTTAAGACAGGAACAGACATCGCAGTTAAACTCTCGGAAGCTTCGGAGAGCCGTAACTTTGAGACCATCTTTATATATGAGAAGAATGGTGAGCAGAGAGAGTTCTCGTTAGAGGATCTTCCTGATTCGACCTGGACATATATCGATTCAAAAGATGTCTCCGCTCCCGAGGATGAGGCCCCTTTCGACTTCTATGTGACCAATGAGGCAGGAGAGTATATCACAGATACGCTAATAACTACAGATATACCTATCCTTATGTGTTCTATCTATAATCTCGACAGATTCTATACGGAACAGAGGTGGATGGATATAAATATCCTTAAACAGAGGGTAGAGGAGATCGGTGGTGAATTGTGGATACTGGTCGCTTCTACGCCAGAGAGGGTAAGTGAACTTCTGGGTGAAGATGCCTTGACCACTTTCGAATTCGGATATACAGACTACAAGACTGCTATCGCTGTGCATAGATCAAATGGCGGTTACTTATATATCAACAGCGCTTTCATCATCAAAAAATGGTCACGCCAGGGACTCCCTTCGGATGGGGATATCTCTGTGATGGAGAAGGACTATGATGTAATGATGATTCACGATATAATAAAACAACAACTGATATATGAGATATCAATTGTTGTCTTATTGGCCTCGATAGCCATCATCAGATATTTCTGTAAGGTGATCGCTATGAGAAGATTGAGAAAAGCCAGAGCTGAGAGCAGCTCCGACCCGTTATAGTTTTCTCTTGATCTTCACGATCTCGTAAGCTTCGATCACGTCTCCCACTTTGATGTCGTTGTAGCCCTCAACGTTAAGACCGCAGTCGTAACCGCTGGCTACCTCTTTCACGTCATCCTTGAAGCGCTTGAGTGAACCAAGTGCCCCTGAGTAGATTACGATGCCGTCGCGGATAATGCGGACATTGGCAGTACGGGTAAGTTTACCCTCTTTGACCATACATCCGGCGATGGTACCCACTTTGGAGATTTTGAATGTCTCACGAACCTCTGCAGTAGCTGTAACTTCCTCCTTCTCTTCTGGTGCGAGCATACCCTCGATACCGCTCTTGACTTCGTTGATGGCATCGTAGATGATAGAGTAAAGTCTGATCTCGATACCCTCTTTCTCTGCAAGTTTTCTCGAACCACCGGTAGGACGTACCTGGAAACCGATGATGATGGCATTTGAAGCGGCAGCAAGAAGAACATCTGATTCAGAGATGGCACCCACAGCTTTGTGGATGACATTTACGTGAATCTCCTCTGTAGAGAGCTTGATGAGTGAGTCAGAAAGTGCCTCGATAGATCCGTCCACGTCACCTTTAACGATGATGTTGAGCTCCTGGAAGTTTCCGATCGCAATACGGCGTCCGATCTCTTCAAGGGTGATATGTTTCTGAGTTCTGAGACCCTGGATACGGAGAAGCTGTTCTCTCTTGTTTGCGAGATCCCTGGCCTCTTTCTCGTCATTCATTACGTTGAATACCTCACCTGCAGTAGGGGCACCGTTCAGACCGAGAACAGATACAGGGGTTGAAGGACCAGCCTCTGTGATTTTCTGTCCCCTTTCGTTGAACATAGCCTTGATCTTGCCGCAATAGCTTCCGCTTAGCATCACATCGCCTACGCGAAGGGTTCCGGCCTGAACCATAATGGTGGCGAGGAATCCTCTACCTTTATCAAGTGAAGACTCGATAACAGAACCTTTTGCCCTCTTGTTAGGGTTGGCTTTAAGTTCCAGCATATCTGCTTCCAAAAGGACTTTGTCAAGAAGCAGATCGACATTGAGACCCTGTTTGGCTGAAATCTCCTGACACTGGTATTTGCCACCCCAGTCCTCTACGAGGATGTTCATATTGGCCAATTGCTCTCTGATTTTGTCAGGATATGCACCTGGCTTGTCAATCTTGTTGATGGCGAAAACCATAGGAACACCTGCAGCCTGAGCGTGGTTGATAGCCTCTATGGTCTGTGGCATTATGGCATCGTCTGCAGCGATGATGATGATAACCAAGTCGGTAATTTTGGCACCTCTGGCACGCATAGCGGTGAAAGCCTCGTGACCGGGTGTATCGAGGAATGCAATACGGCGTCCGTTGGGGAGTGTCACATTATATGCACCGATGTGCTGTGTGATACCACCGGCCTCACCTGCGATAACATTAGCTTTACGGATATAGTCAAGAAGAGATGTTTTACCGTGGTCTACGTGACCCATCACGGTGATGATAGGAGGTCTCTCTACGAGATCCTTTTCATCATCCACCTCATCCTGAATAGCCTCTTTGTTCTCTACGGTGACGAACTCGATCTTGTAACCGAACTCTTCTGCTACCAGAACAAGTGTCTCTGCATCAAGTCTCTGGTTGATGGATACCATCATACCAAGGCTCATACAAGCTTCGATAACTTTGGTGACAGGGGTATTGTTCATCATAATCGCAAGTTCGTTTGCTGTTACGAACTCGGTAACCTGAAGAACATTGCTTGTCATTTCCCTCAATTCGTTCTCCTCCTGAAGTTTCTGTGAGAAAAGTTCCCTCTTCTCCCTTCTATGTTTTGACCCCTTGGTCTTACCTTTGTCCTCAGTCATTCTGGCGTAGGTCTCTTTGATCTGTTTTTGGATCTCCTCCTCGTCTATCTCCACGTGAACAGGTTTGAATCTCTCTTTCTTGTTCTTCTTGTTGTGGCTCTGAGGGTTTACCTGACCGTTGGCAGGGGCACCGTGGTTTGGTTTCTGACCACCATTGTGGGATTTGTTCTCACCTTTCTTGACATCTTTGGTGATATCCACTTTCTCGCGGTGTTTGTGGATGCGCTCTCTCTTGCCATCCTTCTTCTTCTCTTCATTGTTGGATGAAGGTTTCTTGTCGAACTGGCTAAGGTCGATTTTTGCTTTAATGACAGGACCTGAAAGTTTTTCCACTTTGACTGCAACATGCTCTACCTCCTGTGGCTTGACAGGTTCGGGAGTTACCTTTGGCTCCGGTTTGGGTGTAGGAGCCGGCTTTGGCGCAGGGGCTGGAGCTGGCGCAGGTTTGGGTGCAGGAGCAGGGACCTCTTGCTTGGGCTGCTCTTTCTTCTTAGGGTTAAGGTCGATTTTACCTACAATCTTGACCTCGTTTTTCTTCTCTACGACGGGTTCCGCTTTGACCTGTGGCGCAGGTTTGACCTCTGGCTCAGGTTTTACTTCAGATTTCACCTCCACTTTAACCTCAGGGGTCACCTGTGGCTGTGGTTCCTCTATCTTAGGCTCCACTTTTGGTGCAGGAGCGGAAGATACAGTGTTGCTCTTGATAAGGACTTCCTGTACGTGTTCCTCTTCCTGAGCATTTTTCTTGGTCTCCATCTCGGTGATCTCCTTGATCTTGATAGCTACCTTTTTGGACTGCTCCTTTATAATTTGTTCTTTTCCGAACTCTTTGATTACCAAATCAAAAGCCTCGCCTGAAATCTTGGCGTTAGGACTTGGTTCGATCTCAAATCCTTTCTTTTTAAGGAATTCCACCAGGGTACCCATCCCGATGTTGAAATCCTTAAGTACTTTGCTGATTCTAACGTTTTCTTTTCCCGTCATTATTGTCCTCCCGATATTAAGTTATTAACTATTATTCAAATTCTGCACGAAGTATCTTCTGGACTTCGATTACAGTCTCTTCCTCCAGGTCGGCCCTCTTGACCAACTCTGCTACTGGAAGTGCCAAGACACTTTTGGCGGTGTCACATCCGATACCTTTCAGGGCATCGATGATCCACTGGTCGATCTCATCTGAGAATTCGCTTAGCATAACATCCTCCTCCTCTTCATCGATCTCTCTGAACACATCGATCTCGTAGCCTGCAAGCAGACCGGCAAGTTTGATGTTGCTGCCACCTTTACCGATGGCCAGTGACACCTCTGATGGTTTCAGGTATACGCCGATGCTCTTCTCCTCTTCATTGATCTTGATAGATGAGATCTTCGCAGGGCTGAGTGCTCTCTGGATGAGAAGCTGGGTGTTTGAAGTCCAGTTGATGATGTCAATGTTCTCGTTTCTTAGTTCGCGCACGATGCCGTGGATACGTGAACCTTTGACACCTACGCAAGCACCTACAGGGTCGATCCTTTCGTCATAAGACTCGACAGCCACTTTGGCTCTGTCGCCAGGGATGCGTACCACTTTCTTGATGGTGATAAGACCGTCGTAGATCTCAGGAACCTCCTGCTCGAACAGTCTCTCCAGGAATGAAGGTGCAGTACGTGAAAGTGTGATGATAGGGTTATTGTTCCTCATCTCCACATTAGAGATGACAGCTTTGATGGTATCACCTTTTCTGAAGAAATCAGAAGGGATCTGCTCAGCTTTGGGGAGGATAAGTTCGTTCCCCTCTTCGTCCATAACAAGCACCTCTTTTTTCCATACCTGATATACTTCACCACTGAAGATGTCACCGATTTTATCGCGGTATTTGTTATACAGGTTTGCTTTCTCGATATCCATAATTCTTCCAGAAAGATTCTGACGAAGATTCAGGATACCTCTGCGGCCGAAGTCTGAAAGTTTGATCTCTTCAGCGAACTCCTCGCCCACTTCGTAACTTGAGTCGATTTTGTGTACATCCTCAAGTGAGATCTGGGTGCTGGGGTCCTCTACCTCTTCCACTACAGTTCTGTTTCTCCAAATCTCGAAGTCACCCTTATCGATGTTGATAATGATGTCGAAATTGTCTGCACTACCATACATTCTGGCAAGCTGAGTGCGGAAGATGTCTTCCAATACACTCATCATCGTCGGTCTGTCGATGTTTTTAAGCTCCTTAAATTCAGCAAATGTGCTGATTAGGTTTAAACCTTCCATTTTGTTTTTATTCGTTAATGTTTTTTTCTTTTCCTGATGAACTTACCATTAGAGAGAAATCCTCCTTGTCCCTGTCCAATCCGCTCTCGATGAATCTGCTGAGTTTGACACAGTCGTCGATGTTGACAGATCTTCCGGGGGCATCAAAGAAAACTTTGATGTTGTTCGCTTTGTTTACTTTAACCTCTACAAGCTCGAGCTGGTTGTCGATCATATATTGGGCTACAAGTTCTTCTATAACGCTTTTTTCTATCATAATGAGTTCTCTTTACGGGTAATAAATAAGGGGACTGATGTCCCCCTTATCCTCTTATCCATTTTCAACTGCAAAAATAGAGATATTTGTACAAATCACCAAAAAATCTGCGTATCTTCGCAAAAAATAAATGGAATAATAGGAGATTTTATGGAAGTGACTGCAAGAGAGATAGCTGACTATGTGCACGGGGAGGTAGTCGGTGACGAAAATGTGAAGGTGTCGTCAGTGGCCAAAATAGAGAGTGGAAAGCCGGGGACATTGTGTTTCCTGGCCAATCCCAAATATGAACACTATCTGTATACTTGTCAGGCAAGTATCGTATTGATAAATAATTCTTTTGAACCCAAACAGCCGGTTTCTGCCACTCTGGTGAAAGTGGAAAATGCATACGAGGCGATCGCATCGCTGCTGGATATGCTTAACGAGATGAAGACAAAGAGAGGGTGCGGCAGGATGAAGAGCATTCTGAACTGGTATCACGCGGCCTTCTCATCCAGAGTAGGACGGGGGACCTATGTCGGACACTTTACCCATATCGGGAGAAAGGCCAAAGTGGGTAGAAGATGTTACATCTACCCTCAGGTCTATATCGGAGATGGAGTGGAGATTGGAGACAATGTAATACTGTATCCGGGCGTGAAGATCTATAAGGGGTGCAAAATAGGTGATAATTGTATTTTGCATGCAAATGTGGTCATAGGCTCGGATGGGTTTGGCTTCGCCCCTACAGCTGATGGGTCTTATAAAAAGATCCCTCAGACAGGTATTGTCATTATAGAGGAGAACTGCGAAATAGGGGCAAATACTGTAATTGACAGAGCTACTATGGGGACGACCGTCATCGGTAAAGGTGTCAAGCTGGATAATCTGATACAGGTGGCGCACAATGTGGTGATCGGGGAGAATACGGTTATTGCAGCCCAGACAGGGATAGCTGGGACTACGCAGATCGGTAAAAATTGTATGATTGGCGGGCAGGTGGGATTTGCAGGTCATCTGACTATAGCAGACAAGACAAATATTGCAGCCCAGAGTGGAGTTATGGGCAGTATCAAGGAGGAGGGTAAGAACTGGATGGGTTACCCTGCTATAGAGTTAAGGAATTATCTTAAATCGTACGCAATATTCAAGAATTCATACAAAAGGTAGAAAAATTGGGTAATATATCGTAAAGTAGGTGTTATTTGATTTTTTCTCGTATCTTTGTATGTTATGAAAGATTTGCAGAAGACTTTAAAGAGAGAATATATATTTGAGGGTAAAGGGCTCCATACCGGATTGAAGGTCAATATGACTTTGGCCCCCGCTCCGGCAGATACCGGGGTAGTGTTTTTTAGGACAGATCTGGGTGAGAATGCCAGAGTAGAGGCATTGGTGGATTATGTGACCCAGACGCAGAGGGGGACTACACTGCAGAATGGTGAGGTAAGTGTGTCGACTATCGAACACGTACTCTCTACATTTGTGGGATTGGGTATTGATAATGCCTACATATATCTTGATGCTCCTGAAGCACCCATTATGGATGGGAGTGCCAAGCCTTTTGTCGAGGCAATAGTGCCCGATGGCCTTGAGACTCAGGATGCCCTACGCAAATACTATGTGGTTAAAGAGGAGATATCGTTCAAGGATGAGCAGAGCGGTTCTGAACTTATCCTCCTCCCATCGGAGAATTATGAGATAGATCTCACCATCGATTACAACTCGAAAGTGCTCGGAGTGCAGAGTGCCCACTACTCATCAGAAACTACAGATTATGCGTCTGAGATTGCCCCTTGCAGGACATTCTGTTTCTTCCACGAGCTGGAATTCCTTTTCAAGCACAATCTGATCAAGGGTGGTGATTTGGAGAATGCCATCGTGATAGCGGAGAATGAGGTGCCTCAGGATGAGTTGGATAAAATATCGTCCCTTTTGGGGGTGACCAGTGTGAAGAGGGTCTCTACAGGTTATTTGAATAATGTCGATTTGAGATTTGGGAACGAGTGTGCCCGACACAAGCTTTTGGATGTGTTGGGAGACTTTTCTTTGATTGGATACAGACTTAAAGGCAAGGTTATTGCAGTGAAATCGGGTCATAAGATAAATACACAGATGGCCAGAATTATTAGAGAAAAAGCGAAAAAGGAGATTTAGATATGATAGTGAAACAGTTTGCGACAGTGCATCCGAATGCTAAGATTGCTGACAATGTGGAGATTTGTCCAGGTGCATATATAGCCGAGAATGTAGAGATAGGAGAGGGTTCCTGGATAGGCCCCAATGCTGTAATTTTCGATTATGTGAAGATAGGTAAGAACTGTAAGGTGTTCCCAGGTGCAGTAGTGGGGGCGATCCCTCAGGATCTGAAATTTGAAAATGAGATCTCATATGTGGAGATAGGGGATAATACCACTATAAGGGAGTGTGCCACTATAAATCGTGGTACTGCAGCCAGTGGTAAGGGAATTACCAAAGTGGGGAACAATGTCCTTTTGATGTCCTATACACACGTGGCACACGATTGTGTCCTGAAAGATAATGTGATTTTCACCAGTTATACAGGTATAGCGGGAGAGACAGAGATAGATGAGTGGGCCATCCTTGGCGGTGGCACTATGGCCCATCAGTTCACACACGTGGGCGCTCACGCTATGGTGGGCGGTGGCTCACTGATACATAAAGATGTCCCTCCATATGTGCTGGCAGGGCGTGAACCACTTGTATATGCAGGGGTAAATATAGTGGGACTTAGAAGGAGAGGGTTCACTAACGAGCAGATCGACAATATAAAGGATATGTACAGGATTATCTATAATAGTGGACTGAACAGAAGCGATGCTTGTGATCAGGTGGAGATAGTCTATCCTCAGAGTGTGGAGAGGGACACTATCCTGAACTTTATAAGAGGTTCGAAGAGGGGTGTAATCAAAGCTATGAACAGCAATGCCTCTGCTGAATAGTGAGAAGACAGCACTGCTGAGTACAGCATATTTTCCCCCGATCGACTATTTTGTCGCATTGGCCGGCGTTAAGGGTGCTGTCATAGAGCAGTGGGAGAACTACCAGAAGCAGAGCTATAGAAACAGATGCAAGATATTTGCGTGTGACGGGGTGTTGTCTCTGACAATCCCCGTTCTTACTTCCGGGAACAATACCCCCATCAGGGATGTAAAGATAGACTATTCGAAAAAGTGGCTTCTGCAGCACAAGAGGGCTCTGGTCTCGGCATATATGTCCTCTCCATTCTTCGAATATTATCAGGACGATATATTCAATATCCTCGATAGTGGGGAAAAGTATCTTTTTGACCTGAATATGAGGCTGCTGGAGGTTCTGATGGAGAATCTCGAGATAACACGCAGGCCATCATTCTCCTCAGATTATATTCCCCATAATCTCATCACAGATGATATTCTCGATTTCAGGGAGAGTATCCATCCCAAAAAGGGGAGTCCTGTATATGCACCCGATGAAAAGCAGAAACCATACTATCAGGTGTTCTCCCAAAAGTATGGTTTCATATCCGGTCTCTCTGTCCTGGATCTCCTCTTCAATGAGGGACCTCAGGCGGGATCATTTCTTAGAATCGCCAGCCGATAGTCAGAAGGAGTCTCGAGTTTAGGTAGCTGGTAGATACAAGCGCCTCATCTGCTGATGGGAAATAACCGGTATCATATAAGGTGTACTCCTCTTTGGTGAAGCGGCACTGCTGACGGTATGCAAGATCCATAAAGAAATTGTTTTTGGTAATAAATCCTACACCGGCTGATACATAATGGAGGGATCCGTCGTACCCCTCTTCGCAGGTGTCAAGGTAGTTATATCCGGCCCTTAGAGAGAGCTGTGGAATAGGCTTGAACTCTCCACCCACCCTTATATTGTTAACTCTCCGGAAGTAATCCTTTATGGCTTGATTCTCATTATTGAAGTATTCTATATCATCGATATACATACTGCGGTCTGTTTTGAATCTTATGCCGCCATAGTTTGTACTCTCGTAATCGACACTGATCAGGGCTCTGCTCCCGAAGGTGTATGCGGCGCCAAGGCTCCATCTCAGAGGCGATGTGATTCTGTACTGGTATGAGTTGATGGGTGACTCTGCCTGAAATCTCTCTTTATAAACTTCTGACTCCATCTTCTCGTAGTTTTTGTCCACATATTTGCTCCAGGTGGGGGTGGATATGGTGGCGCCAAGTCTGAGCCCGGCGACAGGTCTGTAGATCATACCTGCTTTTATATTGAAACCTACCCCACTGATGGTCTGATTAAACTGATGTCTGAAGTATTCGAAATCAGTCTCGAAGTCATCGGGGTTCTGTGCTGCCTCTGAGAGCATCTGATATTTCTGGTACCAAAGGCTCTGGATGGTGAAGTTTGCACCGAAATAGAACTTATGGGAGATGTTGGCTCCTAAGTTGAGGGTGATATCCTGCTTGTAGCCGGTGGTCTCCTGGTAGAAGGTCTGGTCCAGAGGGCCCCCCACGGCGTAGATATTGTCTTCTATAAAGTTCTCTGTCGCACCTACATACGTATATTGGTCATATATGTTCTCTACAAGTGAAGTGTTCCAGGCCAGGATCTCCTCCCACAGTGCATTGGAATAGTAAAATGGGGCGTTAGGGTCCTCAGATGTCATAGTGAGTGTACCGCTGTCCACACCGTATTGGGTCATCGCAGCAGCCATACTGGCGAGCTTGCTGGTAGCACTTTGTGAGCCGTGCACGCTTGACCTGGAGGTGAAATTGGCGGTCTGATTGGCTACCACTCCGAGGTTGAAATTTACCAGTCCGGTCTTTCTCCCTGTATCGAATGTGGAGACACCGCCTACATTTGAGAGGCCGAATCTGGTCCTGGTGGATTTTTCGAGGGTCCCTGCGTAGATACTTTTTTCTACTGTATTGGTAAGTGAGGGTGTGAATGTAAACTCATTGTATCTGTACACACCTGATGCTGCCGGGTTTATGGTTATACCACCCAAGTCCCCTCCGAGGGCTGTGAATGCATTGCCCATCGCCATACTTCTGGCTGTCCCTTCGTAGTCCATAGTGGAAAATCTCAGTGCATCATACATATTCTGTCCGAATGATGTCGATGAGATGAGGAGGGCAAATGCGACTGTATATATTGTTCTTAATGTTTTCATCGGATTCTTCATTTTGAGTGTGTGTTATCTCCTTCCCCCTGTCCTTACTCCGGAAGAACTGCTCCCCGATGAGCGGTATGCACCACCTGTGGAGCCTCCCTGGTATCCGCTGCGGCTCTGGTAATTGTAATTGTTTGAAGAGGTGCTGCGGTTCTGGTTCTGTGAGCCGTTGTTATATTGGTAAGTGGCCCTTCCGGTCTCTTTCTTTTCGGTGCTTGTGCTTTGGCTTCTGGATGGTGCAGATGACTGTCTGTATTTGGATGAACTGCTCTGCTGTACATCTCTGATGCCACTCCTTTTGGGTG
Source organism: Bacteroidales bacterium (assembly GCA_017504965.1). Taxonomy (GTDB): domain Bacteria; phylum Bacteroidota; class Bacteroidia; order Bacteroidales; family UBA932; genus CAAGNP01. The sequence goes on along the minus strand of JAFVQD010000006.1, from coordinate 154,544 downwards.
CGCTGCCGGAAGTCCCCGGGTTAGTTACTGTTGAAGAAGAGGTGATCTCCCTCCCTCTGATCTGATTGATGCCGGATGGGGTGACTTCTCGCCCGTTTGATGGTGTCCGTGAAGGGGTATTGGCCTGAAGATGTCTCTGTGCGACAGGCCTGCTCTTCTCTCTTCTTCCCTGGATTACATCATATCTGGAGGTGCTTGCTACAGGATAGTAGCCAGGATACCAGCCTGGGTAATACCCCGGGTAGAAACCGGGATAGTATGGGTAGTACCAAGGATCATACCATCCCCAAGCGTAACTTGGTCCATACCAGGGGCTGTACCAGGGATCGTACCAAGGATCATACCATCCCCAAGGGTATGTAGGACCGTACCAGGGGTGGTACCAGGAGAGATTCCAGGTAGCACGGTATGGGTAGGCATAGCTATAAGGGTAGCCATAGAATGGAGAGCCGTATCCGTATTCGAAGTTTATGGAGAATGTGTAGTCATCCTCATCATCGAACTTTCTGAAGCGTTCTTCATATGTCTCCCCTTCGAGAAGGACCACATAAGTTTTGTCAATCTCCAGAGGAACAGTCACATCTTTGGCAGTGGCACCGAGAACGATGGTGTCTGCAGGCTCGGTGTATACTTTCGGGGTTTTGGTCTCCTGTGTCAGCTGTGCTATCTGTGCCTCTTCTGCAGCAGCAGAAGCCTTCAGCGCAGAATAATCTGGATTATAGTAGATGCCGTCCTCCATTATCCCGCTCTGTGTCAGGGAACTAGTTGTGCCGCAAGATGATAAAATCAGGGCTCCCAGTAATACTATATAAAGAGAAAAATTTTTCATAACTCACACCTGTTATTAATTTATTATTCGTACTTTTGCGGTTCATTACGCATTATACGATACAAAAATAACAAAAAACATACCATTAAAAAAATTTAAGATGGCTAAAGAGGTAACCAATAGAGAAGAGAACTACTCATTGTGGTACAATAACTTAGTAGTAAAGGCAGATCTTGCAGAGAATTCAGCGGTCAGAGGTTGTATGGTAATCAAGCCTTATGGATACGCTATATGGGAAAAGATTCAGGCTCAGCTTGACAAGATGTTCAAAGAGACAGGGCATCAGAATGCCTATTTCCCGCTATTTATCCCCAAATCATTTTTGAGCAAGGAGGCTGACCACGTGGAGGGTTTTGCCAAAGAGTGTGCAGTGGTTACACACCATAGACTTAAAAACAATCCTGATGGCTCAGGTGTTATCGTGGATCCCGAGGCAAAACTGGAGGAGGAACTGATAGTTCGTCCCACCTCTGAGACCATCATCTGGAACACATACAGAAACTGGATCAAATCATATAGGGATCTCCCTATCCTTTGCAACCAATGGGCAAACGTGGTGAGATGGGAGATGCGTACCAGACTTTTCCTCAGAACTGCAGAGTTCCTGTGGCAGGAGGGGCACACAGCTCACGCTACTGCTCAGGAGGCAATAGAGGAGACAGAGAAGATGGTAAATGTTTATGCAGACTTCGCACGTAACTATATGGCTCTCCCTGTGGTAGTGGGTAAGAAGACTGAGACAGAGAGATTTGCCGGGGCTATTGATACCCTTTGCATCGAGGCTATGATGCAGGATGGCAAGGCTCTTCAGGCCGGTACATCACACTTCCTGGGACAGAACTTCGCCAAAGCGTTCGATGTGCAGTTTGCAAATAAAGAGGGTAAACTTGACTATGTATGGGCTACATCGTGGGGTGTTTCCACCCGTCTGATGGGAGCACTTATTATGGCTCACAGTGATAATAACGGTCTCGTTCTACCTCCTGCACTCGCACCTATCCAGGTGGTGATGGTTCCTATATATAAAGGTGAAGAGGAACTGAAGATGATGGTGGAGAAGATGGAAGAGATCAAAAAGGAGCTTGCCCCTTATGGCATCACCGTGAAGATCGATGACCGTGACAATGTCCGTTCAGGTTTCAAATTTGCAGAGTGGGAGCTTAAAGGTGTACCTGTACGTGTGGTGATGGGTAAGAGGGATCTGGAAAATGGTGTCGTGGAGATAGCCCGTAGAGATACTTGTCAGAAGAGTTCTGTGGCTCGTGAAGGACTGGCAGAGTATATCAAGAACCTTTTGGATGAGATCCAGAAGAATATTTACACTAAAGCGCTGAACTTCAGGGAAGAACACACTATTAAAGTGGATACCTGGGAAGAGTTCAAGGAGAAGATCGAGGAGGGGGGATTCCTTCTTTGTCACTGGGACGGTACTGCTGAGACAGAGGCCAAGATCAAAGAGGAGACCAAAGCTACCATCAGGTGCATTCCTCTCGATTCTCACGTAGTGATGGAGGAGGGCAAGTGTGTCTACTCCGGCAAACCATCAAAACAGAGGGTAATTTTTGCAAGAGCATATTAATATGTTGGAACAAATCGTATCGGAGCTGAAAGATAAGGCTCTCCTTAAAGCAAATGTCTATGACCAGTGTCTGGATATCTTTAACCAGTTAAAGGATGTCCTGAGTGAGACCAGCAATGACCTTAACGATATGCTGGAGGATCAGTGTGGCCGAAAGGTGAGGATAGAGTATCGTGACAGGGGGCGTTTCGAGGCAGAACTCAAGTTTGCCGATGATGTCCTGGTGTTCAGTATGCATACCGATATTTTCCAGTTTGACAGAGATCACTCTATCTGGAAAAATCCATATGTAAAAGAGGACAGAAGCAGGGCATATTGTGGTGTTATCAATGTCTACAACTTCCTTTCAGATTCGATGAAGTATAACAGAGAGGAGGATTTGGGATATCTCGTGGCCCGTATCTTTGTAAACAAGGACAAATGCTTTCTGGTAGAGGGTAAGAGACAGAAAAAGCAGGCTGTATCCACTTTCGGAAAGTATACCCTCGGTAGGGAGGAGCTGGTGTCGATGGTTCAGTCCGCTATCCACTACTGCCTCTCATTTGACCTTCTGGTACCTCCTTTCGATCTTATGAAGGTGGTGAGTGTAAACCAGATAAATGCCAAAATCGAGTCTGCAAAGATAAGAACAGGCAAACGTATGGGCTACCAATATAATTCTGATGATGTTTTAAATAGTGATAATAATGAGAACTAAGTTTTTGTTTATAGTAGTGGTTGCCGCTATGTCGGCCCTTATGTCAAGTAAATCTTATGCACAGCAGGAGGAGTTGACAAGCGCTCAGGAGATGTGTCTTATCGTGGCATCCAAAGTGGAGGTGCCTCAAGTCCAATATGCAGAGGTGGAGCCACCAAAATACTGGACTAATGGTATTATGAACCAGCTTGGTTTCTCTCAGGTGTCACTTACCAACTGGGCTGCCGGTGGTGTGGGATCTGTAGCTATGAATGCCTACGTGGATGCCCACGCAAATTATAAGAAAGATCTTATGATCTGGGAGAACAGAATCAATCTGGCCTACGGATTCGTAAACCCGATCGGTGAAGGTGAACGCTTCAAGAAGAGTGATGATAGGATTCAGATAGAGAGCAAATGGGGTTATGGCGTGGCAAACAAACTTTACGCATCTGCCGTATTCAACTTCAGAACCCAGTTTGCAAAAGGTTACAATTATGGTGCTACCAAGGCTGATGACAAATTGATCTCAAGTTTTATGGCCCCTGGTAACATCTCTCTCGGTCTCGGTGTGGACTGGAAACCTGCATCATCTCTCTCTTTCAACATCGCACCCCTTACAGGAAATATGGTAGTGGTAGGGATTGAAGAGTTGAGAAGCACTTATGGTTGGAATAAAGATGAGGATGATATGACCAAGTCTGTCAGAACAGAGCTTGGTGCCCAGTTGAAGGCTGAATTCAAAAAGGGGTTCAACAACATCACAGTGGGAACCAATGTGACACTCTTCTACGACTACCTCTCACCGGATCTGGCACCACAGGTTTACTGGGACTTGAACCTCGATTTCAAGATCAACAAATTCTTCTCAGCCAACCTGCGTACTAACCTTATCTACGACGAGAATATCCTTTTTGCAGATCCGGAGAATCCGGATGCACCTGCCAAACCGAAAGTTCAGTTCAAAGAGGCTTTCAGCCTGAGCTTTACCTATACTTTCGGTAATTACCAGAAGAAGCAGTAATGATTCTGGATGAATTCAATAGAAATCTGACCTCTTTTCTTCCCGATTCAGTGGAAGGGAAGAGGTTTCTTTTGGCAGTAAGTGGGGGGATAGATTCTATGTGTATGGCCACCCTCTTTCTGCAGAGCCCTTTGAGGCTGCAGTTTGGTATAGCGACTGTCAATTTCAAACTGCGTGAGGGTGATTGTGACCTCGACCAGGAGCTGGTCAGGGGGTGGGCCCTAAGGCACAATATCCCTTTCCATACCATAGATTTTGATACCAAGGGTTATGCACAGGAGCACTCCGTATCCACCCAGATGGCAGCCCGTGACCTCCGCTACGGGTGGTTTTACCAGTTGCTCGAAGAGCATAAGTACGACTATATTGCGATAGCACACAATATGGATGACAGCGCTGAAACAATGATCCTTAACCTCCTCCGGGGCACAGGGCTGAAGGGGATGGCGGGGATCCGCAGGGTCAATGGCAAACTGGTCCGTCCGCTGATTACCATTTCGAGGGAGAGGATAGCGCAGTATGTGAAGGAGAATGATGTTCCCTACAGGGACGACAAGACCAACTTCGAGTCGCACTACTCCCGCAACAGGGTACGCAACATCATTTTTCCGGAGTTCAGAAAGATCAACCCTTCGTTTTTGGAGACCATCACCCGCACCTCTTCCTATTTTGTCCAGATGGCAAATGTGCTGGATGGGGCATTTGAGTCGAGAAGGGGGGAGCTGTTCTCAGAGGAGGGGGAGACGCTGGTGGTGAGTATTGCGCAGCTGTGCAGTGGCGGTGATGTCGAGTATTGGCTCTATCGTCTTCTGGATGGGAGGGGATTCAACGGCTCACAGGTAGAAGATATAGCAGCAGCACTTGATGGGCAGAGTGGCAAATGTTTCTACTCACCCACTCACGAGGCGGTGCTGGAGAGGGGAGAACTCAGGGTCTACCCTAAAACTCAGCTCTGCTGCGACGAGATCTCTGTGGAGGTGGGGGGCACCTATACTTTCAATGGGATAACATTTAGGGTCGATGTGTATGAAAAAGGTGGGGATTTCTCCCCTATAGCAGGTCCAGGAAGACTCTTTTTCTGTGCAGATGAGGTGGATTTCCCTTTGACTTGCAGAGGGTGGCGCAGTGGTGACCGATTCAGACCATTCGGTATGAAGGGTTTTAAAAAACTGAGCGACTTTTTTAAAGATCTGAAGATGGACAAGAGGGGTAAGGAGATACAGTCTCTCCTTCTGAATGGGGAGGAGATCGTCTGCCTTCCCGGGCTGAGGATAGATGACCGGTACAAAATAAAAACCTCGACCAAATGGATAGCCGAGGTTAATATTCTGTAGGATCAATATCCCTTAGTTCTGAAATACATAGTCATATTCCATACGAGCATATACTGTTCTGCTCATCTGCTTGAGTTCCTGAACCATATCTTCCAGAGCGATGTCAGGATCCGAGAGTCTGCTGATAGCGCTCTCTGCATTACCGAATGACTCCATTATCTTCTCCATCTGGCTCTTCACCTTAGGATACTCTACCAGCTGGTAATCCTCCAGTTCTGAGATGTTTATGGTGTAGTTTAGGGCGTCGTAGATGGTGCCGATCTCATCAGCAAGGTCTACTTTGATCGCATCTGTTCCTGACCATACGCGACCCTGAGCGATCTTGTCTACCTCCTGAGTGGTCATATCCCTGCCATTGGCTACGATAGAGAGGAATGTGTCGTATATCACCTCTACACCTTTCTGCATATATGCTGCCTCAGCTCTGTCAAGAGGTTTGGTCATAGTCATCATATCAGAGTGCTCGTTACTGTTGATATTTACGATATTGATGCGTGCTTTCTCTTTGACGATCTTCTCGATATTTGGGATCATACTGAAGACACCGATAGAGCCGGTAAGGGTGGTCTCGTTAGTGAATATCTTGTCGCACTCGGCAGAGATCCAGTATCCTCCGGATGCAGCGTAGTTTCCGTATGATACCACTACAGGTTTCTCTTTTCTGAGCAGTTCAAGCTCTTTTCTGATGATCTCTGCAGCCATTGCACTACCACCCGGGGAGTCCACACGGAGGAGGACAGCTTTGATGGTGCTGTCTTTCCTGACATCAGAAATCACTTTTGTGTATTTGCTCGGGCTGATACCCTCGCCACTGTCCACTATCTCACCATTTGCGTAGATGATGGCGATCTTGTCAGTGGCCTTGATGTTCGGCTTGATGACTGCTTTGGCATATTTGTCGAGGGTGATCATCTTGATGTCATCCTCTTTTTCTACTCCGAAAAGGCCGGCCAGTTCGGCGGTCATCTCGTCTCTGGTCATAATGCCGTCTGCCATACCTGCAGCTACCATCTCTTCGGGCTGGGTAGCCGACAGATTGTCCACGTGGGCATTGAATTTCTTGAGATCAAGATTTCTCGATTTGCATATCTCTTCAGAGATGGAGTTCCAGAGGGATGTGATCATAGCCTGGTTCTGCTCCCTGTTGGCCTCACTGATGTTTGTATTGACAAACTGCTCTCCGGCAGATTTGTATTTTCCGTGACGGATAAGCTGCACTTCTATACCGAGTTTGTCAAGTGCCCCTTTGAGGAACATAAGTGATGTCGACACACCGAAGACCATATTCCCGCCGTAAGGGTGTACATACATCTTGTCAGCTACAGATGCGAGGTAATATCCCCCCTGAGAATATGTCTCAGAGTAGGAGATGATAGCTTTGCCTGACTCTTTGAATTTTACCAAAGCGGTTCTGAACTCCTCCAGGTGTGAAATGGCACCATTTACCTGAGAGGGATTTATGTAGATAAACTTGATGGCAGGGTCGCTGGCTGCTTTCTCTATAGCCTGGATGGCGCTGAGGATGCCCACTTGTTTGGTGGCATTCATACTGCCCCCTCCAAAAAGTGCGCTTGGGTCGAAATCCCCGTCTGAACTCTGCTCTGCCAGAGTGAGATTTCCACCGATCTTAAGGATGGCTGAATCGGGTACTACAGGGGTGGTCTCAGATGCTGCACCTGCAGCGCTCACTATACCCACCAGAACGATGACGCCTAAGAACATAGCGGCGAATACCCCTAAGAACGACGCCAATAGTGTTTTAAAAAATCCTTTCATTTTCGGTAACGTGTTTTTAGTTGTCTATATTTTGCAAAAGTATGTAAAAATTGTACCTTTGCCAAGTTATATGGGTAAGAATCGGAACATAAATTTCTATACATCCACTGCATCGGTCCTGCTGATAGCAGTTTATCTCCTTTCGTATATAGGTTTCTCTATCCATACCTGCAGCTGTGAGGGGACTACACAGATATCTGTACTGATAGGAAATCCCTCTTGCGAGAGTCTTCATACCCATATTCCCATATCAAAAGGTGATTTTCATCACTGTGAACACCACCACGACGACGGATGCTGCAGCACAGAAGTTCTGGTGATGACTTCAGAGCAGACAAGCCCGGATCATAACACCCTTTTCTCTGCCCTCTCATCGGGAATTGTGACCTATTTCAGCTATCCCGAATTTGAGCCGTTCGAGCTTGATCCTTTACATTCGGCCGAGACCGGATTCACGCCTCTGGCATCTCTGCGACATTGTCTGTCGTATCTCTCTGTGTGGCGATTGTAGCATATTGCTTTCTGGTAATGCAGGATAGTAATCAATGACAACAATCAATTTAAAGCACGAAATGAAAAAAATAACAATAATACTTTTTATGGCCTTAATGGCGGTAGAGACACTTACCGCTCAGATGGCCCCAAAATCACATACGGTAAATGGTGTGGTCTACGCCACAAAATCGAACGGAGACCGTGAAGTGGTCCCATTTGCTACCGTTTACTGGCTTCAGTCAGGCACATATGTCGATTGTGATGTGGATGGGAAATTCACTTTTACTGTTTTCGAGAAAGCAGATGACGCTACACTTGTCGCTACAGCGATAGGGTACAATACCGATACACTGGTGGTGAATTACAACACAAAAGATGTGGAGTTTCTCCTCCAGGGTGTCAATGAACTGGAAAAAGCTGTCGTGCAGGCACGTCAGGAGGGGAGTTACCTCTCAAAAATGACACCGGTAAAGACCGAGGTGATCACCGCTGCAGGTCTGTGCAAGATGGCCTGCTGTAACCTGGCTGAAAGCTTTGAGAACTCTGCCAGTGTGACCGTAGGCTACTCTGATGCCATCACCGGCGCCAAGCAGATCAGACTTTTGGGCCTTTCAGGCATCTATACAGCTATGCTGGATGAGAACCGCCCCACTATGAGAGGTCTTGCTGCCCCATTCGGCCTTTCATATATCCCAGGGCAGTGGCTTGAGAGTATCCAGATAGCCAAGGGCCCCTCCTCTGTCGTAAACGGACTGGAAGCTATCACCGGTCAGATCAATATGGAGCACCGCAAACCTACAGACGAGAAGCCCCTTTTCATAAATCTGTTTGTGGACAATCACCTTATGACCGAGGCCAATATCGCTTCATCACTTCAGCTGAACGAGAAGTGGAGCACAGTCACTATGGGTCACTACTCTTCGATGCCTATGGGACACGATGGCAATGGGGACGGTTTCAAAGATGAACCCACTTCCCTCAAATTCAACCTTACCAACCGCTGGCTCTACTATGATGAGAGCGGTATGCAGATCCGCTTCGGTATCAGGGCTCTGACTGATGACAGGACAGGCGGTATGACCTCTTTTAAAAAGGAGATGAGGAGTGAAAACAGTGCAGATGCTCTGAATACAATGGTGCATAATGGCATATGGGGATCAAACATCAATAATAAAGGTGTGAATGCCTATGTCAAGGTCGGTGTCCCTCTCAATGCTGCCAATACCAGAAATGTCGCTTTCGTGGCTGACTATACCTACCATCAGATAGATTCGTACTTCGGCTTGAAAGATTATAACGGTAATCAGAATTCGGTGTTTGCAAACCTTATCTACCAGGAAGAGATCGGTGACAGCCACAGAATCAATGCCGGTATCAGGAACCAGTTCGACCTCTTTGATGAGACACTAAACGATATTTATCTCACTAATTACGGACAGCTTTGGAATACTCACAAATATATTCTGGACAGAAAAGAGAACTCTATCGGTTTATATGGTGAATATACCTATTCATTGGGTGAGAAGTTCAGTGCTGTGGCTGGTGTAAGTGTGGACTATAATAATCTTCACGGACTGCTTGTAGCCCCCAGGGCCAATATCAAATATGCTTTCACTGAAGACATCATTTTCAGAGCTTCCGGTGGTAGGGGATACCGCTCTCCAAATCTGGTAGTGGACAATATCGGTATGCTTTCTACCGGCAGGGAGATAAGCATAGCACCCAATCTCGATATGGAGGATGCCTGGACCTATGGCGGTAACATTACTGGATATCTCCCTATAGGCGAGAACAGGAACTCATATTTGAGCTTTGACTATTTCAGAACAGATTTCAATAAGCAGATCATCGTCGATCAGGAGCTGGATCTATCAAAAGTGAGCATCTATAATCTGGACGGGAAGTCATTTACCAATACTTATCAGGTGGACTTCTCTGTAGAGCCCATAGAGAGATTCATCATTATCGCCACCTACCGTTATACCGATGCAAAAGTTACATTGGCAGGGCAGGGGCTGGTAGAGAGACCTATGACCAGCCGATATAAAGGTGTCCTGAACCTGCAGTATGCTACCAGAATGAGCATCTGGACATTTGACTTCACTGCCCAGCTCAACGGCCCTTGTAAACTCCCTTCGTTTATGGCGACTCCGGATATGACCACCTCTCCCGCCTACCCGGTTTTCTTCGCACAGGTGACCAGAAAATTCAAAGGTGTAGATGTGTATATTGGGGGTGAAAACCTTACCAACTACAAACAGCAGAACCCTATCCTCGGATGGGAGAACCCTTACTCTTCAGAGTTCAATGCCTCTCAAGTGTGGGGACCTATCCTCGGATGGAAAGTTTATGCCGGTATGAGATTTACTTTATGGAAAAAATAACAAATAAAATATCAATATTATGAAACACATTTTTAGAATTTTTATCGTTGCAGTTTTCGCTATTTTCGCACTCAATACAGAGGCTTCGGCACAGAAGAAGAAAGAGGCAGAGGTGACATTCAGCGTGAATGTGGACTGCCCTGCTTGTGTTAAGAAGCTCGAGTCAAATCTTCCATTTGAAAAAGGTGTCAAAGATTTGAAGGTGAGCCTTGAGGATCAGACTGTATGGTTCAAATACCAGGAGGGTAAGACCACTAAAGAGGAGCTTGCCAAGGCTATTGAGAAATTCGGATACAAAGTGTCAGAAATAAAAAAAGAGGAAGAGAAGAAATAAATTGATTTGATATGCGCAGATTTTTAGTCATCCTGAGTTTTTTGGCACTCTCTCTGGCTATGTCGGCTCAGTCCTGGGTGCGTGTTAATCAGGCAGGTTATCTCCCTACCGATATAAAAGTGGCAGTTTTGGTCTCTCTTGATGAGGCCGAAGGCTCATTTGAGGTGTACGATGCCATAACCGATGAAGTAGTTTTCAAAGGTAAGGGTACCAGTGCAAATGCTTCAAAATGGGGTATGAAGAGGGCATTCCGTATGGATTTCAGCAGTGTAACCAAAGATGGTGGCTACTACATAAAGAGCAATGGTGCCAAAAGTCCGGTGTTCAGAATCGGCGCAGATGTATATGACGGGTTGGCCGATTATCTTCTGGTCTATATGAGACAGCAGAGGTGCGGTGACAACCCTTTCAATGGGGAGCTTTGTCACCAGCACGACGGCTATATCGTAGATCACCCTACCCGCAGTGGGGAGAAAATAGATGTTACAGGGGGGTGGCACGATGCTACAGATTATCTGCAGTATCTTACCACTTCTGCCACCACCACATACCATATGCTATTCGCCTATATGGAGGCTGAGGACAAATCTGTGTTCAAGGATCAATATGATGCCAGGGGGAGAAAAGGTGGAAATGGCATCCCTGATATCCTCGATGAGGCAAAATGGGGCCTTGACTGGCTGGTGAAGATGAATCCTGAAGACAGGGTGATGTTTAACCAGATCGCTGATGACAGGGATCACGCAGGTTTCAGAGTCCCTTATAAGGATACTGTGGACTATGGTTGGGGCCCTGGAGCAGGACGTCCTGTCTACTTTGTTACAGGAGAGCGTCAAGGCCTCGGCAAATATGTAAATAGAACCACAGGTGTCTCTTCATCTGCAGCCAAATTTGCATCTACATTTGCACTCGGGGCTCAGGTGATGAAAGAGTACTACCCTGAGTTCTGTGAGAAGATCCTCTATAAAGCAGAGCAGGCATATAACTATGCCACTGAGGATGTGGGAAATACCCAGACCGCTTGCGTGGTCTCACCTTTCTTCTATGAGGAGGACAGTTTTGTGGACGATATAGAGCTCGCCGCTGCGACCTTTATGCACTTCAACAAGCAGGAGCAGTGGAAAAAGCAAGCTGATTACTGGGGCGAACTTGAGCCTGTGTCACCCTGGATGGAGCTCGGAAGGGGAAGACACTACCAGTTCTACCCATTTATCAATATCGGCCACTACTATATGGCCAAAAGCGAGGATAAGGCTATCAGCAGCAAGTATGTGGAGTTTATGAGACAAGGACTTCAGGATATCAAGGATAGAGCAGCCGACGATCCTTTTATGAATGGTGTCCCATATATTTGGTGCTCCAATAACCTCGTGTCTGCTGCAGTATCGCAGGCAAGACTCTATAACGAAGTGTCGGGTGACAACTCTTTCCTCGAGATGGAGATGGCTCTCAGGGACTGGCTCCTGGGGTGTAACCCTTGGGGTACATCTATGATTGTGGGGTATCCTGCTATAGGTGACTATCCGGAATATCCACACTCATCATACTATGTAGTCAATGGTGATCTTACATACGGAGGTCTGGTGGATGGCCCTGTATATTACTCTGTGTTCAAAGAGAGGGCAGACAAATATATGAGGATCGAGAGCAACCAGTACTCCCCATTCAATAATGGTATCGCAGTATATCACGACGACCTGGAGGACTTCTCTACCAATGAACCTACAATGGATGGTACTGCAGGCCTTACCTACTATTTCGGTAAGATGGAGTCAAAAGGGAACAGCCTCAAGAAGGTGCAGAGGGTGAATGACGCTTGTGGAGCAGCAGTAAGGGTGAATCCCGACCAGAAGAAAGTGTACCTTATTTTCTCGGCAGATACCCGCTTCAATGGGGGGAGCCATATCCTCAAGACCCTTCACAAGTATGATGTGAAAGGTTCATTCTTCCTGACCGGAAACTGTCTGAGGATGGAGGAACATAAAGAGCTTATAGAGAAGATTATCGCAGACGGTCACTATGTGGGTGGACATTCGGACAATCACCTCCTTTATGCACCTTGGGATGACAGGGATTCATCTCTTGTTACCAGAGACAGCCTTATCAGAGATCTCCAGCTGAATATGGCAGAACTTGAAAAATTCGGTATAAAAAGTGAGGATGCCAGATGGTTCCTCCCACCTTATGAATACTATAACTCTGATCAGGTCAAATGGCTGGAGGCTGCCGGTATGCACGTTATGAACTTGACACCAGGAACAGCTACAGCTGCCGACTACACTACTCCGGATATGCCCAACTACAGGCCGGCGCAGACCCTTATCGATGCCCTTATGAACTTTGAGCAGATCTCTACCCTCAACGGAGCGATTATCCTGATCCATCCGGGCATCGAGCCAAGCAGACCAGATCCACTATTTATGAGGTTAGGCGAGATTATTAAGACACTGAAGAAAAAAGGGTATACATTTGCCTCTTTCTCAGATTTGGAAAAATAGAAAATGTACGAAATATTAGTCAAAAAAGATCTGACTCCGACCATCACAATGATGGAGGTATCTGCACCCAGACTGGCAGCATCTGCACAGCCCGGGCAGTTCCTTATCGTGAGGACAGACGAAAATGGTGAAAGGGTCCCTCTGACTGTGTGTGATTATGACAAGGAGAGGGGTTCTGTAACCATCGTCACCCAGAAAGTGGGGGCATCATCCAGGAAAATTTGCGCCCTGGAGCAGGGGGAATCATTTCAGGACGTTTCGGGTCCGCTCGGAAGGCCATCTGAATTTGTCGGACTCAGTGATGAAGAGATAAGAGAGAAAAGGTTCATTTTTATCGCAGGGGGATTGGGCACAGCCCCTGTATATCCTCAGGCGAAGTATCTCTACAGCAGAGGTGCGAAGGTCGATATCATCGTGGGGGCCAAGAGTGCAGATATGCTGATCCTCGAAGAGGAGATGTCCAAGGTGTGCGACCATCTGTATATCTGTACAGATGACGGGTCTAAAGGGATGAAAGGTCTTGTTACGGAAAAACTTGCACAGCTATGCGAAGCTGGGCAGAAATATGATCAGGCGGTCTCTATCGGCCCTATGATCATGATGAAATTTGTGACAATGACCGCCAAAAAATACGATCTTCCACTGGTGGTGAGCCTCAATACCCTTATGGTGGACGGCACCGGTATGTGCGGAGCCTGCAGGGTGACTGTGGGTGGAAAGGTCCGTTTCGCTTGTGTGGAGGGGCCTGAGTTCGATGCATATCAGGTAGATTTCGATGAGGCATTGCGCCGTCAGGCGATGTATAAAAGTCAGGAGGTCGAAGCAGACCACAAATGTAGAATCAGGGGGTAAATTATGGCAAACAAGATAGATAGAGTCCCGGTGAGGGAGCAGGATCCGAAGGTCAGAGCCACCAATTTCGAAGAGGTGTGCTACGGGTACAATGAGCAGGAGGCGATGCTCGAAGCGAGCCGTTGTCTGAATTGCCGTAGGCCCGGATGTATGATGGCCTGTCCTGTATCTGTGAAAATTCCTGCATTTATCGAAAAGGTGGCTGCAGGAGAATTTGAGGAGGCAGGGAGGATAATTGCTATGGACAGCTCACTGCCGGCGATTTGCGGAAGGGTATGTCCACAGGAGTCGCAGTGCGAAGGGTCGTGTATTCTGGGAATGAAGGGTCAGCCTGTGGCTATCGGAAAGCTTGAGCGCTTCGTCGCTGACTGGAGCCGTGAGAATGGTGTATTCTACTCAGACAAAGAGGCTCCGAACGGTAAAAAGGTGGCTGTAGTGGGAAGCGGCCCTGCCGGTCTGGCGTGTGCTTCGGATCTGGCCAAATGGGGGTACGACGTCACCATCTTCGAGAGTCTGCATAAGCCGGGAGGTGTGCTGCAGTATGGTATACCTGAGTTCAGACTGCCAAAGGACAAAGTGGTGGGGGATGAGATAGGGAAGCTGAAGAGACTCGGGATAAAAATTGAGACCAATGTCATAGTGGGAAGGACCATAACCATAGACCAACTGATCGGGGAAGAGGGTTTCTCGGCTGTCTTCGTGGGATCAGGGGCGGGACTCCCCAAGTTTATGAATATACCCGGGGAGAACCTTAACGGAGTCTTCTCGGCCAATGAGTTCCTGACCAGAAATAACTTGATGAAGGCTTACTCTGCGGAGAGTGACACACCTATCTACGCAGGACATAAGGCTGTAGTGGTGGGTGGTGGAAATGTCGCTATGGATGCGGCGAGGACAGCATTGCGTCTGGGGGCGGAGGTGACCATAGTCTACCGCCGTACAGAGAAAGAGCTCCCTGCCAGAGCAGAAGAGGTCCACCACGCCAAAGAGGAGGGGATCGAGTTCAGAATGCTCTCCAATCCGGTAGAGATCCTCGGTGACGAGAAGGGGTGGGTTCGTGCTATCCGCTGCCAGCAGATGGAACTCGGAGCACCTGATGCATCGGGACGTCGCTCACCGGTGGCAGTAGAGGGGGCACTCTTCGATATAGAGACAGATGTGGTGATAATGTCACTCGGTACATCACCCAATCCCCTTATAGCCGGGACGACACCGGGTCTGGAGGTGGACCGCAGAGGTTGTATAGTGGCTTCGGCGGATGGGGCTACATCGAAAGAGTATGTTTATGCTGGTGGTGATGCCGTGACAGGTGCAGCCACCGTGATATTGGCTATGGGGGCCGGAAGAAAGGCTGCCAGAGCTATAGATGAGAAACTTAAAAAATAGATACATATATGGCACAAAAACCATCTATCCCAAAGGGGACCAGAGACTTCTCTCCAGTAGAGATGGCTGGGAGAAACTACATTTTCGACACAGTTAAGTCGGTATTCAAAAAATACGGATTCCTCCCATTGGAGACACCTTCGATGGAGAATCTCTCCACCCTTTTGGGAAAATACGGTGAAGAGGGGGACAAACTTCTGTTTAAGGTGTTGAACTCGGGAGATGCATTCTCGGGTGTAGACTATGACGGTTATAAAGTGGGTGAGGAGAACGGGAAGAGATTCTACAACAGTAATGCCCTCTCCCTGAAGGTGTGTGAAAAGGGGCTCCGTTACGACTTGACCGTCCCTTTCGCCCGTTATGTGGTGCAGCACCAGAATGAACTTACATTCCCATTCAAAAGATATCAGCTTCAGCCGGTATGGAGGGCAGACCGTCCTCAAAAGGGGCGTTACAGAGAGTTTTATCAGTGTGATGTCGATGTGATCGGCTCCCGTTCGCTTCTGAATGAGCTTGAACTGGTGCAGATAGTGGACGAGGTGTTCTCTATGTTTGATATCAGAGTGTGTGTGAAGATCAATAACCGTAAGATCCTTTCGGGACTTGCTGAGATATCAGGCCACCCGGACAAACTTATCGACATAACAGTGGCTATCGACAAGATAGACAAGATCGGTCTGGATGCTGTGAAGGATGAACTTCGCGAGAGGGGACTTGATGATGCTGCCATATCAGTGATAGAGCCAGTATTGACACTGTCAGGTACATCTGCCCAGAAGATATCCACTATGAGGGGGATACTTGCAGCCTCTGAGGTGGGTCTTAAAGGTGTGGATGAACTCGAAGAGCTGTTCGGCCTGATAGAGACTTCCGGTGTACGTCAGGAGGTGGAGATAGACCTGTCACTTGCTCGTGGTCTTAACTACTATACAGGGGCCATCTTCGAGGTGAAAGCTAAAGATTTCGCTATCGGAAGCATCTGTGGCGGCGGACGCTACGATGACTTGACCGGTATATTTGGTTTGCCCAATATGTCCGGTGTGGGTATCTCTTTCGGTGCTGACCGTATCTATGATGTCCTTCTGGGACTTGACAAATTCCCCAAAGAGGCAGTATCGGGTACCAGAGTGTTGTTTACAAATATGGGTGCAGCAGAGCTCCGCTATCTCATCCCTATCGCCAAGGAACTCCGCTTGGCAGGGCTTCCTGTGGAGATCTATCCCGATAATGTGAAACTGAAAAAGCAGTTCGACTACGCAGATAAAAAAGGTATAAAATATCTCGCTATTGTGGGTGAGAATGAGGTGAATAAGGGTGTTGTTACACTAAAGGACCTCACTACAGGAGAGCAGGTGGAGGTGACCCCTGCCGAGATAGCTGAGAAAATTAAATAGCCCTAAAATTTGCAAATTAAGAAATAATAGCTACCTTTGCAGTCCAATACCGCGGAGTAGAGCAGTTGGTAGCTCGTCGGGCTCATAACCCGGAGGTCAGAGGTTCGAGTCCTCTCTCCGCTACTAAAATGGACAAATCTGATGATTTGTCCTTTTTTTGTGTGCTTGCGTTTTTGATTGCGTAGTTAAGGCATTCTGCTAATACAGGTCGCTCATCATTGCGCTAGGCACCACTGATATGCTCCTCATAAACCTCAACAATTGATAGGTTGTTATGCGCTGCATAGGAGGTTAGGTCGGCCACTTGGAGAGTTGTGTTTTGTTTGTTTATAACTGCTCCTGTACTGCTTGTTCTAGCGTATATAACTGCTGTTTTATCCATAATTTTTATTAGTTGATTACAATATCTTGACGTAAAAATAGTGAATAAATTAAAAATATGCAATATAAATAATGAATATTTTTAAGTAATTCATCAAAATGCTTTATAATAGAGAAAATTGTATTAACTTAGTAAGGTATATGCAATTGTTATGGAGGAGAATGTAGAAAAGAAGAAACAAGAAAGAGGTGTTGTGCATCTTGTGTTGAAGGACACAGGGGAAAATTTCTTTTATGGTAATTTAAAAGCTCTTTTTGATAATCACGAACAGACTGAGAACGATGGTACACTTGGTGCTGCCTATAACTACATAAAGAACTACGATTTTACCAATGGACGAGTATATGAGAATGACATCTGTATTATCCGTAAGGGGATAATAAATACATCAACCAAGAAGGAATGGATGAGAAATAATAAGAATGCGAAGAGATTACCCTAAATTAGAACTATATGGAATATGCAACGGAGATTATCGTAAAAAAAGTAAGGAAGTAAATTGTTGAGAATAGGGATAAGGAATATGATGAAGAGGATATAGAAATATATCATTATCAGTACGAGGAATTATATAAAGATGAAATATATAATTTTTTATCAAAAAGTTAACTATGAATGAAAAACAAAAATTTACCTTAATGTTCAATGAACAAGAATTTGTAGCTATTTGCCGTATAAGTGATTATGAAAATGGCAATATAGGAGATGGTGTGTTTCTTGTACCTAAAGATGAGTGGGAAGATACAGATGACTATTCTATTAAAACCTTTAGTTTGCTTTTAACATCTGTTGAAAATAATACAATTAAATTGTATCCCGCGCCAAACAATGCTGTAGTTATAGTACAGCAACTTCCATATTCAAGGAAATCAGAATATATGGAAATACCCAAAACTATGCTTTTAATACAGAAGTAAATTTTAGTGGCTATATGAGTCAAACAGAGAAAGTATATAATCAGGAAATCTTAGAGCGCATACAATATAATATTAAACAAGGAACATCATTTCTTGATGCTGAAATAGGACTTACACAATCTATTATACCATTTCTTCAAGACGAGCATAATAGAGTGGAGGGCGTTTATGGGGCTAATCATAAGGTATATTTAGTTTATAGTAAAGTTGCTATTAGTTCTGAATTAGAGTCTGTAAAGGATGCGGGTATATTTCAGGACTTGAGATTATATGGTTCTAGTGGTAAATATAAGGGTGTTGTAGATGGTAGCGGAAAATCGTTAGTTCCCAATATATATTACTCAATAACGCCTTTTATGAATGATATTGTAAAGGTAGAGAATAAAAATCATAAGTTTGGCCTTATTCGTTTATCGGGAGAAACCATATTGGCACCAATATATGATAGAATTGATTCTCTTAGTGAACTTGTTTTTGCAGTTTGTAAGGATGGAAAACTTGGATTTATGAATTTGAAAGGAGAGGAAGAGATTCCATATATATATGAAGCGACTAGTGATGAAGTCGTTTTTTATAATGGTCTTGCTGCTGTTGCAAAAAAAAATGAAGATGGAAAGTTTATATTTGGGTACATTAACCACAAAAATGAAACAGTGCTTCCTTTTAAATTTACAAATAATACTCCTTTTAAGAATAGTAATCTAATTGAAAATTGGGAAGAGTATAAAGCGGGTTATGGAGATAGTTTTACCCGAGAACGATATTATCTTGCCGTAGATGGAACTATAACACATTTTGATTCTGAACATATTGAGAGATAATTGTTTGAGAGAAAAATAATACTACAAACTATGACACACATTCCATTTTATAAAACTTTAATTGCAGTTATATGTACTGCAATAATAGGAGTAGGTCTAACTTCGCTCTATATAACCTTATTTGGAACAATTGTAACTAGAGAACACTTATTGACTATGTCTAATGTAATTATACTTTTGATAGGAGGTGTGATTGCAGTTACTTGTTTTCTGATTGGTAGATTATATTTGAAATTATCCAAGGATGATGCTAAATATTATTATCATACCTTATGGACGGGAGGTTGGAGTGTTGCTGTAGCTATGTTGGTATTGGTAACAATAGTAACAATATTTTTTGATATGTTATAAGTATGCGCTGATAGTTGCATTTTTAATTTAAGAGTATGCTTTTAACCCTTTGATATAACAGAATACAGAAAACGGCAGTCACTTGATGGTGGCTGCCATTTTTTTGAATACACCCGAAGGCTGAATACACCTAATACAAATCCTCAACGCTCGTTTGCTGATAATACGCGCTTTGGTAATATCATAACCAAACCGAGGATTTAGTTGAGGGTTTAACGGCTCTGCTTGATTATATCATCAACCATACTATTAACCTCCTTGATGGCAGTCTTGTCATCAGCATTTACATCATCATCTTTATTTTCATTTTCATTAACATCTACATCAAGGGGTTGATTTAGGGGTTGTTCTTGGGGTTGTTCTTGGGGTTGTTTTTTGCGGGCGTTCTGGTTACCCTTCGGCGCACCACCATTTTTACCAAACTCAGCACCCTTCTTGCCGTTCTCTACGCACGCTTCATGCCGCCTACGTGCAGCCTCAAGATTTGGCTTTGCTAAAGCCATAATGATATTTACGTTAAGGCTACTACTCTCTTCTTCTATACCTTCAAGGGCATAATCTCTTATTTTCATTGTGCACTCTCTATAGTCTGCGTCGTTGAGGTGCTTCATTGCCTCCAAAAAGTAGTCATACATAACAAATGACCGCTTTTCATTTTTCTTAGCCATTGACTATTTATATTTGTAATCTTATTTTTGACAGCACAGACACCATCTGCGCTGTTGGATACTAATCCTATTATATAATAGTATAGTTGCAATTGATAGTAAAGAGGATTTTAAAATTTTTAATATCTTTGCATCAAATCTATTTAATAAACGATTATGGATGAGCCTTTTCGAGACTACGGTTATTTTAAGAACGAAAAGGATGAAAAGATTCTCTGCTTAAATGTAAGCAGAACATACCTTTTGTGTGAACGTCCTTCTCTCTATGAATGTACAAGGAAATATTGGAGATTAAACGGTAATCGCGCCCAAAATGCTGAACTTGTCTTTGCTATTTCTCAAGGGTATATAGTCGGAGTTTTTAAGCCTACTCGTTGGTTCCTATCTGAAGAGTATATAGGGCGATGGGAATTTGAGGGAGAGCAAATAGAAGATTCACCGTATCTTCTTATGGATATTTCTCATTTACTAGGGAAAAGACAAAATCCTGTCATGTATATTAATATGTAAATAAAATGAATATGATTTCTGGATTAGATATTTGTACAGATGACAATGGTCTATATGGAGCAAAAAACTGCAAGGGGGATATAGTTATACCTTTTTTGTATAAAGAGATGTATCCATTTTCTTGTGGTCTCTCAATGGTCAGGAATCAAAATTATGGATATGCTTATATCAACCAATACAACCAACAGATTATACCATTTGGAAAGTATAGTTGGTGTGATAGTCAATTTGTATGTGGCTATGCTCGTGTTGTTAAATACGATGTTTTTGAAGAGAAAGATAAATGGGGAATTATAGATACAAAAGGGGATATTATAATTCCGCTCGAATATGACAAAATTTGGACTCTTAAAGAAGGACATTTGCATGAAATAAAAGCTTTTAAAGGTGATGAAGAATTAAAAATCAATCTTGTTATGATATCATCGAAAACCGGAGCTTTGCTTGATGGATTAAGTTATATTGCCACATATACTGTTGAAGAATTTAAAACAAAATTTCATTGTACACGAATAGATGTTAAAAAAGGCAAGGATAATAAACTTTATTTCTGTTATGGTTGTAATATAGGTTTTGTTGCTCTTAAAGGAATACCGCAAAACCCTGTCTTTTCAATTGTGGTAAATAGTGTGGGTAAAGTTTTCCTTTTATTACATGAAAAAGAAGATATAGGCAAAACATCTTTTGAAGAATATATTAATTTAAATACTTCCAAGCAACCCTACAAAAATCATTATAATAAAACATCATTTTGGGATTATGAAAATGAAAAAATGAATGATTATGATAATTGGAGTGACTCTTATGAGGATGAACAAGCTTATTACGATGGTTGGAGCAGAGAAGATGTAGAATCAGGCTTAGCTGATGCTTATGAAAATGACTTGTCCGCACGAGATCCTTGGTGAAAATCAGATACCCCAGAGTTTTATCCCAAATAACAAATTCAAATAGGTAAAGAAAATGAAACGCATAAAAATATTCATTAGCAGTGTGCAGAGTGAGTTTGCAGAAGAACGAGCAATGCTTTGTCATTATATTCGAACAGATGTTCTGCTGGGTAAATTCTTTGAACCATTCATATTTGAGGAGGTTCCTGCGAATGAATACCCTACAAGCCATGTCTATCTAAAAGAAGTGGAGGCTTGTGATATTTATTTGGGACTGTATGGCAATCTTTATGGATATGAAGATGAAGAGGGCGTTTCTCCGACAGAACGCGAGTATGATTTGGCTGCAAAGCTTCATAAAAGCCGTTTAATATACATAAAGAGCATTGGAGAGGAGAAAAGACATCCGAAAGAGACTGCTTTAATCCGGAAGGTCGAGCGAGATATTGTACGTAAAACCTTTGTGGATATTGATGGATTGCGAACGTCTGTATATGCTTCGTTGATCCGCTATTTAGAGGAAAAGGAATATATCCGCTGGCGACCGTTCGATGCGTCTAATGACAATGGAGCAACATTGGAAGATTTGGACGAGGATAAGATGAAGAATTTTATCCACATGGCACGTTCAAAGCGTAATTTCCCTCTACCTGTTGAAACATCACCAGTATCATTGCTTACACATCTTGATTTAATAGACGACAAAGGAAGATTGGCAAATGCGGCAGTATTGCTGTTTGGAAAGAAACCACAAAAATACTTCATTACATCTGAAGTTAAATGTGTGCAGTTCTATGGGAATGTTGTAGAAAAGCCGATGCCTGCATATCAGATATATAGAGGCGATGTGTTTGAACTTGTTGACCAAGCCACGAGTTTTGTGATGAGCCGTATCAATAATTGGGTCGGAACACGTGCTGAAGGAGAGAAAGCCGACATACCAACACGTCCCGAATTGCCTATTGATGCTGTCAAAGAAGCAATCGTAAATGCTATATGCCATAGAGATTATACAAGTAATGCCAGCGTTCAGGTAATGTTGTTTCGTGATAGATTGGAGGTTTGGAATCCTGGCACATTGCCATATGGATTGACAGTACAGAAATTGCATGGTCCTCATAAATCTTTACCTGCTAATCCGCTACTTGCCGACCCAATGTATTGGACTGGTTATATTGAAAAGGTGGGTACAGGAACAGAAGACATCATTAACAAATGTCGTGAATATGGATTGAAGACTCCAGAATTCTATCAAGAAGAAGATTTTAGAGTTGTCATTTGGCGTGCTGATAACGAAGGAAGCGTTCCAAAGCGTTCCAATGATGATCCAAAGGCGTTCCAAAGCGTTCCAACGGAAGAGGAAAAACTATTGGAGGCAATAAAAGAAACTCCGTCAATTTCAAGAGCTGAACTTTCTAAACGATTAAAAATCAGTGAACGTCAAGTTAGAAAGATAACAGACCAATTGCGAGAAAAGGGTGTATTGATTCGTGAAGGCGGAAAATCTGGAAAATGGATTATTAATAGGACATAGTTTAGAGTTGTTTGACAAAGCATAATGCAGAAAATTGGTGCAATTTCGAAGTCGCCAAATCATTACCAACAACTTTCTACTATAGCATTCGCTATTTGTGTATCAATCAAATACGGAATAATTGATTATCTGATGCAACACTTTGCGAAATATACAACAAGGTTATAATCATTTATAAAGCGGTTAGAGACTTTTATCGGATATTCTACTCACAAAAAAGGTCAGCATTTCGCTGACCTTTTTTTGTTATACGAAAAGTGAGATAAGGAATAGTGCTGTGATGGTGGTGAGTCCGAGGATCAGGGTCAGGAGAGTCTGAGTCCTGTAGCCGTTCTGTGGAGAGAGACCACCGAAGTTGGTGACCACCCAGAAGTAACTGTCATTGGCGTGAGAGACAGTCATTGCCCCGGCTCCTATTGCCATAACCACCAATATCGCATCTATCGGTGCAGTCATCCCCAAAGCGAACATAAGGGATTCCGAAGATGAGTACATCCCCATAATTCCTGCAGTAGTCGTCATTGCCACAGTAGAAGATCCCTGTGAGGTTTTGAGAATGGCGGCGATGACGAAGGGGAAGAAGATGCCGATTCCAGATAGAGTTCCTGCGTGCTGCTGTATGTATTGGACGAAGCCTGCCTCTGTAATTATCTGTCCGAGGACACTTCCTGCAGCAGTGATGAAGATGATGGGGCCTGCTGTCTTGAGCGATTCTTGTGTAATGTCGTAGAGTTGCGAAGCCTTTTTCTGAGTGAAAAGGAGAGGCATTGCGCTTAGCAGACCT
This sequence comes from Bacteroidales bacterium, assembly GCA_017504965.1. Lineage (GTDB taxonomy): Bacteria > Bacteroidota > Bacteroidia > Bacteroidales > UBA932 > CAAGNP01. The sequence goes on along the minus strand of JAFVQD010000006.1, from coordinate 131,126 downwards.
GCCGCGAGGGCAATAATGGGCTTCCCGAGGAATACGAGCAGCTCTCCTGCAAATCCGCCAATCCCTGCAAATACAGATACCGATCCCCCGGCCATCAGGATAATGGGGAGGACAATGGGGGTGATGGATGCAAATGTTGAGGGGAGATTTTCCTGTTTATAGGCGTCGGATACTTCTTCTATGTCGAGTTCCTCCTCAGATTTGACTTTGGTGCCTATGTATGTGGAGAAGAAGTATGCTGCTGTGAGGGGTATGATGGAGATTCCTGCCCCGAAGAGGATTACCCACAGCAGGTGGTTCTCCAGACCTAGCATTCCGGCTGCCGCAATGGGACCTGGTGTAGGGGGGATGAATACGTGTGACAAATAGAGCCCGGCAGAGAGTGCGACAGTAAGTGATACGGATGAAAAATTGCTTTTGCGGCTGAGCCATTTCCTGATGGGATTTACTATGATAAATCCGCTGTCGCAGAATACGGGGATGGAGACTATCCAGCCGATAAGCATTATGGCAAGCTGAGGAAATCGGGTCCCGATGACCCTTATTATTGCGTCAGCGAGTGTGATGGCGGCACCCGTTTTTTCGAGGATGAGGCCGATGATGGTCCCCAGAATAATCACTATCCCGATACTGGCAAATATGGATGAGAATCCTTTGCCGATGGTGTTGGGGATGGTGTCCAGCGGAATGCCTACTGCTATGGCCAGGATGAGGGAAATTCCCATAATAGCGAGAAAAGGGTGGACTTTCCATTTGGAGATGGAGTATATCATCAGGACAATGGCGATGATGAAGATGATGACGAGTTTGGTGCCGGAGATCATAGTTGCTCTTTTTTTCAAAGATAGGGAAATTTTTGCCATCTTTGTATAGATATGAAAAAGATACTGTTCATTTGCCACGGCAACATTTGCCGCTCTCCGATGGCGGAGTTTGTATTCAAGGCATTGGTTAAAGTGTATGGTCTGGAGTCACTTTTTTATGTGGAGTCGGCAGCTGTTTCGACAGAGGAGATAGGAAATCCAATATATCCACCAGCCAAAAGGAGTCTTACTCAGCACGGTATACCTTTTGATAGCGATAAAAGGGCGAGACAGGTCACCCGTGAGGACTATGAAAAGTTTGATCTGCTTATCTGTATGGATGAGTCCAATGTGCGTCGCCTGAAGAGGATTGTCGGAGATGATTCCGATGGAAAAATCCATCTGATGATGAGCTATACAGGGGATTTCAGAGATGTGGCGGATCCTTGGTATACAGGTGACTTTGAGACTACATTTCAGGATGTCCTTGAGGCATCAGAAGCGTTTTTGAAAATGATATAAATAACTAAAAAATTATTCAATAATTGGTATTATGCATTACTTATTGATTTTATTGGCAGTTTCACTTGCCGTTTCCGGCCTGGGCTGGATCTATTTCATCTATTTTTTCAGCATAGGTTATGGCTTCGGAGTATCGGCTCTTGCCTTAACTATGGCTGTTTTGTTTAAGGATGTGCTTACATTGCCGGCTGCACTGCTTTGTGTGGTTATGTTCGTGTTCGGGTGCAGACTTGGTCTGTATCTTCTTACACGTGAGAAGAGATCTACAGAATACAGGAAGATCCTTTATGGTCCCGATGCTGCAAAGAAGAAGCCTCTCTTCGTAGTTATTGTAGTGTGGATTTTCTGCGCCCTTCTCTATGTAGGTCAGGTGAGCCCTGTGGCTTTCTATCTTGCCAATGCAGCAGATGGTCTGGAGGTGAATGATGTTTGGGTATGGATAGGTGCGGCAATGATGGCTGTAGGTGTCCTTCTGGAGGCAGTTTCAGATGCACAGAAGAAGGCAGCAAAGAAGAAAAATCCTAAAAGATTTGTCGATACCGGTCTCTACAGACTTGTACGCTGCCCGAACTACTTAGGCGAACTTGTGATATGGACAGGCTCTTTTGTTGTATGTTTTGGAGCATCCTGCTCCGTATGGCAGTGGATTGTAGCGGCTATCGGCTATATCGGTATCGTGTATGTGATGTTCAGCGGTGCCCGCAGACTTGAGGTGAGACAAGCTGTGACCTATGGCAATGACCCTGAGTTCCAGAAATATATAAAGAAGACCCCTATTCTTCTTCCATTTGTTCCACTCTACAGTGTGGCCAAATATGAATGGCTGAAAGCGTAAGGGTTGCGTTTTATGTTACAGACCTTCAGCGAATATGCTGGGGGTTTTGTTTTTTTGTACTTTTGCAGCTGGCTTTTGCTGACAAGCAGCCTGATGAGGATATGTTTGAAGAATTAAAGGATATACGTAGAAGAAACAATGTGGCCCGTCAGATGATGGTCGATTATCTGAATGAGAATCCGAGATTCATCACCGGTGAGCTGATTCGGGAGGTGGATCCGGATGGGATCCTCTCTGTGGAGGAGGTCTATTATGCACTCTTTACAGGTGCGTGCGGTCTGGATGAGCAGGATAGTGCGGAGGATGCCCGCTTGGCGGAAGATTATTTTCAGGAGGCACTCTGCAGGCTTGATACAGAGTCCTTTACATCCAATTCCTATTATCAGAACATCAAAATCCCTCACGCATCATTCGGGAGGTGGGAACTGACATATCAGGAGTATGCCCCTTACGAGGCATTTATCTATCAGGATATAAAGCTCTATCCCGATTCGAGGGAGGTCCCTATTCTCGGATACTTCACAGAGCCATTCAGATATCCTTCGGTAATGGAGGATGGTCACGAATGGATGTCTATCAAGCCGAGTGAGCTTGAGACACTTGCAGACCCCATAAAAAAAGCTCACGGGAGGGTGATAACATTCGGACTCGGCCTGGGATACTACACCTATATGGTCTCGCTCAAGCCGGAAGTGGACAGTGTCACTGTGGTGGAGCGCTCTGATGAGGTGATAAACCTTTTTAATACCTATATCCTACCTCAGTTCCCAAATCCGGAAAAGGTCCGTATCATCCATTCCGATGCATATGAATATATGGATACACTTATGATGCCCGGGATGTACGATTATGTTCTGGCAGATCTGTGGCACGATGTCTCTGATGGTCTTGATCTCTATTTGAAGTTCAAGAAGAGGGAGCACAAGTTCCCGGGGACAGAGTTTGACTACTGGGCAGAGGAGTCTCTCCTCTCTGCTGTCAGGTGGCAGCTTTTCGATCTTATCGTAGCCACATCAAGTACAGAGGAGGATGCCCTTCACAGATTATCTGATGACTCTCTCAAGAAGATTATTTCTACAGATATGAGGGCCAGGTAGATGTTATTTCAAAAAGAGTGCTATATTTGTAGGTTATGAAATCCCATTTGGCAAAAACAAAGGGTTTATTTATGGTCCTTTTAGCCACTCTTCTATACTCCTGCGGCGAAAAGCCTGTCACCCCTCCCGACAATCAGGGTGAAGAGGTGGTACCCGAACTTATCTATGGGGCACCGGAGAATACATCTTTCAAGAAGGTGGGATATTTCCCTTATTATAGAGATCTTAGCAGGACAGGCATACCTGACAGCACTCTGCAGAGGCTCGATGTGGCTTGCTTCGCGTTTGCTCAGATCCAGTCCGACTATACAGTGAAAGTGCAGAGCACTTCAGAGCTTTACACATTGGTTACCAGATGTAAAGAACTGGGTGTCAAAGTGGTTTTAAGCTTTAATGGTGACCATTCACTATATGCCAGAATGGTAAGCTCATCCAGAAGAAGAGAGATATTTATCAAATCGGTGATGGATGTGGTAAACAAATATGGGATGGATGGTGTTGACAACGACTGGGAGTACCCAAGCACCAAGGACGGCAGTTCCCGTGGCAACCTCTATCTTATGCGTGAATTCAGCAACATCCTTCACGCTCCGGGTGAGGAGAAACTTTTGACAGCGGCCATAACCTGCGGCAAATATGAAGGGTCCTATTCAAATGGGATACTGAGCGAGTGTTTCCCCTGTATGGACTGGTGCAATGTAATGGTGTATGACGATTTCTCCACCACCCAGCCGGGTATACACCATAGTCCGATGGAGCTGATGGAGACAGCATACAATTACTGGGTAGGAAAGAGAAAGATGCCCGCCAAAAAGTTTGTCGGTGGGATCCCTATCTATGGCAGACCTGCCGGGATTACCCAGTCGGGGACTGTCCTCACTTATAAAAGTATAATCGGCCAGGGTGGTGATCCTGATGCAAATCAGGCTGAGGTTACCTCCTCTTCTTATAATGACGGGAAGACCAAGTACACTGTTTACTATAATGGCAGGCCCCTGGTGAGGGAGAAGACACGATATTGTCTTGATAACGGGACTGGGGGGATAATGTTCTGGGAGGCCGGTCAGGATACACACGACTCCACTTCTATTATCAAGGCTGCATACGATGAAATAATGACCAATATTTAATATGAAAAAACTGTCGTCAATACTCTTTGTCCTAGTGCTGACCGCCATATCGTGTTTCGGTCAGATCAGATTCGAAGCTGACTTCGAAAGCGGTGCCATAGGTGAGGTGACCCAGCTTGACTCCACTACATTCGTGATGATGAAAGGAGATACAGTGTCACTCCACTCCTTCGTGGTAAAAGGCTCTTACGATCCCAAGAACCCTATAGATACTGCCCTCGCCCCAAGCCCGAGATGGTTCTACTTCAGGATGACCGGAGTTAAGGATAAGCTTATCTACCTTAATTTTGAGGATACAGATCCCCTCAGACCACTATACTCCTATGACAATGTCACCTGGGAGAGGCTGGCTCCTTGTGAGGCTGCCTTCCGCAAGGTTTCCAAAAGGTTTGAGCGTGATACAGTATATCTTGCCTATTATCAGCCATATACTTATACATATATGGAGAACAGGATAGCGCAGTGGGCAAGTCACGACTGGGTGTCGGTAGACACTATCGGCCACTCGTTTGAGAACCGCCCGATCTATCTGATGCACATTACAGATGAGGGCATTGCCCCTGGAGAGAAGAAAAAACTTTGGGTCCACGCCCGTCAGCACCCTTCGGAGAGCCCCGCTTCGTGGCTTGCCGACGGGTTCATATCTGCTCTGGTGGCAGACACTCCGGAAGGGGCAGAACTCCGCAGGAAGATAGATGCCTATATCATCCCTATCACCAATCCGGATGGGGTGGCAAACGGCCTTTCGCGCAGCAATATTACTGGCGTGAACCAGGAGATCAACTTTGCCCGCTCCGAGGACAGCACAGTGGTGGAGGTGAGGGCGATCAAAAAGGTGATCAGCGACCTAAGTAAGGAGAGACCTTTCGATGTGGCACTTAACCTCCATTCTCAGGTGGCGAATCACGCATCCTATTGGCTCCACAGAGCCAAAGGGACCTCGAAAGATTTCCTTCGCAGGGAGTTGGTTCTGGCTGATCTGACCGCTTCGCTCAATGATTATATCTGCCCGGAAGATATGCAGTTCTCTAATCTGGCAGCCCGCTACCCGGAAGGGTGGTTCTGGGAGTTGGGTGGGGAGAAGACCCTCGCAGTGACCTTTGAAACTTCGTACACCTGCTATTCGAAGAACTTCAATGGCCCTTGGCTCGATTCTCTGAATCTGCGTGATTTTGGCAGAAGGCTCCTGATGGCCACTGCAGAATCTATGAATATATCATTGCCCGGAAGGGCAATAGTCCTCCCACCTGCGAAGGCATCTGCCAAATGGGAGGCTGTTTCTATGGAAGAATTAACCTATATGGGTGACATTGCCTGGAAGGCGGTAAAGCCCAATGCCAAGATAAAATATCAGGCTGAATCGCTGGAATCCGGTGAATATGAGGTGTATATGTATATCTCTGCACCTAACGACGAGAAGCAGTGCAAAGGGGAGAGGGGCTGGAAACTCATTGACCGATATATCCAGAAGCAGAACGGACCTTGGAAATATAATTACAAATCAGCAGAAGAGGGCGACGTAGCCGGTGCCCTTCTCCTTGTTAAAACCAAATAAAACAGATGAAAAAGAGATTTTTATTCTATTTGGTAGCTCTCCTCTCTGTGTGGAGCTGCGGACCTGTAAACAACACAGATGAACCAGTTGTAGACAAGACTCTCCACTCATTTGAAATAGTGATGAGTACAAACAGCGGCAGCGGTATGAAGAGCAATGCGCTGGTCGACAAAATAGGGAATATCGTCTATGTGACTGTAGATGAGGGTACAGATGTGACCTCACTGGTTCCTACTATCACCTCTGGTGAAGGTACTACATTCTATATCGATGGAAAGCCTGTCGATTCAGGGATTACCCCAGTGGATTTCACAAGTACAGCTACGCTTACCACTGTAGGTTCAGACGGGAGCGAAAATACCTATTATATCTGTCTCAAAACAGGAAACAAGCTGATTGACGGTGAGGTATATGCCATTATGAGAAAATATGACATACCCGGAATATCGCTATCCGCCACCAAAAAAGAGAAACTTGTATACTCATCGGGTTACGGGTTTGCAGATGTGACCACTATGGAGAGGGTGACCTCCAAGCACCTCTTCAGACTTGCCAGCATCTCTAAGACACAGACCTCTATCGGTATTATGACACTGGTGGAGAGAGGTGATCTGAAACTCTCAGACAGAGTGTTCGGACACGGAGGTATCTTCGAGAAGGAGTTGGGTACAGAAGGACTTGTCTCCGGTGCAGACCAGGTGACTGTGAAGCATCTTCTGCAGCATACCAGCGGATGGAGCAGCGAACATATCTTTACATCTGCATCTGGGCTTGGCGGTAAGGACGTTCTGGGTAGGATGAAGTATGTCCTGCAGAATGTCCCTTTGAGCAATGCTCCCGGTACCAAACACAGTTACTACAATATGGGCTTTGGACTTCTGGGATGTATCATCGAGAAGATCTCAGGTAAAGATTACGAGACCTTTATGAGAGAGGATGTCTATGCTAAGATGGGTGTTAAGGATATCTGGGTAGGTGGAGACCAATACAATAAGAGAGATAATGAGTGTGTGTACTATTCTCAGGATGGAAAAAATGGCTACAGCAATGATATGGATCTTATCAGAGCTTTGGGCGGTCTGATCGCATCCACAGACGAGCTGATGAAAGTGGTGGCAAGTGTGGACTACGGTACTGTGGTTCCCGATATTCTCAAAAGTGAGACCCTCGACCTTATGTATACACCATCTGAGGCTTACAACAGATATGCGCTGGGATGGAGGGTGAACTATCCTTACTATCCTGACTGGTCAAGCTATCACGGTGGCACATTGGCTGGCACAGGTACACTGATGGCACGTGACAAAACCAGAGATGCTGCATCAGTAGTGCTTTGCAACTCACGCAGTTATCTCGACGGATTTGATGACAGTATGTACGATCTTCTGGATATGGTGATGGACCAGTTCTAAAATTTGAAGTGGTAGTTGATCCCCAGGATAAATTGGTCCATATTTTTTATCGGAAGTTCCTGGTTCATCAGCTTAATCTTAAAATCGGGATTATGAGTAAAACGGCCATACACTTGTAGGTCGTTTTTCTCATTTATGGAGATAACGGTACCGATATTATATCTTATCTCCCTTAGTGGAGTAGCTTTTACGTTCTCAATAACAGCCGACCCTGTCTGGACAGTGATGTCATTTAAAAAGAGATGGGGCTCGACCGATATAAATGGTCTGAATATCGAGTTGTCTATCTTGTACTGGACTTTGAGTTCTGATCTTATGACCAGCGCACTTGCCCCCTGGGTAATGGTGTGCTGAAACCTCTCCCTGAGGGAGAATGAAAATTTTGAGACAGGAAGGGAGCCTGTGATATCTACCCAATATCTGTGAGATGATAATATGGACTTTTCGACTAAAACTTGATTTCCTAATGATATCTCCTGCTGGGGCTTACCTATATATGCATACCCTATAGAGGTGCTTAGATATTTGTTGAACTTATATCCAAATGATGTATTTATTCTGAAATTGGAGAGTTTTGTGGTATTGTCTTTGGTCCTTATCTCAAGTTCTGTCGTATTTGAGATTTTTTTACTGATGTTGGCCTTAATACCAGCTTTTGTATATATGCCGAAGTCATAGTCATCCTGTCCGGTGGCGGAGATGAAACCGCAGGTAAGAAGCAGCAGGGATAAAATTAAATATTTGGTATTCTTATTCATAGTCCTTTTCCTTTAATCACAAAGGTAGATAAATTAACATTAATTTCAAATATTGTCAAAAAGTCGCCTCATTGTGTCATATTTTAGTCAAAATAGTGTCATTTTGTATCTTAGTGTAATAATAATGGTACATTTGCAGAGATAAAATCAAAATCAGTATACTAAAACCGTAATATATGCAACACTATTTTACAAGACTGGAGACACAGATAAAAGCTAACTGGGACCTTAAAGCTCTTTGTAATTACAAAGGGGAGCACTTTACATTCGGTCAGCTGGCCACCCAGATGGCAAAATTCCATTTGTTCTTCAAACAGGCCGGTGTCCAAAAGGGGGACAGAGTGGCTATTTGTGCCAAAAATACAGCTCGCTGGGGTATGGCATTTTTCTCATCTACCACATATGAGGCTGTGACAGTCCCTATTCTCGTGGATTTCCATCCCGATAGTGTCAATGGTCTTGTAGATCACTCAGAAAGTGTGGTACTCTTTACTGATGACGATGTGTGGGCAAAACTCGATATAAATAAGATGCCTACAGTGAAAGTGGTTATCTCGACAGTTAATTTCTCACTTCTATATGCTGCTACTGAGGATATCAAAAAGAGCTACGAAGGGCTGGAAGAGGAGTTTGCAAAGGCTTATCCTGACGGATTTGGTCCAGAGAATGTCTCATATCCTAAAGACAATGATAAAGATCTCTGTATCATTAACTATACATCAGGCAGTACAGGCGCTCCAAAAGGTGTTATGCTAAGATATGAGTGTATCAGTGCAAATGTGGACTTCGGTCAGAGATGGCTTCCATCTTATCCGGGAGATCAGATTGTATCGATGCTCCCTATGGCCCATATGTATGGTATGATGTTCGAACTTATCTATCCTTTGTGTGGTGGTTCGGCAGTTTATTATCTTGGCAAGACCCCTACACCGGCAGTTCTTCTTGGCGCTATGGCAGAGGTTAAACCATATCTTATCATTACAGTTCCTCTGGTTATGGAGAAGATTTTCAAAGGGAAAGTTCTCCCTATCCTCAATAAACCTGCAGTAAAAGTGATAACTGCTATACCTGGTCTTAATCAGATCATATTCAAGAAAGTGCGCACATCCCTCCTTACAGCATTCGGAGGTAAAGTGCAATCGATCATTATGGGTGGCGCAGCCCTTAATCCGGATGTGGAGAAATGGTTCAAGAAATTCAAGCTCCCTTTCACTATCGGATATGGTATGACAGAGGCAGCACCTTTGCTCGCTTATGAGCCTTGGCCCACTTTTGTTCCACGCTCTTGCGGAAAGGCTGTCGATTGTGCGGAGGTACGTATCGATTCAGAAGATCCATATAATGTGGTGGGTGAGATCCAGGCACGTGGTACCAATATTATGAGTGGTTACTATAAAAATGAAGAGGCTACCAAAGCTGCATTTACCGAAGATGGCTGGATGAACACCGGTGACTTGGGTGTAATCGACAAGGCAGGAAATATTTTCATCCGCGGCAGAAGCAAAAATATGATTCTTACATCCAATGGACAGAATATCTATCCTGAAGAGGTGGAAGCTGTTTGCAATAACCAGCCATACGTCATAGAGTCTGTGGTGGTAGACAGAAAAGGGGTATTGGTGGCATTGCTCTATATGGACAAAGACAAACTGGCAGCAGATGGCATTCAGGGTGATGCCTTGGAGGAGAAACTGAAAGAGATCAGAATCAGTGTGAATAAGGATATGCCTGTGTATAGTAAAATAGGAAAGATAGAGGTGATGGACCAGCCTTTTGAAAAGACCCCTAAGATGAGTATCAAAAGATTTTTATATTCATAAGTAATTTGTTTTTAATAGTAGTGAAAAGTCACAGGTCTCCTATCTGTGGCTTTTTCTTCATAATTTCACTATATTTGTGAAATGAATCAGATATACACCACGATCACGATTGACCAATTGAAGAAGATGTTCGGCATAGCATCCATAAAGGGTGTGGGTGATGACTTCTTTATTGGAGATCTTAAGTATAAAGGTGAAGGGAAACTTCCGTTCTTTAATAATATCCCTACCAGGATAGATGGCTATGTGGGGCTTTTCTGCGTGTCAGGTAATCTGACACTCTCGCTCGATTTGAAGGAGTTCAAAGTGACCAGAAATACCTTCTCAGTCATCACCCCCGGAAACATCATCAGAATAGTGGATAACAATCCTAAGGCAGGGGGACACTTTATAGCAGTAGTGGTATCATCGAAGTATATGGCTAAGATGAGGTTTGATATGGGGGCATTCTTCAGACACGCATCCTCTCCTGTGGCTCATCCTACTATCCTCCTTAATAGGACTGAGGTGGTCCTGGCGATGAAGTATTACAGCCTTATGAAGAATGTACTGGCATCGAAGCGCCCTTTCGTGGCGGAGAGTATTATGGCCCTCTGCTCCTCTCTGGTATATGAGGTGGCAGGCTCCTGGCAGGGGAGACAAAAGGAGATTATGGGTGATGCAGAGGAGGCTCACTCGAGGAACAGAGTGCTGTATGACCGTTTTATCAGACTTGTAGCCAAGTATCATCAGTCAGAAAGGAGTGTACAGTTCTATGCAGACAAACTCTGTATCTCTACCAAATATCTGGCTAAGGTCATCAAGTCAGCCAGTGGTCAGACCCCCTCTTACTGGATAGATTCGTATGTTATTCTGGAGGCACAGAACCTGCTGAGGTATAGTAGCGACACGATCAAACAGATAGTCTATAAACTGAACTTCTCAAACCAGTCTGTCTTCCAGAAGTTCTTCAAGGCCCACACTGGGATGACTCCTCTGGAGTACAGGAAGAAATAGCTTTAAAGTTTGATGACAATAATCTTAAAACTGGATCTGAGACCGTGATATAGCGACTCTACCGTTATGGTGGCAGTCCCTTCTGATATACACTCGACGTTAAACCCCTTTATTTTGACCACTTCATGGTCTGAAGAGTAGCAAATTATATCACCATTGTAGGAGCTTTCAGGATGTAGGATCACTTCTATCTCCATTTTTTCACCCACAAATCTTACGGCGGTGGTGTTAATGTTCATATTCTGCTTTCCCAGCATCACCGTCATACTGTCTGCGACAAGTCTGATTTTCAGAAGTATCTCTGCCGATACATTGTGATAAGTGTTGGTAATGGTGATTTTGCACTCACCTGTCTCCAAAGCTGTGACTACGCCATTTTGGTCCACTTTGGCTACTTCAGGTCTGTCTGATGTCCAGATCAGAGTAGTGTCTGTCATATCGGTGAAGATAGGGTGAAGTGTAAATGGGGCTTGACTCGAAACATCGAGAGTGTATCCCTCTTTAAATCCCAGTTCGGGGTGGTCTATTTTTTCTCCCTGAATAATGGTGAGAGTGCTATATATGGCTGTATCCTGCTGGCAGATGAACCTTATGTCCCCTTCCCTTTTTTGGTACCCCCGGTTCCTTAATATTTCCAGTGTGAGTCTTTTGGAGAGAGTATCGTGGTGAACCGTCCTGATCCAAGATGTATTGTTAATTATATTTATTCTGTCATTGGTGAGATATAGTAGGGAAGTGTCGTGCTGGTCTCCATCGATCTCGATCTTCTCTTTGTCGAGTTTGACAAAAGGTCTGGCTTCTCTGGTTATCTTCAGAGTTATTTCCTTCTCTGATGAGGAGATTATTACAGATCCTTTGCTTTCATTAGGGAGGAATGACTCAAGGATCGTGAGTGTGATCGTTTGAGGCCCGATACCCTCTGTTACATCTGGAATGATCCAGTCACTGTCGGTCTCGATATGCCACTGGTCGTAGCATAGTATCTTAATATAGGTATCTCCCCCCTTATATGAAAAGTGTGTGGTGTCAGGGAGAATATCGAACACATCGCTATGTTTCTGTGATATATGAAGGGCAGCTGTGGAGGTCCCGCATATAAAAAGTAAGGAATCGCTGCGGTCCAATGTGTCATTTGGGGTGATCAGAAGGGTGCACCCGTTGTCTGAAGTATAGACCACCTCTATCCACTCAGCCTGTTTGTCGACACTCCACATAGAAGATGCCAGAACACCGACTTGCACCTCTCTCCCCTCCTGCGCGAACTCCATATCGTATACCGACAGCTTTATCCTGTCGATCTGCTGAGGCCTGCAGGATACGATACATAGGGCGAGTATGAATGCCTTGAAAAGCTTTGTCATAGAGTTCTTCAAAATTTGTCCAAAAATAGTGAAAAAAAGGTGTAGGGGGAACATCATAGGGAAAATTTGCTATATTTGCGCGTTCCATATAATTTGGGAAAGTGTGCGAATGTTAAGATTTTTAAGACATAGAAAAATATGTATAATATTTATGATATTGAATGTCATAATGTTATCATCTTGTCACGGTGCGGCTGTAAAGGATGTCCTTACAGGCGAGGTGGATCTTACATTGGCATCAACTACCGAGATAGAGGTGAAGTCTGCTGAGCCCTATTCTGAATTTGACCACTACAAATTCAAGTTTTCCGGAGTGGATGGTTATGGTTCCTCAGAATTTTATACATATGGTGATGTCGTGATGCCTATGGAGTGGTATTATGGACTATATACACTCTATGCGGAGAGCTGCACCAAGGAGGAGGCTGAAGAGGGGTATGGCTGTATAAGATATGAGGGTGAGAGTGGAACATTTTCTGTGATAAATGATGTGGTGTCATCAGTCTCTGTGGTTTGCAATGTGGCGAACTTCAGGGTAAATGTAAAGTTTGATGACAGTATGTACGAGTCTTTTGCCGGTTTCAAGCTGGCAGTGAGGACAGTTCCTGCCCCTGTTAAGGAAGAATCAGGAGATGATGGTGATGATGGAGATGATGATGAGAGTGCAGAGACATCGGTTCAAGAGGAGCTGCAGACTATTCGAGAGCTAAATTTTGATCCTGTTAATCAGGTGGGGTACTATAACCTTCAGGATCATCCGGTCAATCTCCATTACACACTTTATCTGCAGAACTTCGAAGCTGAAGAGTATATGGAGTCCATATCCGGCTACTTCGAGGAGAATGGTGAACCTGCTGTAATCAATCCTGCAGATGCCATCACCTTAAAGGTTAAATATATAGGATCTCCTATAATATCTCCGAATATCAAATTTATCATAGATGGGGAAAGGGAATCTGTAGAGAATAACATCACCCTTGGAGACTATAACCAAGGACAAATCGTGGAGGAGAGGTAAAGATGGTAGAGGCGATGAGATATAAGGTACTTTCACTATGTGTGTGGATAGCATTATCCATAACCCTTATCTCATCGTGTGCAGGTGTGGAGACACCTGATTTGACAGTATCACAGAAATACCCTGTATCACTCTCCGCTACCTCAGGTGAGCAAACTAAGGTCTCTCTCAATGGTACATCGGTCGGGTGGGAATCTTCAGATATACTCCAGATTACAGCAGTCTCTCAAAGTGGTATCAGTGCTGTCTCCGACCTTTCGGTCTTCTCCATTAATGAGACAAATGACAATATAGCATCATTTACAGGGTTTGTGACGATGTCTGAAGCACCTTCAGAGTGCTATTTTACATACCCTGCAGGGAATGCTATGACTGTGGAACCTTCCAAGGGGAAGATTATGGCGCGCTTCAATTACCAGGACGGTACCCATAAACCATTTCTATATTCAAAAGAGAGCTATGACGAATCAGGAATCAGTACTAATCTTAAGTATGCCGGGGCAATGCTTGAAGTGGATGTGCAGGTGGAGGGGGTGTGCAGTCTCGCTTTCTTCGGTAACCAATTTGAGGATATGTACCCTCTCTATATAGATCCATCTAATGGAAGCTATACAAAATCGGATGAGATGGGATACCAGATTCAGGTACCTGTGCAGAGAGAAGGATTGACATATATTTGTGTTCCACCAGTAAAATTGGAAGATGGATTCAGTATAGTTCTGGTGGATGAATCGGGTAATCAGATGATACGCAGCTTCTCTGATGGTACTACAGGTGGGTATGATTTTACCGGTAAGGAGGGTTATATCATCCCTATCACCATAAGTGGTGTATTCTCCGAATTCGGAGTGAGCTATTCGGACCTTTCGTATGGCCATACATATAAGGACAATCTCCTCAGCGGCACTGCCGTCACATTCAAAATGGAAAAATCCGGAACCCCGAATACACGTATCCAGGAGTGGGGAGCTACACTTGTCGACAGTCAGGGCAAGATAGTGAGGAGTTTCAAGTCAAATGACGGTTCAGCTCTATCCGGCGCTCTTGTTACACTCAACACAGTAGACAATTATAAGCTTCTTACTGCAGGGGAGTATACTTTCAGTCCGTACTATAAAATCTATGGTCAGACTGTGACTTTGGGGTCAGAGACCATAACAATCCCTGATCCAGGGGTAAAAATTACTCTGGGGGGCTATACGTCATATGATAAATATGTGGCAGGATACATCGATGACGCAAACAACTGTGTAAATACCACTATTTATGGCATTACCGCATCAATAAATGTACATTCGGATATTATCGATTCATACAAGGCAACCCTTGATGGAACTGAGATGGTTGCCTCTTCGGCCAGTGGATCAGAGGTCTCTTTTGGAAGCTTGACAAGGACCACTTTCAAAGCCTATCCATACAAGGTAACCGTAAATGTCGGGAACCTTACTTTTGAGGCAGGTCGTGACTTCCATATTACAGGGCTACCGATGGAGGCAATTTTTACATCGAATCCTCAAAGTTGGGTGCCGTCCTGGGGACTGCTAAATTCTGCGTTTAATGATGACTATAAAAGGGTTAGATTCCCTATTGATGGGGAGAGCGCGATTATTTCACCAAACTTTCATATTCCTACAGAGAATGGGAATACGGCTTTATATGTGAAAACGGCATTTGATGGTTGTAGTGCTAATGTGAATTTTATTGGTATTGATAAAGAATCATATAGAGATATTTATTTTACATCATGTTCATCCAATGCAAATTCAGTGATATTTGGTGAATACTGTGTAAGAGCCCATCATGCTACTTTGCCCCATAAATCTAAGGGGTATTTGGATTATTCTCCTGTAATTGTGTTAAATAAAGATAGATCCAAATTAATGTATTCGGCTAGAAACTCCGTTCACGAAAAGTCAATATTTAAAATTAATATAGTTTACTCGCAACAATAAAGATATGATAAAACATTTCAAGTTTTTACTGATTATAGCAGTGGCGCTATTCACCTCATGCCATAAAATCCATCCCGAGGGGGGAGAGCTTGAGGGGGAGGCTCTGCTGCAGATAGGTCTCTCATTGGACAGTGGTGTGGAGATTGTCACCAAAGGTGAAAACTCTCCAGCTATGAACCCGGCTACTATTCCACATCTGGACAGTATGTATGTGGAGCTATATCGATTCGGATTTAGGAGTGATAAGCCAAATGCGAAGAAGGAGACATGGAACCGAATCTATTTTGGAAAATATGAGGAGGCTAAAACCAAAACTTTCAGGGTTAATGCCGGAAACTGGAAGTTGATCTCTTTTAGAGGAGACTCTACAGCTTGTGGCTTCGAAAAGCCATTCTTTCACGTAGAAAAGGAGTTTGTAGTGGATGGAGGAGTTGACAAGAACGGTAATCCCAATACGACCACAGTAGAGGCGACAGCCAAGGTGGAGAATGTCCGTATCAAGGTGAACTTTGACGAGTCAGTATCTGGTTCATATTATGACTATTTCGTAAGATTTTCAAATATAGATACCCTTGAATCGAGAGATCCTATCAAGTACAAACAGGTTCTCAGATACAAAAAGGGGGAGACCAGGGATGCATATATGATGCCTACCCAAAAACTCAAGATAGAGTTTATGGCCCAGTATGAGTATGGTCAGGCTGACAGCTGGAAGTATACTACCCTTGTGGAGGAGATGCCGATAGAGGGAAACGATTTCCTTCAGGTAAATCTTAAAGTGACAAATCCTCGCGAAGGTAAGCTGGATGTGAATATTACTACAGATGATAATATCGTAAGGGAAGATACAAATGTAGAGATCCTGGAGATTTGGGCTCCGCAGGACCCTCCTCAGGTAGTGGCAGCAGGCTTTAACAATGGTGATCATGCTGTAGTTGAAGGTGACAACACCGGGAACTCTGCTACAGTCTCGGTCGTAGCCAGAGCAGGTCTTAAGCATTTTTATCTGACTATCAATTCGGAGTATTTGACTTCAGAAAACGGTTTTGATATCCCTCTGGATGAGAAAATAGATCTCGCTAATCCATCTACAGTAGCAGAAGGTAAACTAAAAGCTGCAGGTTTTGAATGGGATGAAGATATGACCCCTGGCAGCAGAGATCTTACCTATCTGAAAATGACCAAACTGTTTGAGAGCATAAACAGCAAGAACCCTTCTCTTCAAGTGGAGAGAAATCTTGCTACTTTTGAGATAGAAGTGGTGGATGATGTAGAGCATTTGACATCCAGAACTTTGACAGCGACTGCATATCCTATTACTCAGACATTGTCCATCCCGGAGGGTAGAGTGTGGGCAAATAAAATCGTCTCGCCAGAGGTGGCTATCACAAAAGGTGTCAGCAGTTTGTTCAGACTTGAGGTGAGTACAGATGGGGAGACCTGGAACGATTTGACAGGCTTTTATAGAGTGGATAATTCTGTATTGGATTATGGTACTTTGACAGTAGAGCCAAATACCACTTATCACTACAGATCGGTATATAATGATAATCCAAATCTGATATCCAATGTCGTTACCGTTACTACAGAGTCGGAGCTCCAGATAGGAAATCCCGGTTTTGAAGAGTATCACTCTACAGTTATGCACGTGGAGCCATTAGGATTGTTTTATAATTATGATCGTACCTGGTATCTTCCGTATAAAGAAGGGGAGACTGATACCTGGTGGGCTGTAAACAGTAAAAAAACAATGCCCGACGGACACACAGCCTGGACCTCAAACTGGTGTAAGAACTTCCCCTGCACAGCGTACTCTATAGATGCACATACAGGGGAAAAGTCAGCTCTTGTATATACTGTCAATGTCGGAAGTGGTAATACAGATGGAACGGCTGTAGGTACTAATGTTCCGGGTGAGATCTGGTTAGGTAAGGCAGATAATGACGGAAACCATACTGCAGACGGACACCCATTTGCAAGTCGTCCAGCATCGATAAAATTCTGGTACAAGTATCAGCCTGTTTCGGGTGAAACCTTCGTGGTAAATGTCTCCGTTAAAGATAAAGATGGCAGAGAGATAGCAAGGGCTGAAAAACTTGACGGAGCTATGGCTTCAGAGTGGACCCAGTGTGAAATGCCTATCGTCTATTCAGATACAGAGACCAGGGCTGCGACTCTATATGTAAGCTTCAAATCGTGCAGCAGTGGAAGTGTCAATACAGCAGTCTCTATGGAGATAGCAGGAAGCCAACAGACTGCACATATTGGATCTGCATTGAGAATTGATGATATAGAATTGACTTACTAATGAAAAAAATAATATATATAAATATGAAAAAAGTATTTTTACTGATTGTGATGTCTCTGTCGGTATTTACCTCTTGCAGAAACAGGGTAGTGCCAAATGTCGGTACTCTTGATCTTCGGATTTCCGGACTGGATGAGTATATGGTAGTAGAGACAAAATCTGCTGTAGACTATACAGATGTAAATAACTATGATGTAGTCATAGATGGTCCCACTAAATATGAGGCAAAATTCAGCAAGATGACAGGAGAAGTGGTAGAGTTGGGCTCAGGAAGCTATACTATTACTGTCACATCTCCCAGTACAGAGCCTGTAGCTTTTGAGCAGCCTATATATCAGGCTTATGAAGAATTTGTAATCAAAGCTGGTGAGGTGACACCACTTGATCTGGTATGTACTCCTCTAAACTGCAAAGTGACAATAGAGTTATCTGAGAGTTTCAAAAAGGAACTTGCTTCTTATGAAGTGGTGGTGAGCAATGGTCTCGGAGAATTGACTTGGACCAAAAATTCGGAAAAAGATGATTTCGGTGATGGAAAGGCCGGATATTTTCTCCCAAGAGGATTGGAAATCAAAGTTAAAGGTTACCGTAGCATTGACAATACTGAAGCCACTGCTGTCCATTTTGTGGCTGACCCTCAGCCTGCTGAACACCATATCATAAAACTTGATGCCAAAGTTACAGGTCAGATCGGAGGTATTACCATCGATGTGAATACAGATTTCAATGACAGAGAGCAGAATGTGGATGTCCCCGGTATGGATGAGGAGTATGTGGACCGTCCTGACTTCGGAGACGGCGATGAGGGCGAAGATGGTGAGGATGAAAAACCACAGAATACTATCGAATGGCCGGCCAATCCTACTTTTGGCAAAATAGTACTTAATGCTGATACAGAGATCAAGATGAATATTAAGATGCCGGCAGGTATCGCTACGTTTATTGTAGAAGTAAGTGATAATTTCAAGGAATTGGTTTCTGTTATCACTACAAATGGAGTGAGTCACCTTGATTTGATCTATGACGAAAAGATTAAAGCAAGCTTTGCAGACTCACCACTTCCTACAGGTGATGAGCTTTTGAATCAGACTGAGGTGGCTTTTGACCTCACAAGTTTTGTCTCTATGCTTATGGGGGCTATGTCGGATGGTGGAATCGTTACTTTTGTTTTGAAAGCTACTGACAATAATGGAGATCCTCTTCTGTTTATGGAGGAATATCCTACTGTAATAATGGAGATACCTGCATCTAATTAGTAATTGGTCAAGATGAGAAATATTTTATATAGAATAGTATTAATCTTGTTAAGTATAGCTGCTTTCTCTTGTACTCAGAAAGAGGTGGATGAGTATGGTTATCTCTCTGTTTCTGTATCAGAAGAGATAGATGCTGATATCGTAGTTAAATCAGCGGCAGAGGGGGAAGGTGCAGAGCCTGATGGAGGAGAGGATGCTGATCCGGAGGTGATCTATAGTGTCAAAGTGGTAGATAGTGAGGGAAATGTCGATGCAGAAGTGGCTGATCACAGAACTATTACAGAGACTACTCCGGTGTCACTACTTATGGGCAGATACGATGTCATAGCATCAAATGGAGAAGAGGGGAGTGGGTTTAACTCTCCCCGATGGGGTGGTGAAAACAGTGTACGCATATGGGCAGAACAGCAAGCCTCTGTGGATATCACCTGTACTATGAAGAAAGTTATGTTCTCTGTGAGTTTTCCTGAGGATGATGAATTCAAGAGTAAGTTCCCAAGTTATTCACTCTCGGTCAGGGCAGGCGAAAGCGAAAATGCCGATGTCTTAGTATTTTCGAATAGCCCTAAGGAGGGAGAAGGATCATTTTCTGATGTCGCATATTTTGAAGTTCCATCAGACAGGAAAATCATCTACACATTATATGTGACCAATGCTGATGGTGTGCAGTATTCGTCAGCCGGTCAGGTGGAGCAGGTATCGGCAGCTGAGCATTACCATTTTGAATTTTCCCTCGGCGAGAAGGAGGAGATCAATGGAGCTTTGGTGATGAACATTACAGTGGACGGTGAGTTTAAGGAGACAGTGGTTCATCAGATGAATCTTAACTTCGACAAGACATATATGCCTTCCTATGGCCATAATGATGAATTTGACCCTGATGCAGAAGGTATCGTATATCCACTTGGAAATGATATCACTAAGAGATTTACATTCTCAGCTCCTCGTGGTATTAAATCTTTGATTATATCACACCTTGATTATAACCTTCTACAGGAGGGACTCCCTCAGGTAATTGATTTTGTAGGGATCTCCGATGAGGATAATCAAAGAATGGTAAATATGGGTGTCGTGGCATCTATATCAGAAGATAATCTGTCTGCTGAAATAGATATTACAGATTTTGTGAAGAATCTTCACATCTCGCCAGATAATGAACCTTATGTGATGTCAGTGACTGTTATTGACAAATACGACAGATATGCAAGATGTGATTTCAGATTTGCTATTGTATCTGATATCCAGGCCGAAACAGGTAGCGTCTTCTCTTGGTCAAGCTGGGCTACACTTAAGGGACGTTATTTCTCGAAGACTCCACCTGCCGGTATGACTTTCCAGTACAAAAAAGTGGATGATGCAGACTGGACTGAGATCGATCCGTCTCTGGTAGTGATTGATGAGCAGACTATGACATATTCATATCTGTTGAACCATCTGGATCTGAATACAAATTATCTGTTCAGAAGTACATCGGACAAGGATAAAGTAGATCAAAAGGTAGCCGCAGAGGTGCCATTCAGTACAATAGGTTCTCAGAATGCCATTTACAATATGTCATTTGATGACTGGACTTCAGTTGACGGAGTTATGTATCCGGCATCATCTCTTGATGAAGCACACTATGTGTGGGATACTGCAAATAAGGCGGCAAAAGTGGTTTCCAAGACTCCGACTAATAAGGAGAGTGGAATCGTAATCAGTGGAAATGCTGCCAAACTGACGAGTGTGACAGCTTTTGGCGTATTGGCTGCAGGTAATATCTATACAGGAAAGTTCGGCAATATCGATGGTGTGGGAGCTGTGTTGTACTGGGGACATAAGTTTGATTCCAAACCTTTGGCTATGAGAGGGTGGTACAGATATGAGCCGGTAAATATTGATATCGTATCGGACAACTACTCGCATTTGAAAGGTCAGCCCGACTTCTGTCAGATACAGATTTTCTTGGCCAAATGGACCAATCAGTTCGAAATCAATACCAAGAAAGGGCAGTTTGTCGACTTGTCAAATAATAATACTACGATTATTGCCCACGGTCAGATTGTGACACAGGACAATACTACTGACAATGCCGGAAACAGGAACGGATATGTACAGTTTACTATTCCTCTCGAGTATCGTAGCCTGGAGCAGCCAACATATGTGGTAGTTTCCGGTGCAGCAAGCCGATACGGTGACTACTTTACCGGAGGTGAGGGCAGTACGCTGTATCTTGATGAATTTGAATTGATATACGACCCTGAAGAGCTTACAGATGAGGAGTTTGAACAGGTGTTTGGAAGAATTAGATAGATAAATGATGAAAAAAATATTGGCTGTTTTAGCTGTATTTGGAATGGCAACTTTAGCCTCATTTGCTGAAAGCGGTGAGGCAGATGCCCCATTTGACAGAGGGGTGGGGAAGATGAACTCTGTTTTTATCCCGAAAGGGTATATAGGGGCAGGAGTTTCGTTCTCGTATAAGACTTATGAATTTGGGCAGGGACAGAATGATGTAGGGTACTCAATGCTCTTCTCCCTCCTCTCCGGGATCAGGGCAGAGGCTTATACATTGGGCGTAGCCCCTACCATCTCCTATTTTATAGCAGACAACTTCTCTGTGGGTGGACGTTTTGACTATAGCAGAACGCAGCTGGATCTGGGTAATCTCGGACTAACTGTAGGGGATCTTGCCTCTTTCCAGATTCAGGATTACCATTTTCTGAAAAATGGCTATTCAGGGGCATTGACCGGCAGGTACTATATGCCTATTGCCAACAGCAAGCGTATCGCTATGTTCGGTGAGCTTCGTCTCGGGTTCGAGCTTGGGGAGTCGGTGGCCTATACCTCCAATAATGGGGTAAATTCCGGAACATTCCAGACCATATATGGTGGGGATCTGACCATTGTGCCGGGATTGTGCATCTTTGCGACCGATGAGGTGGCGGTAGAGGTAGCTGTGGGTATTTTGGGACTCGATTACCAATATGTGAAGCAGCAGACAAATCTGGTCGAGGAGAGTGTGAGGCAGCAGAGTGGTGCAAACTTTAAGATTAACCCGCTGTCAATAAGCCTTGGCCTCTCATTCTATCTTCCGGTAGTAAAGGAGAAATCTGTGGCCAAAGTGCAGCCGAAACCATCTGCTGCACCAAAGAAGGCGGTGACCAAGAAGCAGCCGGTATCAAAGAAGCAGCCGGCAGCTAAAAGTAAAAAATCAAATAAGAAGGGGGGGAAATGAAAAAGATAGGAATAGCACTATGGCTCATTGCCCTTTGGGCAATATCATCCTGCATAGATAATCCACTCTCTTATCCCAGGGATGTGGCACAAATTACCGCCTTTGAGGTGGAGGGGCAGAAGTCTGTGTCGATCGATCCGGAGAACTTTATCGTTAATGTGGTTTTGAAAGAGACAGCAGATATTGATAGTGTAGTGGTGAGCAGATATGAGTTTACAGAGTCAGCCACACCATCTATAGAACTGCCGCAGTTGATAGATATGAGGGATACTATAAGAATATCGTATACCACCTATCCTGATCAGACATATGAGTGGAAAATTGTGGCTACACAGCCCATAGAGAGGTATGTGCAATGCGATAATATGATAGGAGATGCCGTATTTGACCTGGATAAAAAGAGTATTATTGCTTACTTCCCCGAGGATCAGCTTCTCTCTGATATAAGGTTTACGAAGATGAAGCTGGAGGCAAAGGGCTCGAAAGTGGAGTGGACCTATGGCCATACAAATGTAAATGGGGAGTCTGTTGCTACTGACCAGGAGATGAGTTTCCCTATAAATCTGGACTGCATCCTTACCAGGAAATTTAAAGTCAGGTATCGTCACGAAGTGACAGAGTGGACATTTACCGCTGTTCATAAGGTGGTGAATCTTGAGATTACTGGGGTGAGTGCCTGGTGTTACAGTGCCGATATTTTTGCCGCATTCAAGGGGTCAGGTTCTCCGTATATAGAGTTCAAGGAGCCGTCTGACAGTGAGTGGACACAGCTTAAATCTGTCATCGACGGGACAAACGTGACTGCATCTGTAGACCAATTGACCGAAGGTACATCATATTTGGCCAGAGTGGTGAATGGTACAGAGATAAGTGAAGAGTTTACATTTACCACAGATGAACCAACGCAGCTTTACAATATGTCGTTTGATGAGTGGTCGCAGTCGAATCCGGGTGGATATACCTGGTATCCCCGTGCTGAAGATGGGGAGAAGGTATGGGATAGTGCCAACCCTGGTGTAAATATGATGTCAGCAGTGAACTCTACCAGACCGGAGTATGTGTTTATGGCATCGAAGGGTGGTGCTGCGGCACGTCTTGAAAGTGTTAAAGTGTTCGGTATGTTCGGTGCAGGTAATGTGTTTACCGGAAGTTTTGTAAAAGCTACCATATCAGGTGGTGTCGGAGCGGAACTTGACTGGGGTATTCCATTTGCATCGAGACCATATTCTCTCAAAGGCTACTACTCTTACGCACCTAAAGTGATAGACAATGCGTCGGGTATTCACGCAGACAAGATGGGTACTATGGATAAAGCTCAGATTCAGGTTATCCTTACAGACTGGGATGAGCCTTTCAGAGTGGCTACTGCGTCTGGTACCTTTGTGGATATAGAGAAGGATCCCCATATCATCGCCCACGGAGTGATCGAGACAGATGTGGATACACAGGGCAAATATCAGGAGTTCGAATGTGTGCTTGAGTATAGAGATGTCCTCAGAACACCCAAGTACATAGTGGTATCTGCCTGCTCAAGTCTCTATGGCGACTACTTCACTGGCGGTCTCGGATCAGTGATGTATGTGGATGACTTTGAGTTTGTCTACAAATAGATATTGGCCTGAAATCAAATTTTGGCAAAACTGACCAATTTGTCGGTTTTTCTGAAAAATTTTCTTAAATCTCTTTCCATACCTTTGCGGCCG
Organism: Bacteroidales bacterium; assembly: GCA_017504965.1. Taxonomy (GTDB): domain Bacteria; phylum Bacteroidota; class Bacteroidia; order Bacteroidales; family UBA932; genus CAAGNP01. The sequence continues at coordinate 107,383 of JAFVQD010000006.1, read as the reverse complement.
TAAAATTGGTATAGGAAAGAGATGAAAAGAATTTTGACAATCATTTGCGCCATCGCATTTTCAGGCGCAGCGCTTTCAGCGCAGAACAATGCGGACACCATCAGAGTAAACAGAAACAATTCAGACACACTCGTAATCATTGTAAAGGAGAAACAGTCGATTGACCGTCAGGCTAAGAAGGAGCAGAGACTCGCAGAAAAGGCTCAGAAGCCGGCTTATATGGTAAACGTCGGCTATGACAGAGGCTATCGTGCGGACATAGAACTCTCTTGGGCAAATAAGTCGGTATGGGGCATCGCTTCATCACACGGATTCAGCTTCGGTAACGGTCTCTATGTCGGCGGTGGTGCCGGGTTTGGAGCGGAACTGACAAAGAATGCAGTCACTCCTGAGTCAGACTGGAATGCTTCTTACTTCGTTCCGGTATTTGCAGATATAAAGTATTCGTTTACAAAGACACTTGCTTCTCCATTCGTAAGTCTCAAAGGAGGTGCAGTTGCTGATATCACCAACAAGGGCATCAGAACATTTGCCAATCCAGCTGTAGGTCTTGATATCGCACGATTTTCATTGAAGGTAGGATATGAGTACCAGTTTGGATTCTGGGGACATCTTGACGGAAAGCACTTGCATAATGTGAAACTTGGACTGGTATATACATTCTAATACAAATAATAATGACAACACTTAAACCAAAGAAGACAAAGATCGAGAATGCGGTAGTAGGCGCGTATCAGAAAATCGAAGACACAGTAGTAGGAACATATCAGAAGATAGAGGATACTGTCGTGGATACCTACCAGAAAATCGAGGACAAATTCGTAGACAAATTCCTTGAAGGAGACGATGATAGTGCTATTTGACGAACCTCTTCACCATATATGCCTGATGTGTGGACTGAAGCAGACATATGGAAGAATGCCGTTCCTCAATAAAAAGGTGCTTGAGGTGGGAGGAAAGACAGTGACGATTGATAATGTCGTTGCGCCTCCGCCGACGATGAAAGATCCTGACAGAAGAACGAGCAAGAGAAGAATGAAGGATATGATACGAGTCTCATATTGGAAGGACAAACTTTCAATTGAGTATAGGGAGGATATGTGCAGTTCGGAGGATATCACTACGTTTGTTCAATATCTGATAGAGGATTATCTGCATTTCAGACATCCTTTCATGAAGATAACAATCAAAGATGACAAATGTCATGAACAGATATCAGGTCATCTCCTCGCAAAGATCTTGTGACATTACCGTCAGTCTTTAGATAAGGACTGGCGGTATGCTTTTGGCGACATACCTTCGACTCTCTTGAAATACTTTCCAAAGACTGACTGCGATGGGAAATCCAGGTCATCACTTATTTCCTGGACCGTCATTGATGTAGAAGAAAGACAGCTCTTGGCATAAAGGACTACATGCTTCTCAATCCAATCAAGCGCAGTCATGCCTGTCTCCTGTTTGAGCATAGTTGAAAGATATTTGCCGGTCACGCAAAGTTTGTCTGCGTAGAAACCTATATCCCGTCGAGTCTTGAAGTTTTCTGCGACCAGTGACATAAATCTCTCACATTTTTCCTGCTGGAGGGTCAATGTTGAAGGCTGGCTCTGAAGACCGTGCATATAATATCCCAGACCATAATAGTGAGCGGAAAACAGGTGCCTGATTATTTCCTCCCTATATGGATTGTCAGGTTGTTTCATCAGACTTGATACTTGTCTGTGAACAGAAGAAAGAACATCGATAACCTCTTCTGAAACACTATAGAACTGTGTATTCTTAATAAAGAGCCTCTCCTTAAGGCTTACCGGAAGATTGAGCGAATCCGTAAAATCCTGACTCAAAACCATTCCGAATCCGACAAATTCTTCATCTGTTTCCAGAGATTCCACTACCTGTCCCGGAAGAAACAAGGCTACGGCTGGGGCCTTGAGTGACCACAAACGAAAATCCACCAGACAGGAAAACCGTCCGGCAGTAATGACGATCTGGGTCACTTTCTGTATTTTATGTGGAAAGCGGAGTCCATTCAGGATGCTCTCGTTCTTCAATAGTTCTATATCCTGCAACATAATTCTGTAAAATTACAAAATCAGAAGAATTGGACAAATACTATCGCGATTTGTGGGAAAATCAGAAGAATCTTGGAGAAAAATTGACCAATAAGCCGGAATACCGTGGGTATGAGGTCTACAGATGTCTGTGTGGCTTCTTTTCTGATGCTTTGATGAGGGTATTGTCGCACATAAGTGGGTACTCACCGCCCTCATGTTTACCTACTAGGGAATGAAAACATATTGTACGTTCCCTACTAGGTCGGTTTTAGGGGTGATTTGGGGTATTTTCGGGTATAGCAGGGAATGGAAGTGTGACTTTCATTCCCTAGTAGGGTTTTGAAGATATCATCACGAAAGGGTAGCGTGTCCATCCTCCTTATTAGCAGAGGCACGCGAGCAGGGTCGGGTGTGACGGTGTCGTGAGGTGTCTGGTGGGCAACAGATTATTAGCTTAGTATGGACACTCGGGGGTGAAAGTGTGTGATTTGCCCCCGCTGTGCGTGAAAGTTAGTGATTCGGGGGCGAAAGTGTGTGATTTGCCCCCGCTGTATGTGAATATCAGTGATTCGGGGGCAAAAATGGGTAATCTGCCCCCGATGGTGTCAGAGAATGGATATTCGGGGGTGAAAGTATGTGATTTGCCCCCGATGACGCCGGGAAGTATATCACTGTGTGGTTTTTGCTGGTTTTATGACACTGTGGTGGCTGGATATGGGCGTTTTAGGAGAGAACTGGGATGACTGTGACATAAATCGGGTAAAAAGTGTCACAGCTCTAAAGAATAAGGCTGCCCTTTCGGATGTTAAGGGCTGGAAAATGGCCCTTTCTGAGCCTGGAGTGCCCTGGATATAGGAAACGGGCTGGAAAAGATTGATTTTCCAGCCCGTTTTGGTTTATGGATCCCCGCGAACGGAGTCGGGGATGACATCTTGTCATTGCTGGCGTGACCGGCAATCAATATTATTTCTCAAATCCCTGAGCTACATCCACAGCCACAGCAACAGTAGCACCTACCATAGGGTTGTTACCGATGCCGAGGAAGCCCATCATCTCCACGTGTGCTGGAACTGATGAAGAACCTGCGAACTGAGCGTCTGAGTGCATACGGCCCATAGTGTCGGTCATACCGTATGATGCAGGACCTGCAGCCATATTGTCTGGGTGAAGGGTACGGCCTGTACCACCACCTGAAGCTACTGAGAAGTATTTCTTGCCAAGTTCATTGCACTCTTTCTTGTATGTACCTGCTACAGGGTGCTGGAAGCGGGTAGGGTTGGTAGAGTTACCTGTGATAGATACATCCACACCCTCTTTGTGCATAATAGCCACACCTTCGCGTACGTCATTTGCACCATAGCATCTTACTTTAGCACGTGGACCATCTGAATAAGGGATCTCACGAACTACTTTAAGTTCTGAAGTGAAGTAGTCGAACTCAGTCTGAACATATGTGAAGCCGTTGATACGAGAGATGATCATAGCTGCGTCTTTACCAAGACCGTTAAGGATACAGCGTAGAGGCTCTTTACGTACTTTGTCAGCTTTAGCAGCGATCTTGATAGCACCTTCAGCGGCAGCAAATGATTCGTGACCTGCAAGGAAAGCGAAGCATTTGGTCTCCTCTCTAAGAAGACGGGCAGCGAGGTTACCGTGGCCAAGACCTACTTTACGGTCATCAGCTACTGAACCGGGGATGCAGAAAGCCTGAAGGCCAAGACCGATAGCCTCAGCAGCGTCAGCCGCATTTTTGCAACCTTTTTTGATAGCGATGGCAGCACCTACTACGTATGCCCATTTGGCGTTCTCGAAGCAGATAGGCTGAGTCTCTTCGCAAGTTTTATAAGGATCTACACCGTGAGCTTCGCAAATCTCGTTTGCCTCTTCGATGCTCTTAATACCCACTTCATTCAAGGCAGCAAGAATTTGTTTCATTCTGCGGTCCTGACTCTCAAATTTTACGTCTCTAATTGCCATAATAATTCCTCCTTATTCTTTACGTGGGTCAATATATTTGACAGCGCCCTGCTCCTCTGAGAAGCGACCGTAAGTGCCGGTAACTTTCTTAAGAGCTTCGTTAGCGTCTGTACCTTTCTTAACTTCTTCCATAAATTTGCCAAGGTGAACGAACTCGTAACCGATAATTTCGTTGTTCTTGTCAAGAGCGATGCGTGAGCAGTAACCCTCAGCCATCTCAAGATATCGTGGACCTTTGGCTACTGTACCGAACATAGTACCTACCTGGCTTCTGAGACCTTTGCCGAGGTCCTCAAGACCGGCACCGATAGTAAGACCGCCTTCAGAGAAAGCAGACTGTGTACGGCCGTAAACGATCTGTAGGAAAAGTTCGCGCATAGCGGTGTTGATAGCGTCGCAAACAAGGTCTGTGTTAAGTGCTTCAAGGATGGTTTTGCCAGGGAGGATCTCAGATGCCATAGCAGCTGAGTGTGTCATACCTGAACAACCGATAGTCTCTACAAGTGCCTCCTGGATAACACCCTCTTTAACGTTAAGGGTAAGTTTGCAGGCACCCTGCTGAGGGGCGCACCAGCCAATACCGTGAGTGAAACCGGAGATATCTTTAATCTCTTTGCTCTTTACCCATTGGCCCTCCTGAGGGATGGGTGCGGGACCGTGTTTGGCGCCCTGAGCTACGCAGCACATCTGCTGCACTTCGTGTGAATAAATCATAATTTTATCTGGATATAAATTGTTTGTCTTTTATCTTTCCAACCGACAAAGATAATGCCGATTTTTGAAAAATCATAAATTACACTATCTTTGAAGAAAATAGTTTTAGCAAGTATGAGAATAGTATCACTTTTTCTGTCTTTTCTGTTCGTTCTGTCAAGTTTTGTCTCAGTACAAGCTCAGGAACTTACCCTTGAAGATATTTACAAGACCCGAAAATATGGCCAGCGAGGTGTCGCTTCGATGCGCTGGATGAAGGACAATATATCTTATTCCACCCTCGAAATGAACCGTGAGGTGGGTGCCCGTGACATCGTCCGTTACGATGTGAAAAGCGGCCAGAGGAGTGTCCTGGTTCCCGCTTCGAACCTTATGCACGAGGGTGAGCCTGTCCAGATCCACGATTACATCTGGTCTGAGGACAATACCAAAATGCTGGTTTACACCAATTCTCAAAGGGTCTGGCGAGACAATACCCGCGGGGACTATTGGCTCCTGGATCTGCAGACAGGGGAGTTCAGACAGCTCGGCCAGGGACTCGACCCCTCGAGGATGATGTTTGCCAAATTCTCACCGGCAGCAGATAAGGTGGCCTATGTCTACTATAACAATATATATGTTGAGGACCTGTCCACAGGGGAGAGGACCCAGCTTACATTTGACGGGAGCGACGAGATCATAAACGGAAACTTCGACTGGGTGTATGAGGAGGAGCTCGGTATACAGGACGGTTTCCGCTGGAGCCCTGACGGCAAGAGCATTGCCTACTGGCACTCTGATACACGCGGTACAGGTGTCTTTTATATGATCAACAATGTAGATTCCATCTACTCGTCAGTAATTCCATTCCCATACCCTAAGGCCGGGACCCAGAATTCTGCAGTGAAGGTGGGCGTGGTGGATGTGGCTACCGCGCAGAGCAGGTGGTTTGATATCCCAGGCGACCCGCGCAATCACTATCTGGCCCGTATGGACTTTATCCCCAACTCAAATGAGGTTATGATCCAGCAGCTTAACCGACTGCAAAATACCAACAGGGTATTTGTCGGAGATGTGGCCACTATGGAACTCGACAATATATACACAGATACAGATGAGGCATTCCTGAATGTCCACGACAATATAGTGTGGCTTGAGGGTGAGAAATATTTCACCTGGACCAGCGAAAAAGATGGGTGGAGACATCTATATAAAGTGTCGCGCGACGGTAAGAGTGAGAGCCTGATCACCAAAGGTGACTTCGATGTGATGAGCATCTCCTGTATAGACCCTAAAGGTGGATATGTCTACTACCTGGCATCTCCCCACAGTGCCATCGACCGCTATCTCTACAGGAGCCGTCTCGATGGAAAAGGTGAGGCTGAGAGGGTGACCCCTGAGGGTGAAGCGGGCTACCACGGCTACAACATCTCCGGCAATGCCCAATATGCACTCCATACCTTCCAGAACTCCACCAACCCTACAGTCTATGAGATGATCTCCCTCAAAAAGCATCAGACCATAAAGGTGATGCAGGACAATAGGGCACTCAAGGAGCGTTATGATTCATTGGGTCTGAACCCCAAAGAGTTCTTCCGCGTAGATATCGGCGAAGCTATACTTGACGGTTGGATGATCAAACCGAAGAATTTCGACCCTGCCAAAAAGTACCCGGTGATATTCCATATCTACGGAGAGCCGGCCTCTTCTACCGTGCTGAACACCTGGTCAAGCAACGATATGTGGCACCAGTTCCTTGCCCAGCAGGGGTATATCCTTATGAGCATTGACCCTCGCGGGACCAATATGCCCAAGGGGCGCGAGTGGCGCAAATCGATCTATGGAAAGGTGGGCACCGTAGGTCCTCAGGACCACGCCGAGGCTGTGCAGATAGTGCTGTCGCAATACCCGTTCCTCGACCCTTCGAGGGTAGGGATCTGGGGCTGGAGCGGCGGAGGCTCTTCGACACAGCACGCACTCTTCAAATACCCCGAAATCTACAAGACCGGCATTGCGGTAGCGGGGGTATCTATGCAGAATCTGTACGACACAATCTACCAGGAGAGGTATATGGGGCTTCCGCAGACAAACCCTGAGGGTTTCTACAACGGATCTCCGATTAACTTTGCGCAGAATCTTCAGGGCAATCTGTTCCTGATCCACGGCACAGGGGATGACAATGTCCACTACCAGTGCCACGAGATGCTGGTGAATAAACTTATCGAACACAATAAGAAATTCAGGATGATGTCATACCCTATGAGGGCACATGGCATCTATGAAGGGAAAAACACCACATATCACCTGTATCAGATGATGCTTGACTACTGGCTGGAAAATCTTTAATTTGGAAGACTCATAATAAGTAGTTTACTTTGCAGTTTAAACTGAATTGAAGATATAATGGAGATATTTATACTACTGTTGCTGATATTGCTCAATGGAGTCTTCTCGATGAGTGAGGTCTCTCTGATAAATTCCCGCAAATCAAGCCTGCAGGTGGATGCCAAGAAGGGGAGCAAGACAGCCAAAACAGTACTTGATCTTATTGACAACCCGACAAATTTCCTCTCTACGGTGCAGATAGGGATCACCTTGATAGGTATCCTTACCGGTATGTTTTCAGGTGCATCGATAGCGGTGGATCTCTCCGAACTCTTCCAGAAATGGGGGATGAAAGCCTCAGTGGCTTCACCATTGGCACAGACACTTATAGTGGTGCTGGTGACACTTCTGACTATCATCTTGGGAGAACTGGTCCCTAAAAAGATAGGTATGAGCTCTTCGGAGAAGATCGCCCGTATCATCTCCGGACCTATGGTATTCCTCTCCTGGCTGACAAGACCCTTTGTGTGGATCCTCTCCAAATCTACCGACGGTATAGTGAAGCTTCTGGGTATTAAGGATGAGGAGCCCAATGTCACAGAGGAGGAGATCAAATCGATGATCGCCGAAGGTGCCGAGGATGGAGAGGTGCAGGAGGTGGAGCAGGATATCGTGGGGAGGGTGTTCTCGCTGGGTGACAGATCTATCGACTCCATTATGACCAACAGGAGTGAAATAGTATGGCTGGACAGTGAGATGTCTAATGAAGAGATAAACAGTACTGTAAAAGAGAACCTGTTTCAGGTATATCCGGTAGGTGAGGGGAGTCTGGATGATATCATCGGTGTGGTGTTTCTGAAGGACCTTTTCGGAAAGCTTGACGATAAGGATTTCAATATCTCGCAGATTCTTCAGCCTGTCCAGTATTTCTATGAAAATATGGAGGTGTTCAAGGTGCTGGAGGATATGAAAGCGAAGCATATAGGGTACGGTCTTATTTGCGACGAGTTCGGTGTCTGTCAGGGTATCGTGACACATAAGGATATCCTTGAAGGTCTGGTAGGATCTATTGACAATCCTGAGGAAGAGCCATTTATCATAGAACGTAAATCTGAAGATGGCGGCTGGCTCGTGGATGGACAGTGCCCATTCTATGACTTCCTGGCCCATTTTGAGAAAGAGGAACACGAAAACTCTGAAGAGGAGTTTGACTTCAATACCATTGGTGGCCTGATTCTTGAATTGCTTGAACATATACCTCAGTCGGGTGAGACTGTCTCCTGGAAAGAGTTCGATTTTGAGGTGCTCGATATGGATGGGGCACGTATAGACAAAATCCTGGTGAAACTCAGGGAAGAGGAGTCCGATGAGGAGTCAAAATATAGCGAAGAGGAGTAAATCATTATGAAAAGATTGACTATTGTGATTGTCGCTCTAGTAGCATCACTGGTATCGCTATCGGGGCAGAACCTTGATTTGTTTTTCAGCGTCACACAGGGTGACAGCTTTACATACACCATATACTCTCCTGATGGGGCGGTGGAGTACAAATACTCCTGCACTAACAAGGAGGTAAATGGTGCAGATCTGAGTGATGCCTCTGTAGTCTACGAGTATCAGTTCTGGAAAGGGGATGGCAAGCCTTTATTTGCAGATGAGGGGAAGATGGATATGAAGATAACCCTCAACAGCGAGGGGACCACCTCATATATGTACGATATGAAGAAGTCTATGGCGATCCAGGATGTGGTCACTATGGGGGATATAAGTTCACTTCCTTCAGAACTTGAAGTGGGTCAGAGCGTTCCTGACGGCAAGATCAATATAAAAGTTAAAAGTGTAGGTGCCAGCTTCCTGATCACAGATAGGAAAGTGGTAGCGATCGAGGATGTGACTACCCCTGCAGGGACATTCAAAGGGTACAAGATGGAGGAGGTACAGACCAATAAAGTGCTGGTCTCTACCAAGTCTTTCAGAATAGTCACCTGGTATGCCAAAAATATAGGGTGTGTCAAGCAGGAGGTTTACGACAAAAAGGGCAAACTCCTCAGAACACTTGAACTTACATCCTTAGTCCAGAAATAGCCTTTAGGGGAGAAGGTGAGGGTTAGCCTTATTGAAGCAGTGCCTGCAGAGGGGCTCATACTTGTCTGTCTCACCAAGTTCCACCAGCTTGTCGCTTGCAGAGAGTCTATGTGAGTGCTGTGCAGGGTCACCGCATTTGACACAGATCGCATGCACTTTATCTACGTGTTCGGCTATCGCCATAAGTGTGGGCATAGGGCCGAAAGGTTTGCCGAGATAGTCCATATCCAGACCGGCCACGATAACTCTGATACCGCTGTTGGCCAGCTTCTGACACACCTCCACGATCCCGTCATCGAAGAACTGTGCTTCGTCGATACCCACTACATCCACATCGTGTGACAGAAGAAGAATGCTGCTGGAAGACTCTACAGGGGTAGAGAGGATAGAGGTGGCATTGTGCGATACAACCTCCTCTTCAGAGTACCTGACATCTATCATAGGTTTGAAAATCTCCACCTTGAGGTGTGCGAATTTTGCCCTACGGAGTCTTCTGATAAGTTCTTCGGTCTTTCCCGAGAACATAGAGCCGCAAATAACCTCTATGCAGCCCGATTTTTTTGCATTTTCTAAAAACATTTAAGTACTTTTGTGGATAGACTTTACTGGTCGCAAAGTTAAAAAAATCTTACGATGGCAGATAGAATTTCAGAGATAAAATCTTTATTGGACAAACTTTCTTTCCAGCTGGTAGCCGAGCTTGAGGCCCAAAGGAAAGAGATAGAGGAACTTAAGGCCAAGATCGCAGAGTGGGAGCGGGAGATGGAGCAGGTGGAGCAGGATCAGGAGGTGGAACAGGATGACATCCCGCAGACTGAGGTGAGATCTGCAGCGCCGGTAGTGGAGCACCCTGTTGAGGCACCTGCCCCGACCATAGCTACCCCATCATCATCTGGCAGTACCCCTCCGTCACTCCACGTCCAGACAGTGGAAGAGGAGGAGACATTCTTCACCGTCACAGACCTTAATGATGTCCACTCAGCCCCAAAAACCACCGTTTCGGACCTCTTCGCTGAGCGCAATACCATAGCCGACGTGGCCCAGAGCAAGACCCGCCCCTGGATGGTGGACATACCGGGTCCCAAGGTGGAGATGATTCAGTCTGCCCTCACCTTCAATGACCGTCTCACATTTATCCGTGAACTGTTTGAAGGTGACAGTGAGCAGTTCAATATTACCCTTGACAGGATCAATGAGACCTCCACCTTCGACGAGGTGGTGAGTGATATGCGTGACGCCTATCCGGAGTGGGATGAGAACTCACCCATAGTATACCGTTTCTATATGGAGGTGCGGAGAAAATTCAGAGACTAATTATATAAAATATGGCAAAACTGTACATTGTGCCCACTCCGGTGGGGAATTTGGAGGATATGACCTTTAGGGCAATCCGAGTTTTGAAAGAGGTGGATGTGATTTTTGCGGAGGATACCCGAACAAGTTCCGTGCTGCTCAAAAAGTATGAGATTCAGACCCGCACGATGTCACACCATAAGTTCAACGAACATAAAAATGCCGAAGCCATCTGCGAGAGGATCCTCGCCGGAGCAGATGTGGCCCTTATTTCTGATGCCGGCACACCAGGTATCTCAGATCCAGGTTTTCTCCTTGTACGCACCTGTGTGGAGCACGGAGTGGAGGTGGAGACCCTTCCCGGAGCCACAGCATTTGTCCCTGCCCTGGTAAACTCAGGATTTCCCTGCGACAGGTTCGCATTTGAAGGGTTCCTTCCGGTGAAGAAAGGTCGTCAGACCAAGCTTACTGAGCTCTCTGCAGAGCCCAGAACGATGATATTCTATGAATCTCCCTACAGATTGGCGAAGACCCTGACACAGATGTGTGAGTTCTTCGGGCCCGAGCGTAGAGCTTCTGTCTCGAGGGAGATAAGCAAAGTGCACGAGGAGACCCGCAGAGGGACCCTCGCAGAGCTGAGTGCCTGGTATACCCAGAACGAGCCAAAAGGTGAAATAGTATTGATAGTGGAGGGGACGGATTATGTGGGAAAAAGAGAAAATATCCAATAGACTTTCGGTAGGTTTAATAGCACTTGTATTCATATTCCTCTCGCTGCAGTTTGCCTTCTTCGTGGCGAAGGTCATTGAGATCAGAAAATACAATAAGGAGCTGGCCGCGGTCTCTTCCGAGGAGGGAGGGGAGTCGTCTGCGACTGGTGGTGAGTCATCTGTGACCGGTGGCGGTGGCTCTGCGACTGAATTTGGTCAAAATCAGTCGCGGAAAAGTGATGGAGTGCCGTCGGATGGGGCATTGCCGGGAGGGCAACGGAAAGGCCCTCAGCAAACAGGGACTTCAGCCGTACAGTCAAAGAACCTCTCCGGAGTGGTGGCGAGGACCTTCTCGCTTGAGAAGCTCCCTCCCAGACCGGTCCGTAAGCCCAAACCTAAGGTAGAGTTGAACAGCGCAGATACCACAGCATTGATGACCCTCTACGGTATCGGAGGCTATTATGCCCGGAAGATAGTTGAGTTCAGGGAGAGGCTTGGGGGATCTTTTGCCTCTGAGGAGCAGCTGATGGATATATACGGGATAGATTCGGCGAGGTTTGTCGGCTTCGCTGACAGGGTCTATGTCGACACTTCGCTGATAATTCCTCTGGATCTGTATCATATGCCAGTAGATTCTATGGCCAGACATCCGTACATCGGCAAATACGCGGCCCGGGGTATCGACCGCTACCGACGCACCGTCGACTCTGCCTCGTTCACCCTCGACGCCCTCCTCGAAAACGGCATCCTCCAGCGTGCGTATGTCCAGAGACTGAAGATGTATCAGTAGTTAATCTTTGATTTTTTCGTCAAATAGGATATATTTGTATGATTAAACTATATTGACGATGAATGTGATTGAATGTAAGGGGATCGTCAAGCAGTTCGGTAATTTCAGAGCTCTTGATGATGTCTCCATAGCAGTCCCTGAGGGTAAGATTTTTGGACTGCTCGGTCCAAATGGGGCCGGTAAGACTACCCTCATCCGTATTATCAATCAGATAACCATTCCTGATGCCGGCCAGGTCTATTTCGGTGGAAATGAGGCCCAGCCTGACGATGTGTATAAGATAGGTTACCTCCCTGAAGAGCGTGGCCTCTATAAAAAGATGAAGGTGGGAGAGCAGGCTATGTATCTGGCACGCCTTAAAGGGATGACCTCTGCCCAGGCAGAAAAAGAACTTAAGAAATGGTTTGTCAAGTTCAGTATCCAGTCGTGGTGGGGCAAGAAAGTGGAAGAGCTTTCAAAAGGTATGGCCCAGAAGGTGCAGTTCATCACCACTGTTCTCCATCAGCCTAAGCTTCTTATCCTCGATGAGCCTTTCTCCGGCTTCGACCCTGTAAATGCACAGCTTATCCGTGATGAGATTCTGGCGCTTAAGGAGAAGGGGACATCCATAATCCTCTCTACCCACAATATGGAATCTGTAGAGGCACTATGCGATGAGATCGCCCTGATCAATAAGTCGAAACTCATCGTGACCGGAGGTGTGGACCAGATCCGTCACGAACACGGACAGAACCAGGTGGAGCTTATCTATAGAGGGACAGAAGCACTCAATTTCGCCGAATCCCATCTCGTGAAGAATGTGTACGACGAGGAGCACAAAGGGAACAGAAGGGCCATCATAGAGATGGACCGCGATGTGAAGTCGGGAGCTGTCCTGTCAGATATACTTAAGTATACTCAGGATGTGATATCATTCCGTGAACTTATCCCAAGTATGAACGATATATTCATTAAACTTGTAAGTGGGGAGGCTAAATAATATGAACTTTGGAAAAATAAGATTGGTGGCCGGTCGTGAATACAGTATCCGTGTCAAGAAGAAATCATTCATTTTCACTACAATACTTACACCTATCCTCTTTGCAGCCCTTATGGTGATCCCATCTGTAGTAATGCTGATGGGAGGTGATGATGAGGTGCGTAAAGTGATGGTATTGGACCATTCTGGTATAGTGGCACCTACACTTACCGATTCTGAGCTTGTGGACTATGAGGTGCTTGAAGGTGTGTCGGTAGACTCCCTAAAGGCAAACTTTGCCGCTACAGGGGCTTATGCCATCGTAGAGATCTCTCCTCTGGATGAGAATAAGGATGTGAGTGTGACAGCATATTCTGAGAAACAGATGAATATGGAGCTCAAATCCAATATCAAAAACAGTGTAAATTCGGCTATCGAAGCGTATAAACTGGAGTCTTATGATATAGAGAATCTCGATAAGATTCTCGAGGATGTCAAATCTGATGTAAGGATCTCAGCCTATACCATAAGCGATGAGGGTGATGCGAAGAAATCTATGGTGGAGATAAGTATGGCTCTGTCATACATTATGAGTTTCTTCATATACATCTTCGTCTTTATGTTCGGTAATATGGTGATGAACAGCGTTATCCAGGAGAAGTCAAACCGTATCGTGGAGGTGATAGTCTCTTCTGTGAAGCCTTTTGACCTGATGCTCGGCAAGATCTTCGGTGTGGCCGGTGTAGCTGTGACACAATTCCTTATCTGGGTGGTTCTCACAGTAGTGCTGGTGTTCGGTTTTCAGGCTATTATGGGTCCAGAGTTCTTTACAGGCGGCACTGAGCAGGTGACACAGATGGCGGGTGTGGATGCAGAGGCTATTGCAGCGGCAGCTGCTGCACCAAGCGGCCCTATGGCAGACATTATGGGTGCCCTCTCGCAGATAAACTTCCCTTATATCATCGGATGCTTCCTTATCTATTTTGTATTGGGTTATCTATTGTATGCAGCTATGTTTGCAGCTGTAGGCTCTGCTGTGGAAAATGAGGCAGACACCCAGCAGCTTACCCTCCCTATATCATTGCCATTGATCATAGGGCTGTTCATTATGCTGCACACATTTGAGCACCCGGAGAGCTCACTCTCATTCTGGGCATCGATGATCCCGTTCACCTCACCTATGGTGATGCTTGCCCGTATCCCGTTTGAGGGTGCAGTACCTACCTGGGAGCTGCTGCTCTCTATCGGTCTGCTGCTGGTAACCTTCCTGGCTATCGTCTACCTCTCTGGCAAGATCTACAGAATAGGTATTCTGATGTATGGCAAAAAGGCCTCTTGGAAAGATCTTTGGAAATGGATAAAATACTAATTATGAAGAGAATATTTATTGCTTTAGCGCTCCTTGCCGGAGCCGTGCTCTCTGCCTCGGCACAGAGTTTTACCTATAAGTGGGAGAGGGTCCCGATGGATACTACCTGGATGAAGGAGGGTACCTCTAAGGTGGAGGAGATTATAGCCAAGTACCAGCCGGGGATCGAGGCACTTATGGAGATTGTCGGGTATTCGTCAGAGGAGATGGCCAAAGGCAATCCGGAGAGCGGCCTTTCGAACTTGGCTGCAGACGCCCTTCTATTTTCGGCCAAGCCCCTTTTGAAGGAGGGGGACAAGGCATTTTCGCTCACCAACTTCGGAGGGATCAGGTCTGAATTGCCCCAGGGGGCAATAAGGGTATACGATATATTCTCGGTATTCCCATTTGACAATGCCCTCGTGATAGTGGAGATGCCCGGGTATAGGGTCCGTGAGATAATGAAGAATTTTGCCAAGAGGGGGAGGTTCGAGGCTCTGGGTGGTGTAGAGATAGAGGTGAAGGATGGGAGACTGACCAAATGCTATATCGGTGGAGAGAAACTTAATGACAAGAAGATGTACAAACTGGTCACTATCGATTTCCTTCTGGATGGCGGCGACTCCCTTAACCTCCGTAAGGGGGCAGGCGAGATAGTCTATTCAGACATTTTCGTGAGAGATGGAGTGGTGAAATATATTAAGGACAAGTCTGATGCCGGGTATATTTTCAATAATAAACCGGATGGCAGAGTGGTGATTAAAAAATAGTAAGGTGTTATGAAAAGAAGATTTATAGCAGGTGTTGTAGCAGCAGTGGCTCTTTTGAGCAGCTGTGCCTCAGTGGGCTCGAAGGAGCTGGTGATTCTCCATACCAATGATACTCACTCGCAGATAGAGCCTATCCGTTCTGGATATGGCAAGGGGCTTGCCGGTGTAGACCGTCGGGCAGAGTATTTCGATAAGGTGAGAAAAGAGAATAAGAATGTTCTGATCCTGGATGCAGGAGACTGGGATCAGGGTACGCCATATTTTACTGTCTTTAAAGGTGATATGGAGATAGAGCTGATGAATGCGATGGGCTATGATGTAGCTTGTCTGGGTAATCACGAGTTCGATAACGGGCAGGAGGAGTTGGCCAGAAGACTCGCTATGGCTGAGTTCCCTGTGGTCTGTGCCAATTACGACTTTTCGCAGACCCCCCTTGCCGAGTATGTGAAGCCTTATGTGGTGGTTAAAAAAGGTGGTCTGAAGATCGGTATCTTCGGACTGCTGGTCAATATAAAATCAAATGTGTCGGCCAAAGCCCGTCAGGGACTTGAGTTCCAGAATCCTGTGGAGGTGTCGAATGAGTTGGCCAAAATGCTAAAAGAGGAGCAGGGGTGCGATCTGGTGATCGCTCTGTCACATCTGGGCTACAGTGCGCAGAACCCCAAGGCCGCTTCAGATATCAATCTGGCTAAAAATACCAGGAATATCGACATCATAGTAGGGGGCCACTCACATACATTCCTCAAGAGCGAGAAGGTGTATCAAAACCTTGACGGCAAGGATGTAATCATCCTTCAGGCCGGAGCCAAAGGTGAATATGTTGGTAGACTTGATCTGAAGTTTGAGTAGAATAATTATATGGACTCTCACCATCGGGTGCTGGCGAGGAAACAATCCCTCCCACACCTACGGTGCGGACTGCTCGTTTATTGGCTTACGACCTCGGAGGATTAGTTTCTTAAGGCGTTCGCAATGCTCACTCCCACCACCGCTTACGCGGCGGTCCCCCCGCTATCAAGCGCGGGTGCTTAGGCCTTCAGAACCTAATCTCCGAGGCCTATAGTTTGACTTGCTGATAGACTGTCTAATACCCGGTCTTGTAATTTTCAGGATATTTGGCACCGAGGTCAAGCTCGTGATAGAGCTTCTGGATTCTGGCCAAATCAGCTTTAGCATCGTCGGTGAGTTCGACTTTTTGTCCTCTCCCGACGATTTTTCTTCTCCAGTCATAGTAACCCATATAGACAGGTACATTGGCTGTGCGGGCTATGGTGTGGAACCCGGCTTTCCATTTGCTAACCCCTTTTCTGGTCCCCTCAGGAGCTATCGCCAGATGAAATGTCTCCTCGTTCTCAAAAGCTTCCACCATCTGACGGACAAGTGTCGCACCCCCCTTACGTGAGCGGTCTACAGGGATACCGCCCATCCATCTGATAATCGGACCGAGCGGCCAGAAGAAAAACTCTTTCTTTACCATTACCCTCGCATCACCACCTACAGATCTATAATATAGGTATGATATTACCAGATCCCATACAGATGTGTGGGGGACACCAAGAATTATACATTTTTTCTCCGGTGCTATAGGCTCACCGGCTTTCCATCCTAAAGATTTCAGAAGAAATCCTGCTACTTTCTGATTAAGCATAGTTAGACTATTTCCAATATTAAATCTGAACGGAGGTTTTCACGTATAAAGTTCTGTCGTTCTATGGTATTCTGACCCATATAGAACTCCAGTAGGTTAGGTATATTGTCATCTGCACTCAGACGAACCTGTTCAAGTCTGATATTTTCACCGATGAACTCCTTGAACTCATCAGGGGAGATCTCACCCAGACCTTTGAATCGGGTGATCTCGGGATTGGCTCCAAGCTGCTTGATGGCAGCCATCTTCTCCTCGTCGTTATAGCAGTAGAGGGTAGTCTTCTTGTTTCTTACCCTGAAGAGCGGTGTCTGCAGGATGAATAGGTGGTTCCTTCTTACCAGCTCCGGGTAGAATTTGAGGAAGAAAGTGATCAGAAGGAGACGGATGTGCATACCGTCGACATCGGCATCGGTAGCGATGACGATCTTATTGTATCTCAAATTGTCCAGATCCTCATCTACGTTGAGGGCTGCTTTGAGGAGGATGAGCTCCTCATTGCCATAAATCTCCTTGCTGCTCTTCTGATATGAGTTGAGGGGCTTTCCACGGAGGCTGAATACAGCTTGGGTGGTGGCGTTGCGACTTTTGGTGATAGAACCGCTCGCTGAGTCACCCTCAGTGATGAAGAGAGTAGATTCTGATGCGAGTGGATTCTTGGTGTCGCTATAGTGAACGCGGCAGTCGCGCAGTTTCCTGTTATGGAGGCTCGCCTTTTTAACTTTCTCCTTGGTCGATTTCTGAATGACTGATATTGCCTTTCTCTCTTTCTCCGATTCCTGGATCTTCTTCAGAAGGATGGTGGCTGTCTCTGTATGTTTATGAAGGTAATTGTCAAGCTCCTCCTGGATGAAGTCGCCGATGAAATTCCTTACAGAGACCTCATCATTGACCATCTTCGAGTTAAGTTTGGTCTTGGTCTGGTTTCCGAAGATGGGCTCGATCACCCTGATACTGATGGCTCCCACCATAGACTGGCGGACATCTGCAGGCTCGAAGTCTTTCTTGAGGTGCTCTTTGATGGTCTTGGCCACAGCCTCCCTGAAAGCGGAGAGGTGGGTACCACCCTCAGTGGTGTTCTGACCATTTACAAATGAGGCGATGTCCTCACCATTACCGTCAGAGTGGGTGATGACCAGTTCGATATCGTGTCCCACAAGGTGGATAGGGGGGTAGAGGGTCTCTGAACCGAGGTTCTCTGTAACCAGATCGAGGAGACCATTCTTCGATTTGTACTCCTTTCCGTTAAATTTGAGGGAGAGCCCTGTGTTAAGGTAGGAGTAGTTCTTTACCATCTCCTCCACAAACTCGGTATTGTATCTGTAAGAAGGGAAGACCTTGTCGTCTGCTGTATATCTTACAAAAGTGCCGTTTTTCTCCCCGGTATTCTCGTGATAACCGCTGTCTACTATATTTCCCGCAGAGAACTCTGCCCATTTTGAGCGCCCTTCTCTGAACGATTCGATATAGAAATATGAAGATGTGGCGTTTACAGCTTTCAGACCGACACCATTAAGACCTACCGATTTCTGGAACACATCACTGTCGAATTTTCCACCGGTATTCAGCTTGCTGGCGCAGTCGATGACACTCTCGAGGGGGATGCCCCGGCCGTAGTCGCGAATGGTGACGGTATTCTCTTCAATATCTATTCTGATCTCCTTTCCGTATCCTGAAGAGAACTCATCGATGGAGTTGTCGAGTACCTCTTTTATAAGGATATATATGCCGTCATCCGGACGGGAGCCATCTCCGGTGTTTCCGATATACATACCGGGCCTCTGTCGGATATGCTCATTCCACTCCAGCGTCTGAATCGCGTCATCATTATAATCCTTGGTGATAGTACTCATTTCTTTTTTCTCCTTTTTCTTAAACGGCAAAATTAGAAATAAATATCAATTTTATAATAAAAAAACCGACCTTTATGGGGCCGGTTTTTCGGAACACTGCTATCTGTTATTTGTTGAATCTCTTCTCTTTGGTTTTAACAAGCATGTCTTTCAGAAGGTCTGCGCAGTCGTTTACTGCATCTTCAAATGTAGCCGCACTACGTTCAACGATCAAATCATCTCCCGGAATAGCTACCCTGACCTTTACCTTCTTTACGTGGTCAGGCTCCACTGAGAGTGCGACCTCTACTCTGATGATGTTGTCGAAAAATTTCTCCAATTTACCGAGCTTCTTGTCGATGAAATCGAGAAGCTTCTGGTCTGCATCAAACTTGAGTGATTGAACTCTGATTTCCATATTACCTCCGTTTTTTTGCCCTTGGATGGGCGGTTAAAAATGTGTTTTTGAGCTGCTCAAAGGATGTGTGGGTGTAGACCTGCGTAGCCGCAAGTGATGAGTGCCCAAGCATCTCTTTTATGCTGTTAAGATCGGCCCCGTGGTTCATAAGATGAGTGGCGATGGAGTGCCTCAGGACGTGGGGGGACTTCCTCCCTGAAAACCCTTCAAGCCCGCTGAGCTCCTCCTTGACCACTTTATCCACAAAACCCGGATAGACAGCCTTTCCTTTATCTGTAACAAAGAACTTTCCATCTACCCCCTCCGGAAACTCAATCTTAATTCTCTTCAAATATAATAAAATTTCTTCACATATTGAAATGGGAACAGGAATTTCTCTCATTTTATCACCTTTTCCCACGATATGGAACACTTTTCTCCCCTGATCGAAGTTTTTCTCCATCAGATTCACGATCTCGCTCCGCCTCATCCCGGTGCCGTACATCACGAGGATCATCATCCTGTTCCTTATTTTATGGAATGGGGCATCATCCGGGGGTGTCTCGGCCAGATACTTTTCGAGTGCCCCCTCGGTGTAGAAGACGGGGAGCCTTGATCCCTCCTTCGGCCTGAAGACCCGTTTGGCAGGGTTTGAATCGAGCAGGGATGAGGAGACCAGATAGGTACAAAAACTGCTCAGAGCCGAGAGTTTGAGGTTCATTGTCCTGGGGGATATTCCCCCCTCCAGCCCTTGGGCAATGAAGCCGCGGATGGCGGTGGTCGAGAGTGCATCCAGAAGCTCCTGCTGAGCGATGCCGGAGATTTCCCTGTCAGGAAACTGGAATGCATAGAAATCACCTAACGCACTTTCATACAGAGCGGAAGTGCGTGGCGAGTACCTTTTCTCCACCCTTATATACTCTATGAATCTCTCTACTATATTCATTTTTTATCTCCCTATTGCAAATTTACAAAATTTATCTACCTTTGCAGTCCGAAAATAAAAAGGAGGTGATAAAAATATGATTATAGTACCAATCAAAGAGGGCGAAAACATTGAAAAAGCGCTAAAGAAATTTAAACGTAAATTCGAGAAAACAGGTATTGTTCGCGAGCTTCGCGGCAGAAAAACATTTGAGAAACCCTCTGTGAAGAAGAGAGCTCAGCTTCAGAAAGCTATCTACGTACAGCACCTTCAGATCAAAGAGGACTAATTACGTTAACATTAATATCTTATAAAATCCCTACCAGAATTTCTGGTGGGGATTTTTGTGTGTGTAGAGAGGCTGAGACCTATCTGTAGTGACACTCGATCCAGTAGGGGACTTTCAGGATGTCGTGTTCCTTGTGCTCTTCGCAGGTGGGGAAGAAGTTTTCAAGCATTCCGGGGAGGATCTTCAGACCATTGCGGCTGTTGCACACATAGTGCATGATCTTAGCCTGCTTGCCTGGGTAGATCACGAAGAAACTTTTGAATGACCCATTGTCACCCCAGTGCCAGAGGGCTCCATCGTCGGTAAGGCCTACCCCCAGACCCCAGCTGATAGGGAGGTCCTCATATATTCTGGCTCCGTGCTCATCATCTTCAAATTGGGGGGTGATCATCTCCTGGAAGGTCTCCTCTTTGAGTGCCCCGCCGTGGGCCAATTGCTCCAGGAATTTGACATAGTCAGCAGCGCAGGTCATCAGGGTGTAGCCTGAGTTTGCCCTCGGGTAGCGCACCACACTTACAGGGGTGCCATCCTCCTGGTGTCCCACTGTTACCTGTCCCTCGAAAGAGTCTCTCCATCCGTACCACGAATTTGGCATTCCGAAGGGTTCGAATACATATTGCGAAGCGAGTTCATTGAGAGACTTGCCGGTAAGGTGCTCCAGGGTGTGCTGAAGATATGCGAACCCTTCTCCCGAGTAGGTGAACATAATGGTGCTGTCGCTCTCCTGGTAAGGTTTCTTTTTGAAGGTGATGGTGCTGGTGGGCCAGGCGTCAGATGAGGGGGATGCAGCCCAGTTCTTCAGACCTGTGCGGTGTGAGAGGACGTGGCGTGCGGTTAGCATTCGTGCATAGATGCTGTCCTGCCCTGAGGCGAAACGGCCATTGTCATAGTACTCCATAAGGGGTGTGTCCAGATCGAAAAGCCCTTCGTCGTAGAGTGATAGGGCTACATATGAAAAGAGGACCTTGCTCAGGGAAGCCGCCTGAAATACAGTGGTGTCTGCGATCCCTTCACCATAAATGAAATATTCTTCATTATAGTTTTTTGAGAGGGGTTTCTCTTGTGCGAATACAGCCTGAATGCCGGTTATGGCGTGCTCCTCCATAAGTGGCCGGAGATCCATTTGCTCAAGGTCTGCCGATTGACACCCGGCAAACAGCAGACTTAAGAATAGTATAGCTATCGAATTTCTCATAATTTTGAATTTATAGTTCAAAAGTAGTTATAATTTTGGATACTTAATGTATAAAAGTGTTATCTTTGCGTGATTAAAGAACACACTCATTATAAATAATCATAAATATGGCAGAAAAACTTTTTACTGAATTTCCAGCGGTCCCTACCGAGAAATGGGAAGAGGTAATTCTAAAAGACCTTAAATGTGCAGATCTAGAAGCTGCACGTGCCGCATACGAGAAAAAACTCGTATGGAAAACACAAGAGGGTTTCAGCGTTCGTCCATACTACCGTGCAGAGAATCTTGCAGAGCTTCCTCACGTAGGTACTAACCCTGGAGCATTCCCTTATGTTAGAGGTACCAAACAAAACAATGACTGGTTCATCCACCACAGCGTATGCTGCTGCACTTGCGACTATGCAAAAGCAAATGCTGAGGCTAAAGAGCTCCTTTCAAAAGGTATCGAGTCTGTAGGTTTCTACATGGATGGCTCTAAAGTTCAGACTGTAGCTGATTATGAAGTTCTTTTGAACGGTATCGATCTTGCTAAAGTTCCTGTAAGCTTCCAGGAAAGCTGTGTGAAATCTGTTGAGTCTCTTAAAAACTTCTTGGCTTATGCAGATTCTAAAGGTGTTGAGAAAGATGTTCTCAGAGCTACTTTCGATTTCAACCCTCTACACACTTTGACCACTAAAGGATATTTCTGTGAAGAGTCATTTGCACTTCTTGCAGAGGCTGTTAAAGTGGCTGCTGACTATAAGAGAGTTAAAGTTATCGCTGTAGATGCTACCACATTCAACGGTTGTGGCGCTACTTCTACTCAGGAGCTTGCATTTGCTCTTGCTGAGGGTAGCGAATATCTTTCACGCTTGACTGAACTTGGTCTTGATGTTAAAGATGTAGCTAAGAAGATGACCTTCTGCTTCTCAGTAGGAAGCTCATATTTTATGGAGATCGCCAAATTCCGTGCTGCACGTATGTTGTGGGCTAACGTTGTTGACGCTTACGGTACAGATTCAGAGTGCGCTAAGAAGATGGAACTTCGTGCTACCACCAGCGAGTGGAACCAGACTGTTTACGATGCTTACGTAAATATGTTGAGAGTTACCACTGAGGCTATGAGTGCTTCTATCGCAGGTGTTGACTATCTTGAGGTTCTTCCTTTCGACTACTCATTCAGAACACCTAACGAGTTCTCAAACCGTATCGCACGTAACGTACAGAGCATCCTTAAAGGTGAGTCTCACTTCGATAAAGTAGTAGACCCTTCTGCTGGTTCATACTATATCGAGACCCTTACCAACTCTATCGCTAACTCTGCTTGGGCTCTATTCCGCTCAGTAGAAGAGGCTGGTGGTTATGTTGCTAAATTCAAAGAGGGCTTCATCCAATCAGAGATCAAGGCTGTGGCTGACAAGAAAGACAAAAACCTTGCAATGCGCAAAGATATCCTTCTTGGTTCTAACCAGTATCCTAACTTCCTTGAGAAAGCTGAAGATTGCATCACTACAGATATCGTTTCAAGAGACGTTCTTACCTACAATGGT
Source organism: Bacteroidales bacterium (assembly GCA_017504965.1). Classification (GTDB taxonomy): domain Bacteria; phylum Bacteroidota; class Bacteroidia; order Bacteroidales; family UBA932; genus CAAGNP01. Next base: position 84,571 of record JAFVQD010000006.1, on the reverse strand, counting down.
ATCAAATTCGAAACTCCTGCATGCACTTGCGAGCAGGTAGCTGAGCCTTTGAAACCTTACCGTGGTTCACAGGTATTCGAAGCTATGCGTCTTGCTACCGACAGAAGCGAGAAACAGCCTATGGCATTTATGCTTACCTTCGGTAACTTGGCTATGTGCCGTGCAAGAGCACAGTTCTCTTGCAACTTCTTCGCTACTGCAGGTATCAAAGTTGTGGACAACAACCGTTTCTCATCTGTAGAGGAGGGTGTTAAAGCTGCTCTTGAGGCTGGTGCAGACATCGTAGTGGCTTGTTCATCAGACGAAGAATATGCAGAAGCTGTTCCTCAGATCGCTGAGCTTATCGGTGACAAAGCTATCGTAGTAGTAGCTGGTGCTCCTGCTTGCCAGGCTGAACTTGAAGCTAAAGGTATCAAGAACTTCATCAATGTGAAGAGCAACGTTCTTGAGACTTTGAAAGATTACCAGGCTAAACTCGGTATTAAAGCACTTTAATAATCACCTGAAAAAATAATTAATATGCGTCCTAATTTTAAAGATATCAAATATAGCGGAGCAGCTGCTTGTAAAGCCGAGGCTCCTGCACAGGAAACTTGGAAGACCCCTGAGCAAATCGAAGTTAAAGGGATCTACACTGCTGAGGACCTAAATGGTATGGAGCATCTGAATTATGCAGCAGGTGTGGCTCCATTCCTACGTGGACCTTATAGTACAATGTATGTACAGAAACCTTGGACCGTACGTCAGTATGCAGGTTTCTCTACAGCAGAAGAATCAAATGCTTTCTATCGCAGAAACCTGGCTGCAGGTCAGAAAGGTCTTTCTGTAGCATTTGACTTGGCTACACACCGTGGATACGATGCTGACCACCCAAGGGTAGTTGGTGACGTAGGTAAAGCAGGTGTAAGTATTTGTAGCGTTGAGGATATGAAGGTTCTTTTCGACCAGATTCCTCTAAACAAAATGTCAGTTTCTATGACTATGAACGGTGCCGTTCTTCCTGTTATGGCATTCTACATCGTAGCAGGTCTTGAGCAAGGTGCCAAACTTGAAGAGATGGCCGGTACTATCCAGAACGACATCCTTAAAGAGTTCATGGTTCGTAACACCTACATCTATCCACCTGAGTTCTCAATGAGAATTATCGGCGATATCTTCGCTTATACTTCTAAATATATGCCTAAGTTCAACTCTATCTCTATCTCTGGTTACCACATGCAGGAAGCAGGTGCTACCAACGATATCGAGATGGCTTACACTTTGGCTGACGGTCTTGAGTATCTACGTACTGGTGTTAAAGCCGGTATCGATGTAGATGCTTTCGCACCTCGTCTATCATTCTTCTGGGCTATCGGTATGAACCACTTTATGGAGATTGCCAAGATGCGTGCTGCACGTATGATCTGGGCAAAACTTGTAAAACAGTTCAATCCTAAGAACCCTAAATCTCTATCACTTAGAACTCACTGTCAGACTTCAGGCTGGTCACTTACTGAGCAGGATCCATTCAACAACGTAGCACGTACTTGTATCGAGGCTATGGGTGCAGCTCTTGGTCACACTCAGTCACTTCACACCAACGCTCTTGACGAGGCTATCGCACTTCCTACAGACTTCTCTGCACGTATCGCACGTAATACTCAGATCTACATCCAGGAAGAGACCAACGTATGCCGTGGTATCGACCCTTGGGCTGGTTCATACTATGTAGAGACACTTACCAAAGAACTTGCTGACAAAGCTTGGAAACTTATCCAGGAAGTTGAAGAACTTGGCGGTATGGCAAAAGCTATCGAGACCGGTATTCCAAAACTACGTATCGAAGAGGCTGCTGCCCGCAAACAGGCCCGTATCGACTCAGGTATCGAGAAGATCATCGGTCTTAACGAATACAGACTTGAGAAAGAGGATCCTATCGAGATCTTGGCAGTGGACAACACTAAAGTTCGTGAGTCACAGGTTAAGAGACTTAAAGAACTTCGTGCTAACCGCGACAATGAAAAAGTTAAAGAGTGTCTTGCAGCTATCACTCACGCAGTGGAGACTAAGACAGGTAACCTTCTTGAGCTTGCTGTTGAGGCTGCCAAGAACAGAGCTACCCTTGGTGAAATCTCTGACGCTTGCGAGGCTGTAGTAGGCAGATATAAAGCAGTTATCCGTATGAACACAGGTGTATACTCATCAGAAGTGAAGAACGATTCAGAGTTCGAACAAGCTAAAGCTAAAGTAGCTGAATTCGCTAAGAAAGAGGGTCGTCAACCTCGTATCATGATCGCTAAACTTGGTCAGGACGGTCACGACCGTGGTGCTAAAGTGGTAGCAACAGGTTATGCAGACTGTGGTTTCGACGTGGATATGGGTCCTCTATTCCAGACTCCGGAAGAGGCTGCAAAACAGGCTGTTGAGAACGACGTTCACGTAGTGGGTGTATCTTCACTTGCTGCAGGTCACTTGACACTTGTTCCTCAGATCGTAGCTGAGCTTGCAAAACTTGGCCGTGAAGACATCCTTGTAGTTTGTGGTGGTGTAATCCCTGCACAGGACTACGATGCACTTTACAAAGCCGGTGCTGCTGCTATCTTCGGTCCTGGTACAAAAGTAGCTTTGGCTGCTTCAACCATCGTGGACCTTTTGTCACAGAGATTCTAATCTGATTTAGAATATGATAAATGGAGGCTGACCGATTGGTCGGCCTCTTTTTTTGTATGACCGCACAGAGTTTGGGGCATCAATATCGTATGTTTCCCGGCATCGTATTGCTCTCGCCGAACCAGCGCTCCCGGCCTTGCCGTATTTGCTGCGCAAATACACGGCCTCCGCGGGGCGTCTGATGACGCCTTGTTACCTACGGTGGAAGTTAATATAAAGTCTGTGTGTGACATGGGAAAGAACAAGCGGCTGCGGAGATTAAGGTTCTGAAGGCCTAAGCACCCGCGCTTGATAGCGGGAGGGGCCCGCGCCGAAGGTGTGGGAGGGAGTGAGCGTAGCGAACGCCTGAAGAACCTTAACTCCGAAGCCGCGACAAAAAAGCGTGAAATCTTGACGCGGAAAGCTGAAATTTAGTCGCCCGCGACAGAAAATTAGGAAAAGTTGACGCGGGACGGGCAGCGAGGCGTGGAAGGTCGGTGGTGAGTGGGCATCATTCGCGGAAGCCCGATATGCTTTCCTGCAAAACGGAGTCCAGCACGGATGGCCCTGGAGTGTTCTCTGGCTGCTTTTCCGCTGGATATCCGAGCCATTTTGCTCGGTTATCCAAGCTAAACCCATCCACAATGGTCTGAGGGGCACATTGGGCTGGACAATGAATTGCAGGAAGTGGTTTTGTCCTACATGGAGCCTATAGTTAATCCTCTTGGTTGAGAAAACTCGTGGGTGCGGAAGTGAAATTCAACACCGACGCATGGTATATGCATGATATCCGCTGCGTCAGGTGGGGAAAAGCTTTCTGAAGGAGCAAGCGGCCACGGAGATTAAGGTTCTGAAGGCCTAAGCACTTTTGATATCGGCTCTCGCCGAACCAGCGCTCCCGGCCTTGCCGTATTTGCTGCGCAAATACACGGCCTCCGCGGGGCGTCTGAAGACGCCTTGTTACCTCCGCTGGGAGTGAGCGGAGCGAACGCCTGAAGAACCTTAACTCCGAAGCCGCGACAAAAAAGCGTGAAATCTTGACGTGGAAAGCGAAAATAATGTCGGCCGCGTCTAAAAAACGCGAAAAGTGGTCGCAGCCTCTATGATGTTCTCTTGGTTGGCAGTGTTGAAGGAGTCGACAACTGATATTGATTCCCTGCCCCTACGGGATCTCTTTAACGGATTTCTTTATTTCAGTTTGGTTTTGTACCGATATGGCCAGAGGGCCTCTACCGCCATCATGGTGCGACCGATGAAATGGCCCTTCATGGCAAGACTTGTGTCGGAAGTCTGTTCTTGATAGAGCGGGATTCCGTAGGTGTCGCGGTACTCTTTCACATAGTCGCCGCTCTGCTTCCGGCGAAGGATTTCCGGGAAGAGTTGGATGCGGCCTGGCCAGTAGAGGGCGTTCAGGAGGACTAGGTCGGACATAGATTCGGGGTCGAAGTCGAAGAGCCATTCCCGCATCTTGTCGGACTCGAAGAAGATGGCTCCGTCGGTGGCCCCGCGGCTGAAGAGCCGGAGCGTAGCTTCGTCCAGCGGGTGCCAGCCGTCTTTGAGCGTGCGGCTGAACTGGTCCAGGGCAGCGTAGGTGGTGATGCGTAGCTTGACGTTCTGGAGTTCTGTCCCATCCAGGAAGGTGATTTCAAAGAGGCCTGGCTCGGTTTCGATGACTAGCTCGCTGTCGCGGCCAGAGAGGACTTTGCGAGCCACTTCAAGGCAGTTGGTTCCAGCTTCGAAGGGAATCTCGGCGCCGTTGTGGACAAACTTGGTGAAGCAATTGAAGGGTAGGTTCCATGCGACAGGATTAATCTTGGTTACCCCGATCAAAAAGAGAAGGTAGGAGTCAGGAAGGAAGCTGTAGCCGGGGCTCAACACGATGCGGGCGCTGCGCATCTTTGCGGCCAGTTCCTGCAGGAGGACAATCAGGCACTCGCGGCCGGGGCAAGCGTCCAGCCAGTCCAGTTCCTCGCTGAGGCGGGCCTGGAGGGCGTCGATGGTGACTGGAGCGTAGTGGGTGGTTTTGGTGCGCTCGAGGGCGCTGTTAAGTGTTTGAAGGAGTTTTTTATTCATGGGTGAAACTTTACTTAATTAGGGTTCGTATTATAGGGCGGCCATGGTACCGGAGGCCGCGGTTTTTCAGAGGATATCAGACTTGTCAAAGACTCGATGGCAACCTCCTCGTCAGGAAAAGTTACAAGTTATCAATACGAAGTCGCATTTTAAAAAGCCGCGATTTTGGCCAAAAATGGCATTTTTCGGAAAAATATTTTTCAAAAACCGCATTTAGCGGCACTCTAAAGCGCTTGCAAAAATGCCAACAAAGTTTTACCTTTGTGAAAACCACATTTTATGCCCCTGAAAATATATCTTGATAAAAGACAAAACAAGCACGGAGAGGCCCCGATCCGCGTTGTCTGGTCATTCAACGGAGACCGATACCAGACCACGATGGGCTTCAGCATACCTCCAAAAGCATGGGATGATGTTGCCAAACGTGTGACACCAGCGGAGTACAATCATAAGAACACACCCTCCACCACTATCAATGCCTTCATAGAAGCGACAGTGAGAGCTGTCAACCGCCTGGAGAACTACGCCCGCGTCCAGAACGCAACTCTCACCAAGCCTATCGTCAAGCAGGTAATAGCCGATGTCCTTGGTGCAGGCGGAGAGTATCCGGCCGCCCAGGAGCCACAGTGGAAGAAGATGCTGAAGGAACGCGGCCTTTCAAAAGCCCGCTATTTTGAGCACTTCAAGGGTGGCAAGTACAAACTCATCGGCTTTGGAAAAGACTCGGAGACCCTGGAGGATGTGGTCATCTACCAGGCCCTATACGGTGCAGGCCAGATATGGGTACGTCCGTACGAGATCTTCTTCAGCAAGGTAACAATGCAGGATGGGACTGAGGTGGTAAGGTTTAAAGAGATTAGCATTTAAAATATATGAGTAACTATTATCAAAGAGGTATCCATAAAGCATCTCTCTTCAAATCAATGAGTACTGGGACGCTCAGAAACCTATTGGACATCGTACGGACGAACAAGGACTACGTTGTTTTATTGCGCGATGACTATTTTAATGTTTATTACAGAGGAGGAAATGTCGCGGAAGTTAGAAGTGATAAGTCCGTGGATTTCGATAAGCAGTATTTCCGTCAGCACCAAGATAAGGCTAAGGAAGATTATGATTTGATTAATGAACATATTGCTTTTACTAAGGCTCTCTTCAAAGACGGCAGATACAATGAGTACATGGCAAAGGTTATCCCTGCTATGAATCATTACTTTGAGTTGGAATTAAAAGGCGATGAAGAGAAAGAGAGCCAGCACCAATTATGCATAAGCAATACATATGGTTCCTCCTCCGAGTTTACTATTTTGGATTTAGAATACCAGGTCAGCGTGAGATCAAAATTCGCATACTGTGGGGAACGACGTTGTGGGAAGAATCATGATAGCATTCCTAGTCCTCGTTTTGATATCGTTACAGTTAGAAAATCCGATGGGAAGATTTGTATAATGGAGCTAAAAAAAGGGACCAAAGCATTGGAAGGCGAATCAGGACTTGGTGAACATGCAGAGTCATTTGAAAGCACTGTAGGCCATTCAAAAGAGAAGGAAAAGCTTTTTGTCGAAGAAATGCGTTACGTATTGAAACAGATGAAATCACTTGGTTTAATCGACAAAAGGGTGTCCATTAATAGTGACGAAGTGGAGTATATGGTTGTTTTCCAAGAGAACAGAAAGGAAACAGAGACACCAAATCAGGTAAAGGTATTTCGGGATAAAATGAAAGAAGAGTTCCGTAAGTACAAGATAACTAAACAGTATCAAACGATTGAACTACATGACGGAGATTACAGTCTAAGGAATAACCATTTATGAAAATCACCCTTCACCGACCTCACCAGATTGGCGGCTGCATTACGGAGATTGAATCCAGTGCAGGCACCAGGATCTTCATAGACCTGGGGCATCTGCTTTCGGATGGAGACAAACCCTCCGACGATAAACTGGCCTCGAAAGATGCCATTGACAAACTGACTGCCGGTGCTTCGGCCATCTTGTACACGCACAATCACGGGGACCACGTAGAATTGTTCAACCTGGTGGATGATAGCATACCTCAGTACATCGGCAATCTTGCTGCAGATTTATTGGGACGCAAGTATCAGCGGCTCTCCTGCCTGGATGACCAGCATGAGGAATGCATGGACCGGTTGAAGAAACTGGAAAACTTCCATTTCTATCATGCTGGAAAGCCACTCTATTTCGGAAAAAGGAAAGACATTACAGTGACGCCCTTCTACGTTAGTCATTCGGCCACTGATTCCTATCTATTGAAGATTCAGTGTGATGGAAAGACGGTCATCCATACCGGTGATTTTCGTGAACATGGATACCTGGGCGATGGCTTGCGCAGAGTGATTGATAAGTTCCATATTGCCGGCAATGTTGATGTATTGATTGTTGAGGGAACCAATGTCGGCCAGACAAACAAGCCTGTAATGAGCGAAAAGGAGATTTGCGACTGCTTCAAGGAAATAATGGCCAAGCGCAAGAATGTCTTTGTCCTTTGCTCCTCTCAAGATGCTGACCGCCTGGAGTCTGTCTATCGGGCTAATTATGCCACGAAGCCCTGGCGGCCTTTTGTCTGTGACAGTTTCCAGGCAGAGACGATAGAAAGGATTAAAATGGAATATAAGGGACTTGGGCCTCATTACCAGTTTGATAACGGTAAACCCTATATCTATGATTATGACCCGACGAAAAACAAAAGGCTTGTAGCTAAGATGAAGGAATGTGGCTTTACGATGCTTATTCGTAGCAGCGATAAGTTTGCAGAATGGATAGATGATATCCTTCAGTTCTGTAATAAAGAAGAGACTTCCTTCGTCTATTCCATGTATCGCGGATATGTTGAAAAAGACAAGGGCGGATATAATGAGAAAACAGACGCCTTTATTCAGCCTCTGGTTGAAGGTTCTACACCATGCCAAGAGGACAGCAAGAGATATGACTACGTCCACACGTCTGGCCATGCATCTATTCAATCTCTGAAGGAAATCTGCGAACTTATTGACCCCAAGACTGCAATTGTCCCTATTCATCACAATCCGGACGCTAATTTCCACACTGTGGGTTTGCGGGAAGATTTGGATGATAAGATTGTTGAGAGTAACACTCTCGTTGATGAAGTATCCATCATCTTTGATTTGGCTTAGAGATGATAGTCAATTCACAGTTGGTATGAATTCCTAGATTAGACAAGACTACCAGGACTTCAGTGAGAGTCCGTCCGAGAATGGCATCTCGGATTTAATGACAAATCGCTTAGTGATAAATGACGAAGCAAGCGGCTGCGGAGGATTAGATTCTGCAGACCGTGGCCGCCCATGGCCACGTGAATGGGAGGGGCCCGCTGCGGAGCAGTGGGAGGGATGAAGCGAAGCGGAAGTCTGCAGAACTAACCTCCGAGCCGCGACAAAAAAGAAAAATCAGTTTTTTTCATTATATTTGTAACCGACACTAATGTAAAAGGTTATGAACGACTTTCAGAAAGCGATATTAGCAGGTATTCCGGATGTTCTACCGGAGCCAAAATGCTATGACCCGAATATAAACCACGCACCCAAAAGGAAAGATATACTCACCTCTGCAGAGAAGAAACTGGCCCTCAAAAATGCCCTCAGGTATTTCCCAGCCAAGCATCACGCCACACTTCTTCCTGAATTCCGTCAGGAGCTCGAGACCTACGGACGCATCTATATGTACCGCTTCCGTCCGGACTATAAAATCCACGCCAGAAGCATAGACGAATTTCCACACAAGAGCCGTCAGGCAGCAGCGATCATGCTGATGCTCTCAAACAACCTCGACTACGCAGTAGCACAACACCCCCACGAACTTATCACATACGGAGGAAACGGAGCAGCATTCCAGAACTGGGCCCAGTACCTCCTCACTATGCAATATCTCGCCCAGATGACAGACGAGCAGACACTCGTCCTCTACTCGGGACACCCTCTCGGACTCTTCCCATCACACAAGGAGGCCCCCCGTCTGGTCATCACAAACGGAATGGTGATTCCAAACTACTCATCAAAAGACCACTGGGAGAAATTCAATGCTCTCGGTGTATCCCAATACGGACAGATGACAGCCGGCTCATTTATGTACATAGGCCCTCAGGGGATCGTACACGGCACCACCATCACTGTCCTTAACGCCGCCAGAATGCACTGTGCAAAACATAAGGCTGTGGTAACCGATGAAGATATCAAAGGTAAGCTCTTCGTCAGCTCCGGCCTCGGAGGGATGTCGGGGGCACAGCCAAAGGCAGCAGTAATCGCCGGTGTAGTGGGTATCGTGGCGGAGATCAACCCTAAGGCTGTCCAAAAACGCTATGAGCAGGGTTGGGTAGATGAGGTTTACACAGACCTTGACCTGCTTATCGCCAGGGCCCTTAAAGCCCGCGACGCTAAGGAGGCTGTCTCACTCGCGTACCAGGGCAATGTGGTGGACCTCTGGGAGAAGCTCGCTGCAGAGAAGATCAGTGTCGATCTCGGTTCAGACCAGACCTCACTTCATAACCCTTGGGCAGGTGGCTACTACCCGGTAGGGTACTCACTCGAAGAGTCAAACGAGATGATGGCCAGAGAGCCAGAGAAGTTCAAGGAGGCTGTGCAGGAGACACTTCGCCGTCACGCTGCTGCAATCAACAAACTTACTGCTCAGGGGATGTACTTCTTCGACTACGGCAATGCATTCCTCCTCGAGGCATCACGCGCAGGTGCCGATATAGTCAAGGAGGACGGTACATTCAAATACCCTTCCTATGTGCAGGATATTATGGGACCTCTCTTCTTCGATTACGGCTTCGGTCCGTACAGGTGGGTATGCACCTCTTCAAAACCTGAGGATTTGGCCCATACCGACAAGCTTGCAGCTCAGGTTCTTGAAGATATCCTCAAGGATGCCCCGGAGGAGATCCAGTCGCAGCTTAAGGACAATATCCACTGGATCAAGGAGGCTGGGAAAAACCAATTGGTAGTGGGTTCACAGGCCAGAATCCTCTATGCAGATGCCCAGGGACGTACCGAGATCGCCCTCGCTATGAACAGGGCTATCCGTGAAGGTAAGATCTCTGCCCCTATCGTGCTAGGTCGTGACCATCACGATGTTTCAGGTACTGACTCACCTTATCGCGAGACCTCAAACATATATGACGGCTCAAGCTTTACTGCAGATATGGCTATCCACAATGTTATCGGTGACTCGTTCCGTGGTGCCACCTGGGTATCTATCCATAATGGCGGTGGCGTCGGCTGGGGAGAGGTGATAAACGGAGGCTTCGGTATGGTAATAGACGGTACTGAGGAGTCTGACCGCAAGATCAGAGAGATGCTCCACTGGGATGTGAACAATGGTATAGCACGCCGCAGCTGGGCACGCAACGAAGGGGCCATCTTCGCTATCAAACGTGAGATGGAGCGCACTCCAAATCTGAAAGTGACACTCCCTAATCTTGTGGATGAGAGCTTGTTTGAATAAGATCAGTAAAGATTTCAGGGGTCATCCCTGAGATATAACTGTCAATGTCAACAGTGGATACGGCGGCAAATATGTCGTCGTATCTGTTTAATGTCCCTACCAACAGTTCTTCAAGTTCTGAGATGGGGGCAGTGAAGAAATAATCTCCGCAGATACGGCATTCTCGGATGATCCCTTTCTCTACGTTCAGAAAAATCTCCACAAGTCCGGATGGGAGCTTGACACTGTTAGAATATGTGTACTTGGGTGATGTCCCCCAATTCCACCCCTGTGTAGCATATTTCTCATCCCTGAGGGCAGTGATGGCCGCCACCTCATCTTCTGTAAAGTCACTGGCTGTCCCGTCGGATATCTCGCTGAAAATAAAGTCCATAAATCGCTCTATATCCATAGGCTCAGGGAGGTGTTCCGAAATGTTGGTGACGCGGGATCTGTTGGACTGGACACTCTTGCCGATAAATTTCTCCGGGCGGGCATTAAGGGCTCCGCTAAGGTCCGAAATGGAGGCGGAGAACATCAGAGTCCCGTGCTGCAGCACCCTCTCTTTATGTACACAGATAGCATTGCCGGAGAATTTGCGCCCATCGATAAGGAGATCATTGCGCCCCTGAAGGGAGGCATCTATCCCCAGTTTCTTAAGAGCTTGTATTATGGGTGCTGTAAATCTGGCAAACATAGCGGATGTATCCTCTCCGGGCACCTTGGCATCCACGAAGGTGAAATTTATATTCCCCAGGTCGTGGAATACTGCCCCACCACCGGTGAGGCGGCGTACTACAGGGATATTGTGCTCGTGTACGAATTTGGCATTGATCTCTGCTGCGGCATTCTGGTTCTTACCTATAATAATGGATGGACTATTGCGCCAGAGGCGGAATACAGGCCCGGTGCACCTGGTCAGAAGGAACTCTTCGGCAGCCAGATTGAAATGGGGGTCAAGCCCTTTGTCTGCGATACATCTCATATTTCAAAAGGGCATATTTCCAAATTTGGTATACAGATATGGCCAGTGCTATCCCCAGAAATGCTCCGCATATCACATCCAGTGGGTAGTGTTTGGCGAGATATACTCTGCTGTAACTCACTACCGCTGCCCAGGTGAATATTGCGACAGCAAATGGCTTTTTGCGGAATATAAGTGAGGTGAGGGTGGCCAGCCCGAAGGTATTTGCTGCGTGGCTCGATACGAAACCGTAACTTCCACCTCTCCCCTCAAGCAGCCTCACAAGCCCCTCGAGGGCAGGTTCGTGGCCCGGTCTGAATCTCTGCACAGACTCTTTGATGAATACAGATACCTGGTCACAGAGTCCGAAGCAGATGCCGACCGACAGGACCGAGAAAAAGCCTACGATCCAAAAAGAGACACTGTCAGATTTGTAACTCTGCCAGCGGGTGTCGAAGAATAGGACTGCGATCGCTATATAGAGTGGTATCCATACAGGGATGGATGAGAAAAACAGCATCACCTTGTCTGCCACAGGTGAGTGCCAGCCGTTGATGGCCAGCAGAAGCTGTGTGTCCAGGTCGAGCAGCCACTCCATATATCTCTTAATTACTGGTTAAGGGTCTTCCAGAGGAGATCTTTCAGCTGGGGGATCCCTTCACCGGTCAATGATGAGATGAAGATGGTAGGGAGTGTACGGGGGAGATGTCTCTTCATCTCTTTCTTAAGCTCATCATCCAGCATATCTGCTTTGGTGATGGCCAGTACCCTCTCTTTGTCCATCAGTTCAGGGTTATAGAGTTTGAGCTCTTTGAGGAGAACCTTGTAATCCTCTTTGATGTCCAGACTGTCTGCCGGGATCATGAAGAGGAGCATAGAGTTTCTCTCGATATGGCGTAGGAATCTGGTTCCAAGCCCCTTTCCTGTGTGGGCACCTTCTATGATGCCGGGGATGTCTGCCATAACGAAAGATTTGTTGTCATAGTAGTTCACGATCCCGAGATTGGGCTCAAGTGTAGTGAAGGCGTAGTCTGCAATCTTAGGTTTGGCTGCAGATACTACTGACAGTAGGGTAGATTTTCCGGCATTTGGAAAACCTACAAGTCCTACGTCTGCCAGAAGTTTGAGCTCCAGGATAAACCACCCCTCGACACCAAGCTCTCCCGGCTGGGCATATCGTGGTGTCTGATTGGTGGCAGACTTGAAGTTTGCGTTACCGAGGCCCCCACGACCACCTTTTACCAGTATCTTCTCCTCTCCCGGCTCCAGTACTTCGAAAAGCACTTCGCCGGTCTCGGCATCTTTGGCTACAGTGCCGAGTGGTACGTCGAGATAGATATCCTTACCGTTGGCACCCTTACATAGACTGCCGCTGCCGGCCTCACCGTGGTCAGCTTTGATGTGTTTGCGGTATTTGAGGTGGATAAGTGTCCAGAACTGGGGGTTTCCCCTCAGGATGATATGTCCACCACGACCACCGTCTCCCCCGTCAGGTCCCCCTTTTGGGACAAACTTCTCGCGACGGAGGTGCATGGAGCCGTTGCCACCATTACCTGATGCACAAAAGATTCGTACGTAGTCTATGAAATTTGAGTTTGCCATCGGTCTCTTCTATACTAGTTTTGAAATGTTTTCGAATACCTCTTCGATAGTACCGGTACCATCCACCTCCTGATATTTGCCCTGTCTCTTATAGAAATCGATAAGTGGCTCTGTCTTCTGGTGGTAGGTGTTTATTCTGTTTTGGATAATATCTCTGTTTGCATCGTCCATTCTCCCTTCTATCATAGCTCTGTGCTGGATGCGCTCAAATACCAAAACATCAGGAAGGGTTATCGACAGGATGGATGTCACCTCCTCACCCCTCTCTTTAAGCATAGTGTCAAGTATCTCTGCCTGAGATATGGTTCTGGGAAATCCGTCGAACAGGAAACCCTCCACTTGGGTATTCTCTTCGATGCAATTTTTAATCATCGCCACTACCACTTCGTCTGGTACGAAGTTTCCGGCATTGATGAGAACTGCTGCCTGATTACCCAGGTCTGTCCCTTTTTTGATCTCCTGGCGGAGAAGGTCTCCTGTGGAGATGTGGTGCAGATGGTATTTTTCAGAGAGCAGTTTAGCTTGGGTGCCCTTCCCGGCTCCGGGAGGGCCAAACAATACATAGAATTTCATCTCTTCTAATCTTGATTTGAATCTAACACATAAATATCTTTATATTGACGGCCAAGCTCGTCGTAATCAAGACCATACCCTACGATAAAATCGTTGGGGATCTTGATGGCGGGATAGTCGATCTTAATCTCTTTGTCGTAAGAATCAGGTTTGAGCAGAAGTGTGCACACTTTAATGTCGGCTGCCCCTGCTTCCTGAAGCAGTTTGACAAGCTCCACTATGGTGTTGCCTGTGTCGACTATGTCTTCTACGATGAGGACATTTCTCCCTTTGATATTTTTGTTGAGCCCCAGAAGCTGCCTTACGCACCCTGTAGATTCAGTGCCATCATAGGATGAAAGTTTTATAAATGAGAGTTCTGCCTGAATCTCTATGCTTTTCATCAGTGAAGCGGTAAACATAAAGGATCCATTAAGGACACTCAAAAAGACGGGACAATCCTTATCTCTGTAGTCTTCAGATATTTGTCTGCCTACACCACAGATAGCTCTCTCTATCTCTTCGTTAGGGATACTTGTTACAAAATACTTATCGTGAAGTTTAATCCTTGCCATCTTAAAAAACATATTTTTTGACGATGCGAAAATAATCATTAATTTTGTTTAAACCGAAAAAATAGAAGATGAAACCACTAGTATCTATAATTATGGGCAGCACTTCTGATATGCCCGTTATGAAACAAGCAGCAGAATTTCTCGATTCTATGGAGATCCCTTTCGAAATTAATGCACTCTCTGCCCACAGGGTACCTGAGATGGTGATGGATTTCGCCACCAATGCATACGATAGGGGTATCAAAGTCATTATAGCGGGTGCCGGTGGCGCAGCTCATCTCCCGGGTGTGATAGCAGCTTACACCCCTGTTCCCGTAATCGGTGTCCCTATCAAATCGTCCAATTCTATCGACGGGTGGGACTCTATACTATCCATCCTTCAGATGCCTTCAGGCATTCCGGTAGCGACCGTGGCACTTGACGGAGCCAAGAATGCAGGTATCCTCGCAGTGCAGATACTCGCTACAGGTGACCCTGAACTGATGAAGAAGATGGTGGACTTCAAGAAGGATCTGGCAGCCAAGATAGGGAAGGCAAACAAGGATCTTCAGGAGATAAAATACAAGTTCAAGACCAATTAACCATTTAAAACTTTAGAAGATGTGGGGGAGATTTGAGGGGTTGGTGATCGTTATTCTATTCGCGGCGTTGTCCAATGCTGCGGGGCAGTCCTCATTGCCCGAAGGGGCAATAAGGGTTTTGGAGGCAGAGGCTGAGCGGGGCGGTGCAGATATGGAAGAGCTGGTGGCATACTGTGAGATGCTTCTGGCCCATCCGCTCGATCTTAATAGTGCCTCGGAGAAGGAACTGTCTGCATTTCCATTGCTTACACCATTCCAAATAGCCAGTTTGCTGGAATACAGGGAGAGTTTCGGGGCAGTACTCTCCGAGGGGGAGCTCGCCCTGGTCGATGGGTTCAGCCTGCAAAAGGTGGAGTCCCTCCGACCCTTTATATGACTGGGGGAGGGGCAGAGGCTCGGAGTGGATGGTAAAGAGAGGATCAGCCATAAGATAATATTGCGGAGCAATGCAAAATTTGAAAAGGGGGTTCCTCCCGGCTACTACGGGAAGTACCTTTTCAGGATGGGGGAGCGGCTGCAGGTGGGAACTACCATTGCCCCGGGGGGGATCTCTGCCCATCTGAGGGTGGGTGAGGTCGATCTTGGCGGTGGAGTGACCCTGAAAAATGGGGTGATAGGGGATTATTGCATCAGACTGGGGCAGGGGATTCTGGGGTGGAACTCCTTTTCGATGTCGGGGAGTGGAGCCCCTTCATCTCTTCTAAGGAGGGGGACGGGACTTGTCCCATATTCTGCCACCAGTCCGGAGGAGGTCTGCAGAGGGATAGGGGTGACATTGGGCTTCGGCCCAATGGTGGAGGGGACCTTTTTCTACTCTCAGCAGAGGGAGAGCCTCGTAGGAGGCTCAATCGCCGTCGAGAGGGAGAGATGCCGCATAGGGCTCAATCTGCTGGCTGCCAGAGGTGTTGAGTGGTGTGGAGGGGCCAGTCTGGACGCCATCTGGTCGATAGGACGCTACCGTCTGTTCGGAGAGGGGGCGCTTGACAAAGAGGGTGACGGTGCCCTGATTCTGGGTGCAGTGCTCCCCGTCAATGGTGATTTTGAGTGCAGTGCCGCAGCCAGATGGTATTCACCATCATATTATGCAGATTATTCCGGGGGGCTCTCATCTACATCTGCCTGTAAGAATCAGATCGGTTTCTTCTATAATTCTGTCTGGACCCCCTGTGCTGAGTTCGAACTGAGGTCGGTGGTGGATATAGTCTACTATCCGGCCCCCAGATATGGGGTAAAGGTCCCCTCTTTCGAAGTGGAGTCATCTGTGGAGGTGGTGTGGAGCAGAGGTGACCATCACTTGAACTGCCGGTGGAGGTACCGTTACTATGGCCATCACTCCAGGCATAAGAGAGGTGTCAGACTCGATTACCATTTCAGACCCGGTTCAGGTTTTTATGGAGGTGTCAGGGGAGAGGTAGTCTGGGACAATATATATAAAGGTACCCTCTCTCCCGGTGTGGCATTCTATGTGGAGTGCGGCTATCTTCCGGTGGACAAAAAATGGGAGTGTGCTGTCAGGGGGACAGTTTATCATATCGACTCCTGGGACAACAGAATCTATTTTTATGAGAGGGATCTCCCCCAGAGCTTTTCTGTGCCTGCGCTCTATCGAAGGGGGTGGGATCTGTACGGATATATAAAATATGCCCCACTCTCGCGAGCAGGGCTATATCTTAAAGTCTCTACGAAGATGATAAAAGGTCAGATTACTTTGACTTTTTGATCTTGAGCTTCATCCCTGGATAGATCTTCGATTTGGAGGTCAGACCATTCAGATCCATAATGTTCTGTGCACTCACGCCGGGGAATTTTTTGGCGATATCCCAAAGGTTATCTCCCGATTTGACAGTGTAGATGACATATCCTCCTGAGGTGGTGGTTTTAGGTTTGGCACTGCTTGAGGATGAAGACTTGGTAGAAGCAGCAGGACCGCCACCCTTATAGATGACAAGTCTCTGACCTACGCGGATATTGGTCTTGACTCCGTTCCATCTCTGGATATCCCTCACCTTTACCCCATATTTGAGGGCGATGTGGCTGAGTGTTTCACCACTCTTCACTTTGTGGGTGATCCTCTGTGAATTGGTAGAGCCGCTCTCTTTGATTTTCTTGAGAGTAGCCGGACTGAAATATACAGAGTCCTTATAGGTGTAGATAGAGTCCTCGTGATCTACAAATTTACCTGTATAGTTATAAGGTATTCTGAGGATATACTCCCTCTCCACCCCCGGAACTATGTCGTGGAGGTATTGGGGGTTAAGGTCTCTAAGCTCCTGCTTGCTGATTCCGGTATAGTGTACCACCTGATCGAAATGGAGCATTTTGGTCACTTTGATGGTGTCTGTATGGACAGGCATATTGACCGGAACGGGGGTGAGCTGATGCTCTTTATAGTAATTCATCATATAGAGGGCAGCGATAAACGAGGGGATATATCCTCTGGTCTCCCTGGGGAGGAATGGGTATACATCCCAGATCTCTTTCGATCCTCCGGCTCTGCGGATAGCTTTGTTTACATTACCTGCACCGCAGTTGTATGATGCGATGGCAAGTGGCCAGTCACCGAACATCCTGTATGCATCCTGAAGGTATCTGGCTGCTGCATCACACGACTTGACAGGATCGAGACGCTCATCCACGAAAGAGTTGATCAGGAGATTGTATCTGATCGCTGTACCATACATAAACTGCCACATACCTTTTGCCTTTACCCTCGAGACTGCCCTTGGATTGAGTGCAGATTCGATGATGGCCATAGCCTTAAGCTCGAGAGGGAGCTGGTACTGGTCAAATATCTCTTCGATCATAGGCATATAATACCTGCACAGACCGAGCATAGTCTCAGACTGTTTTGAGATCCTCTCGGTGTAAGTGATGATATAGTTTCTGATGATGTTGTTATATGGGACAGAGATGAATGAGTTCATCTTCTGAAGTCTCTCGATATAGATGGAGTCGGGGATATTAGACAGCAGCACTGCTGTATCGAGGTCCACATCCTTATCCAGATTCTCTATGAGTTCGAGATTCTTCTGGTGGTACCATACACTCATAAGCGAGTCGGTGTCCTCCAGAGTAAGGGAATCGCTGGTCATATAGTCGGGAACGCTGAAGTCGAGTGTGCCCGAATTGAGTGTGTCAGAAGAGGTTATAAGCTCATAATCATCAATTTCCATTCTCAAGGTATCGATAATCCTCATCAGTGAATCATTTGCAGTGCAGAGGCTGTCTCTCTGTCTGAGGAGACTGGGGCGTCTGTCCTGTTTGGGTGGAAATACCTTCTTGAAGAAGTTGTCCTGCTTTTTCTCCGAAGTGGTGGTGACTACGGCTGTGGTGTCGTTTTCTGTCACTTTCTGGGCGAATAGTGAGGATGAGAAAATTGAGAATGTGATGATGGTAAGTAATAATCGCTTCATAAAGGTTTAAAATGATAGATTCAGCTGGAGCCCGAACGAGTTTTGTCCGGTAGCTGTAATGTTTTGTTTAAGATCGGGTGTCCCGATAGGGGTTATTATGGCAGGGGAGACATCTACCGAGAGGTCATCGGATATCTCAAACCCGTGCATAGTGGCAAACACATTGGCGTCTATTATCTGCAGCAGATATACTGCAGCAGTGGCCAGTATCGAATAGTCCCTCATACGTCTGTATGTATCCCTGTAGTGTTTCAGATTGTCGACAGATACGCTGCCGCTGTAGTTCCCTTGTGGATCGGAGGCCTGGTTGTAGAGGTCCCTGTATCTGTTATATTGCTTTCCGTTATAGTTCCAGGCGTAGCCGGCTACGGCCAGTCCTGTGTACCAGATCGGTATATGCCAGTAGTCCTTATTGTATATCTGCCCCAGACCCGGAAGGAGCAGCGAATAAAGTGTGGCTCTGGTAGGGTCGGGATCCAGTTTGGACTCGTAATTGACCACACCATCCATTACTGATCCCCAGTAGCAGAGTGCTGCACCGGCAAACATTATGGTGCTGAGGGTCTTGTGGGATGGATCACCTGTTTTCTTGTACTTGGAAAGGAAATAGCCTCCTGTCCCTGCAAATCCACCTATGCTGAGGTAGACGATGGGGAGCTTCCAATAGTCTCTATTGTATATCTGTGCAGTGCCGGGGAGGACGAGCGAGCCGCCGAACATCCAGCTCATCTTGATGGTGTCCTTATGGGCAAGCCCCCTGAAATAATCCTTGGCGGAGAAAATCTGTGTAGCGGAGACGGTGTCATTTTCGGAAGACGAAGACATACCGTTTCCGAAAAAACCGCCACCACCGCCACCATCTTCACCGAATCCGAAATTATTGAATTGGGCGAAGCCTGTGAGAGTGGATAATAACAGGAATATGGATAGGACTATCGCTCTTTGCACGGCCTCTGCTATTGTTGTTTAATACCCTCCAGATCTTTAAGGAAGGCCTCTATCTCCCGGTCGTTTGCAAACTGGATGGTGATGCTCCCTTTCCCTTTCTCATTTCTTTTGAGGCTGATGTGGTTGCTGAAATATCTGCCCACGATCTCCAGAACCCTGTAATGGGTGTCGGGGAGATTTACGGGAGACTCCTCTTTGGGTGCAGCGGGGTGCTGAAGAGCCTTGGCCTTCTGCTCAGCCTGCCTTACCGAGAGGTCATTCCTGATGATGAGGTCACAAAGCTGGATCTGCTTCTCCACCTCTTCGAGTGAGAGGACGCATTTGGCGTGTCCCATAGAGATTTTCCCCTCTCTCAGAGCTATCTGGACCTGTGCCGGGAGCTTCAGAAGACGGAGATAATTGGTGACTGTAGCCCTCTTCTTGCCCACTCTGTCGGCCATAGCCTCCTGTGTGAGGTCGCACTCCTCTATAAGTCTCTGGAAACTGAGTGCCACTTCGATCGCATCAAGATTTTCCCTCTGGATATTCTCTACGATCGCCATCTCGAGCATACCCTGATCGTCAGCCTTGCGGATGTATGCAGGGATATGGGAGAGACCGGCCATCTTGGCAGCTCTGTATCTCCTCTCGCCGCTGATGATCTGGTATTTGCCATCCTCAGTGGAGCGTACGGTGATAGGCTGGATCAGACCCAGTTGTTTGATAGAATCGGACAGAGCCTGCAGGGCCTCCTCTTCAAATACGGTACGGGGCTGGTATGGATTGGTGGAGATGTCATCTATGGAGATCTCCGAGATGGATACCGGGCTTGAAGTCATGCCGGGTACACTCACCTTCTGAGTATGTGGCTCGAATGTCCCCTCATATCCCGATATGAGAGCTCCAAGCCCTTTTCCTAATGCAGATTTCTTAGCCATAGTATCTTATGAGTTCTTTTTGATTATTTCTTTAGCGAGATTCAGGTAGTTGTTAGATCCTGGGGAGACAGCATCGTACAGGATGGCTGGCTTGCCGTGTGAAGGGGCCTCGCTCAAGCGGACATTTCTCTGGATAAGGGTATTGAAAACCATTGCCCCGAAATGTTGTCTGACCTCCTCTACCACCTGGTTTGCCAGACGGAGTCTGCCGTCGAACATAGTGAGAAGGAACCCTTCGATGGTGAGTGCGGGATTGAGCTTGTTCTGTACCAGTTTGATGGTGTTGAGAAGCTTGCCCAGACCCTCCAGAGCGAAGAACTCACACTGTACGGGGATGATGACAGAGTCTGCCGCTGTAAGTGAGTTGATGGTGATAAGACCCAGTGATGGAGAACAATCGATAATGATATATTCGTATTGGTCGGTAACCTTTTCCAGAGCCTTTTTAAAGACACACTCTCTGTCTGCGATAGAGAGCATCTCGATCTCTGCACCCACCAGATTAATGTGTGACGGTATAAGTTTAAGGTCAGCTATCTCAGTGTCCAGTGTTACCTCTTCAAATGTCCTCTGACCGATAAGTACCTCATATAGAGTCCTGGTAGAGTCTGAATCGGGATCGAAGTTCAGACCTGAAGTGGCATTGGCCTGCGGGTCAGCATCTATGAGGAGTGTCTTCTTCTCCATTACAGCCAGAGATGCTGCCAGATTTATGGCTGTGGTAGTCTTTCCTACTCCACCTTTTTGATTTGCGATAGCTATTACTTTTCCCATAATCGATATTTTCTCCAATAACGAGCAAATTTACAAAATCTTTTTATCTGCGCGATATTTATGTTAGATTTGTCCCATATTTCTAAACATATTTCAATATGAGCAGACAGAAGTGGATGGCGATAGCCAACCCTAAAGCAGGAAAAAATAAAGTGTTGGAGGAGTGGTCTCAGATAGACAAGGCTCTTAAAAGTGCCGGAATAGAATTTGATGCTGTATTTTCTAAAAGCAAATACCATTCTATAGAGCTCTCTGTAAAAGCGGTGAGAGAGGGGTACAGACACCTTATTGCTGTGGGGGGGGACGGCACTATTCACGAAGTGGTGAACGGGATTTTTTTCCAGAAAGAGGTCCCTCCCCACGAGATTACCCTGGGTGTTATCCCTGCCGGATCGGGCAATGACTGGGTGAGGATGTACAATATCCCTGCTGACTATACCACTTGTGCGCAGATTATAGCATCAGGACATACCAAACGTCAGGATATCTGCAGAGTGGATGTCTTCGAGTCTATGGTTCCCCAGACAAGATACCTTATGAATGGGTGCGGTATAGGTCTCGACGCTGCGATCTGCAGAGAGTGCAATTCGATGAAAGAGAGGGGAAAAGAAGGGAAATTCATCTATGTGCAGGCAGCAGCCAGATCGTTCTTCAAGATGCGCTCATCGATGTTCAGGATCGAGGTGGACGGAAAGCTATATTTTCAGGGGAAAGCCCTCTCTGTCGCCCTCGCAAATGGGGTGTACAGCGGAGGAGGTATGATCCAGGCACCCGACGCAGTGATGGATGACGGTCTTGTCAATGTCACTGTGATAGGGAATATGACCAAGCCCGAGATATTGGTGAGATTTAAAGAGCTCTTCACTGGGCGTATATACGATATCCCCGATATCTCCCACACCACCGGCAAGCAGGTAAAGATAGATATCCTGGACGGAGAGCAGCCGATAGAGGTGGATGGTGAAGTGATAGGAACCAATCCACTGGAGCTGACAGTATTGCCGAAGGCTCTTAATGTGTGTGTTCGATAAGGCTCTGATTTATAGCTGATTACCTATGTCGAGGGAGGGCGATTTTTCCCATCCTTATGTATAGTAAGTGTGTGGTATTCAGTGCTTTGGTGATCACGCTTTAATAGGGATCTACGTCGATGATTGTGTTCTCCAGATGATACAGGGCCGATGAGAGGCACTGTTTTATTTTCAGTGTCTTCTTGTCTCTCGGAAGTCTGAGCTGGAAGAGAAGACTGTCTTCTGAAATGGGTAGGGGGCCGTCGAAATCTGTGATGCCAAGTCTATTTATTGTTACAGCGATCTCGTCCCCTTTGGCATCAAGCCTCTCTGATACATTGTCTTTGACAATAATATGGATCAGTCTGCAGAAAGGTGGCAGATTGGCAGTGCTGCGCTCATTCAGGAGCGATTCGAAATCTGTTTTTCCGGCGAGGAATCTGAATACATTGTGCCTGTAGAGTGAGGTCTGAAGGATAACTCTCCCGGCGCTTTTGCTGCGCGATGTGATGTTAAGCAGCCTTTCGACCTGCTGGATGGCCCTCTCGTCCGATCTGAAGTTTTTCGGTGAGAGAAGCGCCTCACCCTGGAGCACTACGATAAGAGATGGGGGTGTTTTTAGCGACTCTATCGCCTGGATATCTGTGTAGATCTCCACCTTCGTATCTCCCAGAGCCTCTTCTATTTCGGGACGCCACAGCTCCTCCTCCAGAGGGAATGCCCATTTGGGGTGGAGGATGGCACATTTCACTTTCTCTCCGACTGCTGATCTGAGGGCAGCCAGGGCAATGTTGGTTAAGGGCCCTTTGGTGGAGCCGGAGCGAAGTTCCTTGGCGAAATCTATTATTTGAAGATTTGAGGGGGTCCCGGCGCAGTTGCCGGATGGGTCGGGTAGGGGGAGGTATTTGTGTAGAGAGATATTGTGCAGAGTCTCCCAGGATGGGGTAGGAGAAGCGAGGATTATCCTTGCACCGCTGATCTGGGCGAGGATAATGGCAAGATCTCTTCCGTGATATCTGGGGGTCGGCTCCGACTGTTTGTAAAGTGGACTGTGCTCATCATCTACGATGATAAGACCTAAGTTTCTGAATGGTAGGAATAGGGCTGAGCGGAGACCGATAATGACGTGCGGTGGTCTCCCCTCGGGTGATGTGTCCATCCCGAGAAGTTGTTTTACCGCCCCCCTTTTTCTGGCCGGTGTCTGACCTGAATGGTAGGTCAGAAGACCCTCCGGGAGGTGTGGAGCAAGAAGTTTCTCCATTGCCCTGCAGGATGGGATGTCTGGGGTAAGAACCAGCGTCTCC
The DNA here is from genome assembly GCA_017504965.1 of Bacteroidales bacterium. Taxonomy (GTDB): domain Bacteria; phylum Bacteroidota; class Bacteroidia; order Bacteroidales; family UBA932; genus CAAGNP01. Next base: position 61,768 of record JAFVQD010000006.1, on the reverse strand, counting down.
AAACCTCTCTCCCTCTGCTCTCCAATCAGCTTCAGGAATATCTCACCCTTGGTGGCAGGTGTGCATCCTGTTTTTAGGAATTCGGGCTTGAAAATGGCGGTTTTTGAGCCCGGAGTCCCCTTTTCGACGGGTTTGGGCTCAGAATGGGCACTTTTTGAGCCCAAATCTTTCAGTCCGCTTGACTTCTCCCGTTTGGTGTGGAGCTCCATCAGAAATGGGGAGGCCGCTTTCAGTGCCTCTCCCGAACTGCACATATAATAGTCAGAGATGGTGCGCCAGAATCTTATATCCTCCGGTGATGCCGAAATCTCTGTGTCGATGCCGATGATATTCTTGATCTTGCCGGTATCGTAGCGGGGCGTATGGGTAATCTCCTCGACGAACCCCTTGTACTTCCTGTACCCAAGCATCACATCGACCCTCGACCCTATCCTGATCTCCGGGACAAGCTCTTCCGGGACAGAATAGGTGACGGTGTCCCTGAACCTGACAGGAAGGATGACTTGAATATATGTTTTGGAAGTGCTCATACAGTTGCGAAGATACAAAAGAAGATGGAAGAAGAGAAAAATGATAAAATAATTTTGGTAGTCCAAAAATTAATCCTACATTTGCAGTCCCAAAACCGATGGTGCCATAGCTCAGTGGGTAGAGCAAAGGACTGAAAATCCTTGTGTCCCTGGTTCGATTCCCGGTGGCACCACGCAAAAAGAGACTCAGAATTCTGAGTCTCTTTTTGCGTGGTGCCAAGTGGCACTCGTGTTTCTCCCACCCCCTCAGTCCCCCTCCACAGGGAGGGGGAAGTCGCTTCGCTCCGGTCGTGTTAGTGGCGGAGTCTCTTTTTTTGCGTGGTGCCAAGTGGCACTCGTGTCTTTCCCACCCCCTCAATCCCCCTCCACAGGGAGGGGGAAGTCGCGCTGCTCCGGTCGTGTTAGTGGCGGAGTCTCTTTTTTTGCGTGGTGCCAAGTGGCACTTGTGTCTCTGCAGCTGTGCGGTATTTTGACCGTTATTTGTTACAGCTCGGGCCAGAAAGAGCCTTTTGCCTCGTTTTTGGGCACCACTGTGATGTTTTTTAAGTGTTTTCCTTTACAGCTGTCAGCTATAGTGTGTATGTGTATGGGTGTCGTGAAATTCAGTGGCCACGTTACCCCTTCCTGGAGTGCTGTCTGGGCTATCAGGCGTGGCTTCTGCGGTCGATTACTGGGTAGAGGCCACGTTACATATCTGCAGAGATCGTTCTGACGGGTGCGAAGGTGGCTTGTGAATTGCAGGAAGCCTTTCTGAAAGTCTTATATTGTGTATTGCTATGCTAAAGACTCAACTTTTCGGTATTGGCAATTGTTAAATAATAGGCATCATAATAGCCGTTCTCATCTTCCGTCAAGATGTCGGCTTTTACGCCTCGCAAAAATACAACAGCCTGTTTCATCGCTCATCGGTTTTAGTCATTGGCACGACACCCACTTCGCTGCCAAAAAGATTCAATATCTGATTCACCTTATCAAGGCGTAAAGTCTTCTTTCCCTGCTCCAATTCACGAACAAGACGCAAGCCCACCCCCGACTTTTCGGAAAGTTCCACCTGCGTAAGATTATACTGCTTACGCATCGCCTTCACATATTTTGAGAGTGTTGTCTGCTCCATAGATGTAATAAATTATACCCTATCGGGTGCAAATATAATGAATGTTTTTAAATTTACACCTTATCGGGTATAATCAAAACTTGCCTCGATAGCAACTCTGCAATACTCGCTCAATATCGCTTTCACGATAAAAATTTGCATACAAAAGATGTAATTTCTTACATTATCACTAAATTTGCGGTATACGCCAATAAAATGTGTAAATAATGAAAGATCTAAATAGACTAAAAGTAGTATTGGTTGAACAAAAGAAAACCGGCAAATGGCTAGCCGAGCAGCTTGGCAAAGACCCCTCAACAGTTTCCAAATGGTGTTCAAACAAAATGCAACCATCGTTGGAGATGCTGTCGCAAATTGCGAAGACTCTAAATGTTGATACGAAGGAGTTGATAAACTAAAGACAAGATATACATATGAACAAACTATTAGACCTATATAACGAACTATTAGAATTGCAACGACTTGCTCGTGAAGGTGTCAGTATTGATGATGTGAAAGTAGAAAGTGTAATGCAGTCAATTAGGCAAATTCACGATCAAGGTGTAGACAATAATCCATTTTTAGATAAAGAGCAGAAGCAATGTCGCAAGGACTTGTATGCCAAAGCTGTAAAAGAGATGAGTAAATATGGTAAACAAGTTCTTCGAGACGAAATGGAGATTAGACAGCGATTTATTGAGCATAAAATGAAATAAATCCATATATGGCAAAAAAACAACCCAAAATAAAGAGCATAGAAGAGACCTTATGGGAATCAGCAAATAAGCTTCGCGGCTCGGTTGAACCATCGGAGTATAAGCATGTTGTGCTGAGTCTGATATTTCTTAAATATGCAAATGACCGATTCGATGAGCGGCGCAATGAACTTATCGCAGAAGGTAAGGGTGCATTTGTGGATCAAGCAGTGTTCTACAATGCCAAGAATGTCTTCTATATCGAGGAGCAAAGCCGTTGGAGCTTCATTATGGAGAATGCCAAGCAGAACGATATTGCCATTAAGATTGACAAGGCTTTGTCGTCTATTGAAGATAGCAACCCCTCTCTCAAAGGCGCACTCCCTAGCAATTACTACTCTGGTTTAGGCCTTGACCGTGCTAAACTTGCAGCATTGCTCGATGAGATAAACAAGATTGATACACTCAAAGACCCCGAAAATGACCTCATTGGTCGTGTCTATGAATACTTCCTTGCAAAGTTTGCTATTGCCGAGGGCAAGGGTAAAGGTGAATATTATACCCCTAAGAGCATTGTAAACCTTATTGCCGAGATTATCGAGCCGTACAGAGGCAAGATCTATGACCCTTGTTGCGGTTCGGGCGGTATGTTCGTGCAGAGTATGAAGTTTATCGAAGCTCACCACGGTAATAAACGCGATATCTCTGTCTATGGTCAGGAGTACACGAATACGACTTATAAACTTGCAAAGATGAATCTCGCTATTCGCGGTATTGCAAGTAATCTTGGTGAGTTGGCTGCTGACACATTCCACAACGACCAACACAAGGACTTGAAGGCGGACTTCATTATGGCAAACCCTCCATTCAACCAGAAGTCGTGGCGTGAGGATAATGAACTAAAAACCGACCCACGCTGGTACGGTTATGATGTACCTCCTACGAGCAATGCAAACTATGGTTGGATTCTCAATATCGTGTCAAAGTTGTCGAGTAACGGTGTTGCAGGTTTCTTGTTGGCGAATGGAGCATTGAGTGGTGATGGTATCGAACTCAATATCCGCCGTCAGTTGCTGCAAAACCATCTTGTGGAGGCTATCATTATCCTGCCTCGCAATATGTTCTACTCAACAGATATCAGCGTTACGCTTTGGATATTGGCCGGCAATCGTAAGGCTCGCACTGTTGAGCAGAATGGCACGCTGGTCAAGTGTCGTTATCGCGAGAACGAGGTGCTCTTTGTCGATTTGCGCCAGTGGGGCGAACCTTTCGAGAAGAAGTATATTCAGTTTTCGCCAGAGCAGATTGCCGATATCGCTCACAATATTCATAATTGGCAGCGTGAAGGCTACGAAACGACCTATAAGAATATACCTGAATATTGCTACTCGGCATCGCTCGATGAAATTGAGCGTAAGGGTTGGAGCCTTGTGCCAAGTAAGTATATCGAGTTTAAGAACCGTGACGAAGGTATTGAGTTCGATGCCCGTATGCGAGAACTTCAATCCGAGATGCGAGAGCTTTTGGCACAAGAGGAGGAATTGAAAAAGGAGTTGAAAAAATTATTTGAGAGATTAGGTTATACCTTATAAGTCGGTAACATTTCACACATATCAAATATTAATATAATAATGGCTAAAAAAATTATAATAACAGAGAAGCAACTCAAGGATACATTGTCTATGCAACTTATTAATTGTAAAGGTTTTAAAAACACTCTATATAAATACATGTCTGCGAGTCGCGTACTTGATATATTAGAGAATGAGGCTCATTTGTTAGGTTTTGTATCTCCTGAAAGTTGGTATGATCCATACGAGACAAAATACCTAAACACAGACTACACCTCACTAAATGGATATAAACAACCTAAAATTTATTGTTTCTGTGCCAGAATGGACAACCTTAACGAGGAGGCGTCATGGAAAATTTACAAAAAGGAGAACGAACCACTGTTGCGTATGTCTATTAGAACCATTGATTTATTGCTAGCTATCGACAAATTTGCAAAAGAAAACGACTGTGATGTATATTTTTCTAAAGTTGATTATCGCTTAAAGAAAAAAGAAATAGACGGATTATATCAACCATCCAACCCTTACCATAGTGAGTTCTTCAACAATTTAGACGATAAGCAATATGTTAGAATTATGTCTTTAAAAAGGTGGGCATTTAATTATGAAAATGAGTATCGAATCTTCATAATTCCTCGAAATCAAGATAAAATAGTTAATCATATAAAGGATAATGTGTTGTTTATTCCTGTACCAATTAAAATGATAACTAGATTTACATTCTATCCAGCAAATAAGGCTAATAGTAGTTTAGTATCTCAAATTGAGATAGCAAAATACGAAGCAGAATATAAATTAATAAGAGACAAAATTAAAGTTGCGTATCCTGAGGCAAGTGTTGTTAAATCGACATTGTATTCTAAAATAAAGAATGTTGAAAAAATATAAAGATGGTAAGCTATAAGCGTTTAGGAGATTATATCCGTGAGGTGGATGTGCGTAATAGAGATTTATCTGTTACGACATTGCTTGGTGTGAGCATATCAAAGGAGTTCATCCCTTCGATTGCGAATACTATTGGTACTGATATGTCCACATATAAAATAGTTCGCAAAGGGCAATTCGCTTATGGTCCTGTAACATCTCGAAATGGTGATAAGGTCTCTATTGCATTGCTGGCTAACGAGGATGATGCTATCATATCACAAGCCTATACCGTTTTTGAGGTAAAAGATACCAACGAGCTGTTACCTAAATATCTGATGATGTGGTTCCGTCGCTCAGAGTTCGATCGCTATGCCCGTTTTCATTCACACGGTAGTGCTCGTGAGATTTTTGATTGGTCGGAGATGTGCGATGTGATGTTGCCTATCCCATCGATTGAGCGACAGAGGGAGATAATTGCAGAGTATGAGACTTTGAGTAAGCGCATTTACCTAAATGAGCAGATGATTAGCAAGTTAGAAGAAACCGCCCAGACACTCTACCGCAAGATGTTTGTAGATGGCATTGATAAAGAAAATCTGCCAGAAGGCTGGAGAATGGTATCTATTTTTGATATTGCAAATGTTATTTATGGCTATCCTTTTGACTCTGAATTATTCAGCAATGATATAAGGCTAACACCAATTATTAGAATTAGAGATATATTAGGATGTAAAACAGATACTTATACATCTGAAAAAGTTGATGAAAAATATAAAATTTCTGATGGTGATATTTTAATTGGGATGGATGGTGTATTTCATATGGCAATATGGAATGGAGGTCTGGCTTTTCAAAATCAACGAATTGTAAGAATTATTCCTCATAAAGAAAAATTCATATCTGCTTATCAGATTTATTTTTCTATAATGCAACCAATAAAAGACTTAGAAACATCCATAGAAGGTACAACCGTAGCGCATTTAAGTGATAAAGATATGAAAAAGATTTCTGTGATAGTTGCACCTGAAAATATACAAAAAGAAGTGTATTGTGAACTTGATGTATTGAAAAGAAATGTAATTACTTATAAAAAAGAGAATTTAAAACTAACGGAATTACAGTCTTTGCTTTTGGCTAAGATGGGACAATAAAAATAGATGAATTATGAGTGATAAATACATACAACCATCCAGAACCGCAAACTCATACACATGTCCACATTGTAATGCAATATCACAGATGGAAAGTCAAAGCCATTACTTTAAGAGTGATTTGTATACTTACAAAGGTGGTGATTTAGGAATTAGGAACAAATTGACTATTCATAGATGTCAGTGTTGTGGCAGAAAAATAATATGGAATGATGATACATATATTTATCCAGATATTGTTGCAGAAGAGCCAAATACAGATATGCCCGAAGAGGTAAAGCAGTTATATAATGAGGCGGGGCTAATTTATAATAAATCGCCACGAGCTGCTTGTGCATTACTTCGTCTTGCGATTGATAGGCTTTGCAATGAATTAGGCGAAACGGACAGAGATATAAATAAGAATATCGGCGAGTTAGTCAAGAAGGGACTACCAGCAACTGTACAGCAGGCATTAGACGTCGTTCGAGTTGTAGGTAATAAAGCTGTACATCCTGGTCAAATTGCATTCGATGTTGATGATGTTGGGACTGCGACAATGCTTATGCGACTTTTAAATATCATTGTTAGTCGAATGATATCTGAACCGAAAGAGATCGCTGGGTTGTATGACCAACTTCCTGAATCAGTAAAACAATCTATCACAAAAAGAGACGAGTGATTATGGGACTTTATGAAGGTATTAAGGATGTTGCCAAAGTTGTGCAACAAGCAGACAACTTAAAATTATATCAGCAATTGCTAGATTTAAGCGCCCAAGCATTGGATATGCAAAGCGAGATCAATCGCTTAACAGCTGAGAATACTGAATTGCGGAAGAAACAAGATCTTGAAGCTGCAATAGTAAGACATAACGGTTTGTATGTGACGATAGAAGGCAATGACGACATTTTCTATTGCTCGCATTGCTGGGATAGCGAGCGAAAGCTAATACAGATGTTTACGGAGAATGGGAAATATAGATGTCCTCATTGCAATATTGAGGGGGTATATGACCAACAAGCCCATAGAGAATATATAGATAGGCAGAGATCTAAATTTCAAGTAACTCGCAATAATATTTGGTAGAGTGGATACCAATAAATAAAAATAACCCGAATCACAGTCTTTGCTTTCAGCTAAGATAGGACAATAAAAATAAATGAAGTATGAAACTTACAAAGTTTGCTTTTGGAATTAGATTCTGCAAAGGATTTCATGTTGAAGATCAATTTGGAGCTATCGTTGATGAGATTTTATATTCTAAAGACTCCAAATTCAACGAAAAATTATTTCCTGAATTACAACGTGCAAATGGTGCTAGGCGGCTAATCAACACCAACCAAAATTGCCATTTAACAATTAGTTCAACTGATATCATACTCGAGTATCAAGTTAAATATGATTTCAAAAAAGAATTTGAAGAATTTTTAACTGAATTCGAAGATAGAATTTTAAAGAAAGTATTTAAAGCATATAAGATTAATAACATTTTGAGATTTGGTTTTATAGTAGGTGCTGAATTAAGTGAGGAGGACGAACTACTGAAATCCATATCTCAAGTTATACATACTAATTATGAAGAGGTTCCCAATGATTCCATATCGCTTCGATTTAATATTGTACAGAAAAAGCCATTAAAGATTGGTAAAGAGGTAACACAAGATTTTGATAATACAATTATCACATATGATAAAGAGAAAAAAGACTCTAAACTTATTTTTGCAGTTGATTATCAAAAATTTTTCAATCCTTCACTAGATTCGATTGATGATGCTCCAATCAATTATGCGTCATTCTGCAAGAAATGTTACGAATCATTTAATAAGAAATATGGCACAAAACAATAATAAACATAGATCCGGACGGATACGTAATCCGTATAAAGGTCCATTTCCTCCCAATAAAAATTTGGAGTTTGATAGTGTTCGAAAGAATATGAGGACTACAACTGATGGTCCGACAGCAGATATGAGGTCATTTAATGATTCAACAATATCACAATCTGCAAATGATAACCAGTATCGAGACAGGAGAAGACCTAAACCATTTAGAAAACAAACCGAAAATTGGTTTAGAGAACACTGGGTGGGAAGTCTTGTTGGGTTATTCCTAACATTATTAGCAAGTGGTGTCGGTTATTTTATATATACGCAAAGTAATCAAATTGTATCTATAAATAAGGATATAGAATATATGAAAGATTACGATATTGAATGCAAGAACGACATCAATGAATTGGAGAAAGACGTAATAGAAAACACAACCAATATTAAATTAATTCAACAAAAATTGGACTCCTCCAAAGAAAACTCCAATAAATCACGTAAATAATTATGACACACTTCAACGAACACGCCCTTGAGATGGCTATAATGGAGCTATTCGAGAAAGAGGGTTACATATATACGAGTGGAGAGGAGGTACACAAGGAGCAGAGCGATGTTTTGCTTCGCGATGATTTGCGTGCATATCTTCGAGATCGTTATGCCGAGCAAGGGATAACTTCGTTAGAGGTGGAGAGTGTCATAGCGAGACTAACAGCCAATGTAGGTGGTTCGTTGTACGAGAACAATGTGCACACCTATCGTCTGATTACCGAAGGCTTTGCCATTAAGCGAGAAGATACTTCAAAGGCCGACCTTTTCATTGATCCAATAGATTTCTGCACTGAGGCGAACAATATCATCCGCATAGTAAATCAGTTGGAGATAAAGGGGCTGGAGAAGCGTATCCCCGATGGCATAATCTACATTAATGGTTTGCCGATGGTGGTGTTGGAGTTCAAGAGTGCCGTTAAAGAGGAGACGACAATAAAGGATGCCTTTACGCAACTGACTGTGCGTTACCGCAGAGATATCCCCGAGTTGTTTAAGTACAATGCATTTGTAGTTATCAGTGACGGTGTGAACAGCAAGTATGGCTCGCTATTCACCCCTTACGAGTTCTTCTATGCGTGGCGTAAGGTGGAGGCGACAGACAAGGCGACAGATGGCGTAAGTTCATTACTTACGATGGTGCAGGGATTATTCCGCAAAGACAGGCTACTCAGCGTAATCAAAGACTTTGTATTTCTGCCCGACTCGTCAAAGCGAGAGCAGAAAATTGTTTGCCGCTATCCTCAGTTCTTTGCGACACACAAGCTGTTCAACAATATACGCCAGCACTCAAAGTTAAATGCTGATGGTGATGGTAAGGGAGGTACATACTTCGGAGCCACAGGTTGCGGCAAGAGTTTCACGATGCTCTTCCTAACAAGATTGTTGATGCGTAGTCGTGAGTTCGCAAGTCCGACAATCATACTTATTACAGACCGCACCGACCTCGATACCCAACTTTCGGAACAGTTTAGTACTTCTAAAAAGTTTATTGGCGACGACTGCGTGGCTGAGGTGGAAAGCCGTGCAAAATTGCGAGAGTATTTGGCAGGGCGAACAAGTGGAGGTGTATTTCTCACGACGATACATAAGTTCACAGAAGATACACAGCTTCTGTCAAAACGAGCAAATATAATCTGCATTTCAGACGAGGCGCATCGCTCGCAGACGAACCTATCGTTGCAAGTGCGCCAAACAGAGAGTGGCGTAAAGCGTAGTTATGGCTTTGCGAAGTATCTGCACGACTCGCTGCCAAATGCAACTTATGTAGGCTTTACAGGTACACCTATTGATGCGACAATTGATGTGTTTGGCGATGTGGTGGATGCCTATACAATGACGGAATCTGTGGCTGATGATATTACTCGTCGTATTGTATATGAAGGCCGTGCAGCAAAGGTTCTACTTGATAACGCCAAATTGCAAGAGATAGAGAAATACTATCAACAATGCGCTGAAGAGGGAACTAATGAGTATCAGATCGAGGAGAGTAAGCGAGCTGTTACGCAGATGGAACGCATCTTGGGCGACCCAGACCGCCTTCAAGCTGTTGCCGAAGATTTCATTGCTCACTATGAGGCTCGTATAGCCGAAGGTAGCACAGTTGAAGGTAAAGCGATGTTCGTTTGTTCTAATCGTACTATTGCATATAACTTATACAAAAAGATTGTTGCACTGCGTCCAGAGTGGGCAAAGTTGCCCACATACAATGTGATGTCATTACCTCAATATGGTATGGTCGCAGAGCCGTTAGTCCAGTATGGAAATAGTCCCCTGCCCATTGAGCGTATAAAATTAGTGATGACTCGCAACAAGGATGATGAACAAGAACTATACGACCTTCTTGGCACTGATGAAGATAGAAAGAAATTAGATATTCAGTTTAAGAATCCGAAATCTAATTTCAAGATTGCCATCGTTGTAGATATGTGGATCACGGGCTTTGATGTGCCGTGTCTTGACACAATGTACATTGACAAGCCTTTGCAGCAACATACACTTGTACAAACAATATCACGCGTAAATCGAGTATATCCAGGTAAGGATAAGGGCTTGGTGGTGGATTATATTGGCATAAAGAATAATATGAATACCGCCTTAAAGCGATATGCAACAGGTGAGACTGATGCTGATTCTGTAGAGACGATTGAGCAATCTATTGCAATGGTAAAAGATGAGCTCGATATACTTCGTCGCATGTTTGCTAAGTATGACTATAAGACGTTCTCCACAGGGACTCCATTAGAACAGTTGGACTGCTTGAACAAAGGTGCTGAATTTGCGCAAACAACCAAAGAAACCGAAAACCTCTTTATGGGGCATACGAAGAAGTTGAAGTCGGCATTTAATATGTGCTGTAATAGCGAACAAATATCTGCAGTGGAGCGTGAAGATATTTACTTCTTCTGTGGAGTACGCTCTATAATATATAAACTTACTAAGGGAGAAACTCCAGATGCCGCACAAATGAATCAGCGTGTGAGTAAGATGATTGAAGAGGCAATCCTTTCGGAAAGTGTTGAGGAGATCATTCAAATTGGCAATGATAAGGAGAACCTAGATCTGCTCAGCGAAGAGTATATGGAGCGATTGTCAAAATTGAAGATGCCAAATACTAAGGTAAAGCTTATGGAACGTCTTCTTAAAATGGTTATTACCGAGTTTAAGAAGGTTAATAAAATGAAGGGAACTGACTTTACAAAACGCCTTAATGCACTTGTGGAGAGGTATAATGACCGTAGCGATAGTGCCATCTTTGCAGATGAAGTCCTTACAGAAGTTGCTAATCAAATGGCCGAGTTGCTCAAAGAGATTAACAAGGAGAAGATGTCTTTCAATGAGTTAGGTATAACATACGAGGAAAAAGCTTTTTATGATATCTTGATCGCTGTTGCTAAGCAATTCGGTTTTGACTATCCAGAAGACAATGCTAAGGCATTAGCAGGTGAAATTAAAAAAATTGTTGATGACAAATCCAAATATACAGATTGGGCAAAGCGAGATGATATTAAGGCCGAACTCAAAATGGACTTAATACTCATCTTGGCAGAATATGGATATCCTCCTGTGACTAATGATGAGGTGTTTAAAGAAATATTTGAACAAGCAGAGAACTTCAAAAAATATAATGACTAATATATTAATTTTAAGATGACCGAAACCAACCGCATAGAATATAAAAGAGAATTGACTCCTGAGCTTGATATTGAGAAGGAGGTTGTGGCGTTCCTTAACTACAAGGAGGGCGGATACATCTATATCGGCATTGATAAGGATGGCTCAACTGTGGGCGTCAGTGATATGGATGATTGTATGTTGAGGTTGAAAGACCGCATCAAGCATAACATATCGCCTTCGGCTATGGGCCTATTCGATATTGCCGAGGAGCAAAAGGATGGACGTAGCATTATCAAAGTTACGGTAGCGAGTGGAATAGAGAAGCCGTATTTCAAAACAAAGTATGGAATGACTCCACGAGGTGCGTATATGCGTGTTGGAACATCTGTCGAGCCTATGCCACAGGAGCAGATTGACCGTCTGTTTGCTATGCGTACACGCAATTCCATTGGCCGCATTGTGTCTAATCGTCAGGATTTGAGTTTTGAGCAATTGCGTATCTACTACGATGAGCGAGGCAAGAGACTCAATGATAACTTCAAGCGCACTTTGGAGTTGCTTACAGATGATGGCAAGTACAACTATGTGGCCTATCTGTTGGCTGATGAGAATGGCAACTCAATCAAGGTCGCGAAGTATTCAAGCCTCGACCGTTGTGATTTGGTTGAGAACAACGAGTATGGATACTGCTCTCTTATCAAAGCGACCAAGAGTGTTTTGTCAAAACTAGATATTGAGAACAAGGTGGCAGCAACGATAACCCCAATGGAGCGTATTGAAACTCCATTGTGGAATAAGGTTGCTTTGCGTGAAGCTGTCATCAATGCCATTGTGCATAACGATTATTCGTTTGAAGTACCACCCAAGTTTGAGATATTCCCCGATAGACTTGAGATAACCTCTGCCGGTCGTTTACCCGAATCTCTCACAAGAGAAGAGTTCTTCAATGGTATATCCATTCCGCGCAATAAGGAATTGATGCGTATCTATCGTGATGTGGAGTTGGTAGAGTCGTTAGGTTCTGGAATTCCGCGTATTTTGCGAGCATACGGCGAAGATTGTTTCAAGTTTACGGATAACTTTATCCGTATAACTTTGCCTATAAGTGTACAAGATGGCACCCAGTCGGCACCCAGTGAACAGGTGGATGTACAAGTTAGTGTGCAAGTTAAAATGCTGATACATAGCATAAGTAGCAAGGAGTTATCTGTTGATGAAATATTGGCTGTGTACAAGTTGCTTTATAAGCAAGAGTACAAGTCAAAATGGTATTTTAAGAAACATACAATTCAACCTGCACTGCTTGAAGGGTATGTGGAAATGATATATCCAGATAAGCCCAATCACCCAAAACAGAAATACCGCCTTACAGCAAAGGGTATTGCTTTGAAAAATAGCTTAACAAGCAATAACTAATTTTGCTCAACCTATCATATAATATATAAAAACCACGCATTTTCTATATTTTATGATAGGTTGAGGTGTGAGCGATTTTTCTTTTTACCCCCTCCAATCTCTCTACTGGGGAGGGCAAGTCGCTTTGCTTAGGTGGGAGACCAGGTCGCTTTGCTCCGGCGTTTTTTCAGCTGTGCGGTATTTTGACCGTTATTTGTTACAGCTCGGGCCGGAAAGGGGCTTTTGCCTCGTTTTTGGGTACCACTGTGATGTGTTTTAAGAGTTTACCTTTACAGCTGTCAGCTATAGTGTATATGTGTATGGGTGTCGTGAAATTCGGGGGCCACGTTATCCCTTCTTGGGGTGCTGTCTGGGCTACCAGGTGTGGCTTCTGCGGTCGATTACCGGGCAGAGGCCACGGTACATATCAGCAGAGATCGTTCTGACGGGTGCGAAGGTGGCTTGTGAATTGCATGAGAGGTAGTTTGAGAGATTAGGTGACTGGTATCCTTTGATTTTTAGTGCCATTTCATTAATTTTGTCAAACTAACACTCTTAATAATAATAACTTAATCTTAATTATGGAAGTAATTCAAAACACCCCTCCTACTTTGCAGTTGCCTACAAGTCGTGGTCTTGTTAAAATTTTCTTTTTGGGTCTTATCACCTTTGGTATCTATCCTTTGGTAATTTATTCCAAGATATCTACAGAGATCAACACTGTGGCCTCAAAATATGACGGGCAGCATACTATGCACTATTGTCTGGTCTATTTTATTTTCTCGTGGCTGACTTTGGGTATTGTCCCTCTGGTATGGAGCCATAGAATATCTGCCCGCATCGGAAGAGAACTTGCAAGACGCGGTATTCAGTATGATTTCGGTGCATCTGATTTCTGGCTATGGCATGTTCTTGGGTCACTTATTATAGTAGGACCCTTCATCTATATCCATAAATTTATGCACGCTATGAACCATTTGAATGCAGATTACAACCAGAAAGGGTGACAGTATCAGGCATAGGTAAAAAAAGGCGGGACCACTCCCGCCTTTTCTGTATGGATATCTGTAGCCGGTTATTCCACTCTGAACCAGTCCATGGTGCGGCCGAGGAGACCTTTTTTGTCGAGGGATCCGCGGACTTTCAGGGTGTTCCCTTCCACTTTCATCGAGCAGTTGTAGGTCTTGCCGTTGCCCGGATCGTAGATTTTGCCACCTGAGTACTCTCCATCTGCAGCTTTAAGTCCGTGAAGCATATTCAGACCGATAAGCTGACGGCTGCGGAGTGCTTTGTCTGGGTTATTGTTGTCTACAGCAGGAGATCCGTCTGCTTCGGTAGGTTTCTCAAGCCACACGATACGTCCGTTGAATACATCGCCATCCTGGTACACTTCTACGATGGCGCTGCCATCTTCCAGTTTCCATTTTCCGATAACGTCCTGTGCCATAGCGGCAGATGCACTCATAACTACAAATAGGAGCGCACATAAAATTCTTTTCATCATAAAATAGGTTTTAGTCGTTAGTAGGGTGCAAAGTTACAATTTGCAGTTATTTGCCTATTGCCTCTTTCACTCTTTCTATTGCCTCTTTGACGACACTGCGGGGTGCTCCGACATTGAATCTCATATGTCCTTCTCCCCCTGGGCTGAACATCTCCCCGTCATTCAGGGCGAGTCTTGCTTTGTTTACGAACAGGTCCACCAATTCTTCGTGGCCAAGGCCCAGCTCACGGCAGTCGAGCCATACCAGGAACGATGCCTGAGGACGCAGTGGCTTGATCTGAGGGATGTTGGCGGCGCAATATTCTATCAGGAAGTCAATATTGCCCTGCACATATTCGAGCATTTGGCGGCGCCACTCTTCCCCTTGTTTGAGTGCTGCCATAGTGGCAATGGTGGAGAAGATCGGGGGATCGTTGAATTCGTTGGCCCCGAGCCATCCATAGAACTTCTCGCGCAGTTCGTCATTGGGGACTACTGCCCAGGAGCTGACGATCCCTGCTATATTGAAAGTTTTCGATGGTGATGCGAAGGTGATGCTGCAGGCTGCCGCCTCTTCGGACACCGATGCAAACGGGATGTGCTTATGTCCGTATAGTGCCATATCGCAATGGATCTCGTCCGCTATCACGATGATTCCGCGAGAGTGGCAGATATGTGCCAGCCGGCGCAATGTCTCCCTGTCCCATACCAGCCCTGCAGGGTTATGAGGGTTTGAGAGGATGAGCATTCTGCATTTGTCGTCACACACTTTTTCCAGCTGGTCGAAGTCCATCGAGTAGCTACCATCGGGGTTCTCTTTGAGAGGGTTGAAGACAATCTCCCTGTTGTTCCCTCTGGGTACCAGTCTGAACGGGTGGTATACCGGGGGCTGGATGATAATCTTCTCATCCGGGGCGACAAGTGCATTGATCGCCATACCGATCCCTTTGACGATGCCGGGGATGTAGGTTAGCCACTCGGTCTTTACCTCCCACTGGTGGTGGTCGAAGATCCATTTCTGGATGGTGCTCCAGTAATCTTTTGGCTCTGCTGTGTAGCCGAATACCGGGTGATCCAGCCTCTTGCGGATAGCCTCAATTATGAAATCGGGTGTCTGGAAATCCATATCTGCGACCCACATAGGGATGAGGTCGTCTCTGCCGAAGAATTTGTCAAGTGCATCGCACTTGAGGGCTCCCGATCCGCGACGGTCGGTGATTTGATTGAAATCGTATTGTTGCATAATGTTATCTTCTTCTGAATCTCATCTGACGGCGTGAGTGACGGACACGTTTGATGATCCCTGCCACGAACAGCCCGCCGAATGCCAGGAATATGACAATCAGCATCCAGCTGTTGAATTTGTTCCCTTTTACGCGGGACCACATAGCCATCAGAACTTCAGTCCTGTCGCCACTGTCGTGCATCATTCCGCACCTTTCTATGGTGTTGATATCCGGGTATAGTATAGGGTTTGCCACTACATTTGTGGCCTCTTCTCCGAAGAAGTAGCTGATGTCGATGTTATCTTCATATCCCCCCTCTACGGCATAGTCCTGTGCCCATTCGAGCACCTCCGGTGTGCTGATGACACTTACATATCCGATCTCCTCCATATTGCGGATAGCATTTTCGGGCTTGCACATAAAGTTTATGAAGTATGATGCAGCTTTGGGATTCTTTGCATATTTGGGGATTACCCATCCGTCAAACCATACGATCGACCCTTCGGAGGGGACGTGGTAGTCAAGTTCCACCCCCACTGCAGCTGCCTCCTCTATGGCCCACGCCGCATCGCCGCTCCACGACAGGTTGAGCCAGGCAGCCTCCTTGGTCATGAGCTCTTTGCCGAAGTCGGCTTCCCATCCTGCCACATAGGGCTTGGCCTGCATCAGAAGCCCCTCTACTTCGGCGATGGATTCGTCGCTATTGTCGTACATAAGTGAGTCAAGGTCGATCTCTCCGCTGCTTAGCTTGTCCAGATTGGCGTAGATGAGAAGTGGGGAGTATACATCCCTGAATGCATCTTTGATGAGGAGTTTTTTGTCAAACTTCGGGTTCCATAGGACTGACCAGGTATCCACCTCTTCACTCTCCACATATCTGGTGTTATATAGGAATCCGTTGGTTCCCCACATATAACCCACTGCGTAGTCGTTGGCATCGTTGCCGTGAGCCTCCATCTTCTCAAACAGGTGGTGGATATAGGGTGATACGTGGTGCATATAATTCGGTGTCTGCCCGAACTCTTTATTGATGGGGAGGAGAAGATCCTTGCTCAGCATCCTCTCTATAATATAGTCAGAGGGGCATACCACATCAAAATCCTCCTTGCCTCGCTCTATTTTGGCAAGCATAATCTCATTCACGTCGAAAAGCTGGTACACCACTTTGACCTCTTCTCCCGTCTGCTCGAGGTACCACTCTTCAAATTCTGAGATAAGCTCTTCGTCGATATAGTCTGCCCAGTTATAGACTTTAAGGATCGACTGGCGCTGCTGGTCAGCACTGCTGCACCCGCTGATAAGGGAAATCCCTATGATGGCTGACGCAATAAGTTTGAATATACACTTTATCATAGATTCTCAACTCTCTTTCTGTTACGCTCCGAGCGTACATTTATAACAATAAGCAGTATCAGCACTGTCACAAATATGATGGTGGACAGTGGTCTCAATTCGGGGGTAAGACCACCTTTGCGGGCATCTGCATAGATATATGTGGAGAGGGTCTCCAGCCCTTCGGTACCCTTGGTGAAGAGGGTGACTGCGAAGTCATCTATCGACAGGGTAAATGCCATAATGAAGCCACTGATCATACCCGATTTGAGTTCGGGGAGAATTACCTTCCTCATCGCTTGTGCTGGGGTGGCCCCCAGGTCGAGGGCAGCTTCGTAGATGTTAGGGTTCATCTGCAGGAGGCGTGGCATCACGCACAATACCACATAAGGGGTACAGAATGTGATGTGTGCCAGGATCACAGTGGTGAAGCCCTGAGTGATCCCCAGACTCACGAAGAGGAGGAAGAGTGATATACCTGTGATGATGTCCGGGTTGAGCATAGGTATATTGTTCAGGGTGTTCATCATCGCTTTCCTCCTTCCGCGGAGATTATGGATACCTATAGCAGCTATGGTCCCCAGGATGGTGGAGAAGATGGCAGCCAGCACCGCTATGATGAGGGTGTTCTGTATGGCGCTCATCAGGGAGTGGTGTGATCCCGATGTGAATAGGGAGGTGTACAGTTTGGTAGAGAATCCTGTCCAGTTACCCAGCACTTTAGCCTCTGTAAATGAGAATATGGCGATTATCAGGATAGGTGAATAGAGCATTATCAGCAATATCCACAAATACGACTGGGCGATCAATTTTTTCATTTTCATTATATGAGCCCTCCATCGTTAGCGGAAGCCTCCTCTTTTTTATCAGAGAATACCTCCATAGCAAGAATAAATACAAGCATAATGAGTGACAGGACTGCACCATAGTTCCACATACCGTTGTTTATGTTCTCCTGGATAGTGGTACCGAAGAGTTTGATGGTGTTCATAGTCAGGAGCTCGGCGATGGCGAAGGTGGAGATAGTAGGCATAAATACCATCATAATACCACTCATCACCCCTGGCATCGAGAGTGGTATCACCACTTTACGGAATACGGTGACAGGGTTTGCGCCCAGGTCCTGGGCAGCCTCTATATAGCTGTGGTCCATTTTGGCCATAGTGTTGTAGATGGGGTAGATCATAAAGGGGAGGAAGTTGTATACCATACCGAATATGAGGGCCCCCTGACCAAGCGGAACACGTATGAAGTCAAACAGTGCCACTGTGGCAAGTGTACGTACCAGGATGTTGATCCACATAGGGAGGATGAACAGCAGTACCATCACTTGTGAGCGGCAGAGCGATTTGTTGCTCAGAATATATGCTGCGGGATAGCCGAGCAGAAGACACAGGAGTGTGGTGATGATGGCTATACCTATGGAGTAGACAAATGTGTTGGCATCCTGCGGACTCGAGAAGAATTTGGTGAAGTTTGTAAGTGAAAATTCACCGTCATTGTTCTGGAATGCGTAGATGAAGATGAGCACGAGGGGGAGAACCACAAATATCAGCAGGAAGATAAAGTATGGTATCGACCAGTTGCTCCTCTTGGTGAATATTTTGGCTAACCATTTCATAGCAAGGTGATTTTTAGGTCTTCCGGCTGGATGCGTACACTGACAAGGTCTCTGTTGTCCCATACATCGTGTGTATCCACATAGATGTTTTCTCCTGTCTCTGTCCGTACTGTCAGGTGATAGTGGTCCCCTTTGTAGAGGATAAAACGGACATCACCGAGGAGGTTGCCGTCCTCTTCATTGTCCATAAGGTCTATCTTGTCGAAGGCTACCTCCACTTTAACTTTCTCTCCACCTTCGATACCCTCTATCTCGTCACACAGGAATGAGGTGTCGAGAATCTCCACGTGGGTCTTGTCGAGCATTTTCCCTTCCAGAGTATTGCAGGTACGCTCCTTCTCCATCACGTGGATGTCTGAAGGTTTGATGATAAGACCCACTTCACTCTCTACCTCGAAAGCGTTGTAGTCCTGGATGAGGATCTCATAACCATTCTCGGTGAGGACTGTGATCTCATAGTGTACCCCCTTGAATATGCAGGACTTGACGACCCCTGTAAACATCGCGGCGTCGGTGTTGTTCATAATGTAGACATCTTCAGGACGGATAACCACATCCACAGGGGCGTTCTCGCCGAACCCTGAGTCGACACACTCGAACTCGTGTCCGAGGAAAGAGACAAGTTTGTCCTTTATCATAATACCATTGAGGATGTTGCTCTCCCCGATAAAGTCGGCCACGAATGAGTTCTTGGGCTCATTGTAGATATCCATAGGTGTACCGATCTGCTGGACAGTACCTTCACTCATCACCACGATAGTGTCGCTGAGTGTAAGGGCCTCCTCCTGATCGTGTGTCACATATATGAATGTGATGCCGAGATTCTTGTGCATCTCCTTGAGCTCCATCTGCATATCTTTTCGCATCTTGAGGTCAAGTGCTGCCAGAGGCTCGTCAAGAAGAAGCACCTGAGGCCTGTTTACGATGGCGCGTGCGATGGCCACCCTCTGCTGCTGGCCTCCGGAGAGGGAGTTGATGTCTCTCCATTCATAGTCGATCATACCTACCATTTTCAGCGCTTTGCGGACACGCATATCGATCTCGTCCTCCTGTACTTTCTGCAGTTTCAGGCCGAAAGCGATGTTGTCGTAGACATTGAGGTAGGGGAAGAGGGCGTAACGCTGGAACACAGTATTCACAGGGCGTTTGTGAGGCGGTGTATTGGTGATGTCCTCCCCGTTTATCCTGATCTCCCCTTCGTCGGCATTGCCGAAACCTGCCAAAAGACGGAGCAGCGTAGTCTTTCCGCACCCGGAAGGGCCCAATATGGTTACAAACTCTCCGCGTTTTACGGAAATACTGACATCGTCAAGGACACATTTGTCCTTAAAGCTCTTCGAGATATGGTTAAGCTCGATGATGAAATCGCTCTTTTGTTCAGTCATTTTAGTCTTTATGGTGGTTAAGTATATGTTTAACAGCTTTAGTCAAGTCCATTTTCCAGGTCAGACCCACATTTATCTGATGACACCCTGAATACTGGGTGTTGTGGGACCAGGTGGCGTGGAGCCTTATATCTTTGTTCTCTTTAAGGGGGAAGAATTCAGCACCCACTCCGTAGTAGAGGTTATCCCCTACAAATTCATAGTCAATAATCTCCGAACCCCTTTCGTATCCCACTTTTGCGAAGAAGCGTCCCCACTCGACCCCTTCGTATGCAGGCTGCAGAACAGCTGTGAAATCTTCACTGAAGAGGGTGCTCAGGCTGGTGGAGCGGGTCATATAATCTGCAAGTATCGAGAAGTCTCCCACATAGAACATATTGCCGAAGTTCAGCGATTTGACATATTTACCACGGTCGTACTGCCACAGGTTTGCACTCCAATACGATTCGTAGCAGTCCCACTCTCCGCGCCAGGCGAGATTATATCCGAAGTGGTTCTCTTCAAATGAGAGGGGGGAGTTGTTGATCTGAAGCATAAGGGATTGCCCCTCTGCAGGGTACCAGGCGGCAGAGACACCCCACTGCCAACATTCGAAGTAGTTGTAGAAGAGTGAGCTCATATCGAAATATGTATCTATTTCGTTGGCGTCGTATTCGAATCCACCTACATATACCCCATCTTTACCGGCAGAGAATGAGAAGTCGCCGATTTCGTATGTGATAAGGAGCCAGTTGATGGCATCAAGAGTGGTGACATCTTCCCCGAGGTAGTCGGGAGAAAAGATCCGGATATTGGAAGAGTAAGAAAAATGGGGGGATATGTTACCGTCTATATTTAGATATATACCATCGCTATAGAAGCGACCGCTTTTATCTGTTAAACATTGATTAAAACCAAGCCTGGTGTCCAGAGAGATTTCCGGAATGTAATCAACTGCTGCTGAGTCTTTTGCCTCCTGGGCACGAGAGACTGAGCTAATTGCCATAAAGACAACCAAATAAAAGGGAAAAAGTTTTTTCATCTAACACTAATAAACAGTAAATACCATAAAAAAAATTGTTTTCGTTTTACATTAAAAAGCGGTCACAAGTCCTTGCGGGAACTTATAATCGCTTTTATTGACGGAACAAAGTTAAAATAAACTTTGGAAAAAAGTTATATCTATTCGATAAATTTTACTTTTCCCATATCTCTCGGCTTGGCAGCGGGTGCCTCATCGGGGTATCCGAGCCCTACGCAGAGGCAGAATTCGTACCCTTCGCTGAACCCTAAAATGTCGAGTACAGGTTTGCAGGCCTCATTTCCGGCGATGAATCTTACAGGCATACCTAAGCAGATGGAGCCTACTCCGTATGACCAGGCAGAGAGCATAATATTAGCAGAGAGGAGTCCGCAGTCGTATGCTGAGAATGGATACTCGGGGTCACGGGCGATGAAAGCCATCACAGGGGCATCGCGGAAGCACCCTTTCACAGCCTCGGGTTTTATTGTGGGATTGCCCTTGGCCATAATCTCTTTAATCTTCTCCATAGTGGCGGGGTTGTCCACTATCCTCACCTCCCAGGACTGCTTGTTCTGCCCGTTGGGGGCGTTGATTCCGCACTCCATAATCTTGTTGATCACATCTCTGCTTACCGGCTGGTCGGTATATTTGCGGATGCTGCGGCGGGTCATTATATTCTCCACTACTGCATTGTCATAGGTGGTGGTTTCCGATGAATTTTGGGGTTGGTTGCAAGATACAGCCGCAGTCAGAATCAGGGCAGCTGCGAATAATTTGATAGGTTTCATAGGCTACTGTCTTAAGAGTTCGTACAAATTTAGTATTTTTGCTCAGCAAAACAAACAGGAAATGACCAAACCCGATCCTAAGGCGGTAAAAGACCCTATGGGTGCTGCCATTTACGAATATTTTACCCTTGGCAAAAGTGCCAGGTTGAGGGTTTTCTCCCCCGATTTTGAGGAGGATGAGATCCCTGTATCGGAGCTTTTCCGCGATTTCGGGCAGATGCCTTATCTGGAAAAGGTGGCTCTGGAGATGTGCCAGGGGGCGATTCTCGACGTAGGGGCGGGGAGCGGCTGCCACTCTGTCGCCCTGGGGCAAATGGGGAAGAGTGCTACCGCGGTGGATATCTCTCCACTTTCGGTGGAGGTGATGCGCCTCAGGGGGTTAAAGGCCGTTCTGGCCGATTTCTACGACGGGGATTTTGGAGGGCAATACGACACCATACTGATGCTGATGAACGGCTCGGGAATCGTCGGCAGGGTCGACAATTTTCCCCGTTTCTTCGGGAGGGTGAGGGAGCTTCTCCGCCCTGGAGGGTGCGTGCTGATGGATTCGAGTGACCTTCGTTATCTCTATGAGGATGAGGATGGAAGCTTCGCAATAGACCTCGCCGGTGATTATTACGGAGAGCTGCAGTATCAGATGCAGTACAGGGATATAAAAGGGGACCTTTTCGACTGGCTCTATGTAGATTTCCAGACCCTCTCTTACTATGCGCAGCAGAGCGGCTTCAGGGCAGAGCTGGTGGCAGAGGGGGAGCATTTCGATTATCTTGCCAAAATATATATTGACAAATAAATAAGGAGAAGGGGATGGATAACGATTTGAGGACAAAAAAGATTTATAAAGTGACTCTGGTAGGGGCGCTGTGCAATATTTTCCTTCTGGTTTTCAAGTTCGCTGCCGGCGTTTTGGGAAACAGTGCCGCTATGATAGCGGATGCAGTGCACTCCCTTTCCGATTTTGTGACAGACTTGATAGTGGTCGTATTTGTCAGAATATCCAAAAAACCTCAGGATCAGGAGCACGGTTTCGGCCACGGCAAATTTGAGACCCTTGCCACCACTATCATAGGTATGGTGCTGCTGGTGGTGGGTGTCAGGATCTGTGTCGGGGGGGTCCGGGATATCTGGGGATTCTTCCAGGGTGAGCCATTGGCAGGGCCGGGCAGTATAGCGTTGGCTGCGGCAATAGTATCCATAATAGTTAAAGAAGCGTTGTACCAATATACCGCCAGGGTGGGGAAGGTGGTCGATTCGAAGGCTGTGGTGGCCAACGCCTGGCACCACAGAAGTGACGCCTTCTCATCGGCAGGGGTGGCCCTGGGCATTGGCGGAGCCATATTGCTCGGAGAGCAATGGAGGGTTCTGGACCCCATCGCTGCTGTAGTGGTGAGTGTCTTTATCGCGAAGGTGGCTCTGCAGATGCTTATCCCCAGCATAGAGGAGCTGATGGAGAAGTCATTGCCCTTGGAGCAGGAGGAGAAAATAAAGGAGATAATCCTCTCATTTCCAGAGGTGAGCGAGCCGCACAATCTCAGAACCCGCAGGATAGGGAGCTACTGTGCAGTGAATGTCCATATCAGGATGGATGGGGGTATTCCGCTGAGGGTGGCACACGAGACCGCTACCGCCATCGAGAAGAAACTGCGGGAATTCCTGGGAGAAGGTGCTTACATCAATATCCATATGGAGCCTGTCAAATAACAATAATTTGGAGATTTTCTCCCCTTGATTTATCTTTGCGGACTATTTTTAAACTTGAATAACTGTGGCATTTACAACAAACACAAACATCGTACGTTACAAGCTTCTGGCCAAGCTTGTGGGCCTATGGAAAGATGGCAAACTTGTAGAAAGAATCGATTATCTTCCTATCGAATTGAGCCCAAGAAATTCTAAGGTTCTTGGAAGGTGCTGTGTGCATAAAGAGAGGGCTGTATGGAAATACAAATCATTCCCCCTTCTGGGATTTGATATGTGGGATGAAGTAGACGAGCTCAAACCACTCTCTGCGTATGCCAAAGAGGCTATGGAGAGGACAAAGATCAAAGATAACATTATGTGTGTCATCGATGAAGCCTGCTCATCCTGCGTCTCTATCAAATATGAGATCACATCACTATGTAAAGGTTGTGTGGCCCGTAACTGCTATATGAACTGCCCTAAAGATGCAGTCTATTTTGACTCTAACGGACAGGCTAAAATCGACCACTCGAAGTGTATCAGCTGCGGTA
Source organism: Bacteroidales bacterium (assembly GCA_017504965.1). GTDB lineage: Bacteria > Bacteroidota > Bacteroidia > Bacteroidales > UBA932 > CAAGNP01. Next base: position 37,920 of record JAFVQD010000006.1, on the reverse strand, counting down.
TCTGCCATAAAAGCTGCCCTTATCACGCTATCGTATATATCCCTATCCCTTGTGAGGAGGCTTGCCCTGTGGGTGCTATCTCTAAAGACGAGAACGGATATGAGCACATAGATGAAGACAAATGTATCTTCTGCGGCAAATGTATGAAAGCCTGCCCATTCGGTGCCATCTTCGAGATATCTCAGATCTTCGATATTCTGAATGCTATCAGAAGAGGTGAAAAAGTGGTGGTAGTACCTGCCCCCGCAGTGCTTGCACAGTACAAGCAGCCTATAGAGAAAGTGTATGGTGCATTGAAAGCTGTAGGATTCAGTGACGTGGTAGAGGTGGCACAGGGTGCTATGACCACTACTGAACACGAGGCAGAAGAGCTCCTTGAAAAGCTTGAGGAGGGTCAGCCATTTATGACTACATCCTGCTGCCCTTCATATGTGGAGCTTGTGAAGAAGCATATCCCTGAGATGCTCCCTTATGTGTCCGGGACCAAATCACCTATGTACTATACAGCTGAGATGGTGAAGAAAGCAGATCCAAATGCCAAAGTGGTATTCCTGGGACCTTGTCTTGGTAAGAGAAAAGAGGCTAAAGGGATCGAGTTTGTGGACTATGTGATGTCATTCGAGGAGTTCAATGCAGTCCTTATCGGTATGGGTATCAATATCGATGACTGTGAGCCATATGTTATAGAGAATGAATCTGTGAAAGAGGCACACGGCTTTGCCCGTACAGGTGGTGTGGCTGATTCAGTGGTAGCTTACCTTAAAGAGAGAGCCAATGGCCTTCAGATCGTAAAAGTGGCTGATATGAACAAGAAGAATATCGGTCTCCTTAAGAGCTATGCCAAGAGAGGCTCTGCAAATGCACACTTCGTGGAGGTGATGACTTGCGAAAACGGATGTATCAGCGGCCCTGTGGCGTTCAATCCTGACCTGGTATCAAGCCAGCAGATTTTCAATAAAGCTTTGGCTGCCGTGAAGAAATCCTATATGGATGAGAACAAGTAGCAGTATTAAAAAACTTTACACAGACTGTAAAGATTTTTTACAATCGAATTATAGGTTTGAAATATAACGTACACTAAATCATATAGTTATCTCTTTTGGCCCGAATGTGGCACACTAACGGGCAAAACAGAAACTATATGAAGGTTAGTAAACAAATAATAATTGCTTCGGCTCTTTTGGCGGCATCCTTTTTTACCTGTAGAGGTGAAAACAGGATGTCCCTGAAAGAGTGTATGGAATACGCCATTTCAAATTCTACCAAGATAAGGATCCAGCAAGCTGACAATGACGATGCACGCATAGCCCGAAGGGATGCGATCCTGTCGGCATTTACCCCTACGATAGAGGGTGCCATCTCCGCCTATTCAAACTTTGGCCGTTCAGTGGACCCGGAGACAAATACCTATATCTCCACTACATCTTTCAATAACGGTTACTCGCTCTCGGCAGGGATAAACCTCTTTAACGGTTTTCAGGCTGTGAACAATATGAAGATCTCAAAGACTGCCGTGATGATGGGTGTCGAGAGGGAGAAGCAGCTTCAGGACGAGATATGTCTTGCCACTATGGAGGCCTATTATAATGTGGCCTATTACTCTGAACTTGAAAGAATCATTCAGTCACAGGTGGAGACTGCACAGAGTGCATTGCGCCGTGCGGAGAAGGAGGAGGAGCTCGGCCGCAAAGGACACGCTGATGTAGTGCAGGTGGCAGCCGATCTTGCAGACAGGGAATATCAGCTTATCAGCACACAGAACAAATTGGCAGATGCCTACATCACCCTGAAAGATATAATGTTTTTCCCTATAGATGCAGAACTCCGGATAGAGCTGGATCAGGTGGGAAAATGGGAAAATCTCGTTTCGGCGGTGTTTGGAGAGAATTCTGCCGGTATAGTGGAGCAGGCTCAAAGCACCCTCCCCTCCGCTATTATAGCCCGAGGGGCAATGGATAATGCCCGCGTAGAACTTTCGACAGCCAAGTGGAAACTGGCCCCCAGACTCTCCCTCTATGGCGGGTGGTCTACCAGCTACTACTCATATCCCGGTACTGCCGGATATGTCCCCGATTCGTTCAGTATGCAGTTCAGAAACAATGGTGGTGAGTATGTCCAGCTCTCCCTCTCGATCCCCATATTCGACCGCCTGTCGCGTCATTCAAATATCGTGAGGAAGAAAAATGCATACGCCAGAGCCTCTGCCCAGTATGATCAGACTATGCAGCAGATAGAGGCTGAGGTCCTCAGGGCTGTGGCTGACCGCAATGGAGCCTCTGCCGCTTATCTCCAGTCGCAAAAGAGGGCGGCGGTGCAGAAGGAGGCTTTCGCCCTGAATCAGAAGAAGTATGAGCAGGGGATCATCTCCCCCATTGAGTATCAGACTTCGTCCAATAATTTGCTCAATGCCCAGGCAGAGAAACTTAACGCCTTGCTCAGTTATCTGATTAAAAGAAGTGTGGTGGAGTATTATCAGGGGGTGTCATATATCCACCAGGAGTTTTGAGCTCATGATGTTTTGAGTTCAAAATGATTTGCCGCCCTCGGCACTAGAGGGAGGGGCCCACCGGAGGTGGGAGGGCGAAGCGAAGCGGAGATTATTTTGAACCAAAACATCATAGCATACTCCTTATCAGTTTTGAAAATAAATAATATTAAAAGATATGGATAAAGTAATTGAAAAGAAAAAAGGTATTGCAGCAGCATTTACAAAGAGAGCCGTACCTTATTGGATGGGTGGTGTAGTAGTACTCTTCGTCTTGTGGCTGCTTGTGAGGGATAATCAGAGTGTGTTGAGGGTGAATTCCCAGACCTTGTCGATGGGGCAGGTCACTCGAGGAGAGTTCAATGATTATATCAGGGTAACAGGTCAGGTGATGCCTATGACCACTATCCAGATATCTCCACTTGAGGGTGGGGTGGTAGAGACTATAGTGGCGGAAGAGGGATCAAAAGTGAAGAAAGGTGATGTGATCCTTATCCTCAATAATGAGAGCCTCGATCTTCAGATCCTCAATGCTGAAGCCGATTTGGCAGAGAAGGAGAATATCCTCCGCAATACGATGATCTCAATGGAGCAGCAGAAGCTCTCTCTCCGTCAGGATATGCTTCAGCTCGGCGTGGAGGTGCGTCGTCTCAAAAGGGCATACGACTCTTCCAAAGAACTGTACCAGGAGAAATTGATCGCCAAAGAGGAGTGGCTGAAGGCGGAAGAGGACTATCTTCTGGCACTTGACAAACTCGAACTGGTGAAAAACCGCTCGCAGCAGGACAGTCTGTACCGTACAGTCCAGATAGAGCAGATGGAGGAGAGTCTGCAGAATATGAGACGCAATATGCTTATGATCCGTAAGAGGAAAGACAACCTCACCATCAAGGCCCCTATCGATGGAGAACTCGGTCTTCTGGATGTGGTTCTGGGCCAGTCGATATCAGCAGGGACCAAAGTGGGGCAGATAAATAATCTCGACAGCTATAAGATAGAGGCACAGGTGGATGAGCACTATATCGATAGGGTCACTTCAGGCCTTGTGGCCCAGTTTGAAAGGCAGGATGAAAAATACAGTACCGTCATCCGTAAAGTCTATCCGGAAGTGAGGGACGGCAAATTCAAGGCAGATTTCAAATTTGACGGGCAGCAGCCAGCGAATATCCGTATCGGACAGACATACTATCTGAATCTTCAGCTTGGTCAGCCCGAAGAGGCACTCCTTATCCCTCGCGGCACATTCTATCAGAAGACCGGAGGGCGATGGATATATGTAGTCTCTGAAGATGGTACTCAGGCATCCAGGAGAGAGATCCGCATCGGCCGCCAGAATCCCCAATATTATGAAGTGCTGGAAGGACTTGAGCCTGGGGAGAGAGTCATAGTATCGGGATATGACAGCTTCGGAGATAATGATGTGTTGATATTCAGATAACAGGGAGTGGCTATGATCAAGAATTTTTTGCAGACCCTCAGACGCTACAAAGTCGCAAGTGTCCTGAATATTATGGGACTGACCCTGGCATTTGTCGCTTTCTATGTGATAGCTTCTCAGGTATGGTACTCTGTGACATACAATAGACCGATAGAGGATTCGGATAGGGTATATATGATCTCCGCACTATGGGGAGGCACATTGGGGGAAGGGGATGAAGAGTGGAGTTCGGGTTCTCCAAACCCTGTGACCCGTGAATCTGTAGAGATGTTTCCGGGTGCAGAGACCTTTACCCATCTAAGGGAGTATGCGCAGCCTCACAGGGTGTGGACCCAAGCCGATGGGGGTGACTTCAGAAAATTCAATATGGGAAGTTATGATATGGCACCGGATGGGCTGGAGGTGTTCGGATTTGATATACTTGCCGGAGATGCTTCCCAGATAAAAGAGCCAAATACCGTAGTCATATCAAAGGGGGCGGCAGAGAGGTTAGGTGTCGGAGTCGGGGACCAGCTCTATTATGAGGGTGGAGAGTGGTACGACAATATGCGTCCTGAAAAGCCTCAGACCGTAGTGGCCATATTCAAGGATTTTCCCAAGAACACTTTCCTGTATAACCATCATATATTCAAGAATGATAACTGTAAGGATGGTAAAGGGAACAATAACTGGAACTATAATCACTATGTGAAATTTGAGGATGGTGCAGATGTAGAGGCTTTCAAGAAGATATGGATGGATAAATATGCAGCCTGGATGATGGGCGAGATTCAGAGATGGAAAGTGGAGTATCCGGATGAAGAGATATTTGAGGAGGGGGATGAAGTGTTGCCTATACGGCTGATATCCCTGGACCGTATGTATTATCATGGGGTCTTGAATAGTGCCAATTTTGAACTCGGAGATATCGGCTCTACCATCACACTCGCAGCGATAGCACTCCTTATAGTGGTAATAGCATTTATAAATTTTGTCAATTTCTTTATGGCCCTGATCCCTGTCAGAATACGCTCGGTAAATATATGTAAGGTCTTCGGGGCAGAGCAGAGGACGTTGAGGGTGGGTTTTCTTTTTGAGGCCATAGGTCTTGTGGTCGTGTCGCTGGTATTGGCTCTTGGGATCATTGTCGCTCTACAGGGGAGTTTCATTACGGGATATGTGACATCATCTCTCGCATTGGAAGACAATATAGCAGTTCTATTGATCATTTTGGCCTTGATGGTGCTTCTGGCGGTAATATCGGCCATATATCCTGCACTACATATTACCAGATTCAATGCATCGCTGGCGGTGAAAGAGGGTTATGCCCACTCTTCATCAGGCAGAAGAATGAGATCGTTTCTGGCTGGATTCCAATTCAGTATAGCGATGATTCTCATTATCGTCACAGCATCATTCTGGTGCCAATACAGGTATATGGTAAATTTCGACATTGGGCTTGATAGGGAGAATGTTATGACTTTTATATCATTTGATGTACGCACTAAAGGTGAGGCTGTGGTGGAAAAGTTACAGCAGTACCCGGATGCCGTCGATGTTACAGCCTGTGTCAGCCCCATTACTCTCCCGCATAGCATGTGGGGTAGAAGATACGATGGTAAGGACTACAGACTGAATGTCTGGACCGTCAGATACAATCTTCCGGAGTTTTTTGGGATACAGATGGTAGATGGAACTAAATTCTCAGAGCAGTCCCATAGCCGTAACGAGATGTTGGTCACTTCGAATCTCCATAGTGAAATAGGTATTCCGCTCGGACACGTGGAGAATGGCTATACCATTTGTGGGATGGTCAAAGATGTCAAACTCGCTCCCGCAGACGATGGCATCGATTATATAGCATTGTTATGTAACAGTTCTCGCCAATTCGGAACATTTTATGTGAAACTGAAGCAGGGAGCAGATATCGCGGCATTTTCAAAATATGTCAGAGAGCTGGTACAGGAGTTTGCTCCTGGTGCAGATGAGCCGGAGGTGATGTTCTTCAACCAGGCAATAGGGAATCTCTATTCTACGACAAAGAGATCCGCAGTGGTCATAGCCCTTTTTGCTTTGCTGGCGATAATCATAGCTCTTATGGGGGTATTCGGGATAGTGATGTTCGAGACGCAGCACCGCCGCAGTGAGATCGCTATCAGGAAGGTTTATGGAGCTGAAAGGGGACAATTGATAGGTATGCTGAATAACAATTATGTCAAATTGGTGCTGGTTGGATTCCTGGTGGCTGCTCCGGTGGCTTGGATAATAGTGACCAGATGGCTTGAGCAGTTTGCAAACCGCATTACCGTCCCTTGGTGGGTATTCATCGCCTCATTGGCAGCGGTGCTGGCAGTCACTGTAGCACTTGTCTCACTCCGCTCCTGGAGGGCGGCAAACGAAAACCCATCAGAAGTGGTGAGAGGGTAGGAGGTAATCGGCAACTTTGAATCCCCGAAATCACAATCTGTCATCACACCCGACCTGTTCGTGTCAACTCTGACGCGGTGTCTAAAGTCTCATTTCACTGCTCACGTAGGCTTGCCTGCTTCCGGCTCGGAGCTTAGTTCTGCAGAATCTAATCCTCCGAAGCCTAAAATACTACTCCCCTAATAAAGTAATGAATTTTTAGGCAAGACTGGAAAAGCCCGTATGATGTGCTGCAATTCAGAAGCCACAGTAAAACCATCCAGAACAACCTTTACGGATGGTTACTGTGGCTTCTACCCACAAATAGCCCGCAGTAGCCACATCAACTACTCCAGAGAACATTCCAGAGGGGTGTGATGTGGCCTCCGAATTGCAGCTACCCTTTGGCCAATCGTGAAGTTCAGTTTTCTCTACCAGTGTAAAAAATCTTGCCATACCTGTAAAGTTTCTTTACACTTATTTTTTGCCATATTTCCATAATTCATACATATTCAAGCTGTTACACACATTGGCACATCCATTGTTCCTTTTTGGCACAGATGTAAAAGTGTAAACAGAAAACGTATGAAACTTAAAAGAAATCTTGTAAAGATCTGTTCATTGGCGTTAGGGCTGGCTATCGGTACCATCCTAATAGCGAAGGTGTGCTTTGAATTGTCATACGACAATTTCTATTCCGACAGAGAGAGGGTATATTCGATAATGACAGGGGCTGTGAGACACGGGGAGGAGAACCTCAGTGGCGACAGGGTGAGTGGTGCAGTGGCCCCGGGATTCAAAGAGTTTGTTCCAGGTGTGGAGACTGCTACGAGGATTACCCCTGTATTTGAAAACAACAGCTATTATACTCAAGATAAAAACAAACTGGAAGCAGAATTGGTGGTGGCTGACACCTGTTTCTTCGACATTTTCGATATGCAGGTGTACACCGGAGACCCTAAACAGGTCCTTTCACAGTGGGGTAAGATGATGGTATCACGTACCCTTGCAGAAAAACTTGGTGGTATAGAGAAGGCTGTAGGACAGACTCTGTACAACGAATCATTGCCCAAGGCTGTATTCACAGTGGAGGGGGTATTTGAAGATTTCCCAACCAACAGCTCATTCCGTGGAATTGATATCCTCCTCGCTATGCCTACATACTCTAAAAGCAGCACAGAGAACTGGCTTGGCAACGACAGATATTTGGGGTACGTAAAACTGCAGGAAGGGGTGGATCCCGAATCGCTGACAGATGCTATCCACGAGATGCAGGTAAAAAACCAGCCTATGGAGGATCTGGAGAAGGCCGGACTTAAACTCTGGTACTATCTGGAGAAGACAGACAGGCAGCATGTATCAGACCCTACAAACAGAAACATGATCCTTATGCTCTCAATAGTGGCTCTGCTCCTTATCTCTGCAGCAGTAGTGAATTATGTCCTTAACTCGATATCATCTGTAGTGCAGAGGGCAAAAGAGGTAGGGGTACGCAAGTGTTATGGTGCAGAGGGGGGAGACATTGCGAAGCTCCTTTTCAAGGAGGCGGCTCTCCACTTTACCATCGCATTGATATTGGCAGTAGCCATAATAGTAGGATTTGCAGGGCAGATAGAGAATATGCTGGGGGCATCCATTGTATCCCTTTTCAGCTGGCAGGCTATAGTGGTGGCAGTGGCGGTATGTGTGGTGGTGCTGCTGATTTCGGGCCTTGTGCCTGCCAATATTTTTATGAGAGTCCCCGTTTCTACAGCTTTCAGAAACTACAGGGAGTCAAAGAGGAGATGGAAACTTGTATTCCTCGGTATCCAGTTCACTTTCTCCATCTTCCTGATATGTGTACTGTTTGTATTTGGAAAGCAATACAATATGATGCTCAATGATGACTTGGGGTATGAGTATGGACAATTAGTGGCTGTGGACATGCCGGGTGCCAACACTGATGAGTACTTCAAAATTAAGGATAAAGTGGAGCAACTCCCATTTGTTATAGGGACTGCCATCACCTCAGAGGTCCCTATTACAGGTTCGTCTGGAAACAATGTTTATTTGCCTGGTGATGACAGAGAACTTTTCAACATCGCCGACCAGTATTACTCGACAGAGGGGGCAGCTGATGTGCTGGGGATAAAATTTATCGAGGGGCGTGAAGCAAAGACATCCCGGGAGGTAGCAGTGAGCAGAAAATTTGTGGAAAAGATGCAGGAGTTTGCAGACTGGTCAGATGGCGCCATTGGCAAGGGTTTGATATTTACCCAACACAGCTCAAACAAAAATGAAATATTTACTGTTTGCGGCGTATATGAGGACTACAAGATCGGTTCGATTTATGTAGACGAAAGGCCAAGTGTCCGTTTTGGAGCAGAACTTTCCTTTGAAAATGACCTGCAATACTTTTATTTGAGATTTGTCCTGATTAAGGTCGATAAAATTACAGCAGAAAACATATCACAAATACAAAAGGCTGTGGACGAGGTAGTCCCGGAAAGGACTTTTGAAGTGGCTGCATATGAAGAGGGTGTCAGGATGTTCTTCGCTGACATAAGAAAAATCAAGAATGCAATACTATTGGGTGGACTCTTCTCTCTGATTATTTCACTTATGGGGCTGATAGGCTATATCAAGGATGAGACTCAAAGAAGAAGTGCTGAGGTCGCAATAAGAAAAATCAATGGAGCTGTCCCGGCTGAGATTGTCAGACTTTTTATCATCGACATTTTGAAACTTATGGCGGTGGCGCTGGTAATAGGTGATATACTGGCCTATCTGGTAGGTGATGCGGCTCTTCAGATGTTCCAGCAGAAGGCTGAAGTGGGGATTTGGAGTTATGTGGTAGGGGATATGATTATCCTGGTGATAATACTGGCTGTGGTGATAGTAGGCAGCTTGAAAATATCAAATTCGAATCCGGTGGATTCACTTAAAAATGAGTAATAAACAATTAAAAATTATAAAATTATGATTACAGTTAAAGATCTTAGTAAAGTATTCCGTACAGAGGAAATCGAGACTACCGCTCTAAATGGTGTGTCGTTTGAAATCAATAATGGTGAGTTCGTGGCCATAATGGGGCCATCGGGATGTGGCAAATCGACATTGCTGAACATTCTGGGGCTTCTTGACAACCCAACATCGGGAAGTTACAGACTCCTTGACAGCGAAGTGGGTGGACTGAAAGAGAAGGAGAGGACCAAATTCCGCAAAGGGAATATCGGTTTCGTGTTCCAGAGTTTTAACCTTATCGACGAACTTAATGTGTATGAGAATGTGGAGTTGCCTCTAAGGTATCTGAATATATCGGCAGGGGAGCGTAAGAAAAGGGTGGAGGAGATCCTCAAGAGGATGAATATCTCACACCGTGCAAAGCACTTTCCCCAGCAGCTTTCAGGTGGACAGCAGCAGAGGGTAGCTATAGCCCGTGCTGTGGTCTCAAATCCCAAACTTATCCTTGCCGATGAGCCTACAGGTAACCTCGACTCAAAAAATGGCAAGGAGGTGATGGATCTTTTGGCAGAACTCAATAAGGAGGGGACCACCATCGTGATGGTGACCCACTCACAGAAAGATGCAGCTGTCGCCCAAAGGGTTATAAATCTGTTTGACGGACAGATAGTAGGTGATGTGAAGAATGAATTGTAATTGCCCCTATGAAAAACATTTTTAAAATATTTAAGGGTTCGAGTCTCCTGAATCTTCTGGGGATGACAGTAGCCTTTGCCGCTATGTATGTCCTTCTGGTACAGGTGTATTATGATCTTGGATATAACCGGAAGATCAAGGATGTGGAGCGTCTCTACATCCTGGGGACACCCAGCTGGTTCTCTGAAGGGAAGTATCAAGTGACTCTTAATCGCCCTCTTCAGATAGCAATCATGGAACAAGCCTCCATGGTAGAGAGCTGGGGCGTCGCCTATATCGGTGGAGATGGTAAGAACTATACCCGCGTAGGGGAAGGTGAAGAGGAGCGTACATATCAGATCGGTACATCACAGCTCACCCGCGGGGCCTTAGATGTCTTCGGCTTTACCCCCGTGGTGGGAACTTTTGATGGGATGGATAAAGAGGAGACTGTGGCTATAAGTGAGTCTGCTGCCAAGCTGATGGGGGTGGGTGTAGGTGACGGAATATTTGTAGGGAAAGGAAAAGAGCCGATGACTGTCGTGGCTGTATATGAAGATATGCCGATGAATTCAGATCTGAACAATATCCATATCCTTTACTGCTGCTACCTTGAAAACCAGAGCATTGACAATTTCAGCGAGTGGAGCTACCACCATTTTGTCAAGCTTGACAGCCCTGACAGCAAAGAGGCATTTGAAACACATGCAAGAAAAGTGGTAGAGGGGATTTGGGGCGAACGTATTGCCTCTGCTCCGGAGTCTGTAAGGAACAGCTTAGACCAGAGTGAGATCGATGATCAGATCGACCGTTCGACTGCCACCCTACTCCCTGTGAAAGATATGTATTACAATAAGCAGATCGATGTCCCTGCAGGGCGCAGCGGCAACAGGACCACTACCCTTACCCTATTGGCGGTAGCCATCCTTATTGTGGTCATAACCCTCATAAACTTTGTGAACTTCTTCTTCGCGCAGATCCCTATGAGGATCAAAGGTGTCAATACCAGGAAGATTCTGGGAAGCAGCAGAGGTGCACTTGTGGGTAGGCTGATGGTGGAATCGGGTATTCTGGTGATGGTCTCATTGTGTGCTGCTGTAGCTGTCGTGGTGCTGTTCAAGGGCTCCACCTATGCAAATCTCATCACCTGCACATTGGATTTTGACCACAATATCCCTGTGATATGCATAACCATTGCGGCAGCACTCCTGATGACCATTGCTTCAAGCGTATATCCTGCACTTTATATCACGTCGTTCTCCCCGGCATTTGCCATCAAAGGGGCGTTCGGCTCTACAGCGAAGGGTAAAGGGCTACGCTATACACTGATCTCTCTGCAGTTTGTCATCTCCATCGCCTTTGTGATATGTGCTATGTTTATCAAGATGCAGCACAGCTATATGATGAATTACGATATGGGATTTGACAAGGAGTATCTCCTTACTGCCAATGTCGGTGTTGCGACTTCTGACAGGGAGTCTTTTACAGACGAACTCCTCAAAGATCCTGATATAGTGGATGTCGCCTGGGCTGCAGGGCCACTGGTTAACAGCAGCCGTATGGGTTGGGGGAGGACCTTCAAAGGGGAACAGATCAATATTGACGCTTACCCTGTGTCGTGGAATTTCTTGAAATTTATGGGTATTGATATAGTGGAGGGACGTGATTTTACCCCCGCAGATGAGAAAAGTGAGCACGGAGTCTTTATCTTTAACCAGATAGCCAAAGAGAAATATGGCTTCACTCTGGAAGACAAGGTCAATGGTCACAGCGCAGAGACAGAGATTGCCGGATTCTGTGAAGATTTCCAGTTCCGTCCTTTGCAATATGAACTGAATCCGTTTGCCTTTTATATATTCGGGAAAAATCCTTGGTGGGATCTGACACATCTCTATATAAGGACATCACCCGGTGCTTCGTATCAGGATGTCCAGACCACTGTAAACAACACCATCCTCAAATTCAATCCAGGGGCAAACCTGAACCGTTTCAGACTTCGGTTCTTCGATGAGGAGCTTGGACGGCAGTACCGGAAGGAGAAAGATCTCACAACGATGATTACATTGTTTACACTGATCGCTATCATCATATCTCTGATGGGTGTCTTCGGTCTGGTGGTCTTCGAGACCCAGTACAGACGCAAGGAGATAGGGGTAAGGAGGGTATTGGGATCCTCAGTCGGTGAGATTTTGAAGATGTTCAATATGAGATTCCTCAAGATGCTCGCAGTATGTTTCGTGATAGCTGTCCCGATCTCATACTTTATCATAGACTTCTATTATAGTACATTTGCACACAGTTCTCCGATATACTGGTGGGTATTTGCTGCAGCAGGAGCGGCAGTGGCGCTGATAGTGGCGGCAGTAGTGACAGTCACCAGCCTCCGCTCAGCTACAGAAAACCCGGTAGAGTCGTTGAGGAGTGAGTAAATATTACTATATTAGCGGAAGATTTGAATTTTATTATGTCAAAGATAAAGGCGAAAATTCTGGTAGTGGACGATAATAGTGGCATAAGGGGAGCACTTCAGGTATTGCTCCCCCGCCATTTTTCTGATGTGGAGCTTATATCATCTCCTAACGGACTCCTCTCCAAAATGGGGGAGTTCTCCCCCGATGCAGTTCTCCTCGATATGAATTTCCATACCGATATCAATACCGGAAATGAGGGGCTCTTCTGGCTGGGGGAGATAAAGAGGTCGTTCCCTTCTGTGGAGGTGGTACTCTTTACAGCCTATGCTGATATCCAGCTGGCTGTCGAGGGGATGAAACGGGGGGCATTCGATTTTATCGTCAAGCCTTGGGACAATGACAAACTTGTGGATATTCTCACACGGGCAGCCCAGAATCACCGTAAGGTGAGTAAAGGGAGGTCTGCAAGTGTATCTTCTCCCTCGACACAGATGTTGTGGGGCCATTCACCCAGAATGGAGCAGATATCCCGCACTATAGGGAAGGTAGCCCCTACCGATGCTACCATCCTGATAACCGGGGAAAATGGTACCGGCAAGGATGTCCTGGCCAGTGAGATACACCGACTGAGTGCCCGTTCGGGCAAACCTATGGTGAGTGTGGATGCAGGGGCGATCACAGAGACACTCTTTGAGAGCGAACTGTTCGGACACGTAAAAGGTGCATTTACAGATGCACACGCAGATAAAGTCGGCAAATTCGAAATGGCTGATGGGGGTACCCTGTTTCTGGATGAGATAGGTAATATCCCCCTCCATCTTCAAGCCAAGCTGCTGCGGGTTCTCCAGAACAGGATGGTGACCAAGGTCGGTGATACCAAAAGTATCCCTATAGATGTACGTCTGATATGTGCCACAAACAAGGATCTCGACAAGATGGTGCGTGAAGGTGAGTTCCGTGAGGACCTCTACTACAGGATCAACACTATGCGTCTGATGCTTCCCCCTCTTAGGGAGAGAACAGATGAGATATCCCCTCTGGCCCACCATTTTATAAAGAGATATGCTCAGAAATATGGCCGTGAAGTCACTTCCATAGAGCCTGAGGCCGAAAAAATGCTCCTCTCAAACTACTGGAGCGGAAATATCAGAGAACTTCAGAATACTATCGAAAAAGCTGTGATACTCTCAGAAGGTGAGAAGATCACCTGCTCTGATCTGCAGTTGGCCCCTATGGGCAATACACCTCCACTCTCATCCGTCCCTCCGGTGGAGGAGACTCTGGATATGGCAGAGGAGAGGGCTATCCGCTCCGCAATGGAACGCTACAGCGGGAATCTCTCCCTGGTGGCAAAATCGCTCGACATATCCCGTCCCACACTCTACTCCAAACTGAAAAAATATAATATTTGATGACTACCCTCCATATCATACTTACGGCCCTCGGGGCGGCTTTGTTGGCAGGTGGGTTCTCTGCCTGGTACTTTACCCGCAGGGTGCATAGGAAAGTTTCCTATATGCTTGATGCTATGGAGGATGGTGAGCTCAATTTCAGATTTGATGAGAAAAAGAAAATAGGTGGGAAGATAAACAGGACCCTTAATAGAGTTCGTGGCATATATGAAAAGGAGCGGTCGGAAATATTGGAGCAGGAGCGTTTCTACGGTCAGATGCTCGACCACGTCAGGACAGGTATCCTGGTAGAGGAGGATGGAAAGGTGATATACACCAATAAAGCGGCCAATGATACCCTCGGCCTACCTGCACTGGGGCACATCCGTCAGCTTAAGAACATCGATGAGGCGCTTTACAGTGCCTTCAGGGATGTGAACTCCCATAGAGAGAGCCGTGCGAGTTTCTATGACGAGAGGGGGCAGAAGAGTATCCTTCTGACAGCATCCAACGAATGTATAGGTGGCAAAAATGTAAAAGTGATAACATTCAATGATGTTACCGGTGAGATGGAGCAGAATGAGGAGATCTCCTGGAACAGGCTGATAAGGGTCCTGACTCACGAAATAATGAATACAGTCACTCCGGTCGCCTCACTGAGCCAGACCCTTACACAGGAGGTGGAGGGGTTCTCCGGGCAGCCCGGATACGAAGAACTCAAGTCAGGCCTGCAGACTATATCTTCTTCTTCAAGGGGGCTAATCAAGTTCGTGGAGTCATATCGTAATCTGACCCGTGTCCCACTCCCTGTCAAGAGGGCATTCTACCTGAAGGAGCTTATGGAGAGGGTACTCAATCTTACCCACGAACAGGCAGCCGGTAGTGGTGTGCAGTGTCTGTATATAGAGAAAACTGAGGATATCCTTCTCTATGCAGATGAAAACCAGATAGCGCAGATTCTTGTAAATCTGATAAAGAATGCCATCCAGGCAGAGGCATCCAAAGTGGAGATCACCGCCACTATCGACCTGAGCGAAAGTGTAGTGATAGATGTCGCCAATAATGGCCGCCCTATAAGTCGTGAAAGTCAGGAGCAGATTTTCGTCCCATTTTTCACCACCAAACAGGAGGGGACCGGTATAGGTCTAAGTCTTTCACGTCAGATTATGCGTCTTCACCACGGCTCCATCAACCTCTCCCGTAGCGATGAGAGGATGACTGTCTTTACTTTGATCTTCAAGTAAAGTCCTCTTTTTTTATCTGAAAAATTCTTACATTTGTAAGATGAAACTGATTAGCTTAAAAATAGCCGTCCCTACTCGTGACGGCGTGGTGGATGACCACTTTGGCCATTGTGCATATTATACTGTATATACTGTAGTAAATCAGATGGTTGTGGGTTCTGAGACACTCCCTTCCCCTCAAGGTTGCGGATGCAAGTCTAATATCGCTTCGGTGCTGGAGCAGATGGGTGTAAAGGTAATGCTTGCCGGCAATATGGGGCAGGGTGCCAAAAATGTGCTTGAAAGCCATAATATCGCAGTAGTGAGAGGGTGTTCGGGCCCGGTGGATGAACTGATTAAAAATTATCTTGAAGGTAAGGTGGCAGATTCGGGAGACGGATGTGACCATCACGAGTGCCAAGGCTGATAAAATATTGTTCTTATGGAAGAGAAAGATAAAGATTATAATACCCAGAGGAAGAAACTTCTTATGCCTGAATATGGACGAAATGTCCAGAAGATGGTGGAGTATGTCAGGGATATTCCCGACAGGGACAAACGTAACGAGCAGATCCAGGCCGTAGTGGGTGTGATGGGAACACTCAATCCCCAGTTGAGGGATATCGAGGATTTCAAACACAAACTCTGGGATCACGTACAGATCATCGCAGATTTCGATATAGATATAGACTCACCCTATGAGATCCCCACCAGGGATATCATCACCTCCAAACCCGATCCGATGGAGATCAATCAGACCCCTATCAGGGCCAGACATTATGGCCGCAATATAGAGAATATGATAGATGTTATCGCCTCTAAAGAGGATGACGGGACCAAGGATGCGATGATAAAGGCCCTCGCCTCTTATATGAGACAGCAGTATCTTATCTGGAATAAGGATACAGTCTCTGAGGAGACCATCTATAACGATATCAGGATCCTCTCCAAAGGGAAGCTGATAGTTCCCGAACATATCCATCTTGACTCCATCTCCGACAAGGAGGTATTTAACCGTCCCGGTATTATGGGTCAGAAGGAGGGGCAGCCAAGAAACCAACATAACAGAAACAAAAACGGTAAAAAACGCTGGAAAAAATAATGAACCAAGAGACGAAGAAAGTACTGAGATTTGTCTGCGGCGCAGCATTCGCCCTGCTGACCCTTTTTACCCTCTACTCACTTATCACATACCTTTTTACCTGGAACAATGACCAGAGCCTTTTGTTTCAGGACAATATGATGGACAATGTGGTGAAGGCGAAGAATGGTGGGGGAAAACTGGGCTTTGTGTGGTCGAACTTTTTGGTTTCCAAACTTTTTGGTCTGGGTGCTTTCGTTATACCTTTCTTCTTCGGAGGGGTATCTGTCTTCTGTTTCAAGAAAAAGGAGATAAATCTGGTAAGACTTTTTGTCCTTACACTTATGGGGAGCATCGTCCTTTCGATGACTTTCTCTTTCATATTTTCACTCTTCGGTGAAGTGGCTGTTTTCGGAGAGGGTGCCGGAGGATCATACGGACACTACATTAACGAATGGCTTTGCTCTATGCTTGGTGTTTTCGGTGCAGGTGGTGTCATAGTATTTCTCCTCCTGTTGTGGGCAGTCCTTCTCAATGATAAAGTGGTGGACAAGATCAATGCACTATTTGACAGGATGGTCCCTAAAGAGAGACCTCAGAAGGTGAAAAAAGAGAAGGAGACCGAAGTGGAGCTGGAGGATGAGCCTGTAGTGGTCCCTGATACTCCACAGGAGAGGGTCTTCGAAGTGGTGGATCTGGAGATACCTGATGCGGAGACAGAAATGGAGGATGAGCCTGCACCAGATCAGGAGGCTGAAGTGATTCCGGAGCCGGATGTGGAGCCTGTTTTGGAACCGGAACTCCCACCATTGGAGGTGATCCCGGGTCAGGAGGTCTCATTTGACGATGACCAGAGGTGGAAAGAGAGGTATGATCCCCGTCTGTCACTTTCCCGATACAAATTCCCCACTACTGCGCTTCTGGATGATTATAAGGCCCAGTGGTATGAGGTCTCTAAAGAGGAGCTGGACAAAAACAGTGAGAAGATCGTAAATACCCTTAAGGATTATAAGATCAGCATAGTGAAAATCTCAGCCAGAATCGGCCCTACTGTCACCCTCTATGAGGTGGTTCCCGCCCCAGGTGTCAGGGTCTCACAGATCAAGAGGCTGGAAGAGGATATCGCACTCTCTCTTGCTGCTACAGGTGTCCGTGTGGTGACCCTTGTAGGTACTAATGCTATAGGTATAGAGGTGGCGAATGACAAACCGAGTGTGGTCTCTATGAAGTCTGTTCTGGAGGATCCTAAGTTCAGAAACAGTAAATACGATCTCCCTATCGCCATAGGACGCACCATCTCCAACGAGGTATTTACATTTGACCTGGCCAAGATGCCTCACTTGCTTGTAGCAGGTGCTACCGGTCAGGGTAAGTCTGTGGGTCTCAACGCTATCATTACATCACTGGTATATAAGAAACACCCTGCCGAACTGAAGTTTGTGATGGTGGACCCCAAGAAGGTGGAGCTCTCACTATATGCGCCACTCAACGACCACTATCTCGCCAAAATGCCCGATGAGGATGATGCTATCATCACAAATACAGACAAGGTGGTCTATACCCTGAATTCTCTATGCAAACTGATGGACAGAAGGTATGATCTTCTGAAGGCTGCCTCTGTGAGAAATGTGAAAGAGTATAACGAGAAATTCCTTTCACGCAAGCTCAATCCGGAGAAAGGGCACGACTTTATGCCATATATCGTGGTCATCATAGATGAGTTTGCGGACCTCCTTATCACAGCAGGAAGGGATGTGGAGGAGCCTATCGCCCGTCTGGCTCAGCTGGCCCGTGCTATCGGTATCCATCTGGTAATAGCCACTCAGAGACCTACTACCAATATCATTACAGGCTCGATCAAGGCAAACTTCCCTGCGAGAATAGCGTTCAAGGTTATGTCGAGCATCGACTCGAAGACCATTTTGGACCAGACAGGTGCCAACAGGCTTATCGGTAGGGGTGATATGCTGATTATGACTGGAAGCAGTGAGCCTACCCGTGTGCAGTGTGCATTTATCGATACACCTGAAGTGGAGAAGATCACAGAACATATCAGCAGTCAGGCAGGATATGGAATGGCATACTTATTGCCCGAATATACTCCGGTAGAGGATGGCAGTTCTCCGGCCATTAAGGTGAACAGTTCCAATGAAAGGGACGATCTGTTCAAGGAGGCGGCCCGTCTGATAGTTAGAGAGCAGCAGGGGTCGACATCACTTATCCAGAGGAAGATGAACCTTGGCTACAACAGAGCCGGCCGTATTATGGATCAGCTGGAGGAGGCAGGTATAGTGGGGCCTTCGGAGGGTAGCAAGCCTCGTCAGGTAAGGGTGACAAATGTGGATGCTCTCGAAGCCATTTTTACCACTTTGGGACTATGATGAGATATTTGGCCATATTGCTGTTTGCATTCATCTCCCCTTTTGTTAAGGGAGAGAACACTAAGGATGTAATTGACAGGTATACAGAGAAAATCGTCTCTTATGAGTGTCTGTATGCCACTTATAACTTTGCCATTTTGGATAAGAACGGAGGGACCAAGTTTGCCATCGACGGAGAGTTCTTCTCTCAGGGTGATATGTTTCTGGTAAAGACCTATTTTTCCGACATCTACTGCAATGGAGAGTATAAGGCTCTGTATGACAAGAGTGTCTCAGAGGTGGCTGTGGTAGGGCATAATAAGTATGATGCCAATATCAGTGACAACCCTTTTGCTGTGCTGAAAAATGGTCCCTATGCCTATACTTATGATGATGTGGCAGAGGTGACAGATGAGGGTGGTATCCCCTGCTATAAAGTAGTACTCAGACCCAAAAGTGAGAGCGCTGACCACACTTCAGTCTATGTAGTGGTATCGCAGGCTGACTACTCTGTAAAGTCGATTTGCTATATATCCAGATCCGGAGATATGTTCAAGGCAGATATCAAATCGATATCTGAGGCGGGGCGGAAAGAGCCCTCTTTCTTCGAGTTTGATGCTGCTAAATTCCCCGATGTGGTGGTAAATGATCTGAGATAGTCTATAACCTCCCCACTACCTCTTTTATGGATGGGTAAGTGTTTTCAAGACATTTTGGAAGATCCTCTCTTCTGACCCATACTGCAGATGTTATATCCTCTTCAAGCTGGGGCTTGAGTTCTTCTCTTATGGGGTCATACATCCTGTACCAGTGGGTGTGCTTGAGGTAGAATTTCCCATCCCTGTGATATGTGTGATATGTGATGCAGATAGGATCCTTCAGTTCGATGTTCCTCACTCCGCACTCCTCCTCCACCTCTCGGAGGGCTGTGACAGCGATATCTTCACCCTCTTCCTGTTTCCCTTTGGGGAGATCCCATACTCCGTTCCTGAAGATGAAAAGATATTGACCTTCCCGATTCTCCACTACACCCCCTCCGGCGTGTATCTCTGTGAAGTGGGCTGAGAGTCTTCTGAATGTCTCTTCGGGCTCTTCAGATGGAATATACAGTGTAGATATATGTTTGGATGTATCGAGCAGAGAGGGGATTTCAGATAGGTCTGAATTCTCTGAATTTACAAAAATTACAGATTTATGGCCGTCAGGACACTTGTATCCCTTGTGACAAATGACAATGGACCTCTGGTCAAAAAATATCTGATACATCACCGCTATTTTTACTATTGGCAAAAGTATGATTTTTTTACTATATTTGTGTGTTTTAAAAGATATATTGTATGAATTCTATAGAGAAAAATGTAGCCAAACATCTATTGGAGATTGAGGCTGTGAAATTAAGCCCAGAAAAACCTTTCACTTGGGCGTCAGGTTGGAAATCACCCATTTACTGTGACAATAGAAAAATCTACTCTTATCCTGCCATAAGACGTGAGATTTGTGAATATTTCAAGACTATCATCGAAGAGCGTTACTCTGATGTGGAGATCATCGCAGGTATCGCTACAGGTGCCATCGGCTATGGTGCTATCGTAGCAGAGATGATGAACAAACCATTTATCTATGTCCGCTCTTCTGCTAAAGACCACGGTCTTCAGAATCAGGTGGAGGGTATCCTTCCTCACGGTGCAAAAGTGGTTGTTATCGAAGATTTGATCTCTACCGGAGGCAGCAGTCTTGCGGCTGTGGATGCACTTCAGAAAAATGGAGCCATCATCGAGGGTACAGTAGCTATCTTCTCATATAACTTCGACAAGTCAAGAAGGGGTTTCGAGAATGCAAATGTAGAGCTTTACACTCTGTCAAACTATGACACACTTCTTGATGAGGCTGTAGCATCTGATTATATCTCAGCAGCAGATGTGGAGATGCTCAGAGAGTGGAGATTTTCACCTGATACCTGGGGTAGAGATCTGTAGTTATGGGCGCTACTCAGGTTAAAGGGCGAGATTTGGTGGTTAAGCACCCACCGGTGGTGCTCTATACACTCTTTTCAGACCTGAGAAGGTTTGCTGAGAATCTCCCTGCAGATATGAAAGATAAGGTGAGGGTGGAGGCAGATAGTGTGGTGGCTTCGGCTCAGGGGATAGAAATGGGGCTGCAGGTAGATCAGAGGATTCCATACTCCCTTGTCTCATTCAAAGAGACCGGAAAGTTTCCATTCCCCTTCAAATTTGAGTTCCATATGTCCCCTGTAGGGCTTGACAGCACCCTTTTCAATGTCGAACTTCAGACAGAGCTCCCCACTATGGCCAAGATGATGATCGGCAGCAAACTGCAGGAGATGGTGGATAAAATAACAGACCAATTGGAACAGGCCTTCAACGGCCAAATGCCTACGACGATATAATGGAAAATATCTTACCGATAGAGTTCCTTAACAGAATAAAAGAAGAGTTCGGAGAGCCCCAAGCAGGGAGACTCTCCGAATTGCTTAATGGTACCTCTCCCACTACTGTCAGGGTCAATCCTGCCAAGATACAGGACCCTGGTGCGCAGCTGGATCTCCCGATAGACACCGAGGTGAGGATGGAGGGACGCTCGCGCTACGGAGTGGTTTTGGCCCAAAGGCCCACTTTTACCCTCGATCCCTTTTTCCACGCAGGGGCCTACTATGTGCAGGAGGGCTCCTCGATGGCGATTGAGAACAGATTGCCCCTTTATCAGGAGGTGCTGCGGGAGAGTGCAGATGGAAAATTCCGTATCCTCGATCTTTGCGCAGCTCCCGGTGGAAAATCTACCCACCTGGTCTCTATGTTCAGGGATTGCCCTGGGGCAATGGTAGTGTCAAACGAGGTGATTAGGAGCAGGGCTACCATCCTGGCGGAGAATATGGCCAAATGGGGTGGGGCGAATGTGGTGGTTACCAACAATGACCCTGCAGATTTCAAGCCCTTTGGCAGCTTCTTCGATATGGTGGTGGTGGATGCACCCTGCTCAGGTGAGGGGATGTTCAGAAAAGATCCCGCTTCACGTGCCGAGTGGTCTGTGGAGGGTGTTGCCCAATGTGCTGCACGTCAGAAGAGGATAGTGGCAGATATCTGGCCTGCACTCAGAGCCGGAGGGGTGATGATCTACTCGACCTGCACCTATAACAGCTCGGAGAATGGGGAAAATCTCAGTTGGATAGCGTCTGAACTTGGAGGTGAGGTGCTGTACTCCGAGCAGTGTTTCCCAGGGGAAAAGTACGGTGAAGGTTTTTTCTTCGGGGTAGTCAGGAAAAATGGGGCAGAGCAGCACGCAGTGATCAAGGACCCGTTGCGCGGAGCATCTGTCAAACCATATAAAGAGGGGCTCGAATTTGTAAAGGATGGATATGTATGTTACCGCAAAGGGGATTTGGTGAAGGCCTATCCCGCTGAAGCGGCTGTTGATATGATATATGCAGAGAGCCATCTTCGTGCCGTATCAGCCGGATGCGCGGCTGCTACTGTGATGGAGGGGGCGAAGGGACGCAGTATTGTTCCGGAGGGGGATATTGCATTGTGCGAAGCGCTCAAAAGGGGCGTTTTCCCGGAGGTAGAGCTGTCGCTGGAGGATGCATTGAGGTATCTCAGGAGGGAGACACTTGCTTTCCCTGGTGAGGCTAAAGGGTACCTGTTGGTGACTTATCGGGGGATACCTCTTGGCTTCGTGAAGAATATCGGTAACAGATCAAATAATCTGTGGCCGCAGGGGTGGAGAATAAGAAATGTTTAAAACTATAGTTATATGAGACGTATTTTACTTTTTTGTGTGGCTGCTTTGATTGGCAGTTCTGCACTGATCGCACAGAATGTGAATAAGATTTATGTTCCTGAGTTGAGGACAGAGTCAAGACAGGAGGTGGTAATTCCTGATGTGGATGGATATGAGGTGCTTAAAGGAGACTTCCATCTTCATACAGTTTTTTCAGATGGTGATGTGTGGCCTACCTACAGGGTACAGGAGGCGTGGAGAGATGGTCTGGATGTGATAGCCATCACAGATCATATCGAGTATCTTCCACATAAGAAATATGTGGGTGGCGACTTCAATACCCCATACGAGATAGCCAAGCCATCTGCTGACAAATACGGACTGATGCTTGTCCGTGGTACAGAGATTACACGTAAACAAGGGGTTATCGGTCACTTCAATGCCCTATTTGTGGAGGATGCAAATCTGATCCCCGATGACGACCCGTTTGTGGCTATCCAGAATGCCCGTAAACAAAATGCTTTCATCCTGTTCAATCATCCCGGCTGGGCTGTGGATACCTGTCTGGTAACAGAGTTCCAGCAGAGAGTGTTTGATGCAGATATGATTGACGGTATCGAGGTGGTCAATCACTTTGAGTTCTATCCCAGAGTGGTTTCCTGGTGTATAGATAAGGAATTACCTATGTTTGCAAACAGTGATGAGCACGGTATCATTAGTGAGGACTTCAGGACATTCGGTCACGACAGCAAGATAGAGCGATTCCGTCCTATGACACTTGTTCTTGTCGATGAGAGGACACAGGAAGGTGTTAAAGAGGCTCTTCTCGAGGGTAGGACTATCGCCTATACAGACAATATGTTTATGTCTACCGAGCATCTTCTTCTCTCTTTGTTTGAAGCCTGTGTCGATATGGAGACTACCTCTGAAGGGGAGAAAAAGAATAGCTACAAATACACAAACAACTCCTCTTTCCCATTTGTTATCAGTGTGAATGGTAGTGGCAAAAAGGTCATCCCTCCATTCTCTACCATACACTTCTCAGCATCCAACCAAAAAGATCTCGAAATCACTATTCTCAATATGTGGTGCTACGAAGATGAGCACCCTGTACTGATAGCAGAGTAGATACAATCCTGCTTTCATCAAAAACTCCCGACCTCTAACACAGAAGTCGGGAGTTTGTCGTTATAGCTTTATGGTTATGCTCCGAAGTTATCGTAAAGGATGTTTTCAGGAGCGACTCCTAGGCTGTCAAGCAGATTAACTACTGATGAAACCATCATTGGAGGTCCACACATCAGGTAAAGTGCATCTTCGGGAGCTTCGTGTTCTTTCAGGTATGTCTCATACATAACATTGTGAACGAAGCCTGCTACGTAAGGTACACCAGCCTTGTCAGCCTCTGGATCGGGTCTGTCAAGTGCCAGGTGGAACTTGAAGTTAGGGAATTCTCTCTCGATAGCGTGGTAATCTTCAAGATAGAATGCCTCTTTCAAGCTACGTGCACCATAGAAGAAGTTAACTTTTCTGGTAGTCTTCTCAGTGTGGAACAAGTGCATGATGTGGCTTCTCATAGGAGCCATACCGGCACCACCACCTACGAATATAAGTTCCTGCTCTTCAGGTAGATTGTCTGGCAAGAAGAACTCACCGTAAGGACCTGAGATGGTCACCTTGTCACCAGGTTTGAGTGAATAGATGTAAGATGAACAGATACCAGGGTTGATGTTCATAAATTTGCGTGTCTCCCTGTCGATAGGAGGGGTAGCGATACGGACATTAAGTTTGATAATGTCACCCTCTGCAGGGTAGCAGGCCATAGAGTAGGCACGGAGGGTAGGGGTAGGGTTAACCATCTGAAGGTCAAATACACCCATCTTCTCCCAGTCTTCTCTGTATTCAGGATCTACATCGATATCTCTGTAGTTGATGGTACAAGCAGGTACATCCACCTGGATATAACCACCTGAACGGAAGTTAAGGTGTTCCCCTTCAGGAAGCTTAACCACGAACTCTTTGATAAATGTAGCTACGTTGTGGTTAGAAACCACTTCGCATTCCCATTTTCTTACACTAAGTGCAGATTCAGGAACGATAACCTTCATATCCTCTTTAACCTTCACCTGGCAACCAAGTCTCCAGTTGTCCATGATCTGTTTTCTGTTGAAGAAACCGACCTCTGTAGGGAGGATAGTTCCACCACCTTCGGTTACGCGGCATTTGCACTGACCGCAGTTGCCTTTACCACCACAAGCTGATGGAAGGAAAATTTTCTGCTCAGCCAAGGTGTTGAGAAGGTTTCCGCCAGGGGTAACCTCGATCTCTTTTGAGCCGTTGTTGATGTCGATTTTAACTGTACCTGAAGGGGTAAGTTTTGCTTTGATGAAAAGAAGTAGTGCAACCAATAGAAGGACGATAATCAGGAACACTACAACTGATGAAAGAATTGTCATTGTCATAATTTATCCTCCTTATTATAGTTGAATACCCATAAATGTCATAAATGCAATACCCATCAGACCTACGGTGATGAAGGTGATACCAAGACCACGTAGAGGCGCAGGGATATGTGAGTAGGTAAGTTTCTCTCTGATGGCAGCCAGTGCTACGATAGCAAGGAACCAGCCGATACCTGAACCAAGGGCGTAAACGGTTGCCTCACCCACATTGATAAAGTCTTTCTCCTGCATAAATAGTGATGCACCGAGGATGGCGCAGTTTACTGCGATAAGGGGGAGGAAGATACCGAGCTGTGAGTAAAGGGCAGGGGCAAATTTCTCTACCACCATCTCTACGATCTGTACGATAGCGGCGATTACCGCAATGAAGATGATGAAGCTCAAGAAGCTCAGATCCACATCGGGCATGCCAGCCCAAGCAAGTGCGCCAGGTTTGAGGACATACTCATTAAGAAGGTAGTTGATAGGTAGAGTCACAAGTAGTACGAAGATAACAGCCAGACCCAAACCTGTCGCTGTCTTCACATTTTTAGATACCGCCAGGTATGAACACATACCCAAGAAATAGGCGAATATCATATTGTCAACAAAAATTGACTTTACGAATAAGCTAATGTATTCCATATTAGATTTGAGTTAGTTGTTATTTTTCCTGTAGATCTTTCTGAATGCTTCTTTGTACCCAGATGATACATCCCAGAAGGATAAGTGCCATCGGAGGAAGAATCATAAGACCATTGTTCATATAACCAAGTTCATAGAATGATTCAGGGATGATTCTGAAACCGAACAAAGTGCCTGATCCGAAAAGTTCACGGAAGAAAGCTACGATGATAAGGATAAGACCATAACCTGCGCCATTGCCAAGACCGTCAATCAATGAAGCAAGTGGTTTGTTGCCAAGTGCAAATGCTTCGATACGACCCATAACGATACAGTTGGTGATGATAAGACCGATATATACCGAAAGGGTTTTGCTGACGCTGTATGCGTAAGCTTTCAGTACCTGGTCTACCAGGATAACCATCATAGCTACCACTACGAGCTGTACGATGATACGGATACGGTTAGGAATGGTGTTTCTAAGTAGGGACACGATAAGGCTTGACATACCTGTAACTACGATTACAGACAAAGCCATCACACAGGCACCCTTGAGCTGAACAGTTACAGCCAGTGCCGAACAGATACCCAATACCAGTACTGATATAGGGTTACCTTTAAATATTGGGTAAAGGAATGTGTTTTTCAAATCGCTCATAGTCTATTCCTCCACTGCTTTAAGGGTTTCAAAATATGGCACATATGCTTCAAGCCAGCTTTTGATAGCTTTTTCAAGAGCCTGTGAGGTGATGGTACCTCCGCTGATAGCGTCAACGCCATTGATGTCGTCTTCAGCTGCACCGCCTTTCACTACTTTTACAGAAGTGAATTCACCCTCTGCATTATAGATTTTCTTGCCGGTGAAGTTGTTGCGGAACCAGTTTGTTGCAATCTCTGCACCAAGGCCTGGAGTCTCACCTTTGTGGTCGAATACTGCACCTTCGATAGTGTTCATATCACCTTCAAAAGCAAGATAGCCCCAAATAGGCCCCCAAAGACCTGCTCCGTAGCAAGGAACTACAGGTACATCCTGTCCGTCAATGTTGAAGATATATACAGGAAGAGCAATCTCTGCTTTTGCAGCAGCATCACCTTCGCTTGCCTTCTTGATAAGGGTAGACTGAAGTTTGAGATCACTGTTTCCTTTGAGTTCGATATTCTTGGCTTCTGTCTGCATTTTGCCGACAACATTGCCTTCTGCATTTACAAGGACAGCCTCTTTGATATTGTCGCTGTATGCTTTAAGAATCTGATCGTTGGTCATACCTGACTCTGCATCGTAAAGACCTACAGATGTAAGGATCTTGCTGATGGTCTCCACTTTCACGTTTGTCTCCTGTGCTGGTTGGAGAGTCATAGCAGTAAATGCAAGAACTACGGCAACTACCACAACGAGAATCACAGAGTAAATTACTGTGTATGTATTACTATTTGTATTCATAATCCGTCAATTATTTAGTTGCTCTTTTAAGTCTTCTGTTGATGTTGGCATTCACTACATAGTAGTCGATAAGTGGAGCAAATGTGTTCATAAGGAGGATGGCAAGCATCATACCCTCTGGATAACCAGGGTTAAACAGACGAACGACGATAGCCAAAGCACCTACCAAGAAACCATAGATCCATTTACCGGTCTCAGTCTGAGCTGAAGTCACAGGGTCGGTAGCCATAAATACGATACCGAATGCGAAACCGCCCATTACCAGGTGATTCCATGCAGGAAGTGCAAGGTATGATCCCTCTGGAGCGAATGCGTTGCCAAGGAAACCTACTGCCAAAGCACCGATAACACCTGAAACCATAATCTTCCAGCTGGCAACACCGGTCCAGATAAGGATGATGGCGCCGAGAAGGATGGCGATAGTGGAGGTCTCACCTACAGAACCTGGGATAAGGCCGATGAACATATCCATAAATGAATAGCTCAAATCACCGCCGGTAGCTTGTGCAAGAGGTGTAGCACCTGTGAATCCGTCTACAAGAACATCATTTTTACCTACAGATACCCATACTTCGTCACCAGACATCTTGCTCGGATATGAGAAGAAGAGGAATGCACGGGCGATAAGTGCAGGGTTCCAGATATTCATACCTGTGCCACCGAATACCTCTTTGCCGATAAGGACAGCAAATGCTACTGCAAGTGCAAGGGTCCATAGAGGAACATCCACAGGCATAATAAGTGGAATGATCATACCCGAAACCAGGTATCCTTCATTCACTTCGTGGCCATTGATCTGTGCTGAGATAAACTCGATACCAAGACCTACGATATAAGATACGAGGTATAGAGGGAGAATTTTAAGGAAACCGTACCATACCATCTGCCAGAAGCCCATGTCAGCCCCTACTGCGAGAGAGTGCTGGTAACCGATATTGTAAACACCGAAGCAGAAAGCGGGAAGAAGGGCTACTACCACTACGATCATAATTCTCTTAAGATCGACGCAGTCCCTTACGTGGCTACCTCTTTTGGTTACGGTGTTGGGTACAAATGCAAATGATTCGAATGCATCGAAAGTCGAATGCAGGAATCCAAGTTTGCCACCTTTCTCAAAGGTCGGCTTAATATTGTCTACAAATTTTCTAATGTCCATAATTATACACGTATTAAGCCATTTCTTTCAACATAATATCTATACCTTTGGCGATGATCGACTGGATATCGATTTTTGAAGGACAGATGTATTCGCATAGGGCGAAGTCCTCTTCCACTACTTCATAGATACCAAGAGCCTCCATCTTGTCGATATCCTCTGCGAGGATAGCTTTAAGAAGGTAGACAGGATAAATATCCATAGGGAGTACATCGTTGTAGGCTTTGTTCATTACAAATGCTCTCTCGCCACCGTTGTAGTTTGAGTCCATATTGTACTCTTTCTTAGGTGTGAGCCAAGAGAAGTATGTGCGTGAGCTGCTGAATTTCTTAGGTCTGAAAATCTTAGCCCATCCAAGACCTTCGTAGTAGTTGCCTTCTGTGATAAGGGTTACCTGATAGTCGAAGAAACCAAGGTATCCTTCTGCACCTACATTGGTACCGGTGAGGACGTTGCCGCTGATATAGCGTACACCGCACCCTGCCTGATATGACTGTTTGGGGTCAGCTTCTGAAGATACGAACTCAGCGATATCTTTCATCGACATACCGGCTACTGCTTTTACATAGCAAGGGTCGTTGGCACGTGGTCCTGTGATAGCGACGGTTCTGCTCATATCGTAAATTCCTTTTGAGAAGAATTTGCCGATAGCGGCCAGAAGAGGGAGGTCTACTGTCCATACCACTTCACCCTTGTTTACAGGTGAGATGTGGTGGATCTGAACACCTACATTGTCTGCAGGGTGAGGACCATCGAATACGTGGAAATACACGTTTTTCAGTTTGTGAAGAGGGGTGCTGTTGGCACTTATCCTGCTGAGCCCCATATGGACGCCACCTTTGGTGAGTTTGTTCAGTGCATTGATAGCCAACTGTATATTGTCAAACTCATCTTTAAGTGCGTAGTCGTAGTCGGGAGCTGCAGGGACAGAGCTGAATCCCGATACGAAGATAGCTTTTGGCTCTACATTGGGATTAGGGATGATGCCGTAGGGACGCTGTTTGAGGCATACCCAGAGTCCGCTCTTCTTCAAAGCTTCGATAATCTTCTCAGCTGAGAGATCCTCTACTTTTGGAAGGTCATACTTGATATACTCGATTTGTTTATCGGTTTTGATACGAATCTCCAGGAGTTTTCTCTTCTCACCTCTTACCACTTCGCTTACAACACCGCTTACAGGTGAAGCGAAAATGATTTCAGGGCTGAACTTGTCCGCAAAAACAGGTGTGCCGGCCTTAACGGCATCACCCTCCCTAACAAGCAGACGAGGGGTCAGATTCTTGAAATCGGTAGGTTTTAAAGCTATAACTTCGGAGATTACACTCTTTTTAACTACAGGCTGAGGAGCCCCCACCATAGGGACATTCAAGCCTTTCTTTAATTTGATATAATCTGCCATTTATACCTATGTTTAAAATAATCTACAAATGTAAGTATTATTGTTGAAAAATGCTCGAAAAAAAGGTAGTTTTGCACCAATTATGGGAAGAGAAAGTAAAATAGATTTTGAGAGTTTGAACAGTGCGCAGAGAAGTGCAGTGGAGTGCACCGACGGCCCTTCGCTGATTATAGCAGGGGCAGGTTCGGGAAAGACAAAAGTGTTGACCTACAAGATAGCGTACCTTCTGGAGAAGGGGGTGAAGCCATCATCCATATTGGCATTGACCTTTACCAACAAGGCCTCCAAGGAGATGAAGGAGCGTATCGCTGCCCTTGTGGGGAAAGAGAAGAGCATAAGGCTGTGGATGGGGACATTCCACTCCATATTCATCAGATTTTTAAGGCAATATGCCGACAAGATAGGGTATCCTCCCTCTTTTACTGTCTACGACTCTTCCGATACTCGCAGTGCCATTAAGGTCTGTATAAAGGAGCTGCAGCTCGATGAGAAGGTGTACAAACCTGCAGATGTGCAGTCCCGCATCTCCTATGCCAAGAACAATCTGGTGACCGCGACAGCCTATATGAACAATGCCGTCGCTGTACAGAATGATATGGCTGCCAAGAAAGGGAGAATTTGCGACATCTACCTCCGATATGCAGAAAAATGCAAGGCTTCAGGGGTGATGGACTTTGATGATATCCTGCTGAATATGAATATACTGCTGAGGGACCATCCGCAGGTGTGCGAAGAGCTTGCCGGCTGCTTCAGATATATTCTGGTGGATGAGTACCAGGACACAAATTATGCACAGTATCTCATAGTGAAGAAGTTGTCTGCCTCGCACCGCAATATCTCCGTAGTGGGGGACGACTCGCAGAGCATCTATGGCTTCCGGGGTGCCAGGATCCAGAATATCCTCAACTTCAGGAAGGACTACCCCGATGCGAAGGAGTTCAAGTTGGAGCAGAACTACCGCTCGACCCGCACCATAGTGGATGCTGCCAACTCCGTTATCTCGAAGAACCGCAACAGGCTCCCGAAAACCTGCTTCTCGCAAGGGGTCCAAGGGGAAAAGATCGAGGTGATCAAGGCCTTCACAGAGCAGGAGGAGGGGTCATTGATCGCAGCCTCCATTGCGAAGCGAATATATACTGACAAGGTCCCTTACGACAGTTTTGCAGTCCTTTACAGGACCAATGCGCAGTCGCGTGTGATAGAGGAGATGCTCCGCAAGCGCAATCTCCCGTACAAGATATATGCAGGGCACTCGTTCTACGAAAGGGCCGAGGTAAAGGACCTGCTGGCATATTTCAGACTACTGGTCAATCCGGGTGACGATGAGGCATTCCGCAGGGCAATCAACACCCCTGCCCGAGGGATTGGCGACACTTCGCTCAAATATCTGGCAGACACCGCCAAAGCGGAGAACTGCTCTCTGTGGAGGGGATTGTTCTCGGATAAATGTGAGCAATTTGGCCTCAAGGCAGCCGCCTTGAACAAGATGAGGGCATTCGCCAATATGATCCAGAGCATCAGGCTGAAAGTGGAGTCGCAGGATGCATACAGCATCGCAGTCGAAGTAGTGAATGCCTCGGGGCTGATCGCTTCCTACAAGCAGGAGAACACCATTGAGGCGCAGGCCAGAGTGGAGAATATCGAGGAGCTGCTCAATAGTGTGCACGAGTACGTCGAGGAGCAGACAGCTGCAGCGGAGGAGATGGGGGAGACCGGTGTGCTGGTGACCTTGGGTTCATATCTGGAGAATGTGGCATTGATCTCCGATCTCGATGTGGCGGAGGATAAAAAGGATGATGGAAACAGGATAAGTCTGATGACCGTACACTCTTCAAAGGGACTCGAATTCCCATACGTCTATATAATAGGTATGGAGGAGAACCTCTTCCCATCGGTGGGGGCGGTAAGCGAGGCCGATGTGGAGGAGGAGAGGAGACTTTTCTATGTCGCTATGACCAGGGCCGAGAAGGGGCTGGCGGTCTCATTTGCGGGGTCCCGCTTCAAATGGGGACAGCACACCTCCAATGCCCCCAGCAGGTTTTTGAGGGAGATCGACCCGCAATTTCTGGACAGGGTGATAGAGGAGCAGAGGAGTCTCCCCAAATCGGGGATGTTCGATGATGATGATGATGATGACGCCTGGGGCAATATGTCCGGACTGCGTTCCAAAACCTTCATCAGAAGGCCGGCTGCAGGTGGGGGTAGAGCGATGGATGAGCGCAGAACTCCGGTGGAGAGGGTCTCGGTCCCCAGACCGGCGATGTCACGCCCGATAAGGGAGGCAGATCCCAATTTTGTGGCAGACCCTGTTTCATCCCTGAGGGTGGGGCAGAGGGTCGAACACGATCGATTTGGTTATGGGGTAATTAGCTCCATCGAAGGGGCTGCTCCGAACACTAAGGCAGTGGTGAATTTTGACCAGGGAGGGGAGAAAACATTGCTTTTGAAATTTGCAAAACTCCGCATCTGTTAGCTTCTGGCACGGAAATTGTAAGATTTTACTATGAAGTTTTTCATAGTTTAAGTTTAGGTTAAGTAGTGGGCCGGTCCCTTTCTGAAGGGGGCCGGCCCATGAATTTTTCTACTAACCTGATGTTACTGGATGGGGTAGATTTTATCTTTAACAAACTTCAGTTTAGGATGGTCCATAATCAAAGTTACCTTATAATACTCACCCTTGTCCCAGGATACCTGGACCTGATCCATCTCGATCAGCATATTGTCAAATATCGCAGTGGCAGCCTCAGTGGCCTCGCTTTCAGAGATATCTGCAAACTTCAACTCTGAATCCTTGAGATCGTAATACTCCTGAAAGATCTTGTCGTACTGGGAAAGCTTCTCCGGATATTTGGTGTTGTACTCCATTCCGATCATAAACCAGTAGTCACCGGTCTTGTTGCAGGATGAGATCAGTGCCACCCCGGAAATTACCATCAATGCGGTAACGATAATGCTTGTCAATTTCTTCATATATCTTCTTTTAGCGATCAAATTCAATCACAGTGCCCTCAGCATACACTGTATATCTTGTATAGAAAAGGATTACTTCAGCAGAGGTCTTGACAGTGACATTTATCAATGCCTGAGAACCTGTAAGGTCTGCCTTTTTGGTCAATTCAGCTACAGCATTTCTCTGAAGGTTAGCCTTGCTCAGACCACCGATTCCGAAAATATACATCGAAGATTGTGTAGCTTGAACAGTCTTTACTATATGATAATTCTTTTGTGATAGAACTACATTTGTCTGGTTTACATTTGTGTTTGATGTCAAACTTGAATTAAGTCCGCAGCTACCGAGCATCATTACAAACGCAAGGGTGAACACTACATTTAATAAAAATTTTTTCATAACAGTTTTTATTTAAATAAAATGGAACATAATGAATGGCAATAGTACTACTTAATAGTCAAAGTGCCAAATATTTCTTACTTATAGGGTGCGTACCCCCTTGTCAGAACGTAGTATCTTCAGACATCGGCAAGGCTATTATTCCGCTATCGTACACTTGTACACCTGCGAAGATGCCGCTCCCTCCGGTAATGTTGTTGTAAGCCATCAGTGGAATAGTGGAAGGTAGTTCTGCGTAGTCCGCTTTTCTGGCTGTATCCCAGGCCTTGGCATATTTGTACAGCTCTTCGGCCACACGATACAGACGGAACCTGTATCGTGGGGTGTTCTCCCCTGTGCTAAGACAGTTTACCAGGACCTCCTTAGTGTATTTGAGACCATCAAATTTTTTGTCATCAAAAAACATCACCAGTTTGCTGTCCCCACCGCGATCATATTCGATGGTTTGCCAGGGACTGTAATGGTTTGCCACCAGTACATCTGTCTGTGCCTGCTCAAAAATATCTGTCTCCAGCTTGGGGACGATGTAAGCCACAGACTGACTGTAAGGGAGCAATGTGCCATCGTGGCGATAAATGTATTGGGAAACCTCCACCATATAGAAGTCCTTTACATCCGGCTGATCCTGGAATGTCACTTTGAATTGTGCACACTTGGTGGCTATGCTTTGGCTCGCTCTGTCATCCAACACTGCCACATAATAATCGGGATTCGGAGATGGAACTATCGCTGACGATAATGAGATCTCGCCCAAATCCCCGGGCACCGTCGTCTGGGCAGAAATAGGTTTGAAGCCATCAGCCTCTGCATATAGTTCCAGCTTGTCACCTGAAGCTATTGGAGCTGTAGAAAAAAAAGCATCATCCGGGAAGGTGGAAGATTTTCCTGCATTGGGCCTGAGCTCAGTATCTATCCCATTGATCTTTAAAGATATCTTAGGATTCACAACATCTTTCTTAAGCAGATCTTGATTGACTGGGATGGTAGAGCGGAGCCAGAACACGGTGGTGTCTTGTGCACCAGGGAGGGATTGTATGAAAAGCTGATGTTCACTCTCCATCCCTCTGAAGGGTATCTCCTTATAGCACGATGACAATGTCACGAGGAGAATAGCAGCCAATATATTATTGTATCGTTTCATCTTTATCGGAATTTGAGGGTATAACTGAATGTGGGAATAATGGGGACCCATCCCTGCATCTCTGAATATGATGAGACAGGGTCAGATCCTGGATGATTCGGGTCGTATTCCATAATTACATAACCATTAATAGCATTCATATGGCAATAGACATTGTAGATGCTGAGGTTCCAGACAGATTCATTTCCCCTGCGGGTAGTTTTGTGAAAATTGAATCCTATATCCAGACGATGGTATGGAGGGAGGATAGCATTGTTTGGAGATGTGTATACGAAATCGTAGTCATAACCTTCGTACCTGTCCGGCTTGGCGAGAATCTGATCCGGCAGGGTCATCCTGTTCCCCGAGTGGAATGTCCATCCGGCGTAGAACTCGGTCTTAGGGCCAAGCTTCTGAGTGGCAGTGAGGTTGATCTTGTGGCGATTGTCGAACATATCGTAGTACCAGTCGTCGTAAATTTCTTCAAAATATCTTTCAGACCAGGATAATGTGTATCCTAAAGAGAGCAAGGTCTTTTTGCTTGACCACTCAAGCAGAAGGTCAGCGCCGTATGAGCGTCCCTGACCACTGACATAGTCCTCCTCCCATTTGTCAAGAGGGGGATAGAGTGAACTGATGCCGATATATTCGCGGATATTGTCCATAGACTTATAATAACCCTCCACATCTATCCTGATATTTTGCGGAAGATGGAAGTATGCTCCCAGTGAATATTGGCGTGAGTGCATCGGGGCCACTTCTGAAGTAGAAGGCATCCAGAAGCCGGTCGGAACCTCCAGAGGGGAGGATGCATTGACCCTGTGGCTGAACTGGTTCATATCGCTGTATGACATCTTGATAGAGACTTTGCTGTTGAGCCGGAATCTGAGTGCTGCCCTTGGTTCGAGACGGTTGTATGCTTTGCCGTCGGTCAGGAATATTACATACCTGAGACCGACATTTGCAGACATCCACTCTGTAAAACTGATTTCATCTTCGATGTAAATGGAGGGTTCAAGTCCCTGATATGTGGTCCCTTCTGTGTTCTTTTTATATAAAGGTTCCACCCCTGTGTGTAAATAAATCCTTTCCGACACCCTCTGGGGTGAGAATATATGCCATAGTGTCTCTGTCCCAAATCTTATGACCTGTTTCCTTGTCGGATACCATATAAAGTCAGCTTTAAGACCTGTATCGAATACATTTGAAATGTTGGTGTCGTCGTCTGTCTCCTCGCGAACCCTTTTATCATCTTCAGATATCAAGTGATTCTGCATACCCACTTTGGCTCTGGACTGGACGTGGTAGAGGTTGATGTCTGAACGGAAATTGTCTGATATGTTATATTTCCACCTCAGAGAGGTCATTATATTGCCCCATCTGAGTCCGAGTTTGTTGTTGTATTCGAATCCACTACTCTCTATGGGGTCGCTTTTGGATTTGGTGGAGAGTACATCCTGCCCGGCAAATACACTTAAGGATAATGTATTGTCTTCAGAAAATTTATGGGAGATCTTGCCGTTAAAGTCGGTCATCGCGTATCTCAGATTGAGGTGAGACGAAGTTTCAGGATCTCTCAGTTTATTGTAGAGGGCAAATCCTGGTATAGTAAGAATATCAAGCCAGGTGCGTCTAAGTCCCACATTGAAGGAGGTCTTTCCTTTAGAGATGGGGCCTTCCATCTGAAATCTTCCCTCTATAAGGCCGATCGAGAAATTCCCCCTATAATCACTATAGTCACCGTCTCTTGTCACCACATCGACCACCGATGACATTCTTCCACCATATCTGGCGGGGAATCCGCTTTTGTAGAAATCAATATTGTCTATGATATCTGAATTGAAACTGGAGAATATCCCCGCAAGGTGCCCTACG
Source organism: Bacteroidales bacterium (assembly GCA_017504965.1). GTDB lineage: Bacteria > Bacteroidota > Bacteroidia > Bacteroidales > UBA932 > CAAGNP01. Next base: position 2,388 of record JAFVQD010000006.1, on the reverse strand, counting down.
GAATAGAGTGGTACACCATCAAGCAGGTAGAGGTTGTCACTCCCTGTCCCACCACGGACATACAGGCCGGAGAGGAGTTCTGTCCCACTTGATACACCCGGGAGGGTCTGAATTGTCTTTATGACATCAGGGGAACTCATAAATGCGAATCCTCTGTTCAGTTTGGAGCCGTCGATCCTCTCCAGACCAGTCTGGGTGGAATTTACCGGAGAGTGCACCGAGGCAGTTATGATGGCCTCATTGATGGTGTCGCGCTGCTCTGTGATGAGGATGGCAAACTCCCTGGCCCTCTTTTTCTTCTCCTTCTGTGTCAGGACAATATATCTCTTCTGTATCTCGTATTCAATGCCGGTTCCGTTGAAAAGGGTAGTGAGACTGGCCTCAAGAGATCCACCTTTAAGGAGCTCTTTCATCGCCTTTCCTTGATACGGTATATTGATGTCGATGGACGAGTCGTACACGAAGTTCATACCCAGTGTTTCGTGGATGACCTCCATCTCCGATTTAAGCGTCCTGCCCGACTGCCCGTAGACCGGAACAGCGGTATGAAGTGTTATGGTGATAACAGTTATTATCGATAATAGTAAATATCTCATTATTATTTCGCCATTTCTTTAATCCTATAATAGGACGAAAGAGACTTGCAAAAGTACTATTGCAGATAGAATAAAATGAATTTATCCCAGTGAATGCAACAGAAAAGAGAAATACCCTTTCCCATCCAAATATGTGAGGGCATCGTAGAGCAGAGTCTGCTTTTTAGCTTTGTCCAAATCTGAGTGATAGATGATGTAAATCATCGTCTCCAGGGCGTGGTCGGAGAGTTTGCACTCTTCCACAAGATACATTAAGGGATTGTCGCGTGACAGGACTAAATCCAAGTCGATCGGACATTCGGCTTTGTCAAATTCTTCCTTGATATCTGTCAGGGAACAATCTGCCGTATTGCCATTTAGCAAACCAAGTCTGCGGGCAATCAGCATTAGCATCTCTCCCAGACGATCTATCTCTCTTAGAATAAAATCTTCCATCTTACTTGTCTTTTATTTTTAGGCGTTTGATATTATATTCTCGCTAAACTCTTGATCTTCGCTTTAAGTCGCGATACTCTGTTGTAGACTACGCTTTTATCCTTTTTGAGCAAAACTGATATCATCGTAGGAGTGAATCCGGCAGATATATAGCAGAACAATCTGATCTCTTCCTCCTTAAATTCTGGGTGGGCTGCCCTGAGTTTAGAGACTACATTATCTTGAGTTGCATTTAGCCATGCCTCCAGATCTTTTTGAGTTTTTGGATCCCTACGCAACTCATCAATTATCTCATTCACCTCTTGAATGATCTTTTTCTGGAATTTATCAGTATCCTCATATACATAATACTGTTCGCAAAGCCTTTCTAGTATACTGAAATTACTGTTTACGGGAAGTGGGAGTTTTGTCCCCGTTTCCTCAATCTGTATGTTTCTGGACTGACAGAAATTCCGGAAATCGGCGATGAATTCAATGAGTTCTTCAATGGAAATCTCCCTGTATAATCCTATACGAAGATTGCCGAACAACTTGATGTTAAAGAGTCGTGCTCTGAAAAGATTGATTAAGCTCTTGATGTCCATAATTGAAATTTTTATTAGACAAAGTTAGATTGATTAAATCTTCTTAGTGCTATTTCAATAGGCCTATAATCTATCAGCAAGTATCTGTATGTGCTTTATTACCAAAGTCTTATTTGCTTCGAACCGCCTCAAAATATATCAATCATAACTTTTGATCAATCCGGCCATTTCAGATATACTTAATCACTAAGTTAAATTGTAATTTAGTTTAGAATGACCTTCCTACCTTAAGCGAAATGGTCATACCCTCTGGAAGTATAAATTCTGATTTGGCTCCTAGCCACCAGGACTGACCTCTGGTCCCTTGTATCTTACGTATTCTGGTACCGAATTCCAAGCCAGAATAAAGTCCATTATTTACAAAGTCATAACCCAAGCTAGCTCCGATATATGGAACGACACGTTTCTTTCCGATAGAATAGCGGAAGTTTGTATATATTGGCAGAGAGGCTGTGGCTCCATCGTCTCTAAGGCCTGCTGTCAGGTAAGTCTTATAGCCCACACCTGCACCCATAAAGAAATTCTTTCCGAAATTATAGCCTCCAACGGCATCCAGACTCAGGAAGTTCGGAATCCCGAGTCCCATTTCAAAGAATCCTGCGCCGCCTTCCTGGTCTTCATTTCCAAAAGTAATATGTGATGAACCATAAGTGTTCATCTTTTCTTTTCCATAGAAATAGAATGGAAGACCTATCAGTGCTATAACACCGCCAGCTGCAGCTCCTACCATTGCAAACAATGGATATATGGGCATATCTGGGGCATCCGGATTT